>CAWGME010000001.1:0-408696 GCA_963823595.1 uncultured Acidobacteriota bacterium
AACCTCGCTCGTCAGAAGATACTTGGAGGTTGTCTGGCTCAATCCCGGGCGCAAGCACCGCGTAGGGGCGCATCATTTCGTTATCCTCATGCTCCAGGTTATGGCAGTGCCAGACATATCTGCCGGGATAGCCCTTGAACGGGACAATGATCCGCGTGACCGTCTGCGAGTTGACGCGGACCGTGTCTTTCCAGCCGCGTTCATTCGGGTCCGGAGCCTCAGCCGGTCCCGTGTAGCGGAGGATGCCGGTCGACATGGTATCGGCGGCACTGAAGGGGCGACGATCGAGAATTTGAAAGCGCACCAGGTGCAGATGAATGGGGTGAACATCGTCGGTTATATTCGCGAGTTCCCAGATTTCTGTTGTATCCAGGGTCGGTTCCTCGGTAATGGGCATGTGCCACGGCGTCTTATTCAGCAGCATTCCCATGGATGGGCCCCTGCCCCCGTTTAAAAGCTCGTCTAATGTGAGTCGCCGGGTCCTTACGGCGGACGCCTCCGCAATCCGCGGCACAGGACGAAGTTGGTCCGGCATTTCGCTCCGATCTGAAACCGGCGATGCGCCCACGCGAAACTCCATCAGCGTAGGGAAGCCATCGTCCGACAGCAGAATCCGCGTGTTACGGTGTGGCGCGAAGTCGATGACCAGGTCGGCGCGCTCGGCTGGCGCCAGCAGCAATTGCGTAACGGTTATCGGCGCGGGCAGCAGTCCCTGATCGGTGCCGATCTGGCGAACGTCGACGCCTGGGGGAAATGACAGCCGATACGCACGGCCATTCGAGGCGTTCAGAACGCGAAACCGATACTTGCGCGGCTCCACATCGAGATAAGGAAAGATCTTGCCGTTGACCAACGGCACTTCGCCTCGAACTTCAGAAATCCACGGGTGTCCGGGATGGCCGGAAGTCGGATAGTTCAGTTGGCCATCGAGACCCAGATGACGATCGAAGAACACGAGAGGGACTTCATATTTGCCATCGGGCAACTGCAACTGCCGCTCCGCCTCATCGCGAATTACATACAGCCCCAGGAGTCCGGCATAGATGTTCAGCCGGGTGATCGCCATGGCGTGATCGTGATACCAGAGCAGGGTCGAGTCCTGCTGGTTGGGATAGTAATGGATGCGGGAGTGGCCGGGCACGTACCAATCTTCGGGATATCCGTCGCTTTCGGCAGGCGTCCTGCCGCCATGCAAATGCACGATGCTGCGCACCTCAGGGATATCGCGTCCGGCGCCGTGCAGCGAGTAATCGATAGGGAGGAAATGCCGGGGCGGCAATTCATTCGCCCACTCCACAAGCAGCCCCTGACCGCTTTGCGTCTCGAACATCACCCCAGGCACCGAACCGTTGTATGACCATTGCCTGGTCGGTGGCAGATCGCGATGAAGCTTGCTCGCGACGGGGCGCATGGTCACTCGGTAGAACGGCACCCGCATGCCGGGTTTACCCGGAACCGCACGAACATCCACCGGCCGCGCAATCGGCGGAAGAGGCAGCGGATCAACGAAGCGAGCCAGGCTTTCTGGATTGAGGACCGGAACCACAGGGGCCGCGTCACCCCGCACGGCCTTGGAGAAAGCTCGCGGACCAATCGCAGCCGCTGCAGCAATGGCGGACTGACAAAGAAATTTCCGGCGAGTGATCAAACTGTCCAACCTCACCGCATCCAGTCGAGGAGATTCATCGAATCCATCGGCGAATGCCGCATTCAATCCACATCATCTTTCCGGTGGACCTCCGGCTCTGCGGAACAACGACAAAGAATGCCCTAAAACCCTCGGTCGGCATAGCTCACTGAAACAGGTCACTCAGATCCCTGGTTCTCTCCGATGCTGCGGCTCCCAGCAGAGGCTTTACGCCGAAGATCTCCTCCATCGTTTTCAGTGTAGAGCTATGGTCGTAGTGAATGGAATTGCTGTAAGCCGTCTTGCCTCCTCCTTTGGCAAACGGTGAAAGCAGGAACATGCCGATCGGGCCATCGCTGAACTTGCCGGAGTCCTCCCCTTCATCCCAGATAATGAATAGGGCGCCACCTTCCTTGTACGCCTGCGACTGGAGAATTACGGGCACATTTTGCTTGAGCCAGGTGTCTGATCGCGATGTATTGTTTTTCGATTCCTGGCTACTGCAAGCGGAAACGTGCTCATGTCCGTCATGACACACGTTCGGCGTAATCAGGTTGTAGCGGGCGGGCGTATTGTCGGCCAGATCGGTCGCCAGCTGGTAATAAGGCCGGACGTGGGAGATACATTCGGCCGAATGTGGATTCAACCCGTTGTTGATATCGAAGAAGAAGTCGGGAGCGACATGGTTGATGTCGACGTAGGTGAAATCAAGTGGGCAGGTGTCGAACACCGGGCTTCCAAAGTCGGGTTCCGCGTAGACTCTCCACGAAATTCCTGCCTTTTGTAAAAGCGTTACCAAATGCTGCGTTGCGAACAGTTGCGGCTGCCCAGGTTGGGTATCCGCGTGGACGCCAAAGTTAGTTCCTGCTTCCAGCCACAAATAATTTGGCTGGCTGGGATGGTTGCCGGGAGGATTGTAATACTGCTCTGCGTGCGCCGATGTTTTCAGCAGCGTCCCGTTGATATATGGGGCAAGTGGATTGCCTTTGAGATCCGGGTTACCAGAGGAAGCGCCGGCATTGTTCCCCGTCCAGTTTTTATTTTCCATCATGATGATCCAGACGGTTTTCACCTTACTCATTTGCGAATGCGCAATCCTTGGCATCATCAAAAGCAAAAATACCAAAACCAAACTCCCCCGCATAAGTTTCATTTTCATGCAAACCTCTTTCCGCCTGCGAACGGGCGATTACCGCACGTATATCCAAAAATTATTGAGTTCGGAGATGGCCTTATAATCATCGTTCGAGGTACGCCCTTTCGCTGTCAAGAACTCTCATTGATCAACATTATTTGCTGTCCAATGCGCTGAACGGCGATTCCGCCGGTGAAAAGCGTGCCCCCACAGAAAACGAGCACGGACGCGAGCACGTCGGGTCCATGTAACTGGCATTTGCGCTGGACGGGCGGATTTGTCATCCTTAAGGCAGCCAGCCAGTGTAGCCATGTCGGAGGATGATCCTATGCAGTCCCGCACGCGACGCGCGTTCCTCGCCGGCTTCTGCACTGTGGCACTGCTGGCTGCGGTTGCATGCAGATCTTCTCCGAAAAAAGAAGAATTCCGAGCAACGGAAGGGTCTGCCGGGACGTTGAAGCCCCTCAATGTGGTGTTCATCACGCTGGACACGGTACGGGCGGACCATCTGCACTGTTACGGAAACAAGAAAATCAAGACGCCCACCATCGACTCCCTGGCCGCAAACGGCGTCCTGTTTGACAAGGCGGTGACCCAAGCGCCGCTGACCCTTCCCTCCCACGCCAGCATGTTTACCGGGACGAACCCGAACGTCCATCATGTGCGGGATACGGGCGGATTCACTCTGCAACCCTCATCCATTACGCTGGCCAAAATTTTGCAGAAACATGGTTGGAATACAGCAGCCTTCGTCAGTGCTTTCGTATTCAAACGCGATATCGGATTCGATCAAGGCTTTTCGGTATACGACGACCAGATGCCGGGCGGTGCGGGTGGGGAAAGCGCGACCCGCAATGCTGGAGTGACAGTCGATCACGCGCTGGCGTGGCTCAATAACCAGCCCTCGCAGCCGTATTTTGTGTGGCTGCATCTTTACGATGCGCATCAACCGTATGTTCCGCCGCCGGCTGAGTTCCAACGGCAATATCCGGGCGATACCTATGACGCGGAAATTGCATACATGGACCAGCAGGTCGGGCGTTTTCTGAAGGCGGTGAAGCAAAAGTCTCCGCCGCAGAAAACCTTGATCGTCTTGCTCGCCGACCATGGCGAAAGTCTGGGCGACCATGGCGAATACCAGCACGGAATCTTTCTGTATGACTCGACTGTTCGCATTGCATGGGTGATGACGGGGCCGGGCGTTCCCGCCGGCGTTCGCGTGCAGCAGCAGGCGAGGACCGTCGATGTCCTGCCGACAATCCTGGACATGGTAGGAGGAAACGGACCCTCAGTGGTCCAGGGAACCAGTCTGGTGCCCGCTTTTTACGGCAAGCCAGTGGCGACGGAATACTCCTACGAAGAAACGATGTATCCGAAGTTCACCATGAACTGGGCAGCGCTGCGCGGAATCCATACCGCGGATTGGATGTATGTACGGGCACCGAAACCGGAACTCTACGATCTGAAAAGCGATCCGGGCGAGCTGAACAATGTGATCGATGCTCATCCGAAGGAATATCGAGAACTAGAGAAGCAGTTGAAACTTCTCACCCAGGCGGGAGGGAACGGAAGCGATACGGTTGTCTCTCAACAGATGGACCAGCAAACCCTGGAGCGGTTGAAGTCGCTGGGATACGTGGGCGGAGCGTCGCGGCAGGAAGTCAAGCTGGACGATTCGGGCGCCGATCCCAAGGACCGGGTGGAGATTTTGAAACTGTTGCAAATGGGCGGGGATGCATTTTCAAGCACCACGCCGCCGTCCCGCCGAATTGGCTTTTTGCGGCAGGCGCTCGCCAAAGACCCTACGAATCCGGCGATCTATTACGAACTTGGCGATCTGTATCGGGAAACTGGCCAGACGGACGCAAACCTGCAACTGTGTCTGGACGCGCTCCACCATGGCGTCAAGGGCGCAATGATTCTATCTCGGCTGGGCGAGATTTACCTGACCAAGGGAGATGCGAGCGACGCGATCGAATATTATGAGCAGGCGGTTGCGCTGAATCCGATCGATCCCGAGGTCCGAAGCAATCTGGGCTCCGCGTATTCCGCCGTTGGTCAACTGGGGCAAGCGGAAAATGAATTTCAGCGGGCGCTCGCAATTGCGCCATACATTCCTGCATACAATGGGCTGGGCCTGGTGGCGGTGAAACAGCACGACTTCGTGAGTGCCCGGAAAAACTTTGAGCGGGCGGTCCAACTGGATCCGAAGGACACGGAATCGCAGTTGAATCTGGGCGTGCTTTGCATGCAGACCGGCGATGTTCCTTGCGGAAGGGCGGCTTTCCAGGCATTTTTGAGGAATGCGCCTCCGACACGATATAGCAATATGATTCCGCGGGTGCAATACGCGCTAAGAACGGTGCTTGCTCAGAAGCAATAATAGGCTGGCTGGAATCGGCGGAAGAAGAAGCCAACTACACAGATTGTCCAGATTGGTACTGCAGAAGGATCTCTCTCCATGCAATTGAACACCGGACGAGCATCCATTGCCGGCTTGTGTACTCTCGCGATATTGACGGTTGCGGCCTGCAGATCGTCCCATAAAAGCGACAATCCTCAAGTCGCGCTCAAGCCAATCAACGTGGTGCTCATCACCCTGGACACGGTGCGGGCGGACCATCTGCACTGTTATGGCTATGAGAAAATCAAGACCCCGAATATTGATGCGATTGCACAGCAAGGCGTTCTGTTCGAAAAAGCGGTAGCGCAGGCGCCGCTGACTCAGCCCTCCCACGCCAGCATGTTCACCGGCACAAATCCGAACGTGAACCAGGTTCGCAACAACGGCGGATTCGCGCTCCAGCCTTCCTCGATAACCATGGCAACCATCCTGCAAAGGCATGGTTGGAACACGGCGGGGTACGTCAGCGCCACAGTCCTGAAGAAGGTGTTCGGGTTCAACCAGGGCTTTTCTACTTATGATGACCAGATGCCGCAAACCAGCAGCGGCATGGAAACCCCGGCGCGCCCGGCCAACATCACGGTGGATCACGCGATCAGCTGGTTGAATGCGCAATCGAATAAGCCGTTTTTCGTGTGGCTGCACCTGTACGATGCTCACCAGCCCTACAAACCGCCGCCGCATTTCCGCAAGCAATATCCAGGCGACCCGTACGATGCCGAGATTGCATTTGCCGATCAGCAACTGGGTCGTTTTCTGAACGCAGTAAAGCAGAAATCTCCGCCCGGTAAGACACTTATCGTTCTGCTTTCGGATCACGGCCAAAGTCTGGGTGAGCACGGAGAATATGAGCACGGCATCTTTCTCTACGATTCCACCGTGCGCATCGCGTGGATCATGGCGGGCCCCGGCATCCCTGCCGGTGTGCGCGTTCAGCAGCAGGCACGGGAAATCGACTTACTCCCCACGGTTTTGAATTTGCTGGGGGGGAAAGCGTCGTCCGCTGTTCAGGGAACCAGTCTGGCGCCGGCCTTCTCCGGCAAAACCGTTCCCACTACCTATTCCTACGAAGAGACGCTGTGCCCGAAGATCAACATGGGGTGGTCGGAGCTGCGCGGCATTCATACAGCTCACTGGATGTACATCCGTGCGCCAAGGCCGGAACTCTACAATCTGGATCATGATCCGCGCGAGTTAAACAACATCATCGATACCCATCCGAAGGAGTACCGGCAGTTGGACGCCCAATTGAAAAAGTTGAGCCGGTTAGGAAGTTCCGGTACAGAAGCCGTCACGTTTCATGACATGGACCAACGCACGATGGAACAGCTTGAATCGCTCGGATATGTGTCCAACTTTTCCGCGCGCCATATTGAAATGAACGGCAAGGGGGATGACCCGAAGGACCATATCGCGACGCTCAAGACACTGGAAACGATTTCCGGCACTTACAACATCTCTGCCGCCCGCGAAATCGAATTGCTCCAGCAGGCGCTCAAGAACGATCCTGCAAATCCCACCCTCTATGGCTGGTTGATTGACGCTTACGAAAAAAGTGGTCAATATCCGCAAGCCACTCAGGCCTGCCTGGACGCGCTTCACCGTGGGATCCAGGAGGGGATGCTCTCGCGACTGGCCAGTCTTTACCTACGCCAGGGCAATCTGAAACAAGCCGTCAATTATTACCAGCAGGCAGCGCAACTGGATCCTCTCGATGTCGCAGGCCAAAGCAATCTGGCGACTGTGTACCTGCAAACCGGCCGGCTTGCCGATGCGGAACGGGTCTTTCGATGGGTACTCGCGATTCAGCCCTACGCGCCTGCCTACAACGGCCTGGGGATGGTTGCGGACAAGCGGAATGACGTGGCCACTGCCCGCAGAAATTTCGAGCGCGCCGTCCAACTCGACCCCGCGTACGTCGAGGCGCAGTTGAACCTCGGAATCGTTTGCACGCAAACCGACGATTTCCCTTGCGCCCGCACTGCGTTGAAGGCGTTTCTTGCGAAGGCCACTCCCGACTATGGAAAAGTCATACTGCAAGCGAAAGCGGCGCTCGCGAGGATGGGCAACAGTGGATCATAGGACTACTGCCCAGGAGGGCGATTTCCGGAACAACATCCCATTCAATTACATGTCTCTTGCGCTCGATGGCTTATGTGAGTACAAGCGAAAATGGACTATGGCAGTGTGAGTATTCTCGAGCCATAGATAAATGACCGGACCTACAGGATGCAGGACTGCCTAAGAATAGATCGGAGAGTCAAATGGAGAAGAGAGATGGAAGCAACCTGTCGCTAATAACAGTCGCTATCGTGGGATTTCTCTATCTCACCATGGGTGCAGGTTCTAGCTTTGCTGCTTCGAAAGCATCGCCACTATCGTCGATGAGAGCTGCAGCGACTGTGCAGCCCTCGCCATCCTCCAACCGGCAGGTTGAGAGGAGTGCAAAGCAGATTCCTATAGCGCCACCTCCCATGGGGTGGTCATCGTGGAATAGCTTTTCCAATACTGTGGATTCAACCGTCATCATGCAACAGACGAAGGCCCTTGTCGCGTCTGGAATGCAAAAAGCCGGCTATCGCTATATCAATCTCGATGAAGGATGGTGGCTTGGACGAGCGAGATACGAACGGCAATATAGTGGTCGATCCGAAACAATGGCCATCCCTGAAACCAGGGGAACAGGCTGGCGACATGTCGAACATCGTGAGGTACATTCACAGTTTCGGATTGAAAGCGGGTATCTATACAGATGCGGGTGAGTCTGGGTGCGGCTTTTACAGCCCCGACATCGGCCCGCGCACGCCTCACACCGGCAGCGAGGGGCATTACGATCAGGACTTCCTGCAGTTTGCAAAGTGGGGCTTCGATTATGTGAAGGTCGACTGGTGCGGTGGGTCCAGGGAAAACCTGGATCCCGCTGTGCAATATGCAGCGATCGCACATGCTATTGAAAGAGCGGAACGGATCACCGGGCATTCGCTCTTTTTCTCCATCTGCAACTGGGGCAAGGAAAGTCCGTGGACATGGGCTCCCGGTATCGGCGGTGTGGCCGGAGATATCTGGCGTACAAGCGGCGATATCGTGAATCCGATTGTCGCGAACGGTCCCCACAGCAATCGAAAAGCGAGCTTTCCAGGCGTCCTCTCTAATTTCGATCAGGGCATTCACCCGGAAGCGCAGCACACCGGCTTCTACAACGATCCCGACATGATGGTCGTAGGAATGCCGGGATTGTCGGAGGTACAGAATCGAGTGCACATGTCCCTATGGGCTATCTCCGGAGCTCCGCTGATTGAAGGAGCGGACCTTACCAGGCTTAGCAAAGCGACGACTGAGATTCTTACAAATCCGGAAGTAATCGCCGTAGATCAAGATTCCCTGGGTCTCCAGGCGATCATGGTTGCTCAACCCGCGAAGGGTGTCCAGGTATGGGCGAAGCCTTTAGCTCATCATGGGGAACACGCCGTGCTGCTACTCAACAGGACAGCGGCTCCAGCCCAGATCAGTGTGACGTGGAGCGAAGTCGGCCTCGAGCCATCCTCAACCGCTACGGTGCGGGATCTGTGGGCACATAAAGATCTGGGCTCTTATCGTTCCGGCTACACGGCTACAGTCGCCGCTAATGACGCGGCCCTGCTGGTGATCCGTGGTGTCGAAGGTAAGCCAACTACCTACGAAGGCGGATCATCCGCAAACAATTTCATTGGAGGAGCTATGGCCGCTCCTTATAGAAGCTCTCCGGAGGGCGCAGCGTTGCGATCGGCGGCGAGCGGGCACTTACTTTCAAGGTCGCGCCAATACAGGGATCTGCCTACATCCAAATCTCCTATATCAATGGCGATAAGAGGACCCGCACCGCTCAGCTGAAGGTGAACGAGCAGGTTGCGACTAACATCGAGTTTCCCTCAACCGGAAGCAGGGAATCGATCGGCACAATCACCATCGAAGCAGAATTCAAGCAAGCCGGGAAGGAGAACTCGCTTACATTCTCTTCTCCGTGCGCTCCCGGGCCAGTTATAAAATCGATTTCGGTCTTAGCCGGATCGTCCCGCTAATTGTGGAGGAGCTATCGGCTCCCGTTCACAGCATTAGCATACGCGGTCGTGTAATCGTAGTCGGCCGTTCTCCATCTACACAGGCAATCCATCGTACCTAGCTCTCGACTCCAGGATGCCCGGTATTCGATCAGGGACATTGGCCGTCAGCTCGTTAGATCCTTTACTATCATCGCTTATGAAAGCGAGCGGCTTTGCCGTGCGAACGCATCTGCTCGGTGAGCAATCCGTCACGTTTGTTCATCGTTTGACTTTCTGAATGGTGAGCACGGGCCCAGGCGTGTGATTTACTGCACTTAAGGAAAGTAAATGTTTTCCGCCAAAGCCGGAGGATCCTCCCGTTGGACATCGGCAATCTCATGGGAATAAGGTGAAATTCTAGGGAGGATTTGGCAAATGTCGTCACAAAAGCGAACAGCAATGAATCCGATAAGAAAACGCTGGCTATCACTTCATGGCAACGCTTTGGCACTCGTCGCGGTTACTTTCTTTGCGTTCTGCAGTGTCAGCCTCATGGCTCAAGAGCCGGCTACCGCAAACAACCAGTTAATTGGAATAACCAGCATTCAGCCGAAGCGGTTCTTCCCAGACACGAAGAATGGCATTTTCCCATACAGCGATCAAATCGACACCGGCAGTCTAACCGAAGCCCAGTTTCGATTTGCCGCCACACACTACGTCGGCACTCAAAAAGTAACGACGGCCGCTGCGCGTCATTTCCGGAAATACAATCGAAATTTTCTGGTGATGCATTACCGCCTGGGAGAGGAATTGGGGTACGGAGTTTGCGACCAGAACGGCAACCCGACGGCCACCGATCCCTTGCAAATCATCGATCGCGTGTTTGTTGAGGAGTGGCCTGGTGATTCAGTCGTACAGCCCCAGTGGTTTTACCCGTACGCCGGGTCTCCGCGCGTTTACGATTGCGGAGAGCAGCATTACCTCATGAACCTGGACGACCCGAGTTGGCGCGCCTGGTATAGCAAGGTGGTCATTAAGGAGCTGAAGGACAACAAGGATGACGCCGTCTTCGCGGATAGTTTCAGCGTCCCTAATTATCTCGGTGCTACCAACTGGACTCCGAATTTGCCGGCGTACGATCCGACTTTCGAGTCCGCCTGGGCGCAGAGCATTCACCGGTTTACTGACTACATGCGTGCCCGGTTTCAAGGCCGTTGGCTATGGATCCCCAATGTGGGAAGCTGGGTTACGACTCGCGACCCTACTGACTACACCAACGTTGATGGCGCGATGATTGAGGATTTCGCGGATTACGGCAATGAGAATTTTCTGGCTCCAAGTGATTGGGTGCTGCAGATGAATCGCGCCCTATCGCTTATCAACCTCAACAAGATCCTGATTGGGCAAGCGTACCCTGCGCCATGGACCAACAACACGGCCGCTATTAACGAGCGTCTCTTTATCCTTGGAAGCTATCTGCTGGTTAAGGGACAGCACACGTACCTGAATCTCGATGCGCAGGGTGGAGCGTTGAATGGACTCACATTGCAATGGTGGCCGGAGTATCAGATTAATCTAGGGCCTCCGACTGATCGGCTCCCCAGTAACATCTCTACCTACTGGAATGCCGGCTGGGGCGTCTATGTGCGCCACTATAAAAACGGGGTTGTTCTGGTGAATCCTAACGCCACAGACAGCAATCCGATCACCCTGGACCACACATATTACCAGGTTGTTAACGATGGCAATGGCGGCGTCGTACCTGCGGATGGGTCAGCTCCTGGCACTCTCACCTATCAAGCGGTGAAAGGTCTCACCGTCTGCTCGGATTGTGCCGCCATTCTGCTGGATCGCCAGCCGTGAAGAATTTCCAGCCAGTTTGTGGTCGATTCCACAAACTGGCTGGAGTGAGAGCTGGGATGGATTCTTTACCGCATCCGCAGGCCGAGATTCGTACTGCTGGCGGTACGAGAGCGATTTAAGGTATTTTCTTATTACAAATTGAAAATACCCTTGACATAGTCGGGTGTGGCTACCGTTTCGCGGGAGAATGCAAGCCGATAATCCTCCAGCGTGTAGCGATGGGTAATCATCTGTTCTGTGCAGATCAATCCGTCAGCAACACATCTTGCAGCATCTCCTGTAAAGCCCCAGACATTCCCCGCGCCGAGAACGCGCACATCTCGCAGGTGAATAGCGTCTGGCTTCAACTCCATCGTTTTGCCTTCGCAGTATCCCGCAAGCACGAATGTTCCGCCGAAGCGGGTCAGTGCGATTCCGAACCGGATTACCTCCTCATTGCCTGTCGCATCGATCACGATGTCTGTTCCTTCGGGATGAAGTTGCGCGGCGGCCCTGGCTAGTTCATCTGCATTGGTGAATGTTGCGGTGGCTCCCCAGGAACGCGCCAGGTCGAGCCGCCTTCGCCCGAAGGTCCAGACAAAGAATGCGGGCAGCGCCGGATGCCTTGAACGCCGCCAGGCAATTCAGGCCAATTGGTCCAGCGCCGAGAATCGCCACGGTGGATGCAATGCGGGGCTTCGCCATTGCGGCAATGGCCAGGGCGACCGCCAATGGCTCGACAAGGGCTGCCTGTTCGAAGGAAACCGAGTCGGAAATTTCATGGAGATTGCGCACCGGAACCAGAAGGTACTCCGAATATCCACCACTTGCATGAAAACCAATCTGCCGATATTGGCGGCATCGGCGCCATTCCCCTCGCCGGCAATAAGTGCATTCCAGACATGTCAGCTCGTTATCGGCAATAACTCTGCGACCCACCCACGACTGATCGGAATCGCTACCCGTCGCATCCACCACGCCGCTCCATTCATGCCCGGGAACGAGGGGATAGCGTGCCGGAATGGTCCCTTCCAATACTGCGAAGTCAGTCATGCAAATCGCAGCGGCATGCACCCGAATGCGAGCCCAATCGGGACCTGGGGTGGGCTTCTCCATTTCCACCAGTTCCATCACGCCTGGTCGTTGGAATTGAATTGCCTTCATATTGTTCCTTCCTGGAGCAACTTGCGTGGACACTTTAATATGATCTGTACCTGGATAAATACACAAGTTTCGCAAAAGCTTTCTTATCCGTTACTACCAGGTCCTGGTTCACGGATATCGGAGTAGGTGCCCACCGAATGCCCTTGAAGATCTCCGCTTTCCCGAAATGTTATATCGATGACATTGCCGTGCGGCGGACAATGACTATTTTTGAATGGATCAAGCTTGCTCAATCGCCTGGACGCCGATGGGCTGGAAATCTATGAAGGCTTTTTGACTGGAATCGATGCCGCATATCTGGATTCTGTTGGCGAGTCGATCCACGCGGCCGGATTCGCGATGCCGATGCTCTGTTGCTCCTCGGATTTTACGAATCCATCTCCCAGCGGCAGAAAGGCTGCAATCGAGAAGGCAATTACCATGATTCATGTCGCGCGCCGCCTCGGTGGCCCCGGAACTGTCTGCCGCGTGCTGAGCGGTCAGCGCTACCCAGGGCTGAACCGCGAACAGGGACTCCGGTGGGTGATCGAAGCAATTGCGGAACTGCTGCCGGTTGCCCAGCAAAGCGGCGTGATCCTGGGCCTGGAGAACCACTACAAGGATGGGAACTGGAAGTACCCGGAATTCGCGCAGAAAATGGATCTGTTTCTGGAGATCGTAAACGCCTTCCGTGGCAGGGAGAATTTTGGAGTGCAATATGATCCGTCAAATGCAATCGTGGCCGGTGACGATCCCCTGGTGCTTTTGAATCTGGTTGCCGACTGCGTGGTTAGCATGCACGCCAGCGATCGCTACCTGGAGGGGAACACGACCATCGAGGATTTACGGCAATCCGATGGAACACTTGGATACGCTTCCTCCCTCCGGCACGGAGTTACTGGCAAGGGACTTAACGATTATCACAGTATTTTCCAGATTCTTTCTACTTCATGGCTATACAGGATGGGTCAGTATCGAGGATGGAATGAATGGGATGGGTGAAATGCAGGAATCGTTAAAATTTCTGCGCCGAATGAGTCAGCTTTATTTCCCGGAGAAGGATGCATGAAGAAAGTGCGGACCGCCCTGATCGGCTGCGGGAAAGTTGGACAGATACATGCGGCGGCACTGCGTTCCTTACCCCAGTCGGACTTTGTGGCTGTTTGCGATAACAATCCTGAGCGTGCCCAGGCATTTGCGGCCGATTTCGGCGTGACGGCATATACCAAGATCCAGGAAATGATTTCGTGCGCAAATGTGCAGGTGGTGTGTCTATGCACGCCACACCCCTTGCACGCCGAAGCAGCCATTCAGGCGGCTGAGGCTGGGGCGCATGTACTGGTCGAAAAGCCGATGGCCGCCAGCCTGAGCGATTGCGATGCCATGATCGAAGCCGCAAGGAAGAACCATGTCCAGCTCGGCGTAGTGAGTCAGCGGCGCTTTTTTCCTCCCGTGTTACGGATGAAGGCTGCGATCGATGACGGCAAGATCGGTGCTCCCATGCTCGGTACCTTCACAATGTTAAGTTGGCGGGACAAATCCTATTATCAGTCCGATGCCTGGAGAGGGAAATGGAGCACCGAGGGTGGAGGAGTTTTGGTCAATCAGTCAGCCCATCAATTGGACTTACTCCAGTGGTTTATGGGACCAGTCGAGGAAATCAGCGGCTTTGCCGGCAATCTGAATCATCCATACATTGAAGTAGAAGATACGGCCGTAGCTACGATCCGTTTTCGCAGCGGTGGATTGGGCGCGATTATTGCCAGCCTCTCGCAAAAGCCGGGGATTTACACAAAAGTGCATATTCATGGATCGAACGGAGCCTCCGTAGGAGTGCAGACCGACACCGGAGCCACATTTGTTGCTGGAATGACGGAAATCAGTGAGCCGCCGTTCAACGACTTATGGACAATTCCAGGAGAAGAACATTTGCTCGATGAATTTCAGCGGAAGGATCGGGCCAGTTTTTGCAGACGTAAACAGCACGTTCTACTATCACGAACTTCAGATCAAGGATTTTCTGGAGGCAATTAGCACAGGTCGACTTCCTTCGGTTACAGGCGAGGAGGGAAGAAAAGTCGTGGAGATGTTCACCGGAATCTATCGATCCAACACCGACCACCACGCGGTTCAATTTCCTCTCACTTAGAACTTTCAGCGGTTCTCGTCTGTGTAGAGTGACGAGCAAGTCTACCGGCCAAGTTCCTTCCCGAAAAAAGAAACCATGATTCCGTAGGCTTCTTTCGATTCCGGTAAATAAGGGTCGTACCAAAAAGCATGGGGCAGTCCTTCAAATACGACTAGGCGTGCGTCCACCCCAGCCCGCAGGAATGCCCGATGCAGAATCGTGGTCCCACTCAGCATCATGTCTCGCGTGCTGGTGATGAAAAGCGTTGGCGGAAAGCCGTGCAGGTCCGCATAGATCGGCGACAGGACAGGATTTTTCAGATCCGCCGTACCCACATACTCTTTCAGAGCATTGTCTGTCGGCGGCGTATTCAGATGGTTGGACAAGCCGTCCATCGTATACAGCGATCGAGAATCCGCATCCGCCGCATGGACGAAATCACCCTGACCGGCAAAGATTCCCAGAGCGCCGGGAAGCGGCAAGCCCAGTTGACGCAATCGTACGCAAACTTCCGGAGTCAGCATGGCGCCCGCTGAAGTTCCATACATGCCAATGTTGGAAGGCTTGTAAGTTTTCAGCAACTCTTTGTAAACGGCCACCGTGTCGTCGACGGCGGCGGGAAAAGGATGTTCCGGCGCAATCCGATAGAGTACGGCCACAACTTTGGTCTGCGCCAGATTGGCGATTGGAATTGACTCCGCCAGCGAGCCTCCATCTCCAACAAAACCGCCGCCATGCAGATCGATCAAAACGCGGTCGCCATTTTGTTTCGGCATCGTCAATGGGGTGGCGATCCTGACCGGCACGCCGGCTATTTTTCTTTCTGCGAGGTGTACAGGGTAGATAGTGTCTGCCCATTTCGCGGCGCGGTCTTCCCATTTATTCAGCGGACTGGACTGGCCCGGAATGTCCTGAAGGGGATAGGCTAGAAATTGCTGCGCCTCTGGACTGACCGTAGGCGGAACTGGAACGACCCGGGTAATGTGCGCGGTACCCGCGGCATCGATATAACTGGTGTTCGTTTGTGGAATGGGCGAGGCATTCTGCTGGGCTGAGTCGATGCCAGCAAAGTATAGCTAGAAGCAAAAATGATCGCGATCGCCGTGCATACAGCATTTCGCTTTAGCATTCGCAATCCCTCCATTGCGCGCATTGAACCGATGCAGGCAATTCTAGTAAACTGATCGCCCAGCGCCGGAAAACCCTCACGCGGAATGAGTACGCCAACCCAGCTCAATGTGCGACCGGAATCGGCGTCAGAATGTCTTCTTGCGCTGTCGGATCGCCAATAGCCGGGCCGTGCCAGACGCTTCCCCCGTAGGTGGTGATGTAGATTTTTGCCGGATCATTCGGGTCAAGGATGACGCGATGACCCCACTTGAAGTTATAACCTTTGATCCGGTTCCAATGTGCACCCCCGTCAGCGGAACGATAGGCCGCCGAATCGAACCCCGCGATGTAGAGCACCTCAGGATTCCGCTGGTCCACGGTCAAGTCGTATACATGCTGGGAGTTTTGAAAGATCGGTTTCCACGTTTTGGCCGGCGTCCGTGGAAAGAAAAACTCCGCCGCCCCTGTCTACCTCGATCCCCTCGTGTCCCCAGGCTGTGAGGTACAACCGGCGCGAATTTCGCGGATCGACTGTGAGCCCGGTGGGGCCGTCCACTCCTTTTGGAAGATTCATTTTGACCCAGTGCTCTGCTTTGTCTGTCGAGCGGTAGAGCGCTCCAGGCCCGGGAACCGGCGGATTTCTTCCTTCCGAAGCCCGCGCGATAACCAGATACAGCGTTCCTTCCCTGGTCTGAGTAAGTCGCCATGCAAACGGCTGCGCCTCGGTGATGCCGTCGTTCTTAAGACTCCAGGTCTTCCCATTATCGACTGACTTATAGACACCACGACCAAACCCAGTAGCGTAAAGGGTTCGCTTCCCAACCGGGCTGCTGGGGTCCATCAAAATATCGGTGACTGGATGTGGACGGCATTCCCTGATTGCTTGGCGTCCAGTGCCATCCGCCGTCAGTCGACACCGCTACGCCTCCGGTGAAAGTCAGCGGGCTCCGCCTCCTCCAGTCCTTTGCCCGGGGCAGGTCATGCACTCCACTGAAAGCACCCCACAGCAGGCCCTTCACAGCGGGATCGAAAGCAAGCCAATAGCTTGTGTTGCGCCAGTCTTCCGGGACGCCGCTGCTGCTGCTCTTCCAGGAAGCCCCACCATTGTTGCTCTGGAAAAGACCAATGTCGGTGTAGTCGATGTAGACATGCTTCAGATTGAAAGGATCGAACTGGACTCCATAATTTGTCGTCACGTCTAGTCCTGTGGTCGTCCATTGGTCTCCATCGACACGCCTGGAGTTCACCTCTTTCCAGGTCTTGCCGCCATCGAGCGTTCGATAGGTTCGAAAAAGATCAGTGGCGTAGCAGATATTCGGATCGGTGGGAGCCACACCCAGCGTACGCGGAGCATCAAAAAAGATCGATTCTCCGTTCTGTGTGGCGCGCTGCTCAATCCAGGTCCCTTCAAGATTCGCCGCGGGCTTGCTCGATGCTTTAAACGCGATACTCCAGGTCTTGCCGGCGTCTTCTGTCTTTGCGATTCCGTTGAACAAATTCTCCTTGCCCGCACCAAGCTGCAATCCGCGAAAGCCCACATATGCAACTTTTGCATGTTGCTCGCTGGTCGCAATCGCTTCAAATTTTCCGGCACTTTGACCAAGAGAAGGCGTAATCTCGCGCCAGTTGCGGCCACCATCGTCGGAAACAAATACCCTGCCTTGCTTTCGTGGTGGCGTAAATCCACGTGGCATTGCCTGTGTGCGCTGCGCTGGCGGCGAAGATACTACTGCGCAATTGCCCAAGTTCCGCCACATTGCCTGAGTTACTCACTTGGTAAGCTCCATTTCCGGCAACGACGATTAACTTACCCCGATCGAAAGGTCAGCAGAAGCGCGCGTTGCGGGATAGGAGCCAGTCGTTTCCAGGAGACCCCATCGTCTGTCGAGACATAGATGGCGGACGCGGGAGGTTCTCTCGTAGACGAGGTCGAAGAAGGGACGCTGAAAAGTGAACGTGAGACATGAGCCGCAGCAGTGGATTGGTCTTTCGTGAATGCTATGTAAAGGTGCCTGGAGTCAGCCGGATCAACGGCAATTGCCGAGATACCCCCTGCACCTGGATAAGCAGCATCGTCCGAAGTGAGAAAGACGTCCGCATGGTCGCCGACCTGGTGTTCAACCGTATTGTCATGAGGGTTGGGAAAGATCATGCTCCACGATCTTCCATGATTTTCGCTACGCCAGAGAGCCACATTTCCCGCGTAGATTACGTTATTGCGCGTGGGATCAAAGGCGAACGTGTCAGTACCCGAAAGCAGGTTGAACATGCGCCAGGAATTGCCGTCGTCATGTGTGATGTAGGCACCGGTCATGTCGCAATGCTCGACCACTGTGTGCGGATCGTGCGGGCTGATGGTCGGGGAGATCATCGTTCCGCCTCCACCTGGACCAATAACTTTCCAGGAATCGAAACGGGGACCCTGTCCCCAGGCCGAGGCCACCAGAGCAGCCAGCATGAACGCCGTCGTTATACAGATTCGTTTCAATGAATACTCCAATCGTAGTTAGCGCAAACCCAATCAGTATGCGTCGAACGCCTCATGCGAATGAGCCGTCCTGCTTTCTCGCCCCGTGCAAAAGTAATAGTTATAGCTTAGAGGAAATTATTTCAATTCATTCGTTCGAGAATACTCGCAAGACTTTCTTACGGGTGCGCGGAGTTCCTTACGCGAGGATCAGAGCTATCGATGTCGGAAGCATTTCCTGGGCCGCCTACAGGTTGCAGCGCGGGTACTCTCTGATCAACCGGCGGCAAAGGTGGAAACGCGGCGTGGGGCTCGGCCTGATACCAATACGCGACGGAAGAATAGTTGTCGGATCGATCGTTCGCATTTCCATGCTCAATTGTCGCTTTGATGGACTTCTCGAATGGAATCGGGGAATCGAGATGAAAACGATAGACACTGGATCGGCCGCCCGCCAACTCCGCCCCGACGACGGGCGCGCCGTAGAGAGCATAGGAAAATGGCACGCCACCGAAATCCCAGGCCCCTAAGAAATAGTCCTCGGTACCGGTGCCGGCAATCGATGGTGTGCGTGCTCCATCGATAAAGAACATGTCATCGCCTTCGCCCCACCATCCATCCTGGTTCTCCAACACCGACATTGTCACGCCGACATATTGTCCATGCCCTGTCGCATCCAGCCAGACATAGTTGTCCTTTCCATCCAGGTTCGTTTTATCGTTTACCAGCGGATCGCCATTTCTTGTCCATCTGTTCGTCCATCCATGATTGGGCTGCGCCTGGCGATACTCAGCATGAAAATACAACGTGTCGTCCGGGAGCGGATGGGAGTAGGTACGATAATCGATGTTGTAATAGAGACTGCCGATCGGCTGCTTTCCTTCGTTGGTGACGGTGATACGTGCATGATGCCGAAATGGCATGGGAAAAAAGCAGTTCAGCGCTTTGACACTCCCGACGGAGAGCAGTTCTGAATGCCAATCGTAGTAATAACCCAGACCCAATCCAAAGAAGTCCCCAATCGGAGTCTCGACACTGGGATTCGTTTCCCCATCCCAATACATACGCAACACGATCCGCTTAAGATTGTAAGGTTCTCCGTCATTGATGGTGAACCATAGATGAGAGATCGTGCCCGGACCTTCCGTATCTAGAACGGTCAGCGTTGCGCCCGGCGCAACGATGCGGAAATCCGCATTGCCGCCCGTTGGATCGGCGCTCGATGCGCGGTGAGGCTTGTATGTCTGCTGTCGAGTTAGATCGGGTTGCCAGTTCAGGCTCTGTGCGGTAACTGCCGTTGCAAAACCGCAGAGTATAAAAAAGAGGCCAGCGAGTCGCTTCATAAACGAATTCCTTCCTAAACAAAATTCGTGCTGCTCGGCGCCAGAAGCTGTCTCATATATGACATCGCGGCTTCGGCGGACGACCTGAGACCCGCTTTGATAGCGGGTCTCACACCAGACGTATCGAGCAATTCGGGTTTATGAGACAGCTTCCAGCCGCTGTTGCATCTGCTCCAGCGATATGCCGCTGGTTTCCGGGTAGTAGAAGAAGACAATGAAAAAATCGAGTACCATCATCACAGCAAAAAATATAAATGGATAAGCGCCGGACGACATTGCCATCATAGGAAATATAAGGGAGATGATAGCGTTTGTTATCCAATGCGAGGAGCTTCCCAGGCTTTGACCTTTGGCCCGGACGCTGGTAGGAAACACCTCGCTGATATAGACCCAGACGACTGCGCCCTGCGAAACAGCAAAGCAGGCAATATAGGCCATCAGCAGCCAAACCAGCCAGCCAAGATGACGGTGAGTGAAGAAAACCACCGAGATTGCTGTCAGGCACGCCGTCAGTCCAGCGGTCCCGATCAACAACAGCTTCCTGCGGCCTATTCGATCAATTACAGCCATGGCCAGCAATGTCGCTACCAGATTCGTAGCTCCAACAGCAACTGCCTGCAAATCTCCGGAAATCTTGGACGCCCCCGCAAGAGCGAAAATGTCGTTTAGATAATAGAGGACCGCGTTAATCCCAGATAGCTGGCAGAACATCCCGACAGTAATGGCGAGGAAAACTGGCCGGCGGTACTTGCGGGAAAAAAGCCGCTCCGCTAACGCTGATCGCTCCAGATGAATGGAGGCGACAATCTCATCCAGTTCTCTTTTCGGGTGCGGAATACCGGTCAGGCGAAGCACATCCAAAGCTTCGTCCAACTTTGCCTGCGTGGCCAGCCATCGCGGGCTGCGCGGAATACCAAACAGCGCGATCAAAAAAAGAAGCGCAGGCACTCCGGAGATCCCCAGTTGCCAGCGCCACTCGTGGGCGCCAAGATGCAAGCTGCCGATCACAAAATTCGACACATAGGCAAGGAGAATACCGACGACAATATTGACTTGGAAAAAGCCCACCAGGCGCCCACGCCACTCGGTGGGTGCAATTTCGGCAATATACATTGGGCCCAGAACGGATGACCCTCCGATACCCACGCCACCGATAAAGCGAAAGACGATCAGCGCAGGCCAGTTCCAGGCAAACGCGCATCCCAATGCGGAAATCACGTAGAAAATAGCCATGACGCGAAGGCTGTCGCGACGGCCAAATTTCTGCCCGGGAAATCCGGCTGTCATGGCCGCCAAAACAGTTCCTATCAATGCACTGGAGACCGTGATCCCGAGCAGCGCCGGCGAGAGATGATAGGTCTCTGTCAAAGCATGAGTGGTTCCAGAGATGACCGCCGTGTCGAAGCCGAACAGCAGGCCACCAAGCGCGCCGACCACGGTGCTTTTAATAACGTGAGAATTTATAGTCATTCGGAAGCCATCACCTGGGCCTCGGCTGCAATCTCACGCAATGTCGGCAAAATATGTCCTATCTGTGCAGGGGGAGCATTCGGCGTCCCAAGTGAAAAGTATAGTTCCCGGAATATCGAATAGAGCCTGTCGTAAACCGCTGCTTCGCCTTCATCGGGCAAGTACGTTTTGAAAGGCGGACACAACGCATCCTGCGCTTCTTCCACCGATGCAAAGTCCCCGCTGGCCACAAAGGCGAAGATCACCGAACCAAGACTGGTGACATCGCCGGACGGTACCAGCACCGTCTTGTGGAGCGCATTTGCATACACACGATTCAGTACGTCGTTCCTTTGCGGAACGCCGCCGCCATTGATGATGCGCTTCACAGGCGCGCCTCTCTCTTCCATCCGTTCAAGGATAATGCGGGTGTGAAGTGCCGTTCCTTCGATGGCCGCGAACAACTCATCCTGCGCGCTGCTCATTACGTTCCATCCAAACGTGACACCGCCCAGATTTGGGTTTACCAGGACAGTTCTGTCCCCGTTATCCCAGGTCATGCGCAGCAATCCGGTTTGTCCCGCACGGTAACGTTCGAGACCCTCGCTCAGCATCGAAACACTGGATCCTGCCCTGCGGGCGATGCCATCGAACAGATCGCCGACTGCGGACAATCCCGCTTCGATGCCGACATATTCAGGCATTACCGAGCCCGGCACGACTCCGCACACTCCCGGCACCAACACCTGTCGTTCGCTCACGCCGATAATGCAAGTCGACGTGCCGATCACGTTTACCACATCGCCCAGCCGAATGTTGGCGCCCACCGCGTCCCAGTGAGCATCGAACGCCGCGACGGGAATCGGGATACCCGGTTGCAGCCCGAGCCGCTTTGCCCAAACTGGACTGAGTTTACCGGCGATTCGATCTGACGTTTGATAATGCCCGGCCAGCTTCTGTCGAATCCCCTTAAAAAGCGGGTCGATAGAGGTGAGGAACTCTTGCGAAGGCAGTCCGCCCCACTTTTCGTTCCACATCCACTTGTGACCCATGGCGCAGATACTGCGCGGCAGGTCCGCCACGGAAGTGATGCCGCAAAGCGTCGCGACGACCATGTCACAGTTCTCGAGGGCCGTAGCAAAGCGATCTCGCTTTTCCGGATTATGCCGCAACCAGTGAAGGAGTTTGGAAAATCCCCATTCCGAAGAATAGACATCTCCACACCACTGAATCGCTTCCAGCTCCTGCGCATGCGCGGCAGCTGTAATCTCCTGCGCTTCCCGCCATGCTCTGTGATCACACCACAGGTAATAGTCATCGAGCGGCTGCAAATCTTCTCCAACAGGAATCACACTGGAACCCGTGGTATCGATCGCCAGCGCTTTCACCTCGTCGCCATTCAGGTTGCATGACTGCAGCGCCTGCCGTGTTGCTCTCTCCAGCGCATGCATCTGTGCGGCATGGCTCTGGGTTGCGAAATTTCGATCGTGGGCGGAACGGTTCAGCGGATATTCCGCAATGCCCGAGGCCAGCCGTCCTTCGCGCTTATCGAATAGCGAGACTCGAACGCTCAACGTTCCGAAGTCAACACCCGCAACAATACTCAAAGCTTTACTCCAGAGGGATACATCCCGACGCGTGCTTTTTCAGGTGATCAACTTGGCCGGCCCGGAAAGATGCACTCGCACGCCCGGCGCATGGAACATAGCGGATTTTACGCGATTGCGCGCCACGAACCTATCATGGTTTGAATAGCTCGCTGATCTCCCGATAGCTGACTGCCTCCTCCGCGAACGAAAAAGTTCCGTGTGCGCGCATCTCGCGGGCGGCGCGAAGAAATGCTCCCAAAGCGGCGCGGGAGAGAGCACTGCCAACACTGATCCGCTTCACTCCAAGCTCTGAAAGGGAGACGAGACTCAGTTGTACGCCTTGCATCCCCACCAGCACATTCACCGGCCGATCCACGGAGCTGACGACAGAGGCGATATCTTCCCTGGTGGCGATTCCTGGAGCATACAGCACGTCTGCACCTGCCTCCTGATAGGCCTGCAGGCGCTGAATCGTGTCATTCAGGTCGGGCCGGCCGTGCAGATAATTCTCTGCTCGCGCGGTAAGGGTGAAGGCAAAGGAAAGCGCATGTGCCGCCTCCGCGGCGGCTCGGATCCGCTCTGCCGCATGGGCTCTTTCATAAATAGGGCGTTCGAGGCGTCCGGTGGCGTCCTCGATCGAGCCGCCGACAAGACCCGCTGCAGCAGCAAGCCGAATCGTCTCCGCGACAGTTTCAGCGGCATCTCCAAAGCCGTTTTCAAGATCGCCGCTGACCGGCAGGTCAGTCGCCGACGCAATAGCGGACACGTGTGACATCATTGCGTCACGACCAACCGTATTGTCCTGCTGCCCGATCGAGAATGCGTAACCGGCACTGGTTGTGGCCAGCGCTTCAAAGCCCAGTTGTGCCAGTAGCCGCGCCGTGCCGATGTCCCAGGGATTGGGAATAATAAATGCGCTGTCCTGTTCATGGAGAGACCGAAACGCCTGTCCCTTTTGAGTCTGCGTCATGTGCCGCTCACTTTTCTCTCCTCAGCCTCGAAGGAAGGCTGAAGGTTTCATCGACGACTTCTACGAAGTTTCTTTTCTCCCGGAAGATAAGACACATAACCGGCGCCATTTCAAAATTTTCACGCGCTTGCTGATTTGTGCTTAGCCGCGCCCGGTACGCCTCATAAGATGCAAGGCTGTCGAATGCGATCAATCTCCAAGCTATATCGTTGGTGCCCTCAGATGGAAGGAAGCACCGACAAGGTGCCCACCGCAACGAGGAATAAGACGGCCCCAGTTTTCGGGATACTTTCTGAACCCATTCCGCTGGAATGGATCAATCTGATAGCGAATGATACATGTTATGGAATATCATTTTTGCTTCAGAGGATACTTCGTGCGACGAGCTTGTACTCTTCTTATCCTGTTCAGTTTGATCTGCGCTGCCGCGAGATCGCAAAATCAATTCACTCGCGTCCATGTCATACCTGGCCTGGCGAACGTCAGTGGTCAACGTGCGGACGCGGCCCAGTCCTCCAGCAACACAAGTGATGATCCCTACCATCCGCGATCCGAATGGATCCCCACTTGGGCGCAGCAAGGCAATTTTCATTTCGCCCGCCTCGATGGCGGTCCCATCGAACCGAAGAAGACATCGAACTCGCACTGGGGAAAAACCTTTACCGACTCCGACAGGGAAGTCCTGGGAAATCTGTATGGCAAGTACGGCGATCGTGCAGCCGATCTAATCACGCAGGCGGACGTCAACTGGGTGTGGCTCACGTGGAGTGTCGGCTACTCATGGCAGGAGGAAGCAACCCAGCGGGAACAGGCGAAAGAAATGCTCGATCGATTACACCGCCGCGGAATCCATGTGACCGCGTATATGTGCGCATCGAGCATTTTCTGGCAAAGTATGTTCCGCGATGATCCGCAGTCTGTCACCTGGCTCAAGCTCGACCCAAACGGAGTTCCTTATCGTTACTCAGGCGGGGCAGACCCGTTCCGGTTTATGGCAGATGTGAGTAAGCCAGGCTGGGTTGCGTTGGAAGAGAAACGGATCGGTGCGGCAATCGACGCCGGCTTCGATGCAATTTTCCTTGATAACACATCCGATGCGGATTTGGCAGACGCAAAGACGATGGATAGCTTTATGCGCGAGTTACGCCGTTTTATCCACCAGGACAAGCACTCTAAAATTCTTCTGCTATCAAATTACGGTCTGGCGCCGAAAAGAACCATCCTGAACAGGAATATGGACGTATTCTTTGCCGAGTACTTTGAGGAACCCGGCGCCTGGGGGAATGACTGGAATGTCCGAAATATCCGCCGCGATAGATATCTTAGAAGCATGGTTCCGCCATGGAAGCCGATGATTACCGAATACTCCCAGTTTCGGAATGGCAATCGTTCCACCATGTTTCTTTCTCCTCGTTCCGAACACCTGTCGATTGCAGAAGCTGCGACCTTCGGTGGCAGCTATGCATGGAACATGGAGGGGCCGTTCGATGATGCATTGATTCATGGTGAGAAGACCGCACTGGCATCTCTGAATGCGATCGGGACTTACAACCGATTTCTTTCCCAGCACAGGGATATCTATCACGACGCAAAGCAAGTGGCGAACTATCTGGTAGTTCTACCTGGCACTGGAATGTCATTTTCCTGGCAGAAGGAGAAGAATGATCTCTATGACCTGCTGGCAAAAAGAAGTGTTCTTTATAACTTTCGCTTGGTCGACCAAGTAGATCAAGCACCCCTCGCGGGCTATAACGCTGTGGTCATTCCGGAAGGCGTTCCCTGGCCGAGCAAGCTTACACAATATAAGAACCAGGGTGGCCAGGTGTATGTGGCCAGTGGATCGCCGGGCGAGCTGATCGATACCATGTTGAAGCAGCCGCCGGCATGCGCATCCCTGTTGATAGATCCCCGTCAGAACATACTCGGGGACATAACGCGCGTCGACCAAGGCAAGGCTCTTGCCATTCACGTGCTCAACTATTCCCAGGTTCCTGCGTCGAATGTCCGGATCGGAATCGTACTGGGACCGGACTGCAGGAAAACGATTCAGGGCAATCTGCAGGTCCTATCCCCCGACGCATCCACCAGCACCGAAGGAAACATCCGGCGCTCCGGTCACGAGTTCAGCTTTACTCTGAAGAACCTTGATACCTATGCGGTAGCTATCCTTCGATAAGGACCAGATCGGTTTCTATTGTCTCGCGCTACGAGAAATCTCGATTCCCGAGGAGATACCTGAACCGCCCGACGCACTGTCAAGCTCGCTTGCCAAGTGTTCGACATACGCCGCTTCGTCGGCGATGGCGTGGCCTAGAAGTACGATCTGGGCATTGGCCTCCGGATAGCGGCGCTGCTCAATTGCCTCGCGAACTCCTGGCAGTGTCTTCGCATCATAGCCGGTGTACCAGCCGGGGGCATAAATCAGATTCTTCATCCACGGACGGCGCGGCAGACCCTGTTCACTGGTCAGCTTTCTTGCTGCCTGCGTGAGCTCCTCATTCAGGGACTTTAATTTCTCCTCCGAAAGCGTCCCGTCAAGAGCATGCGCGCGCGCCTCATCGTAATGGGCAGCGGATCTATCCAGCGCTGCCAGCGCATTATCCAGCGGCGCGAAATTAAGGAAGGGTGGCAACTTCAGCGGCTCGGGCGCAACCGTCGGTCGCTTCGGATCACTGGTCAGCGCATAGGCTTTCAGGTCCAGCGCGGCGCTGCGCTCCTTAGCTTCTTTTTGCCGGGCTTCGAGTAGCGCCTTCACCTCCCGCGTGTACACATGCAGCGTGTCGGCCAGCGCGGTGAAGTCGTAAGGCAGCAGATCGGCGTCGGCCATACGCATTACTAGTTTCCCATCAGTCTGGGACATCGCGCGCCCGTACGCAAAAGTAGTATCGGAAAAATGCGTGTACCAGTAAAAATCGTCGTACACGGAATGGTAAACACCCATTCCTGTATCTTCGCCCCTATAACTCACGTCGAGCGAGGCGATGCCAAGATGATCCAGAAAGGCGGTGAAATCGGAGCCCGTACCTAGCGCGCCAATGCGAAGATCGCTGCGGCTGGATGCTTCTTTGCGTTGCTCGGGCGTTCCGTACAGCAACTGCCACGCCTGCATTCGTTGCCACGCGGAGGCCTTCGTTTCCGGGTCCTCGACCGACCGGGCGACCTCGTTCACCAGCGGCTCCAGCGAATGAGAACCGTCCGCAAACAAGTAGCCGCGCTCGTTGCTGTCGCTGTTGATATAGATAGCCGCGTGTTTGCGAAGCTCCGCAGCATGCTCCTCCGCCCACTCCGTGGACCCAAGCAGCATCGGCTCCTCTCCATCCCACGACAGATAAATGATCGTCCGCTTCGGCTTCCAGCCGCGTAGCCGCAAGCTGGCCAAGAGCACGAGCTTCTTCCAGCAGCGGCACCTGTCCGGACGTAGGATCGTCTGCCCCATTCACCCACGCATCGTGATGGTTGCCGCGCAGCACCCAGATTTCTGGCTCCTCGGAGCCGCGCATGGTTGCGACCACATCGTAGACAGGCTTCAGGTCCCAGTTGAAAGCAAGCTTCAGGTGAACCATGGCTTTGGACGGTCCTATGCGATAGGTCAGCGGAAGGGCGCCGCGCCAGCTCACCGGAGCCGGCGGTCCGGCAAGGGCGGCCATCAATGGCTGAGCATCCCCATACGAAATTGGCAGCACAGGAATTTTCGCAAGCGAAGATGCATCTGAAAGCTTCAGCCTCTTCGCGTTCGCAGTCGCACCGATCCCCGGCGTCAATGGATCGCCGGGATACAACGGCGCATCGAGCACGCTCCCGCGCTGTACTCCCTGTGCGGGCCGCATCGGCCCCTCAGGAAAGACCGCATTCTCCGCATAACCATCATCCGCCGGGTCGGAATAAATGATGCACCCAATCGCTCCATGTTCGGCAGCCAGCTTCGGCTTGATCCCTCGCCACACCTTTCCGTACCGCGCGATAACGATCGCGCCCTTTACCGAAATGCCATACCGCGCCAGATCCTCGTAGTCCTCGACCGTACCATAGTTCACATAGATAAGCGGCGCAGTGACATCACCATCAGGAGAGTAGGCGTTATAACTCGGCAGTTGCTCGTTTTTCTGATTACTCGTCGGATCCACAGCGATCGCCGGTTCTTCAAGCTTGGCATGAAAGCTGCCCATCTCCAGAAGTCTGTCTTTTGGAGTAGGAAAGAGCACCTGGAAGGTCTCAATATGGGCGTCCCAGCCCCATTTCTTGTACTGCGCTAGGATCCATTCAGCATTCTGCTTGTCGTAAGGTGAACCGACATGATGTGGCCGTGCGCTCAGCAGCTTCATATCGGCACGCATTCGCTCCGGGTCGGGGATCGATGCGAAGCGCTTCTCAACATCGAGCTCCGTCTTTGCGGTCGCGGATGAGAATCCCAGCAACGTCGAACTATCGCGCTGCTGGGCGCAGAGAACGGAGACAGCGGGCAAAAGGCAAAGCGCAGACAGAAAAATGGCAACGTGGCGCATGTTCCTCCTCAGTCACTCGAAATCGATCTCAGGAGCTACAAGGACCTTTCGCGTGTGCTGCAATAGTACTACTCTACCCACACCGCGATTGCCATACCTGGCAAAGGAAGGACTGTAAGCATCCATGACATAGAGGGATCGGGAATCATGGTCAGATCGCCTTGGATGGAATATTGACCTTGCGTTCCTGAAGGCATGATTCATAAATGCTCGTAACTACTTGCAAGGCCCGATATCCATCGACCCCGGAACTTATAGGAGCGCGGCCAGTCTTGCACGCTTCACCGAAATCAAGCAGTTGGCGTTCGAAGGGTAATGTAGAAATTGCCATAGGATCGGAAGCGCCAGAGGAAACCTGAGAGGCTACCGGAGCGGGATTCCCCCTGTCGTCCTGCACATCCCATGTAGTAAGTTTGTCGCCTGTAACGATCGCAGTACCCTTTGTTCCATGTATCTCCAGCCGCTCAGGGTACCCGGGCCAAAGTGCCGTGGCGGCTTGAACCACGCCGGTCGCTCCAGAGGAAAAACGCAGCAACGCGTTGATCAAATCGTCCGACTCGATCGCGTGCAGTGCTCCCAGTTGCCAGTACCCGAAGACCTCTGCTACGGCGCCAACAAGAAATAGTAAAACATCCACTTGATGGATCGCCTGATTGATGAGCGCGCCACCGCCTTCCCCTGCCCAACTACCCTTAATGGGTCGCTTGTAGTATTCAGCCGATCGGTGCCATTTCACGTAAGCATCGGCTTGGAGAATTTTTCCCAGACGCCCCTCAGCAATTGCATCCTTCAGGAAAAGAGTGGAATTATCGAAGCGGTGCTGGCTCATCACACCAAGCTGAATCCCCGCCTTTCGCGCCAGCTCCACCATTGTTCGCGCTGTCTTGAGATCTGTGGCGATGGGCTTTTCTACCAGTACATGCTTCTTTGTTTCTGCACATATCTCCAAAACCTGAAGTCGGAAGTTTGGAAGTGTGCACACATCCACGTAATCCACGGCGGGATGGCGACAGACCTCCTCAAATGTTTCGACAAATTCTGCTCCCGTTGCCTCGGCAAACTTTCGCCCCTTGGCTGGGTTGGTGTTTGTACAGACAACTACTTCGTAGTTGATATTCTTATAGGCATCTGCATGCTTCCAGGAAATAGCTCCGGTACCGATGATCCCAACTCGCAAGGTTCACGCTCCCGTACATATTATGCGGGGCGTAAGGAGAGACGTTCAAGTGGAACAACATTTTTCCTGGAGGTATAGGAAATAAATTGTCATCTCAAACGGAGCGCAGCGAAGTCCAGAGCCTCCCTGAGCGAACCCGCCCTCAGCGGGGTGGCGAATAGGAACCTTGTGGTTTGCGCGACAGAACATGGATCCTTCGCGGAGTTCATCCTGAGCTAAGTCGAAGGGCTCAGGATAACTGATTGGTACTCTGAATATTTTTGGAAATAGCCCTGATTCTCGCGACGCGAGTTATTTCGGCCGCGAACAGTATGTCGACCTGGGTCGTAGTATCGCGCGAGTAGATAATCAGCCGAATTGTTGCAATAACAGGAACATTATGCCGCGAAAGCTTCAAATACGAGCCGCGATTGTATGTGCAATCAAAAGAAAATATTTTCAGACACTCGAATATTTCCTGCAGAGAGCCCGTATTTTTGCAATCAGCTTCGGCACTCCAGTAGCGGCGGCTTCCTTCCCCTCGTACTCGGCAGACATGTAGCCCTTGAACCCCGCCTGGGCGAAGAGCCGCCAGACACGATCCAGATCCACGGGAGATTGATCATATTCAAAATGGTCCCGGATGTGGGTGTTGGAGGCATAGGGAATGCACGCCGCAATTTGTGCGTATGCATCCTGAGTGGGAGTAGGAATGAAGTTTGTTATATCCAGGTTGATTGCAGCATAAGGCGAATTCACACGATGCATAATTTCCAGGCACACGTCCGAATTCTGTGACACGCCTTGATGGTCTTCAAGCCCTAGAGTGATACCTTTTTTGCCGGAGTAATCGCACCCTGCTTTCATCGCTCCAACCACCCAGCCAATACCTTCCTGTAAGCTGCTGCCGGCCGGTAACGGACCCGCAAAAATGCGCAAATGGGAAGCTCCCAGCCTGTCCGTCACATCCACCCATTTCTTAATCTCCTGCAGGGTGTCGGCGCGCTTGGCGGCACTGGCCTGAACCATGGTCGCTCCGCAAGCGGCGCCTGAAAAAGGCACTGCATTCTTGTATGCCAGATGGCGCAGGCTATCCAGATATTCCGGATCCGTCGACTTGAGATAATACCCGGTGATATCGACTCCATCCACGCGCAGATCCACCGCCTTTCGGATAAAGTCCTCCAGCGTCATCGTCCCTTTTCTCAATTCGGCGTTATAGGAGTAGGCGCAGCAGCCGGCAAACATTCTCGGCAGTTTAGGATTCTCTCCATTGACATCCGCGGCCAATCCTCTGGCCGCCGGCGTCCCCAGCAATTGCAGCCCGGCGCTCATCAGCGCACCCGCCCCTGCAGTCTTCAGGAACTTACGACGAGGTATTTCGTGATTCATTGTGCCTCCGGCGAAAAACTAATAAGGTTTTCGGCTCTCTTTGCCTCAACTATGTAGACAGGAAAACCCTGTTCCACATGACTCTCTCACGGAAGGTATTATAATCCGGAGCTACGCAGCGCTTGCGGTATTTTTCGCGATTAAATCAGCCGAGGAGACATCCTTCAATGGAAGAAGAGCACAAGAAAATAAATCGCCGCGATTTTATGGAGCAGGTCGGCATCGGCATTGCCGCTCTTGGAGCGTCTTCCGGCGCATCCTTATTCGCAGCTGATCGCCGGATTATAGGAGCGAACGATCGAATTCGCATCGGCTTGATCGGTGCCGGAGATCGCGGACAGCAGGACCTAAAGGAGGCCCTAAGACATCCCAATATCGAGTGTGTAGCTGTCGCCGACGTCTACTCTCGCCGTTGTGAAGAAGTCAAAAGTTACTTACCCAAGGTCGCCACCTATGACGATCCGATGCGTTTGCTGGATCGCCAGGATATTGACGGTGTCATCAATGCTACCCCGCAACATCTGCATAGCAAATACATCCTTGCTGCTCTAGACGCCAAAAAGGATATTTATTCCGAGAAGACGATGGCATGGGATATTCCTGAGGTGCTGGCATGTCGCGATGCAGTTAGGAAATCGAACCAAATCGTCCAGATTGGAATGCAGGATGAAAGCTCGGGTGATTTGCTTGATACCAAGAAGTTTATCCAGGATGGAATGCTGGGAAAGATCACCATGGTCGAGTCATGGATGAGCCGTAACACTCCCATCGGAAAAGGTGAATGGGTGCGCCCGGTGCCGAGCGATTGCAATCCCGACCATGTGAACTGGGACTTATTCCTAAGTGGGCGGCCGAAGATACCGTTTGACGGCTACAAATTTATCAACTGGCGTCTCTTCTGGGAGTTCTCCGGCGGCAATATTACGGAAAACATGGTTCACCAGATAGGCTTTATTATCAGCGCCATGAACTTACAACTTCCGAGGGCCGCAACTATGATGGGCGGTGTGTTTTCCGTGAAAGACGGGCGCCAGGTACCGGATACAATCAATGTCGCACTGGAGTATCCGAATGACTTACTCGTCGTATGGCAATCTACCTTCAGCAATGATCAGTACGACATGGGCGAGCACTATCTTGGAAATAAGGGAACGGTTGAGCACACCAGCGGTTCTGCGGTGAAGCTTAAGGATGTCAACCAGGAAGATAACTGTACGAACTGCGGCGTCAATTACTATCCGCAAAAGATGAATAATCCCAACGGTGTTGCGCTCCAGGGGACAAATCCCGGCGGGAATCACATGGCAAACTGGTTTGATTGTATCCGCGATCGCAAGCAACCGAATGGAAATGTGGAGATCGGTTATCTGTCAGCGGTCGCATGCCACATGTCGAATCTGGCATACAAGCAGAAGCGTCGAATTACTCTGGAAGAAGCGATGGCGGCGAAACCGGAAGCCTGGATGTAAGGATCGCCGCCGCCTCCGGCTCCTGCGTCCCGTTCGACGCGGATATGAATCCATCATCACTGCGCAGCCCTTATGACTGTGCAGCCCTTATGGATGGGCAAAGCGCTTTGCGTCTGCTCCTGCAGCGCTCGACTCTCATGCGTCATCTGCTTCCATGCGATCGTGCCGGAAACTGCGATGGTGAAGCTTAACCCCGCGTACCAATGATCTGCCTTTCACCCCCCAGGCCCTACTGCGGACAGCCTTTCAGATTCTGGCGTCTTTCCGGCAGGGAATTCCGTCCATCAATAGAGCAAAATCACTTCTGCTCCGCACAATAAAGCTGTTCCGATTGCAGTGGAAGGAATACTCCCATGGCGAAAAAATTGGTCACATTTTCGTCCCGGACAGACAAAGGTGCATTGGACACTCGAGTGTCGCGTAGGTTTTATCTATCGCTGCTACTGGCCCCATTATTGATTTACCCAGCATTGCAGGGCTTACAAGCCCCAGGAGACGGCTCGCAGTCCTGGCCCGATCTGCCGAATGTCCGGGGTACCGTAAAGTCCATTCACGGTAGAGATGCGATCATCCAGACGGAAGCCGGCCAAACCTACACCATCCATACCAGCGACAACACGCACATTTTCAAAAATCGTCAGCCCATCAAGATGAGCGATGTTCAGGCCGGCGATATGTTGATGGCTGCCGGTGAAATGGCCGCGAATTCCAACCTGCTGCGGGCCGTCTTTGTCGGCGACGTGGATGCAGCTACCGTCGAGAAAATGCGGGCCGAATTAGGCAAAACATGGGTCGCAGGCAAGGTGCTCAAAATCGAGGAAGCCCGCATTACCGTCGATCGCATGGATCATAAAACTCAAGTCATCGAAGCGGACGACACTACGTCGTTCCGCAAAGATGGTCAGAGTGTAACGCTGCTGGATGTTCACGTGGGGGACGCCATCCACGCGAAAGGCACGCTAAAGAACGGAGTGTTTGTTCCCACTCAATTGACGGTGATCGATCCAGCTTACCGCAGGCACAGAGGCGAGGGAGTAGCGCCGGACCAGCCATAAAGAGCGGAGCATGAAGCAGTAGCCACGATGATGATCGGGGATCACGTAAGCCCACATGTTGAGCCATATGTTTGGAAAACTTCCATTTGCGGTTCTTGTCGTACTCGCCATCCCGCCACTGGCGCAGACCACCCCTGCTCCGTCCCAATCGGCTCCCCAACCTGGAGTAGCAGCGCCATCCCTCCAAACATCTCCACCGTCATCCACCGCAACAGCTTCCACAACGCAACCCATGTCAGGCGGCATCATCCGGGGTCAGGTGAAATCCGGCGCTACTCCGCTGCCCGGGGTGACGGTCACAGCGACAAACAGCCTGACCGGCAAACGCTACACCACGGTGACGGATATCCGGGGCGTCTACGCCATGCGCATCCCCAGGAATGGCCGTTATGTCGTCCGGGTCGAGCTTGCCGCATTTGCAGCAGAGACCAAAGAGGCTCTTTTGAACCCCGGCAACCCTCAGCAATTCCTGAACTACACCATGATGTTGGCTTCTCGTTCGACGCCATCGGCCTCGGGCCGACACATTCCCAACGCGGCGGCAATGCGCGCACTTGGCGCTCTCGTTCAGGCCGGCGGAGCAGAAGGAGCAGAAGCCGCTGCGATGGGAAATGTTCAAAGTGGGGTCAGCCTTTCAGGAGCCGCGCAGAACTCGGATATCGCAACAGAATCGGTTGCCGTTCAGGGCCAGGCCGGTACGGTAAACCCGTTCGCAAGCATCGATCAGTCCCAGCTGCAACAGCGGCTGGAGGATCTACGGGCGCAGAATGCCTTGACCCGCTCTCCCGGTCAGGGCGGCGGCGGCCGCGGTGGACGGCGGGGAGGTGGCGGCGGTGGTATGGGCGGTGGTTTCTTCCGCCACTTCAATCCGACGCAGCCACACGGAAGCATTTTCTATCAAGGAGAAAACTCCGCGCTGGACGCCGTTCCATTTTCAGTAACGGGAACGCCCATCGTGCAGCCCCCGTATAACGACAATACTGCGGGCGTGGTGTTCATCGGACCACCGCAGATTCCTCATCTGCTGAAACCCAGCACCAGCAATTTCATCTTTGTTGGCGCGTTTCTGACGCGCAATTCGACGCCATTCAATCAGTACGCCATCGTTCCGACAGTCGCCGAGCGTAACGGAGATTTTTCCCATTACACGGGCGCGGGCACATCCGTCGTTCCCATCTATAATCCAGCGACCGGCCGGCAGTTTCCGGGAAACATGATTCCAACCTTTAACCCGCAAGCGAAGGCGCTCCTCCAATACATCCCGCTGCCAAATCAGCCAGGGTTGCAAAACTTTGAACACCTGACGACTGCGCAGACCAACGAAAGCCGGATTGGCGGGCGCTTCGTCCACAATTTTGGTTCCGGAGGAGGCGGCGCTGCGCTGCCGGCGTTTCTTCAAGGCCTAATGGGAAATACCAATCACGGGCTGACGCAGAATATGAATGCGAATTTCAACTTCAGTCATGCGGCCGCGGATCTCCTCAACGTTTTTCCGCAACTGGGGGGCTCCAGCCAGACCTATCAATATTCCCTGACGGCGGGATACGTCGTCGGGTACCACGGTTGGACCAACAATGCCACGCTCAACTTCAACCGCTCCAACGCCCAGGTCAGCAATTTTTTTACCGGCACGACCGATGTAGCCTCGCAGGCTGGAATTCAGGGACTCGGCTCGGATCCCTTCAATTACGGTGTTCCCAGCATCGTGTTTTCGCAATTTCAAGGCGTAAGCGAGCAAGCTCCTAAATTTACTTTGAATCAAACCATTACCTTCCAGGACACTGCTTCGTGGACCGGCAAAAAGCACAATGTGCGTTTCGGTGGCGATTACCGCCGCATCCATCAGTACGTGCAGGGCGGTACCAACGTGACCGGAAGTTTCTATTTCACAGGCTTTGCGACCCGCCGGCCTGGTACGGCGCCGTTAGCTGGGCAGGCGCAGTCGGGCGCGGACTTCGCCGACTTCCTGCTTGGGCTGCCGCAGGAAGCCGCTCTGCAACAGGGCAGCGGAAAATTTTATTATGCCGCCAACGTCTTCGATCTTTTCCTGCAGGATGTTTGGCATCCGCTGAATAATCTGACCGTGAACTACGGCCTGCGCTACGAATATTACTCACCCTACACTGAAGAACACAACCGGTTGACCAATCTTGCATTCACCCCCAGTTTGAGTCAGCTCGCGGTAGTCTTTCCAAACAGCACGTCCGCTATCAACGGGAAATATCCGGCCGGTGTGATCGATCCGGACCGCAAAGACTTTGCGCCCCGCGTCGGTTTCGCGTGGCGCGCGAACAAGCGCATGGTCGTGCGCGGCGGGTATGGCATCAACTACAACAGTGGCCAGTATGCGGAGGTGGTGCAGAACCTTTCCTACCAGCCACCGTTCGCCAATACGATCACGAACATTGTGCCCGCGCAGTCACCGCCCAGCCTCTCGCTGGCCACCGCGTTAACATCCGGCAAAACCCCCAGCGGCATTACGAACAATTTCGCCTTCAATAAAAATTATTTATTGGGCTACGTACAGGTCTGGGATCTCGATGTGCAGAACACTTTGCCGCTGAACATTGTTTTAAATGTGGATTACAACGGAGCCAAAGGTACCCATCTGGATCTGGTCGATGCGCCGAATCGTCAAGTGACAGGCCTGCTGAACCCCGCCTATCCCTCCTTCAATTACGAAACATCGATCGCCTTCTCCAATTACAACGCTCTCGCGGTGCGGGCTTTTAAGCGGTTGCAGCATGGCCTTTCGATGGGCGCAACCTATACCTATTCGCACGCCATCGACGATGCTTCTTCGATCGGCCAATCCACCACCGTGGTTGCGCAAAATCAGCAGGACATTCTGGCGGAGGAAGGAAACTCCTCGTTTGATATTCGTCACCAGGTGGTCGGCCAATGGCTATATGAATTGCCTTTCGGCCCCAACCGTCATTTTCTCAGCGCGGGTTCCTCGATGAGCCACGCGCTGAGCAATTTTTCGGTTTCTGGCACATTCGATTTTGCGACGGGCGTACCGCTCTCTCCGCGCTACCAGGCCAGCAGCAGCGATGTGGCACGCGGTTCGGCTGGCAGCCAACGTCCAAATCGCGTGCCCGGATCTTCCTTGACCGCCGGCGGAGGAACCTTGCATCGCTGGTTTAATCTGGACGCGTTCACGCCACCGGTGAATCCGGTGACCGGCGCCCCGGAGTATGGAAATGCTGCACGTAATTCCATTCCAGGTCCAGGCACTGTGCAGGTAGATATGTCACTGTCGAAGACGATGCATTTCGGCGGCAATCGCTCATTAGAGTTGCGCGGCACCGCCAACAATGTGTTCAACACCGTGCAATATTCCACTGTCAACAGCTATATCGATTCGCCGACGCAGGGCCAGGTCACGTCCGCCGGCGCCATGCGGCAGATTACGTTTCGCGCCAGATTTCGATATTAGCGCGGCTACAGGTTCCGCCTGAGGAAAAGAGCATGAGACATTCACGAACGCGCCGCTTGTTGCTCCATTCTCTGGTTCTGGCCATGTTTGCTGGATTTGTTTGCGCCGCGAGCCGAGCCCAGGCCAATAACTCCGCCCAGAATCCGGGCAACTCTCAGGCGTCTTACACCTTGAAGGTAAACAGCGACATCGTGCTGACGAATGTGGTGGTACGCGATAAAAAAACCGGACAAGTTGTGACCGGGCTGAAGGCCAGCGACTTCAGCATCTCCGAAAACGGAAAGCCGCAGCATATTCTCTCGCTGGATTTTGAGAATGTGGATGACCTTGCGCGACAGCAGGGACCGGTTGTGAGCGGGAATAGCGGTCCAGCGGCCGCGACTTCGGAGCGTTCAACTTTTTTCAAAGAACGGAAAAGTCGACGATGCTGCTCTGAAAAACCGCCGGCTCATTGTGATGATGTTCGATCTGTCCTCCATGCAGGTCGAGGATCTCGACCGTGCTGTTGCTGCCGCCCGCAATTACGTACAGAAGCAGATGCAGCCCGCCGATCTGGTCGCTCTGGTATCGCTCGGCACGTCGCTCAGCCTCGATCAGGATTTCACAGCCGACAAAAATCTCATTCTGCGTCAGCTCAATCGATATAGCGGGAATGAGGGTCAGGGCATGGCTGCCGGCGGCGATGGAACCACAGTTGGAACACAGGATCTAAGCAATTCCTACTCGCCGGATGAAAGCGAGTACAACTACGTCAACACCGACGTGAAGCTCTACGCGATTGAATCGGTATCGAACGCACTCCAGCGTATCCCGCAAAAAAAATCGCTGTTGTTTTTCTCCGCAGGCTTGACCCGGACCGGCATCGAAAATCAGGCTTCTTTGAATGCAGCGATCAACGCCTCCGTGCGTGCGAACCTCGCCATCTATACGGTGGACGCGCGCGGCCTGGAAGCGCTGCCGCCGGTCGGAGATGCACAAACCGCCAGCCTGCGCGGCAATGCAGCGTATTCTGGCGCCGCTGTTATGAACCAGTTCAGCACAAACTATGGTTCGCAGGAGACGCTCTCCGCCCTCTCGACCGATACCGGCGGAAAGGCGCTCTTCGACACAAATGACTTTGCTCCCGCATTCCAGCACATCCAGAGCGACACCGCGGCCTATTACGAGATTGCATTTCGTTCCACGAACCTGGCCCGCGATGGAAAATTTCGTAGGCTGACGATTCGCGTCAAACGCAGCGGAGTGAAGCTCGAATACCGTCCCGGCTATTGGGCGCCTGCCGACTTCAAGCATTCAACCACGGAAGATCGGGAACGGCAGTTGGAAGAAGAGCTTGCCAGCGATCTGCCGGCAACCGACATCATGGTCTACCTCGATGCCTATTATTTCTGGACACGCTCCGGCAGCTTCATCGTGCCGGTGTCGCTCATCGTGCCCGGTTCGCAGATTCCTTTCGTGCATGGAGGAGATCAGGACAAGGCCACGTTGGATGTAATTGGTGAGGTGCAGAATCACGCCGGCATGCAGGTTGGCAATGTCCGAGATACGGTAAAGCTGAAACTGAAGACTTCCCAGGACGCGCAGCAGAAAAATATCCAGTACACGACCAGCTTCGTTCTTGCGCCTGGAACGTATCAAATCAAATTTGTGGTGCGTGAGAATGAGACGGGCCGCATGGGTTCCTTTCAGGCCAAGATCACTGTGCCGGAGTACAAGAAGGACCAGCTCAAGCTGAGCTCTGTCGTACTCTCCAGTCAACAGGTTCCCTTCACCAAGAAGACAAATAACCCGCTGGTGGCAAATGGCGTCGAATGGATTCCCAACGTGCCGCACGTGTTTCAGCAGGGACAACATATGTACCTGCTCTATCAGGTTTATCGTCCCGGCCAGGCGCAAGCTGGCGGGCCAGCTCCCAAAACGGTTGAGGGTAGTGATAAAAAGAATGGCCGGCAACAAAGTTCCGACAGGTCGCCCATCCGCGTGATCACGAATCTGGAGCTGCTGGACAATTCTGTGAAGGCGTTGGAAACTCCGCTGACGGTCGCCACCCGGATCAATCTGCCGCAGCAGGATGGAGTAGCTTTTCTGGTCGACGTACCGCTCAGGAATCTATCGCCAGGTCTCTATACCTGTCAGGTGAATGTGATTGATGATGCGGCCGGAAGCTTCAGCTTTCCGAGACTCGCGCTGTTGTTACGCCCCGCGTCCGCAAGCAGTGTCGCGCCTGCCGGGACAGGTGAATAGATTTGCCGGAGCTTTTCCCCCATCGGGAACACTAGACCTTTTGAGGGTGTGAAAATCTGGTTAAACCTTTCCTGTAGGCCCGATTGGCGCGTTTGCCGAGCACGCCGGTGAAGTGTAAAACTAGAAGCCATAAGTTATGTCGCCTACCGCGCCATGGATGTTCTCGGCAAACTCCAACTGGAACGCTGCATAGGATATCCGTAATTTGTCGCGCCAGGTACGAGACCGGCAAGAATTGACCAGGAACCAGGCCGCCTCTGGTTCAGCATGCTCTCCGCTCTGTAAGGAGGATCGAAAATGTCAGATCGCAAGTTACCGCCAGATACTGAAGGCCAGCCCTCCGAACCGCCAAAATCCGCTGCTACAGGAATTTCACGTCGCGGTTTTCTAAAAGGGGCAGGACTTACCGCTGCCGGAACCGCCCTGCTGGAAGGCGTGCAGGTTTTCAACAGCGAGGCTGCTACAACCGCGCACCACGGTCAACGCGATGACGTAAAGGAAATGGGCCCTGGCCCTGTGCCCGTCACTCTGCATGTAAACAACAAGGAACACACCATTTCGATTGAACCGCGCACCACGCTGGCCGATGCCCTGCGCATAAACCTGGGACTAACCGGCACCAAGGTCATCTGCGACCGCGGCTCCTGCTCGGGCTGCACTGTGTTGTTGGATGAAATGCCGGTGAATAGCTGCATGACCCTGGCGATGGACGCCGTAGGACATCAGGTGACGACGATCGAAGGCCTGCACAAGAATGGCGAGTTGCATCCTCTGCAGGCGGCGTTTATCAAGCATGATGCCATGCAATGCGGCTTCTGCACTCCGGGCATGGTCATGGCATGTTCCGCGCTGCTCAAGAAAAATTCAAAGCCAACTGAGGCGGATGTGCGCCACGCGACCGCAGGCAATCTCTGTCGATGCGGCACCTATCCAAGAATTTTTGCCGCCACGCTGGAAGCTGCCGGCGTGCAGGATTCCATTCGCAACGCATAGGGGACGACAGCCATGGAACTGACGCAAGCCACTCCGAAAAAATCCTCGGAAGCCACTCCCAAAACACCCTCGGTTCGCGCTGGCGCGAATGCAGCGGGCACCGCAGCCGATGCCCAACCCGTCATGATGCCCGTCGGCATTCCCGGCTACACGCTGCGGCAGGAGCCCCGCCAGGTTCCCTCCACCGAGCCGCCGGTCCTGCCGGTCAACGCGGATTTACAGTACATCGGTAAATCTCCCGCCCGCTGGGATGCCCGGGCCAAGGTGAGTGGAACCGGACGCTACACCGCAGATATCCAGCTGCCGGGAATGCTGTATGCCAAGTTTGTGAACGCGGCCGTGCCCCACGCCAGGATCGTTTCCATCGATACCTCCGCAGCCGAAAAGTTTCCCGGTGTGAGGGGGGTCTACATTATCCAGCACCTGTTGGGCGGAGCCGTCCTGCGCACACCGCCGCCGAATCCTCCGCGCTATCCGATGGTGCGCTATGCGGGCCAGCCGATTGCCGCTGTGGCCGCGACCACGCCGCAGATTGCCGAAGAAGCCGCGCTGTTGGTAAAGGTGCAGTACGACCCCAAAAAGTTTGTCGTTGATATGGACAAGGCGCGCCAGCCGGACGCTCCCCTGGTGTTCCCTGGCCCGGCGGATCAGGCCGGATCGGCAGGTGGTGGCGGCGGACCGCACGATGTACCGCAAACGGGTAATGTCCACGGCCCTTCCGTGAAGAAGCATGGAGACGCGGAGCAGGGATTCAAAGACGCCGACGTGGTGGTCGAATCGAAATACACTACCCAGGTGCAGACCCATTGTGCACTCGAAACTCACGGCCTGGTAGCGGACTGGAAACCTGACCTGCTGACCGTGTGGGCAACGACGCAGGGAACGGCAAGCGTCCGCGAGGAACTGGCCTCTTACTTCAAAATTCCCAAATCCCAGGTCCGCGTGATCACCGAATTTGTCGGTGGAGGATTTGGCGCCAAGTTTGGCGCCGGAAATCCCGGCGTCGTGGCGGCGATTCTCTCGAAGCAGACCGGCGCTCCGGTGCGGCTGATGCTCGATCGAAAAGAAGAGCATCTTTCGGTCGGCAACCGTCCCAGTTCCGACCAGACGCTTCGCATCGGTGCCAAAAAGGACGGCACCATCACTGCGATTCAGCTCATCAGCTACGGCTCTGCGGGGTGCGGAACCGGCGCTGGCTGTGCCGGACCGGCCACCCATCTTTACAAGTGGGCGACCCTGCACACGGAAGAAAATGACGTGTTTACCAATGCGGGTCCCGCCGCCGCATTTCGCGCCCCCGGGCATCCTCAGGGCGCATTTGCGCTGGAGCAGACCATCGATGAACTTGCGGAAAAGCTGAACATGGAGCCGATTGATCTCCGCGACAGGATTGACGAAAACCCCATCCGTCGCGTTGAGCGTCAAATCGTTCGCGAAAGCGCCATTTGGAAGTCACGCAATCCCAAGCCGAACGCGGATCGCGGCCCAATCAAGCGCGGCGTGGGTCTTTCGCAGTCTGTCTGGTATCGCTTCATCAGCATGGATTCCGCTGCGGAAGTACGCGTGCACCGCGACGGCTCCGTCGAAGTGCTGTCTGCTGTGCAGGACATCGGTACCGGCATCAAGACCGTCCTGGCGCAGGTGCTGGCGGAGCAATTCGGTGTTCCGCCGGAACAGGTTTCAGTAAAGATTGGGGATACGAATTACCCGGTGGGGCCAGATTCCGGCGGCAGCGTCACCACAGCTTCCTTGACACCGGCCGTGCGCGATGCGGCATGGCAGGCATCGCAGAAATTCCTTGCCAGCATTGCTCCCGCACTCGGCACCACGCCCGATGACCTGGTTCTGGCGCATGGTGAAGTTCGCAGCAAGAGCGGGAAAATTCAACCCATCAGCTTCCGCCGCGCTGCCAGAAAGATGAACACCGATGAGGTTTCGGCCCAGGCAAAACGCATTCCAGACTACGACAAAGGCCATTACGATACCTATGGCGGGGTGGATGTCGCTGAGGTCGAAGTCGATACTGAGCTGGGCCTGATCCACGTCAAACGCATGTTCGCGGTGCACGACTGCGGACGTCCGATGAATCCGTCTCAAGTGATGAACCAGATTAACGGCGGGCTGATTCAGGGTCTTTCTTACGCGCTCTATGAAAACCGGCTGCTCGATCCCAACTTCGGCCTGATGGTGAATCCGAATCTTGATGAATACAAGATTGCCGGTTCGCGCGAAATTCCGGAGCTGCACGTGCAACTGGTCGAGTCCTATATCGGCCAAAGCTCGACAGACGCTTCGGGCATCGGCGAAGCTGCCGGAGTAATGTCGGCGGCCGCCGCCATCGGCAACGCTTTCTACAATGCCACCGGCGTTCGTATTCGCAGCACCCCGATGACACCGGCGGTTGTACTTGAAGTGCTGAGCAAAACTCCACAAAGGAGTGAGACAGTATGAATCATTTCGTACTCGCGGACTGCACCACAGAACATGGCGCTCTGTCGCAGTTAGGCGACGGAGCAGTCGTCAAGGCGGGCGGCGTGGATCTGCTCGACCTGATGAAGAATGGCGTCCTCACCCCACCGAAGCTGGTGAATATCCGCAACATCTCCGGGATGCGCGGCGTTCATGAATCGTCCCAGGGCCTCACCATCGGCGCGCTTTCTACCCTGGCCGAGATCAGCGATCATCCGCTTGTCCAGTCGCAATATGCCATTCTGTCGGATGCCTGCGGTCACGCCGCCACGCCGCACATTCGCAATATGGCCACAATCGGCGGCAATCTTCTGCAGCAGAATCGCTGCTGGTACTTCCGCTCGGAAGATTTCCAGTGCCTGAAAAAGGGCAAGGATACCTGTTTTGCCTTCGACGGGCTGAACCAATACCACGCCATCTTCGACAATCACACTTGTCCCTCCGTCGCGCCCTCGTCAGCAGCAGTGGCGTTGCTGGGCTTGAATGCCAGCGTCGAGCTCACCTCCGCGAAACAGGGCAAGCGTGTGGTCGCCATCAAGGACTTTTACGTGCAGCCGGATGTCAATCCGATGACGCGAACCGTGATTGCACCGGATGAACTGCTGACGGCTGTGATCATTCCCAAACCCGCATCCGGAACGCGCTCGGCGTATCAGAAATATGGCGAAAAGCAGAGCTTCGACTGGGCTATAGCCGATGCAGGCGTGGTGCTCGAGATGGACGGCAACGTCTGTCGTCGCGCCGCCGTTGTCATGGGAGCGGCCTCTCCCGTGGTGCGTCGCTCGTCGCAGGCGGAAGCCGTACTGACCGGGAAGCCGATCACCGAGCAAATTGCCCGCGCCGCTGGGAAAGCGGCAATGGAAGGCGCTCAGCCGCTTTCAATGAATGGATATAAGGTGCAATTGTTTCCGGTTGCCATCTATCGGACAATCCTGCTGGCCGCCGGGCAAATGGGCCGCGATCCCAGCGCAGCTTCATAATTGAAGGAGGGACAGATCATGAGTGTTACCGAAATCGCTGCTGAAAAAAAACCGTCACCGTGTCAGTGCCTCCGCACCAAAAATGCCTACGGCACCACTCCGCGATCTGCGGAAACCTGGCTGCCCGGAACCCATGCGACATCCACATACTGGTGCCTGCTGACCATGGGCCCCGCCGGTCCCGACGAACACTATGTGCATCTCGCCCGCTGCGTACCCGGGCGCGCCTGCTACGACGCCCCCGAAGAGTAGCGTTGGCGATTTTGAAGCAGTTGTTGTTCAGATGGAATTCGATCAGACCAGGCGCCCGTCATTCTGAGCGCAGCGAAGAATCCAGAGTACATCGGCATCGTCTGGATTTTTCGAACTTCATCGTGAGCAAGTCGAAGGGGTCAGAATGACCTCTTGTCTACTCCTCGAAGAGAACCGCTTCAGCACACTTACCCTTCCAATGTCGTGTGTAGTTTTCCAGCGAAGAAAAACTGCGGGCATGCATGCGGTCGATGTAAAGCGTTCCATTGAGGTGATCGATCTCATGCTGGAGAATGCGCGCATACCATCCTGAAGCTTCGATAATTCTTGGCTCACCTTCATGATCGAGACATCGGACGCGAACTTCTCTCGCCCTGGGCACCAGCGCTGTAAATCCGGGCAGACTTAAACAGCCTTCAAAAAAAGTCGCGATCGGCTCTGCCGAGTACTCAACCACTGGATTCACAAGAACGTGAAACGGCACCTCGGTTCGGCCTCGTTCTTTCATCTCTGATTCAGTAAGGGTTTTGTGATATTCCGCTTTGTCTTCGATCACTGCCAGTTGCAGTGATTCTCCAACCTGCGGGGCGGCAAGACCGACTCCCGGAGCGTCGCGCAGAGTCTCTCTCATATACTCGATCAGGTTTTGGATCGAAGAGCTCAGAATTCGCTCCTTCGACAACTCTTGCGATGTTGCCCGCAGGACCGGTTCGCCAACGGTCACGATTTTCAATCGCATCTTCGATCACCTTCGCAAATCGTGAATCGTTTACCGGGCCGCCGATGCTGCCCAGGCCAGTCCGTCCGGCTCCTGTCCCGGCTGAATCGAACCCGTGACCTTCATGGAATGCAAATCGAAAACAACCACGCGATTGTTCGGTGAGCATGACACATACGCTCGTCTGCCATCTGGCTCTACCAGGATTCCGGCGGCTCCATCTCCGATTTTTACGCGTTTGATCACCCGGCGGCTGGGCACGTCGAGTACAGTCAGTTCGCCAGAGCTTCCCCGCGACACCAGGGCCAGACGATGATCCGGCGTAAACTTCAGGCGATTCGCAGTCGGAACATCCGCAGCGATCGTATCGATCACTTTGCGGCTCGGGAAATCGATCACCGAGATCGTCCCCTCCCTGGCATTGGCCGCCCAGATCGTCCGGGCGTGCCCTCCGCTATCGGTGATCACGTCAAAGCCTTCGGGCAAACCACCGACTTTGACGATCGTCTGATCCCAGTCAGGAACGGGCGTTTTTGCGGCTGCGTGGGTTGTCGTTCCGCCGGCCTTTGAGGGCGGACCGCCCGCAGCCTGCATCGGCCCCACCGGCTTCCGCTGAAACAGATTCATCGTTCCGGAGCCGACATTCACCGTAACGATCTGCGTCGCATCCGGCGAAACCCATAGCATATGCGTGCCGGTCTGTCCCGTTCCCAGCAGCCAGTCCACTGTCTCCGACCGCGGAGCGATGCGGCCGATCAGCTTTTCGCGCTCCGCCGTAAACCAGACATGACCCGCCGCAAAGGCCAAACCATGCGGGCCCCACAGGGGTCCCAGGTCGATGGTCTTCTCCACCTTTCGCTGCGTCACATCGACCACCGTGATGGTGTGCAGCGACCCGTTGCCATAGTTTGAAATCCACGCCGTGCGTCCATCCGGCGAGGCGATCACTTCATGAGGGTTGCCGCCCGCGGGCACCTTTGCAATCACCTGCAGGGTCGCTGGATTGACGATCGCCAGCTTCTCGTCCTTTTTTGCGAGCACAAGCAGCATGGGTTTATTGCGCTCCTGGCCCTGCAATCCCGCGGTCATAAGCAGCAGCCCGACGAGCCCATAGACCACGCCATGTACTGTACTTTTCATGGTCCTCCTCCCGCATCACGAGAAGCTTTTGTGTTCCACAGCAGGACTTTCTTCTTCGGCCAAAACTTCGTACGGACGCATCATCTCGTTATCTTCATGTTCCAGAATGTGACAATGCCATACGTATCTTCCGGTGAAACCTTCAAAGGGAATGATGATTCGAGTTACCATCCCCGGATCGGCCCGTGCCGTATCCTTCCACCCGGATTCTGCTGCGAGCGGAGAAACCGCGTCTCCCGTAAACCGTAGCGTTTGAGTGTCGAGATATTCAGCCACATCGAATGGCCTTCTATCTAGAATCTGAAATCTTACTAGATGCAGGTGAATCGGGTGGGCGTCGGTTGTCAAATTCACCAACTCCCATATCTCCGTCGTATGGATCACCGGCTTTTCGGTCACCGGCATATCCCACGGAATATTGCACAACAGCATCCCGGTAGATTGGCCGGCCCAATTCAGATGTTCATCCAGCGTCAGCCGTCGAGTCCTGATCGCTTTGCTCTCTTCGACTCTCTGGATCTCGCACAATCTGTTCGGCAGCGGACTCTTATCTGGTTCGCTCTTGCCGGCCACGCGAAATTGCAAAAGTCGCAGCGAATCGCTAATCAACATGACATGTTTGCCTGCATGCCCGCTGAAGTCCACAACCAGATCCGACCGTTCTCCCGGAGCAAGCTGCAGGCGCTGCAAGGCCACCGGCGTTTTCAGCAATCCTTGATCGGAACCAATCACCTGGAAATCCATGTCCTCTGTAAGTGACAACCGGTAAAATCTCGCATTCGATCCATTCAGGACTCGCAGCCGATATCTTCTTGGCTCCACATCGAGATAAGGCAGCAGCTTTCCGTTGATCAGCACTGAATCGCCAAATACTTCCGGAACCCAGGGCGCGCCCGCTACACCCGAAACCGGATAAGCCAATTGCCCATCCTCGCCTAGAAAGCGGTCGCAGATCACCAGCGGCACTTCATACTTCCCCCGCTGGCAGATGCAATGCATCTTCCGCCGCATCGCGAATGACGAACAGCCCCAACAGGCCCGCATAGATGTTCAGCCGGTTTATACCCATCGCGTGGTCGTGATAAAAAAGCAACGCCGCATCCTGGCGGTTCGGATAGTAATACGTTGCCGACTTTCCCGGCGGATACCATGCGTCCGGATATCCATCGCTCGCAGCCGGTGTTCTACCGCCATGCAGATGAACCACGCTGCGCACCTCCGGCTTGTCCTTTCCCGCTCCGTGCAGGTTGTAATCGATGGGGAGAAAATGCTTTTCCGGCAGTTCGTTCGCCCACTCCACCAGCAAAGCCTCGCCGCTTCGAGTTTCGAACGTTGGCCCGGGAGAGCAATTGTCGAATCCCCAAACCCGCGTCGGTGGTAGATCGCGGTGCACCTTCACATACATCTCCCGCATCGCCAGCCTGTAAAACGGAATCTGCAGCGATGGGTGCTCAGGGTTTGGACGCATGCCGCTGCTCCTGGCAATGGGCGGAATTGGAAGTGGATCGATAAATGGCGTCAATTTATTTGGATCAAGAATGCCCGAACCGTTTCCCTGTCTCCTGTCCCCTGCCGATTGGGCGAATACAGTTTCCTTCCACAGCAGATCAGTCGCAGCAATTCCAGCGCCTTTAAGAAATTTCCTGCGGTTGATCAATGAAATGTCCCTTTGCGAATGACCGGCTGGCGACAATATTTTGTTAGTTCAACCTCTGGCGTTTAGTGCTGTCGCGCGATCACCGTGCCCGTCGAACCATCCAGAATATATTTCTCCGCGTCTGGATGTTTGAAGTCGAACATTCCCGTGAGCGGGCCGGCGATCGCATCGAAGGATCCTTGTCCAACTCGCTCACCGCCCAGCCAGTTATTTTCAACAAAGTGGATGATCGAAGTCTGATCCGTGAGTGTGTGGTCCACGTAGTTGCGCTTTGCATATGGAGAAACGACCAGCAAAGGCAAACGTGGGCCGTAACCGCATCGTGCTTGCGCGTGTGCAGTCTTAGGGCCTGGAAGCGCACTCTCGCCATCGCCGCATTCACCTGGCCCGGTGAGCGCATCAGCGGGCGTCGTGGATTGATTTACGATCGGACCGATCTGATGGTCATACCACCCATCGGAATCGTCATAGGCGATAATCACCGCCGTGCTTTTCCAGCCGGGCTGGTTTTCCAGAAAATCGATAATCCGGACGATGAACGCCTGCTCATCCAGCGGATCAGAATTACCCGCATGTCCGGTTTGATAGTTGGCGGCTTTCAAAAAGCTTACGGATGGGAAATTCCCTGCTTTCACGGCGGTAAAGAAATCCTCAATATCGTATTGATGATTCGCCGCGTCCCTGTTGTGCCCAATCATCATCACAGACGTTGGCCGCGCATGGGTGGGATTTGCAGTGGCTTTGTAGTACTGAAAAGGTTCGTGCTGCGTATCATAATCCTGATCCAGCACGTGGGTGATTTTCGAGTAAGTGCTCCGTAAGCAGCCGGTGGTGCCGTTGGGGTTTGTCGTCGTCAGGTCGAATCCACCCTGAAACCATCCCCAGGTCACGCCTCGCTTGGTCAGCATCTCGCCAATATTATTGCCGCTGAACTGAATCTGAGCACCGGTTGTCGTCGAACACACGTCACCAATAGGATCGGCGTCGGATATCTCTGTAAATGTGCCATCCCCGCCCGCAATGATAGTGTTTCCGGCGTTGATCTGGTCCGTCACTCCGTTCGTTTGGCCGGAAACCAAATTGATGGCGCCTAATGTGGATGGTCCAAACGTATCCTCGTAGGAGTTATCGTTCAATGCATATCTCTGCGCATAATTCCACAGCGCCGTCACCGTATTCCCATCGTAGTAGCCCATCACCAGACCCTTGGTCTGCAACGCATACAGCGGAGAAGCCGTCGCTTTCATAGTGTCAAGCCTTCTCTTGACCGCGGGAGAACCGGGAATTCCCGTATATCTTGGGAATGAATCCATCAGTCCGGAATGAAACGCACGCTGCTCCGGAGTGTACTGGTGGTCCTCATCCGTGGTCGCAGCCTGCGACCGATCCAGCCGGAATGGGTTCACCGCGTCATCGCGGTTCACCTTTACATTCAAAAAATTCGGATTCCGATGCAGCAGCGCATCCGTCAATCCATTGATCGAGGGGGTATCCTGGCTCGGCAGAAATGCCGGTTCATGCGGTGGGTTCAAGGCATGGGGATACGTCCCAAAATAATGGTCAAAGGATATATTCTCGCCGAAAATTACCACGATATGCTGGATCGGCGTAGTCGTTGTCCGGCTTTTATGAACACCTTTGGTCCTCGCAGCGCAGTGGCCCAATAGGCCCGCGATAAGGATGATCCCAGCAGATTGACCGAAGCAACGCTCTCTCATTCGTTCTCTTCCATAAGAAAAAATTCTGTATCTGTATAACTGCGATGCCGACTGCCTGTCACTCTTTGAAGCCCTGTTGCATCACTCTTCACTCGCAAAGCGCAGCGTCGTCGCAACGTGCTCCTGCCAGTACGGCCATTCGTGCCCGCCCGCGAATTCCTCGTAGCTATGCGCAACCCCGTCCGCCAGCAGCGCGTCATGCAGGGAGCGATTGCCCTCAATCAGCGGATCGTCTACACCGCAATCGAACCGTAGCCGCGGCAGGCGATCTCGATGCTCGCGCAGCCAGTAGATCGCACTCAATTCTTCACTCGGGGCGCACACTAAGTAGTCGCTTAGCGGCTCCTCAACAAACTTCGCCATCTCCCTGATATCGGTGATCGCAGAGTGCGCAGAGATGCTGCTGAAGCGATCCGCAAATTTCGCACCCAGTCGAAGCGCGCCGTAACCGCCCATCGAGAGACCTCCGATCGCAATCTTCGCGTCGGCCCGCAGCGCCGGTGCGGCGATGCGCGCGATTGCCGGAACCTCGTCCACGATCCACCTCTCCCCGTCCTCTCCGGAGGGATAGGTGAGATACCCGCTTCCATCGCGATCCAAACCATCACTCGGCATCGCAATCACCATCGGCGATATTTCCCCGGCCGCCAATAATCGCTGTGCCGTCCGGTGTACGCCGGCAGCCTGCGACCACGACCAATGACTGCCATATACGCCATGTAGAAGGATCAGCAGAGTGCCGGCCTCTTCCACTCGCGGCACCCACACTGTAACATCGGCGCGCCGGCCAAGCGCCGGGCTCTTTACCGTCACAACCCGCAGATTTTCTTGTTCGTAAGCTGGGTTTGAAATTTCAATCGTACGGAACGCGCTAACCAAAGACCAGCACTCCCTTCGCGTTGATCCCGGCGTGCATATCGCGGAACGCCTGCTCCAGCCTTTCCAATGGATACGTGCGCGTCACCATGGCGTCGAGTGGCAATTGCTTCTTGAGATATAAATCCATCAACAGCGGGAAATCTCGTTGGGGACGGCACGCGCCATACAGAGGATTGATATATACCTTGTCCCATTCGAATAGTTCCATATCCATTGGCACCACCTGCTCGATCCCGCTGACCCCGATGGCTGTGCCGCCATTTCGTACCATCGCCAGCGGAGCCGGACCCAGCTCCGGCATCGCCGTACACTCGAAGGCATAATCTGCGCCGCGGCCTCCGTTCCGCCGCTTCACTTCTTTTGCGGCGTCGAGCAGACCCTTGTCGTTGCGCTCGGCCAGCAGCGTTTCCGTCGCGCCGAACTGCAACGCCAGTTCCAGCCTCACGGGGTTGGCGTCAATCGCGATCACCCGCGCAGCCTTGCGATACCGCGCACCCAGAATCGTGCTGAGTCCCACGCCACCGCAGCCCAGCACCACAACCGTGCTGCCTTCCGCCACCTGGGCCGCATTCACCGCGGATCCGAATCCCGTCATGACCGCGCAACCCATAATCGCGGCTACCTCATATGGAACATCCGGTTCGAGCTTCACCACTGCGGCCTGGGGCACGATCGCGTGCGTCGCCATCGTTCCAAGACTGAACGATGCATTCAGAGCGCCGCCCCCGTAATGGAACCGCTCATCCGGAACTGTGCCGTGATTCTCGCAGATATTCTCTTTTCCGCGCTGGCACTGGAAACAGACGCCGCATGGAATCGCCCAATTGAGCATGACGCGATCGTCCACAGAAAACTGCGCTACGCCCTCGCCGACGGCGAGCACCTTGCCCGCTCCCTCATGCCCCAGGATGAGCCGTTTCTTCCACTGCAGCGAATCCCAGTCGGTGTGACACACACCGCTTGCCTTGATTTCGACCAGCACCTCGCCAGCCGCCGGAGCAGCGATATCTACCGATTCAACAGAAAATGCTCCGTCGCCTTCCGTAACCGCCGCGCGTACGTCCATCGTTCAGTATCCTAAAATATGTTCAAGATAGGTTATACGCCGTCAGAGTTGGCGCGCAAAAGTAACGTCAGATCACCAGGCCAGCGAACTGGATGTATCAACAGGGTCTTGTATTAATTGATCAATTCGAATCTTTTGATTGGCCGTGTATTGCCCAGACGATGAAAGGCGGAGGAGATGACAATGCGGTTGGATGGAAAGGTGGCAATCATTACCGGTGCGGCGTCCGGGATCGGCTATGGCATCGCTCGCACGTTTGCGAAGGAAGGAGCCAGGGTAGTCATCGCTGATCTCGATCGACGGAGTTCCGAATCCGCTGCAGCGGAGATCACGAAGATAACAAATGGGCATGCTCTTGGAATTGCCATGGATGTGGTCGATGAAGCCTCGGTAGATGCCGGGGTTAAGACGGTGGCAGACGCGTATGGCAGTGTCGATATCCTGGTCAGTAATGCGGGAATTCAATTTATCTCCAGCCTGGAAACACTTGCCTACAGCGACTGGAAGCGGGTTATGGCAGTCCACCTGGATGGTGCTTTCCTGACCACTCGTGCCTGTCTGCGGCATATGTATGCCTCCAGGAAAGGAGGATCCATTATCTACATGGGTTCAATTCATTCGAAAACAGCTTCCGTTCTCAAGGGCCCTTATGTAGCTGCCAAACACGGAATACTCGGTTTATGTCGCGTGGTTGCGAAAGAAGGAGCGCCATACGGGGTGCGATCGAACGCGATTTGCCCCGGTTTTGTCCGAACCGCACTGGTTGAAAAACAAATTCCGGAACTAGCCCGAATGCGAAATATCTCCGAAGACGCTGTGATTCAGACCATGCTCAAGGACACTATCGATCAGGAATTTACAACCGTAGATGAAGTTGCGGATGCGGCCGTCTTTCTTGCCTCGCAGAAGACACTGGCCCTGACAGGGCAGTCGCTGATGTTGAGTCACGGATGGATGATGGAATAGCGCCGAAGGCATCATCCAGAATACGGGAACGATTCGCCTCCGCAGTTTGCGCGACTTTCAGGCGACTTGACGGATTCACTATCGTGCTTCATGAACGCAGCCGATGCAAAGTGCAATCAAGGGACATCCATGAGCAGAGTCGAGGGGCGCGAACTGGTGCAGAAGCTGGGAGCCGGCCTCCTGTCCTTTCCGGTGACACATTTCACCCAACAGGGGATGTTCGACGAAGAAGCATATCGCGAACACAATGAGTGGCTATTGAAGTACAAGCCGGCTGGCATCTTCGCAGCTGGAGGCACGGGTGAGTTCTTTTCCCTGACGCTGGCAGAGTATTCACAGGTAGTATCGGCGGCCGTGCGGCAGGTCGGTGGACGTCTGCCGGTCATCGCAGGGTGTGGATACGGCACCGCGATGGCGAAGGAGTTCTGCGAGCAAGCGGAGAAGGCCGGTGCCGATGGAATACTGCTGCTGCCGCCCTATTTGGTGAATGCGAGTTCGTCAGGTCTCGCAGCTCACGTGAAAGCTGTCTGCGCTGCCACGAAATTAGGAATTATTTTCTACAATCGCGACAATGCAATCCTGGATGAATCGAGCCTCGCGCAGCTTTGTGATGAATGTCCGAACCTCATCGGTTTTAAGGATGGGGTGGGAGACATTGAATGGATGACGCGTATCTATGCCCGTCTGGGAGATCGGCTCATCTACATCGGTGGCCTGCCTACCGCGGAAACATTCGCGCTGCCTTATTTGGAAATGGGCGTGACTACATACTCTTCCGCCATCTTCAATTTTCTGCCGGAGTTTGCCCAGAACTTCTATGCTGCCGTTCGCAGGCATGACCGCAACGAGGTGTTCAAGCAGCTTCGAGAATTTGTTTTGCCGTATATCGAAATACGAAATCGGCGCAAAGGATACGCGGTTGCGATTGTGAAGGCGGGAATGCGCGCCATCGGACGGCCAGCGGGACCCGTACGCCCGCCCTTAACGGATCTTCTCGACGATGAATTCGAAGCGCTGGCAAAGCTGATTGCCGGGCGATGCAAATAGGTTCATGTGGTTACCCAGGGCATTGCCAAGCCAAGCCGGATACGTTACGCAATTATCGGGATGCTGTTCGTCGTCAGCGCCGTCAGCATTGGTGACCGGGTAGCGCTGTCCATTGCCGGCATTTCCTTAAAAAACGATCTTCATCTGGATGCAGTTCATCTAGGTTATCTATTTTCCGGTTTTAGCTGGGCTTATGTAGTCGCGCAATTGCCGGCTGGAAGTCTTCTGGATCGTTACGGCTGCAGACGGGTATATGGCCTCAGCATTGTAGGCTGGTCGCTTTGTGCTTTTTTTGTAGCGTTGGCTGGATATCTTGCGCCTGCACTCGCCTTCACCCTTATCTTTCTTCTCAGGTTGATCTCTGGTGTAGCTCAGGCGCCCGTGTTTCCCGGGAACGGCAGAATTGTCGCTGCCTGGTTTCCGGCGGTGGAGCGCGGACGTGCTTCCGCCATCTTCAATTCATCGCAATACTTCGCGATCATCCTATTCGCGCCGGTCATGGGATGGATCATCCACGTGAGCGGCTGGAAGGGTTGCTTCTGGTTCATCGGATCCATGGGGATGCTTCTCGCGGCCTTATGGTTCGGTACGATTTATGACGTGCGGAAACATCCGCGCATCAATCCTGGAGAAATTCAACACATCGAGTCCGGCGGCGGCCTGGGGTTGATCGGTGGCCGAACTTCTGAAAGCCCCGGCTATGCCGCGCTCAGCTGGCGCTTGTTGGGCAAGCTTCTCAGCAACCGTCTACTGATTGGCGTTTACCTCGGGCAATACTGCGTCACCACACTCACATGGTTCTTTCTTACCTGGTTCCCCATTTATCTTAGTTCCGCTCGACATATGTCCATTGTAAGAGTCGGTATCATCTCGGCGTTGCCTGCGCTCTGCGGATTTACAGGAGGCATTCTGGGCGGCGTATATTCGGACAGGCTGCTGCGGGTGGGCCACTCCCTCACTTTTGCACGAAAGGCTCCCATCGTCATTGGCATGTCGCTCGCCATGACGATGATGCTCTGCAACTATGTCAATACTCAGTGGGCAATTGTTTTTCTTATGTCACTCGCGTTCTTCGGCAAAGGCTTTGGTGCCCTCGGTTGGACGGTGATCTCCGACACTTCGCCTGCCGGTATGACGGGACTCAATGGCGGCGTATTCAACCTGATCGGCAACCTCGCGGGAATCACAACGCCAATTATCATTGGATATCTGGTCAAGCGAACCGGTTCTTTTCACGATGTGTTGCTTTATGTCGGCTTCACTTCGCTGCTGGCGATCTTGAGTTATGTTCCGCTGGCGGGAACGATTCGCCGTCTCGATATCCGCGATTTTACGCAAGCGAGAGTCGCTTCCTGAACGATTCGCCATGAAATGGTGCGCAGGAGATCGCGATTTTACGGAACAGTACCAGGTAAAAGGTGATGGCAATGAAGATCAGCGGAGAAATGCTTATAGGTTCTCGAAACGTGCGGGGCACAAATGGAGAACTGCGCGCAGTCAATCCTTCGACGGGCCAGGAGATGGAGCCCTCGTTCGGCGGCGGCGATCAAAACAACGTAGACGAGGCATGCTCGCTGGCGGCGTTCGCTTTCGATGCGTATCGCTCAGCCAGCCTTGAAACTCGGGCGAGATTTCTTGAAACCATCGCCCAGGGACTTCTCGATGCTGGAAGCGATCTGGTTGACTTGGTGATGAATGAGACCGGCTTACCCCGGCCGCGTGTCGAGGCGGAGCGTGGCCGCACCGTCGGACAGTTGCGGCTCTTTGCCGAACTTGTCAGGGATGGACGCTGGATCGGCGCTGTGATCGATACCGCGCTGCCGGAGAGACAGCCTGTGCCGCGACCTGACTTGAGGAGGAGGAAAATTCCGCTGGGGCCGGTGGCTGTTTTTGGAGCGAGCAATTTCCCGCTGGCGTATTCAGTCGCGGGTGGCGATACCGCGTCCGCCTTGGCGGCAGGTTGCCCGGTTGTGGCGAAATCACACCCGTCCCATCCCGGGACCTCGGAGTTCGCCGGCCGCATCATCCAGCAAGCTGTTGCGGAGTGCGGATTGCCCGAAGGGGTATTTTCTTTGCTCATCGGAGTGGGCAACTTTGTCGGAGAAGCGCTTGTCGCTCACAAAGCAATTCAGGCAGTTGGATTTACCGGATCGCGCAAGGGTGGCCTTGCGCTTGCCGCCATCGCCGCAAAGCGCCCGTCGCCCATCCCGGTGTTTGCCGAAATGAGCAGCACCAATCCAGTCTTTCTCCTGCCCGGTGCGCTAAAACAACGCGGCCTGGCAATCGCCCAGGACCTGATCAACTCCGCCACTCTCGGTGCCGGACAATTTTGTACCAAGCCAGGCATTGCGATCGGCATTCAGGGCGAGGCCTTTCGGCAATTTGAACACGACGCAGCCACCCATATTGCCACCAGGCCTTCATCTATCATGCTGAACGAGGGGATTCAGAGTTCATATAATGCCGGAGTCAGCCAGCGGAACGCAATCGAAGGTGTGCGCATGCTGGCGAAAGGTTGCGCCGCGGAAGCTGTAGGCACTTCGATTCAGCCGCTGTTGTTCACCACCGAAGCGGAAATGTTCCTTCGAATGCGTGCGCTCGGTGAAGAGATTTTCGGCCCTTCGAGTCTCCTTGTTGCCTGCAGCAATAAGGAAGAGATCCTCGCCATGGCGGAAGAACTCGAAGGACAACTCACCGCGACCCTCCACATGACAGAAGATGACCTGCCGTTAGCGCGGTTACTTGTTGCTATCCTCGAGCGCAAAGCCGGTCGCATCATCGTGAATGGCTTCCCAACCGGTGTTGAAGTCGCGCCTTCAATGGTGCACGGAGGACCATTTCCATCCACTACAGACAGTCGATTCACCGCAGTGGGACCATTCGCAATCGAGCGCTTCCTGCGGCCGGTCTGTTATCAGAATTTCCCGTCGCAACTCTTGCCGGAGTCTCTGCAGGATGGCAATCCGCTCTCACTATCGAGATTGCGCGACGGTAAGATCCAGCAGGCTTGAAGCAAACACATTCGGCTGGTGATAACCGGTTGGAGTATGAACCATGAACAACCCAGAGAAGCTGCGGCCGCTCTACATTCAGGTCCATCCGCGCGATAACGTAGCCATCATCGTGAACGAAGGTGGCCTGCCTGCCGGAACCTCGTTTGCTTGCGGACTCGTTCTGATGGAGATGGTCCCGGAAGCGCATAAGGTTGCGCTCGCGGATATCGGGCACGGCCAGCCAATCATTCGATACGGAGTAGTGATTGGATATGCTGAAGCGCCGATCGCAAAAGGAACCTGGGTGCATGAAGATGTCATGCGATTGCCGCCGCCTCCAGATCTGAGCCGGCTGCCGATTTCAACTGCGGTTCCGGAACCGTTGCCGCCGCTTGACGGCTATACCTTCGAGGGATTTTTGAATGACGACGGTTCCGTCGGAACCAAAAATATCCTCGGCATCACCACCACCGTGCAATGCGTTGCCGCCACCGTCGAATATGCGGTCAAGCGGATCAAATCCGAGCTCTTGCCCCGTTACCCAAATGTCGACGATGTGATTGCGATCACCCACTCCTATGGCTGCGGAGTTGCCATCGATGCTCCCGGATCGGAGATTCCTATCCGGACTCTAAGGAATCTCAGTCTTCATCCCAACCTTGGCGGCGCGCCCATGGTGGTAAGCCTCGGGTGCGAAAAATTGCAGCCTATCAGACTCGTGCCCTCCGGCACATTCCCCATCCTCGAGCCAAAATCGTACGTGGTCCGCCTGCAGGATGAGCAATATCGGAATTTCGAAAGTATGGTGACCGCCATCCTGCAAATGGCCGACGATCGCCTCCGTTTCCTGAACGAAAGAAAGCGGGTGCCGCGTCCGGCAGCAGATCTGGTGGTCGGGCTGCAGTGCGGAGGAAGCGATGCCTTCTCTGGAGTAACTGCCAACCCCGCCCTTGGTTACGCAGCCGATCTCCTGGTCAGGGCCGGAGCGACCGTGATGTTTTCAGAGGTCACCGAAGTGCGGGATGCCATCGGCACCCTGACAGCTCGCGCCGCCGATGAGAATGTCGCGCATGAACTGATTCGCCAAATGGCTTGGTACGACAAGTATCTGGAGCGCAACGGCGCGGATCGAAGCTCCAATCCGACTCCCGGGAACAAACAGGGCGGCCTTGCAAACATTGTCGAGAAGGCGCTCGGATCGACTGCGAAGGCAGGCACCACCGCGCTTGCAGGGGTATTTGGCCCGGGTGAACGAGTCACAAAGAAAGGGCTCATCTTCGCCGCCACACCGGCCAGCGATTTCGTGTGTGGCACCTTGCAACTGGCGGCCTCGATGAATATGCACGTGTTTACAACCGGCCGCGGAACACCCTACGGCCTTGCAATGGTCCCGGTGATCAAGGTGGCTTCGCGCACTGCGCTGGCCAGACAATGGCCGGATTTGATCGATGTCGACGCAGGCACGATTGCCACCGGGGATGCAACCATTACCGAAGTGGGCGAACAGATTTTCAAACTCATTCTCGACGTTGCGAGCGGCCGCACGAAGACGTGGGCAGATCATTGGGGACTGCATAACGATTTTGCGTTATTCAATCCTGCGCCGATCACATAGAACCGTTCGAAGACTTCTATCATTAATTCCGCAGGGAGGATCCTATGTTCACCCGCCGCCGTTTTCTCGCCAACTCCATTGCCGGTTCACTCGCCCTTCCATTCCGCAGGATTCTAGGCTCGCCAATCGAGCACAAGAGTGCGAAGCCGATCATGATCGATTCTCACGTTCATGTGTTCAAGCACGATCCTCAATTTCCTTACGCGCAAGGAGCACAGGTCAAGCTGAAAGATGCTCCGGTAGAAATGCTTATCGAGTTGATGCGGGCCAATGGAGTCTCGCGGACAGTTCTCATCCAGATGATCTATTACCGCTGGGACAACAGCTATCTGCTCAGCGTTTTGAAACGTTATCCCACACTTTTCCACGGTGTTTGCCGTGTAAATCCAGAGGACCCTGCGGCTCCAGATCACCTGAGTCAGCTCACCCAACAGGGATTTCGCGGTGTCCGGCTGAACCCCGCAGCCACCGCGGACGGCGACTGGATTCGCGGCCCGCTGATGCCTCCACTCTGGCGGCGCTGCGCCCAGCTCAAAGTCCCGATGACGATACTCACGTCTCCGGCGCGGCTTCCCGATCTTGTACCGCATATCGAGGCGAATCCGGACCTTACCGTAGTCATCGACCATATGGCGGATTGCCCGCTTCACCGGCCGGAAGTACTGAAGAAACTGCTTGACCTCGCGCGTTATCCGACGGTGTTCGTCAAAATTTCGGACATGTCGTCGGTCTCGAAACAGCCGTTTCCGTATCTGGATTCCCAGGCGCAAGTGAAGCGTGTCTATGAGAGCTTTGGGGCAAAGCGACTGATGTGGGCGACCAACTGGCCCACGCTGCAAGAACTCCCCTATCCCAAAGCTGTCGAGCTTTATCGCGATGATTTGACCTTCGTCCATTCCCGCGAAGACCATGCAGATATCCTCTACAAGACAGTTCAGAGAGTTTGGCCTTTTGGTCTGTAGTGGCTGGGCTCTCCCGAAAAAGCATCTCCGGCCGTGGATCAGACGATACAATTCGCTTCAGCCGCGGCTGCTCTTCGCGCCGCATAAAAGCGACGATCCTGGTCTGGGGGCTCTATGTGTTTTTCGGCAACGGCGAACTTTGCCGGAAGCGCGGTCATCGGCGCTGTGGGCGTGGCAACGTTGAAGGAAGTGCGCCACCGGCGCGCAATTTTGTTCGCCGCCATCCCTCTCTTGTTTGCCATCCATCAGTTCATCGAGGGATTTGTGTGGCTCGGGCTCGACGGGAATCTGTCCGGCGCCACCGCGCACAATATGGGCGCGGCGTTTGTCCTGTATGCCCAGGGACTGCTGCCGTTGCTGCTGCCGCTCAGCGTTTACATGATTGAACCGACGCCCCACCGGCGAAAACGCATGCTCCCCTTTGTGCTGCTCGGCGGCGGACTGACGCTCTACATCCTCTGGGGACTCACCGCATTTCCGCTTTCTGTGTATGTTCGGCACAACAGCATTGTCTACACAAATCCGGCAACCGCCTCCGACACAGTTGCGGTGCTATACGTGATTGCGACCTGCGGAGCCCTCTTCTTCTCCGGTTTTCGCTATCTCATCATCTTCGGATTTGCCAACCTGATCGGACTCACGGTTGTTGCAATCGTCATGTCTTATGCATTCACATCCGTGTGGTGCGCGTATGCGGCAGCCGTCAGCGTGATCGTCTATTTCCATTTCCGCCGCCGCCGTCACATGCCTCCAGTAGCCTACCCAGTACGCGCCTGATACGAAATGTGGGTGCCCCGGGTCTCGCTTCTGAGACCTGGGATTTCGCTATCGCACACCGTCGGGGACCGATCCGGCATCTAACATCGTCATGAAATGGACTGTGCTTGCAACCATCTGCCTGATTGGCCTCTGCGGCTGCTCCCCGGCTCCTCGAACTCCCGACCAGATACGGCAGGAGACAGCGAAGGCGACCGCAACCGCTGCCCGCAATACCAAGGCCGTGGCACAGGGCATCGTCGAGGGACTAAGACAAAAGGCCCGATGAATATTAATCGCGCCAGCAAACAGGATCTCGAAACTCTGCCCGGTATCGACGATGCCGCAGCCGACAGAATCATCGCCGGCCGGCCTTATAAAGATTCGGTCGAGCTCCGTACCCGCCATGTGATCTCGCGGACGGAGTACAACCGCATCGCAACCCGGATCGAGGCGCGATGAGTCGGAACGCCCGAGTTGGGCTGTGGTAGAAATGCGGGTGCCCCACTCTAGCCGCGCCTTTGGGGGCTAGAGTGGGAAATATCCCGCCTGAGCCCGCCGAAGAAATCCCGAAGCGAACGCGGATTTATTGCGCAGTTTTCAGGCAGTCCGGATGAGCCCGCAGCGTCCGGCGCGCAAAATACCGGAACGTCCTCTCCGTGATCTCCTGCATCCATCCTGCAGAAATTTTCTAGCAAGTTGCTCTCGACTGTGTACCGCCAGTCGGGCATTCGGGTACGCTGTTTTCTCGGTGTGGCCACTCTTCTCGATAATCACTATATAAAGAAACAGAATAAAGAAACAGAACGAAAACAATGGCTGCATCAATGATCACAAGGTATAGTTGCCTATATTTGATTTGCAGGGCCCGCCGGTAGCCCGTACCCGCGGGATAAATGAAATAAGCAGAACGTTGTCGTTACTAGCACACTCATGAAGTGCAGCCTTCGCCTGAATCGTCGCTGAATGGGGCAACTCCAACGCGAGCAAACGAAAGGCGTGGAAATCGTGAACTCACCTGTCAATTAGGAGGCTTTGTGATGAGAATCTTGTCGAAGATGACTGGAAAACATTCAACTGGTTTGACCGTAGCGTTGTCGGGACTTGTCTTTATTGCGAGCTGTAATAGCGCATTCGCAGTAACGACAACGGCCACACCTACCTTTACGCTGGCCGGAGGCCCGCACCATGGGCCTCGAACGGTGATCATCTCCGATACGACGCCTGGGGCGACCATCTATTACACCATCAATGAAACTACACCGACTACCAATTCGGCTGTTTATTCCGCTCCGATCTCTCTTTCTGGAGCCGTGCGGGTGGAGGCTATCGCCCTAGCACCCGGCTTGTCGCAGAGCGCAGTGGGTTCGGCGGCCATCGGTAAGGTAACTCGCCCATCCTGTTCCGCCATGTCACTCGGTAGCAGCGACGACCCAAAAGGCAGTCCAAGCCTGAACGGATTTGTTCCATTCCCCTCTACCAACGCCTGGAACACCAACATCGTATCGGCTCCTGTCGACCCAAATTCGCAGGCGATCGTCTCCGACCCCGGGTTCGGCGTCCATCTGCATCCCGATTTTGGGGCCGAAGACATTTATGGCATCCCCTACGTTATCGTCGACTCGACAGACAGGGATGATCACGATGGACAGCACTCGGATCGGCGCTTCAAAACCACCCGCCCGGTGCCAATCAATGTGATCGACTACGCATCAGAGAGCGATGTGACTTTAGAACCCATTCCCCGCGATGCTCCCATCGAGGGTCTCCCAGTCGACTGCTCGGGTTGGCCGGATACATACAACAACACCGACGGTCATGTACTCGTACTTGACCGCGCGAAATGCGAGCTGTATGAGACGTTCAGTACGAATCGTTGCGATGGGTTGTACGATGCTTCGAGCGAAACGGTTTGGGACATGAAAAAAGGTGAGCACCGCCCATGGACCTGGACTTCGGCGGATGCCGCCGGATTGGCGATCTTCCCAGGGTTGGTGCGTTGGGACGAAGTAGCTTCCGGCGCGATCCATCACGCAATCCGCTTTACCGAGCCACATACAAAAACGGATGCCGATGGCGAGGCGTATTTCGTGGATCCAGCGACTCATGCTGCGGGTGGCAACACGGCGGCGAAAAACGTCATGGGTATGCGGATACGATTGAAGCCGACCTATGATATCTCCGGATTTTCTAAGACCAATCAGGTCATTCTAACCGCGATGCAGCAATATGGAATGATATTGGCGGATAACGGAAGCAGTCTCTTTTTTCAGGGTGCATCCGATCCGCGCTTTAGCGACGATGATCTGGGAAATTTAAAGAGCGTTCCAGCGTCAGCCTTCGAAGTAGTACAGGCGACTCCGGAATTTCCCGGTTACGATCCTAATTTGGGTAATCCGGATTTACCTCCCGGTACACCCGGCACACCGGTACCTACCGGGAATCCGCCGACGATCAACAGGTTCTCGACATCCATGGTCAGCGTACACGCCGGGACTCCCGTCACCTTCAGTTACGACGTGAGCGGCGGCTCCTACGATTACATTGACATGATTGGGCCGGTCAGGCTCGAACATGGAGCTGGATCTGTGACGATTTTCCCCAAGACAACCCAGACCTACACCTTGTACTCGACAAATGCTTATGGCCGCACTGCGAGCACGCCGATTCTGGTTAAGGTGCGCGGTTCTGTCGTGGCTACGCCGGTCTTCACCCCGGCAGCCGGTGTGTACTCCGCCACTACCTCTGCCATTGCCGTTGCCGGTAACTGGCCTTTGGCGGTGTCGATCAGCACGCCAACTTCTCCGCTCGCGACGATCTACTACACTACCGACGGAACGAAACCGACAACCAGTTCGGCGGTTTATTCCAGTACCAGTTGTAACAACATCTGCAATCCGAATCCGAACGCAGGGCCCGGCGGAATCATCATTACCGAGTCCCAGACAGTGAAGGCCATCGCCGTAGTTCCTGGCTATTCCGAGCCCAGCGCAGTGGGCACGGCGGTCTATACCATCACGCAATAAAACCTCTGACAAATGCCCCATGTTCGCGAAGCGAACATGGGGCAAGCCAAAACCGGTGCTGATGCATCCGCTCGAACAGCGCTGGGCCAGCGTGCGCCAGCAAATCTTAGAGGCGTTGGAAATTGAACGCGCTCGCGAAAGTGCGAGTGACCCAGGTGCGCGTAGCTCACCTGGCTTTTTTCGTGCCGATGAACGTTACGAAATGCAGATCGCGCGTCTGCTGATATCGGTTCAATCCCCAAGGCATTGCATGAGTATAAGAGGAAAAAAGACCCAGCTTAGCTTCGCGAACACTGGGGCACCCAGATTTATTACAGAGGGAGCACGCGAAAAAAGGCGTCCGCTAAGCGGACGCCTTTTCATTCACAAGAGAGACGCATTCAATTCGGCATCAGAACCGCATTGATGACCTGTATCACTCCGTTAGACTGATAGACGTTGGGAATAGTAATCATTGCCTGACCACCTTTTTCGTCGGTCAGCATGTACTTGCCGTTCTGCATGGTCACCGTCAGTGTGCCGCCTTGGACGGCTTTCAGTTCCGCTTTTCCGCCGCCCTGCTTGATCATCTTCTTCATATCCTTGGTGGTGATCCTGCCTGGAACCACGTGATAGGTCAGAATCTTCACCAGCGTGCCTTTGTTTTCCGGCTTCAACAGATTGTCGACCGTGCCGGCGGGGAGCGCAGCGAACGCTTCGTTGGTGGGCGCGAATACGGTGAACGCTCCCGAGCTTTCCAGCGTGCTGACTAGGCCAGCGGCCTTGACCGCCACAACCAGGGTGGTTGTGGTCCTTGGAGTTGATCGCATTCTCGACGATGTTCTTGTTGGGATACATGGCCGAACCGCCGACCATTGGATCTTTCTGCGCAAGGGCGCTGGCTGCGGAGAAACCAAAGATCAGGACCAAAAGAATAGCGAATATGCCTGTTTTTATGTTTTTATTCCCTTTCAAACCGGATGGTGAGCAGTTGATCTGCACCTGGAGTACGCCGGATGGGAAGAACCGGATTTTTCGCTTTGGATAGAAAGATAGCCAGGCAGAGCGCGAAGACGAGCAGAATCTACACGAATGTAGAATTTACACCGAAGTGCTCGCCGGGTGTTCTACGCCTGTGAGGCGGAATTCTGCCTGGCGAGCAGGCTGCGGAGCCGAAGGCGCGCCGAGAAGATTGTCCGCTGGGTTTCTGTCTCCGAAGTTTCCAGCAATTCGGCGATGCGGCTGGATCGATATCCTTCGACATCGCGCAGCAGGTAACAGAGACGCTCGCGGGCCGGCAGTTGCCACAAAGCCTCTTCAAGATCGGTTCGCCGCACGTTTCGACCATCCAGGCCCGGCTCGCCGGCCTGCATCGGCGGAACCGGATCGAGCGACAAACGATTGTGCAGCTCGCCCATAAGGGCTCGGTCGAGCTCGTCCACCGTCGGTTTTGCGTGCTGCTGGAACGCCTGAATGAACGTGGAGCTCAGAATCGTTTCCGCATCCCGCTCGTCCCCGGTCATGTAATATGCGACGGAAAAGATATGGTGGCGATGGCTTTCAAACACGTCGCGCTGCTCGTCGACCGAGCTATAGGAATAAGCGGATTGGACGATAATAGATGATATGGGAGCGGCGGTAAAACCTATCGTCATCCGACGGGATTCCTCGTTACGCAATTAGAAACAGGTATGCCTGTGATTCGTCAAGCACGTTAATAGCCATTTTTAAACTGAGCCTCGTTCTACTGTCCGAAACAAGCTTAATTGAATAACCGGAGCTTCGGCCCGTACTTTAAACGTAGCCAATTCGAAATAAAGTATTTAGATACCACTTTTGAGCATATCATTACCATTTAGAGTCTATTGAGAAACGCTGCACAAATTAAGCAAAAACGAACAAAAGGATTGATTTACGAGCTCGATACAGTCAATATTACAGGTGGCAAATCCCCTTCGAAAGCGTGCAGATGGGCCGACCATGCTGATTCCCATAACTGCGGCACCTCCGCCCTCCTCCACCCAGTGGATGGAAGACGCACCCTCCGCCAGACCCTGTGTCGCAGGGCGGATCCTGATGTTCTCCAGCCATCCGGAATCGGCGGACGCGATCAGCCTTACGTTGGCCCCGCTTGGTTTCGTGGTTCTCCCAGTCAACACAATGAAGGCAGCAACGGAAATCCTGCGTTCCGATTCAGCGATCGATCTGGTCCTGCTCGATACCGGCCATCGATCGAATCATCTCCTGTCTGCGATGAGACAACTCGCCGGTCAGCGAACTACGGGCGAGTTAAGCGCCGCTATCCTCCTGCTGACAGCCGCCGATCATATCGAACAGGCGCTTGAGGCCGTGCGGCTCGGTGCCTACGATTATCTTGCCAAACCCTATTCTGAAGAGCAGCTGTTCGCCGCAGTCCGCAGAGCGGTGGAACATCGCCGCCTGCGAGTGCAGAACGAATTCTTCAAGAGTCATCTGGAGCAGCTCATCACCACCCGGACCCGACTGCTCCAGAACACCATGCAGCAGCTCGAGCAGTCCTACGACGTCACCCTCGAGGCCCTGGGCAATGCGCTCGATCTCAAAGACGCAGAAACCGAGGGTCATTCCAAGCGAGTGACGGCGTATACCCTGGCGCTGGGGCGCGCCGTCGGACTGAACGAGCAGCAACTGCGCATGGTCGGACGCGGCGCATTTCTCCATGACATCGGCAAAATGGCGATCCCGGACGCGATCCTGCGCAAGCCCGGGAAGCTGACGGCTGAGGAGCGGGCCATTATGAGCACCCACAGCGAACTCGGATACAGAATGATTCGCAAAATTCCTTTTCTCCGGGAAGCCGCCGACATCGTCTACGCCCATCAGGAATGCTACGACGGCACCGGCTATCCGCGCGGCTTGCGCGGGGAGGAAATCCATATCGGCGCCCGCATCTTTGCCCTGGCGGATACGCTCGACGCGATTACCTCCAACCGCCCTTATCGCAGGGCCAACACCATCGCAGCGGCGCGCAAGGAAGTGCTGCGCTGCGCCGGAAGCCAGTTTGACCCGGCCATCGTCGATGTTTTTCTGGCAACGCCCGACTCCATATGGCAGAACCTGCGCGAAGGCATCATGCGCGACGGCGCGGAATTTTCTCCGTTCGGCTATACGTTTGGGCAAGTCGTCTAGGCACTCCGAAAGACCTCTTCTCTTATCCGTTGCCAAAAGGGCGCGATCGCTGATATTCGTAGATCGCCTGATAAAGCCTGCCTGGAGCAGCAGGAGGACCGCCCCCCCTGGTCCGCATGATCGTGTACGAAGCTCTTATAAATCTATAGACATTCATTCCGTGCCAGCCGTGGGAAGTGGGTGGACATGAAAACATCGATGAAGGTCCTTCTCACGCTTCTTATAGTTGCAATCGTTGTCGCCATCGGCTTTCTTCTGTTGATCCGGCGAGGATTCCGCGCGACCTCAGCGCCTTCGGCACGGGAAACGTTTGTTGCTTCAGCCGTGAGAAATCTGGCCATTCCCAGACACGACCGCAATGTGAAGAATCCATTTAAAGTCTCTTCGGACACCATCCAGCAAGGCCGGGAATATTTTTTAACCCGCTGCGCGATCTGTCATGGAATCGATGGCAGCGGAAAAACGCAGATGGGCCTGAATCTCTATCCGAGAGTGCCCGATCTGCGCGCGGCCGCAACCCAAAATCTCACCGACGGCGAAATCCACTACATCATCGAAAATGGAGTTGCGTTTACAGGGATGCCTGCCTGGGGCAATCCGCACCGGGAACCAAACGGTCCAGGTTGGAAACTCGTTCTCTTCATCCGAAGTCTGCGGCCGCTCACGCGCGGGGAGTTATCGCAGCAGGCGAGCATCGTTTCCACGGCACATTACGTTGGCTCACAGGCTTGCGAGAAATGCCATGCGCAGATTTACCAGCACTGGAAGAAGACGCCGATGGCCAATGTGGTGCGCGATCCGCGCACCCACCCCAATGCGATTATTCCCAGCCTTGCTACCAACAATGTAGCGAAGTTCTCAGAAAGTCAGGTCGCATTCGTTTACGGCAGCATCTGGAAGCAACGCTATTTCACCAAAGCCGGCGACAATTATTATCCTCTGCCGGTGCAGTGGGACATCGGCAATCACAAGTGGCTCCCGTATTCTGTCCCGAATAAGGGAGCAGATTGGTGGGCGCACCTATATCCTCCGAACAACATGCAGCGGCCCACCGGCCCCACTTGCGATGGCTGTCATTCCGTCGATTACAACATCCACACCAAGCAGGTGGCGGAGTGGAATGTCGGCTGTGAGCGCTGCCATGGTCCGGGAAGCAAGCATGTCGCGCATCCCTCACGAGGCAACATTCTCAATCCGGCGCAAATGGATTCCGGCGCCGACAATGACACTTGCATCCAGTGCCATTCGCAGGGACGGCCATTTCCAGATCAAGTCATCCAGGGTCAAGCCTACGATTGGCCGGTGGGCTACCACATCGGTCTAAAACTGCATGATTTCTGGAAGCTGGAAGACTGCTCGCTGGGACAAACCAGTTTTTATTATTTTCCCGATTGCACCGCGCACAAGAACCGCATGCAAGGCAATGACTTTGTGCAGAGCGTCATGTACCGGCATGGAATCACCTGCTCCTCCTGCCACGATGTGCATGGCACGCAGAACTACGCACAATTGAGAAAACCCGCAAATCAAATCTGCCTCGATTGCCACGGCCCGACGTCCCCGAATGGACCCCACACCGCCACCCTCGAAGAACACACGCATCATAAAGACGGCAGCCCCGGAACCCAGTGCATTGCCTGCCATATGCCGAAGATCCAATCGGAAGGCGTTCCCGGCGCCTATGTCCATGCTCATACCTTCCGGTTCATCTCGCCGGGCATGACCGACAAATATAAGATTCCCAATCCGTGCACCTCCTGTCACGCGAATAAATCCACGGCCTGGGCAGAAGACGCTATGAATCACTGGTCTGAGCGCTCTCCGTGGATCGTCGAGTAAGGCTTCATCCCAGCCGACGATTTGAGATCGTCCACAATGCGCAGCGCCAGGATGTCGCCCTGATGGCCGAAGTTTTGCGCTACCGTCGGTAAGCAAGCAAGTGCTCGCGATAGGATCAGAGGGAGGCCTGGTCGAGAATCCGGCCTGAAGGCCAGGATGAGGCACCACGCTGATTCAGCAGAACAGGATGGGACGCAAATATGGCAAAGCTTTCGGAAAATGAAATACAGGAAAAACTACAGACGCTTCCCGGCTGGAAGTATGACGCGGGTGTGCTGGTGCGGGAGTATGCGTTCGCGGATTTCGTCGCGGCGTTTGCCTTCGTTACCCGCCTGGCCCTGATGGCGGAGAAGGCGAACCATCATCCCGACATCGACATCCGCTACAACAAGATTCGCGTCGCACTGGTCTCGCATGACGCCGGAGGAGTGACCGCGCGGGATGTTTCGATGGCGGCCGAGATCGGCAAGCTGTAAGTTCTCTGCGGAGATTCAGTGTCGGTCTACAACCCCGGGAAACGCTCCACGGCAGAATAACGACACCCGGATTCGCACAAATCCGGGAACATTCCCACCCAGTCCGTAGTCTCCCGGTCCGCTCCTGCAGGAAAGTACCCGCGGGATGATTCGAATTGCCTGCGAAACATTCCCGCGCAAAACGGGTTCCATCGCACAGTAGACGTCGGGAGGAATTCCTGTGTCTACAGCGCAGGTTTTGGCGTAAGCTTACGCTGGTCGTGCCGGTCTGCGGCGCGAATCAACGGTAGGAAACTGAATCCCAACGTACCACGGAGGCCTTATGGGAAGAGGGATGAAGTCGCTTGTATGTGCGTTCGTGACGGCCGCAGCGATAGCTTTGGTGGGTTGCGGCTCAAACGGACATCGAATCTCGACTCAGAATCAATGGACCTGGGTCAGCGGCGCGAACGCCGCCAACCAGAAGGGGACTTACGGAACCCAGGGAACCACCGCGTCGGCCAATACGCCAGGGGCTCGGTCCAATGGCGTCAGCTGGACGGATCAGTCGGGCTATCTGTGGATGTTCGGCGGCTTGGGCTACGACTCGGCCGGAACCCAGGGACAGCTCAACGACCTGTGGGTGTATGGCAGCAATGGATGGACATGGGTCAGCGGCGCGAAAGTTGTCAATCAGGGCGGGAACTACGGAGCCCGGGGGACGACTGCTTCCAGCAACGTGCCCGGAGCGCGATCCAATGCCGCCAGCTGGATCGACCAGGCGGGCTATCTGTGGATGTTCGGCGGTTATGGCTATGACTCCACCGGAACCCTGGGCCAGCTCAACGACACGTGGGTGTATAGCCGCAATGGATGGACGTGGGTCAGCGGCTCAAATATTGCCAATCAGTCGGGAACCTACGGCACCCAGGGATCTTCTGCATCCAGCAACACGCCCGGGGGACGGTCGAATGCCGTCAGTTGGACCGACGCATACGGAAATCCGTGGCTCTTCGGTGGCTTTGGCTACGATTCAACCGGAGCCCTGGGCCAGCTCAACGATCTGTGGGTATTTCGCGGAAGGCAATGGCGCTGGGTAGGCGGATCGAATCTCGTCAACCAGCCAGGAATCTACGGGACTCAGGGAACTTCTGGTTCCAGCAACGTGCCCGGAGCGCGCTCCAATGCCGTTAGCTGGACGGACTTCGCCGGCAATCTGTGGCTGTTCGGAGGCTCCGGTTTCGACTCTGCTGGAACACCAGGTCAGCTCAACGATCTGTGGGTGTATGGCAGCAATGGATGGGAGTGGGTGAGCGGCGCGAAGATTGTCAACCAGAAGGGAACTTACGGAACCCAGGGGACCGCTGCATCCGGCAACACGCCCGGAGCCCGGTCAAATCCTGTCAGCTGGACGGATGGCTACGGAAACCTGTGGCTGCTCGGAGGCTCCGGTTACGACTCTGCTGGAACACAAGGTCAACTCAACGATCTGTGGGCCTATGGCAACAGCGGATGGGAATGGGTGAGAGGCGCGAACGTTGTCAATCACGGTGGGACCTACGGAACCAAGGGAACCACTGCATCGAGCAGCGTGCCTGGGGCACGATCGAACGCCGTGAGCTGGACGGACTTTGGCGGAAATCTCTGGCTGTTCGGCGGCTCTGGCTACGACTCGGCCAGTACCCAGGGACAGCTCAACGATCTCTGGGTGTACCAGCCCTAAGCGAATCATCCGGCGGGTGGCCATTCTAGCCGCTTCTGTGCGGCTAACCGGTTTTCCTATAGGTGTATGGCGATGGGGTGCGGCTAGCGTATCCGTTCTCTTAAAGAACGGATACGCGCAAGGACTCCGTGCCACCTAACGGTAATAGGAAAACCGGCTAGAGTGGGAGGATATGTCTTCATTCCCAACTGACCGGATCGCGAACCTGGGTCTGTCACATATAAATTGCTACCATCAAGGTTCATGACTGTTTCAAAACCGCGCGTCCGCTTCGCTCCATCCCCTACAGGTCAGTTGCACGTCGGCAATGCCCGTACGGCGCTCTACAACTGGCTTTTCGCTCGCCGCTTTGGAGGCGACTTCCTGCTCCGCATTGAAGACACCGATGTCGAACGGAGCGAAGTCCGTCACGAGGCGCAACTGCTCGAAGATTTGCGCTGGCTCGGCCTCGATTGGGATGAAGGTCCGCGAGCCGCGGGTTCGTCCGCCAACCAGCAGGACGGCCCGTTTGGCCCGTACCGCCAATCCGAGCGCCTGGAGATTTATCGCGAACATACAGACCGCCTGCTCGCCGAAGGCTCGGCCTACCGTTGCTTCTGCACTGCGGAGCAGCTCGATGCCGAGCGCGAGCAGGCCATCGCCAGCCATCAGCCGCAAATCTATTCCGGACGTTGTCGCGCTATCCCGCCAGAGGAAAGCGCTGCCCGCGCCGCGAATGGCGAACCCTTTGCCGTCCGCCTGAAGATCGGCCCGGAGCCAATCCGTTTTCACGACATCGTCCGCGGCGCGGTGGAGTTTGCCGCGGACGCCGTCTCCGACCCCATTCTGGTCCGATCTTCCGGGATGCCGGTCTACAACTACGTGGTCACCATCGACGACGCGCTCATGCAGATCACCCACGTCATTCGCGGCGATGACCATCTCTCGAACACGCCGAAACAGGTGGCCATCTATGGCGCGTTCGGATGGCCGGTGCCGGAGTTCGCGCATCTGTCCACAATTCTCGGCCCGGACAAGACCCGCCTGTCCAAGCGCCATGGCGCAACTTCCATCGCCAGCTTTCGCGAAATGGGAATCCTGCCCGAAGCGCTCACGAATTATCTGGCTCTGCTCGGCTGGGGCGCCGAGGGAGGCACTCGCGAGACCTTCACCATGCCGGAGCTGGCGCAGGAGTTTACCCTCGAGCGCGTCACCCCATCGCCCGCCATTTTCGATTTCAACAAGCTGCACTGGCTGAACCGCCATTATCTGAAACTCGCCGAGCCTGCACGGCTGGCGAATCTGGCGTTGCCCTGGTTCGCCGCGAAGGGCTGGCTGCCGGAAACGTTGCACTCGCCCGCCGTCGAGGGCTGGTTCCAGCAATTGCTCGCGCTCTTTGTGCCAGCGGTCGATCAACTCGACCAGTTACCGGAGAAGGCGAGCTTCATTTTCCGGTTCGACCCCGCCGCCGCCATCGCAAATGAGGAGAACGCCGCAATTCTCTCGAGCGCGGCCGCACAAAAAGTCCTGCAGGAGTTTGGCTCCCGCATCGCCGCGTTGCCCGCGCCCATCACCGCCGAGGCTTTTAAATCCCTGATGAACGAAGTGAAAACCGCGACTGGTGTGAAGGGAAAAGACCTGTTCCACCCCGTCCGCATCGCGCTGACCGGCGCCCATTCCGGCCCGGAATTCGACAAGCTCGTGCCGCTGATCGAAACCGGAAGCCAGCTGCCGCTGCCAGCTCCCATCGCCAGCATTCACGAACGAACCAAGAGATTTCTCGAGGCGCTGCAGGCGGTTTGAAACAACCCCGGGTGCCCCATCCTAACCGCGTCCGTTGCGGTTAGGGGATGATACAAGCGAGGCCAACAATTGAAACCAAAGAAAACCCTGCTGAGCTGGAGTGGAGGAAAAGACAGCGCCTGGGCACTCCATACCCTGCGGCAAAATCCGCTGTACGAAGTCGCTGCTCTGCTGACCACCGTCAACGAACAATTCCAGCGAGTCGCGATTCACGGCTTTCGCGAGGAGCTGCTCGATTGCCAGGCGGCTGCGGTGGGTCTGCCTGTCTGGAAAGTGCCGCTGCCGTATCCATGCACCAATGCGGATTACGAATCGCGGATGAGCACCGTTTGCGCCCGAGCCGTGCAGGAAGGTTTCGAGGCGGTCGCGTTTGGCGATCTGTTTCTGGAAGACATTCGCGCCTATCGCATGGAGCGGCTGGCCGGAACCGGCCTCGAACCTGTCTTTCCGATCTGGGGAATTCCGACCGATCAGTTATCCCGGCAGATGGTTGCGGCGGGACTGCGGGCGCATATCACCTGCATCGATCCCCGCCACCTGCCTGCATCCTTCTGCGGCCGCATCTACGATGAGACATTTCTGAGTGATTTGCCGGCGTCCGTCGATCCCTGCGGCGAACGCGGGGAGTTTCACAGCTTTGCCTGCGCCGGTCCGATGTTTTCGCAGCCCATTTCCATCGCCCACACCCATACAGTCGAGCGCGAAGGTTTTGTTTACGGAGAGCTGGTTCTGGCCGGCGCTGGTTCTTAGGGAGACTCTGATTGACTGGCTCATTTCAGAGCTTTGGGTAGACCCCGGCCTTCAGGCCGGGGATAAGTCACTGAAATTATGAGAGGTGGCTTTAGCCACTGGGGTGCTGAATAACGTATCAGAGCTTCCCTACAGCAAAACCGGTATTGCTGTATCCACCACAAGCGCCGTCATCCTGAGAGTAGCGAAGGACCTCTGCATTTCTCTTCCCGGGTAAACCTTTTCTGGAATCACCTAGCTGCGCGCGGGTACCGCTGCCCGCAGAGGCTTCTTGCCGTTCTGCTTGCCCGCTGAGCTGGAAATCGCGGTGACTTTTTCTACCGGGCGCTTGCGGTCTTCGTGCGCCACCAGAAGTGCCTCCAACTGCCGGATAAGTGCCTGGCTGTTCATCGGCTTCACCAGCATTTCGTCCGCTCCCTCGTCGCGCCAGGCATCGTCGCTCATTGGAAATGCAGTCAGAAGCGCGACCGCAGGCTCATATTTCGCCTGCTTCGCCGCTCGGGCTACTTCCAGGCCGGCTTCATCGTTTTCCATTCGCACATCGGTGATGACCATGTGGAACATCGAATTGCGCAGCTTGGATTTTGCATCGCGGGCAGAGGATGCGGTCTCAACTTCAAAGTCATGGATTTCCAGCAGGGCTTTCAACGTGAGCAAAATTGTCGGTTCATCGTCCACCAAAAGAATGCGACGTTTCATAGTTATTGATTTCCCTTCTGTACACCGATCACTGTAAGCCAATCCAGGCAGTCCTGTCGACACATAGGTGGAATCGGGGCCTTCTCCAATTGTTACACTGGCGGGTGGCCCGGTATTATGTGGAAAATTTCGGATGCCGCACCAGTCAGGCCGATGGAGACGCCATCGCCGCCGCTCTCGACGATCTGCACGCGCTGCCGGCCAGCGGCTTACAAAATGCCGATGTAGTGGTGGTGAACACCTGCTCGGTAACCGCGGAAGCCGACCGGGACGCGCGCGCCTACATTCGCCGGGTGCGGAGGACTAACCCAACGGCCCGCGTCGTGGTGACCGGCTGCTATGCGCAGCGCGCGCCGCAAGAAATCGCCGCGTTGCCCGGAGTTTATGCCGTCGTCGGCAACAGCCACAAAAATCAGGTCGCTTCGATTGCGGTCGGCCAAGTCGGGCCGCTCGCCTCCGACGTCAGCGGCTTTGTGCCGCTCCAATCCTTGCAATCGCCTTCCGATTCTTTCCAGCCTTTTCTTCTTACGGGAGATATTTTCGCGCATAGCGACTTTCAGTTGCCATTCTCGCCGGGTTCGGTTGCCTCTCGCAAAAGCGACGCCGCCCATCGCACCCGCCCATCCCTGAAAATTCAGGATGGCTGCGGCAATCGCTGTACCTTCTGCGTGATTCCCTCGACGCGTGGCAACAGCCGCTCGCTTCCTCGCGATCGCGTGCTGCAGGCGGTGCGGCAATTCGTAAACGCCGGTGGCAAGGAGATCGTAATCTCCGGCATCAACCTCGGCCGCTGGGGCCGCGATCTGGCGCCAAAGATGTCTCTCGAAGACCTGCTGGCAGAAATTCTGCAAACGACCGCGCTCTCGCGTCTCCGCATCAGCTCGATTGAGCCCATGGACTGGAGCGACGGCCTGATCGCGCTGTTTGCCCGCTGGGGCACGGGTGAGCATCCCCGGCTGGCGCGCCACGTCCACATGCCGTTGCAATCGGGGTCGGACAGCGTCCTGCGCCGCATGCATCGCCGCTATCGTCCCTGGCACTATGCCGAACGTGCCGCGGCGGTGCGCGCCGCCTCTCCGGATGCGGCCATTGGAGCGGATGTGATGGTCGGCTTTCCCGGCGAAACCGACGAGGAGTTCGACCAGACCCGCGCCTATATCGCCGCGCAGCCGTTCACCTACCTGCATTTATTTCCGTTTTCCCCGCGGCCCGGCACGGCGGGTTGGGAGCTGCATCGGCAAAATCCGGTTTCCGCAGCAGCCGTTCGCGAGCGCATGACGGCTTTGCGCGCTTTGATCGATCAAAAAAATCTCGCGTTCCGTTCCAGCTTTATAGGCACAATATTGAGCGCGGTCACGCTGAACTCTTCGCCCGTCGCGGCCACAGACCCTGTCTCACAGAGAAACGCCACAGCGCTCACCGATAATTTCCTTCCCGTGGAACTCGACCGCCTCTGCGATCCGAATCTCCTGCTCCGGGTAAAAATCACGCACACGACCGCTCGCGGCTTGTCCGGAATCGTTGTCTGACAAGTGGTAAGGAATACGCACACCTGGATATTCGCATCGAAGGAGACTCTGATTAAGTGGCTGCTTCGAGAGCTTTAGGTAGACCCCGGCCTCCAGGCCGGGGAAAAGTCTCTGAAATATTATCGTGGCTTTAGCCACTGGGGTGCTGAATAACTGAATCAGCGCTTTCCCAATACAAAATCTGTCATCCCGAGCTGGGGAGGGCCGTGTTTTTCGGTCTGCGAAGTCGAGAGCCTGCCCTGAGCGAACCCGCCCTCAGCGGGTGAGTCGAACGGAGACCTACGGTTGTATTTGAAATTGACTCAGACTGCACCATTACCGATAGCTCTGGCGCATGATCCATCAAAGTTGCAATGCTATACTCACGAGGCGGGCACAGTTCCGCGCAATTGGAGGCGGCACATCGATAAACGTTCGGCAAAACAGTTCATCCGCATCAACGATCGGATTCGCGCCCGTGAGATTCGCGTCATTGACGAAAACGGGGAGCAGCTCGGGGTTCTTCCACCTTTTGAAGCGCTGAAGATTGCCCGCGAGCGTGGTCTCGATCTGGTAGAAATTTCGCCCAACGCCGTTCCCCCGGTTTGCCGGATTCAGGACTACGGCAAATTCCTTTACGAGAAGGACAAGAGCGAGCGGGCGGCACGCAAAAAACAGAAAGTCATCGTCATCAAGGAAGTCAAGTTCTCGGTCACCGTCGACGAGCACGACTATCAAACCAAGAAAAATCAGGCCGTCCGCTTCCTGCAGGAAGGCGACAAGGTCAAGGCCTCGCTGCGCTTCCGCGGCCGTCAGATGGCCCATCGCGAATTGGGATATCAGATTATCAACCGCCTGATTCAGGATGTAGGCGAGGGCGGCATCGTGGAATTCCATCCGCGCATGGAAGGCACAACGCTTCACGCCATTCTCGCTCCGGGCAAGAAGAATGAACAGGCCAGGAAACCAGAAATCCCGAAACCGGAGCCCGCCAGAAAGCCGATGGCTGCGAAACCTGTCGAAGCCGCCGAGCCGGAACAAACTCCCGCCGCCCAGGCTTAGCTTTTCGGGTGGAAGCAGCGGCCTCCGGCCGCTGACTGAAGCCCATCAACCCAGGGGCTTCAGCCCCGGGCCTCAGCCCCGAAACCCAATCCGAGCCCTCGCCGGTCATTGCCCCGGAACCCTCTTCTTCATCATCCACTCGAGCGATCCCGCCGCTGAAAGCGGAATTCGCCTCAACTGGGCCGACTTCGGCAGGTTCGGCGGAAAGAGCGGATCGGCAGCCGCAATCGCATCGACATTAACATGCGCAATCTTCGTTCCCAGCGCGGCATTCATCCGATCGATAAAGATATTGGCCAGCAACGCATAGCCCGTGTTCGTCGGATGGACGCCATCGAGCGAGAAAAAGCCTCCAAGAAAGGCGAAGCTCGGTGTATAGCCGTTGATCGTCGGCGGGCTGTTCCGGAGCTGTGTCAAAGCCGCATTCGTATCCACCAGCGTGCCGTTCACGGCTCCAACCTGTTGCGTGATGGCGGCGTTGTATTGCTGAATCGTCTGCTGCACGGTGGCGATTTCCGCGGGGCTCAAAAAACCGCTATCCCCGACCGGGCCGCTTTGCTTTCCCGCCAGGATGGCTTCGATCTCGGAGATTCCCGTTGCATTGACCAGGTCGGTCGCCTGAATCCCCAGCTCCGCGCTCAGCTGCGCCACGGGAATACCGCTCGACTGCGAATATTCGGCCAGCACCGCCGATCCCGGAGTGAGGTCCGCAAGCTGCGTGACATCCGGCACGTTGGCGACGATCAGACTTGCTTTCGTGTTCGTATGCAACGCCTGCATCAACTGCATGAACTCGGTTGCAAACTGCGCCGGCGGAGTCATGCTGGAGGGCATTCCGCTGTCTACCGCCGGCAGCGCGTCATTCGACCCAATCCAGACGAAGATTGTCGTCGGGTTCAGATGTTCGGCCCATCCTAGTTGCGAATACTGCTCTCCCAAAGCCAGCCCGGGAAAGCCCAGCACCAGGTTGGTTATGAGGTCTTCGTCGTTAGTGGGAATCAGGTCAGGCTTACGGTTGATCAGATCCGTGAGCAGATGCCCCGGAACCGCCAGATCCGTAGCCTGCACGGTAACGTCATCGCGCCCCGTCGTGACCCCGGACGCCTGCTTTACGACCGGCGGAGGTCCCACGCTGACCAGTTGCAACACCGGCGGAGCGCCCGGCGGCGCAATCAGCGGGAGCGCAACCTTGAAGCCAGCCTGTTTCGCAATCAGGTTGGCATACCCATTCGGCTGCTGGCTGTCGAGCAGCGATCCGTTCTGGAAACCGGCTGTCAGCGAATCTCCAATAAAAACCGTAGTAGCGAAATTCGGCCCGGATGTCGGGTGTGGAGTTTTCTGGTGAAGGATGCCACAACCGGTGGCGAGAGCCATCACCATCGCCGCGGAAACAAGGCTGGAGAAACGAGCGCGCTTGCGCCGCATTGTAAAAACATGAGGAATGGTTGGGGGTGTCATGGGAACCTCGGTTGAATGCTGGCTTAGATGCGAGCGCCTTGTATCCAGACGCCCTCCCTCATCGTTCGATGTTCTTCGTATCGACAGCCGGTCCATGCCTGATAATTCCTGAAGAGGAGAAGATATGGCTGGCACAATTCGCGCTGGAATCATCGGGTTTGGCCTGGGTGGACGAATTTTTCACGCGCCGTTTCTGCAGGCGGTCGATGGACTGGAACTCGCGGCCATCCTCGAGCGGCATGGCAACGATGCCGCCGAGGCGTATCCCGGCGTTCCCATCGTGCGATCCGTCAAAGAGCTGCTGGAACAGCCGGAGCTCGAGCTGGTCGTCGTCACCACTCCGCCGTCGACGCATTACCAATTGGCGCGGCAATGCCTCGAGGCCGGCAAGCATGTCGTGATCGATAAGCCGTTCACGCCGGGCAGCGCGCAGGCGCTCCGGTTGATAGGGCTGGCCCGGTCGCAGAAGGTGCTGCTCTCGGCATATCAGAACCGCCGCTGGGACGGAGATTTTCTCACCCTGCAAAAACTGATTGCAGACGGCGAGCTTGGCCGGGTGGTCAGTCTCGAATCGCGCTTCGAACGCTTTCATCCAGGCCTGCGGCCGAAGCCATGGCAGGAGCAAAATCTTCCCGGCAACGGCCTGGTGCATGATCTCGGCACCCACCTTGCCGACCAGGCGCTGGTGCTGTTTGGCACGCCAGAGGCGGTGACGGCGGATATTCGCTATGACCGCGATCAAACCGCGGTGAACGATGGCTTCGCCATCCATCTCCACTATCCCAGGCTGCGCGTTTCGCTGTACAGCACCTTGCTGGCCAGCGTCCCCGGTCCACGCTTCGTGGTCCACGGCACCAACGGCTCGTATGTGAAATATGGTCTCGACCCGCAGGAACCGGCGCTGAAAAGCGGCGCCGCCGTCGGCGGTCCACAATGGGGAGAAGAGCCGGAGTCAGCTTTTGGCAAGCTGACCAGAATGCAGAACGGCGCCGCGGTGGAACACGTCGTTCCCACTCTGCCCGGCGATTACCGCGCTTATTACGAGAATGTTCGCGACGCCATCCTGGGCCACGCGCCCCTGGCCGTTCCCGGCGGACAGGGCTGGCGCGTCATCCGCCTGCTGGAACTGGCGATCGAAAGCAGCGTCCGGCGGCAGACACTTCCGTGCGCTTCGCTCGATAGTTTTTCGGGCGTACCGTAGAACGTCATTCTGAGCGCAGCGAACAATCCCTGCCCGGCACAAAACCGGCATTGCTGTATCCACCACAAGCGCCGCCATCCTGAGCGAAGCGGGTACCCCAGCGACAGGTCTTCGTAGGTGGCGTGGAAACCGGGGCACCCCGATTTGCGCCCTCGCGCGTTGGGGTGGAAAGCGAAGCACCTCTGCTAAATAAGAGTCGTCATCCTGAGCGCAGCGAAGGACCTCTGCATTTGCCTTTTACCGAGGATTTGAATCCACTCATCATACCCATGACGAAGTCCTTGTTTATCGCTGAAGGAGAATTGCTCCAGCGTCACACGATGAATCCAGCCGGGACCGCCTGATTCATCGATTTGTTAGATAAATTGTGATCATTGCCCTGTTCGCAACAATTGGCGGGCCGAGCGTGGCCAAATCTATGGATAGTAGCCCACTTGCGGTAAAAATCCGACTTTGATTGTCCTCGATGAGAGCACGGCCATTTTGCACTTATTGAGAGAGTTTCGTGCATTGGATCTCGCGATTACATCCGGCACAGCGTTGCCCGAGCCAAAAATACGTCATTCACTCGATTGGCCGGGCGAGCGCGGCTCTCTATAGTTCTCGACAGCGGCCCAAGTGGCCGCGCATGTCAGGAACAGCAAAAGGAGGCATTCATCATGGCCATCACCTATTCGGATACTGCGATCGGCGCCGGAGCCGTCGTGGTGCGATCCGGCGAGGGACAAACGCTCCGCTGGGGGCCAGGAGGCAGGGTCCGCATCATTGCCGGCGCCAGCTCCACTGACCGCTCGTTCAGTATCGTCGAGTCAACGGAGCCACCGGGCAGCGGCGCGCCCCTACACGTGCATCACGGCGAGGCGGAAGCGTTCTACATTCTCGAAGGGACGGTCGAGCTGACTTGCGGCGACCAAACCGTTACCGCCCATGCCGGGGACTTCGTCTACACGCCTAAGGGCGTGCCGCACAAGTACACGGTTGTCGGCGACAAGCCGGCGCGTCTGCTGTTGCTGTTTTCGCGGCCCGGATTCGAAATGTTCTTTGCCGAGGGCGGCTCTCCGCTCGATCAGCCGCCGGCCGGTCCGCCCAATCCGGAAGCCTTCCGGCGCCTGGTTGAAAAGTACGACATGGAACTGCTTCAGACGCCGGCGCACTGATCATCGCGGAGGCTCTGGCCTCCGCGCGACATGCCACTGGTTATCGCGACTTCGGGCCGTTGGTGTGCACGAACGGCCCGTACTCCTGCTTCGTCTCGCCGCGCAATGCCGCTTCGATGATGCGGTCCGTCGCACGGACGAGGGCGGCCAGCTCAGCGCGGGAATGGACGTTCAGCTTCTCATAGATATTCACGAGGTGCGTGGACACCGTCCGGTTGCTGATGCAGAGCCGGGTAGCGATCTCGCGGTTCGGAAAACCATGAACGACGTAACTGACGATTTCGCGCTCGCGGGCGCAGAGCTTCTCATCGAGGATCGTTTTGACCTGTCCTTCCGGGATCAGGTGGGCGATCCGGGCCCAGTACGACTCGTTCTCGCGCCGCACGAGGGCGCGGAACTCGTCAGGTCGATACTCCTCAAGGAGGTTAATATCGTGGAGCTTGCGCGCATGCTCCACGGCCATCGCCACGAGAGTCTCTTCGTTCTCGGCGGTGAAGACTTCCCCGCAGGGTGGGCAAGTGAGTCTCATCCTGGTTCTCAGATCCTGTTCCGGCATGCCGGAACTTCGCTCGGGTTTCCGGCGTTCGCAATGGCCGTCACGCCTCTTAAGTCGCGAGCCGGAATTGGACGGCCTCATTATAAAACAGGCAGGTCGAAGCCAGTCTCATGCAGCCAGTCATGGGAATCCTGTTGTGTTCATTGGCTGTCGTAACCAGGCATGGCCCGCGTCGGGTCCCTTCTTGTCTTTTCCCCATGTCCAGTACATGCCGAGGTAGGCGTAGTTCTCCGTCTGTCCAGCAACCGAGTGCCCGTAACAAAACAAAAACTGTTCGCCCGGATGGTGCTTGAAATGGTAGTAGCCGCCCATGTCGATCATCGTCGAAGCCTGTATCTGCGGCGTGGCAAATCCCTCGCGCCCATGCGCAAAAACTTCGCCGCCTAACTCGAGCCGTTCGCCAAATGTGTATTTCAATAAGAAGCCACCATACGGGAAGTTGCGATATTGGGTTTGCGGGACGATGGTTTCTCCAGCGCCGCCGTCAAGAAGCCAGTGCCCGATATTTTTTTGCAACCATAGCGGAACGCGATACCACACCTTCCCTACACCAAGTCCCTTGGCGTAGCTGCCGGTCGGGATTTCGAACATCGTAAAAGTGCCGATCTGAGGGATGTACTTCGATTCCTTGATGTAGGCGATTTTGGCGCCCAATTCCATATCGATAAGTCCAAAGGCACTGGGCCCTGTCCCTCCGGGCAGATAGACAGGGTTGTTGGAGGGGTTGATCGAACCCCAGGGCAGGATGGCATGCAGTTGCACTCTGGGAATGGCGCCCCAGTTGAATTCGACCGCTGGACCCGTGGAATCGGTCTCTACTGGCGTTCCATCGGTACTGCCGAAGATATAGAACTCGTAGTGGTGCAGATCGACCGGGACTGGATCGTCGGTTTGGTACGGAGGCCCTTGCGCCCACAGCTTCGCAGTGGCAAGTATCAGGAGCATGCTCACCGTCAGCCGCCAGCATTTGCCGTTCATCGGTTGCGTCCCCCCGGCACTCCGGAAAAAGCCACCAGGGTTGCATTCTCCCTGATTTCCATGCAAAGCATCTTATATCGGACTTCGATACTAGACAATTCGATCTTGAACGCAGGACGATATATTTATCTTGTGTTAAAGCAACAGCGGGAATTATTTTTCGGACTGATACGAATTCACGTGCTTCTGCACGCTGCGCACGAGCCGATCTTTGGACTGGCCATGATGGAGGAGTTGGCGCATCACGGATACCGCATCGGCCCCGGAACTCTTTACCCGCTGTTGCATGGTTTGGAGCGCGGCGGCCTGCTGAAATCTGCGCTCAAAACTGTTGGCGGACGCAAGCGACGGATTTACAAGATCACGTCCGTTGGCATCAAGGCTTTAGAAAAAGCCAGAGTCAAGGTCGATGAGTTGCACGACGAACTTCATGAAGAACATCCGCGGAAGATCTCGCCCCTCAACGACGATCCTGCGGTGAATTGAGCTCCAGGATTAAAGTCAAACGCCCGCATCGGCTATTTCCATTCAAGTTCCCTATGGCTGTCGCGAAATTGCTGGAAAACGCCGAGCAGACAATGCGCCCTTAGTTGTTGCGCCAAATCGCCAGGTCACTCATCGAGACCAGATTTGTACCGGGAACTCGGCGTTCCGTAGCGAAACGCACGGTAGGGTGAGCCCTTTCACCTGAGGGGCAAAATATCTTCAACCCAAGTTCCTGACAGTCTCTAACTGTTCTTCTGCATCGCGTGAAGCGCATCCAGCACTTCCGTGCTGGCCTGCTGAGGATCGACGCCAATCCATTCCTTCACGATTTTGCCGTGAGGATCGATCAGAAAGGTATTGCGCTTGGCCAGCTTCATCCCCATATAGTTGCCCAGCGAGCCATATTTTTGGGTGACATCGTACTCGGTATCGGCCAGCAGCTTGAAGTGGAGTCCATCTTTCGCGCAGAAAGCCTGATGGCTCTTCACCGACTGCACGCTGACGCCCAGCACAACCGCATTCAGCGCGTCGAACTTGCTCATATCGTTCTGAAAATTGTGCGCTTCGATGGTGCAGCCGGAGGTCATGTCTTTCGGGTAAAAATACAGCACCACCCATTTGCCCTTGTACTGGTTCAGGCTGACATTCGTGCCTTCCTGAGTGGGCAGCGTAAAACCCGGCGCCGTTTGTCCGACTTGAGGAATCGGCTGCGGGTCAGCAGCAAAGACCCGCATTCCAAAAAACACAATAACCGCTGCAACCAAAACTCCCAGCGCAATACGTGTCGCGTTCATATAGATTGTCCACCCTCCCGTGCTTCTCGATCAGTGTACGACTATCTTTTCAATCCGGCTGGATTGCACGAATTTTCAATCCGCTCTCAATAACGCCGCGCAGAACAAAAGCCGCTCCGGAGGGAGCGGCTTTTGCCGGAACAGGTAATTCGTTATTTTACGGTGGCGTTGGTGACGGTTTCCCACTTCTGTCCCGCGGTATTGATCGCGAAGAAGACAAAGCGGTGGCTTCCGGCAGCGAGGGCAATGCTCGTATTCACGGTAGAGGTGTTGCTGGTGTACTTCTTCACGCCGTCCACCCAGACTTCCACCCGGGCGAGCGTTCCGGTTACCTTACCCGTCGCCTGGACCTTGACAGGAGAGGAGACGGTGGAACCGTTAGCGGGACTGCAAACGTGAACACCCGGCAGAGCTCGGCGCGGAACACGACGATCCACTTACGTTGAGGGTGAACATCTTCGACTGCAGGGAATTGTCCGTGCCCGCCGCGAAGATCGTGATCCTGTGTGAGCCGCGCTGCAAGAGGAACCGACGCATTCAGGAAGGAATAGTTCGAAAATGTGCCTGCGAACTGTTGCACTTGCTTCTTCCCGTCCGCCCAAACCTCGACCCTCCGCATCGGTGTGTCGCCGCTCGCTCCAATCGCGAAGTTGACAGGAGAACTGGCGCTACTGCCCGGACTGCATACAGAAATCCCAACCGCGGCGTTCGGCGCGTTGCAGGTCGGGAAATTGCCGGAAGTCTGATTCAACAGAGTGACGACTTCGTCTGCGAAGCTGGACGAAGCAAAATCCGTGTAGACCAGGTCCGCCTTGGTGTCGGTATTGCCACGCACGGCAAACGGTCCCGCCTCGAAGCCAAATGCGGTGCTGGAAACCGACGTCTGCGGTCCGAACTGCTTGTTCCCCTTCCCGGACAGAATGGCAATGTTGCTGCCACTCGATTCGCCGCAACTTGCGTCCTGAGTAAATGCGATATCCGGAATACCGTCGCCGTTGAAGTCCGCAACGGCAATCTGATCGCCGTTCCCAGCCGCGGGGCAGCCGCTGGTTGGAATCTGGGCGTATTGCATTTGGCGATTCGTTGCCCCGTAGAAGGCGATCAAAAAGGGCTGCTCACCCTTGCAGCCGGGATCGTGACAAAAGAGTGTGGCTGTGCTGATCAGGTCGGTGATGCCATCCCCGTTCACATCGGCCGCTTCAAGAAGTCCGCCGGCGGTGCTGTCGGTGTAGGTCACAGTAAAGTTTCCGGCGCCGTCGCCGCTCAGGATCTCAACCGCGTAGCTTCCGTCGAAGCCTCCGCCGCCCTCCACCCACAGCGCGACGTCAGCTTTGCCATCTCCATCGAAGTCGCCGGTCAGAAGTTTCACGGGTTCGTCTCCCGTCTCTATTCCTGGAAGTCCGTGAGTTGCCGGTCCGGTGCGGAAACTTCCGTCCCCATTTGCGAAGAAGACCTCCAGGTTGGTGCTGCCGCTGCCATCGGCGTCGGTGGCGGTCAGCACCAGAAGATCGGTTTTACCGTCATGGTTGACGTCGGCTGCGGCCAGGGCCTCCACTGGCTCGGTGCCAGTGTAATGGGTCACACGAGCACGAAAAGTTCCATCCCCGTTCCCGAAATAGAGATAAAACCTCGGTTGGGTAAGAACCGGGACCGCCAGATCGAGCTTTCCGTCCCCGTTGAAATCCGCCAGCACTGCGGGTATGCCGCCGTAAACGCTGGGAAAGGTGTACGTAACGGGAGCACGGTAGCTCCCATCGCCGTTGGACAGAACCGAACTGAAGGAGCCGGTGCTGCCGTCCTCCGACTGTGGCCGGGATATAGTGATCAAATCTTCACGGCCGTCGCCGTTCAGATCGCCGTGCAGGACCACGGTGTCGTTGTTATTTACGTGGGCTTTATGGACCGTGAAACTGGGTGTTTGGGAAAATCCGGTGAAGGGGAGGAGACAGAACAGGCAGAAGGTGAGAAGTCTTTTCATGGTGGTGCTCCCAAAGCGATTTACAGCTCGCAGTCGGATGCGAGCGAACAACACCGGATGCCTGAATAACGTTTTTATTTTGGGGTCTTCGAACCGGTTACGGAAGATACCGGCGCCCTGGGTACCTGGAGCAAGCTGATTTGCCGGGTTACTCCGAGGGTGGTTCGGCAACAATGGCAATTCCGGCGCGGTCCGCCGCAGCCGACCACCGCCGCCAGATCGAAGATGAGCGTCCGTCCCGCCTCAACAGACAGGCACGTCGCGCCAGCCTCCTGCATGGCAGCAATCGTGCCCATCCCGATGACAGGCACATCGAAACGCATATCCTGTTTCGGCTTCGCCACCTTCATCACCGTCAGAGAACGATCCAGCGTGGAAGCGTCCCATCCCGAAGCCTCCCTTCCCGAAGCCTCCCTTCCCAAAGACCGCATGATTTCCCCGGCCCGCAGAATCGTCGCATCGGTCCCTTCCATCGCTTCAACAGCCACACAAGCCTGCGCAGCGATCACCACCGTCTGGCCGATGTCGTATGCCGCCAGAGCAAGAGCCACCCCGCGGCCATATTCGATGTCCCGCTGCTCGCGCTCGTTCGGCCCCCGCGCCGTCAGCACGCCCGGACGCGCCAGCAGCGGCTCCAGAAATGTGGTCGAGGAGATCAGTTCAATCCCCTCATCGTGAAGCACCTTCGCCACCGCGCCCAGCAACCCATTCGTATTGCGGGCGCCGAGCGAAAGCAGCAGCTTCGCCAGCCGCCGGTCGGGACGAATGCCGGAAAAAATCTGCTTATGCTTCACCTGCCCGGCCATCACCGCCCGGGTCACGCCTTCGCGCTGAAATGTTTCGATCAGCCGGGACAATTCACCGAGCGACATCCAGTGAACATGTACCCCGGCATCCCGTTCGGCTCGAAGGTCGATCTCCGCATCGGTCTCCTCGCGAATCGCCGCCACCACAACCTCGGTGCCATGCGCGCGCGCCGCCTCCAGCAGCAGAAACGGAAATCTCCCGTTGCCCGCGATCAGGCCCAGCTTCGTTGGGGCGGAGTTGTTCTCTTCCATGACATTTCTGCTCGTCTGAATTCTTCCATTCAAGCTCGAATTACTTAATCACCCCACGTGAAGAGCTTTCAATAAACTCAATCAAATACCGCACCTCATCGCTCAGCGCTTCACTCGACTTCAATTTTTCCAGCGCCTGGGTCGTGTTCAACTTCGCCGCCAGCAAGGTGCGATACGCCTGGTGCAAACTGCGCAACTGGTCCTTCGAAAATCCGCGCCGCTCCAGGCCCACTTTATTCAGGCTGAAAGCATGCGTCTCGCGCGTCGCCGAAGTCAGCGAAAACGGCAGCACATCCTGCGTAATCGTCGTGCCCCCGCCGACGTATGCATAGCGCCCGATGCGGCAGTACTGGTGCACCGGGCAGAGCGCTCCCACCGTCGCATAATCCTCGATGGCCACATGGCCGGCCAGCGTAGCTGCGTTTGCCAGGATGCAATGATTACCGATCTGGCTGTCATGGCCGATATGCGCATAGGCCATGATCAGGCAGTGACTGCCGATGCGCGTCACTTCGCCGCCTCCCGCGGTGCCTCGCGAAATGGTGGCGGATTCGCGGATCACATTCTGGTCGCCGATTTCGAGCCGCGTCGGCTCGTTTTTGTATTTCAAATCCTGCGGAGCTACGCCGATCGCGGCGAAGGAAAAAATCCGGTTCCCCCGGCCCAGCCGCGTGCGGCCGTCGAGCACGACATGCGAAATCAATTCGCAGTCTTCCCCCAGCTCCACATCCGGTCCAACCGTACAAAAGGGACCCACGCGGCATCCGGCGGCGATGATTGCCGACTCCGCAACAATGGCCGAGGAATGGACCCGCGCCGTGGGATGGATGCTCACGCTTCGACGGCAGCCTCGGGTACCGGTTCGGCTGCTGGTCCCGGCGCTGCCCGCCGATGGGCTGCGGCGCGGCACCAGTTGGCACATCACAACCGCTTCGCAGGCCAGCTTGCCTTCTACAAAAGCCCGGCCTTGCATGCGCACGGCGCGGCTGCGCCAGTTCAGCACGTCTACTTCAATGCGAACCTGGTCGCCGGGAATCACCGGACGCCGGAATTTCGCCCGCTCAATCCCGGTAAAGACCATGAGTTTATCGCCGCGATCCGGAATTTCATTCAGCAGCAAAGCGCCGCCCGCCTGCGCGATGGCTTCGACCAGCAGCACCCCCGGCATGATTGGATAATCCGGGAAATGTCCTTGGAAGTATGGCTCGTTAATGGTGACGTTCTTGAGCGCGACAATGCGCTTTTTCCGGACCACCTCCACCACGCGATCGATGAGCAGGAAGGGATAGCGATGCGGCAGAATGCTCATGATCTCGACGATATCGAGCGAAGCCGTCTGCGCAGGATCTCTTGCTGTGTGCTGTCGTGATTTTCCATAGTTGCCCAGCCGATTATAAAACGCCGGCAGCGAGCGGCAGCTTTCCTTTCACAGCTCTTCTTCGCGCTCGTACCGGGTTTTCAGTTCGCGGTAACGGTTGGGCCGCGCACTGCCCGTCAGATAATCCTCCAGTTGATCGAGAAATGCATGCCATCCCGCGCCCAGGCCCACCAGCAGCTCCGGACGAACTCCAACATGAGAAAGATGCAGCCGAGTCTCGCCCGAGGCTTCCTCGATTTCCCATTTCACCAGCGAATCTCCCCAGGTGTAGGTCAGCAGCCGCAGCGGTTGAAACTCGCAGACGATTCCTTCGAGCGATCCCTGGGAAGAAAAATCGATGTGAATGACGCCTCCGGGCAGCTGCTCCAGCCTGGTCGGATATTTCATCCACGCACTAATCTCCTCCGCATTGGAAATTGCCGCCCAGACGCGCACCACGCTTTCCGGGTAACTGCGATGCCAATCCATCCGGTAAACCTTCTCGATGCTGGCAACGGAATCGTTCCCCGAGTTCTTCGTGTCCACGCTGCCGGTCATAATCGCTCCACATTATTTGAGATGGTGCGCGGCGCGGTCCGGGTCGAAGAAATCCTTCGGCAAAGCAATGTTGTATTGAACCTTTCGCCCGTACATCTGGTGAACGATTTCGCCATTGTGACTTTGCGTAACAGTAAACGGCGTCGCAATGCCGTCGATCCGGTGATAGTTGTCGTACTCCAATGACTCCAGGTTTTTATCGTGAAAGCGAGGATCGCGCCAGCGGAAGCTCAGCCGTAACGGGAGATGGTTCTCCGCATCGATTTCCAGCGTTACCGCGTCATTCGCAGAACTGATGAGCATGACTTTTTCTGCCGGCCGCCGTTCCACCTGCGATGGCCCCTCATCCATCAGAACCGTCGCCGGATCGCTGTACCATTTGCCCAGGACGGCCGCAAGAGAGTGGTTTTTCAGCCGCAGAGAATCGTCGATTTTCTGCTGAGAAAGCTTCTTTTTGCCCTGATAGGTAATCTCCCACCCATCGCCTGCAGAAAATATCCGGACCACGTGCTGTTTGGGAATATCGAGGCGCTCTTCATCCGGCGGCTCGAAAGTATCGATAACGTTAAAACTTGCTCCCGTCGGGGTGCCCTGAAAAAAACCGGGTGCGTTGCCTTCGATCTGCATCGTGCGCAGATCGAGCCACTCATTGCCGCCCAACGCCTGAATGCTCGCGGCCAGCAGTGCATGCGCTTTTTGCTGGTCTGCCGCGCGCACGCCCGACTGCGCCCGCGCCCCCGCCGGCCAAAGCAGGCAAACCACCGCCAGCCACCCGAAGCTAAATGTTAAAAAACGTGTCATCCCGAGCGAAGCGAAGTCGAGGGACCTGCGGTTTGCCAGGCTGACAGAAGCCAATCTAACCGACCAGGACCGACCCGCCGTTGACATTGAAGACCTCTCCGCTGACGAATCCCGCAAATGGTGTGCAGAGAAACAGCACTGGACCGGCAATCTCCTCGGCCGTCGCGGCGCGCCCGGCCGGTATCTGGGAAAAAACCTTCTCCCGCTTCACCGGATCGCGCAGCGTCGCCGCCGACATATCCGTATCCACCCAGCCGGGCGCGACGCAGTTGACGTGTATGCCTTCCCGGATCAGCTCGCTCGACAGGCTTTTCGTAAAGCTGATGATCGCTCCTTTGGACGCCGCATAGTCGGAGTGCATCGCCTCGCCGCGCTGGCCGGCTGTCGAGCTGATCAGCACGATCGAACCCGCTGAGTCGGCATCCTTCGTTCTGCCTTGCTTCTTCATCTGCGCCACCGCGGCCTGCACGATTCCAAAAACGCTGTCAAGGTTGATATGGATTGTCTGATGCCATTGCGCGTCGGTCATTGACTCGATGGGCGCGTCCTGTGGCGGCCAGATGCCGTGATTGACGACCAGGCAATCGAGTCGTCCGAATGTGCCGACAGCAGTCTCCACCAACTCGCGCCCGTGCGCCGGGGTTTTCAGCTCGCGAGCCACCGCAACACACCGCTCCGCGCCGCCGCACTCCCCCGCCAGCTGCTCCGCCGCTTTTTGCGCGCTGCGATAGTTGAAGACCACTTTTGCGCCAGCCTGTGCGAAAAGACGAACTGTAGCTGCCCCGATGCCGCGCGAACCACCCGTAATCAGTGCGACCTGCCCTGCGAGAGAAAGAACAACTCCCTTATCCGCTTCCTTACTTGTCATAATGATGACGCTAAAAGATGCTGCCGGATCGCGCAACCCTTGCGGCTGAATTCTTGCGCGAAAAGCAGTTCCCGAAATACGGTGGTCAAAAAAACAACTGTCATCCCGACCGGAGCCATTGCGAAGCGATGACGGAGTGGAGGGACCTGCGTTTTTATTCGTTCCCTCTGCAATACCGCCAATGAACCGTCCTCATGGTTTGGCGAAGAAATATCCCGGGCACACAGGAGGCGTATAGCGCGCGATGGCCGACTGCTGGCGCTTCAGAGCCGCGTCGAGAACGTGCAGGGCTGCGGCATTCCTCGGGTCCAGCAAGGATTGTGAGCAGGCCACCGCCGTTCCCGCGATCTTCTTCTCGAACCGCTCGTGGCTCCACGGCAGATAGAGCAGCGCGCCATAAACCTGGGCACAATCCTGCGCCTTGCAACCGCTGAAAGCGATGCCGAAATGATTCCCGACCTGCGGTACGAGCACGAAATTATCCGTGTTTGCCGCCTGGAACGGTCGCTCGAGAAACCCGGAGTCCCAATCCACATTCGTCACTCCGCCATCGCGCAGAAATACAACGATGCGCCAGCCATGCTTGCCGCTGGTCAGCGCCGCCGCATAGGGCGAAGCATACCTGGGAATCTCGAGCCGGTAGATTTCCAGATGATTGAACTGGATCCACTGTCCCATGCGCTCGAGATCCGCGCCGGTGTAGCCCATTTGAGCAAAGCTCCTGGCAGAGAAAATGAAAAGAACGGCCGTAAGCAAACAGGAAAGCGTGAGCGCTCGCAGAAAACGGCGTGGCATATCTCTATTGTGACGCTTCGGCGAAATGTTCGTCATTCTGAGCGCAGCGAAGAATCCAGAGAGTATTCGCCTGGCAGGCGTCATTGATTTATTGCATAAAGCTGTCATCCCGACCGAAGTTCCCCCGCAGCGGGAAGGAAGTGGAGGGACCTGCTTTTTTTCGTCGCCACCAACACTGGCCTTGCTTTAACTTTCCGGCCTCGCCTACAACCCCCGAAGCGCCCGCACGAATCGCGCAACTTCCTCTTCCGTGTTGTAGTAGTGCACCGAGGCGCGGACCATCTCCGGCAGCCCGCGCTGCTCCATATCGATCCGGGTGCCGGCGATCGGCGTAACCCGCACGTTGATGTGCTGATCGCGCATTCGCTCGAAGATACTCTGGGCAGTGTGATCCGCGTGTGTAAACGTCACGATGCCGCAGCGAGACTGCTCGCCTCTTCCCGGCTCATCACGCACCGTAATTCCCGCAATCGTCGCGAGCTGCTCCCGCAATTGCCCCGCCAGCATTCCCACACGTTTTTCGATCTCATCGAGTCCCAGCGCCATCGCATACTCGACCGCAACCCCCAATCCCAGGCGGCAGGCAAGGGAGCTTTCCCAGGTCTCAAAACGTCTCGCATCATTGCGGAGTTCATATCGTTCCCGCGCCGTCCACGTTGCCGAGCGCATATCGAGCGACGGCGGCTCCAGCTTTTCCAATAACGATTGCCGCACGTAGAGAAAACCGGTGCCCCGCGGCGCCCTCAGATATTTCCGCCCGGTGGCGGAAAGAATGTCGCAACCCAGCTCCTCCACCCGCAGCGGCATCTGCCCGGCGGACTGGCACGCATCCAGAAGAAACGGAATCCCGCTGCGTCGCGCAATCCGTCCCACCGCCGCCGCCGGCTGCACCAGGCCGCCGTTGGTTGGCACATGGGTCAGCGCAATCAGCTTTACGCGCCGACCATGCTGCTGAATCGCGGCCTCCAGCGCACGCAGTGAAATCTCTCCGTTGGCCTCGTTCGGTACAACATCGATTTCAATTCCGCGCCGTCGCGTCGTCTGCAGAAACGCCAGATAGTTGCTGACGTACTCGTTGGCGGCGGTCAGAATCCTGTCGCCGGGCTGAAACTGTTCCGCCAGCGCGTAGAAGGCGGCATCCCAGGCACGCGTCGCGCTTTCGACCAGCGCAATCTCTTCCGCGCGACAGCCCAGCATTCGCGCAATCGAGGCGTATACGCGCTCGTGTTCATCGGCGGCACGGTCGGCGGCCTCATAACCGCCCATCGCCGCTTCCAGATCGAGATGCTGTTTCACCCGCTCAACTACCACCGAGGGCGGCAGGCTGGCCCCGGCATTGTTCAAGTGCAGTACCTTCTCGCATCCCGGCGTATCCGCGCGGACGGCCGCAATATCGATGCTCACAAATCGCGCTCCCAGAGGAAAAACTCCACGCACTCTTTATACTGGGTTTCATCATGTCCAATTTCGCTCCGCATGCATTTGCTCCGGTAGACGAGCAGCTGGAATATCTCGAAAAAGGCGCGGCGGAAATTATTCCTTTGCCCGAACTGCGCACGCGTCTGGAGCAGTCGCGCGCCACCGGCCGGCCGCTGCGCATCAAGGCCGGCTTCGATCCCACCGCGCCCGATCTGCATCTGGGCCACACCGTCCTGATCCGCAAGCTGAAACATTTTCAGGACCTCGGCCACACCATCATTTTCTTGATCGGCGACTTCACCAGCCTGATCGGCGATCCGACCGGCCGCTCGGTAACGCGCAAGCCGCTGACACGCGAAGAAATCGACCAGAACGCCGCCACCTACACCGAGCAGGTCTTCAAAATTCTCGACCGGCAAAAGACGGAGGTCCGCTTCAACTCCGAATGGCTGGACAAGCTGGGCTTCGAGGGCATCATTCGCCTGGCGGCAAAGTTCACCGTCTCGCAGATGCTGGAGCGCGCCGACTTCCACCAGCGCTTCCAGTCCGAGCAGCCGATCTCTTTACATGAGCTGCTGTATCCGCTGGCGCAGGGTTACGATTCCGTCGCGCTCGAGTCCGATGTCGAACTCGGCGGCACTGATCAGAAATTCAACCTGCTCGTAGGTCGCGAGCTGCAACGCCAGACCGGCAAGCCGGCGCAGATCGTGCTCATGATGCCCATCATCGAAGGCCTCGACGGCGTGCAGAAAATGTCGAAGTCGCTCAACAACGCCATCGGGATTCAGGAGCCGCCGCAGGAAATGTACGGCAAACTCATGTCCATCTCCGACGAACTGATGTGGCGCTACTGGACGCTGCTCACCGACCTGCGCCCCGCGCAAATCGAACAAATGCGGCAGCAGGTAGCCAGCGGCGCTCTGCATCCGATGGAAGCGAAAAAACGGCTCGCCCGCACCATCACCGCAGACTTTCATTCCGAAGCCGCCGCGCAACAGGCGGATGAAGATTGGGCAAGACAATTCCAGCGCAAGGAAATGCCGGAGAGCGCCGAAGAGATTCATGTGGGCAAAGAATCGCTGGGCTGGAATGCGGAGAATCAGACGATACGCGTCGATAAACTGCTGGTCGTCTGCAATCTCGCCGAGTCGGCTACGGACGCCACACGCAAGCTGAAGAGCAACGCGGTGTATATCGGCGACGCGCTGCACAGCACACCCTGGCTGCACATCGGAACTGGAAGCAGCCGCGTTCCCTTGCGGGTGGGCAAGCGCGCGAAGATCGCCGATGATCGAATAGAGGCTGGCCGAATATCGGTTAACCAGGTAACTGTCATCCGAGCGAAACCGGGGTCCCCGACGCGCACGTTTTTTCGCGTTGGGTAGAGCGAAGAACCTCGGCTAAATAGGAGCCGTCATCCTGAGCGCAGCGAAGGATCTCTGTATTTCCCTCGCTCCGGCGCAATCATCAATCCCGCCCTGAGCTCGCCGAAAAGAAAATGTCCGTCATCCTGAGCGAACCGTGATCCCCGACGCGCGTTCTTCACAAATAAATTTCTTGTCCATCCCACCTCCACAGATTATTCTCGCCCCATGGCTCTCCCCAAGCCTTTCGGCCTTTGCGCCGCATTTCTGCTGCTCTGTCTGCCTGTTTCCGCCAAGGTCCACACCGTAGCCATCGGCGCATGGCGCAAAGTTTCCTACACGCCGCCTTCCGCCACCGCGCCCGACACCTTGCGCGTGCGTCCGCTGGTCATCGATGGCCAGGTGCGCGACTGGACCACCGGCGAAATCCACGAAATTACCGGCCGCACCTTCGTCGCGCGTCGCGCCGTGAAGTTGAACGACGCGCTGCCGGACGAGGCCGGCGCACACTGGGTTTGGGTTCTGGGGCCGTGGATACTCGTCGATCGCGCCTCCGCGCACGTCGCTGTTTTGCATCTTCCGGACTTCGATCCGGCGGTATCCCAGGTGGCCTGGTTCCGTGATTACGCGGCGTACTGCGGGATCAACGCGAGCGGCAAAAGCCTTTACGCCGTGGTCGCGCAGCTCGGCATACGGCGCCCGCTGGTAGCCAAGCCTGTAACCAAATGGACGGCCGACGATCATGCCACGCCGGCCTGCGCTGCGGCAACATGGCAGCGCCAGCCGCTGCAGGTCGTCTTCCATCCCACCGGCAGCGATGCGCTCACTTATCAGATTTTCGGCCTAACTTCCGCGCTGGTCGAAAGCGGAGAAGATCCCGACGAGCAATAAAGTTCCCTAATGCGGAGCCGTATAGGTTCGCGCGACGCCAGGCTGCCAGGGGCTGCGGCTTCAATTCAAAAATGATCTGGTGCTGTGGAACATCGAAGATGACCGCCTGAAAACTCTGCAGAATTCCATTGCCGATAGCTCCCGGAATGTGGCGTGCCGGACCTAACTCCTGGTCCTTCTCGAGGAAGTTGACATTCACATTGCGCGCTTCTGCATCCCCGATTCGAAATACATGAACCGTTCCCCGCTTCATCGGGTAATAGCCATCCAGGCCAAAGCCCTGGTCCGGCTGGGCGTGAGTCAGGCTGCCTTCCAGCTTCAACTGGGATCCAAAGCGTTCATACAGCATCAGAACCATATTGCTGCCTGAATCCACCACCACATTAATCTTGCTGAAAATAGACGCGTCATTGCCGACGGTGACCGGCATCACGACAAAGTCCTTACTCGGCTTGAGAGGGATTCGAATTCCCAATCCACGATATGAAAAATTTTCGACGGGCAGCAATATCAGCAGCTTCCTTTCAAAATCCAGCTTCACCACAAATTGCTCGAAAAATGGATATCCCAGCATTCCATCGGTCGGGTGGCTGAAGTGACGTTCGAACAGGTTCAGATCCATCACGGACATCGTGCGCGCAATCGGGACGGAATCGATTGACGCCTGCACACTTGATTCCGGGGCAACATAGATGAGCCCATTGCCGAAGCCGATATCCTTTTTCTGCATCAGGTGTTGCGCCTTCATCCCGAGTTGCCGGGCCGTCCGCAAATTTAAAATGTTCCTGTTGGCTCCGCTGTCGAGCATAAAGACAAATCCCGGCCTGCCATTCAGGCTGACAGTCACATAGATGTGCTGTTGGAAATATTCAAACGGCAGAGTTATTTCGCCGGTGGTGTGCCAGGAAATGGCGGGCGGTGCAGCAGCGGAATTTTGTGTTGTTGAGTTCCCGCGCAGCGGCAGCAGCCACAAGCTCAACGCCAAAAAGGTGAGGAATCTTCGTGTTGCCATCGCTCTCACCTCCGCGTGGGAATGACTATATTGCAAAACCGATATCATTGCATTCGCGGACGCCGAAGTGGAACACGCCGGAAAGCGAGTTCATACTAAGAGATATGCAGACGTTCGATGAGCTGTTGAAAGAAGCCGAGATTGCCCACGGGCATCTCTGTGCCGGGCAGGTATTGGGCGTGCGCATGGCGATGCTGGGATGCACGCGCCTCGGCCTCGACGACCCGCAAGGAAAAGACCGCAAACGTCTCGTCACCTTTGTCGAAATCGATCGCTGCGCCACCGATGCCATCGCTGTCGTCACTGGCTGCAGGCTGGGCAAACGCGCGCTGAAGTTTCGCGATTGGGGCAAGATGGCCGCCACCTTCGTCGATGTCGAAACCGGCCACGCGATTCGCATCGCCGCGCGCGAATCCTCGAAAGAGGCGGCCCGTCAGCTGCATCCGGAAATCGACGGCAAAAACCGGCAGCAGATGCTGGCCTATCGCGAACTGGCTGACGAAGCGCTGTTCACCGAAGAGTGGGTACGCGTCCCGCTCGATCCCAAAGAATTCCCCGGCTACAAAAGCGAGCGGATCGCCTGCGCCGAATGCGGTGAAGGCATCAACTACGACCGGTACATTCTGCGCGCCGGTCAATATCTTTGCCACGGTTGCGCCGCTCCGGAACAGCGCTACTACCAGCCAGTCCCGCCGGAACAATCCTCCGGCAAGTGACTCCCAACGAAATGCTTGAAGGGCGGGTGGCCCACTCAAGCTTCTGTTGCTTTGAGTGGAGTCGCGCTGCGTCAACGGCAGACGCAAAAAGGCCCGGCATAATTGCCGGGCCTTTTTGCTTGCCTTGAATTTCCTTATCTCTTTTTCGCTGTGGTTTTCTTAGCCGAAGATTTCTTCGCGGCCTTCTTTGCTGGCGCTTTCTTTGCTGCAGCTTTTTTCGCTGGAGCTTTCTTTGCCGCAGACTTCGTTGCTGCCTTTTTGGTTGCCTTTTTCACTGCCAATTTCTTTCCCCTTGAAGAATTTGAACTGCCTTGCTTCTTTGCCGCTTTCTTGGCGGACTTCTTTGCGGCCGGTTTGGCCGAAACTTTATTTCCTGATTTTTTCGCAGCCGTTTTGGCGGGTGCTTTCTTGGCCGCCTTTTTGGCCGGACTCTTGGCGCTCGCGCTCCGGGAACTCGACTTCGCAGCCTGCGTTGCCGAGCCGGAGCGACCGCCTGAGCTGCTCCGCGTCTGGGATCCCCGGTTGCTTGCTGAAGACGGACGCGCGCTCACCGAACCGGATGCGGAACCTTCCTCGTCCTCGTCACCTTCGAGGTCGTCGTCGCCCTCCTCGAGGTCTTCATCATCGGAGTCATCGTCATCGTCGGAGGAAACCGAGATGGTGACTTCTTCCTCTTCAAAGCCATCGTTTGCGTCTTCGTTCAGCTCATCCACTTCGGTTTCACTGTCGTTGCCTTTGGACATCCGTTTCATTTGATCGTCGCTCATCGTTAGCTCCCCGGATTGCTGCCGCAGCGCACGGCCGCAGTCTCATCTTTTTACAATACACATCTCAAGGTAAATCTGCTGAGTACCAGCATAAGAATGCTACGAGTTCACAGGAAACACAAGTGAGATCTTTTCCCACCGGGTTACGCCAGGCGATGGGGAACGGTTCAGCGGAAACTAATCTTCGTGTTTCTTATGGCGCGCGCTGGAATGTGGCTCTGAATGCTTAGTCGTCCGGCGGGCGCGGCTGCTCGAGGAATGAGATGCCGGAGGGTCGCCTGCTCGGCGGGCCGCCGATGAATTCTCCCGCCGCCCTCTGTCCCCCCCTAAACCGCCTCTCCCTCGTTCATAGCGCCTGGAACGATGACGGCCTCGGACCGGTTCCGATATATAGAGCAGCCGGCCCATAGGGAGGCGGTTTGAGCGGATTCCGTTCCATCGCCGCAATTGCCCGGTGGTCACGCCGAAACGGTCGGCCACGGTAACAATAGTGTCACCTCGGCGCGCCCGGTATCGCATATGGCCAGGCACCACCGCCGGCGGCGGAACCGGAACCGCGATCTCTTCCCCGGCATGGATGGGGTCGTCGGATTGCAACTGGTTCGCTGCCTCCAGATCGCTCACCTTGACATGAAATGTCTGGGCGATGGAACCCAGCGTGTCATCCTGGCCCACAATGTGGAAACGCCAGGAGTTGCGGTGTTCTTCCGGGATCATGGCAATTCGCTGCTCGAATACATTCCCCGTTCCGGCGGGAAGATGCAGTTCGTACGGCATGCCCTCAGGGGTGCTCATGCGCAGCAAAGCCGGATTCAACTGTTGAATATCGTCCACACTGCCGCCGACAAGATCCGCCACCAGGTTCAGATTGATGCTGGAGTTCGTCGTCACCGTATCGCTCCGCAGCGGCGGATCCATGGGAATGTCCTCCAGCCCGTACTGCGTCGGATTTTTCGCCATAATGGCCGCCGCCACGATGATCGGTACATAATTCTTGGTCTCGGCAGGCAGGACGTTCCGCTGGTAAAGCTCCCAGAAATCGGCGTATCCCGTGCGCTGCACCGCGCGCTGAATCTTCCCCGGACCCCAGTCATAGGCAGCCATGGCCAGATACCAGTCGCCGAACTGGTTGTGCAATTCCTTGATGTAGCGGGCGTAGGCTTCGGTAGATTTCTTAGGATCGAAGCGCTCATCCACCCAGGCATTCCGCACCAGCCCGTAATCCCCATACGGCATAAACTGCCACATCCCCCCGGCCCCGGAGCGCCGATTGACCGCCCGCGGCCGGAATCCGGACTCGGCGATGGCAAGAAAGATCAGGTCCTTGGGAACGCCCGCGTCCGTCAGCGTTTTTTCCACCACCGCGCGGTAGCGTCCCTCACGCGCCAGGGAATTTTCGATCGTGTTATGCCCTTTTTTGGTATTGGTGAAGTAATTGATGTAGCTGGCGACATAATCATTCACCACCAGCGGAAGATCGGAGCGCGTGATCTTCAATTCCGCCTTCGCCCGCGCCAGCAGGTTCGGATCGACCGGGAAAGTGACGTTGTTTGCCACCCCCACCGGCGTCTGATCCTGCTGGCTGAAACCATTGCTCTGCTCGAGCGAGTCCAGTTCCAGGGCATTGATTTTATCCACCGTGCTCTCAAAAGCCTCATTCAGCACAGCGTCGCGCTTCAGGTCGCGTCCGCTGGTCAGGAAGATATCGACAGCCCGGTCGAAGTCGGAACGCGCAGCCTGATACTCGCCAGCCTGGTACAACGAGACGCCGCTCTCATAGGCCTGCTTGGAAGCCGCAATCAGCGCCTGGTCCTGCTGCGTATGGTTGCCGCCCGTTGCGTTCGGCTCAGCGATTGCCGGAACCGCCTTGGTCTCCGTCGCTGGCTGCTGAGCATGCAAAGTAGGCGCGGTCGCGTGCGCCGTCGCGCCTGCGAGCACACCCGGCTTCTTCTGCGCCGCGCACCCGCACAACACAACGAGCACAGCACTCGCAACCGTGAGGGAGAAAGATTTCATTCGTCGTCGAAGGATAATTCGATTCCCATTGTATGGCCGGGCAGGGTGGCCTACTCAAGCTTCTTTTGCTTGAGTGGGTTGAAGAAGCCAGGGTGGCCCCTCCAGCCTTCTTTGCTTAATTGGGGCGAGGGAGCAGGACAAGGCCACCTGTGGCGGCCCAGACTGATGAAAAACCCGTGCTTTGCGAAGAAATCTCCGGGATTGTTAAGCGCGTGGCATTTTTCGTCCACTCAAGCCGACGGAAGGCTTGCATGGGCGCCCGGCACCGGCTGCCCCGCACTGCCATTACTTCACGGTTGCGTTGAATGCCTGTTCCCACTTGGTTCCCGCGCTATTGTAGGCGAGAACGGCGAAGCGGTGGGTGCCCGCGGCCATGGTGAGGGTAGTGTTCAGCGTGGTGCTGCTGGTTTCGGTGTACTTTTTCACGCCGTCGATCCAGACCTCCATACGGTTGAACGTGCCGGTGACGTCGGAGGCGGCCTGAATGGCCACCGGCGACGAGACCGTCGCGCCGCTGGCGGGCTGGCAGATATTAACGCCGGGCGAAGTTGGCGCCGAACACGCGCCGCCGGTCCCTCCCGTCGAGGACACGGTCACGTTCACGGTGGCCGGAAACGATCCAGCGCTATCGTGCGCTTGCACGGTAATGCGATGCGTGCCGGCCGTGAGCGGCAGAGAGGTATTCACGCTGCCGCCGGCGATCTGATATTGCTTCACCCGATCGATATAAATTTGCGTCTGCGTGATCGTCTTCGAGTCGGTTGCTTGCGCCACGATGCTGACCGGCGAGGTCACAGTTGAATTGTTTGCCGGCGAGCAGATCGTCACCGTGCGGTTCACCCCGCTCCCCACGCAGGTCCCTCCCGTGGAGCCTCCACTTAGCTGAATGTTCAGCGTTGTCGTCTGCCCTTGGGTGACGCTGGTTGTTGCCGCGGCGGTCGTCTCTCCGGTCGCCGACGCGGTCACGTTATAACTGCCCGCCGAGATTGAGGACGCGGTGTAACTGCCCGTCGTGTCCGCCGTCACGCTGATCTGGGTGGGAATGGTCCCTCCCGAAAACGCTATGACGGCGCCGCTGAGTGGATTTCCCGAGGTGTCGGTCACCTTGCCAGCCACATTGCCCGTCAGCGGCTCAAGGAAAACTTTTGCGCTGCTGGTGTAGCCCGGAAAAGCGGCTTCTTCGTAGTCGCCGGTCGCTGCCCATCCCGTTGCGGCCGCTGACAAGGTGTAATTGTCGGCCGGAAGACCAAGAGAAAACGATCCGTCGCTTCCGCTGGTTGCGCTCTCGCCGCTGACGGTCAGGGTAGCGCCGGAGATCGGCACGCACTGGTAGGGTGAGGGCGCTGCGCGCTGCCCACGCACCGATCCCGCGATGGTGCCGGTGGTATTGGCTACTCCGGTGCTGTGCCAGGTGATGCTGAATTGGTTGCTGCTGTCGGTCTTGTACTGGTTCAGGTACGGCGAATACGTCACTATATCGATGCGGTTCAAGCTCGGACGGAAGGTCAGGATCCGCATCCAGCCGTCCCCACCGTTGGTTAGACCCTGGTAATTGGCGAAGATCTCGTTCACCAGGTTCTGTTGCAGCCCCAGATCGGCGCGCCGCGAGGCGTTGATGCCGACGAAGTGGCCGTTCAGGACCAGCGACAGATTGGGATAGTTGATCAGCAGATTTTGCCAGACGTCCTCGCCCTGATTGTTGCCGGTGGCGCCGTTGTCGTTGTTGTTGCATTGATCGGCGCGCGTCGAATCGGTAAACAGGAAGCTGTGCGTGACGACGATGATTTCCTTATCGGGATTCGCATCCAGCACCGTCTTTGCCCAATCCAGGGACTGCCTGGCGGGGCAGGAACTCCAGCGCCAGGATCAGATACTGCTTTCCATTGACCGTAAATACTGCGTAAAAATTGTCGTTGGTTCCGCCGGGATATCCGCCCATGTACCAGCTGTAATTTGCGTAGCGAGAGGGGCCGAAATACGTGTTAAACGCGGTGGTTCCGCGGGCAGACGGATTGAAGCCATCATAATCGTGATTGCCGAGCGGCAGCACGTAAGGGATGTTTGCGTTGTCGAGCAGCTTGACCGCGGCGTCGGCGTTCTGCCATTGCGCCGGCGTGTCGGCGACATTGACGATGTCACCCTCGCCAAGAACAAACTGGATGTTGTAATTCGCGCTGTTATTTACGATCCACTGCGTCTGCGCGGTGAAGATTGCCGGATGCGACTCCGAATAGAACTGCGTGTCCGGCAGCACAACGACGGAGAAATCCGGAGCGGTGACCTGTGCCAGAGCAGAAAATCCAAACGTGAAAAATGCCCCAAGGAGCAAAGCTTGCTTCAGCCGGCGGTACATGTGCTTCCTCAGTTCGGCGATGGCTTGCGAGTCCGCCAAATGCGACTCAGTGATAGCAGAAGCGAGGAAACATTGTCGTGGTAACTCTAGTAACCACTTTCGTTACTGTTCATATAACGAGAAATTCTACGCGATTGTGCGGCCAGGTTTACCGAAAACCCGCAAGAAATGAGGTCGGGATCCCACTCAATCTGTGGCACTTGGAGCACATCGTCCCTTGAACGGAGTATCAACAGGCTGAAGCTAGCTGACGGTGATGGCGGCTACCTCGTAGTCTTCGACACGGGGGATGGTGAACTGCAAGGTCTGATTGTCCGCTTTAAAAGGTACACTTCGTCCGGCCTGCAGCAGCTCGACCGATCTCACCCTCACGCCCCGCGGCAGCTTCATACTGACCGTTTGCGGGCCGAGCGGGTAGATCGACTGCAGCCAGCAATGCTGTGCGTTTGGGTTGGTGTAGTTCAGCAGATGAACGGCATAACCGGGAGCGGTCTCCCAACTGAGCGTCTCGATGAATCCTTCCCCTTCAATGTGAACCATGCTTTCGTCGCGCGTGATCCAGCGGATGGTGTTGTGCAGCAGCCGCCGCAGATCGCCGTGGCCGGTGAGCCAGTAGGTGCGCTCGATGTCTCCGGGAAAGTAGGCAATACGGCTGGAGCCTGCTTCGCGCAGGACAACCGCCGGCTCATCCGTGTGCGAGATCGGCGGATAAGCCAGCTCCGGCGGATAGCTTACGAAACCGGGAACAACGGTGAGCAGAGGATTCGGCACCGGCTTGAGAGGAATGCGATTCTGTGCGCCAGGCAGCCAGTTGGTGTTGGTGAAGCCTTCCAGGATGGGGTGTTGATGGGTCGCGTCCGGTTGTTCGATGCGCGCATAGTACGCGTTGCCGTTGGTACCAACGACGTCTCCAGCTTTGTGGATGCCGAGCACATCGGCGAGTCCGAAGTCCGCGCGCGGCTGCAGGTTTTCGTCGTAGAGGCCAGTCTCAAAGCTGGCCATGATGGATCCGCCGGAGCCTACATAATCGCGAATCTGCTGGCACTGCCGATCGCTGAGCATGGCGATGTTCGGCATCAGGAGGGCACGATATTTGCTCAGGTGTTCCGCATCGAGACGGTCTTCATGGACGAAGTCGAACGCAAAACGGCCCTGCAGCAGCGCATCATAGATGCCCTCGGTGGTCTCATGCATGTAAGCGTGTGAGCGCGCTGTGCCGGGACCGGGGTAGAGAAGCTGCGTGCTTTGTCCGATGACAACTCCGATATTGGCGATGGAGCGGCGAGTCCTGAAGTGGGCATCGTGCTTTGCGGTCCAGCGGAAGTAATCGGACCCGACCTTCTGCCAGCGACGGTCCTCGCCCAGCCCATCCTCCGAACCGACAAAGTGATAATAGGGAACCATGCCGCCGGCAAGGGTTTCGTTCAGCCACATGATGGCCTCGGCGGGGGTTTTGGAGCTGTTGCGCCATTCGACCGAGCTGGTGGAATAGGCGCCGGTGACGTTGGCGGCGAATTTTCCGTCCAGCACGGCATTGCAGACCCGGCCCTGCAGTGTGCATCCCCAGATGGCAGCGTCACCATAGCTGCGCCCCTGGTTGTCGGCCTGGAACCATGCGGCAATCTTGCCCAGGCGGTCGAGATTGGGGCCGCCGCGAACGTTTCCGCCCAGGTTGCCGAAGAAGAAGTTGTCCGGCTTTTTTTCTTTGGCAATGGCGTCGTACTTCTGCCACAACTCCATGACGCGGTCGTTGAACACGCGCCAGTATGCCGGAGTTTCCGCGGCGGGCAGCTTGCTGCAGATCGCGCAATGACAATCCGGTAGGCTGCCGATGGGCGGCCATGCGTTGGTGTACAAGCAGTCCACGTCGTAGAGCGAGTTGACCTCACGCATGATGGCCGGCATGTAGTCGTCCATATAAGTGGAGAACATGCAGGTTTTGAAGAGACGCGGATCCTGACCGCTGAATTGCACCGAGCCGTCCTGGTGGCGCATGGCCCACTCCGGATGGGCCGCCAGCGCATCGCCCCAGTTTAGGTCGGGGCTCATGCGAGCCACCACACGCATGTTGCGCTTCTTCGCGGCGGCCACGCACTCGCCGAAGAAGTCGCGGCCATTCAGATATTTTCCGTGGCGATGAAACTTCACCTTCGAGGGATAGAACGCCAGGATGCCAGTGACGCTGACAAAGACAATGTCGGCATCGGCGGAGTGCCAGTAGTCGGCCCATTCTTCAATATTCATCACCGCGGGGTCGTGCTCGGTCATGTTGCTCTGTCCCACCCGGCGAACCCTTTGCTGCCATGGCTCGGTCGCGGAGTTGAATGGACCGAGGCGCGACGGCAGGGGGACGAGCTTTGGTGTGGGCCTGCTTACGGCAGCCGCATCAACTTCTTCCGCGGAAAGCGTCGAAGCCGGGTCGAGAGCGTTCAGCACGGCTGACATGGGAATCACAGTGGCGCCGGTCTTGAGGCCACCTTTAAGAAGTTGCGGCGGTTGAGCATGGGTACTCCCGCTTTTCTCTGCGACGAAGTTTAACTGTCAACGGGGACATTGGGCCACCCAACACATCGCCTCAGGTGGCAGTATGCGAGAATGGCTCGACCTCCGGTTTCACGCTTGGGATACGGCGAATCACCTGAGTAGAAGGGTCTCATCACATGCCGCATCGTCGTGCATTCGTTGCCAATGTAAGCTCGCCAACTAAGCGGGTGTAGAGCGATGAAACCAGTCCTCAGACGTTCGCTCTGGCTTACCATTGTTACAGCAATGGCCTTTCTGCCCGCACAGGCGCAGGAGATTCAGGCCGGGGAAGAAGCCCTCCAGTTCCTGAAGACCGCGACGGTGACATGGGCGTTCGAGCGCGTGCTGGACAAGGCCATGTCCATCGCACTGCCCACCACTTCCGCCCAGGAAGATTTCAATCGTGGCATCGCCCTTCTGCGCGGGAGCAGCGGTAAACCTCTCAACCGGCAGCAAGCCATGGAATCGTTCCGTCGATCCGCTGAAAAGGGGTATGCACAGGCCCAGGACATCATGGGCGACGCGGCCCGCGACTCCGCGAAATATAAGGAAGCTCTCTATTGGTATGAGAAGTCCGCATTGCAGAACGATCCACACGGGCTCTACCAGGCTGCTGCTATCTATTGGCTTGGCCAGGGCGTTCCACATAAAGACAGGCTTTCCTTCTCTTATCTGAAGCGTGCAGCCGATCTGGGCGATCGCGATTCAGAATCTCTGCTTGGCAGCTTCCTTTTCAACGGCGAACGGGTTCAGAAAGATCCTGTCGAAGCTGCCTATTACCTTGAAAAGGCCGCCAATCAAGGGGACGCGGCGGCCGAGCAGGCTTACGGATTGTGCTTCGCCACCAGCCAGGGTCGTCCGCGGGATATGAAGGCCGCGTGGTTCTGGTTTCACGCCGCGGCCGAGAAGGGCCAGGCGATGGGCGAATACAATGCCGGCGCGATGCTGGAAAACGGAGACGCTGGAACAGTTGATTTCTGCCAGGCGAGATACTGGTTCAGGAAATCGGCGAATCAGGGGAATTCTTTAGCAGACATACGCACTGACCAGAACGCCCAAACAACCCTCATGCGCCTATTGACACCGCGCGGCTCAATCTGTCATCCCCCGAAGCCGGTCGCTCATGAGTTATCATGCTTGACTTCACGCTCATGGATCGAAACAGCCGCTGGATTTCTGAAGTGCGTTGGCGATTTCGCACTATTCACTGACTTTAGATCAGAATATCCAGGTATTCTACCGGTCAAGTTTGGAGAGACCGCGGATTAGTCCGGGAAACTAGTTCGCAAGTTTTGGTAGACCCGGACCTCCTCCTGCCCCTTAATAGAGATTGGCCCGATCTTTTCGGAGGAATCTGGCTGTTTCCTTAAAATCAAACTATGTCAAACGTGACCCTTTCTAAAAAACAACGTGAAGAACTGCTCAGAGCATTGAAAACCCGTTTTGAGAAAAATATGAACCGCCATCAAGGTCTTGAGTGGGCCAAAGTACAGGCAAAGCTGGATGCAAATACTGAAGCAATGTGGTCACTCAATGAAATGGAAAGAACCGGCGGTGAACCGGATGTTGTTGGTCATGACAAAAAGACGGGCGAATACATTTTTTATGACTGCTCAGCCGAAAGTCCGAAAGGCCGCAGAAGTATTTGCTACGACCGTGAAGCGCTGGAGTCGAGGAAAGAACATAAACCGAAAAATAGCGCTATGGATATGGCAGCTGCCATAGGCATTGAGCTTTTAACGGAAGACCAATATCGAGAGTTGCAGAAGCTTGGAAACTTCGATACGAAAACGTCGAGCTGGGTGAAAACACCTACCGATATCAGAAAGCTCGGCGGCGCCCTCTTTTGCGATCGCCGCTACGACACTGTTTTCGTGTATCACAACGGTGCGGAATCTTACTATGCCGCCAGGGGATTCCGTGGTTCGCGAAGGGTCTGATGCTCCGCACGCGCAAATAGCATCCCAAATGGCATGAGGTCTCGGAAGCATGCACAGACTCGTCCTTCGCCGGTGCCCGTTGCGCTGTTGATGATCGACGTGCTGACGACGTTTCAGTTTCCCGATGGAGACGCGATTCTCAAAGGTGCGCTGGCCATGCGGGATGCGCTGGTCAGGCTGAAGGCGCGTGCGCGTGAGCTCGGCATCCCGGTGTTGTATGTGAACGATAACTTCGGCGACTGGCGCAGCGAAAAGGAAGTGTTGATGGGCCGCTGCCTGGAGGCGAAAGGGGCGCAGTTTGTACGGCCGCTGCTGCCGGACAGCGAGGATTACTTCGTGCTGAAGCCGCTGCACTCCGCGTTCTACATGACTCCGTTGGAGGTGCTGCTGCAACATCTCGAAGTGGAGACGCTGATTCTCGCCGGACTCACGTCCAACAGTTGCATCACCGTCACCGCGCATGACGCCAACATGCGCGGTTTCGACATTTACATTCCGCCGGATTGCTCCTGTGCGCGCAATGCGGAAGAGCACACCCAGGCGCTGGCGCAGTTGGAGGCCATGGCCGGAGCGAACCTCAGGCGTTCGACTTCGCTGAAGCTGCCGAATCTCATTCGTGCAGCGCAGACCTCGCAGCGGGCGAATGTGGCCCGCTAAAGCAAAAGAACAGTCTGGGAAATCTAGTTTGAATCACGCGCGCGAATAGTGTTGGGTAGATCCCGGACTTTAGTCCGGGACCGAATACGAATTGGGGTAGACCCTGGGCCGGAAGTTCGGTAGACCCAGACTTTAATCCGCGGAATCGAGTCGAATTGGGGTAGACCCTGGGCTGGAAGTTGGGTAGACCCCGGACTTTAGTCCGGGGAATCGAGTTCGAATCAGGATGCGCCTTTAGGCGCTAAGACACTGCTATAGTAGGCAGATAGATTTCCGGCCGAAAATCGTCCGTTCTAAGGCGAAAGATGATTTCTACCGCCCGTTATTTTTCCGCCGCCGCCCTGGCTCTTCTGTTCCCATTCTTTTCCGCCACGGCCCAGACAAAGACGGCGCCGATGACGCCCGACATTCCCGCGAAGTTCACACCGCCGCACACGGATTACAACTACACGGTGCGCGACGTGATGATCCCGATGCGCGACGGAGTCAAGCTGTTTACCGTGATCGTGGTTCCCAACGGTGCACATGGTGCGCCAATCCTGCTGACGCGCACGCCTTACAACGCCGCCGGGCACGTGCGGCAGGACGATTCACCCTACTTGGCGATGGCTTTGGGAAAGGGCGACTATGAGTTCGTGAAGGCCGGGTATATCCGCGTGTTTCAAGACACACGGGGAAAGTTCAACTCGGAAGGTAATTATGTGATGACAACGCCGCCGACCGGACCGCTAAATCCGGACGGGCCGAACGACACCACCGATGCCTGGGACACTGTCGACTGGCTGTCGAAGAACGTGCCGGAATCAAACGGCAAGGTGGGGCTGGTCGGTATCTCGTATGAAGCCTACACAGTCGTCATGGCCCTGCTCCACCCGCATCCGGCGCTGAAGGTGGCCGTACCCATAAATCCGATGGTAGACGGATGGATGGGCGACGACTGGTTCCATTACGGCGCATTCCGGCAAAAAAATTTCGACTTCTTTACCGGGCAGACAGCATCAAAGGGCGGCGGTCCGTCGATTCCTCGTCTGAATCGCGATGACTACACAAATTTCCTGGAGTTGGGCTCAGCGGGCAACTTCGCGCGCTACGGAGGACTGGAGCAGCTTCCTTTCTGGCGCAAGATTGAAGAGAACCCAAACTACGACGCGTTCTGGCGGGAGCAGGCGCTGGACAGGTTCATCGCCAAGGTGCCGCTGACAGTGCCCACAATGTGGGTGCAGGGATTGTGGGATCAGGAAGACATGTATGGCGCCATCCACTGCTATGAAGTGGAAGAACCCAAAGACACCCACAACGATATGAATTATCTGGTAATGGGGCCGTGGAGCCACGGGGAAGCAGGTGGCGACGCCTACAATCTGGGACCTCTGGTGTGGAATGGCGACACTGGGGAGCAGTTCCGTAGCCAGATGATGCTGCCGTTCCTGAATCAATATCTGAAGGACGGAGCACCCAAAGCCAACACACCTGCGGTGGTTGTTTACAACACAGGGGAGAACCACTGGGAGCACTTCTCACACTGGCCCCTGAGCTGTGAAAAAGACTGCGCGGATCAGTCGAAGCCTTTGTATCTGCAGCCTGACGGGAAGCTGTCGTTCACAGCCCCGGAGCGCGATGCGGCAAAGTACGACGAATATGTCTCCGACCCGGCGAAGCCCGTGCCGTTTTCTCCCCGGCCTTATTACGAGGGCTCTGAAGCGTGGAGAACCTGGTTGGTCCAGGATCAGCGCTTTGTGGATGGGCGGCCGGATGTGCTGACCTGGGAGACGGCGCCGCTGACGAAACCGCTGCGCCTGAGCGGCCCGCTGGAGGTACATCTTTACGCCTCGACAAGCGGCACCGACAGCGACTGGGCAGTGAAGCTGATTGATGTTTATCCGGGCCAATACGCGCCGGATCCGTCCATGGGCGGCTATGAACTGCCCATCTCAACGGACATCTTCCGTGGACGCTACCGCACCAGCTTCGAGCATCCAGAGCCGATCACCCCGAATAATCCACTGCTCTATCAGTTCGCTTTGACCAATGTGAATCACATATTTGAACCGGGGCACCGCATCATGGTGCAGGTGCAGTCAACACTGTTTCCGGCGTACGATCGAAATCCTCAGACTTTCGTGCCGAATATCTTCAACGCCAAACCATCCGACTACCAGAAAGCAACGCAGCGCATCTGGCACACGCCTGGGAATGCAAGCTTCATCAGGCATGGCGATCATGCCAACCTGCGAACACGTACTTTGGAACTACCATGGGGATTTCGCTGGAAGTAAGCTCTATCTTTAACTTGTCCAATTATTATTCCGCGCTGGCAGCGCCGAACCGATATCCCGACACCAGACGCGCAATCACAATCGCGAAACTCCTGCAAGCCTGTCGGATTCAGCAGGCAGCGGATGTATATAGTGCACCGGCGGCTCCGTCATGGCGAGAATTCGAGGACTGGTTATGCCGAAGGCTGTCCATCGAACAAAATCGGGATGCTGCTAGGGCGCGACAGCTCTGGGAGAGCTTACTTTATTACCCAAAGACCACTGCTGATTTGAGGGAATTGATTGAGCAGAGTTTGGATATCCTCACAAAGGAAAGCAACTCACAGGACCCGCGTAACTATACAGAATACGGCCAAAGTGACGCACAAAAACTCTCGGACCATTACAGGGACCTTGCCATTGGTTTCGCGTTCGCGGGTGCGATTTTCATGGGAATTGCAAACTTTCCACCGACCGAGTACACGTGCGATGACAGACCACCAGAAGGGTGTAACTTCAAGCTTAAATAATAAGCCACCGTCGCTAAGAGTTTTGAAGGGTGGAACGATCCTTTATCTGGGGGAGATTCCATCAATTATAGAACCCATCAGTGTTGCGGCCGCCAAGGCTTCCATGACCCACGTCACTCCAAATTGAGAATTCTAATGATGTGCGTACCACTTCATTATTTCCGATTTTGCCGTCCTGCCTTCGAATCTCATGGCTCAGACCCGCCGGCAACCACAAGAGCCGAGCCAACTGATGAAGCTTGCAGGTTGCCGACTCGGCCAGAATTGGGTGCTATCGTAGGTCGGCCAAAAACAATAGCTCCATCTCCGCTTGGAAGTGGGGCCAATATAATTGTTCGCTGGAGTTTGTTGACTGTCCTCGAATCTTCTTCTTAGGTACCGAAGCAGGAGCGACGGTAGCTCCTCATCCGGGACTGTCGAGGCTTTCCGAATTAACAAACGTACCGTTTCTCCGCGTGACTGGCCGCTAAGCCGAGGGTGAGTCTGGACCGGACGGTTCCAAACTTGAATGATCCTGATGACGGAGCAATCCATGTCTTTTCGCATGATATGCATGACAATCAGGCTCTAGAGGTCTTTTCTATTAGCTTCTCTCGTCAGGAAATGATGCTGCGGCTGTGGCGACTTATAAGGCGGAGGCGATAAAGCTGGCCACGGCGGTTGCCAAGGAATTCGATGTGCAACCCGCTCAGCAACCTGGAAAATAACGCCTGCTAGGCGTCGGTTCGCCAACATTTTGCTTACATGGCCGACCAGAGCGTAGCTGCGAAATCTGCATTCTAAGGACCGTGTTGAGGCGTTCTCCGTCGGCGTTCTTCTCCGATTGCATGAAAGTCGGAAGAATTGAGCTGATAAGGAGAGCTTTCGACACTCGGCCCTTTCCATGCTGGCCAACGTACGAGTCACCTCGCCGCCTCCCTTCGAGTGCCCGTGCGCAGTGAAATTAATTGCGAGAATTCGGAGCTACCCATGAAAAAGCCCATCCCAGCGGAATCCGCCTCTGCACGCATCGACGAGAAGATCCCTCAACCGGGAATGGATGTCGCCAGCGCAGTGTTCCGAATTCGTTGGATGCGGATGCTATGGCGCTCTTATTCCTTGTCACTCACCAGAGAGAACATGGCTCCCTGAGGATCCTGACCATTGATAATCCAGGCGCCGCCCGGTACCTGCATTGGACCATTTAAGATCTTGCCGCCTCCGCTCTTGACACGTTCGATCGCCGCTCCGATAGAGTCGACGTTGAAGTAAAAATTCCAGCAGGACACAGGTATATGTGGGGCTTTGGTCATCATGCCGCCGTCTCCCATTTCCTTATGTTCACCCTCGTCGAAAATTCGATAGACTCCCATCTGTCCCATGTCCATATCGGTGACCTTCGTCCAGCCAAAGAGCTTGTTATAGAAATCAAAGCCGCCTTCGAGGTCCGTTGTGTAGAGTTCGTGCCAGCCGATCGTACCGGGGGTGGGTGGCGCCGGACGCTGCGGCGAAGGCATGGCGGGATTGGGTGTAAACACGGCAATCGCCGCGCCCTGGGGGTCGGACATGACGGCGAACCGAAGCATGCCGGGAACGTCGGTTGCCGGTTTCCAGACCTTACCGCCGGCTTCGACAATCTTTTCGATGTGAGCGTCAACATCATCGACTTCGATATAGCCTATCCATCCGGTGTGCTGGGGAAGGTGCAACATGCCGGCCACGCCTATGTCGCCAAGGTTGAATGTGGTGTACTGCATCACGTCAGTGCCGGGCATCTCCCGGGTGGTCCAGCCGACAACGTCAGAGTAAAATTTTCCAGCGGCTTTTGTGTCGCTGGTCATGAGTTCGTACCAACCGAATTTTCCTTTTGGCGTAAACATTGCGATTGTTCTCCTGGTTGCAGATGCAAAAAATGATGGACGTCGGGCCGACTTGCCCTGTTTATCAACATAATTGAATACATGTCAATCTGACTTTGGTCAAAGTTGATGCAGAAAATGCGGATGATCGCGTCTACGGCGGAAAGCCCACGTGAGTGCATCGGAACTTCGTTAACGGCCGCCTCTGCGGTACTGGGATGCGACAACAGGCCTTAGCGCTCATCGAAGTTAATTAGGCCGAAAGGCCGATTAGTACCGAGTAACGCGCATGTCCGTTACCTGACCGAGGTTGCAGGTTACGCTGAGCGCAGTCGAAATTAATTGCGAGAGTTTGGAGCTCGCACATGAAAAATCCCATCCCGATGGAATCCGCCTCTGCACGTATCGACGAGAAGATCAAGGAACTTGGCGACTGGCGCGGCAAGACGCTCGCGAAAGTGCGCGCAATCATCCACCAGGCCGACCCTGAGATCATCGAAGAGTGGAAGTGGGCCAAGGCGACATCGCCGGGCACTCCCATCTTTTCCCACGGCGGCATCGTCTGCACCGGAGAGACCTACAAGAACGCCGTCAAGCTGACATTTGCCAAAGGAGCTGCGTTGCCGGACCCTGCCGGTCTATTCAATGCAAGCCTCGACGGAAATGTCCGTCGCGCCATCGACATCCACGAAGGCGACAAGATCAACGAAGCGGCCCTGAAGAATCTCATCCGCGCCGCCGTGGCGCTCAATCTCGAGAAGAGCAAGCCGAAACCCCGCCGAGCGAGCGCACCGTAACTGGCAGCGTGACCCAACAAAGCCGGTCGGGTGCCCCAACAAGCCTTCTTTTGGCTTGTGTCGGAAGAGAAGAATAGGTCGCACTCCCGCGCCAATATGCGAGAATGGCTCGACGCCGCCACCGGCTCCATATCTCAGTCTCGACGAGGCCACGCCCAATGCCCGACCAAGCAGCCGCCCTCACGCTCGACATTCACCGCACCGGCACCACTGTAATTGTGCGATGCCACGGCAAATGGATCGCCGGCGCGGACGAACTTCCCTACAACAGCATCAAGCAACTGTTCCCCGACTCCAAACGAATCGTCCTAGACCTCACTGACCTCACCCGCATGGACAGCATGGGCCTCGGCGCACTGGTTCGCCTCTACGTCTCCGCTCGCTCACATGGTTGCAGCCTGGAACTGATCAATCTCGGCAAACAGGTGCGCCTGCTCCTCAAAACCGCCAATCTCATGTCAGCTTTTGTCACCGTCGGCGAATACAACATCAAGATGGGTTGATTCGATTGATTTCTCCGATTCGGAAAATCCAATTCGCTTTTTGAAGCGCATCATGCATTTTTCTGAATGACGGTCACACTTTCCGCGATCTCGCTATGCTATTCCATTCGCCGATTTCAAATGTGCTATCCGGCCGAATGGAAGGAACTCTCAGACCCTTGACACAACAGAGGCGTTTCACTATGGTTTCGCCATGACAGAGCGCCAGGACACATCCGGAACCCCTGGGTCTCGGGATCTGGGGCCGGGTTACCGGCTCGCCGCGAGAGGGCGCCAAGGCGCCGAAGATGATCGGTTGGCTCTCTTGGAACATATCTTCGACCCGCTCTCTCGCCAACGGCGGGAGCTGGTGCAGCCTGGATGGCGGTGCCTTGATGTCGGTGCGGGCCGCGGCTCCATCGCCATCTGGTTAGCTGAGCGGGTCGGAAAAAACGGCCACGTCGTGGCGACAGACATCGATATCACCTACCTGAAGGGACTCAATCTTCCCAACCTTGAGGTGCGCCGGCACAACATACTTGAGGACCCTCTGGATGCCCTCGAACCCGGGCTCCTTCGATCTGGTTTGCTCACGCTTCATGCTGTTCTGGCTCGCCGGCAAGCAGGAGCGCGCTATCCGGCGCATGGTGGAGTGTCTGCGCCCCGGAGGATGGCTTGTCGATGAAGAAGGCGACTGGGGCATGGTCGCTCCAGTGGATCCGTCTCACCCGTATGCGGCCAGCTTTGACGGAACGTGGCGCGCCGGCGAATGGTGGACATCGCGGGGATATGACCCCAGTTTTGGACGCAAGCTCCCCACGCTGTTCGAGCGTTGCGGTCTCAAAAACATCCGTCACGAGGCAACCGCCGAAGTAGTGCGTGGAGATAGCCCGTGGGCGTCGTGGTGGCAGCAGACCTTGGAGGCCATCCGCACATGGGAACAATCGAATGGTGACCTGAGCCAGGCGCGCGAACAGGAATATGAGACATTGACAGCCCCGTGGACCGACCCTTCATTCTTGTTCCTCAACTCGCTCCGCCATGTCTGCTGGGGCCAGCGTCCATAATACCAACCAACGGCCTAGAGCGGCCAGCCGATCTTCACTGTAGGTATCGGTCTTTACCGTAGGTATATGGAGCGGAAAGCGGCTCACCCATCCGTTCCGCAGCCTTGAAATAGCGACGCCTCGCCATTACTTCTATCTAGCGAAGAAATAAGATTGTTGCCAGGTGCCCCCCCTGCCCTGAGCCTGCCCAAACGCTCTGCAAGTGCAGCTAGACGTGCCAATCCAGATGGCGTATCGTTTGGCCGAAGGAATAATCTTTCCGCACAGGGAGTAAAACTCATGCCTGTTCTGTCTCGTCTGACCCGTCGTTTACTGCCGTCATTTGCAGTTTTTTTTGCTTTAAGCTTTTCAACCGGCGCCCTTATCGCCCAGACGCCGTCGGCACCTGGAGCCACTTGGTCGCAGGAGGATGCCCTCCGTATCTCCCAGGAAGTACAGAAGCGGCTTGGCAGTCTCAACTACTATGGTGTCTTCGACTGGATTACCTTCGGCTTTCACGGCAAATCCATCGTCCTCCAGGGCTATGCTTCCCGTCCCACTCTTAAGAGCGAAGCTGGCAATGTCCTCAAAAAAATTCCTGGAGTCGAGTCGGTCGACAATCAGATTCAGGTTCTGCCGCTTTCCAGCATGGATGATCGCATCCGCATGGAAGTCTACAACCGCATCTATACTCAGCCCGCCTTGCGCGTCTACAACGCCAATCAGGGCTCAATTTCGCAAGCGGTTGGACCTGGCGGCAGTGGCCCCTTCAGCAGGTCTGTTGGCCGCAACAACATTCGCATGTCGGGCGGCATCATAAACTATCCGCCTCGAGGCTTTCACGCGATCCATATTATCGTTCGAAACGGTAATGTCATTCTCTACGGAGTCGTCAATAGCGAAAGCGACAAGGCCATCGCCGGAATACAAGCCAATTCCGCCTCCGGTGTGTTCAGTGTCCAAAACGATCTTGTCGTTAAGGGGACGAGATAACCGTTTCCGTTCGAGGGTCATTGCATCAGGTGAACGAACGGGGTCAGGTTGACCCGTTCGACCGCCTGGGATTGAGCGCGGTAGCAATCCCCGATAAGGCAGGCGGGATTCCACGAACATATTGTTATTGTCGATGCCGGATTCCGGACAAATACGAACCCTTAGCAGCCGAACCTGCGCACCCCGCCAGCCTTACATGATGTTGCCGGCGTGGTTACTCGTCATGTGCGAGACTTAGCCCCGAATACCATAGCCCCGGTACCGGGTGCTCCGGCGCCTTCTCAGAACCCACGGTGATAATGCGCACGAATGCTTCAGCATATTGGCAGCCGTACTCTCTACCGCGAAATTTCGTGCACATCTCGTAATCGGCCCACAAGCTTTTCCCCTCCAGACTGTTGGCCATGACCGCTTCCCGGCTCAAATCCAGGACCGATTCCACGTCCACCCAGCGATTGGCGGCAAACTGTTGCGAGCTCTCCTCGCCTCCTGGAAAAGTCTCGCAGAAATAAAACTGAAATTTCATTCCGCTCTGTAGCCAGGCGTTGTATGCCAGGTTTCCCGCAGCGCGGTGATCGGGATGATACTGCAGCGGCCACAATCCAAACACGACATCCGGGTTCTCGGCGCCCAACGTTTTATCGAACTCCATGTACGTCTCTGCATCGACGACCATCTTCTGGTTGTGCTGATCCAGAACTTTCATCCGCGCCCCGATGATTTTCGTGCCTTTCATTCCGTCGCCCGTCCGTAAGGCCGCGAGTTTATCGAGAGGCATATGATAGGCGTCCGCTATACTCTGCGAGTCCCCCGGTGTGAAAGAGAAACATAAGACATCATGCCCCTCACGCGCATACCGTGCGAGGGTTCCCACGCAGAAAACCCAATCATCGACATGCGCGCCCACAAACACAACCTTCAGTTTGCGATTCTTCTCCGCGCCCGGCAAAGTGTCCAACGGTTTGCGTGCCCTCGTTGAAGACTGCTGCGCGCTTCCGCGCAGAGCACGGGCAAGCACGCTGCCTGCCGCGCAGCTTAGAAATTTCCTCCTGTTGATCATGCATTCCCCCTTCGGAACGTCGGAACGTAACGACTGTCTCGTTCCATAGATTGTTTGATTGTTCATTCATGGCAGTCCAGCCACGATCGGTCGTTCGCCTCAACTCTTTACATTATCGATATCGCAAAGTGCCGGTATCCGTAATGATCCGCGAACTGCCAGGCACCACTCGCCATATCAGCCCCAGCAAACTATGCCCTCCTCCAACAGCCCTTCCGCCATGTCCTCGCGCACATGCATTTCTCCCGATAAGACGCCCAGCTTTTCGCCTAAACAGAGGAAGAAGCAAGAGAAAGCCTGGAAACTTCTTGTATCGCTGAGAGTTCGCCTGAATTAAAATCATCTGGGTTCCCACTCAATATTGCAGACCTCGCGCAAACAGAACACAGAGAGCGTATACACAGCTTTCGGAGACGAGAATAGATGACACCTGCACAGCAGTTGGAAGGGCTCACCTTGAATAATGGGTGGGTGGTCGGGGCCTAAATCCAAGACCTGATGGACACACGGGAGGCCATTTTTCCTGTGCATATGGAGTCACGCATCCTGACGGAAGAACAGCTTTTTTGAAAGCTATGGACTATACCTCAGCTTTGGCCTCACCGGATCCAGCAACAGCATTAAACACTCTCACAAGTGCATTCCTATTCGAGAGATGTACTACAGGAATGCGCGGATAGACGCATGTCGAAGATTGTCAAAGCCATCGATGGAGGTAAGGTAAGCGCAGGGGGATCATGGAGTATCTGATATTTGAGCCAGCAAGAGGAGACATCAGATCTCACCTGGATTCCTTAGCATCGTTCGATCTAATCTGGATATTGACGTGCATTCACAACATCTGCGTAGGTATTCGGCAGTTGAACGGAGCCAGTATCGCGCATCAGGATCTGAAACCCTCGAACGTATTAGAGTTCGCAGAGGACGGCCAGAAGCTGGCTGATCTAGGGCGAGCGTGGCATCGGACACGCGTATCACCACATGACGCCCTCGCCTGTGCGGGGGACATGGGGTATGCACCACCGGAACTTCTTTATCACTGCAGCGCACTGGACGAATCTGATCGGCGTTTCGGAGCAGACTTCTACCTTGTTGGCAGTATGATCTTGTTCTACTTTACTGGCACTCGGGCAACCCAGTTGCTACTCTCAGACCTCGACGTCCAATTTCACCCAACCAGTTGGCGAAGTACTTATGCAGAGGTCTTGCCATATTTGCAGCATGCCTTTGCGGCAAACTTGATCATAGTTCGCAATATATTCTCGGACCTCGTGCTTGGCGAAGAAATTGTCGATGTCTATCGTCAGATGTGCGACCCAAACATCGCAACTCATGTCGGGACAGGCTACACCGCTCTAAGATCGGGTCCCGATTTGGCCTTGAACGTTTCATTTCCCGTTTCGATCGGCTGAGAGACACAGGCCATTCTCGGCAGGATTCAACATTCATGAGCGCTACAATGCCAGGAAAACGAACGTCACATTTTCCGAGATGGCGCTCGTTGAGGCTACCTCCGCGTTGGGTGAATTGACCCGCCCCGCGATACCGGTTGTACCCGACATAGCCGAATTGACGTTTCCCTAGCACAAGGAATTTCCAGTTGGGAGATGAATCGTTCACTTTGGCACGATTTAGATTTGCTTGGCACCGTGACCATCACAGGCAAACCTGATTCGTTCGCTGCGCTGGTCGCAGAAATCAGAAGCAATCCGCTGGCTCCTCGATTTGCCAGGGAGATGTTGAGAGAGCCGGTAGCAGAAAAGAGGCGGTGGTGCTTCGGCTACCGGAATATGAGAAAGTACCCGGAAAAGCGGCAAGAAAGGAGATCAAGGGCCATCGGAACAACCTAATTAATAGCCCTCGCGATCCGATTGAATGGGTAGAACTGAGCCCGTGCGTACACTGTTGCCGGAGAAGATCGGAAAGCGGAACGGCAATCGCGGGCTACGCTGCAGCTTGCGCCGAACAACAGATTCGTATTGCGCAGTGCCGCGAGATTTTTCATTCGTATTGGTGAACCAGAAATGGCTCGTGCGCTTCTGAACGGTGCCGATCAGATCAAATCGGACCCATGGCTGATGGCATCCGAAATCGCGATTACAGATTTCCTAACGAAACCATCCAAACTACCTAAGATCGGGCGGCTAGCAATTGAAAGCGGGATGCCACCCCGAGATGCAACCGAACTCGCTTCGGCGCTTGGATCACTGGAAGCCGCGCACGGAAACGACCGAGCGGCTAGAAGATTGCTGAGAAAAGCGGTGATCGGAGCAAACGAAAACTCCGTCGCTCAGATTCGATGGCTAAACCGGGCTTATCTCGGAGAAGCAATAGATGTATCCGGCGCAAATCCTCCCTTACTTCATGAAGCGAATGCATGGGCTTCATACTACAAGGGTCGACTTCGACTCTGCGCTGGAAGAATCTCTGCGTTGGCTGAGCGGATCAGCCATTCTCTCGGGGCGCCAGCGACTTTCAGCTTCATTCATACTTTCGGATCTCATGTGGGATTTCGAATCAGCGAGAGAAATTGCAGAGGCCGGGGTGAGATCGAATCCCACTGATTCAATGCTCCTTAATAATCTCTCAGTTTGCCTACTGGAATTAGGCCGCTTAAACGAAGCAGAAGAGGTATTGGGACGCATCAAGACCAAGAGACCCGACAAGCGACTCTGAAAGAACGTTTCGAGCAACATTTCGATGCTTGAATCTGCGAAGGGCAACGTAGATGAAGGACAGAAAGCTTTTTTATCTCGAAGCGGTTGAGATGGCGAGAAGCTTTCCGGGGATAAGAGACGATGCCGTTCGTGCGTTTTTCACCTCGCAGTTGAGGAGATTCGTTCACGGTCGGACGGAATCAAGGAAGCCCTTGGTAGGCTCGCAGCGATGAAGATCGAATGATGTGATGCGAGACTCCAAGACGCTTAAAAAGGAGTGCGAGAACTTCTTGAGAAGACGAGTTAGAAAACTGTCAGCAGCTCTCGTATCACTGAATCAGCTCCATCCAGTTATCGAAGCGAACCCCACGGTCCACCACCTCTGCTCACCGCTTCTCACCCCAGCATCTCCTCCAATTGCCGCCGCGACTGGCGGCGAGACCGAGTCCCGCCGCCCCGTGATTGCAGCGAGGCCATCCAGACGCGTGGTTGTTATTTCATCCTGATGGAGACGAACCTGCGCCCATCGTACAGGCGATAACTGCCGGGATGCTGACCGGATACGATCGCCAGCGGTCGTGGCCGGGATAGCTTTGCATCCGTCTGGTCTGTGACCTTCAAAACGTCGTGCGCGCCAAGATCCATCACCACAAAAGTATTGTTCCCAAGAAAGCCGAATCCGTAGGCTCCCGCAGGCAATGTCTTTCCACCGACCGTCAACGCGACTTCGCTGAGCAGGTATCCCTGGTACTTCTGTCGAATGCCGCTCGAATACCCCGAACTGTCAACCAGTCCGGCCAGCATCACCATGCCATTCGGGAAGCGCAGACCAAAGGTGTTGCGCAATTGAACCGCGGCGGTCTGTCCCCGGAAAAAGACAGTCGTGGGCATCGCTTTGCCGACGTCCTGCGGCGTCAAAACTGTCGTTTGCCCGGTCGTGGCCGCCTGCGCGCGGGCGAATTGCCTTCCCGGCAACCAGCAGGCAACCGAGAGAACCACGACGACGAGAAGCCGGCGTTGGATTGTGGACGAAATTCCTGTCATGCTGACGTTCATAGCGTGATCCCCCGACGCCAATTGTTATATTTTTGGGAACAATCGGCAATATTTTCCGTCCGCCATCGCACTCTCACTGCTTGCCCCGCCCCAGCATCACCTCCAGTTGCCGCCGCGACGCCTCCGGTATCTTCGCCCCTCGAATCTGGCTCCGCGTGTATCAGGCCCCCTTCACCATCTGAAACAGCGCCTCGCGACAACGCCTCGCGCTTCATCGTGTTCAGCGCCGCCAGGTCCAGGATCGTCCGCAGCGGCGTGGTCATCCGGTATCCCTCGCCCGCCGCAATGTCCGCTCTCCGGCAGATCGGCAAAATGCAGCACCAGGCCCTCCGGAGTCGCGCTGCTTCGGCGGAAGCTCTGTCGGCACCGTCATGTGCAGAATCGGCGGCCTCTTCTCGGGAAATAGATATAGGCAGAAAGCGGTATGAATGGCTGTAGACCCCCTGCGCCCGCCCCGGGCGATCCATCGACCACAAATGCCACCGCGACAGCTCCGGTCGCTGCGCCGCCGGGAATTGCGTCAGCCGGTAAATCCCGCGATGCTCTCGCTCCCAGTGCCCTTCCTGCACGTGATACGTGTGGCTGCTGGCGGAAAATCCGGCGTTTTGCGCCTGTTTCGCGGTGAAAAACCCCGCCTGCGCCTCGGCGACCGAATGTAATACTGCGCTTTGCTTCCTTGCTGGACCTCACGGGCTTCTGCACAATCATTCAACTATCGCGCATAATCCTTCAACTATCCAGCACAATCCTTCAACTATTCCGCACAATCATTCAACAAATTCGACAATTGTGCGATCAATCCGGCCCTCGCCTCGACCGCTCCTGCCCCCTGTTTCTCGATGGTAAACTCACTCTAGAGAACCCTTCTTCCGCCAATCGGCCCCCTTTCATGGATCGCGAACACATCCGCAATTTCGCCATCATTGCCCATATCGACCATGGCAAATCCACGCTTTCCGACCGCCTGCTGGAGCTGACCGGCTCGCTCACCGCGCGCGAGATGCAGGCGCAAGTGCTCGATGACATGGACCTCGAGCGCGAGCGCGGCATCACCATCAAGGCCCATGCCGTGCGGATGGCGTACCAGGCGCAGGATGGCGAAACCTATCAGCTCAACCTGATCGACACCCCCGGCCACGTGGATTTTTCCTATGAAGTTTCGCGCTCGCTCGCCTCCTGCGAGGGCGCGCTGCTGGTCGTCGATGCCACGCAAGGCGTCGAAGCGCAGACCCTGGCCAACGCCTACATCGCCATCAACAACGGCCTCGATATCATTCCCGTCATCAATAAAATCGACCTGCCCAGCGCCGACGTGGAACGCACCAAGGAAATGATCGAGCAGACCGTCGGCCTCGACGCCAGCCACGCGCTGCCCGTCAGCGCGAAAACCGGCCTCGGCGTGCCCGATGTTCTCGAAGCCATTGTCCATCGCCTGCCGCCGCCAAGCGGCGACGCGGAAGCCCCGCTGCAGGCGCTCATCTTCGATTCATGGTTCGATCCCTATCGCGGCGTGGTCGTGCTGACCCGCGTGATGAATGGCCGCATGAAACGCGGAGAAAGAATTCGCCTGATGTCGAATGGCCGATCCTTCGATGTCGAATCGCTCGGCGTCCTGACGCCCAAGCCGGTCGAAGTGCAGGAACTATCCGCCGGCGAAGTCGGATTCTTCGTCGCCACCATCAAGAACGTGGCCGACACAAAAATCGGCGACACCATCACCCACGACGCGAATCCAGCCGCCGCTCCGCTGCCCGGCTTTGAAGACATCAAGCCGATGGTCTTCGCCGGCCTTTACACGGTGGAAGCGCATGAGCACACCATGCTGCGCGAGGCTCTCGAAAAACTGCGGCTGAACGACTCATCGTTTTTCTTCGAGCCGGAAAGCTCCGTCGCGCTCGGCTTCGGTTTCCGCTGCGGATTTCTCGGCCTGCTGCACATGGAAATTATTCAGGAGCGGCTGGAGCGCGAGTTCAATCTGAGCCTGATCACCACCGCGCCCAGCGTCCGCTATCAGATCACGCTGACGGACGGCAGCGTGATCGAAGTCGATAATCCTTCGCGCTGGCCCAATCCCACCGGCATCGAAAAAATTCAGGAGCCGGTCATCACCGCGACCATCCTGACCAATGAAGAATATGTGGGCGGCATTCTGAAGCTGGTGGAAGAAAAACGCGGGCGGCAGAAAAATTTTGAATACGTCAGCTCCACTCGCGTGATGCTGACCTATGAGCTGCCGCTGAACGAAATCGTGCTCGATTTTTATGACCGCTTGAAAGTCCGTCTCGCGCGGCTATGCCTCGCTCGACTACCACCTGTCGGACACCTGGGAATCTCCGATGGTGAAGCTGGACATTCTGGTTTCCGGCGAGCCGGTCGATGCGCTTTCGATCATCGTGCATCGCGATTTTGCCTATGACCGCGGCCGCGCGCTGGTCTCCAAAATGCGCGAACTGATTCCCCGGCAGATGTTTGAAGTTGCGATCCAGGCGGCGATTGGAGCCAAGGTCATTGCCCGCGAAACCGTCGCTGCGCTGCGCAAAAATGTGCTGGCAAAATGTTACGGCGGCGATATCTCGCGAAAGCGCAAGCTGCTGGAGAAGCAAAAAGAAGGCAAGAAGAGGATGAAGCGGATCGGCAGCGTGGATATTCCGCAGGAAGCTTTCCTTGCTGTTTTGCGAATCGGCGAAGACGCGTAAGTCCGCCTGCATTCACCGCAATCGCGGACCAAATCGTTGATCTCGCGCAAATGTGCAAATGGCTAGTAACTAATTTGTAACGACTTATTGTTACCATTGCTGCGAATTTGGTGTAATTCGGCTATCTGGTGAGAGGACAGACATTCGAAATCCGCGGAGCCCTCGATAGATCCATTCATCGCGGGATTCACGACAATCTGTGGAAAGCTTTTTTGTTTTAAAAAACGATCATTCACCGGGCGAAATTGCAAGTATTTATTATTAAGACCCATTAATCTCCAATAATTCACAGTTTACGATCGGCTAGGCCATCCTGACGGCAATCTGTCAGATTGTTGGTGCTTCCGGCGGCACTATGGCCGAGCTTTCCCACAGTTTTTTCCACAGGAAGACGGGCGGCCTCGTGAGCTTTTCCCGAGGACCGCCCAAGTAGTGCATCAGCTACCGTCTAGAGTCATTATCGGCAGCCGATGTCCTGGCTTTAATGAGAAGTTGTGGTGCGGCGATGTGTTGTGGCCCCACGCGTTGTGCTGGAGGCGGGTTGGGCTGCCGGAGCCGCGACTCCGGATTTCTGGTTATATTCCTTGATGACCGCGGCGGTAATATCCGCGCCCTGGCTGGCCCACACCACGGGAGTCTGCTGCGAACTGGTATCCAGCACCAGGCCGTAGCCATTTCTTTGCGCGTAATCCTGCAGTACGGGATAAAATTTCTGCGCCAATCCCTGATACGTCTCGGTTATCGCCGACTGGTAGTCCGACTGGGCATCCTGCCCCTGGCGTTGCAGCGATTTTTCCTTGTCGTCGATCGTACGCAGCTGGGCGGCGCGCGCATCCTGGCTGAGCGTATTTCCGCCGGCCTGCAGCTGCTTTTTCAGGGTGTCGATTTGATCGCTCAGCGTCTTCAACTCTGCTTGCTTGGGCGCAAACCTCTGTTGAATTTTCGCGAATGCCTGCCGGCCTTCATTGGTGGACGCCACTGCGGGCTGAAATGCGATAACCGCCAGCTTGTTGACTCCAGTAGGCTCTGCAGCGGAGCGGAGGAGGCAGGTGAGGGCGCGGATGGCGGCTGGCTGGTCTGCGCCAGGGCGCCGGCCGTGAACGTGGTCGCCATGACGGCAACCGCTAGTATGGAACGCTTCATATAGATTCGGAACTCCTTTAACTTCCACTCAGGTTTCCGCCGTACAGGCGGAGCATCATTGCAAAATTTGATTGGTTCCCTGGATGCTGCTTCCAGAGGAGCAACGGCGCTACATGGGAGGCCGGCAGCTGCGGAAACGCCACAACACGTCAGGGTTGAGAAATCTGCCAGAATTATAGGAGCCGCGAAAATCTTCCGTCAAACTCCCGTTCTCGGATTTCTCATGCCAGCCTCGTATTTCCGGACCAACATGTCGTCCTGAGTGAAGCGAAGAACCCCGTGTTTTATTCCGCAAACCGCGAGGTCCTTCGCTTCGCTCAGGATGACGATTTTTCATGCGACCCCTTAAAATGACGTGCTGACCGAAATCCGGAGAGTCTTTCGCGGCTCCCACAGGAAATATTGCGAACCGTAATTCGCCATGACCTGCTGATAGGTAAAGTCGCCCGCCCCGCCTGCGGGGAACATGCTGCGCTTGATGATAAATTGCGATCCCTGATCCTGATGCAGACGGACGGGATTAAACGCAAAGTAGATGCGGACCGGCGCGTTGATGATCGGCAGCATTGCCGTGATCTGCGGCCCCACCGAAAGACGCGGCTGGATGTTCGTTCCAGGAATCGCGCCCAGCCGGTTTGGCACGCCGCCAGGCCAGGTAACGCCGCCCTGACATGTGCCGTTCACCAGCTGCGGACAGCCATAGAGGGCGCCATTCAACGTTGAGTTCGCCTGCGGATTCAACTTGAGCTGGTTATGGTTCAAGGCCATGTCCATGCCGAGATCAGTGAAGAAAGAGAAGTCCACCGGACCCGCGATCGGGATGCGGTACTCAATATTGTTCGTGATCTGAGTATCGCCGCCGATGGGTGCAATGGAGTAAATGGGCAGCGGAATCTGTACCGGACCAAGGGTAGGGTTGGTCGGATCTCTCGGAACTATAGATCCGTCGGAATTTTCGAGGTTGTAAAGCACGCGCGTAGGAATAAAAGCGTACGGCGTGATCGCACGGACATCGAAGCCGCGAACGTCGTTTTCACCACCCGCATTGAAGCGGTCGAAGGGCGATGCCTCCAGGCCCGCGATGCCCTGAATGTAGGCAACCTGCAGGCGGTAGGCAAAGATATTGCGGCCTTCCGGGTTGAAATGGAACTTATCAATCGGCTTGAAAAACTTGAATTCCATCAGCGGACTGATCGAGCTCACATTTCCGCCCAGACCGGACCCTTGCAGGACAAGGTTGAGGCTCTTGCCGTGTGCGAGGACGGTATGGGTTTCCAACGGTGCTGTAGCTGTAGCTGAGGGACAACTGGCTGGTCACGATTCCGTTCAATGCGCTTTGGCCGGAGGTTCCATGCCGGAAGTTCAGAAACTGAAACAGGTTGGTTGTTGCCGAACTGAACGCCTGGATATTAGAGCGGCTCAGCGTATAGGTAGCGCCGATGCGTTTGAAGCTGCGAGGAATCAGGTAATTGATCGAAAAATTTGCGCCCTCGCGGGACTGATTGTAATTCTGAACGAACGATTGCTGCGCCGCAGCGAAGTTCTGGTCCGTGCTCCCGCTGAGCGGGTTCTTGAACGCGTTGTACTGATTTTTCTGCGTGAAGACCTGAAAGCCCAGGCTGATCGGGCGATTCTTGACATAGGGAACGGTGAAACCGAAGGTGAAGTTTCGCTGTAAATCGCCCAAAGCGGTTTGCAGCGTGAGGCTTTCGCCGAGGCCCAGGAAATTATTCGTCTGGTAATTGGCGCCGATAAATGCGCCGGAAAGGCCGCTGAATCCGCCGTTCAAGCCGATCGAATTTTTGCCCTTCTCTTTCACATTCAGCAGCAGTCTCACCGTGCCATTGTCGGCATCCTGCTGGGTTTCCGAATCCTGATCCACCTTGATCGGGATTGAAGTAGCCTAGCTGATTCAACCGCAAAATGCTCGTTTCCCAAAGCTGGCTGTTATAGACCTGGCCTTCTTCGAGCAGCAGTTCCCGCCGGATTACGGTGTCACGAGTGGTGGTGTTCCCGCGGAACTCGATCCGTCGACACGTAGTACGGTTTGCCTTCATCGATATCGATGTTCAGATAGACAAGCTTTTTGGCTTCATCGACGCGCGGAGTGGGGACAGCGGTAAAGTTGATGTAACCCAACTGGCCGTATGCTTTCCGCATGTTCTCCAGGCCCTTGCCAATCAGCGAAGCGTTGAAGGTCTGCCCATCCTTCAGCTTGAAAAGCGCCCGCAGCGCCTTCACATTCGTCACGCGTTTGTTGCCGGTGAAGGTGATTCCGCCGAGCCGGTACGACTGGCCTTCTTCGACCGGCATAGTGATGTCGATGACCTTGCCCTTGCGCGGACGCAGGGTAAAGATGGAAATGCCGCCCTGGTTGCGAATATGCGTCAGCGGCTCGCCAATGCTGGCCCGGAAATAGCCGCGATCGCGATACGCCTGGCGCACGCGCTCGGAATCTTCCTCCAGCTTGCTTTCGTCATAGGTGCGGGCAAACAGATTCTCAAACAGAATGGAATGCGGAATGCCGATGGGGCGCAGGTTCTTCATCGAGTAACGCAGCACCCGGCCGGAAACGTTCCTGTTCCCTTCAAAGCGGATACGACCCACCTTGACCGTCGGACCCTCTTTGATATTGAAGTTGACCGAGACCGAAGCCGGCGGAATCGTCCTGATGACGGTATGGATGGTGGCGAACTGGTGCCCGTGCTCGGCAAGCAGTTCCTTCAGCACGGTTTCGGCGCGCTTGATCTTGGTCGGGTCATATTGACTTTCAACCGACAACGGCACCTTGGCCTTCTTGAAGCGGTCCAGCACATCGGACTGCGAAACCGAACTGAGTCCCTTGTAATTGATCTCGCGAATCGTTGGACGCTCGCGCACGATCACGGTGAGAATGACGCCCTTTTCCGTGTTATCGCGGTTGATCTGAACGTTCTCAAAATATCCCGTGTTCCAAAGGGAATTGAAGTCGCGTTCCACGGTCTGCGCATCGTAGGCATCGCCCACGTGCGAAAACATGCGTGCCAGGATGGTTTCTTTGGGAATTCTGCGGTTGCCGATGACGCGGATTTCGCTGATGATGCTGGTCTGCGGCTGGGTCGTTGCAGCCGGAGCCGGAATGGACTGCAGCGTGGTCTGCGCCTCGGCGCTAAAGCTTATGCCGAGAAAAAAGAGCATTGCGGCAAGAACTTGAACAGTCCGTCGTCGTCCATTGCATCCGCGGGCGGCGCGCGCTCGTGGTCGGTTGGTTTGGGACATGGAAGCCCCCTGCACTCGCGGGAAAAATATGCACACCCTCACTGCCAAAATCGATTCCAGAGGAAAAGCCGATTATACGGGACAGACACTCTTCAGTCCTAGCGCCCGCAGTTCCGCTCCGGCTCGCTTTTTGTTGTGGGAGCGCCTGCACAACAGCGCTCCAAAATCGCAACGTCTTCGGGTGGGCCAGCTTTCGAACTCCGCCTCGATGACAAAATTTCCCGGCCGGCTTTTTCAGCCGGTCAAGATGTAAACGGAAGTATGAGACCAAACTACCCTCCCCGCTGACCCGGCGTACCTCGACCAGCGTGGAATAAAATGTCGGACCCCCGCCGAGATCCGTCAGCGCCTCGCTGGTAAGCGTGTTGACGCCTTGTCCATCGCAGGAGAGCTTGTTCCATCCTAAACGGCAAGCGGCCACTCCGGCGGGAACAGCTCCATTCACCTTTGCGCGCAGCGGGATTTTTCCGCGATCGTTGAAGACTTCGACCGCATCTCCATCGGCAATTCCCCGGGCCTGGGCGTCCGCGGGATGCATCTCGAACTGCCCGGAATGCGCCGCTTCCATCGCGCGATGACCGGGCAGGCCGGCAAAGGTGGAGTTCAGGTGATTGTCAGCCTTGCGGGCCAGCAACTCCAGCGGAAACCTGCGGGCCAGCGGCGCATGTCGCGATTCCGTCGCCGGAACATACGCGGGCAGCGGATCGAGCCCTTGCGCCGCCATAGTGTCGGAATAAAATTCGGCCTTGCCGGAGGGAGTGCGAAACCACTCCGCAGAAGTGAACGGCAGAAAATGGCCGCCGTTTTCTTCCTGCGGAAATTTGAGCCGGACGAAGTGCTCGCGCTCCAGCCGCTCGCGGGTGATTCCCCGCATCCACGGAGAGTCGGTGGCGAGCGCCTGGTCGATCATGTCATCTTCCGTGTCGTTGAAACACGGCTCGGTAAACCCCATGCGCTGGGCCAGCTGCCGAAACATGGTCACGTTCGAGCGCGCTTCACCGAGCGGCGCGATTGCCGGATCGGACAGCTGCACATAGTAGTGGCCGTAGGTGCCCTGGAAATCTTTATGTTCGCAAAACGTTGTCGCAGGCAGAATGATGTCGGCGTAGTCCGTGGTGTCGGTAAAGGACTGCTCGTGAACAACGGTAAACAGGTCCGCGCGTCGCAGCCCACGCAATACCGTGTTCTGGTTAGGCGCAATCGCCGCCGGGTTGGAGTTGTAGACGATCATCGCCTGCACCGGAGGATCGTTCAGTCCGGTGAGGGCGTGGCCCAGGCTGCTCATATTTACGACTCTGCCCAGCCGCCCGATGGGACTGGCTGCTGCAAGATCGGGCCGCTCCAGCGCCTGCTTATTGAACTGGAATGCGCCGCTGGTTGAAAGCTGCAGCCCTCCACCTAACTGCTTCCATGCGCCGGTGAGGCAGGGCAGCATAGCGATGGCACGAACCGCGGTGCCTCCATTCTGCGATCGCTGCACGCCGTAGTTCATGCGGATCACGGCTGGCGTTGCGGTGGCATACTCGCGGGTCAGGCGCAGGATATCTTCCGCCGTCAGCCCGGTAATTTCTGCAACATATTGCGGAGTGTAGGTGGCCACGCGTTCGCGCAGCGGCTCGAAGCCGTGGGTGTAGCGGGCAACATAGTCTGCATCGTAGAGATTTTCCGCGATGAGAATATGCATCATTCCGAGCGCCAGTGCAGTGTCGGTTCCCGGGCGGATGGGCAGATGCCAGTCGGCCACGCGAGCGGTGCGCGTCTTGTAGGGGTCGATGACAATCAGCCGCGCGCCGTTATGGCGGGCTTCTTCCACAAACGGCCAAAGATGCACGTTATTCCCATGAATGTTGCCGCCCCAGGCGATAATTGTGCGGGCGTGACGAAAGTGCTCGGTGTCCGTACCCAGCTTCACACCATATACCAACATCAAAGCTTCGCCGCCCGCAGCGGAGCAGATAGTGCGATCGAGTTGCGACTCGCGCCCAGACGGAAGAAGAAGCGCCGGTCCATGGACCCGTACCCCAAAGCCGCCATATTTCCCGCGTAGGAATAAGGCAGGACCGACTCCGGCCCGAATTTCGCGGAAATCTCCTGCAGCCGCGCCGCTATTGTATCCAGCGCTTCATCCCAGGAAATCCGCTCGAAGACTTCAGCATGGTGGCCTTGCGGGATTGGGTTTTTGGGCGCGCCCGGCTTGCGGCGCATCGGGTAGAGCAGCCGGTCCGGCGAGTAAACAAGATCGAGATATTTCGTGACCTTCGCGCAAAGAAAACCCTGCGTGACGGGGTGATCTGGATTGCCCTGAACTCTTACCGCGCGGCCTTCGCCGTTGACAGAGATGTGCAGACTGCATGTATCCGGGCAGTCGAGCGAACAGGTCGCGTGCACAACTTTCAGGGAATCCATACCGGCATTTTAGGTTTCCGGCACCGAAGAAACAATGGCTGGGCAAACATTGCTTAGATCTGATGACCAAGATCCAAGGAAAGTTCTGTGCCTATAAAGGCGTGTCGTCCTGAGCGGAGCGAAGGCCCTGGTGGTTCATTAAGAATCGCAAGATCCTTCGCTTCGCTCAGGACGACAGAACGCTCGAATAGGTGCGCCGCGATGCTGCCGCGACGCCGATCAGATCTGCATCACTTCTTTTTCTTTTGCCTTGCACAATTCTTCCATTCGCTTGATCTCATCATCGGTCAGCTTCTGCATCTCTTCCAGCGCCCGCTTCTCGTCGTCTTCCGAGATTTTTTTATCCTTCGCGGCTTTCTTGACCAGATCGTTGCCGTCGCGGCGGATGTTGCGAATTCCCGTGCGATGGTCTTCGAGGATTTTGCTCAGGTGTTTGACGACCTCTTTACGGCGCTCTTCGGTCATTGGCGGCACCGGGATGCGCACGACTTTGCCGTCGTTTTGCGGGTTGAACCCCTGCGAGGATGTCCGCAAGCCTTTTTCAATTTCGACAATCAAGGTAGGATCGTACGGTTGGACCAGCAACAGCTGGGGTTCGGGCGCGCTCACCTGCGCAACCTGATTCAGCGGCATTTCCGTCCCGTAGGCGGAGACCTTCACCTGGTCCAGCATGTGCACGGAAGCACGGCCGGTACGAATCGAGGAAAGGCTGCCGCGAAAGTCCTCGACTGCTTTATCCATACGAGTCTTCAACTGCTGGTATGTTTCTTTTAATGCCGGGATGCCGGCCATCATGGATACGGTCATGGGTTCAGTTTTCCTCTCCCGCAAAACGATATTGTACCCAACGGAGACGCGTCGTGTTCACATCGACAGTGCGTTTCGCCCAGAGCCGCATCTAAGAACGTGCGGTTAGAACAAGTTAAAATCAGTCAGTAGAGTTTCGCGCACAAATACCCTATGCATACCTGCCCAGTCTGCACCATCCCACTTAGCGCTCCCCGCTCTTTTTTCAGCGCAGGATGGCGCGGATTTTTTCCGCTGCCCGGTGTGCCGCGGCCATCTGCAGATCCATGGCCGCGTGATCCCGATCGTGGCCGCGATCCTGGTCGGGATCGGTTTTATTGTGCTCGATTTCAGCGGCTTGCTGGACGTGAGCCCGACAACCTGGTGGTGGGACCTGTTCCAGATCGCATCCGTGCTCTTCGTTCTCCTTGTGATGCTGGGCTGGCTGCTGCGCATCGATCGTCGCCAGCCGGTGCGAAAGTTTGTCGCCTGATTGTGGAAATCGGATTCTTGAGCAACCTAGGCTGATCGTCTGGACCAGCGAAGAATCCGACCCGCGTTGGCCAGGCGGAGATTATCTGGATTCTTCACTCGCTACGCGAGGTTTACGCCAGGACTTTCAATCCAGTCGAAGCAGCCTGTTCATGCGCGTGATAGGAAGAGCGCACCAGCGGACCGGATTCCACGTGACGGAAGCCCATCCGCAGCGCCTCCTCTTTCATCCACGCAAACTCCTGCGGCGTGTAGATGCGCGTCATCGGCAGGTGATCCTTCGAAGGACGCAGATACTGACCGATGGTCAGAATGTCGGTCCCGACGCGCGCCAGATCGCGGAAGACATCGAGCAGCTCGTGCATCTCCTCGCCCAGGCCGACCATCACGCCGGATTTGGTGACCAGCTTCGGATTTAACTCTTTGGCGTACTCCAGCAGACGCAGCGTGCGCTCGTATCGCGCGCCGGAACGCACCACGCGATAGAGACGCGGCACGCTTTCCGTGTTGTGATTCAAAATTTCCGGCGCCGCGTCGACGACAATGCCGATGGCGTCTTCGCGGCCCTGAAAATCCGGCACCAGCACTTCCACCTGGCAGCCCGGCGCCTGCCGGCGAATCTCCTCAATCACCAGCGCGAAGGCGCGCGCACCACCGGTGATATCGTCATCGCGATTCACGCTGGTAATCACGGCATGCTTCAGCCCCAGCACGGCGACGGCTTCAGCCACCCGGCGCGGCTCGTCAAAGTCAATTGGCTGCGGCCGGCCTTTGGGCACGGCGCAGAATCCGCAACGCCGCGTGCACAGATTGCCGAGCATCATGAATGTCGCCGTCTTATGGTTCCAGCATTCGCCGATGTTGGGGCAGTGCGCGGACTCGCAGACGGTGTGCAGATTCAGGCTGCGCGCCAGCTTCTTTAAATCGTGAAAGGTCTCGCCCATGGGCGCGCGTGCCTTCAGCCAGTCGGGTTTCGGCTGGCGAATCTTGGGCGCAAGATCAATCTGAATAAGTTCGGGAACCGTGGCCATGGCGAACTTTCTATTGTAGCTGGCGGCGTGTCGTTGGCGTTTCTCCGCTGCTACTTTGTTCATCGCCACTGCGCGAAGAAATACATTGAACGAGATTCACCGCCGGAGCAGCCTGCCTTCGCCCGAGTTTTCAACCCGAACCAAAGATGGCGGTATTACCGTGTCAGGCGGCAACCTTTTGGGCGGCGGGGTCCGCCGAAATCTCTTCCAGGCTCTTGCCCTTGGTCTCCGGCAGCAGGAACATCGTTACCAGCAGGCCCAGCACGCTCACAATGGCGGCGGCGCCTTCCGCCGCGGCCAGTCCCTTCCAGTGCATGAAAAACGGAAAGGTGAAGACGCCCACGAACGCGCCCAGCTTGCCCATGCAGGTGGCAATGCCGTGGCCGGTGGTACGAACTTTTACCGGAAATATCTCCGACGGATAAATAAAGGTGGTCGCGTTCGGCCCGAATTCCGTGAACAGGTAGGAAATGCCGTAGACGACGAGAAAAAAGATGGGCTGGCTGGTGATGCCCGGAACAAAGCCGATCACGGCGAAACAGATCGCCATAATGGCGAACCCGGCACACTGAATCGTCTTGCGTCCGATGCGATCCATGAAATACGCTGACAGCGCATACCCGGGGGCGGCAAATATGACAAAGATGCCAAGCTGGGTGAGCGTCTTCTCGAGCAGCGTGTGGTCGCTGTGCAGGGCCGAAAGCACCAGCGGACTGGAAACGGTATTGCCGTAATACGCGAAGTCCATCAGGAACCATGCCGCCGAAGACCCGACCAGCAGCGACAGCAGTCGCCGAGTGTTCACCAGGCGACGGAAGCCTTCCCAGAAAGAGATCGAACGTGGCGCCGTGCCGGAGTCGCTGGTGTTCTGCAGCCGGGCGGATTCATCTTTCTCCTGGGCAGCCGCCTTGAGATAGCGGGGAGTTTCCTTCAGATGCCGGCGCTGCCAGTACACCGCCAGCGCGGGCACGGCGCCGAAGCCGACGAGAATGCGCCAGATAATGTCATGCGACAGGCCGGTCGCCAGCATGGCGGCGGCAAACAGCGGCCCCATGATCAGGCCTACGGCCTGCATCCCGAAAACCAGCGAAACCATCATGCCGCGAGATTTCTTGCCGGAATACTCGCTCATGATCGTCGCGGAAACGGGATAATCGCCGCCAATCCCAAATCCCATAATGAAACGGAATCCGATCAGCCACCAGATGTTCGAGCAGAAGGCGCAGGCGATGGCGCTCACCGCCAGCACAAGAACTTCCACGCCGTACATGCGCTTTCGCCCCACCATATCGGCGATGCGCCCGAACATCACCGCGCCGAAAGCAGCGGCCAGCAGCGCGGTCGATCCTACCAGGCCCTCTTCCAGCTTGCTGATCGGCCACTGCTGCTTCAGCAGCACCAACACCACGCCGATGATGAACAGGTCGTAGGCATCGGTGAAAAATCCCATGCCGGAAATAAACACGACTTTCCAGTGTTCCCTGGTGATAGCGGAATCGTCCATCGCAGCGATATCGTAGGCACTGGCGGACTCAGACGTCGCCATGCAGGAGCCTCCACGCAACTCGGATGCCCGGCAACGCGAAAACAACGCGACCGCCAAAGCCATCCGGAACTACCACAGGCAACTTTACACGAGATTGCGAAACCGAGCCGGTTGATAATCCTGCTGAGCCTCGAAACAGCGCGCTGACCCGGCGAATCTTTGGCGCAAACGATCAGAACCAGTTCAGGAACGGGAACTATGGCCAAAATTCCCTCTTAGCCGCTGCAGGCTTTAGGCTATCCCAGCAGCGAAGCTGGCTTGAAACTAGATTGTCTGTCCGCGGTTCAACTTCATCGCAGCCGCCGGAGGATTTCCGGGCGCACCAGATAGAAAAAGAAGATGAAGTTCACAATCGTCATTACCCAGTAATTCTGCTGGTGATAGCGCAGGATTGTATACACGCCGTAGCTGCTGGTTAAGAACGCGGCCGCCAGCGCCAGCGCCCAGCCCCAGCGTTTCATCCGCAGAAGCCCGAGACTGGCCAAGGCCAGCAGCGTGGCTACTGCAAGAACGCTCAGGCGCGAAGCCTGGCTGGTGAAATGATGCGTGAATACGCCCATCACGCCGATGAGCGCCTCGAACAGCATCCACAGTGCGATGGCGGCTACGCCGGGAAATCTGGAGGCGGCATCGCGGGGTGCGCGCTTCGGTCCCGGCGGATTCGGGTCAGGGACAACCGGCTTGATTTCGGTCAAGTTTGTTTCTTTCATAAGGTATGCAGATAGGCCAGCAAGGCCCGCATCTGCTGGTCATCGAGAACATTCCCAAAGGCCGGCATCATGCCGCGTCCGTGCAGGATGCCGGCGCGGACACGGTCATCGTTCGCCGGAGCTCCGCTGGGAAGATATGGCTGCTTGAACATCGCCTGCAGCCCCGGACCATGCAACGAACTTTGGCGGTTGGCATAATGACACCTGGCGCAATTCGCCTGGAAGACCGCATAACCCTGCATTTCAATCGGCGTCAGCTGGCTGAGCGGTTTCGATGGCGGCGCGGAATGGCAGCCGGTAACGAATATCGCTGCCATCGATGCGGCAATTCCCACCGATAAAATTGGCCTTCTCAAGTTCCGATTCTCCCCGCTTTCATCAGACGCGGAAATGGTCCGGACGCCAGTTCTGAATGGCTTGCTTGATCTGTTTGGCCGAAAGATTTTCGCTCAGCGTCCGCTCGACCAGCGACGGCAGCTCGGCATCGGAGGCGAAGCGAAGCCCAATCAGCTGGCGTTCATTCAGCTCTCCGATACGCGCACACAACGGCTCCGGCAGCACTAGCGCGAGCCGCAGACGCTCCTCGAGCCGGATCACGCGGTCCTGCACCTTCAATGCATAGGTGCGCAACTTTACCGCCATCACAATCCACGCCAGCGCCAGGACAACGAACCAAGCGCTCCAGAAATTCGGATGGCGCACCAGGTGCGCAATGGCCGCGATCAGCGTGATGAAGAGCACGGGTAAAAGAATATAGTGGAACAGCGGGTCGAGACGGGTATGGGTTGAATAGGTCTGAAGTTTTGTCTTCGGCAATGAAACCTCCTGCGAACTCTATCTGCAGTCAGGATGCTCTCTTATCGGCGGCGGTTCAAATCATTTACTCCGCCGCGGCAACTGCGCTCACGATTCCATCCACAATGTGGGTTATCCCCGTCGCCTCCGGCATGTGCCCGTTGCACAGATTATGGAAAATACCAGCGTCTGCCCGCTCGCCGCTGTCAGATATCCGCTTAAGGAATTCACTTCTCCCAGCGTCCCGGTTTTCGCGAAGACACGTCCGCGCAATCGACCATGGGTAAAGCGATCGGCCAGGGTTCCATCGATTCCCGCTACCGGCAGGGTCGCGCGAAATTCCGCTCCCCAGGGCTGCGCGGCCGCATACCGCAACAGCGCGGTGAAAGCCCGCGGAGTCACTCGATCCTGCGGAGAGAGGCCAGATCCGTCATAGAAGAAAAAGTCCTGCGGTTGGATGCCGGCGCGCAGCCAAAATGCGCGTACTACCCGCGCTCCCTCCACGATGGAACCATCCTCGCCATCCTGCTTTCCCAGCAGACGCAGCAAAATCTCGGCGTGCAGGTTTTGGCTCACCTTATTGGTCACCGTGATGTCCTGCAGCAGTGGAACAGACGTGCGCGAGGCCAGCACCACAGCGCCTGGCGGTACCGCAGCAGTGATTTGAAGGGATGAAGGCTCCGCTGTGGCAATCGGTAGATTGAGCGGCCGCAGTACGCTGTGCTCGTAAATTGCCGTATCGACCGACGGGCGATGATGTGCAACCGCGGTGCCGGTAACAGCAATTCCACGCGCTTCCAGCATCTGTCGGAACGCCAAAGCGGCGAATTCTGCGGGATCCTGAATGGCAATGGCCAGGTGTCTGGCGGAGATGTTCGCCGGCAGCGTGCCGAAGATTCGTATCGTGCGCGAACCCAACCCACGGTCCATACCCAGCGAGGGCTGCGAGCCTGCCGCAGAGGTCCGGGCCATGTTGTCCACTGTGTAATACGAGCCCGTCACATCGGGATTCCAGGCAAACGTCAGCGGATCGCCTGGCCGCGCTCCAGGCGTCACGGTGAGATAGACAATGTTGTCATTTACGGTCAGCGCCGAGATCGGCGCGCCATAGTCCCATTCCAGATCGTCCCAGGCCCAGCCTGTGCCATAGGGCTCCCACGGAAATGCCGTGTCGTCTCCAACGATGTTGCCCTCAACGCGTCGCACGCCCCGTTGCTGCAGCTGGTCCGCCAGAGATGCCAACGCAGCCAGGGGCGGATTCGGCCGGTCTGTTCTGCCGCTGTATGGATACGCCCGTCCCGAGATACTGGCGTCCCCGGCGCCCACCAGCGTTACGTCTCCCGGCACGGTACCCTGCGCGTTTGGCGTGGCGGCGGCAATCACGCGCGTCACGATGGTCGCATTCGGTCCTAGCAGTGCCAGGGCTGTCGTAGTGGTGAACAGCTTCGCGTTCGAAGCCGGGGCAAACAGTTGGCCGTCATTTTTTTCGTAAATGAGGCGGCCGTCCAGCGTGGTTACCGAAATACCCCAGTGGGCTTGCGCCGCTGCCGGCGATTCGAAGAACGCGTCGATCCGATGCGCAAGCCTTGCTGTGCCCATCCGCCCGCTCGCGCGTGGCGAACGACGACGCGCTCTCCGCGCTCCCTGACCTGGGGGTGCGACTACAAGCAAGCAGAGGAGAACAATCAGCGGGGTGACGCAGCGGCGCGCCGGCACGGGTTTATGGGATCCGCGAAGACCAGTGTTGTCGTCCGGAGCGGAACGAAGCGAAGCAAAGGATCTGGCGGCTGACCGGCAAACCACCAGATCATTGGCTTGCGGCTCAGGACGACAACCATTCTGGAAGAGAGCATATCTACAGAGCCAGAATCCTCTATTCATATGCCAGAGCGTCGATCGGGTCTTTGCGGGCTGCCTTGTACGCCGGATAGATTGCTCCCACCAGCGCGCTCACGAGAGAGAGGATCGTAGCCCAGACCAGCCAGTGGGCGGTGATCGGGAATGCTATGGTCGCGAATTCTTTTGTGACTACCGCACGCGCCACATAGCTGAGTATGATTCCCAGGATGATGCCGCCTATCGCCAGCATGCCCGCCTCCCGCAGGACGGCGGAAATGATATAACCTTTCGACGCGCCCAGCGCTTTAAGAATCCCGATCTCACGCGTGCGCTCCATGACGGCCAGATACATCGACTGGAAGATGACCAGGAAGCCGATGATGAGGGCAATGCCGATGACGGTATTCAGGGCGGCTTCTAGCCCGGGCAAGCGGGTCGGGGTCATCTGGGAGAGCACATCCTGAATCGTCTGCACGGAATAGCCTTCCATGCCCGGTGTACCGTTAATTTCCCTAGCCACTAATGCCTCATTGCTCGTCTGGTCCACCTTCAGATAAAAGAGGGAAGCCTTTCCCTCTGAGCCAATCAATTGGTCCAGGGTGTTGAGGGGAACGAATTTCCGCCCTCCTTTGCCGTGCTGCACAATCCCGCAGATGCGGAACTCATGGTTCATGATCGAGATTTGATCGCCGACTCTGTATCCTTTGTCGCTGCGGGCAAAAACGTCGTCCACAATCACATCGAAGGGATGCTGAAAGGGGGTACCCGAGACGAAAACAAACGGCTTCAGAGCATTAAAGGTTTCGTAATCTATGCCGTAAATGTTTTCAAGAGATTTTCCCGTGACGAATGTCACGGTAACGGGAGCGGCAACGACAACATGCGGCAGGCGGGCCAGAACATTGGCCACTTTTGCCGAAACTGGCGCGCCGCTGACGCCAACAAGAAAGGAAGTATTGGCCGGACGGACGATTAAATCGGCGCCGATCCCGCCGGTACGCGCTTTGGAATTATTCAACATGCCCAACATGATGGCCGTCACGCAGAGAATCATGACGACCTCGATCGCCACCGCGCTCAGGCTGAGGAGCGAGCGAAGGGGGCGATGGACCAGATTTCCTAAAACGAGCTTATTCATAGATTTATATGGCTAGCCTGAGGCGGGGTCGAATGCGATCCGCGCGTCAGGAATCTTCAGTATATCGGCCGGCGGCAGGGCAATTTTTTTTGCTGTCGAAAGCAGTGCATTCCGCCTTCCACTTCCGTTACTATTCAGGTACGTTCTTCATTACGGGCGGTTTGTTTTGCGAAATTTATGATTTGACGCGGAAATTGTGCAGGGATACTCTGCAAGTATTCACCAACAATGGCATTGGCAGGAATGGCTCCCTTGACTGCGAACACGACGGCTGCTGATACCCGATCGACCGATCAATTCGGCGAAGCGCTCCGCTATGAACGGCAACGCCGCTCGGTCAGTCTTGAAGATATTTCGCAAACCACCAAGGTGACGGTCCGCAGCCTGCAAGCGCTCGAGGCAGATGCTTTTGATAAGCTGCCTGGCGGAATTCTGAGCAAAGGAATTGTGCGCAGCTATGTTCGTTGTCTCGGCCTCGACGAAGGCGAGTGGGTGGCGCGCTTCCTCGACGCGAGCGGACAGAAAACCGAAAGCTCAATTCCTGAGAAAGATTGGACTGCCTTTGCGCTGAACGTCTCGACGACTCGGGTCCGTAAAGCTCCAGATACCAAATTGCGCTGGGCCGGTGTAGCCGCCCTGCTGTTGCTGCTGGCGGGCTTTGGCTGGATCGTATGGGGATATGTACATCAGCGTGTAGCTTCACTATCAGGCGGCCCGGCTATCCACGACGCAGCGTTTCTCAGTCCCGGACCTCGGGCGTTACACGGAGCTGAGTCTGCCATTACCGTTCCGGCTGCCTGCCCGACACTCCGTTCGCTGCAGGTTACCGCATTCCATCCCCGCATCTTCTCCGTTGGCTGAGGTTCATTGCTGGCCGCATTCACGGATTTGTTAGCCTGATTGGTGCGCTCAACGCTGAGCGGCTGCGCTCGGTCCGCATATCGATGGCGGCCCTTGTTGTCAGGTAGGACGAACCATCGCCGACAGTCAGAAGTTGAATGCTGTTGCCGGAAGAGGAGGAGCTTTGCAGATACACGACCGTTTACTGTTTACTTCGGAATCCGTGACCGAGGGCCATCCGGATAAAATCGCCGACCAGATTTCCGACGCTATCCTTGATGCCTGTCTGGAGCAGGATCCGCACAGCCGCGTGGCCTGCGAAACACTGACGGCGACCGGACTGGTTGTTATCGCCGGAGAAATCACCACCCGGGCGTACGTTGATTTTCAGGCTCTGGTGCGCGGCGTCGTTGCCTCCATCGGCTATGACAATGCCATCTATGGATTCGACTGCAACACCTGCGCGGTGATCTCCACCATCAACAAGCAGTCTGGCGATATAGCCATGGGTGTAGATACCGGCGGCGCCGGCGACCAGGGCATGATGTTCGGCTATGCCACCGATGAAACCCCGGAGCTGATGCCAATGGCCATTTCACTGGCGCATAAACTCACCCGGCGTTTGTCGGAGGTCCGCAAGTCCGGCCAGCTTGCCTGGCTTCGACCCGACGGCAAGAGCCAGGTCACTGTCGAATACGACAGCGAGGGCAAGCCGGTTCGCGTGGACGCGGTTGTCGTCTCAACCCAGCATGCTGAAAGCATCTCGAACGATGAACTGCGCGCAGGCATTCTCAAGCACGTCATCCAGGCGACCATTCCTGCCGAACTGCTGGATGAAGACACCAAATACCACATCAATCCAACCGGCCGGTTTGTGATCGGCGGGCCCATGGGCGATACCGGACTGACCGGCCGCAAGATCATCGTCGATACGTACGGCGGCGCGGGACGCCACGGCGGCGGCGCTTTCAGCGGCAAGGATCCGACAAAGGTGGATCGCTCGGCGGCGTACATGGCCCGTTACATCGCGAAAAATATTGTGGCCGCCGGTCTGGCAAAGCGATGCGAAGTCCAACTGGCATATGCAATCGGCGTAGCCGAACCGGTCAGCGTACTGGTCGATACATTTGGAACCAGTGCCGTTTCGTCAGCCAAATTGCAGGAGCTGGTGCGCGCAAATTTTCAACTGACGCCGCGCGAGATCATCGACAGCCTGAAGCTTCGCCGCCCCATTTACCGCAAGACAGCCGCCTACGGACATTTCGGACGCACCGATCCAGACTTTACCTGGGAAGCGACAGACAAGGCCGCCGCTCTGAAAGATCAGGCTGCGGCAAAGGTTGCCGTACCGGCAAGAAAGTAACGCCTTACGAAGCTGTATGTGGCGGGGTTTTCATCCCGCCACATAGTCCAGATTTCGGTTGAACAACACAGGTTTTCCAGCGTAGATTTTTCTATAATCGCTACATGAGCCGGCCGAAACTGATCTTCGTCGACGATGAACCGGCAATTCTGGCGACTCTCTCCGCCATTCTTAATCAGCATGGTTTCGACGTAACCACCGCGGCTTCCGTCCCGGAAGCGTTGGACCTGATTGGCAAGAATCTCTATGACGTGTTGATCGCTGACCTGAATATAGGCGAACCCGGCGATGGATTTACCGTTGTCAGCGCCATGCGGAGGTTGCAACCCCAAGCCGCGACCTTTATCCAAACGGGTTATCCGGACTTCGATTCGGCGCTCCTAGCAATTCGTAATCAGGTGGATGACTATTTCACCAAGCCCACGGACGTCAAGCTCCTGGTCGACACCATCACCCGAAGATTGAAGGGCATGCCCGCGCCACGCCTTTCCGCCCGCCTCCGGAGAGTCTCCGATGTGCTGCGTGAAAATACCACGTGTATTTGTCAGAGCTGGCTCGAAGAGGTGAACCGGAACCCGGACCTGTCGCGCGTCCAACTCACCCCCGAAGAACGCGCGGGCTATATGCCTGAATTGGTGCAGGGACTCATCGAAAGAGTGGAGCGCGAACCGAAGGGCACCAGCCAGACGGCAGTGACCGCAGCCGCAAAACACGGACGCGCCCGCTGCCGCCAAGGCTATACGATCGTACAGATGGTGCTGGAGAGCCGGCTGCTCCAACATGCCGTCACCTCAACCGTGCAGGCCAACTTGCTCGGACTGGAGATGAGCAATCTGATCTGCGATCTGGTTGAGGTGGGCGAGGCCCTCGCGTCTCTGCTGGAGATTTCCGTTCGGGCCTATCAGGCAGATTTCGAAGAATCTGCCGCTGCTTTAGCTCCGGTCTAACCTCGCCCCTGCGTGATAGGACTGCTCGCCCCTACTGTGTCTGCGTCCCGTTCATCGGCTGCGTCTGCTGCTTTTTCGTTTTCTGCGAATGCTTCTTGTGCTTGGAGTTCTTCTTGGATGACGACGCCGCGTTGCTCGAGGTCGTGCTTGCCGAGTCGCTCTGGACGGCGGAATCTACCGACGCAGAATCTCCGTGGCTGACGTGCTGTGTTTGGCGCGCCGCCGATTGCTGGGCACCAGCAGTTGCCCCAACGAATCCGGCCATGATGAAGATTGCTAGCAGACGTTTCATTCTTTCCTCCGAGAAGCTGTCCTTCGACTTTGAAGTTCGATAGGCAGTGAATCGCGTTGCAGTGGAGTCATAACGAAGCCATTCTAGACCGGTTTCCCTATTCCTGTGACGTGGTAGGAACTTATTCCGTGCATCCGTTCTTTAACGAACGGATGCGTAGGCATCATTCCGCTGCCATACACCTATACGAAAACCGGTCTAGCGGCAACCTGCGCTTTCCATCCAAATAAAAAAAGACGGAAATAACGAACTATCCGGCCGTTGCCTCCCGCAGCAGGCCGATCACGGTGATGTCATCCTCCTGGCCAAAGTTCTGCGTTATACGAACAATTTCTTCCAGCGGGCGCCGAATCAGGATCTTTGTCCGATCGAAGCCATACAACTCGCCCTTCCTGTTACGCGCTTCCACCACACCGTCAGTGATAAAGACCAGGCGGCTGCCCGCGGGCAGGTGATACCTGTACTCCTCATAGTCGAATGCGGGGACGATCCCCAGAGGCAAATCGTTCGGCACCTTCAATTCCTCTCCGTCGAGATACGGCGCAAGGTGTCCGGCATTGGCTACCGTTGTGTGGCCGTCCGGGCAGATGCGGGCACAGATGCAGGTGGCAAATCCTCCCTCCATGCGATTATGCAGACGGCGGTTCATTCCCTGCAGCAGCTCGCATGGCGACAGGTCCTGTTCCGCCAATGTGCGCAGCGTGCCGACGATCAGGCTAACCAGCATGGCCGCCCGCAGGCCTTTGCCGCTGACGTCGCCGAGCACGATAAGTAGACCGCCATCCACACTGGGCATCACCTGAAAGAAATCCCCGCCCACCTCTTCCGCCGGGCGGTACACGCTTTCCACGCGAAATCCGGGCAGGGTCGCGGGTGCTTCCGGCAGCAAAGTCAACTGCACCTGCTGGGCTTGTCGCATTTCATTCTGTAACTGCTGCTGCATCCGCTGCGAGCGCTGGAAACGTATCAACAGCAGCCAAATGACCCATACGGAGATCGCCAGCTCCGCTGTGAGGCGGGTTGGAATCTGGACGCCATAAGCGAACCAGATGAGCGGAATGTGCAGCCACACCAGCGGGTCCGGATATACCGTAATCGTCAACAGCAGCAGGGCGGGCGCGGCGATCCAGCCGTCTTTCCCCTGGCGCCGGATGCCGAGATAGAGGATCACCAGCGGCAGCAATCCCAGCAGCAGATGGGCCGCCCGGCTCGCCAGCCCCCAGGGACCGGCGGCGAAGAAAGGATACTCCGTCCGCCCGGCGAATACGTACTGCAGATATTCGAGCAGAATCACCAGCGCGGTCAACAGGAAAATCAGCCGCCGCAGCCAGCGAATGGGATAGAGGCCGAACCAGCAGTGCCAGGCCATCAGCCACGTCCATAGCACAATCGTCAGCAGAATGGGCCGGAAGATGATCGCCTGATCGTTAATATGTGTGGTCAGGATCGCGGACAGCACGAAGATCAGATACAGCACGTTCATTGCGGCTGCCGCGCCCAGCCACAGGAAAACCCGCTGCGATCGATCGAGGGCGTACAGTGTGAATGCTGCCAGAACTGCAATGACAAACACGAGGATCGGGATCAGGTAGAAGTCGTAGGTCCGTGCGAGTTCGCGGCGTTGCAACTGATAAAAAGCGCTGACGACAGGGAGAAGCCCAAGCTGCGGAGGCGCGTGTAATCCACCCGGAGTTGGCGATTCCGCCAAGTCGGCTCGCTTCATATAAAAACGAAGCGCCAGCACGACGTCGCGGCCGTCCGGCTGATCCGCGGCCGGCAACGAAAACATCATCGGTTGGCCGTAATAGGTCTTCGGCTGCTTGCCGGAAAAATCGCCAAACCCACCCAGCAGTTTTCCATCGGCATAGACCTGATAGCCGTCGTCGATATCGATTGGCATCAACAGGGCAAGCCGGCGAGTGCCTGCATCCAGATGCACTCGCAGCCGGTACCAGGCATAACCGGAATATTCGGAATGGCCCTGCGCCGTCCAGCCGGGTATATAGCCGGAGCTGCCCAGGCCGGGATCTATGGAACCGGCGGGCGGAGTCAGATCCGTTGCCTGCCATTCGGCATCATTGAAGTCCGGATGCGCCCATGCCAGCTTGTCTCCCGTGTGAAATTTCCACGGCCCTGTCAGAGGAACAATCGCTTCACCGAGCTTTATGGAAGCGAAGGGAATCGACTTGGGGGCGGCGGGCGGCGCCTGCCCATACGCCCGCGCCTGAGGCGTCAGCAGCGCAAGCAGCAGGAGAACGAACCAGAGGCGTCGTATCGGCACAATGTCCCTCGTAGTTGCGGGGCGATTCACGAATACCAGCAATGCTCCACTTTGGCAACGGGGAACTAATGCCGTGCTGGTACAATCCTCGCACCCTCCCCGTGGCAGCCGGAAAGAGGCCCATGCGCGCGCGAATGCTCCATCCCTTTGCTGTTGATCTTACCTGCCGCGGCGGCGGTGCAGGCCCGGGGCGCTGTCGGGCCGCAAGCGCAAAGCCCTGCGCCGGAAAGGCCTGCGGCCGGAATTCAGCAGGTCATGCTCGGCAACGCGACCGTCGCGCTCACCGGCCCGTGGAAGTTCCACGTCGGCGACGACATGACCTGGGCGCAGCCGAATTTCGACGACTCCACATGGAGCACGATGGACCTGACGCCGCTCCAGAATTCATATGACCCGTTTATTGGCAGCAGCGGCTATATACCCGGATGGACGGCGCGCGGCTATAAGGGCTACTCCGGCTACGCCTGGTACCGGCTGCGCGTCAGTATCCAGAATGGGCAGAGCGCGCTCGCGCTCAAAATGCCGATCGATTTCGACGACGCCTACCAGGTGTACGTGAATGGTCAGCTCATTGGACAGTCTGGCCACTTCACTGCACGCGGCGTCACCGCCTATTTTTCTACGCCAGCGGCTTTTCCATTGCCCACAAATCTCCGCGGGGGGGCAGTGGCGATTGCCATCCGCACGTGGATGAAACCGTATACCACGGCTCCGGACGCCGGTGGCCTGCATGGACCACCCTTTTTGGGCCATGCCTCAGCCATTGGCGGGTTGCTGCAGTTGGACTGGGATGCTCTTGATCGAGCGCTATCCGGCAGTTTTTTGGACATTGCGATTCTATTGCTGGCCCTAGGGGTGGCCTTCGGTCTCTTCTGGCTAGATCGCACGGAGCCCGCCTATCTGTGGCTCGGCATCACCTGCGCGGCCCTGTTGGCGTTCGAGGTCTCGACCTTGGTGGCATACTACACCACCTGGATCAGTGAACTTCCCGCATTTCTGCTTCAGGATGCGTTCCTGACCCCCGCAATTATCGGATTGTGGGTGCTGTTCTGGGCTTACTGGTTTCGAATGGCCCGGATGGTCCTCCTGCACTGCACCGTCTGGGCGCTGGTGGTGCTGCTGTCCATCGGTATGGCCATGATGCGGGGGCCGCTCTACGGCCGTGTGGTTCCCGTCAACGCCATCGTCTGGCTCTCACCGCTCACTCTGGCTCTCAAGCTGCTGCTAGGGGTTCTGCTGGTCTGGGTGACGGTGCGCGGCATCCGCAAAAACAAGTTGGAGGGCTGGGTTGCGTTGCCCGCGGTGGTGCTGGTGGCCCTCTCGATCTATTTCCCTGAATTGCTGACGGCACATGTGCCAGTTTTCTACTTCCCATTCGGATTCGGGATCGATCTCGCTCACATCGCCACTGTCCTGTCGCTGGCCATCATCACCGTGCTGCTGCTGCGGCGTTTTCTCCAGGGTCAGCGGGAGCGCGAGCAGTTCCGGCAAGAGATGGAACAGGCGCGGCAACTGCAGCAAGTGCTGCTCCCGGAGGCTCCCCCGGAAATTCCGGGATTTACCTTCGAAAGCGAGTACCGCCCGGCCCAGCAAGTGGGCGGGGATTTCTTCCAGACCATTCCGCATCCCAGCGACGGCAGCGTCTTACTCGTCGTCGGCGACGTCACCGGCCACGGTCTCCAGGCCGCGATGCTCGTCGCGCTGATCGTGGGGGCGATCCGCAACCAGACCGAGACCAGTTTCGACCCGTTAAGCATGTTGCAATCGTTGAACCGACGGCTGCTCGGGCGCGCTCACGCGCACGCCACCTGCCTCGCGCTGCGGATCGCGCCGAACGGCGAGGTCACTCTGGCGAATGCGGGACATCTGCCGCCCTACTTTAATGGCAGCGAGATCGCGATGAAGGGGGCCATGCCCCTTGGAATGATGGAGAATGCGGAATTCCATGTGTTGGAATTTTCTTTAAAGCCGACCGATCGGCTGACGCTGCTGACCGACGGCGTTGTCGAAGCGCAAAACGAGAAGAGGGAACTCTTCGGCTTTGCGCGAACCAACGATCTGCTGCGCCGGGAAAGCAGCGCCGCCGAGATCGCCAGCGCTGCGCAAGCCTTCGGCCAGCAGGACGATATCACCGTGCTGAGCATTCGACGGGTGAGTGTGGCTGTGCCGATGCCGGTGTAAACGACGCGTGGTACACTCGGCTGCGTTGACACTTCAGCACGGAGAAAATACATATATGAGCGCGAAAATCCATGTACGACATGCCGATGGCGTCACCATTCTGGACGTCAGCGGACGCATCACTCTGGGAGAAGGCAGCGTGGGGCTGCGCGATGCGGTCCACAAGGAACTTGCCGCCGGGAATAAAAAAATTCTGCTGAACCTTGCCGATGTGAGTTATATGGACAGTTCTGGCGTGGGCGAGTTAACGGGTGCGTACTCCTCGGTGAAGAATCAGGGCGGCGAAATCAAACTTGTGAATCTGACCAAGAAGGTGGATGGCCTGATGCAGATCACTAAACTTGCTACTGTGTTCGACATCGCCGCCGATGAAAAATCTGCAATTGCATCTTTTCAGAAATGAACCGGACAACCTTTTCGGAGCGGATTTCAATCTGATGGATCAGTAGACCACGGGTCACGCTATTAGCTTCGGCTATAGGTGCCTGTGCATAACGCGCAAAGCCGCCTTTGGGCGGCTTTTGCGCTTATCGTGTTATGGCGACTATCGCAGAGAAGCCACCGCTGCCGCGTGGTCGCGGTAGAGGGTGGCATATTTGGTGATGCCGACCATGGTGAAAACCTTTTCAAAGTGCGGAGTCAACCCGAAGACAGCGACCTTCTGACCGGACTTCGCGGCTTCCATCATCATTTGAATGACGAGCGCGATACCGCTCGAGTTGATGTAGTCCACCTTGGAGAAATCGAGAAGGACCGGATGCCCTTTGCTCGCGCTTTCATAACTTCCAAGTACCGCGTCCCGTGAGTTGGACGACATGTCACCGCTGAAGCGCAGCGCGGTAACCTGACCCCCATTGCCATCCTGAATTTGTTCCACGTGCGCCTTGGCCTCCGTTTGCATATTGTTCCTCTGATTCATTCCGCCTCCTTATCCAGCCGGATGACCAGCCGCACATAGCTTCCGTCGCCCTTGTTACCCTTCACCCATTCGGCCTCATCGACCAGCGACTGGATGAGAAACATGCCCATGCCGCGAGCATCTTCTTCACCATGCATTTTGCGGTCGATATCGGGCTTGGCCGGCTTTTTCGAGATGCCGCTCCCGTTATCCATAATCTTTACTTCTAGCTGATCGTCGCTGGCGCACAAGATGACGCCGACCGAAAGCTTTTCATTCAGCTTGTTTCCATGTTCGATAGCGTTGATACAGGCTTCGGCGATCGCCGTCTTCAGATCCTCAATGCGCTCGGCGGGAAAGCCCATCAGTCGCGCAACACTCTCGGCTGTTCCCATGGCGACTTTTTCAAACCCTAGCCGCGAGGGTAGCCGGACCTCGACCGCGGTACCTTTGGTCTCAACCATTTGATATCTCCCGCCTGGCATCCATTCGCATCAGCGCCAGCGCCGTCATATCGTCCTGCTGCGGAGCGCCGTCACTAAACTCGTGCAATTGCTGCCACAGCGAGTTGAGGATAGCACTGCATTCCGGCGATTTGCACGACAGAAATGCGGCTAGCAGGCGTTCGGGACCAAATTCATCCTCTCCCCGGAAAACCTCGGTAAGCCCATCGGTATAAAACAGCAGCTTCGATCCAGGCTCGAATGCATGGGTTTCCGCAGCGTACTGCATGGTGGGAACGAGGCCGATCGGGGTGCCGCTGGCGGCGATTTCCGTCACAATTCCGTCCGGGGAAATCAAAAAGCCGGGATTGTGGCCGGCATTGACGGTCTGAATCGTATTCGCTTCCGCATTCAGCTTCAGGAAAATCGCCGTCACATAGCGCCTCTGCGCCTCCGGGCCTTCGGCATGATGTTGTTCATTCAGGCGGGCGGCCAATTCCGCCAGCGGGAGATTGGCGAGTGCCATGGCCCGAAAAGCCGACCGGAAGGCCGTGCCGACAATCGCCGAAGCCAGCCCTTTACCGGCGACATCGGCAACCACCATCATCTGCGAGCCGTCCGGCAGGCTGACGATGTCTACATAATCCCCGCCCACCTCGTAACAGGCGCTGGAGCGGACGGAAACAGAATAGCCGGCTATTTCCGGCATCGTTTGCGGCAAAAGGCTGCGCTGGATGACCCGTGCGGCCTCCAGATCTCGCTGAACGCGCGCCCATTCCAGGTTGCGCTCGTGAAAACGGGCATTCTCGACGGCGACGGCCGCCTGAAGCGCCAAACCTTCCAAAAAATCCTGTTCGTAGAGGGACAACGATCGGCCGGAGTTCGGCACAACGATGAGTTCGGTCAGCAATTTTCCATCTTTGTCAGAAAGAGGGATGCGCGCGCAACCCTCCCAAGGTTCTGGGGGAGTTTCTCCATAGGTCAGCCGCGGCTCGGTAAACAGAGCCCCTGGCATTTCCAGTTCCAGCACGACAATTCGCAGGACAGTATGCAGAACATCGTGCAAGCGAATGGTCGAATGTACCTGGCGCGACGTCTCGAGCAGCGCCTGCAGCCGCGCGACCTGTTGCTGCAGATCGAGAATATCGTTAGGATTGGCGCCAAATGCCAGGGACATAGCCGGTCAGTAACCTAGCTTAAATGATCTATGCCCTGAGTTCCTGTCCTTTGCATTCCGGATGATTGCACTGACACGTGATTTCCATGATCTTTTTCGTGTCTTTGCAACGATCGCTGCAGTAGTCTTTGCCGTCGGTGGTAACACAACCACACCCAGCATGTTTGCATTTCCGGGTCTTATCCATGACAAGTCTCCACATCCATCAAGTTGAATTACGCCCGCCGGGAATCACTCGGAACACCGGCAGGCATCTATTGGACGCCTTCTTTCAGGATTACGCAACACGTGGAGAAAACGCAACGGCCCGTGCAAACTACATTTTGTGGACGTCCTATGAAGCAGGCAACAGAAACACCTGATTTGACAACTAATTGAGAGTCGGAACTATTCATAAATATCCAGGAGCGATTTCCATGAGCACGAAACAGAACAAAAACTATATCGTTTGGAAGGTCCTTGGGACGGCGAGTCTCGCCGGGATATTGATGATCGGCGGTTGCAGCAGCAGCCCGCATTATGCCGATTCCAAGGATGCGGTGAACAACTCCCTCACCCAGAACAATCTTGGGGCCATCCATGTGTCGCAGGACCGCGACAAAGGCGTGATGACGCTGACCGGTACGGTTCCGACAGAAGACCAGAAAACGCAGGCGGAAAGCATCGCCAAAGAGGCTGCGCCAACCTACACCATCGCGGACCAGATTGCGGTGGTACCACCGAATAACGCCGATAACATGAAAGCGGCCAATTCCGACACAGATAACGCGATCGAGGACAGCTTCAAGGCCGAGATGAAGAAGAACCGCGCCCTCAGCAAGCAGGACATCTCTGTCAAATCGAAGAACGGTTCCGTCACCCTGACCGGATCTGTCAGAACGGCAGCCGAGAAGCGGGAAGCGGAAGCACTGGCGAAGAAGGTGCCGAACGTTCAGCAGGTCGTCAACGAGATCGACGTAAAGGGGCGCAGACACTCGAACCGCGGGTAATCGCGAGTTTGAGCAGATTGAGCATTCCAGCGAAGTGGGCCGGCTAGCGGCTGCCTTTCGCTTTTATGCGCTGGCTTTAGTCTGGTTTATACCGGAGAATATTCGCATCGCTCCAATGCCGCTGTCCTCCCTGGATTCTTCTCTGCATCTCGCGGTTCTCGGCCGGGCAATAGTAACCGTGGATTGCTCTATGCCTTCGTCGCTCTGAGGGAGAGCGCCAGCGGCAATTGCGGATGGTCTTCGGGTAAACGAAACATCCTGTCGTCGCCTTGACGCATGTGTGGGAAGTACGGCCATGGCAGGATCGGATGCTCTTTGATCCAATCGATCCGCAACCCTGCACCGTTCAGTCCGTTCAGAATGTCGGGCAGGGGATGAATCCATTCATAACTTTCCAGATTGGCGGTGGGATCGCCTGTATAGCTGGTCCCGCCCCTCTCGATGATCGGCCGGTCTTTGGGGGTGCGCCAATCGCAGCGCAGCACCATCCGCCCATCGATCATTTCGAGACAAAGCATCATGGGATGATTGTCGGCAAAATAGAGAGACCCACCCGGTCTCAACAAGGAGGCGATCACGCGGGCCCAGTTAGCGACATCAGGCAGCCAGACAATCGTTCCCCACGTGGTGTACACCAAATCGAAGTCGCCTTCGAGGAGTTCGCGGGCGTCATAGACATTTCCCTCGACAAAACGTGCATCGACACCTGTTTGATTCGCCAGTTTACGCGCCTCAAGGATGGCTGGCGGCGAAAAGTCGAGTCCTGTGACCGATGCGCCGCGCCTGGCAAGACAAATCGAGTCGACCCCAAAATGGCACTGCAAATGCGCGATACGCAATCCCGTGACATCGCCGATTTCGGCGGACTCGATTGGATAAAGCACATCTCTGCCGGCGAGAAACTGCTCCATTTGATAGAAGCCGGTCGCATCGCGGCGATGGATCGCAACGCATTCGTCCCACAGCTTGCGATTTGTAGCAGATGCAGCTATTGGAATTTCAGTCATTGCAATTCGGACCTGTTCCTATCCTGCTTTTGCTCTTCCTACCGGGTCATCTCCAGACAATCGCACCCAGCCGATATATCCACCCGCGCTCGATCTCAAAGCTGCAGCCGGTCTCGCGCAGCATTTCCTCCAGCTCACGGAACGTATACGCCTGCCGCACAGACATCGGCCCATCGTGCCGGGACAGCCGGCTGGGATCGATGAGTCTCTGCAGCTTGGAGAGGGTATAGTTCGTGCGCGTTCTTTCCACGTCGTTCACCAGCACGGCGACTCGTGCGACCCGCAATGCTTCCCTCAAAAATATGCGGGCATTTTCCGCGTTCAGGTGATGAAGAAACAGACAGCAGGAAACCACATCCACGCTGCGATCTTCGAGCGGTATCTTCAGCGCATCGCCCGCCAGCAGAGTAGGCGGCGACAGATCAGGATCCCAATCCCGCGGCTGCGGCAGGTGCAGATTGCTGCGGTCCAGCAAAAATATGCGCACTGAAATACTTTTCCTGATCAGCATGCGCGCTGCAGCCTGCACAACTTCTCCGCGCGCGGATGCCACCTCCAGGATGTCCATCTGCTGCGGCAGACGCGACGCCACTCGCCGGAACAGCTGTTTGTGCATGCGGTCGCCGCCGTAAAGCAGATTGACCCGTCGTATGGCGCGCAACGCGCAGGCGATTTCCTCCTCCGACCAGTGGTCGGAATCCAGCATCTCCTCGCCTTCCACACGTTCCATGCAGCAGCACTCCGTTCAGTCGTTTCACTATACGTGCGGGTGAGGGAAAATGCATATGAGGGTGAAGGATGCGCTTTCATTCCATAGAATAGAAACATGAAACTGCGATTCTGGTCCCCCTGTGCATTTTCTGTCCTTCTGGTTCTTTTTTCTTCGATGCCGCTATTCGCGGCGAGCGCACCGTTCGATCTCTCCGGACCGCGGATTGAGATAAGGATCACGCGAGCGGGCAAGACCCTGCCCATCGCCCAGGTGCCGAGTCTGCAGCCCGGCGATCAGATGTGGCTGCATCCCGACCTGCCCGAGAATGAATCGATCCACTATCTTCTGATTCCGGTATTTCTGCGCGGCTCTTTGAATCCGCCGCCGCCGGACTGGTTTACCAAGGTGGAAACGTGGCGGCCGAGTGTTCGCAAATCCGGCGTGAACATCCAGGTTCCCCAGGGCGCAAACGAAGCGCTTATTTTCTGGGCGCCCGAAACCGGCGGCGGGTTTACCACTGTGCGCACGGCCGTTCGATCGAGGCCTGGAGTATTCGTACGCGCAGCGCAGGACCTTTATGCCGCCGATCTGACCCGGTCGCGCCTGGACGCCTATATCGACGCTGTGAAGAAGATTGCGTCCACCGATCCCAGCGAGCTGAAGAAACGCGCCACTCCTCTCTCACGCACGCTTTACCTGAAAATCAATAACGCCTGTTTCGAGCTGCCCGTTGATCAGCAGGAAGCCTGTTTGACTGAGAACCCCAGCAATGTGGTGCTGAACGACGCGCAGAGTCAATCGATGGTGACGGCTCTTACCTCCGGTTCCGCGGGAGACATGATCACGCAGCTCAGTGCTTCGACCGCAGCCGGCGGAGGAGCCTATAGTCCCTATGTTGGGGCGGTCGTAGATATGGTGCGCATTATGGGCAGCATGCATACGGCTCAGTACGCCTATATCCCTGCTCTGACGGTCATGGACGACGACTCGCTCCATTTGAAACTGAGTAGCCCGCCGTCCTTCAGCAATCCGAAATCTGTCATGGTCTCCAGTCTGCCTCCTGTCAGCGCGGTACAGTTCCCGCAGCTGCGCGCCGTGCATCCCGCGGAGATGCTCTGCCTGGAGCGGCCCTCGCTGCTGCTCAGTGTGGAGGGTGCTCCCCTGGTTTTTTCTACCGATTACGCGCATGGACTGGTGCTGCACGTCAAAGACGCTTCGGGCCGGTCTCTCAATCTGCCCGCCACCGCCGACGCCGAACAGGGCGGTTTCATCGTCGATGCCGCGGCTCTTCAGGGCACGCCCCTGACCGGCGCAGTCACCGGGGAACTTCGTGGAGCATGGGGCTTCGATCCATGGAACGGTCCCAGATTTGTGTTTACAAATTCCCGGCGAGAACACTGGACCTTGCCGGCCGGCGAGTCGAACTCCCTGACGGCAGCGGATAAACTTCAGGTTCGTCTGCAGGCCGAAAGTGTTGTCTGTGTTCAAAGCGTCAGCGTCGTTACACCTGAAGACACGGCTGTAAAAGCCGACTGGAAGCGTACCCCACCCAAGCTCCTCGAAGTCAATCTTCCTGTCACCAAGAGCTCTGAAGGACTCTATAAGATTGCGGTCGCGCAATATGGGCAATCCAAACCGGATTCAGTTGCCGTGCACGTCTACCCGCCGTCGGCGGTGATTACAGGATTGATTGTGCATGCGGGGGACAGCGAGGGAGAAATGACGGGGTCCCGGCTCGATGAAGTCGCTTCCATTTCAATGGGGGGTGCTATCTTTCATCCTGGCAAACTCAAGCATGGTGGGGCCGAGGAAAAATTACACCTGACCACAACCACCAATACCACCGGCTCCGCTGTATTGGCAGCGGGTGCGTTTGTCACGGCGCAGGTTCACTTGAAAGATGGCCGCGTCCTCGATATTCCCGTGACTATCGCCCCTTCGCGTCCACAGGTTCAGCTTCTCAGCAAGAGCGTGGCGCTGAATCCAGAGGGTAGCGCCGCTTTAATCCACCTGGGCAATGACGGCGATCTGCCGCAATATGGAAAGCTGAATTTTTTCCTGAAATCGGTCGCTCCGGCGGACTTTCCCCGCGACGAAAAGATTGAGGTCGCCGCTGTCGATGGCGGTTTCAGTACCACGCTGAGCCTGGCGGACGCGAACCTCACGCTGCAGGACGCGCAGACGGTTCTGGCGGTCCTCGATCCGGCGAAAGCCTTCGGCCCGTCGGCCTTCGGAAAACTCCAGTTCCGCCCCATCACCAGCGCCGGGGTGGACGGCGACTGGCAACCGCTGACCAACCTGGTCCGGCTACCCTCGCTGAAAGAAGTACACTGTCCGTCCAGCCCAACAAAGCCTTGCACCCTGACCGGAGATAATCTTTTTTTGATCGATTCCATTGCGAGCACACACGAGTTCACGCATCCGGTGACGGTGCCCATGGGCTTCGCAGGAATGTCCATGCAGGTTCCCCGCCCGAATGGAACCGCTCTGTACCTGAAGTTGCGAGACGACCCATCGACGATTGATCTAGTTGGCCTGCCGGTGATGCCAGAGGCTGAACCTTACTAGGAGGTTTCAGGTAGCCCCTATATCGTCCAACTTGCGTCGACGCTGTCGCAGCCGGCTGTGCTCCTGAGATGGTTGGATACCGCGACGCGCGATGTCCCAACCATCTCAGCACGCAATCGACGCAACCGTCTTGCTGCTTATGGGCTCGATCAATAGCTTCACGCGCCGGGGTACCCGATCTTACTTGTAATGCTCCCAGCCGCCCGGCGGAAGCGGGCGTTCTGTTTTCCTTCCCTTGATCTGTTCCATGAGCAGAACCCGGGGTTGGCTCGCACTGCGCCGGCGCATGGTTCCAATACACGCGATGGGAACTCCCGCAATCCGGGGCGGAATTCGCGCGTCGGGGGGCACCGTGAACAGCAGTTCATAATCCTCGCCTCCATCGAGAGCGAGCTTCAGACCCCTTTCGGCAATGGGCAGCGCCGGGTTGCTGGCCAGAGGATGGATAGGAATCGCGGATGCCTCGATGATGGCGGCCAGATCCGATTCCTGACAGAGATGATCGAGGTCGGTCGAGAGCCCGTCGCTGAGATCGATGGCAGCGGTGGCGCGGCGGTTCTTCAGCAGCCAAGCCCCCACCGCAAGCCTCGGCTCAGGAAGAAAATGCGGGTGCGGGTTGGGATTGCCAGCTTTGTCGGCGCTGTAATCGCGGAACTGACGAGGGGATGCCGTTACTTGGGCCAGCTCGGCGGCCGATCCGCCCAACTGCCCGGTGACATAAATGCGGTCGCTTGCCCTGGCTCGCGAGCGCCGTAAGGCCCGGCCACGGGGAGCACTCCCCACCAGAACAATATCCGCCAAAGCCAACCCGGTTCGCTGTTTGCCGACGCCGGGGTTCGGTGGCGACTGGGCTGTGTCGCCTCCTGCGAGAGGGACGCCGTAACGGGTCGCCAAGGCAAGGAAGCCATTGAAAAAGCGATCCCGCCAGGAAGACTGGCCTTCCCGGCTTCGCACCAGTTCCGCCGGAAGCGCCAGCGAAAGAAAGGCCGCCAGCGGCTGCGCGCCCATGGCCGCTAAGTCGCTCAAACCACGGGCCAGACAGCGGTGGCCGACGGATTCCGGCGAGTGCCAGTCGCGCCGAAAGTGGACGTTTTCCAGCGAAAAATCCGTCGTGACCAGGATTTCGTGACCGCGCGGCGGCTCTAAAATTGCACAATCGTCCCCCACCCCAAGTTTGACGTTTGTTCCCGATGTAGAATGGATGTAAGGATTTACCCGGCGCGGAGCAAGTTGGGAGCCAGTTGTCCGCGCTCGGAGAGATTCAATCAAATCGCGTTCGCTGGGCAAGGTTTGATGTCTGGGTAACAGTAGTTTCGCCATCGATAGAAGATTACAGCCCGCCATTTGCAATTGGCGTGTTCATGTTAACCTGCCGGGTATGTACAACCTGTATCCCGCTTTGGGTTCTCCAGTGTTTTTCGCAATTGACGCAACTGCGTTTCTTTTGCTAGGCTGATCCCTCAGCGAAAACCCCTGATTGTACGCACCTCCTCCGGTTCTGCTGCCTGGGCGATGTTGTCTCCACGGCAAAATTCCGGGGCGGCGGCAGCGACCCGGAAAATGGGCACTCTGAAAGGGAGCGACCTCTCATGCGAAAACGCCATTACATCGTCTATGTCAGCCGGGACGAACAGGGTCAGCTGCGTAAGATTCCCATCCCCATGCGGTACGCGTATGCTTTCGTGGCGGCGGCGGTGGTGGGGATGTTTACAATCACCGGACTGGCCGGTTCCTACGGCCGAATGCTGGTGAAAGCGGAGCGATTTAACCAGGTCCGCAGCGAACAACAGGCGCTTCGCAGACAATACAACCAACTGGAAAAAGATACGAAGCAGAAAGATCTGCAGGTCGCCTCCCTGGGTTCTCTGGCCAGCGAGGTTTCCGCTCTCTACGGTTTGCGACAGAGCAAGCTGGTCACCGCGAAACTATTGACCACGAGCGCCGTCAACAGCTTTTCTTCTAACGACAGCTCGTATTACAAATCTGTCGACCGCTTTTACGCCCTGCGTGACACCGCGCTTTCAGGAGTAGCCACCCAGGCGCTCACATCCGGGATTCGCAGGGTTTCCACCCTGGCCGATTGGGTGAACCTGGCGGATGCGCCCTCCTTATGGCCGGTCATGGGCCGCGTGACCAGTTCCTTTGGCGAGCGCATCGACCCCTTTGGCGCGGAAGCAGAAGGTGAGTTTCATCGGGGGATCGACATTGCCGCGCCCAGCGGAACGGCGATTCATGCCACCGGCGACGGTGTGGTCGCCAGTGCCGCCTGGGGCACTGGATACGGCAGGGAAGTGGTCCTAGACCACGGCCATGGCATCACCACTCTCTACGCCCATATGTCTTCCATCGCTGTGGTTCCGGGAGAGTCGGTTGTGCGCGGCCAAGTCATCGGTTATGTGGGAACCAGCGGCCACAGCACCGGAGCCCACCTGCACTACGAAGTCCGCATCCGCGACACTCCGGTCAATCCGCATCGCTATATGCGCGAGACCATGGAGCAGATGGCGGAGACCGTGATTCCGCAGCAATCGGGAAATTAGGGCGCTTGTCGTCCTGCGCGAAGGATCTCGCATTTTTCGTGCATGTGGAAATGCGGAGATTCTTGGCTTCCCTTCCCAACCCGCGGAAGACGCGCGCGTTGGGGCCCCGGCGCGCGTCAGAATGACGGGCATTTCGCTTAGCCTAAGCTGCGGCCGGGGCCTACTGCTGTCTGACCGGGCGGGCCTTGGCATTGAGCCGCATGAGCAGCTTGTGCTCCAGCGCGGATTCCTAGTTGCTGTCCGACGGGCAGGTCGCGCTCATCCACTTGCCCGTGTAATCCCCGTGGCCCTTTGCGTTCATCCCATTCCCGGTCAGCGTGACATCTACCGATCCCGTGCCATTTTCGGAATCCACGGCATGAATTTCTCCGTGCATCTGCATCGACATACGGCTACCGTTGTCGCATGTCCCTTGCACCTCCATATCGGTCCCGTCTGAGTTAAGAACGGTCCAGGAGCATTTCTGGCCGGAACCATTTGCCCATGGATTTCTGAGCAGGTCGGCCTGCTCCACACAGGAGTTGTAATGGAGAGGCATTCCATTCGTTAAAGCCGTTGCGAACTGCGGTCGAAGCCCAGTCCACGTGATTTTCTGCGTCATCTGCCAGAGGCCGGTCTTCACCTTCAGCGGTTGGGGATTCCCGGCCGCCGCAAAGGCCGACGTAGCACCAGAACAAATGATCGCTACTGCCAATGCTTTTCTCATCTCATCCTCCTTGACTGGATGAGCCTTGAAACCCGTACTCGCCTACTTCGTCGTCGGCGGCCGAGTCATCGGCGACTGCACAAGCTGAAATCCCGCTGGCACCGCGAACTTATCGCTTCCGATCGGTGCGGAAGAAAACGAGTTCATTTGCGTCGTTGTTTCCATCAAGACCGTCGAGGTCGGCTGCTGCTCAACACTCGCCGAATTATCGGGCGGCGGCGGGTCCTGCTGTTTCTTGCGTCCGAAGCCGTGAAATCCGCCAAGCCCGCCGACACCAAACCTGCCCAGCTTGTTCGCAATCGCATTGTTCGCTGTCGTGGTCGCCACATTGTCCGCCGTTTGCTCCGCCACATCGCTGGCCGAGGGCATCTCCGGCCCATTCGATTGCGCCGGTAGCGGGGCTTCGCTCGCAGCCGGTAGCGGTTGACCATTCACCGTCGCGCCCATGCGCATCACCTGCTCCACGGGAATGCCCTTCAGTTTGGTCACCTCTCCCATCATGTCCTTCATCCCCTGGCCCGCTTCCGGGTGCATCGCTTTCAACTGATTGAATTGGGCCGTCAGGCGCTCGCCATCCCGCTATTGACGAAAATGTCGCCCATTTTCTCCGCCATTTTGCGGTTGAAGGCCCGCAACTGGTCATAGCCGGGAATGTCGGGCGCCATCCACATATCGTTGGTCATGGCGAATGCACCCTTCTGCCCGTTTGTCTGATCTGTCCCTTCTAATTGCATCGTCAAAATCGACTCGTTTGCGTTGACGCCGCTCACCTGCCTGGTCGCGCCGGTGTTGCGCACATTCACCTTGAACGACATATCGACATTGTTGGCGGCTGCTGCGGGGCGGCCGGCGGCGCGGTTGCCTTTTGTTTCGCCATCTCCGCTTGCGCCTGTTGCATCCCCTGCTCCATAGCCTGGCGCATCTGTTCAAAGGTCATCTGGGTATAGGTATGCTTCTGGAGATCGATGTTTGTAATCGTTTCGTTATCGAGGTCGACGATCTCGATTGTTTGCGCGTTCACGCGCGCCATGCGGTTTCCCTGCACATATACAGCGGACACCATCGGCTGGTTCGCCTGGCTTGCCTGCTTGCTGAAGTGTCCGGCAAACTTCATCAGGCCAAGAATCGAACCGCCGGTGATTTGTGTGGTTTCCTGATATTGGAAGTCGGCCAGCGCGGTCACCGGCATGAGCAGACTCAGGCCGAGTACGCCACAGAGATAGATCTTCATATGTCCTCCTATTGCGGACCGTCGATAACAGGCAGCGCCAGAGGGAGGGCGGCGATTGGAGCTAATCTACTCCAGTCCGGTATTTCTGTCTATGGATTCGTCCTTGCCGGGGCAGCGGACCTCGACCGGCGTTTGGGACCCAGAAAATCGCAGAAATACCGCGGAGAACCGCCTATTGCGCCGGAGCCGCTTGTTGGCTGCCAAGGGTGGTTCCAGCTTGCTCGTTGTTTTTCGCCGACAGCAGACCCTGCACCAGACCGACCGGAACGATGGCGCGAAGGATGGCGCGGTCGCCTTTCTGTTCTACCGTTGTGCTATTCAGAAACGCATTCCATTGCTGCGCGGTCGCATTGTCCGGAGCTGTCGTTATTTGCGCAGATCGCAGCAGCTTCAGCGCCAATTTCGCCACTTCCACCGACTCTTTCGCGGCATCCGGCGAGGGCGCAATTTCTTCCAGCCGCAGGTGGATCGTTCCCAGATAACGGGCCGACGCAATAAATATGGAATCGGCAGGCAATGATAGCGGCAGGCCGAAAAGCTGGAACTGCCGCCCGGAGGCGAAAGGCAATCCGATGGCGCCGATTCCCCAGGCTTCGGAAAGCAAGGGAACGTCAGAATAGCAGCGGCCGAGCAATGTGTCGCCGCTAAAAGGCGATGCCGCCGAATGATAGCGGTCGATCATCGAATAAATCTGTACCGCTGTAGGCGTGTTGGAAACGGCCACCAGGTCGTAGCCCAATATGGTCACCCGCACATTGCGGCCTTGGTGCGGGATCGAAAAAATATCGTGTCCGGCGTAGCGTTCGACGCTGCCGCCTTGCGCTGCCAGATATTCTGTCAGGCGCTGGCCATCGAAGTGACCCCGGAAAACCTCGGAATAGGCCACCGGACCATTCGGGCCATTGCGATCGGCCATGCGATGCAGGGCGAAAGCAGCCTGGTCAAGATCGCGCTCAAACTCGATCCCCGTCGCAGTGATAAAGGCCTGGTAACCGGCGTCGTGCGCCACCGGATGCTGGTCGAACCGGGTCAGCGTACGCAGAGGCTTGACGTTGAAATAAACGATCGCGTCGGCTTCAGGCAGCAGCCGCGCCACTTCCGGCGGTGCATTCTTGCGGAGATACACCGTGACTGCGAGGGCAACGAGCACGGCCACAACGACAGCCAGACTTACCCATGTGCGCCTACGCATGATGTCGTGCGGACCTCATGCGGTGAAGGCGGGGGATACAGGTGCAGGGACTTCGGCCAATTGGATCTGTCATCTTGGGTGCTGCTGTATTCCGATCTCATCGCGCTGATTTATCAGATTTTCGGTGAGCGCGGTGAAATGTGATTATGAGGATAGCATTGATCGCGCACAAGACGCTGTTATCCGTCCGCAGAACGCGTCCGTTCCCGCCAAAGTGCCGCCAGAACATGCTGCACGCCGGCTTCAACCTTTTCCATCGGACCAGAATTCTCGATCACGAAATCGCACAACGCAGCTCTCTCCTCATCCTTCATCTGCATGGCGATTCTTTTGCGGCCATCCTCTTCGAGAGCATTTCTTTCTTCCGTTCGCAAGACCCGGCCGTCGCTCATCCGGTCTACGTATCGCGCCAGCCGGACACTTTCCGGCGCGGTCACCAGAATCAGCTTGTCGAACCGGCGGCGCAGACCGGGAGCTGTGCCCATACGATCCGCTTCGAAAATCAACGCCGACTCAACCATTGCAATCGCCGCGGGGTCTTCACGAAAAATCGATTGCATGCGCCGATCCTGCTCGGCAATGACTGCCGGGTGCACGATGTGGTTCAACTCATCCAGCCGGTTTGTGGAAAAAACATATTTCGCCAGCGTGGCACGATCGATCCGACCATCCGCCAGGACTAGCGGAGGCGCATCCGGATAGCGACGGAAATGCGCCAGCAGCTCGTCGTACACCGGCTGACCGGGCTGCATTAGTTCGCGGCCAATACTGTCCGCTTCCAGAATGTGGACGCCATGCCGCGCAAATATTCGGGCGACGGTACTCTTCCCGCTTCCCAGTCCCCCAGTCAGTCCGACGCGCAGCATCTTTTCTCCTTCGGACTCCTTCACCCGGGTCTCAGAATCGAGACTGAGGCACCCACATCTCGATTTGAGATGTGGGTTTTCTTGTTAGGAAACGGGCAGCCCGCGGCGCAGCCTGGCCGCGCGCACTGTATTGGCCATCAGCATCGCAATCGTCAGCGGGCCCACTCCGCCGGGAACAGGGGTGTAGTAACTGGCCAGCGTAAAGGCGTGCGGATCGATATCGCCCATCAGGACGGACCCTTTCTGGCGGAATGTGGCTTCGCGTTTCGCATCGCCGGCAAAGAAACGGTCGAAGTTCTCCTGCGAGGTGATACGGTTCATTCCCACATCAATCAGCACCGCGCCCGGCTGTACCATCTCCGGCGTAATCATTCCCGCTTTGCCAATCGCCGCCACCAGGATATCCGCCGAGCGGGTGATCGCCGCCAGGTCTCTGGTCTTGCTGTGGCAGATGGTGATGGTGGCGTTTTCGTTGAGCAGCAACATCGCCATGGGCTTGCCCACAATATCGCTGCGCCCCACCACAACGGCGCGCTGCCCAGAAATGGGAATTCCGGTGCGCTTCAACATTTCGATAATTCCCGCCGGCGTGCACGGGACCAAGGATGGCTGTCCGCTTTGCAAGCGTCCGGCATTCACGGGGTGGAAACCGTCCACATCTTTCTCCGGCGCGACCGCCTCCAGCAAGCGTTTCGCATCGACATGCATCGGCAGCGGGAGTTGAATCAGAATTCCATCGACATCCTCGCGCGCATTCAGCGTGGCAATCAGGGCGAGCATTTCTTCCGTTGTGACGGAGGCCGGGGGCGTGAGCAACTCGCTGGCAATCCCCAGCGCGGCACTGGTTTTTACCTTGTTGCGAACGTAGACCTCGGATGCGGGATGATTGCCGACCAGCACCACCGTGAGGCCGGGCCGGATATTCTGCGCATGCAGCCGCTGCACGTCGGCCGCTACTTCCGCCTGAATCGCGGCGGCGATTGCGTTCCCATCCAGGATGGCTGAGCTGATCGTTCGATCCATGAGAGTCTCTATCCATGGTACCGGATGCAGCCGATCGATTACGGTTCATCCTGGCGCGAGAGAGCATCGCGGAATTAGGTCCGCATCTTTTCGGATTCCGCATCGTGACGCGCATGTCGGATGCCCTTCGATTTCGCTCAAGGTAAATTCCGCTCATCTGATTGATCTTTGACAAAAGCGGGATTCGCAAGTGTACACAGTCGTACCCACGCTTTGATGACTGAAGTTTGGGTTCTTGTCTATGTCTTCGTCGAAAAACCACCTGAAGAAGGCCTTCATGCGGTCAAATGTGTGTGGTACAGCGTCGATAGGGAAAATATTTCTGCGGTACTCATCAGATTCCTTAGCAACAATTGGAGGCGGATATGTGTCTCAATAAATGTGGAAGGTGTCACGTGGATTCCAGGGATAAGCAAGAGAGAGGAGATCTGAATTCCATGCATTCTCGAACCGATGTCGAGAAGTTTCCAACCCTGGATCTCCAGGAGTTGCGCAGCGGTCTGCTGCAACATGGCCTGGACAGCTGGCAGGCGGCGGATCTGATCAGCAGTTTTCTTGCCGGGCGCGGCTACGGAGTCTCGCGGCAGAGCGCGCGGGATGCAGTTGTACGGTTTGAGGGCGTCGGACACTCTATCGATTGCATTCAGGCGGAACTGGAAAAACTGGCAATGGTGATGTAGGTCGGATTTGGAGATTTATGCGCGTGCCCCGGCGCGGGATATTTCATGCGACAGCGTGCCGGAGGACATGAACCGTTCCAATGCCTTGGTTGCGCAGCCCTCCCCGCAGATGTGGTGTACTTTTGGGTTGCGCGATTCTCCCCCATCCCATGGCACCAGAGTAAAGTGACGCGATGGCTGGTCTTCCTCGAAACAGAACACGTCGCCCAGCGTGATCATCCACCAGTGATTTGACTCCAGCTTGATGGCTCCGCATATGTCACAAAGAAAAGACTCGTCCCAGGCCATTGTCCGTCCCCGTCCATTACTCACCGCTCCGTTGGTTCACTCCGTGGATGGTTGCGCGTCCTGAAAGACAGCTCGACCTGAATCCAATTCGATTTTGAGGTAAACAGCCATCACGCGCCGGCCGGGAGATGCAGACGAGATCTCCCATGCGCCCTGGGCTAGAGTTTATGACCTGCGGAGCAAATCACAAATAGAAATCTGGTCGGGACGGGCAGATTTGAACTGCCGACCCCTCGCACCCCAAGCGAGTGCTCTACCAGGCTGAGCCACGTCCCGACGATTACGGTATACAAACGTGGGGTCTGACACAGTTTACACCGGTGCAGACCCCGGAAAACCCCACGTCATCTTTAATGAGCCGGTGGAACGAACTCCTTCGGCGCCGCCGAGCCCTCGCCAAAAAAGAAGCGATCCATCTGATCGACAAGGAACTCCTGCGCCTCGGGCGTCCAGGGTTGCAGGCGATACTCATTCAGCAGCATCTTCTGGTGCTCGCCCCATTCGGCCCACGCCTTCTTCGATACATTTTCATAAATTTTCTGGCCGAACTCGCCGTCAAACGGCGGCTCATCGAGGCCTTCCATCTGCGCCTTGTGCTTCGCGCAAAACACCATGTGTGCCATGCTTTCTCTCCAACTCCAATTGTACGGGGCGATCCCACGAGCATGCCCCGAAGCATCGTTTGTTATCTCGACCCCTCCGGCTCCGCTCAGGGTAAACTCCGCGCAACGGAGTGGAAATATCTGGGATCTTCGCACACTCCGCCGATGAGTTTTCGCGCCTTCACGTGCGGGACCGAATTTACTGCATCTCCTGCAAATAAATCTTCGTGTAATCGAGATAGTTCTTCGCATAGTGCAGGATCATCTCGCGATCGCCGTCGGTCAATTCGCGGCGCTGTTTGCCGGGGACTCCGGCCCAAAGCGTGCGTGGCGGCACGATCGTGTTCTCCGGGATGACCGCGCCCGCGGCAATAATCGAGCCTTCTCCGATGCGCGCATTGTTCAGAATGACCACTCCCATCCCGATCAGGCAGGCATCTTCAACCACGCAGCCATGCACCGTCGCGTTGTGGCCGATGGTCACCCAATCGCCGACAATCACCGGATACCGGTGACGCATTCCATGCAAGACAGAACAATCCTGCACGTTCGAATTGGCACCGATGCGAATCGAGTGAACATCGCCCCGCACCACCGCGTTCATCCAGATGCTGGCGTGCTCGCCAAGCGTGACGTCACCAATCACCTGCGCCGAGGTGTCCACATAACAGGAAGCGGGGATGACGGGCAGCTTGCCCTGATAAGGACGAATCATGGATACGAGAGCACCTTCACTTATTTTACGTGGCAACGAAATTTTTGCACGAACAGTTTTCTTAGCTTCTGATGTCCATGAGGCATTAATACTATCGATTATCAAATTTGAGTTCTCGTGGTTAATGCATCCGCGCGAGTAATCTGAAGAAGTGAATGGCCTTGGCCGTGTATGCTCGGAAATTGAATGGAGCCAGTCACACATTTTCTGACAGGTGCGTGCCTGGGCCGTGCGGGATCAAATCGCATCACCGCTTACGCGACGCTGGCCATGGTGCTGGCGGCGGAAGCGCCCGACATCGACATTCTCTGGAGCATTCGCGGGCCGGTCGCCGGCTTTGAGCATCATCGCGGCATCACCCACACATTTCTTGGCGCTCCATTCATGGCCTTGATCGTGACCGGGGCCGTCTGGCTCTGGCATCGCTGGCGAACACGAGCTGCGGCGCGCGCGATCGACTCGCCCGCTGAGAAAAATTCAATGCCGGTGCGTTGGGGATGGATATGGTTCCTGGCGCTCCTCGCCGACTTCAGCCATCTCCTGCTCGACTGGACAAACAACTACGGTCTGCGACCATTCTTCCCGTTCAATCCGCGCTGGTATGCCGGCAATATTCTCTTCATCTTTGAGCCGGTGCTGTTCGCCGCGTTGCTCGCCGCCCTGCTGATCCCGGCGATTCTCGGTCTCGCGGATACCGAAATCGGGGTTCGCCGCCAACGGTTTCGCGGACGCGGATGGGCGATTTTCGCGCTGTGCGTTGCCGTGGTGCTGGGATGCTGGCGATGGGCCGAGCATGAGCGCGCCCTGCATTTGCTGGCGCAGCAGAATTATCAGAACGAAGTTCCGCTGCGCATGACCGTCAGCCCCTATCCCGGCGACGTTTTCAAGTGGTTCGGCGTAGTGGAAACCACAGATTTCTATCAGACCGCGATTCTCAACACGCGCACCGGCGATTTCACCAGTCAGGCCCCGGCAGACCTTTATTACAAGCAGCCCCAGACCCCGGCCGTTCTCAGCGCAGAAAAGTCCTGGCTGGGACGCGCCTTCCTCGACTGGTCCGAGTTTCCTTACGTTGAAGAATCGGGCGTTTTCGGCATGATGCCCGGCGGACGCCCCTACACACGGGTCCACTTTCAGGACCTTCGCTTCTCCTACAGCACCCTGTTCCTGCATGGCCGCGGAGACAACCCTCTCGGCGGGACAGTGATCATCGCGCCCAATGGGGAAGTGGACGAGATGCGAATGGGCGACCGCATTCAGAAGTGACGAACGGAGTTCGGTCACGATCTCCATTGGAACAACCTGGTGCTCCGCACCGCGATCTTGATCGATGCGAGCAGACGCGGCATGACACGCCGCCTCGACGACACAGCAATTTATTTTGATACAGCGAAAATTGCCTTGACCGGCGATGCCATAGCCGAAACAATGAAAGTTCATCGAGGAGTGCAAGATTTTCCTCGAAACCCGCACCGCAAGAGGGATCCATGTTCAGTTACTTCTTCGTTTTGATTGCAATCTTCTCCAGAATCCTGCCGCATCCGTGGTTCAGCTTCACGGCCGTCGGAGCTTCGCTGCTGGTCTTTGGAGCACGCCGCTCGCCACGGCTGTTCTTTCTGCCGGTATTGGCGTTCGCGGCCACCGACTACTTCCTGACGGTGTTTGCCTATAACTATCCCTTCCATATCCAGGATTACCTGGTCACGTGGGCCTGGTATATGGGCGCCTGCTGGATTGGGTATGCGATGTTGCGCAAACGCGGCAGTGCGGCGCTGGTCGTGGGCGCGGCTGTCGGCGCTTCCACTTCTTTCTTCCTCGCCAGTAACTTCGCCGTCTGGCTCGGCTCGACTCTTTATCCGCACACGGCAGGCGGACTGGCTACCTGCTACATCATTGGCCTTCCGTTTTATGGCAACGACGTGCTGGCGACCACTCTGCTGACCAGCGCCGTGTTCGGCTTGCCAGTCCTGGCGCGGCGAACGGCCGAAGAGTGGCATCGGCGCACTTTCAGCGGATCCGGCCCGAACGCAATCTAAGAAGGTCTCGATAAATCGGCCTGTCATTCGCGAGCGAAGCCGAGGAATCCATTCCTGTTGGTGCCCCACCTCTCATCCGGCCCGACGATTGGAAGTGGGCGCTCTTCTCTTCATCAGAAACGAGGCCATGGCCCCACCGCACATTCCCGACCCTGACAACGCGGCCGAAGAAGAGGATGAAGATTTCTACTTCGACGGCCCGTATCTGGTTTTCACCGAGGCGTATCACCGGAAGCGCGGCTACTGCTGCCAGTCGGGCTGCCGCCACTGCCCCTACGGCTTCGTCAAGAGTCAAACCGAGGCCGCGCCCCCGCCGGAACAAAAATGATAGTGGATGCGAAGCTCTCCCCGTGAAATTCAAGGCGAATAAGGTAAACTGCCCCGGATGCACGATTTAGCCACCCCGGACCACATAGAGTCCCATTTTCAATCGAGCGAACTGGTGCGCGATGTGGTGATCGGCATGGCCGATGGCCTGACCGTCCCCTTCGCGCTGGCCGCCGGACTCTCCGGCGCGGTCGGTTCTTCTCATATCGTCGTACTGGCCGGTTTGGCGGAAATCGCAGCCGGTTCTATCGCCATGGGCCTGGGCGGTTATCTGGCCGCGCGCGGGGATGTCGAGCACTATGCCAGCGAACGGGAGCGCGAAGAAAGAGAGATCGTTGAGCGAACCCGGGACGAAGAAGAGGAAATTTATGAAATTTTCGAGGAATACGGCGTTTCCCGAGCGGAGAGCGACTCCGTCCTGGCCGCGCTGAAACGCAATCCCAAGGCCTGGGTCGACTTTATGATGCGTTTTGAGCTCGGCCTGGAACAGCCAGCCAGCTTCCGCGCACGCCAAAGTGCCGCCGTCATCGCATTTTCATACATTGCCGGTGGATTTATTCCGCTCGCTCCCTATATGCTTCTCGATCATGCTGCATCCGCGCTGCACGCCTCGGTCGTTATCACTTTGATCGCGCTTTTTTTGTTCGGCGCCATCAAGGGGCGGCTCACCGGGGGTGGCGTATGGAAGTCCGCCATTCAGACCGTATGTATCGGCGGATTGGCGGCGGCAGCAGCCTATGTGCTTGCGCGACTCCTCAGCGCGCATCCAAGCTTCTAGCATTTCCCAGGAGCATTTTTGTGGCAGGAATCGAGATCGTACCATCCCAATCCGTGAACACCTCGCTGGCGGACCGCTTCCTGGCGGTGCGCGCCATGACGGATGCTTTAGCGGAGCGGTTGACGCCGGAAGACCTAATGGTGCAATCGTGCGCGGAAGCCAGTCCGGTGAAATGGCATCTGGCGCACACCACCTGGTTCTTTGAGACCTTCGTTCTGCGGGAATTCGTACCCGGTTACCGGCCGTTCGACAAGGATTTTTTCTGGCTTTTCAACAGCTATTACAAATCGCTCGGCAATCATCCGGAAAAACGCCTGCGCGCCTCTTTCTCGCGGCCATCGCTCGATCAGGTGCTTGCATACCGGCAACATGTTGAAGCAGGCGTGCTGCAATTGCTGAACACGAATGCATCCGCCGCAGCATTGGAGCGCATCGAACTTGGGATGCATCATGAACAGCAGCACCAGGAGCTGATCGCGACCGACATCAAGCACGCGTTCTGGTCGAATCCCCTGCAGCCGGTCTACGCGCGGGAATCGTTGCCCAGAGCGGCGCAAAGTCGACACTCCGGCGAGTGGCTTTCGTATCCCGGCGGTCTGATAGAAATCGGCCACAACGGCGAGGGCTTCGCGTTTGACAATGAGTTCTCCCGTCACCGCGTTCATCTCGTTCCGTTCCAGATTGCGTCGAAGCTGGTCACCTGCGCGGAATACCTCGCTTTCATGCGGGACGATGGATATCGCCGTCCGGAATTGTGGCTCTCCGACGGCTGGGACACCATCGCGGCCCAGGGTTGGCAGTCGCCGCTCTATTGGCATGCCGAACCAGCCGGTACGTGGAATGTGTTCACGCTCCATGGGATCATTCCGCTTGCGGATTTGCTGAGCACACCGGTCTGCCATGTCAGCTATTACGAGGCCGACGCATACGCGCGCTGGGCCGGATCGCGTCTTCCCACCGAATTTGAGTGGGAGCACGTTGCAGCCACAGTTTCCATTTCGGGGAATCTCCTGGAGAGCGGCATGCTGCATCCGCAAGCAGCCGCAGACACCTCGAATTCCAATCAGCCGGCGCAGATTTTTGGCGATGTCTGGGAGTGGACGCAGAGCGCATATACAGCCTACCCGGGTTACCGGCCCGCCGCAGGCGCTCTCGGCGAATACAACGGCAAATTTATGTGCAGCCAGATAGTGCTGCGCGGCGGCTCCGTGGCAACTCCGGTCTCGCACATCCGCCCGACGTATCGAAATTTCTTTTCTCCACCAACACGCTGGCAATTCTCCGGGATTCGCCTCGCCCGCGATGGAGAGCCTGCATGAACTCGTTGTCGGTGCTGGAAATAACATCTGCGCGCGCAAGCGCTACGAATCCGATCGAAATAGCGGCCCTTGAGGGCCTTTCGGCGAAGCAGAAATACCTACCCTCCTGGCTGTTTTACGATGCGGCAGGCTCGCGCCTTTTTGAAGAGATCACCCGGCTGCCCGAGTACTATCTGACTTCTCGGGAGCAATCTATTTTTGCCGAACACGCCGCGGAAATCCTGGCCGCAGCCTCGGGCGTGGAAAATCTGCCGTTGTCCGTCGTCGAGCTGGGGGCGGGGAGCGCCAGCAAGACCGTCGTGCTGCTGCGCGCTTTGGTCGCCAGACAAGCGCACGCCGTCTACATGCCGGTCGATGTTTCCGAAGCCGCTCTGCAGTGGGCCAGCCGAAACGTGCACGCCGCGCTGCCGACGATCGAGGTGCAGCCGATCTGCTCCGAGATTACCCATGAAACACCGTTGAGCCTTCCCCCGGAGGGACGCAGACTGGCCTTATATATCGGGTCCAGCATCGGGAACTTCGATCCTCGGGAAGCCGTCGAATTGCTGGTGTGGCTGCGTTCGCAACTGGAACCGGCGGATACGTTGCTGCTGGGCACCGATATGGTGAAAGATACGGCGCCGTTGCTTGCCGCCTACAATGACAAAGCCGGGGTGACGGCCGCCTTCAACAAGAATGTTCTGGTGCGGCTGAACCGGGAACTCGGGGCCAACTTCGCGCTCGATGCATTTGAACATCGCGCGATATGGAATGCCGCCTCCAGTCGAATGGAAATGCATCTTGACAGCAGACGGAATCAGACCGTGCGCATTCCCGCTCTCGACCGCAGCTTCCAATTCAAGCGCGGAGAATCCATCCACACTGAGAACAGCTACAAATTTATCCCAGAAGTCGTCCAGGACATCCTGCTGCAAAGCGGTTTTGCGCTGGAAAAAAGCTGGTATGACGGGGACCACTGGTTCGGCGTGCATCTGGCCCGTGTCATCGATAGCGAGACGATGATTGACGAGGATTCCGAAGAAGAGGCTGCATAAGCCGCCCGAGAGTCACTCCCCCGCGATCGTCATTCCTTCAATGCACAATGTGGGGCAGGCCATCGCGCCGCGAAAAATCAAGTCGCTCCCGACACTTGAAATGTTGTGCAGCATCTCCTTCAGATTACCTGCCACCGTAATCTCTTCCACCGGATAGGTAAGCTCCCCGTTCTCAATCCAGAGTCCGGAAGCTCCGTGGGAATAATCTCCGGTCACAATATTCACGCCATGGCCAATTAGATCCGTGACATAAAGTCCCTGGGGAATTTCCGCCAGAATCTCTTCCGGCGTCTTTGTCCCCGGCTCCAGATAAAAATTGCCGGCGCCGATCCCGGGACTTCCGGCGAGTCCGCGGGAAGCGTTCCCCGTCGACTGCAAACCCAATTTGCGCGCCGCGTAGGTGTTCAGCAAATAACTGTTCAACACTCCGCGTTCGAGCACCACTTTGCGCCGGGTTGGCAGGCCTTCGCCATCGAATGGCGCGCTGCCGAACCCACCCACCATCGTTCCGTCATCGATGACCGTCAGATTGCTTCCACCCACAGTTTCGCCCAGCTTGCCGGCCAGGAAAGAGGAGCTGCGATACACCGCGTTTCCATTCACCGCCCCGAAAATCGCGCCCAGAATGGACTTCGCCACCTCCGGCGCGAATACCAGCGGGACCCGCTGCGTGGCAATTCTGCGTGCTCCCAGCCGACGCACCGTACGTCGCGCTGCTTCCCGCCCCACGTCCTCGGGCGAGTCGAGCAGATGCAACGAACGTTGGCTCGAATACCAGTAATCGCGCTGCATTCCGCCATCCGGCGCTTGGGCGATCGGCTGGGCGCTGATTGAACACGAAGACTGTCGCGACTCGCCGACGAATCCCCGCGAATTTGCCAGTATCTTGCGTCCAGTCGCCGCGTCGAAGCTGCCGCCGCCGGAGTTTTGAATTCGAACATCCGCAGCCATCGCCGCCGCTTCGGTGCGCCGCGCATATTCGATGCGCTCGATGGCTGGCAGCGAATAGACATCTTCATAGAACAGGTCGAGATCGCCGGCGATAGAACCAAATTCCTCGCGCTCCGGCAAACCGACGAACGGATCTTCCGAGGTAATGCCGACCAGCGACATGGCGCCGGAAATGAGCTGCTCGATTCCTGTGGGGGAAAGGTCACTGGTAGAGGTCGAGGACGTGCGCTCCCCTTGAAACACACGCAGCCCCAGTGCGCGAGAGCCTGCCTCCTTCAACTGCTCCACCTGCCCCAGCCGCACCAGCGTTTCGAACTCATCGCCTTCGGCAAAGACAGCCTCAGCATCGCTCGCGCCGGCGCGCAGGGCTTTTGAAACAATATCAGTTACAAATTGTTCGTCAATGCTGCTGGATGTAACTGTGGCTGTGCTATTCACCAAAATATTTCCTCAGTAACTCGCGAATGGTTTGTCAATACGATCTGTCATCCCGACCGGAACGCAGCGTAGCGGAGCCTTTGGTATGACTGACTTAATTGCCCGTCCCGCCGACGGTCATCTTGTCAAGCTTCACTGTAGGCATGCCGACGCCAACCGGAACGCTCTGCCCCGCTTTGCCGCAGGTGCCCACGCCCTCATCCAGCTTCAGATCGTTGCCGACCATCGAAACATATTTCAGCGACTCCGGCCCATTGCCGATGAGAGTTGCATTCTTCACCGGCGCGGTGATCTTGCCGTCTTCGATCAGATAGGCTTCCGACGCGGAAAAGACAAATTTGCCGTTCGTAATGTCCACTTGCCCGCCGCCGAAATTCACCGCGTATAGTCCGCGCTGCACGCTGCGGATAATGTCGCCAGGATCATCCTCCCCGGCCAGCATGTACGTATTCGTCATGCGCGGCATCGGAATATGCTGATAGCTTTCGCGGCGGCCGTTGCCGGTGTCCGCAATTCCCATCAGCCGCGAAGAAAGTTTGTCGCTCATGTAGCCCTTCAGCACGCCGTTTTCAATCAGCACCGTTTCCTGCGTGGGCGAGCCTTCATCGTCTACGTTCAGCGATCCGCGGCGATTCGGCATGGTGCCGTTATCGACCACCGTGACTTTCGGGCTGGCAACCATCTGGCCGATCAGGCCCGCAAATGCTGACGTTTTCTTGCGATTGAAGTCCGCCTCCAGCCCATGGCCCACCGCTTCATGCAGCAGAACTCCCGGCCATCCCGGGCCCAGCACAACCGGCATCTCGCCAGCCGGGCGCGGGCACCGCGCCCAGTTGCAGGACTGCTTGCCGTGCCGCTTCAGTTGCAAAATATTCCGGGGTTTTGTCGGTCAGAAAAAAATCAAGCAGCACCCGTCCACCGCCGCCTGAGCTGCCGCGCGCCATATTGTCGCCCTCTTTCGCGATGACGGAAACATTCAGGCGCGCCATCGGCTGCGTGTCCGTGGCAAAACTTCCATCTGAACCGGCCACAAGGATGCGCCGCAGTTCATCCGCAAAGCTCGCCTGCACCTGCACAATGCGCGGATCATAGGCGCGGGCCGCGCGATTCGCCCGCTGGATCAACTCCAGCTTCGCCGCTGTCTCGCCGTCGGAACCCGTATCCGCCACCGGATACAACCCCGTCGAAGGTGCCTCGCGAAATCCCTGCACCTGCTGCTTCGAAGGCCCGCTCGCAATCAGTGCCGCCGTACGCGCCGCTCGCAGCAGCCGCTCTGGAGAAAGATCATCCGTATACGCATAGCCGGTGCGTTCGCCGGAAACGACGCGAAGGCCGCAGCCCGCGCTGATTCCCTGGCTCGCTGACTTGACCAGCGATTCATCGATCACCAGCGAACTGGCGGTGACGTACTCAAAATACAAATCGGCATAGTCGCCGCCCGCCGAAAGAGCTTCCGCCAAGGCAGCGCTCCAGGAGCCGATCATTCAAACCAAGATGTTCATAGAAAAATTTGCGAGTATCGGGCGATGCTGGCTGCATTCGAGAGCTCCTGATGGACAGCGCGAATCAAACGATTGGGCCTGTTTCGATTCTAATCTTTTGATTCACGCCGGTGTCTGTCGATGCATGACCGTATCGACACGTGAAGCTGCTATTTTGCCGCTCGTACGGAAGAGCTTTCGCATGGTAGCGTGGATTGCATGGACAGCGATGTGCGCTACCCCATCGGAAAATTTTCACCGCCTGGCAGCCTCTCTCCGCAGGATCGTGATTGCCGCTATCCAGAGCCTGTCTGAGTTGCCGCAGAAGCTGCGCGCCGCGGTTCGCGGACTCTCGGAATCGCAGCTCGATACCCCGTATCGCGAAGGCGGGTGGACGGTGCGCCAGACCGTACATCATGTCGCCGACAGCCACATGCAGGCCACGGGCCGCGTGCGAATGGCGCTTACCGAGGACTGGCCAATGGTTGCGCCCTATGAAGAAGCTCTGTGGGCGGAGTTGCCCGATGCGCGCACGCTGCCGGTCGAAATTTCACTGCAACTTCTCGACTGCGCATTCAGACCCGCTGGGTCGGCTCTCCTGCGTTCGCTCGAACCGGCCGACTGGACGACGCGCGGCTATACCCATCCGCAAAACGGACAGCAATCCCTGGAGCAGATCGCCGCGCTGTATGCATGGCATGGCCGCCACCATACGGCGCAAATCACCGCCCTGCGCGAGCGGATGGGATGGTAGACAACCCGCCACTCCCGCCTGCGCCGGAGCAACTGGCCTTGCAGCTCCAGACATTTCTGAAAGACGAGCCCGCCGCCGTACTGGTCGAAAATGGCCGCATCCTTTTCGACCTGCGGCAATCCCGCGCCTCGGTTGCGTCCGAGCATGGTCATTGCGTCCTGCATGTCTGGTCGGAGGAGCGCGATCTCGTCCGCAACGTCGTCGATATCACGGTGCGGAAGGTTGGCTTGCGTCTGCATGTTCTGCGCATGGGACAAACGAAACCGCAGACGCTCGAATTGCACCCGCAGCAGCGCCGACTGCCTTCGCAACGGGAGGCGACGCGCACGCGTTTCATTCCTCTGCTGGAACGTTTGCTGCCCAGGTATTTTCCCGAATACAAAGTGGAAGGCCTGCGCACGGCCATGGATCTCGAGCGAAGCTTCGGCCCCGCGTATGCCCGTGGAATGCTGGTCCTGGCAGCTCTGGGGCAGCTCCGCCTGGGCGGTGATTGCCATCAACAGCGAAGAGTCGCAGGCGCTGGTGGATGGCGTGCTCACGCTGGGTGTTTTGTGGCTGCACCACTGCCGCGAGCAGAGCAATGGCCGCCGCATGGTGGAAGGGTTGCGAATGATTCTGCCGCGCGGCAAATCCGCAGTCACCGCGGCGCGGCTCGCGTGGATGCATCCGCGCGCCGCAACATGGGAGCTGTACGAGCTCGACGAAAGGACCGAGGAGCTGTACGCACGCGATGTCGGCGACCAGGGAAATCTCGACTCGCATCTGGTCCACGCCCCAACACCTCCGCCGCGGATGAGCGTTTCCGCTCGCGCCATCCAGCGTGTCCGCGCGCTGCTCCCGGCGGATGTCGCCGGCCAGATGGAGATCGTTTTCCGCAGCGGCAGCGAGGTCGGTCTGCTCTGGAACGGTCTGGAATTTGCCCGCATCCGGACCAGCGTGGCGGAAAACAGCTTCGCCCGCATCGGAGGAAATTCTGTTCGGCTCCGGAGCCAACGCCACATTGCTAACGGAAGAGTCCGCGCCCAAGCTGCGGGCAATGGTCGAGCAGTTGATTCTGCGCCGGCGCACCACTGGCGACAAGCGGGATACACTCTATCGACAGCAGCCGGAGCGCTGGCTTGAATCGATGATTCGGCGCTCGCCGGATTCGATCGACGCCATGATCGAACCCTATCCTGTGTACGCGCAGGTCCCTGCTTTTTCGGCTGCCGACCGGGCCGTTCTCGACCTGCTCGCCGTCCGGCGGGATGGCCGGCTGGTGGTGATTGAGATCAAGGCTGAGGAGGACCTGCACCTCGCCTTGCAGGCACTCGATTACTGGATTCGCGTGCGGCGGCATCACCATCCCGCCGCACAATCTGCCGGAGGCGCGGAAAGCGATTTGCAACGCTTTGGATATTTTCCGGCGAAACAGCTCCGGCCTGAGGCTCCGCTGCTCTACCTTGTTGCTCCTGCTTTAAGGATTCACTCCGCGACTGAAATTGTTTTGCGCTACATCTCGCCTGAGGTGGACTGGACGTTGATTGCGCTCGATGAACGCTGGCGAGAGAAGATTCGAGTGGTTTTCCGCAAACGCCCGGTAGCTTCGAACCCTGGGTCTACCACATCTCGAGTTTGAGATTGGGATTTCTCCAGCCGCCAATTCAAGAGGTGACCAGCAAAACCGGTTCATCCGTAGCATTCAGACCGAGCCGTGCCGCAAAAAATTGTTCCACCGCATCCAGCACGCCGGCTCCGGTTTTTGCTTCGTAAATCGCCTTCCGCAGCGCAGCGCCCCCGGGAACACCATGGGTGAACCATGATGCGAACTGCTTCATCTTGCCGGTTGCTTCGGGAAAATCCTCTTCAAGCAGCATGGAGAAATACGTGCGGATCAGCTGGTAGCGATCCAGTTCCGTCGGCTGCGTGTAACTGCCGTGCGCAGTATATTCAGCGATCTGGCGGAAGATCCACGGATTGGCCGGGGCGGCGCGGCCAATCATCACCGCATCGCAATGGGTCTCCGCGATCAGCGCGCAGGCATCCTCCGGAGTGCGAATATCGCCGTTGCCGATCACCGGAATTTCGACCGCCTGTTTAATCGCGGCAATCCATTCCCACCGCGCCTGGCCGGAGTAGCCCTGCTCGCGCGTGCGGGCATGCAGCGAGACGGCATTCAGCCCGCTCGCCTCCGCCAGCTTCGCCAGCTCCACGCAGACGATGTTGTCGTCGTTCCATCCCAGACGAAATTTCACCGTAAAAGGAATGCGAACAGCGGACCGGACCCGCTCAAAAATGCGTGCGATCAGCGGCAGGTCCCGCAGCAGGCCACTGCCTCCATTGCAATTGACGACGCGCTTGGCCGGACAGCCCAGATTCAGGTCCACCAGGTCGAAGCCGGCGTCCTCGACAATCCGCGCAGCCTCGGCCAGCGTCTCCGGGTCGGACCCGAAGAGCTGGGCCGCGATGGGATGCTCGTCCTCGTAAAACGTGAGATAGCGCTTGCGCTTCGACTCTCGCATGCGCGATAGTCCATCGGCGGAGGTAAACTCCGTCATAATCAACCCGCAGCCGGACTGTTGATTGGTAATCTTCGCAGCCACACCGCTGGCAAGGTCAGTCGCGCTTTCCGGCTCCCCACTCTGGGTGAATACGCTGGCATTGCGGATGAACCGCCGGAACACCGTATCGGTCACTCCCGCCATCGGCGCAAGAACCGTCGCCGGTGCAATGCGCACTGAGCCAATCGCAAACGATGCGGGCACGCGGACGCTCGCAGGCATTGCGTGTTCCGCCGGATTGTCCCAGTGCTTTTTCATCGAATCGATCTTTAACGCATGGTTCAAACCAAAAGGCCTCCGCCGCGGCGGAGGCCTAGTTCTTTCGCATCCGGCGCCGTGGCTACTTCGTGGTGGCCGCTCCGGCTTTGGCGGAGTCCGACTGCGCATACTTGCGGCGGAAGCGCTCCACGCGGCCGGCGGTGTCGATCATCTTCTGCTTGCCGGTGAAAAACGGATGGCAGTTGGAGCAGATTTCCATGTGAATCTCGCCCTTGTGCGTGGAGCGGGTCTCAAACGCGTGACCACAGGCGCACTTCACGCGGATTGTTTCGTAATTGGGATGAATTCCTTGCTTCGGCATGAATGAAACCTTTCTCAAAAGCGCTATTTCCTAGTTTATGCGAGATTCCCACAGCCCGCAACGCGCAAATCGAAGCGGCGGCGGGTAATCCGGCTTGAGATACTGGGGACAGGGACCCCGACCTGCCATGACACAAAACACATCTGCCGGATGCCCCCATTGCGGAGGCCTGGGAATCACGCTGGTGCGTCGCGGCGGCGAACAGTTTGCCGCCGAATGCGTCTGCCGCACCGGACGAAAATCGGAGCTGCGGCTGAAACGGGCACACATTCCGGAACGCTACACCCATTGCTCGCTCGAAAGTTTCGACACCGGCTTTCGCGGGGCCGATCCCTCGCTGGGTATGGCGTTGATGGCCACCCGCCGCTTTGCCGACGGCTATCCCCTCGAAACCGGCGGCCGGGGATTGCTGCTGACCGGCAGCATCGGGGCAGGCAAAACCCATCTGGCCGTTGGACTGCTGCGGGAGCTGATCGAGCAGCGCGGCGCGGCGGGAGTCTTTTACGATTACCGCGATCTGCTCAAGCAGATTCAAAACTCCTACAACCCGCAGGTCGCCACCACGGAATTGCAGATTCTGCGGCCGGTTTTTGAAGCGGAAATTCTGGTGCTCGATGAGCTGGGCGCGGTGAAGCCGACCGACTGGGTGTGGGACACGGTGGCGCACGTACTGAATACCCGTTACAACGACAAGAAAACGACATTGATCACCACGAACTACGCCAACCTGCCCTCAGCATTTGTGCAGGGGCCGTCTTCCGTCACCGATCGGGATGTTTCCCGGAGTTCGCTGGCGAGCGCAGCCGCCCGCGCTATGCGTGAGGAAACCCTGGGAGATCGCATCGGAGAACGCATGCGCTCTCGCCTGCAGGAGATGTGTATTACGGTTTCAATGCAGGGCGATGATTTTCGCCAGACAGTTCGACGCGCCAGTTTTCTCTGAAATCCGCAGACACGGTCGATAGCCGGTTCCCAGGGACGCGGGTCCCTGCGACACGTCTCTCTCGCCCTACAGGATCGATGCGACCGTCGCCAAAACCATCAGGGCCGCTGCCAAAGTTGCTACGCGATACAGAGTGTCACCCTGTGGCCGCGGAGGACTGGTACGGACTTTTTTCGGAAGAGCCAACATGGTATTGCTCCCGATCCGATGCCCTGAATTCGTGGCACTCGAAGCTGCTGGATATGAGACGGTATTTCCCATCTGCAGGATGCGGTTCAGCCGAAATTTTTCCATGTTCTTCACAAACCGGTCAGTCGGGTTGCGGAAGCGGCGCTCGAGCGGCGAATCCTGGAGATACAATCGGCCCATGAACCTGCATGTCTCCCGGAACCGCGCTCGAGCCCATGAACGATCCTGACCGCAAACCTGTAGATCCGCCGGCCGCGCCCGGTCCTCCTGTACTTTTCGCAACCGAATCGCGCATCACGCGGGGTGGTGGTGCGGCAGGAAATGGCGAACGAAATTGGGTACCGTGGATCATCGCGACCCTGGTGATCCTGTTCCTCGCCGGGCTGGCATTCATTTTCGTCAATCATGACACCTCAGCCAGTTCCGCATCCACCCTGGATCGATATGCAGCGAATCTCGTTTTTTCAAATCTGCACCTCACTCAGACGGGCAATTTTGCCGGGGATCAACTTACGTACCTTGACGGCACAATCTCCAACCGCGGCGATCGTACCGTTACTTCCATCACCGTGCGCGTGCTGTTTGCGAGTGATACTGGCGACCCGCCGCAGGCGGAGCAGGTGCCGCTGAACCTGGTCCGCGTGCGCCAGCCATTCCTCGAAACGGAACCCGTCGGCGCCTCTCCCCTGAAACCTGGCGCCACCCGCGCTTTCCGGCTGATCTTCGATGATGTCTCGCCCGATTGGAACCGGCAGAACCCGGAAATGAGGGTTCAGAGCCTCGCATTTCTTCATCCATAACTGGCGCCGGATAAACCACATACCCTCTGCCAGCGAATTCTTTTACTCGCGGGTCCCCGGTAGTTTTTGCCGCGTACAAGCAGGTTTTACTCGATCCTCCAGCTAAATCCGGGCGCAAACCTCCTCCAGGCGCGGCCCTTATCCTCATAAGCGATTGATAAGAAGATGATTATCGAGCGACTCTCGTAGTCTTTACCTGTTTGGCCCACCGCTTGCAATTGAGATATGCGTTGCAAGGTTGGATCTTGTTTGTTCACAATCGCAGAGAAAGAATGATGAAGCTTAACTCTCGAAATTCGCTGCTTATCGCAACTGCCGTGCTGGCGAGCTTTTCAGCGGCTCCTCTGATGGCGCAAACGGTTGGTTCGGCGAACGACGCCCAGATCCAGACTGGCACCACGGCAGGCGCTTCCGCGTCGGCTTCAGGCAATGAATCACTCTATGCTACACGGCAGCCACTGACGACGGAATCCCACGAGGGGTTCTGGGGACACCTGAACCCGATGGCCCGCAAAAAGTGGGTGAAGCGGGAAGTAAATCCCGTAAAAGATCGGCTGAATGAGCTCGATCAGCTGAGTGCAAGCAACGCGCGGGAAATCAAAGATGTCGATGCGCGTGCCCAGGCTGGTATCGCCAAGGCGAACGATGAGGCGCAGCTCGCAGATCAGCATGCCACCGTTGCCGGGAATACGGCAAATCAGGCGCAGCAAATGGCGCAGCATGCGGATACGCAAACGACAGACATTGGCAACACCGTCAACAATCTGGATCAGTACCAGACGGTGAACCAGGTGGAGATTCGCTTCCGGCGCGGTCAATCCGTCCTGGGTGAAAATTCCAAAGGCGCTCTCGATCAACTGGTAAGCCAGCTACAAGGCCAACGGGGATATTTGCTGGACGTGCAGGGTTACTCGCCGTTGCGCGGGCCCGCTGGAGTAGCGGCCTCCCATCGGATGGCTTCTGCTGTCACCCGTTATCTGGTGACACAGCACCAGATTCCGCTTTACAAAATTCATGAGATTGGCTTGGGTAACGCCCCAATCACGGTGAGTGATACTGGCTCCAGCCATCGCGGCAGCGTCGTGGAAGTCACACTGCTGCACAACAGTTTGTCAACCTTGAGCGCGTCGAATAACGGCGCCTCCACAACCGGCACAGCTCAGCCGAACAATAACCAATAAGGTTGACTCAAAAGCTCTCACACAAGAGAGAACCAAGGCAGATTGGCCCCTCGAATCCGAGGGGCCCTTTTTTTGATCTCATACGGCTGAAGCAGAATCTGCATTCGCCATACGTAGAAATTGAGAACCAGGGCAGTTTCTCTCGACTCGATAAAAGGAACATACCATATATTTTCGAATTCACAAAATAAGTTTAAAAAAGTGTTGGCTCTTCCCGTCGGCGAGTCTTCTTCGAGTCGCGCCTGGCCGGCGCGGTCGCCGGCTTCCTCTCGGAAGTATCGGACCCCAGCAGGGTCAATAGCTCTCGCATTTCTTTTCGTAGTTCTCTAATTTCCGGCCGGTTCGAGAGCGGCCTGGCTGGAGTTTTCGACTGTTCCGAGGCTTTGCTTTCCACAGCTTTCGACCGCTCGCCGGATGCAATGGATCTTCGTCTGACTTCGCGGTCCTCACCATTTTCATGGATGCGCGACGAAAGTCCCGGAAGCGAACGGCGCTTCTCTGTCAGCAATCGGCGCGCGCCTGCGATGGTAAATCCCTCGTCATACAACAGACGCTTGATCTCGAGAACCATTTCAACATCGCGCTTGCGATAAAGCCTCTGGCCGGTGCCACCCTTATTGGGTTTCAGCTGCGGAAATTCTGTTTCCCAGAAACGCAGGACGTAGGCGGGGAGACTGCAAAGGCTGGCAACATCGCCGATACGAAAATACAGCTTGTCGGGAATGGATACAGGCGCCTTGGAAGACTGCGGTTTGCGCCGTGCGGGCTGCTGATGTGCCATCACGTTCCCCTTGTTTGCCGGGCAGACATTCGGCATGGTTCGATAGCGCATCCCCGCAAGCTCAGATTCGCCAGAAAATGTTCCAATCTTACAAGTATTACCGAGTCATAGGCCTGGTGTGCGCGATAGCCCGCCGATCGCCAGGGCCTCAACAAATCAGGCCGTACTGCCATTCGCCGCTCACGACAGCTCTTCCCGCTCTGCAACAAAGTATAAGTGATCGCTTGCGCACAATGCAGCATTCATCCGCCACCGCTTCTGCGGCCCTGCTTCAGCATCGCTCCGATCAGAATCAGCTTCGATCGCCCACAGCAAAAAAAAAGGCCTTGTCCAACTTCGACAAGGCCGTTGCCTCTTGCATTTCCGGACTGCTTGCTTGGTGCTCATTTGGAACAGGCGCAGTATGGGAACTCCGTGTTGCCTCCGGCAGCTCTTCTCCCAAAAGCTGACTTCACCCCGCACCCCATCGCGCTCGATAATGACTACGTACTACATATTGTGGCATTGGCACAATTATGTCAACAAAATAATAGCGATCTGTCTGAAAAAGGACACAGGCGGTCCGGTCTGGATTTGCCCTTACCCGCCAGCATCAGTTCTTCGTCGAGTCTCCGCCAAACAGATGGAAAAGGAGTTTTTCGAGAACGCCGGCCCTTCCTCGCTACTTCGCCGATTCTCCACGGTGGAAGAAGTAGCCGCCATGGTCGTTTACGTCGCCAGCGAGCGCGCTTCCGCGACCACGGGAGCGGCCCTGCGTGTCGATGGCGGCGTCGTACGTTCGATCGTCTAGCGTGTAGACGAGACGGTTTGAAAGCCTGACAATTCTGGCGAACGACGAATTTAGAGGGGAACGAAGTCGCCGGCGACAGCGTATCTTGCTAGTGACAGCAGAGACTTGTGAGGAGTCGCGCCATGATTGTCCCATGCTCCAGCACCGAGAGAATTGACGCGGAGTCGCACGCGCCCAACCGCGCTGGGAATGGACGGCTGTCCGCCGGCGCCATGCTGCTGGCCGGCGCTCTTGTTCTTGCGCTCTCCGGCTGCTCCGTGCAGGACCATAAAAATGGCCAGGCGGAAAACGTGCAACTGCGTACGCCAATTGGCTCGCTAGATGTACGCACGGATGCGGTTCACGGCCCGGACGTCGGACTGCCCGTCTACCCCGGCGCTGTCGAGACCGGCAAACAGGGAAACGATTCCGGATCCGCCGACATTCATATGAGCTTTGGCAGCTGGCATCTCAATGTAAAGGCCATCGAATACCATACCGGCGACCCGGAAGATAAAGTCGTAGCCTTCTACAAAAAAGCCATGGGAACCTATGGCGACGTGCTTACCTGCAAGGACAGGGTCGCCATCGGGCAGCCTGCAAAAACTCGCCAGGGCCTCACCTGCGCCAATGACCACGAGTATGACGTGAACATGAAGCTGGATTCATCGAAACATCCGGTGACGATTCAAACTCCGCACATCAGCGGCGACGTAAAGCTGCTGGCCGGCTCGACGGATAGTCAACACATCGTGGAGTTCAGCCCCAGTTCCTCCGGGACCAAATTCTCCATTGTTGTTGTTCAGCTGCCACATAAGAACAACACTACCGATTGAGCGGTGAGTGCCAGGCAGGCGTGGATTCATCCAGTTCGAAGGAGACGGGTTTTCAGCCCGTCTGTCAATGCTGCGAAAAAGTGCTGCTTCGGCCGCTGAGGAGACCGGTCGTAGAATTCAATCCGATCATCTAGAGCGTTTGCCCAGGATCTCAAGGTGATTTAGGTTCAAGGTATGGAGTTTGTCTGTCATCGATGCAGCGCCACTCTGGATCCGGACGCCTTTTATTGTCAGAACTGCGGCGCTCCGCAGGTACGCTTCGTTCCGCAGGACGAGAATGCCGAATCGGCCAACGGCAACTCGGCGGACGGCACTTCCTTCTCTCTGGACGCAGAGCGCAGCGGCTCCATCGATTGGAAGGCGGCGATTCAGATTGCCGCTTTCGTCGCACTCGGCGTGGGAATTCTATCGACGCTGCTGGCCGAGGCAAGTGTGTTGTGGGTCGTGATAGGAGCGATCGTCGTTATCCGAATCTATCACCGGCATCACCCACTTGCGCCTCTCGGCAGGCAGGCCGGTGCGCGTATAGGAGTGCTGGTGGGCCTGCTCGCCGCAGCGGTGGTCCTGGCCGGCAATGCCGTTTTTCTGATCATTCAGCGCTATGGCATGAATCAGGGGAAATTGATCGACACTCAGCTGACCAGCATCGTCAAACAGGCGGCCGCACGCGCCGCTTCCATGGACCCGCAAGCTCCCGTCGCTGCCTTCACCAGTTTCTGGCTGTCTGCCGAGGGCCGCATCGGTCTGATTCTGCTGACCATGGGATTTCTGTCTGCGCTGATTGTCCTGTTCGCAATCGCCGGTGGCGTGCTGGGCGCGCAAATTTACCGGTCACCTCGCAGCCGCAAAGCTCTTCCTTAAATTCGCGGCAGCGTCGATTCGCTTTCCCTAACCGTTCTGCTTGTGCGCCTCGAATCGGACTCGTATGATCGAGCGAAGAGCATGAAGGAATCTCCACTGTATCTCCACTCCACAGTCCCGTTGCGGGAAAAATCCCGCCTGATGTCCCCATCAGAAATCGAACGGACCCTGGTGCGTCTGGCGCATGAAATTGTTGAGAAAAATAATGGCAGCGAAGGCCTCGCCCTGGTCGGGATCGAGCGGCGAGGCGTGCCGCTGGCCCACCGGCTGGCAAGGCTGCTCACTGCGATTGAGAAGAAGCCGATCGATGTTGGAATGCTCGACATTCATCTCTACCGCGACGATCTCTCGACGCGCGACGTTCGTCCGGCGGTGACTCCGGGGGCAATTGGTTTCGATGTAAACGGACGCGATGTCGTGCTGGTCGACGACGTCCTCTATACCGGCCGCACCGTTCGCGCCGCGCTCGATGCGCTGATGGACCATGGCCGGCCAAAACGCGTGCAGTTGCTGGCGCTGATCGATCGCGGCCACCGCGAGCTGCCGATAGAAGCCACTTTCATCGGACGGACAATTCAAACCACCGACCGCGAAATTATCGAAGTCAAGCTCGAAGAAGTCGATCAAAGCGAGCAGGTCTTACTAATGGAACGCATCGGCTAGCAATTTATGTTCAGCTTACATGCGGGTGCCCTAGGTTCGTTCGCGGCGGCGGGCTAACCTGGGTTTGACGAAACACAGAATCTATGGCGGCCAACAAAAGCAAAGCAGCGAAAAAACCGGCGCCGGCCTGGAACACCGGAATCCATCCCGGCTCCGCATTATCTGTGACGCAATTCACGCTGGAAGATGTCAGCCGCATCCTGACGCAGGCAGCGAAACTGGAAACAATCCCGCCGTTGCGGCGAGCTCACCTCTTCGCCAAACGCCGGGTCTCTCTCCTGTTTTATGAATCCAGCACGCGCACCCGGACGTCGTTTGAGCTGGCCGCAAAATCGCTGGGCGCAGATACGGTGCTTGTCAGCGCTCTTTCTTCCAGCATCGAAAAGGGCGAATCGCTGAAGGACACCGGCATCACCCTGCGTTCTCTCGGCGCGGAGTGCATCATTCTGCGACATCCTAATTCCGGCGCGCCCTATCTGCTGGCGCATGCCACCGGATTGCCCATCCTGAACGCGGGCGACGGAATCCACGAGCATCCTTCACAGGCTCTGCTCGATCTGCGCACAATCCTGACGCGGCTATCCGGAAAAAAACAGCCGCGCGAGATCACGAACACCACTCTCAAAGGCGTCACGATTACGATCGTCGGCGACATCCTGCACAGCCGCGTGGCACGCTCAAACGCGCTGCTGCTGCCCAGGCTGGGGGCCAATGTGATCTTCTGCGGACCCGAGGCTCTGCTGCCGGCGGAGGCGGCCGACATCGGACCCGGAGTCAGGATTGAACGCAATTTCGAGCATGCCCTCGCGCAGTCTCAGGCGGTGATGATGCTTCGTATCCAGCGGGAACGCCTGGCCGGGCTGCATCTCGATCTCGAAAATTATGTTCAGCACTATCAATTGCACTCCGGCCGGCTGGCGGCGCATTCTTCCCGCGCACTCGTCATGCATCCTGGGCCGATGATTCGTGGCCTCGAAATTACCAGTGAAGTAGCGGACGGACCCAATTCCGCTGTGGCGGAGCAGGTGCATCACGGCACCGCAATCCGCATGGCGTTGCTGGCACGCGCGCTGGAGACGAAGCTATCGAGGCATAGATGACTCTGTGCAGGTGGAGAGACAGAAAACCAGGGTGCCCCACGTGTCGCTTCTGAGACGTTGGTCCTCTCGATATCGAAAAGAATAATCGAGCGACAGGATAATAAATCATGAGAGCAATTCTGATTCGCGGCGGCCACCTTGTCGATCCATCGACCGGTATCGACGAGAAACGCGATCTTCTGCTGCGCGATGGCCGTATTGCCGCGGTGGAATCGCCCGGCAAGCTCAATAATCCCGCGAAAAGGGAAAATGCTCTCACGGTCGACGCCACCGCCATGATTGTCGCGCCCGGTTTGATCGATCTCCACGTGCACCTGCGGGAGCCGGGGCAAAACTATAAAGAGACCATTGCCAGCGGCACGCGCTCCGCAGCAGCCGGCGGATTTTCCAGTGTGTGCGCCATGCCGAACACATCGCCGGTGAATGACTCGGCGGAGATTACCCGCTGGATGCAGGCTCCTGAACGGGACGCAGCCGTGAAGGTATTTCCGATTGCGGCCGCCACCCGCGGCAGCATGGGCGAGGCCCTGACGGATTATGGCGAATTGAAAGCCGCCGGAGCAGTGGCCGTTACCGACGACGGAAAACCGATCCTGCGCGACGACGTAATGTCCGAATCGTTGGCCGCTGCCGCGCGCGCGGGATTGCCGGTCATTCAGCATGCCGAAGACACCCGGCTCACGCAGGGTGCCAGTATGAACTCCGGCGCGCTGGCATTTCGTCTTGGCCTTCGCGGCATGTCTGCCCAGGCGGAGAGCGGGATCGTGGAACGCGATATCGAACTGCTTGAAAAAATCGCCGACAGTCGCGCTCATTTACACGTGGCGCATCTCTCCACGGCAGGCGCGCTTGAATCTGTTCGCCGCGCCAAACGCAACGGCCTGCATGTCACGTGCGAAGTCACACCCCACCACTTCGCATTAACAGAGCAGGCGATCGGCGACTATGACACGAATGCCAAGATGAATCCTCCGCTGCGCAGCGAACAGGACCGTGCCGCGCTGATCGCCGGGCTTCTCGATGGCACCGTGGACGCCATCGCCACCGACCATGCCCCCCATGCCATCCATGAAAAAGAACAGGAGTTTGAGCGCGCGCCGAATGGAATCACCGGCCTCGAAACAGCGCTGGGTCTTTCACTGCTGGTCCTGCATCGCCAACATGGAATGCCGCTCGCACGTGTCATCGCCCTGCTGAGCAGCCAGCCCGCCCGAGTTTTACAACTGAAAGATCGCGGCTCGCTAACCGTCGGCTCTTTCGCCGATGTTGTCCTGTTCCGCGCGGGGGCAGAGTGGCAATTCCACGCCGGCGAATCGAAATCCAAATCGAAGAACACGCCTTTCGATGGATGGACCCTGCCGGGCCGCATTGTCATGACGATCAGCGAAGGAAAGATCGTTTATCAACTCCCGGACTCACCTCGTAACAAGAGCACTGGACGATAACTTGACGGAGGTCGGCAGGGGCGCTCCATCCAACGCCACGAACTTGCCTGGGGTGCAGCACGCTTTCCTAAGTTTTGCACGATCCGCCAACATGCTTTTTTCTTGCTGAAACCACTGAAAAATTTGACGCAGAACCTTTGCCGCGCCCTGATTCGGCGGCATAGCGATGCGATAGTGCATCCATTTGCCATCGCGCCGCGCTGTCACGATTCCGGCCCTGCGCAGATACGCCAGGTGCCGGGATATTTTCGGCTGCGACTCGCCCAGAATCTCGACAAAATAACATACACAGACTTCACCATCTCCCATCAAATTCAAGAGCCTGAGCCGAGTGCTGTCGCCAAGAGCCTGAAAAAACTGTTCCATATTGAACGATGGTTGTTTCGCTCTCATAAAATGATCATATACGCGTTGACAAATACATGTTGTCACAGATACATTCGTTTTAGCAGATATGTATGCGGAGGATTTATGCAGGAACCAGTACTCGAAGCAGTCCGGTCCAGGTACGCGGCGGTCGCCAACAGTGAGCTTTCCAGCGAAGATGTGGGAGTAAAAGCGGTGGCGGAGGCTTTCGGATATAAAGCGGAAGAACTTGCGTCCATTCCTGCTGAAGCGAACATGGGACTTTCGTGCGGAAATCCAACTGCTATCGCGTCGATCTGTCCGGGTGAAACCGTCGTCGACCTGGGATCGGGAGGCGGACTGGATGTCTTCCTGGCCTCGCGGCTGGTCGGCCCGGAAGGTAAAGCCATCGGCATCGACATGACGCCGGCGATGATCGACCGCGCGCAAGTGAATGCCAGAAAGGGCGGATACCGGAACGTCGAATTTCATCTTGCGACCATCGATCGCCTGCCCCTGCCGGATGCTTCTGTCGATTGCGTCATCAGCAATTGCGTGATCAATCTTGCCCCGAACAAGCCAGCAGTTTTCCGCGAAATTGCGCGCGTTCTCAAACCCGGCGGACGGCTTGCAGTCAGCGATATCGCACTGAAAGGTGAATTGCCGGCCGCGGTCGCACAAAGCATGGCCGCGTATGTCGGCTGCATTGCGGGGGCGATCCGGATCGACGATTACCGCGAGGGGTTGATTGCCGCGGGATTCGAGCATGTTCAAATTGTGGACAGCGGTGCCGATTTGAACGCCTACACCAAAGTAGAAAATCAGGCAGTATGCTGCTCGCCCGCAATGGATACCGCCGTCCAGGGGCTGACCGTTATTGCGGAGCCGTGCTGTTCCACCGAATCCTCCAAAACTCCCAGCCTCCACAATGATTTGGCCGCTCTCTTATCCGCATACGACGTAAATGCCGCAGCCGCCAGCGTGAGGATTTATGCAGTGAAGCCGGTAAACTCCGCGCTCTGAGGTTTTCAGGATAATTCGTATAAAGTCGTTGTTTACTGACGAATTGCTATCTAACTGTCGCTTAATATTGATTAAAATCGGCATCATAGATATTTTATGCGCCGACTATTTCTTTGTATTTTTCTGCTGTCGATTCTGATCGCCTCGAAATATGCCCCGGCCCAGGTGGCAGCGTCCCTTTCTGGATCGATCACAGATCCATCGGGCGCGGCAGTGCCTGACGCCACTGTAACCGTGACCAACGTGAACACGGGAATGGCTCGCAGCGTGACAACAGGTGGCGCGGGTCGATATCAGATGCTCTCCCTTCCTGTCGGCGAGTACGAAATACGCGTTCAGAAGACCGGTTTCGCCGAGGAAATCCGGACGGGGATCGATCTGGTTGTCGGGCAGGCCGCGATCGTCGATTTACGCCTGCGCGTCGGAGAGGTGAGCCAGCAGGTGACCGTACACGCCGGCGCGCCCCTGGTGAGTGTCTCCACCCGGAACATCTCGGGACTTGTCGGCGAAAGGGAGATCGAGAATCTTCCGCTCAATGGACGAAGTTACGATGAGTTGCTCACGCTCAATCCAGGAATTGTCAATTTCACTTCGGAAAAGACCGGCGGTGTTGGCGTGTCGAACTCCACCGTCGGTAACAACTTCGCGGTTTCCGGCAATCGGCCGCAGCAGAATCTGTTTCTGCTGAATGGCATCGAGTTTACCGGGGCGGCGGAAAATAATTTCCAGCCCGGCGGCGTCAGCCAGCAGTTGCTGGGCGTGGATGCGGTCCGCGAGTTCAACGTACTCCGCGATTCTTATGGCGCGGAATATGGAAAAAGGCCCGGCGCTCAGGTCTTGATCGTCACCCGCTCGGGGACCAACCAGTTGCACGGGAGTCTATACGAATTTTTGCGGAACAATGCGCTGGACGCCCCCAACTATTTCGACCGCGGTTCCGCTCCGCCCTTTCAGCGCAACCAGTTCGGCGCATCGCTCGGCGGTCCAATCCAGAAGAACAAGACTTTTCTGTTTGGCAACTACGAGCGATTTCTTCAGCACCTCCATCAGACCGGAGTTGATCTAGTCCCGGACACCAATGCCCGCAATGGGTTTCTGCCCTGCAAGCTGGTCACGCCGGCTCCGAACCCGTGCCCGCCATCGGGTTTCGTAAACGTCGGCGTCGCGCCCAGCGTCCAGCCACTGCTTGCGCTGTGGCCGGTGCAAAGTCCGGGTGCACCCGACTTCGGAGGAATCGCGGAGGCATTCAACAGCCCTCTACAGACGATTCGAGATGATTTTGGAACAGTGCGACTCGACCATAATTTTTCTGAAGCCGACACCTTCAGCACTGTCTACACCGTCGACGACAGCGCCGACACAACGCCCACCAGCACCAACCTCTACAGCTCGGACTTGGAAAGTCTGCGGGAGCAGGTCTTGAGTCTCGAGGAAACCCACGTCTTTTCCCCCACGCTGCTCAACACCGCACGGGTTGGATTTTCCCGTGCCAACTATTTCTTCACCGGAGAGCCCACGCCCGGGACGCCGGCCGCGAGTCTCCCCGGTTTTGTTGGGGCAAATCCGGTGGGCGCGGTCGTCGTTGGAGGAAGCGCGGCGTCGAATCCGGCCGCGCAGGTGAGCCTTGCAGGCAGCAACAATGGAAGCAATCTGCATATTGCGCGGAATCTCTTCACCTATGAGGATCGCGTGAGCTTAACCAAAGGCCGCAATCAGTTCAGTTTCGGAGCATGGTTCCAGCGGCTCCAGTCGAACGAGGACCTCGCATTGAGCCAGTTCGGACAGGCAACGTTTACCGGGCTGCAGCAGTTCCTCGGCGGTACGATCGGAACTTTCCTCTACGATCCAGCGCCGACCGAGATGAACTGGCGCACATGGCTAGGGGCCGGCTATGCGGAAGATGTCATTCGCCTGACGCCGAAGTTTACTCTGTCACTCGGATTTCGTGACGCATACACAACCGGGTGGAACGAGGCTCACGGCCGCGCCGCGAACTTCATTTTCAACAATGGAGTGATTCAAACGCAGCCCCGAATCGCCAACTCCGCATTTACGGTCAACAATGCGAAGTTTCTGCCGCAGCCGCGGATCGGTCTGGCATGGAGTCCCTCGAACGGCAAAACCGTTCTCCACGCCGGCTTCGGAATGTATAACGACCTGCAGGATGCGCTCGGCTACCGGATGGACCAGAATGCGCCCTTCAATCCGACCTACGGGATTGCTAGCCTTCCTGTCGCAGCCCTTCCCCTGCCAATAACTCCAGTGCCCGCCAACGGCCAAGGTGCTGCCGGGCGGAGTCCAGCCAGACATGAAGACTCCGACTCTGATCTCCTGGTCTCTGAGGATCGAGCAGGAGCTATCTCCGAATACGGTCCTGAGCATCGGATACGTGGGTTCGCATGGCTATCACGAGATTGTCAGCCTGGATGACAATGAGCCTGTTCCTACCATCTGTCCGGCATCGCCGTGCCCGGCGAATTATCCCGGCAAATTTCCCGCTCCCCTGGCTGGAGCGCCCATCCCGCCGGGAACATATTACATTCCCGCGGGAACGCCGCTGGCGAATCCGGCACTGGGCGCTGCATGGGCGTGGTTCTCGGTCGGCGATAGCTCCTACCATGCATTGCAGGTGGATCTGAACCATCGCTACAGCCACGGCCTGTCGTTGCGGGGAGTTTATACATGGTCGAAGGCTCTCGATGATGGAGACTCGTTGAACGCCACCGCGGCGGGAAATGCGCCAGGGCTGGTTTCGAACCCGTTCGATCTGCGCGCGGACAAGGGACTGGCTACCTACGATGTCAGAAATGTGGGCGTCATCAGCGGAACCTACGAGCTGCCTCTTGGGCACGGCGAACGCTTTTTCAGTGGATTGTCCGGCGTTAGAAATGCAATCGCCGGCGGATGGATGGTGAATTCGATTGTGACCTTGCAGTCCGGCTTCCCGTTCACGCCTGAACTCAGTTACAACCCCTCAAACAATGGCAACACGCGGAACCCGGTGCGGCCATTTATCAACCCGGCGTTCTCCGGCCCGGTAATTCTCGGGTCTCCGAAGCAATGGTTCAATCCCGCCGCCTTCCTGGCTCCTCCCAACGACAGCGGATTTTATGGAAACCTGGGCAGAAACACCTTGATCGGTCCGGGACTCGCCACATGGGATCTGTCCTTTTTGAAAGACACCTCCATCCGTGGGCGATTCACGGCGCAGTTTCGAGCGGAGCTTTTCAATATCCTGAACCGCGCCAATTTCAACACGCCCAACCCAGTCGTGTTCACACCTTCCGGCGTTTCCCCTACTGCAGGAGTGATCACAAGCACCTCCACCACAGCCCGCCAGATTCAGTTGGGAGTAAAGCTGCTGTGGTGATGCGCCCGATTGACAACTAAAGAGTTTTCCGCAGTGGAGGCCATCCCCTTCGCTCCGTAATTCCACCGAAGAGCCCGAGGGAAACAGCGACCGCTCCGGAGAGGAAGAGCAGAAGGAGATTCAGTACGCCGTGAGTTGTTTCCTGCAGGAAAGTCTGCCCACCGATGGCCAGCACGAGCAGCAAAATCCCGCCGGCGAACAAGGCACGCGACGCCGGCCTGCGCCGTCTAAAAGCCCCGATTGACCCACTCAATGTAAGCAGCCCGCCCACGAGAATGATGAACACCTCAAACCAGGTGCTGCCGGCAATGCTGGTCAGTGCCGCAATCGGGCAATACACCAGGTTGGCAGTTCCCCAGAGAACACCGAGAGAAAAAATCGTGTCTCCCCAGAATCGCTGCAGCCGGAACTGCTGGTCCTTATCTATCATCTGGGTCAAAATACAAAGGCTCCCATGAACCATCCGGGAGCCTGGCACTGCCAATCTCGGTGAGATCTACGGACTACCACCTGCCCCATGCGCGGCTGATGTAATCGGTCATGGTTAAGGTCAGAAGGAGCAGGAATGTAAACAGCCCGGCCGCCACCGTCATCTTGAGAAGACGAGAGCTGTAATGGATGTGCATGAAGAAAAGCACGACGAGCGATGCTTTCAAACACGCAATCGCCAATGCGATGACTGCGTTATAGGTCCCTAGATCGATAAAGGCAATGCCTGTCGTTGTCGCGGTAAGAACCAACAGGACCAGAAACACGGTGAGGTAAACTTTCGGCCCGACAATATGTTGTTCCTGGTGTTCCGGGTCAATGCTTTCAGACATATTCCGTACTCCATGTCCCGCCTGGGCGGGCGTAATCTAGATCGACTTGCAACCGTGGCATCGCTTATTGATAACGACTGATGAGGTAGAGCAAGGGAAACAGAAATATCCAGATAATATCGACGAAATGCCAATATAATCCGAAGTTTTCAACCGGCATGATATGGCCCTCGGTGTACGCACCTCTCCAGGCCTTCGCCAAGAGGAAAAACAGGATGGATACGCCGATCACCATGTGCAACGCGTGCATGCCGGTCAAAAGAAAATAGAGGGAGAAATAAATCTGAGTCTTCTCCGCCATGTCAGGCGCCAAAGCGGGAGCTTTGGGGTTCGTCGGATGAACAAAATCCTGGATAGAAAAGTTCATTCCGGGGACGTGATGCTCCACGTATTTTGAATGCCATTCCACGCCTTTGATCCCAAGAAACACCACTCCCAGCACAATGGTCAGTATCAGAAAGACCATCAGCAATCCCTTGCGGCGCATTTCGGCGCTGAAGACTGCCATGGCCATGGTGAAGCTCGAGCAAATCAGCACAGCTGTATTTGTGGTACCCAGGGTGATATCAAGCGTGTTGCTACCGGCAACGAACGCCGGATGATACCAGTTGCGAAAGATCAGATAGGCGCAAAACATCCCGCCGAAGAACATGACCTCCGTCAACAGGAATACCCACATCCCAAAGCTGGCTGCTTCCCGCTGCTGACCGACGGTCTCAAAATGATGTCGGAGAAATGACGGGTGGGCATGCCGGCCCACTCCTCCGGGAAGCTCCTCGTCGGGAGTCGTAGCAATCAATTGGCTATCCAACGGTTTGTACCTCGTGTTGAGTCTTGTTCGCCAGCCACTCGTAATCGTATGCTTCGTGATCCATGATCGGAATCTCGACAAAGTTTTCTGTCAGAGGCGGCGACTGGATCTGCCATTCCAGACCGGTTGCCTGCCAGGGATTGTCGCCCGCGATTTTGCCATACTTCAGCGACCATGGCAGGTAGAGCATCGGCAGCAGATATCCGATCCCCAGGATCGAAGCGCCCGCCGTGGAGAAGACATTCAGCACCTGAAAGTCTGCGGGATAAGCCGCGTAACGGCGCGGCATACCCAGATAGCCAAGAATGAACTGGGGAAAGAAGGTGACGATGAAGCCGATGAAAGTGACGATCGCAGCAACCTTCGATACACCCTCCGGATACATGCGCCCGGTCATCTTCGGCCACCAGAAATGAATGTCCGGAAAGGTACGCCATCAACATTCCGCCCACCATGACGAAATGGAAATGGGCGACGATGAAGTAGGTCTCGGTCAGGTGAATGTCCATGCCGAGAGTGGCCAGGAAGATTCCCGTAAGGCCGCCAATGGTAAACAGCCCGATAAAGCCGAAGGCATACAGCATCGGCGTTTCAAAAGTGATCGAACCTTTATAAAGCGTCGCCGACCAGTTGAAGATTTTGATGGCCGAAGGCACCGCGACCAGCATTGTCAGCAGCGAGAAGACCAGAGCCGAGTATTGGCTGACACCCATGATGAACATGTGGTGCTCCCAGACCAGAAATCCAAACACCGCAATGGCCACCGAGGAGAACGCGACCGCCGTATACCCGAAGACGCGCTTGCGGGAGAAGGTGCTGATCACCTCGGACATCACCGCCATGCCGGGCAGAATCATGATGTAAACCGCAGGATGGGAGTAGAACCAGAAGAGATGCTGGAACAGCAGCGGATCTCCGCCGCGAGCCGGATCGAAGACGCCGATATTCAGCGTGCGCTCAAGCGCGACCAGCACCAGCGTGATGGCCAGCACCGGGGTTCCCAGAATCATGATGATCGAGGTCGCATAGTGACCCCAGACAAACAGAGGCAGACGGAACCAGGTCATGCCCGGGCAGCGCATCCGATGGACGGTAACGATGAAGTTCAGCCCGGTAAAGATGGAAGAGAAGCCGGCAAAGAAAATGCCCATCGCCGCGGTTACGACATGCGTGTTCAGGTAATGGGTCGAGAGTGGCGTGGTAAAGGTCCAGCCCGTATCCACGCCGCCAAGCACCATGGCCGCGAGGATGATGATCCCCCCGATAACGTACAGATACCAGCTCAGCAGATTGATCTTCGGAAAGGCAAGATCTCGCGCCCCCACCATCAGCGGAATCAAAAAGTTTCCTATCGTCGCCGGCACCGATGGCACCAGGAAAAGGAAGACCATGATGATGCCGTGCATGCTGAATACCTTGTTATAGGTATCCGTCGCCATCAGATCGGAGGCAGGCGTCAGCAGCTCCAACCGGATGAGGCCGGCGAGCACGCTGCCGATGATAAAGAAAAACGTGATGGAAACCAGATAGAGGATGGCGATGCGCTTGTGGTCACCCGTCAGCAGCCAACTCCCCAGCCCATATTCCTGGTTTAGATAGCTCCGGCGGGGCAACTTCGCGGTCGACTGATCAGGTAGCGATACGATGGTGCTCATGGATTGGGTACTCCTGACTCGGGTACGTGTTGCAGCGGAGCCGCTCCGGCGCCCTGGTTGGCTCCCCCGATGGGGGCTGGTTGAGCTGAATCGAGCTCAGACTTATTCATCATTTGATGCAGACGGTAACTCGAATCGAGACTCTTGATGTATTCGACCAGGTCGATCAGCCCCTCTTCGCTGATCTGCCCCTGATACGTCGGCATAATCGGAACATAACCGGCGGGAACATGCAGCGAGGGATTCAGAATCTTCTCGCGCAGGTACGCGTCGTTCGCGATCATGGTGGAACCATCGGTCATGCGGACGCGGGTATCGTACAGGCCGTAGAGGTTCGGGGCTGCGTGCCTGCGAATTGCCCGCATGGCAGGTATTGCAGCCCATCACCGCAAAGAGCCGCTCGCCATTCTGCGCCAGCGACGCTCCGCTGGTATTTCCGGCCGCCCACTGCTTGTATTTGTCTGGCGTCATGACATACACCCACCCGGTCATCCCGGAGTGATCAGTGCCGCAATACTGGGTACAGAAAAGATGATATTTCCCCGGGGTGGTTGCCTGGAAATAGACCGTCGTATAGCGGCCCGGGATAGCCTCGCGTTTCACGCGAAAAGCCGGGATCGAGAAGCTATGAAATACATCCTGAGAAATCAGCGTGACCTGAATCGGAACGCCCTCCGGAATGTGCAGGGCGTCGATCTCATGCTGCCCGCCCGGGTGCTCCACCTTCCACATCCACTGCTTGCCCACCACGTAGACCTGCATCGAATTAGCTGGAGCATTGTAGATGCGGAAGTACAGCAGCGCGCCCCAGACGAAAAATACCAGGAAGATTCCCAACGGAATCAGAGTCCATGTCGCTTCAAGAAGGGTCGAGCCCTCGATATGGACCGCGTCCGGATGACGGCTCTGGCGATAACGAACCGAGAAAAACAGGACCATGCAGCCAACCAGAATCAGGCCGGTGATGGTCATCCCAATCAACGCGAAATACAGCGCATCCGCATACGGAGCGATGGTGGATGCCTCCGGCGGAAAGATCGCGAAGTTATTAAGCCAGTGAACTAAAAACTGCCAAAGGACAGGACTGATGTGCGACATTTATATTTACCCGTTCGCCTTTTTCGCAGCCCCGGCGTTGCCACCATTCAATGCATCCTGCCGGAGCGAAATCAAAATAAATGCACCCAATGCCAACACTGTCAGCAGACAGCCGAGCTGCACGATTCGTACGATCAGCATGCTGTTCGGCGCCGTGTGCGGATCATACCTGTAGCAATACGTATAGATCAGGTCCACCGGCGTACCGATCCGTCCATGCGACGCCTGGATCAACCCGTAACGCATGTCGCGCGGCGAATATTCGACGCCGAGATAATATTGCGCAATCCTGCCTTCGGTTGTAATCAGCTCGATCGAACTGGCGTGGGCGTATTGATCCATTTTCCCATCCGATCCGCGAACGCTGATATATCCGAAGCCCACGGCTTTGGTCAGTGCCTCGATCGAGGACGGCGGTCCCGTCAAGAAATGCCAGCCGCCCGCCGTGTTCATCCGTCCATAGCGCTTCAGATACGTTGCTTTTTCCGATGCCGCAAGCGCCGGTCCCTCTCGAGGATCGAAGCTGGCCACAATCACGTCGAAGTCTTTCCCCGGAGTGAACTTCAGCATCTCGAGCGCGCCCACCAGTCCGTTCAGCTCCTCGGAACAGAGCATCGGGCATTTGTAGTACACCAGCGCGAGAATGGCCGGACGCTGGCCGAAATAATCTCCCAGATGGACGGTGCGGCCAGTCTCATCGCGAAACTCCGCGCCCAGCGGCAGTTCGCGATCCAGATGCTGCTCGATCGTGGCCTTCTGCAGGATCGCGGGAAGCTTCGACCCCGCCGAATCCCCCATCGACTTCTCGGCCATGGGAGCAACCTGCCCATACGCAAACGGCGCCATCCAGATCGCTACGCAGGCCGCCAGGACGGCAATTCTTGCCAGAGCGAAGCGCGTGCTTTTCGGCGCAAAACGAGTTGTAGGCGCTGCTGTCATCGGGAGCTTCAGGGACCTTCGATTACTGCTGTCGGAACACTTCCTATAAGATGTTAGCTCTGCAGGACCGATATCGCGGACCCTATGATCTTCCTTGCGAATCATGAACAAGCGATGGTTCCGCGTGCTCGGGAGAAACTCGCTGCATCAATGGCCGACATGCAACTCCGCCTGCGTGTTATGGGGCGTTTCTGTTTCCATTTGTTGCTGCTTTGCCTCCATCATCCGCAGCTCCGGCGCGGTACGCGCAAATCCATCCGTCAGCGGCGCGGTGACTACCTCGGAGCCATCCCCGAACATCGGCTGTTCCTCGGTGCTCTGATCGTTCGCCTGCTGGCTGTTGCCCTGCTTTTTGTTTGCCTGGTTCCCGCTTTCCTGCTGCCCTTCGACAGGAAGACCGCGCTGGGCCAGCAGCTGCATCGCTCTCGTGATCGGAATTCTGACAGTCTGCTTCTGCTCATCCACCCACGAGTAGTGGTTCAGCAGCATGTCCTCGCGCGCGTGCATCTGGGCAACATCCTGATTGCCGTCGTCCGTCTCCAGCCGCGGAGTGGGAAATCTTTTCACCATCTGATCCAATTGCTGCTGCTTGATTTGCGGGTCCGATACCAGATTGGCAGGTTTCGCGCCCGCCAGCTGGCTCCACTTGTTCGTGGGGCCGTCCTGCCGGGCAAGTTCCATATTGATCAGCTTGCCGATGCCGAAGGCCAGCACGAATATCATGGCCAGCGACGCTCCCAGCACCACCAGGAAGAGCGCTGTATCCTTGACGTTCGCATCGGTAAGCTCATAGCCAGCCTGATTTACTTTCCGGATCGCTGTGCTGATGCAGCGTCATAAAATCACTTGATTCGCCTGCATCCGCCCAATCGGGCTCGTTCGGGTCGTTCGGATCTCGCGGGTTGTTTGGATCATGCGTGGGCATGTTCAGACTCCAGAATTCCAGGCAGATGCGGATCGTTCAGCGGCACCAGACCGCGGGTGCGCAACGTGGTGAAGAAGTAGACCAGCCACAGGGCGACCATCGCGCCGGGCACAAAAATGTATTGCAGCATGCCGGTAAGAAAGTGAAGATTGACGGCGCTCATCGGCAAAATTCGGCGCAATCAGCCACCAGGTGTCCCAGAACCGCGCAAACAACATGATGCAGCAGACCGTCGCCAGCTTTCTCTTGTTGCGCTTGATATCGCGCGAGAGCAGCAGAAAGAACGGCAGCACCCAGTGGAAGAGGAAATCGAGGCCGGCGACCGGTCCCCATCCACCCGTAATGCGGTCCATGTACCAGCGGATTTCGAGCGGCAGGTTGCCCGACCAGATGATCAGATACTGCGAAAATGCGATGTAGATGTTCAGCATGACAAAGGCGAGGCACAGGTTGCCAAGATCGTGCTGCTCGGTGACGCGCAAAATGGACTGGATCGGCTGGTATTGCGAGAGCGCCAGCATGACCAGGATCACCAGGGCAAAGGCCGCGTACCCTTGCGAAACCAGAAACAGGAAACCGTACATCGACGAAAACCATGTCGGATCGAGCGACATCACCCAATCCACGCACATGCCGGTGAGCACCAGCGAATAGATGACCAGGCCGGCGCCGCTGAGATTCTCAAAGCGCTTCTGCCAGAACCAGTTGCCATGTCGCGGTGTCGGTATCGCGCTGGAGCGACCAGCGGTTTAGGAAATACGTAAAGATTCCGAAAATAATGAAGTAGAGGATGCCCCGGGCCCAGAAGCCGGTGAACCCGTAAAGGTGCAGGTACGGCCGCTTGTACGCGATGGCGTGCGCCTGCATGGCGTCGATCAGGCCATTCCTTAGCGCCGACTGCGGGTCCGTGATCCACGCCCAGATGTAAAGGCGCTTGGCGAAAATCGCGATCGGCAGGAACATCAGAAACACCAGCGGCAAGGTACGGCTCATGGCCTCGAGCGGCCGCCGGATCAGCAGGCCCCACTTGCCGCCGGTCGTCCACTGCAGCATCAGCACCGCCAGCCCGCCAATGCAGAAGCTCAGGCAGATCATCAGCCCCATCAGCCAGCCGCGCAGCAGGTAATTGAAGCTGTGGCTGATGATCAGATCGATCACCGCCAGCACCGCAAACACAACGGTAGCGATGACCGCGCGACTGCGCCAGCGAAGCACCGCGGCTGGAGCGCTCAGGTCGGCGGGCAAACGATTTTCGTGATATCCCAGTTCCATGCTCATATCCGTTTCCGCCTACTTCGTCCTTCTCCCTGGTCAGCTGCTGGATCTGTTTGCCGGGAATACCGTGATTCGGGGCCTCCGGCCCCTTCGGTTGGTTGACGCCGGGCTTGTTCATTGCGCCCGTACTCCTGGCCGGAAACATGTCTCCCGCGCTGGGAACATTCGTCAATGCCGGCAATGTCCACCCGTCAGGGAAGTTCGGCGAGTATCCCATCTGCTGCGAAACCTCGGCCAGCGTCTGCACATTCGTCGCCGGCGGCACATCCTGGAGCGTCGCGTCCTGACTCAGCTGCAGCGCGCGGATGTAGGCCGCAATCGCCCAGCGATCCTGGATCGAGATCTGCGCCGCATAATCCGGCATGGCGCCATACCCGTGGCTGATGACGTCAAAATAATGGCCCAGCGGCTCCTTCAGGATGCGCGGCTCCAGCAGATCTCCCGCCGGCTTGTAGCCGCGCTCGACGATCATGCCGCGCCCGTTTCCAACCCGGGAATGGCACGGCGTGCAGTAGATATTGAACCGCTCCTGGCCGCGCAGCAGCACGGTCATCGTAACCGGGAAACGGCATCTTGTCCTGCGCAACGTTGTCGATCACGCCGGTATGGAAATAGTCGTCGGCATCCTGCTCGCCGCGAGCTACAGTGCCAGCAACCTGCGGACGCACCGAGCGTCCACTGGCAAAGAATGCGAGTTCCGCGCTGAGGAATCATCTTGGGCTGGTCCTGCATGTCCTGCCGGCAGCCTGCGGCAAAAATCAGCAGAGCCAGGGCGGCGGAAGCAAGCGTCCAGCGGTAAATCGAGTTTGACGGATGCATAGCCATGTGTTTAATGCTCCACCTCGACAACGGAAACCGGATTCAGCGATTCCAGCAGCGCACGGGAGTCCGTGATCGAGAACCGCGGATCATCCGCCTCCAGGCAGAGAAAGAATTTGTCGGACGAGGCGCCATTGCGGAAATTCGGCGCATTGAAAACCGGGTGATAGAGCGCCGGCAGCCGGTTCAATGCCAGCATTCCAAAGCCCGCTGAAAGTCCGGCCCACAGAATCGTCCATTCGTACGCCGGGAATAATGAACGCCACCCAGGAGAATTTTCCGCGCCCCGCGACGTCGAGCGGATAGGCCCAGACGGAAATCCAGGTCTCCAGCAGAAACATCGCCAGGCCGCCCATAATCCCGCCCAGCAGGCACACTCTGGAAACCGCCTTTTCCTTATGCTCGTCGATAGCCCATCGCTTCGGCCGCTTCCTCTACCGGATAGGGCGAATAGCAATCCATGCGCCGGTAACCCGCGTCGTGGGAAGCCTTGGCGGCGAGAACAAGTTCCTTGGGAGTATTGAATTCGGCCAGCAGGCCGTAAATTCCTTCGCGCACCGGCATTAGTCGATTACCTCCGGCTTCTTTGTCATCGATCTCGGCTCCGGGCAGCAACTGCCGGATTTCCGACATCGGAATCATCGGCAGCAAGCGGATGAACAGGAAGAACAGGAATGTAAACAGTCCCAGCGTGCCGACAAATGTCATGTAATCCCAGCGGGTCGCCCGGTACGTGCCCCATGAGGACGGCAGATAATCGCGGGTCAGGCTGGTGACGACAATGACAAACCGCTCAAACCACATCCCGGTGTTCACAATGATGCGAGAGGATGAACAGGAAGACGACATTCTGCCGCAGCCTCCGCGACCATAGCGTCGAAAGCGGGATCAGGATGTTGCAGAAGATCAGCACCACGTACGACCAGCCCATCGGCCCGAAGATGCGGTTCCAGGCCATGAAGAATTCCCACTTGTCGGCCGAGTACCAGGCGTACGCGATATCTGTCATGTAGCCATAGGCCACGATGAAGCCGGTGGCCAGCATCACCTTGCCGCAGTTGTCCAGATGCCGAATCGTGATCAGATCTTCCAGGTGATAGAACTTGCGGATCGGGATCGCCAGCGTCAGCACCATGGCAAACCCGGAGTAAATCGCGCCCGCGACAAAATACGGCGGGAAGATGGTGGTGTGCCAGCCGGGCATGATCGCCACCGCGAAATCGAAGCTGATGACGGTGTGCACGGAAAGCACCAGCGGCGTCGCCAGTCCGGCCAGCAGAATCGAGGCTGTCTCATAGCGCATCCAGTGCCGCGCCGAGCCGCGCCAGCCCATCGCCATCTGCCCGTAAATAAAACGCCCGAATTTCGACTTCGCCCGGTCGCGCAGGGTGGCCAGATCGGGAATCATCCCGACATACCAGAACACCACCGAGATGGTCGCGTAGGTCGAAACCGCGAACACGTCCCACATCAGCGGGGAACGGAACTGCGGCCAGTAATTCATCGTGTTCGGATAGGGAAACAGCCAGTAAATCGCCAGCCAAGGACGCCCGGTGTGGATCACCGGGAACATCGCCGCGCAGACGACGGCAAACAGCGTCATCGCTTCCGCGAAACGGTTGATGGAGTTGCGCCACTGTCTGCTTGAACAGCAGAAGAATGGCCGAAATCAGCGTTCCGGCATGGCCGATCCCGATCCACCACACGAAGTTCACGATGGCGAATCCCCACGCCACCGGGATGGTGATGGCCCAGATGCCGACGCCCTTCAGGAACAGCCAGGTGACCGCGACCAGCAGCATGACGGTGACGCCGCCGGCCAGCGCGAAACCGAAGAACCAGCCCAGCGGCGTATGCGGCGTCAGCACGATCCGCGACAGCTTGTCCGTGACAGAGCGGAACGTATGCCCGGGGGCAATGACCCGCTGCTCTCCCGTTTCCGGGTCGATCATCGGATCTTGAGGCGAAATATCTTTGCTAGCCATGCGTAAATGCGACCTCTTCAGTTCGCCGAGGTTTCCCTCGCTGCGTCAGCCTTCAATATCTGTAAGACAGTTCCGTCCATCAGGCGTTTTCCATCAACTCCGGGTTGGGGTTGTTCACCCCGGCGATGTAAGACGTCCTTGGGCGCGTATTCAGATCCGCCAGGACCGTATAGTTGCGGTCCTGCGCCTTGATCCTCGATACGCGGCTGTTCTTGTCGTTGATGTTGCCGAAGGTGATGGCCTGGGTCGGGCACGCCTGCTGACAGGCGGTCACGATTTCGCCATCATGAACGGCGCGGTTTTCCTTGTCGGCGCGGATCTTTGCCGCGCTGATCCGCTGCACGCAATAGGTGCACTTCTCCATGACGCCGCGGCTGCGCACCGAAACCTCCGGGTTGCGCATCAGCTTCAAAGATTCCGTCGTGTAATCGGAAAACAGCAGCCAGTTGAAGCGGCGCACCTTGTACGGGCAGTTGTTCGAGCAGTAGCGCGTGCCGACGCAGCGCTGATAAAGCATCAGATTCAGTCCTTCCGGAGAATGGACGGTCGCGCCCACCGGGCAGACCTGCTCGCACGGGGCGTTCTCGCACATCTGACACGTCATCGGCTGGAAATACGCCTTCGGCTTGTCGAGATCGCCTTCATAGTAGGTGTCGATGCGGATCCACTGCATGTCGCGGCCCACCTGCACCTGGTGCTTGCCGACGACCGCAAGATTGTTCTCCGCATAGCAGGCGACCACGCAGGCATTGCAGCCCACACAGGAATTCAAATCGATCGACAGCGCCCATTGATACCCATGGCTGTAGTCCCACACCGGGAACAATGTCGTGCTCTTCGGCGGCGCCGACTCGTCTTCGCCGTCAGTGGCAAAGCCCGGGTTCTTTCTGTATTCCTCCAGTGATGGCGTAGCGGATGATGTCGCGCTGCTCGGCTTCGCGTCCTTCGAGGGAATGGGGCGTAGTGTCGGGTTTCGCCTCCTTTGCCTCTTCCTCGAAACCATATTTGCGCGCAAACAGGTCGCGATGATCGATATAGTGGCTCTTGGTCGATGCGCATTCGTAGGTTTCGTCCGTCTTCTTCACCGTGACGCCGGTAACAAACAGCGGCGAGTCGGCCAGCCGGATCGGAAAAGCGTCGAACCCGGGACCGGTGCCAACCCGTCCGCTATTTCGGCGGCCATAGCCGAGATAGATGGTGATGCTCTGGTCCGGGTGCCCATACATGACCATCGCCGAGGCTTTGATCTTCCTGCCCTGATAATCGATCTCGATGACATCGCTTTCGACCGCGTTCAACTTCGCCAGCGTGTTGATGCTCATCAGCGCCGCATTGTCCCAGGAAAGATTCGTCAGCGGCTTGGGAAGCTCCTGCATCCAGCCCAGGTTCGCGTAACGACCGTCGTAGATCGTCGGGTCGGGACGGAAGATGACCTCGATCGCCGACGGATCGGCCGCGGGAGGGGTCGGCAGCGGTTACATTCTTCGCCGCAGCCGACTTCGGAGTGAATGCGGTATTCGCAATCCAGCCGTCATGCAGCGCCTTCCGCCATCCCGAGGCGAGGCCGTTGTGAAGATCGCCGTTGGCATCGACATTTCGGTCCGCCGAGCACTGCTCGCCCATGTCAGCTGCACCGCCGCATCCGGGGACATATTCGGATCGGCCAGCATCAGCTGCACGATATGGTGAGCGGAACTGCCGTTATACAGCGGACCGATCATCGGCTGCACGATGCTGACGGTTCCGTCGTAGGCGCGGACATCCGACCAGCTTTCCAGATAATGCGTGCGCATTGATATGCCAATCGGCGGCCGATCCCGTCTCGTCGACATACAGGCCCAGGTGAGCGACCGTCTTCGCGTGTCCCATGGCCTTTTCGAAATTCAAATCCGCAGGCGCGTTGTAGACAGGATTGGTATCCAGAATTACCAGCCAGTCGACCTTGCCCGCATTCAGGTCATCGACCAGCTGCTTCATCTCGTCGATCTTCGACCGTCGGCATGGGGTTGACGGTATCCGTGTAAACCACCGTCTTGCCGACATTGCCGAGGGCCTGATTCATCGCAATCGCGGCGAGATGCACGCCCGTCCCGGCCTGCTCTCCGGGGATGACCACGCACTTGCCGGCATTCGCCTTCAAATCCTTCGCGACCGCGTTCACGAACGCGGTCTGCTCCTCGGTCCAGCCAGCACTGTTCGCAGCCGAGCCTCCCGCGCCAATCGCCGCCGCCAGTGCCGCCGCAAAGCCTTCCATCTGGCTGGCGCGCATCCGCAGGCGATGTTCCGCCTTGAAGCCGGTGGTCGAAGGCGTGCTTTCGACCGAGTAGAGGCGGTTCATCTCTACCCCGGGTTTCAACGAACGCCTTTGAACATAGTCGGAAGCCAGTTTCAAAAATCCCGGATGCCAAAGCCCGGAGAGGAAATCCGCATCGAGGGCAAGGATCACGTCCGCCTGGTCGAGCTTGTACTGCGCATCGACATAATCTCCAAACGCCTGCTTCGACGCCCGCCGCGACGGAATCGCGGTTCACCGGCGTCATACTGGATCCACTTCGCATTCGGATATTTTGCGCTGGCGTTCTTCCACTGCGCGGCCAGCGTGGGAGAAACCACCGTCCCGCTCAGAAAGTAAAGCCCTTGCCCGCCGCTCGGCCGCCTTGGCTTCCAGCATGGAGGTAAAGTCCGCCACAAAGTTGATGTAATCGCGTGTTTCGCCGCGATACAGGACGCGCTGCGAACGGTCCGGATCGTACATCCCCAGCAGGGTTCCCTGGGTGTACGGGTCCGAAGTGCCGTGGTTCATCGGGTGTTCAGGATTGCCATCGACTTTGATCGGACGATACGCTCTGCTCTTGACCAGCAGCGGCACCGAACCCATGGGAAATGGATGCGCGGTGGCGAAATAAACCGGCTCTCCCAGCACTAGGTTGTCTGGCTGCTTCACGTACGGATAGATCGGCTCATCCGGCTGCTTGGTACATCCCGTCAAACCAGCCAAAGCAATGGACGCGCCCATCAGCTTCATGAAGCCGCGCCGCGAAACTGAATCCACCCATTCCGAGGCATGCTGCGGAAATTCGCGCCGCAGGGCATCCTGGAATTCGGGCGTGTCGGCCAGTTCATCGACCGTCTGCCAGTAGCGTTTCCCCGTCATTCCCGCCAGACGGGCCTGGGCGGTCTCCATCAACTGGGCCGTCTTCGATTTCGGTTGTGGATCGCTTCCTGCGGTCTCGTGTTCGTTTTCCATCTTCGAATCTTGACCTTTACGGTTGTCGTTCATTCGCTTGCCAACCTCGCCTTGCCGGGAAATCCGCGGTGCCCCGATTGCAGAGAACGCTTCATCGGTGACACGTATCGCAGCTGGTCAGCTGATTCGGCGGACGAATGTGATACTGCACGATCAGGTACTTACCCAGGTCTCTCTGATCGGTAAATTTCAGGTAATGCGGGTTCACCGGAACCTGCGCGTGTACCGATCCCGAACCCGAGGACGACCAGTTCCTCATGTCGTCGAATTGCGGCGACGGCTGCCCGCTAGGCGACTGCGGACTATTTGGTACATTCAGCTCCGCGATCTCCGCGCCTTCCGTGTCCGGGTCATGGGTGATGCAATTCACCAGCTGGGCCGTCGGCGTCCCCGGAGTGGTAGCGGCATTGGTGCACCAGACCGGATGCAGGGATGACGGGCCTTTCCACGCCATCTGATAAATCTGCGAAGTCGGCCGCAGGTTTTCCGCCGGATTGCGGTGGCAGTTCAGACACCACTCCATCTGCAGACTGTTGGCCATGTAGGTCAAAGGCATGTCGTCGATCCGGCCATGACAAGTGGAGCAGCCGATGCCCTTGTTCACGTGAATCGAGTGGTTGAAATAAACGAAATCCGGCAGGTCGTGGACCTTGGTCCACGTGATCGACTGACCGGTCGCCCAGCTGTTGCGGACCGGCTGGAGCAGGTCGGCATTGGTCCAGATCTGCGCGTGGCAGTTCATGCAGGTCTTGGTCGGAGGAATTCCGGCGTAGCTCGATTCTTCGACCGACGTGTGGCAGTACTGGCACTGCAACCCGAGTCCCTGCACATGATGTTTATGGCTGAAGGGAACCGGCTGTGCCGGGCGCTGCCCCTGACGAGTCACCCAAGGGGAGCGCTGCAGATAATTCAGCGTCACGCCAAGTCCGATCGTCAGCACTCCAAAAAGGACCAGACTGAAGCGGGTCAGGGAATTCGAACTGCGGTCAAAAATCTGCGCCATTTTTAGATTTCTTCCCTACTTGTTTGCGCGGCATCAACGCCGTTATGGATGATCGAATGGGCCGGGCTGAAGATTTTTTGTAAGTATCGGGGAACAAAAAACCATTTAAAGGTCGAAACGAAAGTATAGAGCAATACCCACGGAATCCGTCAACTTTACACACCAGAAGGAATGAATATCGTTTGCATGTGGAAGAAAAAATCTATCGAAACATTCTTTAGATTCCGGAAATGCAGCGTGGTCCAGCACGTTCAGCCACTACCGATTGGGCTTTTTCCGCACGCGACCAGATTTGAAAATACCGCGGCCCGCACCTTCCGGCCGCGTCGCCTTTGAAAGAAACCGGAAAAAACTTTTTGCAATGCGATTTCGATTTGCTTCCGTCGGAAAAATGTGCCTCTCGCAACAGCAATGGATGTGGTCTCCTCCTGTGAATTACGCAGAATGGACTGCGCGAATGAAGCGAAGCAGCCGCGAGTTATAAACTGGAGACAATGGTGGGCGGTCCTCGGAAAGTTCGTTACGACCATGCGCTCGCATGTCAGCAATTGGCCGCCGCCGATCCCCGCATCGGCAGTCTGATGGAGCGTGTCGGGCCATTCGCTTTGCGGCTGAAGCCAACCCATTCCACCTTTGAGGCGCTGCTGGAAGCGATTACGCATCAGCAACTCCATGGCCGCGCGGCGAAGGCCATTCACGGCCGGCTCCTCAATCTTTTTCCGGACGCGACGCCGACACCGCAGGGATTTCACAATCTCGGCGACGATGTCCTGCGCGCCGCCGGACTTTCCGCCAGCAAACTCGCCTCCGTGCGCGATCTCGCCGAGAAGAGCCTGGCCGGCATTGTGCCAACCCTGGCGGTACTGCATCGTATGCCGGACAACGAAGTCTGTGCGCGCCTGACTACGGTGCGCGGCATCGGCATCTGGACTGTGCAGATGCTTCTGATCTTTCGTATGGGCCGGCCGAACGTGCTGCCCGTCTCCGATTACGGCGTGCGCAAGGGCTACGCGCTCACCATCGGCAAGCTGCGCCCCGGAATGCCGGTCACACTTGCCGACCTTCCCAGGGCGGCGACGATGGAGCGCCGCGCCGCGCGCTGGCAGCCCTGGCAATCGGTGGCCAGTTGGTATCTGTGGCGCGCCTGCGACCTGGCCCGCGATGCCGAGACGGAAATCTCGCGGCCTAAACTATGAGCGCAACCGCATCCACGAACGACCAACAGCGTTTTGTCTGCGTCCACGGACATTTCTATCAGCCTCCCCGCGAAAATCCCTGGTTGGAGGCGATCGACAGTCAGGATTCGGCAGCCCCCTATCATGACTGGAATGCGCGCATCACCCACGAATGTTACGCAACCAATGGCAGCTCGCGAATTCTGAACGACGAAAAAAAAATCATGCGCATCGTCAACAACTACTCGCGTATGAGCTTCAACTTCGGCCCGACCTTGCTTGGGTGGATGGAAAAATCCGCGCAGCTAAGTTACCGGCGCGTGCTGGACGCGGATCGCGCCAGCCAGGACCGCTTCGGCGGTCATGGCTCGGCACTCGCCCAGGTCTACAACCACGTCATCATGCCCTTGGCGGAGACGCGCGACCGCATCACGCAAATCCGCTGGGGTATCGCCGACTTCGAATACCGCTTTCACCGCCGGCCGGAGGGCATGTGGCTGGCCGAGACCGCGGTCGACCTGGAAACGCTCGACCTGCTCGCCCAGCACGGCATTCTCTTTACCATTCTGGCGCCGCACCAGTGCGCCCGGATCCGCGAACTCCCGCTCGAAAACGATGATGAACTTATCCCCTGGCTCGAAACGCCGCACGCAACCGTCGATCCCACCCAGCCGTATCTGGTGCGCACGCGCGGAGGACGCAGCGTCGCGGTTTTTTTTTACGATGGCCCGATTTCGCGTGCGGTCGCATTCGAAGGTCTGCTGAACGATGGCCGCGATTTCGCGAACCGCCTGCTGGGCGGCTTCCGCGATAACGACCGCCCCGGCCAGCTGGTTCACATCGCTACCGACGGCGAGAGCTACGGGCACCATCACAAACATGGCGACATGGCGTTGGCCTATGCGCTGGATTGGATTGAGCGCAACAGCGGCGCGCGCCTCGTCAACTACGGCCAGTTTCTCGAGCAGTTTCCGCCTACGCACGAAGCGGAGATTTATGAAAACACTTCGTGGAGCTGCTCCCACGGCATCGAACGCTGGCGCGCCGACTGCGGCTGCGGAACCGGGGGCGCCGCGGGATGGAACCAGAGCTGGCGCGCCCCCTTGCGCTCATCTCTGGACTGGCTGCGCGATGCCGTCAGGCCGCTGTGGGACCACGCCGCCGCAACGCTTCTGCGCGACCCAGGGGCTGCCCGCGATGCGTATATACGCGTCATGCTCGATCGCACTCCCGCATTGCAGCTTATGTTTTTCAACCACCATGCCGCGAACCCGCCGGACGCGAAAAGCCGCACAAGAATCCTCCGGCTGATGGAACTGGAGCGCCATCTGCAGCTGATGGTCACCAGCTGCGGATGGTTCTTCGATGACCTAGAAGGTATTGAAACCGTGCAGATCATTGCCTATGCTGGGCGAGTGTTGCAATTGGCTAAGGAGCTGTTCGGCAGCGGGGGCGAGGAGCTGGAATCGCAGTTTTTAACCCGCCTCTCCGAGGCGCGTGGCAACCGTGCCGGCCAGCCAAACGGCGCGGAGATTTATCGCCAAACCATGGCCACACAAAAAATAGGGATTGAACAAGTGGGGGCGCACTATGCCGTCGTGTCCCTGTTTGAAGACCAGCCGGAGAAGAAGGCGGACTACTGCTACGACGTCTGGCGAAACTCCGGGTACGTTCTGCCTACCTCCCGCGGCCGCTTCGCCCACGGCCAGGCAAGCATATGCTCGCGGATCACGCTCGAATGCGAGGATCTGAATTTTGCCGCGCTGCATCTCGGCGATCAGAATCTGCTGGCAGCAGTAAGGCGAGCCGAGCCACGGCAGGCAAACACGTTCGAGCAATTCACGGAAGAAATTCGAGCGGCGGTCGCGCAGGAAGATTTTCGCAAGGCGACGCGCCTCTTCCGCCGCGAATTCGGCACCGCCGGCGATTCTCTCCGCCCCATGTTCCGCGACGACCAGAAACGCATTCTCAAGCTGCTGCTTGACTCCACCCTGGCCGGCATCGAAACCAGCCTGAGAACCATCTACGAAGACCATCGATCACTCCTGCACTACCTCAGCGTCACCGGAATGCCGAAGCCGCAGGCGCTCATGCTGGCGGCGCAGTTCAGCTTGAATGCGGACCTTCGCCACGCATTGTCGAGCGAACCCTTTCAGGCGACACGTGTGCGTCAACTCCTGTCTCACGCTAGAGAGGATCAGGTTGCGCTCAATGCCGCCCCTCTGGGCTATGTGGCCAGTCAGCGAATGTTGCGCGTGATGGAACAGCTGCAGCAGCGGCCCGAAAGAAGGGAACTGGAAGCCGCTCTGGAGGTGATGGATGTGCTTCGGGAATTACCGTTCGAAGTGGACTTGTGGGAAACGCAGAATCATTGGTACAGGATCTCGCAGGAGAATTTGCCTTTGCAAACAACGGATCCGCGGTGGAATCGATTATTCCGCGAGCTCGGAACCAAGCTCGACATCGAAGTCGATCAACTGAGGGTCGACAACTGAATCGACAATCTGTCATTCCGACCGCAGCCAAGCGGAGTGGAGGAACCTGCGGGTTCACTACTGTGCATCGCGTCAGCTGCGCCAGCGCAATGTCACCGGCCCGGTCAACGGATGTTCGAAATTTCCGCCGTTCGCGTCCATTTGTAACCGTGCCTGTTTCAATGCGAAATACCACTTCGCCGGGCGGTCGGCATCGTCGATCAGCATCAGCGACGGATTGAAGCGCAATCCCTGCGCCTGCTCGACCATGGTCACTCGATCCTGCTCGACAAATCTACTGTCCGAAGGCTTTGGCGATCGGCAGCACAAACGGCACATGGTAAAAAACATTCCACGCGGCATAGACATCGATGCGGCTCGTGCTCGGAGTGACGGGCGTGACAGTCGTAATGCTGGAAAACCATTTGTCGCCGCAGCGGATGGTCTCATAGCGGCGATTCGGTAGGACGAAATCGATCGTCGTTGTTACCGGCTGGCCATAAACGCCCAGTAATTTATACGGCGCGCTGTTGGCCGAAGGCGCATGCGCGGTCATGCGGAAGCCCTGCGGAATCGGCTCAAACTGCTTCTCCTTGACATGAATGCTGGCGCCGCTGCGCCACCACCACGACTGATGCACAAAAGGCCCGTGCGCCGGATCCATCAGGCCGATGATTCCGTGATCGACATTGCATGGCAGGTCCGCCGACAGGTGAGCTGAACGGAAGCGCGGCCCGAATTTCGGCAGCTCCGGCACTGCGGGTAGCGCCGAAATATCTTCTGGGCGAATCCGCCCGGAACCCGGCGACGGCACATAGACCCAGGCGTAGCCATCGCGCTCCACGACAGGGAAATGCGGTGGCGTAGATGCGCGAGCAGTCCAGCGTATCCGCGGGCGTAAGCGACGGAATCTCACGGCACTGGCCGGTGACCGGGTCGAACTTCCAGCCATGATATTTGCAGGTGACCCCGGTCGCATCGAAGGAACCCTAGGACAACGGAATGCCGCGATGGGGGCAGCTGTCCCGCAGGGCAAACAGCTCGTTGGCAGGCGTGCGGCCCAGCAGCAGCGGGATGCCCAGCAGCATGGCGGTTGCCGTTTGACGGCCGCGCAGGCGATCGCTGCGCATCGCCGGATACCAGTCGTCATAAATCAACGTGGCCGGGGGCAAACCGGGTACGCTGTTCGGCACGGCTTCGACAGGATTGGCCAACAATCTCTCCTTAAACAACCACTATAGAAGTCCCCCAGCGGCACCGTCGACAAACCCGCGCACCGCGTGCGCGAAGCTCGATTCCGTGAGTCTTGCGCTCAACCCGCCCTCACTTCTTTACGCGAATCAGCTTCCCGCCACGCGAGCAAAAATCTCTCTCCCCGCCAGATGACGCGGTCGTTGGCGAAGCTCCAGAACCAGACGCCCAGCGCGACAATGTCCCGCAATGGCAGCAGCCACAGATCGCGCAGGCTGCCCCGGTCCCCGAGCACGCCCACCCCGACCGTCAGCGCCACGGCGACGCGGACACACACCATCACGCTCAGCAACGCGATACTGTCGAGCGACGCGGCCGAGGCGATCACGTTTGCCAGCGCCCACGGCAGACCGAATGTCGTCAGCAATCCGACATAACCGAGCGGACGCGATTCGCGCACCCCGCGCGCCCAGCGCAATTGATGCGCGATGAATTGCGAGAATCTGTACGCCGGAATGGATGTTTCCGCCACTTCGCGGCCCAGCTCCACACGATATCCGGCGCGAAAAATGCGAACCCCCAGCTCGTAATCGTCCGCAAGATGGTCGACCAGCGGCGAGAATCCGCCAATCGCATCGAGCGCCTGGCGCGTCACAGCCAGCGTCGAACCCGAGGCCGAAGCGCAAGCCCTTCTCCAGCCAACGCGCCGTAAGAACGCCGGGCATAAAGTCGGTCGAGATGCCAAGCGCCTCCAGCCGCGAACCCAGCGTGCGATGCGAGCGCCCCCGGTAGAGCGCCGTCACCATTCCCACCGGCCTTTCGGCCGCACCGGCAAGCGCGAAGGCCGGCATGGTTTTGCGAAGATACCGCGGGCTGACGAGGATGTCGCTGTCGTTGATGAGCAGATGATCGTACCGCGCCTCGGGAACCATCTGCACCAGGTTGCTGACCTTGCCGTTCGTGCCGAGAACCTGCGGGCACACGATCACCCGAATGGCCTGCTGAGGAAATTCTCGCTGGAGTTTCTCGATGGCCTCCACCGCAGCGTCTTCCATACTGTGGACGCCGAAGAGAATCTCATAGCTCCCGGGATAGTCCTGTCGCGCAGTGGCTCGCAAAGGCCGCGTACATCTCCGGATCCGTGCCTTTCACCGGCTTCAAAATGCTGACCGGCGGATAAAAATCGGGCAGCGCCATCCGCAAATGGCGGCTGTAGGAGCGCGCGGCGCGGAAGACCAGCAGCGAATAGATCAGCGCCGCCAATGTCAGCAGCGTAAACAGCACGGCGATCGACTGAGCGGCCAGCGGCAACGTGTGGGCCGGGTAGGGAACTTGCATCATGAGCGGCTTCGGTTATTGTCGCTCAGGCCACACATTGGGTGAAGGATTGCCATTGCGAGCAGCCCACGAATAAGCGGAGTCATTCTGAATGAAGCGTAGCGTAATAAAGAATCTAGACAATATTCACTGGCCGAAAATCGTCTGGATTCCTCGCCTCGCTCGGAATGACAGCTCCTATTTGTGCGAGCCGCCTCACTCATACCGAAGCGCATCGATGGGGTCGAGGTTCGCCGCCTTCCATGCCGGATAGATCCCGAAGATCAATCCAATGGCGCAGGAGACGGTGAAGCCCGTAATCGCCCAGAAGGTCGAGACGAAGGCGGGAATGTTCGGGACCGCCAAGCGCACCGCCAGCGTCAGCACGCCGCCGACCAGCACTCCGATAATGCCTCCCACGGCGCACAGCGTAATCGCCTCGATCGTGAACTGCAGCAGAATATTGTGCTTGGTCGCTCCAATCGCCTTCCGCACGCCGATTTCACGGGTCCGCTCCGTCACCGAAACCAGCATGATGTTCATGACCCCGATGCCGCCTACCATCAGCCCGACGCTGGCCACGCCGATCATAAAAAGAAAAATCCCGGCGGTCAGCTGATTCCACAGGCGCGTAATCGCATCCGGCGAGAAGATGGCGAAATTGTCCGGCTGATTGAACCGCTGCTTGCGCTGAATCCGCAGTGTCTGCTCGATCTCGTCATATACCGCTGTCTTGTTCTTCGGGTCGTCATACTTCAGGCTGATCCAGACATCTTTGTTTTCCGGATGTATCTTCTGGAAGGTCCCCAGAGGGAAATAGGCCGAGTTATCCTCTGGATTCTTCCCACCACCGAAGGCTGTCTTCTGTTTCGCGATCACGCCGATAACCCGGAACTCATCGCCGCCAATCTCCACTTCCTTGCCCAGAGGATCTTCGCTGCGGAACAACTGCTCGCCGGCATCGTGGCCCAGAATCACTACGTTAGAATGCTGGTCCTGTTCATATTGCGAAAAGAAACGGCCGACCGGGATGTTCATCTCATCAACCTGCGGCTCGGCGGTTGTAACCCCGTACAGGATCGTGTGCTGCACCTTGCGATCTTTGTATTTCACGGCGACATTGCCGATCCCGAGCGTATGATCCGCATACTGCAGCGCTGGAGAGACGGCGACAACATGCGGCAGGTTCGCGAGTGCTGCGGCATCCTCCATGGTGAGTTGTTTACGGGCCAGCATCTCCGCCGTCGGGCGCACGTTGATCACCGGAAAGCGAAATATCCAGTAAACATCGGTGCCGAACGACGACACCAGATCCCCGATATTTTTGTTCAGCCCATTGATAAATGATGAAAGCGTAATGACGGTGGCCACCCCGATGACGATGCCCAGAATGGTCAGGCCGGAGCGCATTTTGTTAGCGCGCAGCGTATCCAGCGCCATCCGCGCCGATTCCCGGGATTTACTGGCAACGATGGCCATCGCCATTCCTCACAGTTCCGACCGCAGCGCCACAATCGGATCCAGCATGGCTGCCTTGTGCGCCGGATAAACTCCAAAAAATACTCCTACCGCCGTCGCCAGAAACAGCCCCGCCAGCACCGACCACACCGCAATCGTGGTGGGAAATCCAATCGACCAATGTGATCAATTTAGCGACAACGATTCCACCGATCACCCCGATCACGCCGCCAAACAAAGCCATGGTGCCGGACTCAATCAAAAACTGCAGCATCACATCGCCGCGGCGAGCGCCCAGCGCTTTGCGGATGCCAATCTCGCGCGTCCGCTCCGTCACCGACACCAGCATGATGTTCATGATGACGATGCCGCCGATCACCAGAGAAATGGTCGAAATCCCGATCGCCACTCCAAAAAAACTCTGGCTGAAGCTTTTGAAAAGCCCGACGAAGCTGGAATTTGTATCCAGGCTGAAGCTGTCCGGCTGGCCCGGAGCATCGTGCCGCCGGCCCCGTAGAATCGCCCTCATCTGGTCGGACGCATACTCCAGCTGATCGCCCAGGCCCCCGGCTTTGCCGTAGATGGTAACCGAGTCGTTGGTGCCGTACGTCGCCTGATAGGTGCTGAGCGGCACCCCGACAAAATTGTCCTGGCTCTGCCCCAGCGTCTTCCCCTGGCGTTCCACCACACCAATCACGGTGTACAGCACGCCATCGACCCGGATTTCCTTGCCGATGGGATCGCCCCTTCCCAGCACGTTATCGACGATGTCATATCCGATCACCGCCACGTGTGAGTCATGCTGCAGCTCAGTGGGAGTAAACGAACGGCCCTGGGCAATGTTGTAGTTGTACATTTGCAGCATTTCCGTCGTCCATCCGCGAATGCTGACGTCCGTGGCGGACTGATGGTTCGAGACCACATTTCCTTCCTTCGAGACCTCTGCCCCCGTAATGATGCATGCCGTGCACTGCTGGGCGACGGCCTCATAGTCGTCCATCCGCAGAATTTTTCGCTTGCTGTATTTCATGTACTCTTCGCCGCTTAGAATCACCTGCGGCATCTGGCTGGCGGTAAACACGTCCGCCCCATAGCCATACACTTTCGTCGCCACATACTTGTTGGCGCCGTTGATCATGGTCACGATCATAATGACGGAAGCCACGCCGATGACTACGCCGATCAGCGTAAGGATTGAGCGCATCTTGTTCGCCCACAGCGACTGCAGCGCAATTTTGATTGCTTCTCGAAATTCCATGGCGTGTACTCAGCTCGTGATCGGTGCCGCGCTGGTTGTCCAGCAATGAATGGAACCGGGCGCCCCAGGCTCGCGAAGCTCACCTGGTTTTTTACCTTTCAGGCGCGAAGGTTGAGCCAGGTCCATTCCCATTGGGCCGGATCAAAAGCTCACTGAAATGTGACTGTCATTCCGAGCCTTTGGCTTCGCTGAGGCCAAACTTCGCGCAGAGAAGTCGAGATACCTGCGGTTTGCCGGTCACACCTAAATTGAAATTTGGCGCTGCTCAACGTGACGGCCGTCCTTTACTCGAATTCTTCTTCCTGCTGCGCCGCCCACCACAAGCCGAATCCCACCTCGGCAATTCCAATCGCGCGCGTCAGCTCGGGATGCTCCGCCAGATGTTCCATCAGACGCCGCCAGGGTTCCGGGCCGGCAACCCATGCTTTCGCCGCGCGTTCCGGGCGCACTGCCGCCATCATTCCGTCGCCAATCAGAAACATCACGCAAAAGTGTTTCCATCTTTGGGCCATCATTTGCCAGCATCCTTTCCATGTGATGATACGAAAATACGGCTACTTTCGTTCCATAGCACGGCTCGCCAAGGGGCTCCCATCACGTTCGCGAAGAGATTGGGAACGTAAGGCGGCGCAATACGGGAGCATTTCCCAGCGGAACCAGCATCACAGGTTTTGTGCTGCCGTCTCGCGCCTGGACCATCCTGCCCTGCAGCCCGACCACCGGCTGATCAAACGGTCTGCGTGGATTTGTGGCGTCGCTCAAAGACACGGGACGAAATCCGAATCCCTGCCACCTTAGATTTGCGGGAAGCGCCAGCTCCTGATATTTCCCCGCCACTGGTTCGAAATAAGCATCTTCAAATCCCTGAACTGGATATTTCTTAATCACCGACTTCTGTGCCTCGATCGGCTGGGCGAACAGGAGCGCTCCATATTGAAGGGCAACTTCGCCGTTCACGGCGGCGACTTCCTGGACCACCGGCGCAAACTTCATCGCGACTCTGTCTCCGGCCTTCCACTTCTTGGTAACCGTCCAATAGCTGCCCACGCGGGAGATGTCCGCGCCCTCACACACCACTGTCGTGCCCCGGGACCATGAAGGGTCGCGCAGCAGAAGCGGGAATTTGACTGCACGTTCGGGCCGAACCTGGATATCGATCGCATTTTCGAACGGATAATTCGTCTTCTCTTCAAGATTCACCCGGACATCGCCAACCTTCGTTGAAACGTTGCACGGGCCGTAGAGAACGGCCGCCAGACCGCCGCTGCCAGGATGCCGCATCCACATTCCACGCGCGTAAAGCGAGGCAACATTGGTTGCATTCGGGATGCAGCAGACAGCCACATCCGTATGCGTGGGAGAAAATTTATTGCGGTTTTCCGGCCTCGCGCCGTCCGCCGTCATCCCGTCGCAGCGTTCACGATTGTCATTCGAAAGATACGTGATGGCTTTTCCGTTCGCGAACCGCGCGCCCTGCGCGGCGTTGAACCAGATTCGCTCGATGCTGTCGCCCAGAGAGGCGACCCCGGTCTTCTGCAAGGCCGACTCCAGTGAAAACTGGATCTCTTTGGTCGCGCAATACTCGTATTCAGTAAACGTAGGGTCCGGCTTCTTGCCATCGACATCTTCATCACTGACCGCCGAACCACTCGTCTCCGTGTAGCGGCCCAGTTTATCTAGCGCATTACGAGATGCGCGGCCAAAATCCTCCCGCCCGGTTGCTGTCCACAGCCATAGCGGCACCCGAATAGATTCGTAAATGTTGGCGCCGTGTCCGGTGTAGCCAATGTTCCGATTCAGCAGGTACGGAAGAGTTGTTTCGACATCGCCTGCGACGACGTCGCCACTCCCGACGTTTTCGCTCCATGCCTGATAAAGCCAAACAGTGAAATCGCGATATTTTGGATCTCCAGTTATGTCGTACAGCCGCTCCATAACGTCGGAAATCATCAGATCATGACCTTCCTGCCAAGGCACCGCTGTTTTCCCGGAGCCATACATGGAGATGTCGAGATCCGCGGCCCTCTGCACCGCCTTCATGACCTTCGCGTTGCCCGTCAACTCCGCATAATCCAACAAGCCCCGCAAAAGACATGCCTGCGTCCAAAGCTCCCCTTGATGAGTAAAGCGCGTGTCCGGATCGAACACCCCCAGGTATCCATCTTGACCTTGCGATGAAAGGATGTGCCGCACATATTCATCCGCTTCACGCATCGCTTTCTCGTTTCCGGACAAATAGGCCATCATGATGAAACCCGAGCGCCAGTTTCCTTCCGACTCGCCATTCCACCAGTGTCGATTGTCCGTAGCACCAGGAGCGAGACGGAGGCGGTGGCTGACGAAGATGTCCGAGGATGCCTCCTGGCAGAGATCGTTAAGACAACCCGCAAATCCCTGATCCAGATCCCGAACGATTTGTTCCTGAATCCACCCGGTGGGCTTCACCTCGCCCAACGTCAGCCATTGGAACACTGCCAACGGCGCCATACCGTCTTGGTCTTGGCCATGGTCCGACGATTTGCCGAGAAGAACAGAATCCCCGCTGGAAGCAGCCGTTGCATTCTCCTGTAACGTTTGCCCTTCGGAGCTTGCGGAGGAAAGAATGGCGCTTCCGGATGCAGCCAGCATCAGCTTGATGGATTGTCGACGGTTCATACCGATTGAGTTCACCCTGCAGTCAAGATGCCTTCATATTAGACCAGCGCGACTGAACGCCGCTTTTCATGCAAAGATGATGCGAGGCACTCCTTCACGCGGTATCGCGATCGACATTGATACGGTCCCCACCTGCAAAGGATCGCCTCCAGGCTGCAAGGCTCGCTCTCTCGCTGCGCGTAGACAGTCGATATACCATATTGAAAAACAAGCGGAGTCAGCATGAAGCTGAATGTCGATCTGGCCAAGTTACGAACCGAGGTTTACAAGGCGAATATCGGGATCTTCCGCGCCGGTCTGGTTACCATGCACAGCGGGAATGCCAGCGGTCTCGACAAGTCGCGAAGCTTCGTCGTGATCAAACCGAGCGGCGTCGATTATGACAAGTTGACGCCGGAGATGCTGGTAGTGACAGATCTGGAGGGGAAAAGGGTGTGGACCGGCGAGCCCGGAGATGACTTGAATCCCAGCGTCGATCTGCCGCACCATGTGTACCTCTACCGGAAGTGCGAGGATATCGGCGGCATCATCCATACCCATTCGAATTACGCCACCAGCTTCGCCCTGCTGGGCCGCTCGCTGCCGGTGTATTTGACCGCCATTGCCGATGAGTTTGGCGCGGAGATTCCGTGCATCCCCTACACGGACAACATCGAAGACCATATCGGTCAGGCGATTGTTGCCGGCCGCAACCGTGCCCCGGCGATTTTACTTGCGAACCACGGCGTATTCGCGTTCGGCAGGAATCCCCGCGGCGCATTCAAGGCGGCGGTGATGCTTGAAGATGTCGCAAAGACCTGTCATCTGGCGCTGCTGCTGGGCCAGCCGCAACCATTGCCGGAGGAAGAAATCCAGAAATGGTATGAGCGCTATCACTCCACCTACGGGCAACCGGCTGTTCGGGGATAACGAGGGTAAAAATGACTTGAGAGGATGTCGTGGAGACTAGCTGTCATTCTTAGAGCAGACAAGAATCCAGAAAATCCGGGCTAACCAAACTGCTCTCGGGAATACGAATTTCCACGTTTGCCGATGTGCAGAAAGCGCGCGATCTACCCGTATCCGATCCCGCGCACGCGGAGCGATTTCAGCAGCAGTCGCCATCTATCACCCAAATTCACACTTCTATTTTTAAATCCTGGAGTTCCCGAATGAACAAGGAAATAACCGCGGGCGGTATGTATGTCGATCCGCGACGCCTGTATGAATGGTGCAAAGTTCCCGCCGAGGATTTGTCCGGCCACGCCGGACTGCGTGTTCCCTATCGCCAGGTTGCCGACTCGGCGGCGATGGGCGCGTTGATGGCGGAGGAACTGGCCGATGGAATCGAACAGAACAACCGGCTGGGCCGGCAAACTCGCGCAATCATTCCTTGCGGACCGAAATGCTGGTACGAGCCCTTCGCGGCGCTGGTGAATTCGCGGGGAATCTCCCTGAGGAAGCTCACCGTATTTCACATGGATGAGTGTCTCGACTGGCAGGGGCAGCTGCTGCCGGAAAACCATCCGTACAACTTCCGCACTTTCATGGAGAGATACTTCTACGGCCCGGTTCGGCCCGAATTGTCGGTTCCCGAGGAGCTGCGATTCTGGTTATCGCCGGCGACGGTCGAAAAGACGAGAGTCGCGATCGCAGAAGCACCCATCGACATCACCGTGGGCGGCTGGGGCCAGGATGGCCACGTTGCCTACAACCAGGCGAGCCGGCATCCATTTCACCATCCCACAATCGACGATCTTCGCAACAGCACGATTCGCATTCAGAACAACAACATCGACACGCTGATCGCGCTGGCGCAGCGAAGTTTTGGCGCGGCCTATCAATTTGTTCCTCCCATGTCGGTGACGCTCGGCCTGCGGGAATGCCTGTCGGCGAAAAAGATTCGGGTGTATAGCGACACTGGGGCCTGGAAACAGACGGCGTTACGCGTGGCCCTGTTCAGTGAGCCGGTTGCCGAGTACCCGATGACGCTGCTGCAGCAGCACCCGGATGCCCGCATCACCGCGACCTACGAAACCGCGCGTCATCCCATCAGCGAAAATCTCGATTGGGAGCTGTTCTGAAATGCCGCTGGCGCTTCGGCCGGATGTGAATTCGGGATTTACTCAGGTGATCGGGATCGGCGGCATTGGCGCCGGCGTCGCGTTTCAATTAGAGGGAACACACACCTTGGGACGCGAAGAAAGCCGGCTGGGAGCGCTGCTGCCGGGCCGCGATTTCTGCAAGCTGCACATCGTCGAACACTACATCGCGGCAATGATGGGTTCGAACATACCGGGGGCGCCGTTCCGGGTAGCGGCCATTGGCGTTGTCGGCGAGGATGCCGTCGGGCGTGAGCTGATCAATCAGATGCAGCAGGCCGGTATCGATACAGAGTGGGTCCGCAGGGATGCGGAACGCGCCACCCTGTTCAGCGCGTGTTTCATCTACCCGGATCGAACAGGCGGAAATATTACCGCGAGCAATTCCGCGGCGGCCGCGCTGAACCAACAAGATTTGGGCCAGGCTGCGGACCTGATGCGGGCTTCCGCAGGCCGCTGCATCGCCTTATGCCTGCCGGAGGTTCCGCTCGATATCCGGCGCAAGTTCCTGCAGATGGCGACCGAATATGGAAACTTCCGCGCCGCCTCCTTTACGCTGGCGGAAGTTGCACCGGCACAGGCGCTGAATTTGTTTTCTCTGATCGATCTTCTTGCGCTCAACCAGGAAGAGGCCTCCGCGCTGGTCGGCTACGCCTGCACGGCTGAGAACTCGCGGCAATTTCTGCACGACTGCGCGGCGGCGCTGACGCAAGTGCAGCCGGCGATTCGAATCGTGATCAGTGCAGGCGCCAAAGGAGCCTACGGCTTCGAAGCCGGGGAATGGGAGTATTTCCCCGCCCCGCGGGTGCCCGTAGCCGCGACCGCAGGCGCCGGCGATGCGCTGCTCGCCGGAGTGCTGTCCGGCTTGGCGGCGGGGCTACCGCTGACGCTTGGTTCGTCTGTGCGGCGGTTGCAAGCAGGGGCGGAGATCGAGTCGGCGCTCGCCCTCGGGGTGCTGCTGGCCAGCTTCAGCGTCACTTCTCCGGATACGATTCACTTCCAGGCGACCCTGGGTCGCCTGGAAGCATTCGCCTCCGGGCTCGGGATATCCTTTGGAAGCAGGCTTCGCGAAGCTTTCTTTGAGTATTGAGACTGCGTAAGCCGAAGCGTGGAACAACCAGAGTGTATGAAGCTGCCAAGTTTCAGCGAATCTGAAACGTGGATTATGACATGATGATTTCAGGGAAGTTCGGGCAGGCCGGCGATCAATTTTCACCGCGCTGCCGAGTCTCAAAATGAATCCCAAACAGCCCCCCATCAGCGCTCGAGTTCTTCCTTTATGACCGCAGAACGCGTGGTCCCGACGGAGACGCCGAGCACCACTGACCAGACCGCTGTTGAAAGCGCGGCAGGCAGCGTTCTGGCCCGGGAACCGGATGCCTTTGCGCCGGACATCGTCGCTGCAGACGGCGCGACCGCCGCTGTCCTTCCCTTGTGTATCGATCTCGATGGCACTCTGGTCAAGTCCGACACACTGCTCGACTCGCTCTGTGTTTTGGCACGCACTCATCCGGCGGTCCTGTTGCGTCTGCCCCTCTGGCTGGCAGGCGGCAAAGCAGCGTTGAAGCGCGAAGTAACAGCGCGCGCGCCGCTCGATGTGGCGAACCTTCCGTATAACGAGGCATTGATCGTGTACCTGCGCGAGCAGGCCGCCAAGGGCCGCTCGCTCTTTTTATCTACCGGCGCCGATCACGCCCTGGCCGACCGAGTGGCGAAGCACCTGGGTATCTTCGAAGGGGTCTTTGCCAGCGATGGCTGCACCAACCTGACCGGCTCGCGCAAGCTGCATCTTTTGGAAGAACGGTTCGGCCGCGGCGGGTTCGCGTACATCGGCAACAGCCGCGCCGATCTTCCCTTGCTCGCGGTTTCCGCGAACGCGATGCTGGCCAATCCTGTTCGAGGACTGCGCGGAACGTTGCGCCGCAGAAAGATTCCCGTTCAGAACATTTTTGAGGATCAGGCTTCCACGGCTACGTCTCTCTGGCGTGCCCTGCGTGTCCACCAATGGGCCAAGAATGTTCTTATCTTTTTGCCGCTTCTTTTGGCGCATGCGGTTGGACTGGGCACGTTTCTGCAATCCCTGGTTGCGTTTTTCAGCTTCAGCCTGGTGGCTTCCAGCACCTACATTGTGAACGATCTGCTGGATATTGCTTCGGACCGCGGCCATCCCACCAAGCGGCGCCGTCCTTTTGCTGCCGGCGATCTTTCGGCCTTGGCAGGCGCGGCTCTGGCGCTCGTTCTATTTGCCGGCGGCGTGCTGTTATCGCTGCCGCTGGCGGCGCGGTTCCTGCCCTGGCTGTTGACATATGTCTGCGTCACGCTTGCCTACTCGCTTTATTGCAAGCGGATTGTCATTGTCGATGTCATCATCCTGTCCGCGCTATACACGCTGCGAATTATGGCTGGAGCCGCTGCCGCACAGGTGCCAATTTCGGATTGGATGGCTGGCTTTGCTATCTTTTTCTTCTTCAGCCTGGCCCTGGTCAAGCGCTTCAGCGAACTCGAAAATCTGCGCGCGCGCGGCACCTCTCCATCCAACGGGCGCGGCTATCTGGTGCACGATATGGAGCAGTTGCGCGCCTTCGGTACCGCCAGCGCCTTTGCCTCTATCGTTGTCTTCTCCCTCTACATCAACAACCCGGATGTGCGCCGACTCTATCATCATCCTCAGCGTTTATGGCTGCTGACTCCGTTGCTGATCTGGTGGCTAAGCCGGGTATGGCTGCGGGCCTCGCGCGGCCAGATGCATGAAGACCCGGTGATTTTCGCGCTAACCGACCGCTCCAGCCTGCTGGCCGGAGTGGTTATGTTTCTCATCGCGCTCTCGGCATCGTTATAACTAAGGTGAGTTCCAGAACAGTTGTCATTCCGAGCGAAGTCGAGGAACCTTGTGGTTTGCCGGCGCAGACGCGATCCCTCCAATTCTCTACGCTTCGTTCGGAATGAAGGCATCCTGCTGCCATTAAAAGATCGTGATACCCAAAAGAGACTATGCCAGCCAAGTCGAAACAACCCGCATTTGAATCCTGGGGCCGCTATCCGAAGCTCGATTCGCGCGTGGAGCCGCTTTTCTGGATGGATGAATTTCCACGCGGAACCCGGCTGCCGCCCGAAGTACTGGCAGTCGGGATGGGACGCAGCTACGGCGATGTCTGCTTGCTCGAACAGGGCACGCTGCTTTCCACCCGGGGGATGGATCGATTCATCCACTTCGAACCTTCGACCGGGCTGTTGCGGTGCGAGAGCGGAGCCACCCTGGCGCAGATTCTTGATTTCGCCGTGCCCCGCGGCTGGTTTTTGCCAGTCACGCCGGGCACGAAATATGTCAGTATCGGCGGAGCCATTGCCAACGATATCCACGGCAAAAACCATCACGTCGCCGGTTCCTTCGGCAACCACGTGCCTCGCTTTGAGCTGGTCCGCTCCGATGGCCTGCGGATGATCTGCTCCCCCGTGGAGAATGTAGAAATGTATGCGGCCACCATCGGCGGCATGGGTCTGACCGGGCTGATCACCTGGGCGGAGGTGCAGCTGCGCTCGATCGCTTCTCGCAAAATTCGCTATGACGGAATCAAGTTCAGCGGGATCGATGAGTTTCTCGCCATCGCCGGCGGCAGCAAACACGTGGAATGCACCATGGCCTGGATCGATTGCGTCTCCCGCGGACGCAATTTCGCCCGCGGCATCTACATGCAGGGGGACCACTCTGAAATTCTCGAGCCGAAAAAATCCTCCCGCGAACCGCGCCTTGCCGTCCCGTTCGACTTACCGCCCTGGGTGCTCAACCGGACTTCCATGCGCATATTCAATGAGCTCTACTATCGCAAGCAGTGGAAGCATCGGGTCACCGGGCTGGTGGACTACGAACCGTTTTTCTATCCGCTCGACAGCATCCTGCATTGGAACCGCATCTACGGCAAGCGCGGCTTCCTGCAATTTCAATGCGTCATTCCATGGCGCTATGGTCGCGATGGAATTCTTGCGATCCTCGAAGCCATCGCGGACTCAGGACTGGCGTCCTTCCTTTCCGTACTCAAGGTCATGGGCGATATTCCATCACGCGGCATGATGTCCTTCCCCCAGCCCGGGATTACGCTGGCGCTCGACATCGCCATTCAGCCCGGTGTCACATTTCCGCTTTTTGACCGGCTGGCGGAGATGACCCGGGAACTGGACGGCCGGCTGTACCCGGCCAAAGACGCGCGTATGACCGGCCAGCAGTTTCGGTCGTTCTATCCCCAGTGGCAGGAGTTCGCGATCTACCGCGATCCCGCCTTCACATCGGCATTCTGGGAACGGGTGACCGCCGATGCGTAGCCGAACGCGCGATCCGGGTAGACCAGGCAGCGATGCGAACCTAGATCCGGCTGCGCAGCGCCTAGAGATCCAATAGGATTTGCAAGACCCGGGCGCTTGCCTGCCGAACTTCAGCCGCTGGAAAAGATCGCCGTCTTTGGCGCCACCAGTGCCATCGCCCAGGCGTGGATGCGCCTACTCGCGCCCTCCGGAGCCAGCTTTTTCATCGTCGCTCGCAACCCGGGGCATCTGAAATCCGTTGCGCAGGATCTTGTGACCCGCGGGGCTGCCACCGTGTATACGGAAACCGCAGACCTCGACCAGGCCGCGGCTCATCCTGCGATGCTCGAGCGCGCGGTGGCCTCGCTCGGCGGTCTCGATTGCGCGCTGATTGCCCACGGCGTTCTCGGCGACCAGCTTGCCGGTCAGGAAAACTTCGCCGCTGCGGCAGCCAGCCTGCAGACGAATTTCCTTTCCGCTGCCTCGCTCGTCACCTGGTTGGCGAACTACTTCGCGGCCCAGTACCGCGGCACCATCGCTGTGATTTCCTCGGTCGCCGGAGATCGCGGCCGCAAGAGCAACTACATTTACGGCAGCGCCAAAGCCGGCCTGAACGCGTTTCTCGATGGCGTACGCAATCGCGTGGATCGCGAGGGCGTGCAGGTGTTGACCATACGGCCCGGCTTCGTCGCTACACCCATGACCGCACACCTCGACCACGGTCCGCTGTTCGTCACTCCCGATGCGGTCGCACGCGACATTCAGAAAGCAATTAAGTCCCGCCGCGACGTGCTGTACACGCCCTGGTTCTGGCGATGGATTATGGCCATGATCCGCGCGGTTCCGGAGTGGAAGTTCAAAAAAATGGACCTTTAGAGCAGCGTTGTTTTTGCCGTGGTACGCAGGCCACAAAGTAAATTTGTCATCCTGAGCCAAAGGCGAAGGATCTCGCAGTTGGCTCCAGGCAGCCGCTTAGCCTTTTCCACTCTGTAACAGCGACAGCAGCGAACTGCCCACCGGCGACCCCAGCCCGCTACACGCGTCCCATCCCGCACCGGCGCTATAGGTGCCGTTGTTGCCTTTGGTAATGTCGCGGAAACCCGCGCTCCCCAGCAACGGATAAATCTGCGGATTCAGAAAGCCCACCGGCTTTCCCAGCTTCTGGTTCAGCAGCGCGACCAGCCCCGCCCACAGGGGCGCAACCGCGCTGGTCCCGCCGACCACTTCGCTTTGCCCGTCCACCTGGATCTGGTAGCCGGTCTCCGGGGCCGCATTTCCGGCGACGTCGGGCGTGCCGCGACCGCCGCTGCTTCCGGAGGGTGCAGGGACCTTCGCATTCTGCTGCCACGTCGGCAGCGCAAACACTGTGCTCACCCCGCCGCCCGTCGCTCCGCCGCCCTGCGCTTCATCGTTCCACACCACTTCATCCGTGAGCTTCGTTCCGCTGGTGGTGATCTCGGTTCCGCCACAGGCAAGCACGTGCGGGCTCGACCCAGGAAAATCCACGTGGTTCTCGCCATCGTCGACGCCATCCGTCGATCCGCTGTCGCCGCAGGCAACCGTAATCGTGACACCCAGCGCGGCCGCCGACTGGCACGCATCGTCCATCGCTGTCATCGCCTGTGTCGTCCAGTTCGACTCCGGTCCGCCCCAGCTGATCGATATCACCGAAGGATGGTTCGCGGTGTCATGGGTTGCCGTAGTGATCGCATCGAGAAATCCCTGATCTGTGTTCGGGGCGAAGTAGACGGCAATCTTCGCCGCGGGTGCAATGCTGGCCGCCACTTCAATGTCGAGCATGACCTCGCTATCGGGCCCGTTGGGATTGCTGGGCGAATTCGCCGCGCCATCAACCGACACCGCCACTACGTTCGGCGGCGTGATGTTTTGGTTCTGGAAATATTGCTGGATGTCGGCGGTGGTAAAACCGCCCCCCAGCTCCACAATCCCGATCGTCTCTCCGGTACCGTCCGCGCCTGCCGGAAAATTGTAGAACTGCGCCATCTGCCGCGGCAGGTACGCCTGCGCCCCGGCGGCTGCCGGGCGCAAATTCTTCAAATGTTCCAGGTCTTTCAGTCGCCGAAGATGTGACCGCGCCTGCGGTCGAGTGTCAAACCCCAGAACGGCATCGACGAGTCCGGCGGTCTCCTGCGGCATGGTGATCGCGTTGGTGCTGGCGCGATAGTTCAATCCCTCATGTTCGATCTCCTGCAAACCAACCCCGAAAGCCTCGCGCATCTGCTCCGCTGTTCCGTAGACGACCAGAGTGCGGCGCGCCAGACTGGATGCCGCCTCATCGACGGCCAGCCCATGCTGTTGCACAAACTTGCGAAGCTGATCGAATGCCGCCGGATCGGCGCCGTACTGATCGACAAATTCCTGCTGCGACAACTGCCGCCCGCCAAGCTGCTGCAGATTCAGCGGATTTTTCCGCTTGACGATTATGGAGACCCGGATAGGTTCGGTCGCCGGCGTAGGGCCGACGACACGCGCGCCTGCGGGCAGTTCGCGATCCTGAAAAGAAAGTGCAACACGCCGCGATTTGGACGAGTTGTTCGGTGGGGGATTCATGCAAGATTGCCTCCGCTTGGTAGTTGGATGCTGAGAGAGATGCGGAGGGCGGCAAATAGGCTTGCTGGAAGAATCCGAAACTGAACAGCAGTGCTCGTTGGTGATGACGTAGTTTACGTGGATAATTCCAAGAGCTGCGCGGATACGGAGATCATCAACACGGAACGAAAATGGTGATGAAATCTGTGTGAAACCACTCAAGGATTAGGCTACTTCTATCAGAGATGAGGCAGTGCCCCATCTCACAGCGGAATATTCCCATGCTTCTTCGGTGGGTTTTTATCTCGCTTCGTGTCCAGCATCTCCAGCGCGCGGATCAAATGCCTGCGTGTTTCGCTGGGACGAATGACCGCATCGACATACCCGCGCTCGGCCGCCACATAGGGGTTGGCGAAACGCTCGCGGAACTCCTCCACCTTTTCATTCCGCGCCTCGGCCAGAATCTTCAGCTTGTCCTCTTCGGTAAACGCTTTGCCCGACGGCCACACCGCCTGCGCCTGCTGCACCACCTGGTCGAGCTCGCGTTTGTAAACGATGTTCACCGCGCCCTCCGGTCCCATCACGGCAATCTCCGCCGTGGGCCACGCCAGGTTCAAATCGGTTCGGATATGCTTCGAGCTCATCACGCAGTATGCGCCGCCATAGGCCTTGCGGGTGATGACGGTCAGCTTCGGCACCGTCGCTTCCGCATAGGCATAGAGCAGCTTCGCTCCATGCCGGATGATGCCTCCGTGCTCCTGCTGGGTGCCCGGAAGAAAGCCCGGAACATCCTCGAGTGTAATTAGGGGAATATTGAAGGCATCGCAGAAACGGACAAACCGCGCCCCTTTCACGCTGGCGTTGATGTCGAGCACGCCCGCCAGAAACGCCGGCTGATTCGCCACGATTCCCACCGGCCGACCGTTCATGCGACCGAAACCCACGACAATATTGCGCGCGTAGTGCTCGTGGATCTCAAAGAAGTAGCCATCATCCACAATGCGGTGGATGACGTCTTTCGTGTCGTAGGGCTGGTTTGCCGCCTCCGGGACCAGCGTGTCGAGTTCGCGATCCGCCCGGTCCACGGGGTCCTGAGTCGGCTTGCGCGGCGGCTCTTCAAGATTGTTCGAGGGCAGGAACGTCAGCAGTTCGCGAATCATCGCCAGGCACTCCGCGTCATCGCGCGCCATCAGGTGCGCCACGCCGGAAGTCTCATTGTGGGTGACCGCGCCGCCTAGCTGTTCCTTGGTGACCTCCTCATGCGTCACCGTCTTGATGACGTCCGGCCCGGTGACGAACATGTACGAAGTCTTTTCCACCATCAGGATAAAGTCCGTAATCGCCGGCGAATACACGGCTCCCCCCGCGCACGGTCCCATGATTGCCGAAATCTGCGGGATCACCCCTGAGGCCAGGGTATTGCGCAGAAAAATATCGGCGTACCCGGCCAGGGACACCACGCCTTCCTGAATCCGCGCCCCGCCAGAGTCATTCAGCCCGATCAGCGGCGCGCCCACGCGCATGGCCATGTCCATGATCTTGATGATCTTGGCCGCGTTGGTTTCCGACAGCGATCCGCCGAAGACGGTGAAATCCTGCGCGAAACAAAACACCACGCGCCCATGGATCCGCCCATGCCCGGTGATGAAACCGTCGCCCGGAATCTGCTGTGCGGCCATGCCGAAGTCTGTGCAGCGGTGGGAGACAAATCGATCCGCTTCCTCGAAGCTACCTTCATCGAGCAGCAGTTCGACTCGCTCCCGCGCCGACAGTTTGCCTTCACGATGCTGACGCTCACGCCGGGCCGCGCCCCCGGCCTCCTCGGCCAGGGCATTGCGATGTTCCAGTTCCTGAAGTTTCGCTTGGACACTCATCAAGAGTGGATTATAGAGAGGAGAGTACGAAGGTGCGAAAGATCATCTGCCCGGGCGGCATGATATCGAGGTAGTCAGGCGCGAGTTGGCCACTCGGTGCGCCATCCATCGGAAAGCCGTCGCAAACGGCGGGAATCGCTAAACAACTTCTCGGTGAAAGAGGCAATCCTTCTTTTCCGAGGGCGCTACCCAGCTCGCGATCGCGCATCCAAACAGGATTAAGACGCTAAGCAGCCCAATTCCCAGCGGTATCATCGCGGGCATATGCCGCAACCAAATGCCAAGCGCAGCTACATTCGCCCACTGCATAGAATTTTTCTCCTGTATCGAAGTAGATTCCATCATACGGATTTAGGTTGACTTTGGATTGAAGAATTTCAAATCGGAACCCAATTCTGTTACGGAAGTTTCCCCTCACGCCTTAATATTGCTGCAGAAAAAGCGTTCTTGCGTCTGAATACCTGAAAGAACGACAATCAAGGCGAAACATCAGCGAATCGCATGTATGCCAATTGATCGCCCCGCCCGCCGACCTGCAACCAACTCCATGCCCCGCGTGCGCTGGCTCTTTCTCGATCTCAACTCCTACTTCGCGTCCGTGGAGCAGCAGGAAAACATCCATCTCCGCCAGCAGCCCATCGCCGTGGTTCCGGTCATGGCCGATACCACCTGCTGCATTGCCGCCAGTTATGAAGCCAAAGCCTTCGGCGTGAAAACAGGAACGCAAGTCGGCGAGGCAAAACGCATGTGCCCGGGCCTGATCCTCGTCGAGGCACGGCATGAACTCTACGTGCAGTACCACCATCGCGTGGTAGAGGCGGTCGAGAGCTGCGTTCCGGTTTCCTCCGTCCGCTCGATCGACGAAATGGCCTGCCAGCTCATCGGGCGCGAACAGCCCTTGCTATCCGCAATGGAGCTGGCGCGGCGAATCAAAGCCAGGATCCGCGAAGCGGTGGGATCGACGATCTGCTGTTCGATTGGACTCGCGCCGAATCGCTACCTGGCCAAGATCGCCTCCGACATGGAAAAACCCGATGGCCTGATGGCGCTCACCCGCGATCTGCTTCCTGACGCGCTGCTCGGGTTAACCCTGCGCGATCTGGTGGGCGTCGGCAGCCGCATGGAGCGGCGACTGCTCACCCACGGCGTTCACAATATGCCGGAGCTGCTCGCCATGACACCGGACCAACTGCGGCAGGCGTGGGGCGGAGTCATGGGCGAGCGTCTCTGGCACTGGCTGCGCGGAGAAGATTTCCACGATGCCGAGCTTGAGCACCCGAAATCCATTGGCCATCAGCACGTGCTGCCGCCCGCATTCCGCACGCCTGAAGGCGCCTACGCGATTGCGCACAAATTACTGCACAAAGCGGCCATGCGGCTGCGCATGCATCAGCTGTGGGCCGCCGCTATTTCGCTGACGCTGCATTTCGCTGTGCCAAAGAATTCGGCCCGCGGAAAACATCATTCCGGAATTCCGCAGCAGGCGTGGACGGAGCAACTACGTCTGATCGAATGCCAGGATTCGCAGACGCTGAACGAAGGTATGCAGAAGTTGTGGTCCATGCGCCCGGTCGGCGGGATGTATGAAAAACCCTTCCTCGTCAGCGTCACCCTGCTCGACCTGGTACCCGACTCATTGCATACGCTCAGCCTGTTCAGCAGCCTCGAAGAAGAAGCGGGCCGCAGCCAGCTGACGACTACGATGGATCGCCTGAATCACAAATACGGCACCGAAACCCTGTACTTCGCCAGCATGCATCTGGCTCGCGCCGCCGCACCGACGCGCATCGCGTTCCAATCGATCCCAGATTTGTTTTAACTGTGACAATGCGGGTGCCGAGAGCCTGATCTCAGCCGGTAGATGAGTGCGCAATCTCACTTAAGTTTTCGGAAATTAGATGCCCGTCGCCTCGATCGTTGCGCCGATCATCGCGTCGAAGCCCATGCAGGAATTTAGCATCAGGTGGTACAGCCGGTAATCGTTCCAGATATTGTGGTAGAAGTGCTCGATGTACTCCGCCCGTCTGCGGTCCGTCGCCAGCATCTCCCTTTCCACGAAGTTCGCCTTGCTCGGAAACGCCTGTTCAAGCCATTGCACTTTGCGCGCTGTCGAAGCGTAGACGAAGGTATGAAAGCAGCCCGGAACTCCGTGCAGCACGCATGCCGCGCCCCGTCCGACGATAACGCAATTGCCCGCGCGGGCCTTATCCTTCATCACGTCCTGAATCAGATCCGCCATTCGTGATGCGTCGAAAATCTCCTGCTCGATCACCGCTGTCGCACGCTCATTGCTGCCATGCCAGAAGGCGCGACCCACCTTGTTGTACCAGGGGTCCAGATGTTCATCGCGCCCCTTCACCACTGCGGCTGAAACCTTGGCGCGCTTCGCGACCTCATGGACCAGCGATTGATCCACCAGCTCCCATTTCAGATGTTCCGCCAGGCGGTGGGCATACTCCGCGCCCTGGCTTCCATACTCGCGTTCCACTGTGATCGCTCGGACCATGGTCAAAATCTCGTACGACATTTAGATGCAGTTTTCGGCAGTGCCGCCGCCGATGGTAGCACCGGGATCGGCACTTTCGCCAGACGTAAATCCCTAAAATTCAGATGTACGGGCCAATACGGGGCGGCCCGTTCCGCGTGCCTCCAGTTCGCGAAGCGGACCTGGGCCTTTATCGCGGCTGCCCCAGGTCTCGTCCGCCGCGGTGGATGAGACCTGGGATTCTCACTGGCGCAATTCCACCATCGTGGCACCCGCCCCACCCTCGTTCTGTGGCGGCTCGCTCACGCCGGTTACATGCGGATGTTTCGCCAGAAATGCCCGCAGCGCCTTGCGTAGAATCCCCATTCCGCTGCCATGCACGATGCGAACCCGTGGCAGTCCCTCCAGAAAAGCCTGATCCAGAAATTTCTCGATCGCATCCGTAGCTTCCTCCACCGTGCGCCCGATCACGTTGATCTCTGTCGCCGCCGCGCTGTTTTCCCGCGCCAGCGAAACCCGGATTCCCTTGCTGCGCGCCGCCACCACCGGCGAGGCCCCAGCGGAAGCCACCACCTCCGCAATATCGTTGCGGCGAATCCGCATCTTCAGCGCGCCTACGGAGACTTCAAAATTATCCGCATCCACCTGCCGCTCAATCCGCGCATTCTTGCCCAGCGAGCGTAGCTTCACAATGTCGCCAAGCCCCACCGAGCGAACGATATGCGGCTGCGCATTGGGATCGTTCTTGTCCGCGCCGGAATGATGAGCGACCACAGTGGCATCCACCTGTTCCCGAAACTCGCGCCGCAGTTTCGCAATTCCCCGCTCGGCCTGTTTGGTGGCTTTCTGCTGCGCGGCTTTGTCTTCAATTCCCCGCAGCGCCTCACGGACTTGATACTCAAAATCTTTGAGCAGCGACGTCAGCTTGCCATCCATCTCCTGCACCTTGCGCTGCTGCTCCTGTCTTCCTTCTCTCTCCAGCCGCTGGCGTTCTCGCGCTACTTCTTCCTCGCGCCGCCGCAATTGCGCGCGTTCCGTATTCACCGCCAGTAAATCCGCATGCAGCCGGTCCAGAAAGCGCCCGATCTCTTCCGACTGCTTCCCCAGCCGCTCCCGCGCGGCCGCAATAATCGAGGCATCCAACCCCAGCCGCTCGGCAATGTGGATGCCGGCTGAAACCCCCGGCACTCCCACGCGAATTCGATACGTCGGCGCAAAAGTCTCTTCCACAAAACCCGCGGCCGCATTCTGCACCCCCAGCGTGTTTGCCGCATATACTTTCAGCGAGGTGTGGTGGGTAGAGATCAGGCACCACGCCCGCCGCTCCACAAAGTGGGCCGCAGTCGCCGCCGCCAGCGCCGCGCCTTCCTCCGGATCGGTCGCCGAACCCAGCTCATCCAGCAGCACCAGCGAATGCGAAGTTGCCTCCGCGGAAATCGCATTCAGCCGCACAATATGAGCTGAGAACGTCGAAAGATTCTGTGCAATCGACTGCGCGTCGCCAATGTCGGCCAGTACCGCGTCAAACAGGGGCAGCTCGGCTGCTTCTGCCGGCACCGGAATGCCCGCCTGCGCCATCAGCGCACACAGGCCAACCGTCTTCAGCGCCACCGTTTTGCCGCCCGTATTCGGCCCGCTGATGATCAACTGCGGCGTTTCCGCGGGCAACTCAAGATCGAGCGGGATGATAGTTTGAACCGCAGAGCGCAGTGTGCCGGGGCTGTTGTTCGGCCCGGCGGCCTCGTCCCGCAAGCGCTTTTCGAGCAGCGGATGCCGCGCGGCCTTCAGCAGAATCCGTTCCGCTCCGTCCGGCGAAAACACCGGCGCCGTGCAATTAAAATCCTGCGCGAAACGCGCCCGCGCAAACAATGATTCAATCTGCGCCAGGGTAACGGCGCAGACGGCGATGGCCTCGGCGTGCGCGGCAATCTGCCGCGTCATGGCCTCCAGAATCCGCTGCACCTCGGCCTGCTCTTCTTCGAGCAGTCGCTGCAGCTCATTGTTCTGCTCAATGGTCTCGATCGGCTCGATGAAAAACGTCTGCCCGCTCGAGCTCGCGCCATGCATAACGCCGGGAACGCGGCGCTTCCATTCCGCCTTGACCGGCAGCACAAAACGCTCGCCGCGCACCGTAATCAGATCTTCCTGCAGCGATCCTTCCGGCCCCAGCCGGCGCAGCATGGCTCGCAGACTCTCTTCGATCGCGCGCTGCTGCCGCTCCATCTGGCGGCGAATGCGCCCCAACTCCGGCGATGCATGGTCCGCAATCGAACCGTCCGCTTCAAACTTCCCTTCAATCGATCCAAGCAGCAGGGAAAAATTCGCGCCTGTCAATGGCTCCGAAAGCTCGCGCAGCGAAGATGCGGGTGCCCCATCCTTCGCGTCCTGTGCGAAGGGTGGGATTACATCCTCTGGAAGATGGAGCATCCACTCCCGAAAAGCCCGAAATCGCCCGATCAGCACCGCCAGCGCGCGCAACTCATCCACTTCCAGCACCGCGCCCACAATGCGCGCCCGCTCCAGCCACGCGCCGGGATCGATCAGCCCGTGAAAATCAAAGCTGAATCCCGCTCCAATCAGCCGCAGCACTTCGCTTACGCGCTGCTGTTCCGTTGCCGCCCAGACCGCGTCGTGCGAAGGCCAGAGCGCCAGCGTCCATTCCCGCCCGGGCGCAGTTCCCGCGTAGCCGGCCACCAGCTCCCGCAGCCGCGGAAACTCCAGCATGTCGGCGCTGGTATGTTGCAGTGGAGCCGGAATCTCGGGCAGCATGGTCACTCTTTCATGGTAGCCGGTGCCCCAGGTTCGCGAAGCTAACCTCGGTTACGTCCATAGCTCTGCCATCCCGACCGGAATGGAGGGCCCTGCGTTTTCTCCGTTAATCGAGCTGCCCCGTGTCGATCACGCGGAAAATGGGAACAAATTTGACGCGACAGGCGTATCTTTTTATCGAATCGAGAAAGAGGGTGTCTGAATGTATTGCAGCCGATGTGGTCAGACAGTCAGCACGCAGCCCTATTGCCCGAATTGTGGCGCCCCAACGGGGATCGCGGCGCCCGCGGCCGGAGTACCGGGCGCGCCAGGGTTTCCCGTTCCAGTCGGTTTTCCCGGCGCCAGAGTCGCGATACACCTCCGCACGCTCGGCATCTTATGGGTCGCGTTTTCCGTGTATCTCCTGTTGCGATGGCTTCTGGTCTTGCCGTTTCTACGCGCGTTTACCGGCAGTCGCATGATGTGGATGCATGGCGGCATGATGGGGATGAACGGAACATTTCATCCCGGCGGCTGGCTGCTGCACTTCATTACCGTGGTGGTGGTGGTGCGGGCGGTCCTGTCGTTGGGCGTGGGCATCGCGCTGCTGACGCGGCAGCCCTGGGGACGCATCTACGCCATCGTGATTGCCATTTTGACTCTGCTGAAACCCATCGTGGGCACTCTGCTGGCGATTTACACCCTCTGGGTCCTGCTATCCCGCAATGCCGGACCGGAGTACGAAAGCCTGACGCTTTCGCGCGAATTGCGCCCTCTCTAAGTGCGGGAAGAATCTGGGTGCCCCAGGTCTCGTCCGCCGTGCGGACGGAGTGGAGGCATTTGCGTTGCCTCCTCGCATCACAATCCAGAGCGTTAAAATCTAGGAGCGATGAACTTTCCCGCCCTCAGAATGCGCCGCCTGCGCCGCACCGAATCAATGCGCGCCCTGGTGCGCGAAACCCGTCTCCATCCCGGCGCGCTGATTGCCCCGCTCTTTGTCTGTTCCGGCGAAGGCGTGCGCCGTCCTGTCGTTTCCATGCCCGGGGTCTTCAATTTGTCTGTCGATGAAGCCGTCAAAGAGGCCACAGCAGCCAGCCAGCTCGGCATCGGCGGCTTTCTCCTCTTTGGGCTGCCGGAAAAAAAAGACGACCACGCCACCGGCGCATGGGATGAGAACGGAATTGTCCAGCAGGCGTTGAGGGCGTTGAAAGCCGAGCGAGCGCTCGATCGAACCATCCTCATCGCCGATGTCTGCCTTTGCGAATACACTTCGCACGGCCACTGCGGCGTTCTTCGCCAGGGCGAAGGGCAACCCGACCGGCAAACCGCGCCGCACAGGTTTGAGGTCGACAATGATGCCAGCGTGAAGCTGATCGCGAAAACCGCGGTATCGCTGGCCCAGGCCGGCGCCGATATCGTCGCGCCTTCGGACATGATGGATGGGCGCGTCGGAGCGATTCGTGTCGCGCTCGATCACGCGCAGCTTCCCGATGTCCCCATCCTGTCGTATGCAGCAAAGTTTTCGTCGTCGTTCTACGGGCCATTCCGCGAGGCCGCCGATTCCGCCCCGCAGTTCGGCGACCGTCTCACCTACCAGATGGACGGAGCGAATCGCCGCGAAGCCATGCGCGAAATCGAACTCGACCTCGCCGAAGGCGCTGACATGATCCTGATGAAACCCGCTCTACCGTATCTCGACATCATCCGCGAAGCCCGCGACCGCTACGACGTCCCGCTAGGCGCCTATCAAGTCTCCGGAGAATATTCCATGCTGCAGGCAGCTTTCGAGCGCGGCTGGCTGGACCGCGACCGCGCCATGCTGGAATCGCTGCTATCGATCCGCCGCGCCGGCGCCGATTTCATCGTCACCTACTTCGCAAAAGAAGCCGCAAAACTGCTGTAGCACGTTGATTCGAGTTCGTTCCTCCAATTTGCAAACCGGGTGTCCCAGAGCCTGCCGTAAGCTTGCCGAAAGGTCTCGCTTTTGAGATCTGGGCGACAATGTGCTCATATGCGCGAACCATTTGCATTCGGAGATGTTTCCCCCCGAAACGTCTTTCGTTACCATGGACGGTTATGTCTCTTCCTATCAAAGTCTGCATTGTCTGCTCAGAAGAGTTCGAACTGAAGCCCGATAAACCCGGTTTCGCCAACCGCTGCCCGGAGTGCAGCCACCCGGAATCGACTGACTCCGTCGCCAAACGCAGCATGGACGCCGACGAACGCAAGGCGGAGAGCGAAGCCAATGAGGCCCGCAGACAAGCCATGCGAAATCTCCTATACCGCAAGGACAACTAGCATCGTCTCGCCTGGGTGCCCAGATTTCGGCTCTGCGACCGGATGAAAATACGTCGGGGTACCCCATCCTTCGGGCATTTCTTGGAGTCGAGCGCGCCCAGGCCCGGTTTACCCCGGATGCGGGGCTGCACACCTATCTGCGCACGCTGGACATCATCGTCTTTAAGCACGACGATTAGTTCAGCCGCTCTCTCCGATCGCCAGAGAAAGCGTGCCGTACCGGCCGGAGCGTTGCGAAGTGGAGCGACCTGCCTCTTTATTCGCAGAACTAGGTGCCAGGTAAATCCTGCGCGGCATCATCGCGAACAGTGGGAAGAATCGAATATCCTTATCCATGGAACCTCCAAGACAAATCTATGAGCACATCGCAGATAACCATTCAGGTGCAGTTGCCCGACGGAAGTGAACGCACTGTCCCCTCGGGCACGACACCCTTCGAGATCGCCAGCAGCATTTCTCCGCGCCTTGCCTCCGCTGCTATCGCCGCCCAAGTCGCTCCAATTCAGCCTCGTTCACTCGACGCCGAACCGACCGCAACAAAATCGGACGACGCGCACACGGAAGCCGCTATGTACTCGGCCGAAGATGCGAACGCGACGCGCACCGTCGATCTGTCGCAGCCGCTTGAAGAGAGCGTCTCCCTGCGCCTGCTGACGGAAAAAGACGATGAATCGCTGCACGTGGTCCGGCATTCCGCCGCACACGTGATGGCGACCGCCGTGCTCGAGCTGTTCCCGGAGACCAAGCTCGGCCACGGCCCCGCGACCGACAGCGGCTTCTTCTACGACTTCTATCGGCCTACGCCGTTCACGCCGGAAGACCTGAAAAAGATTGAAGACAAGATGGCCGAAGTCGTCGCGCGCGATGAAAAGTTCATTCGTGAATGGGAGCCGCGCGAGGAAGGCCTGGCGCGCTTCAAGGCCGAAAACGATTTCATGAAGATGCACTTCATCGAGCGCTTCACTCAGCCCGGCGAAAAAATATCTCTCTACCGCAATGGCGCTTTCGTGGACTTTTGCCGCGGCCCGCATGTGCCTTCCACCAGCCGCGTCAAGGCATTCAAGGTGCTGAACCTGGCCGGCGCCTACTGGCTGGGCGATGAGAAAAATCCGCAGCTGCAGCGCATCTATGGCACCGCTTTTTTCTCGAAGAAGGAAATGGACGAGCACTTCGCGCGCCTCGAAGAAGCCAAGCGCCGCGACCATCGCCTGCTCGGCCAGCAACTCGATCTTTTCTCCGTTCAGGAGCTCGCCGGGGCGGGCCTGATCTTCTGGCATCCCAAAGGCGCCATGATCCGCAAGATCATGGAAGACTGGATGCGCGATGAATGTATCCGTCGCGGTTACGATCTCGTCTACACTCCGCACGTCATGCGTCACGAGCTGTGGGAGATCAGCGGCCATGCCGGCTTTTACGCGCAGAACATGTACACCCCCATAGAGCTGGACGATGCGGATTATCAACTGAAGCCGATGAACTGCCCGGGCCACATACTCATCTACAAGAACACTCCGAAGAGTTATCGCGATCTGCCGGTGCGACTCGCCGAACTCGGCAATGTCTATCGTTATGAGCGCAGCGGTACCATGCATGGACTGCTGCGCGTGCGCGGATTTACCCAGGACGACGCCCACATCTTCTGCACCCCCGAACAGATTGAAGATGAAGTTGTCGCCTGCATCGACTTTGCAGAAGCTGTACTGAAGACGTTCGGCTTCGCGGAATTCAAAGTCGAGCTTTCCACCTGGGATCCGAAAGACCGCCAGAGCTACGCGGGCACGGACGACAAGTGGGAGATGGCGATCCGTTCGCTCGAAAGCGCTCTCCAGCGCAAAAATATTCCCTTCAAAACCATCTCCGGCGAAGCCGCGTTTTACGGCCCGAAGATCGATATCAAGCTGGTCGATGCCCTCGGTCGCCTATGGCAGCTTTCGACCGTTCAATTCGACTTCAACCTTCCTGCGCGATTCGATCTTGAATACGTCGGCGAAGATGGCGAGCGGCATCAGCCGGTCATGGTGCATCGCGCACTGTTCGGATCGATCGAGCGGTTTTTCGGCGTGCTCATCGAACATTACGCCGGGGCTTTTCCGCTATGGCTCGCGCCCGTACAGGTGGGATTGGTGCCAATCAGCGAAAAACATATCGAGTACGCGAAAAAGGTACAGCAGCAGTTACAAAATGCCGGTCTGCGCGTGGAACTCGATGATCGCAACGAAAAAATGAACGCCAAAATCCGCGACCTGACGATGAAGAAAATTCCTTACGTGCTCGTCATGGGCGACAAGGAAGCTGCGGCCAATGCCGTAAGCGTCCGCACCCGCGGCAAAGGCGACGAAGGCTCCACGCCACTGGAAGACTTCATCGCCAAAGCAAAGAAGCTGCTGGAAGAAAGGTCGACTGAGTTGTAACCCGGTGCCCAGGTTTCGATTCCGAGACCTGGGGGTCTATCGATCTTCGAATATTCGGCTACGGATGTATTTTCTCGCCCCGCTCCAGCATGGCAACGAACTGCTCGATTTTCCGCGCACGCGTCTCCGCTTTCTTCGCCGTCTGAATTCGAAACAGAACAGCGTATCGATTCGCGCCATTCAGCGTCGCAAAAAATTCCCTCGCCTTGGCATTGCAATCAAGGGCTGCCTGCAAATCCGCAGGTACCACGGCGGTACGTGCCGAATCGTACGCCGCTTCCCAGCGTCCATCCTGCTTCGCGCGTTCAATCTCTCGTAGCCCCGCCGATTGCATCTTCCCGCTCTCAATTAAAGCCAGCGCTTTATCGCGATTGGTCTTCGACCAGATACTCTTTTTCCCACGCGGAGTAAATTTCTGCAACCACGACTGTTCACTATCAGGGCGCTTCTGGCCATCGATCCAGCCATAACAGAGCGCTGTTTCCAACGCTTCATGGTAGGTCACCGATGGGCTGCTCGAAGATTTCTTCGCAATCCGCAGCCATACACCTGGCAGACTCTCGCAATTCTTCTTCAGCCAAGCCCGCCAGTCTCTCTGCCGCGGAAACGCAATAATCGGCAGGTTCGCCAGCATCTCGACCGGTTGGCTGCAATCCAGTCTTTTCATATCAATATCCTAGAATTTCAACCGCACCGCCAACTGAATTTCCCTCGGCGTATAAACTCCATTGCTGTTCGCATTCGTCGTCACTCCATAGGTCGGATTGAACTCCAGATATGGGTGCGCCGCTGTCGAATCCGGTGGGCAGCCCTGGGTCAGCGGTGTCGAGCAGGCGTTGTAGCCGAGAGTATCCACGCTGGTTACATTCTGCGTATTCGTCAGGTTATATGTTTCCACCATCAGCTCCAGGTAGGCGCGATCGCGTACTGGAATGCGCCGGGTCAGGCGCAGACTCGTTGTCTGCGTCGAGGGGAAACGATAGCTGTTGCGCTGCCTGATATTCAGCCGCGATGGGCCGCCCTCGCCATTCACGCCATAGAAGGCTCCGCCCGGAGCGCTCCCGCCAATGCCCAGCGTATACGGCAGTCCAGTCTGCCAGGCGACGACCGGTGAGAATCCATAATCATTCACCAGATATCCCAACCGGCCCCGCTTATGCCAGGTCGTCCAGAAGGATCCGTGGACCGTCAGGCGCTGCCGCACATCGGTATTTGAGTTGCCATACTCCAGCGCCATATTATTCGCCTCCAGAATATTGGTCGGCGACTTATAAAGAAATTCATTCTGGTTATAGTCCAGCGCATGTGCCATGGTGTAACTCGCCCCAAAGCTGATGCCATGATTCGTGCGATGGTTGATCGTCAGCATGCCGGCGTTGTAGTTTGAATTGACGTTGCTGAGTAACTCGGTAATATTCCCGTATAAATAATTTGGCCGCAGAGAAGTATAGAGCGGCGTCGTATAGATTGATCCCTGTGCCAGGGGACTTTGCTTGCCCAGCGATGGACCCGGAATATCGACCGTATAGCGAAGCTGCCCGACCGTGGCGTTATCGATATTCGTATCGATGAAGTTCGGGAGCTCGCGTCCCTGGCTCATCAGATAAGTCAGCGAAACTACCGTATCCCAGCCCACTTTCTGCTCCAGCGTAAAGTTCCCCTGCATAGTTTCCGGCGACTGATAGTTCCCGGCAAAGTAGTAGGCGCTCGGCAATGCGCCGCGTTGCGCTCCAGTCGGCGCATTGAAGAATATTCCCGGAAATTGCGGCGCGCCCGGTTGGATCGGCGAAGAATAACGATAGGCTCGCTGCGTCGCGGACGTGCCGGTGGAGGTAAGCGCGGAAAACAACGTGCCATTTACAATGCGTCCATAGAACATTCCATAACCGGCGCGCACCACGGTGCGTCCATTGCCGAATATATCCCATGCAGCCCCGGCTCTGGGAGCAATGTTATTGCGATCATCCGGATAATTCGCCGTCTGCGGCAACTGTGGATTGATGAATAAGGCCTGCGGCACGCGCTCATATTCGTACCGAACGCCGGCGGTCAAAGTAAATCGTGGATGGACACGCCATTCATCATTGACAAACCCGGCAAAATCATTGGTCGTAATAAAGTATGCGGGTGGGCCGAAAGTCTGCGAAAAGCCGGCGTACGTGTCCACGTAATAAACCTGGTGCGGTGGACCCAGCCCTTGCACCGCGTGATAGTAGTCGGCCAGAAAATCTCCGAAGGCATTGTAGGTATATCTCCCCACGCCTCCGTGTAAATTATCGAGGAGCTCCGCGTTTCGATCCCAGTTCGCGCCGACTTTGACCGTGTGATTGCCTGCAACCCAGGACACGGTGTCGGAAACCTCCGCGCGATGTTCATCCGGATATTCCGGACGCGGCAGTTTCTCCGGATTTCCCAGCACCATTCCCTCTCCCGCCGATCCCCCCGCGATGCTGATCTCGGGCGCCAGTCCAAACTGATTTTTGGCGAGCGGAAGTTCATTTCCCGCTGGGGCAGGGCTGGTCTCGCGGTCGAGCTCGCGACTCAGCTGCGCGCGGATTTCGTTGCCGATATTTTCCGTCAGAAAAGTTGTCAGGCGCCCGATTCCCCAATCTACACTCACATAATCGTTTCCCAGACTGTTGACGCCGTATTGCGTGGAACTCTGCGTCTGCACTCCATTTGGAGAGTTCCATCGCATCCGGTTGTAGGAAAACTCCGCGTGATTGCGATCGTTCACCTGCCAGTCGAGTTTGGGGAAATTCAGCGTCTCACTTCCCCTGCGTGGTGCGACTCCGGTCAGCGTTCCAATCAGCTGCAGTCCTTCCTGGTACTGCTTTGTTCCCGCGGTATACGATGCCAGATCGAGCCGGTCATACATTTCGCACGCACCCTGCGTCGCCTCGTATTCAAACACGCTGGCATAAATCGGACTTGTTTGCGAGCCGGCACTTCCATTCGAGTTATACGGCGGAAGATTCGAGCAGGTAATAGGAAAACCGAGATACGTTCCCGAAGGAATCGATGCGAGCGGTTTCGTGTAAATGGCTCGCGGATACCCGACGCGCGAAACCGCCGGAAAATCACGCGTTTCATATTCGAAGGAGTAGAACCAGAACAGCCGGTCCTTAACGATCGGTCCCCCGACTCCGAATCCGGTTTGCCGCCGCACATCCGTCGGACGATACGGGCTGGTCAGGAAATCGTTCGCCGCCTCATCAAAGCTGGTCAGCGTCGTGTAAGGATTGATCGCGCCCAGGCTGCTGTTGCGTTCAAAGAAAAATGCCTCCCCGTGGAGCCGGTTCGTCCCACTCTTCGTCACTGTATTAATAACTCCACCGGCAGAGCGGCCGTACTCGGAAGAATAATCCGCCGTGTTCACCTGGAGCTGCTCGACGGCGGCCATGCTGATCGAATATGGCGCGCGCGTGCGTCCCCGCTCCTCGGAAAAAAAGGCCTGATTATTGTCCGCACCATCAATGGTGTTGTTGTTCAGCAGTATGCTGACGCCGCGAAAGCTCAGCAGTCCATGTCCTTCGATCCCGCTAACCACTCCGGGGGTGAGTAAAGCGAAACTGCTCCAGCGGCGGCTGTCGGAGGGTAGATCGAGCAATTCGGTTTCGCTGATATTCGTCGCCACGGAAGGATAGGTAGCCTGCATGAATGGAACAATCGTCTGCACCTGGACCGTACTTTGAGTGGCACCAATTTCAAGCACCGTATTCAGCGCGGTGCGGCGCCCCAGTTCGATCACCACATGAATCGCGGTAAATGCAGTAAACGCGCTGGCGCTGATATCGACGGAGTACGTTCCGGGCGGCAGGCTGCTCAAGGTGTAGTTGCCGCTGTGGTCGGAATAGCCGATGAACTCCGCGCCTGTCGCGCCGTTCAACGCAACAATCCGCGCATCCGGCACCACCGCGTGTTCGGGATCGTACACCGTGCCGCCCAGCACGCCAGTCGTCGCCTGCGCGCGGACCCTTGCATGCGCCAGCAGAATCAAAAGACAGAGAACGACGGCAGCGCGCCCTTGGGGGGGAACCAAGCGCAGCATTGAATCTCCTGCAAACTGTTAGCCGTTCCAGGCGACTCGACCTGCCCGCACGGACGAAACTGAAAAGTGCTGCAATAGACTCTGCAAACTATTTAAGAACTGCTTGTTCGAACGGCGGTGGCTTCACTCACACCCGCTGAATGTCCCGCGTACACAGCGGCTTCAGACGCTATCGGAAACCAGGCAACAACAGCAATGAGCGTTACACTGAGAGTAACCCGATTGTTTCCGGGTTGAAAGACTATTCCTGCGCATGTTCATCGATGAAGCAAGAATCCGCGTCAAGGCCGGCGAGGGCGGAAATGGGTGCATGGCATTTCGCCGCGAAAAGTTCGTTCCCCGCGGAGGTCCTTCCGGCGGAGATGGCGGTCGCGGCGGAGACGTCATCCTCGAAGCCAGCCAGCGACACAACACCCTCATCCATTTTCGTTACAACCCGGAGCACAAGGCCGAGCGCGGTCGCCATGGTGAAGGCTCCAATTGTTCCGGCCGCGAGGGCGAAGACATCATCCTGAAAGTGCCCGTCGGCACCGTGGTCTATGACGAAACTACCGGTGAGCTGATCCACGACTTTCAGCGCCCCGATGAGCGGGTAGTGCTGGCACGTGGCGGCCGCGGCGGTCGTGGCAATCAGCACTTCGCCACTCCCACGCATCAGGCGCCGCGCGAGCACGAACTGGGCCATCCCGGTGAAGAGCGTTTTGTTCGCATGGAGCTGAAGCTCCTCGCCGATGCCGGGCTGGTCGGCTATCCGAATGTAGGAAAATCGACGCTGATCGCGCGCATTTCCGCCGCTCGGCCGAAGATCGCCGACTATCCCTTCACCACGCTGGAACCGAATCTTGGCGTCGTAACAGTCGGCGAAGCACCGCATGAGGAAAGTTTTGTAATCGCCGACATCCCCGGTCTGATTGAAGGCGCGCACCTCGGGGCTGGACTCGGTGCGCAGTTTCTTCGCCACATCGAGCGTACTCGGCTGCTGGTGCATATTGTCGATGTGTCGGATGGCAGCGGACGGCCTGATCCAGTCGAGGATTACAAGGTAATCGAGGCCGAACTGAAAAGTTTCGGCCACGGTCTCGAGGAAAAGCCGAGGATCGTCGTCGCCAGTAAGAGCGACATCGCCAACCCCGAGAAGCTGAAGAAGCTCCAGACCATGGCCCGGCGCAAAAAGTTGCCGTTCCACGCCATCTCCGCCGTCACTGGAGCCGGGATTGATGCCCTGAAGTACGCTCTCGCCGAACGCATCCGCGCGCTCCGCGACGTGTCCGAGCCGTTGCCGGATGAACCGGTGGCGAGCCGCTGATGCGGCCGCCAAGGCTACGGTTCAATCTCGCAATCACTGTGTCATCCTGAGCGCAACGAAGAACCCTGCGGTTCGACAATTTACAGCCGGCCCCCAGTTTGAAAAGGACATCATGCAACGAATCGCTTTCTTCGGCGGCAGCTTCGATCCTCCACATCGCGGTCATCTCGCGATTGCGAAGGCGGCTGCGGACCACTTTGCGCTCGACCAGGTGCTGTTTGCGCCGGTCGCCAACCAGCCGCTGAAAACGAATTCTCCCGCGGCATCCTTCTTCGATCGGTATGCGATGACAGCTTTGGCGACCCAGGCCGACTCTCGCTTTGTCCCATCACTCCTCGATTCGCTCCCGGACCATGGCGATGGCAGCCGCCCCAACTACACTGTCGAAACACTGGAGCGGTTGCGAAGCTCTCTCCGTGCACAGTCCGCGCTGTTCACATTATTGGGTGCCGACAGCTGGCTCGACATCGCGCGCTGGCACGAGGCCGGCCGGATGCTCGCGCTGTCCGATTGGATCGTCGCCGCCAGGCCGGGATTTTCGCTCGCAGCTGCCGAGCGCGCACTCCCCACACAAATCGCGGTAGAGCAGGTGCAAAGCACGCTGGATCATTTTCTTCAGCTCAATCACCACGACGGCAGCCGCTCACGCGTCTTCTTTCTGACGACGCTGTGGGAAGATATTTCCGCCAGCGAATTGCGCCGCTCGCTGGCAACCGGCCACGCGCCGGCAGACTGTCTTCCCGCCGCGGTCGAGGCATACATCCACAAAACCGGCATCTATGCAGATACGTCCGTCTGACCGTTGTCCGAACCTTGGCACGAGTGTGTCGGACAGGCTACGATGAGCTTTAAGCAAGAAGGAGAGCGCTCGTTCGAATGACGAAAACTGAAGTTCGCCGCATGGTGACGGCCGCCGCGGCCGCTTGTGAGGACAAAAAGGCGGAGCAGATCCGCATCCTGGAACTTGACCCCGCCGAATCCGGCTTCACCGATTATTTCCTGATCTGCAGCGGCACCAATGAGAGGCAGAACCAGGCCATCGCAACCGGAATCGAAGAAACCATGAAGCGCGACTTCGGCACCGTGGCGAACTCCGTCGAAGGCTACCGGCAAGGCGAATGGATTCTTCTCGATTACGTGGATTTCGTGGTCCACATCTTCTCGAACGAGAAGCGCGAATTCTATGACATCGAACGGCTGCGCAAGTCGGCCAGCTCTCTCAGCCTTGACGACCTGAAGAAATCGCTCAGCGAGAAGGTCGCCAGCGTAAGGAAAAAGCAGGCGAAGAAGATCCCAGCCAAAAAGCCCAGCGTGAAGAAACCGGCGAAAAAAGCTGTGAAGAAGGCCGCGACGAAGAAAAAATCGGTCAAAAAGACTACAAAATAGTTGAAGGATTGTGCGGAATAGTTGAAGGATTATGCAAGATAGTTGAAGGATTATGCGGGATAGTTGAAGGGTTGTGCCGACCTGCGGATCGAGTTTAACTATTTCTATTCAACAAGATACCTCCAACGAAGCCCGGGAGGGCCGAAAAATCGGGATAGAAATCTGCCTGAACGTATTTTTCGCGCCGGGGCGGAAGGTAGTGAGTTGTTTGGATGGGTCCAGGTGGCAATTCCATTGTATCAAGCCCAACGTATTTTCATTACCACGCGACGGAGCACTCAAAAATTTTCCGGAGTGGCCAAATAAAAGGGCAGAGAGTTTTCTCTCTGCCCTTCCGTGTTTCGAGCGTTCGCGCTTAGAACAGCAACCGGCCCTGAACGACCAGCACGCGACCGGCAACTACTGGCTGCTGGCTTGACCCGTACGGGCTCGTCGGCGCGTTGATGTCTCCCGAGATATGGCCTAGTGCGCTCAGGTTGGAGGCATCGCCGTTAGGCTGCGCGAAGTTCACGTGGTTCAGCACATTGTAGGCTTGTGCGCCCACCTGAAATGCCAGATCCCCCTTCTTGAAGATGTTCTTAAAGACGTTCACGTCCACGTCGGCATAATGAGGTCCGTAAACTGAGTTCCTCGGAACATTGCCAAAGTTGCTTTGTACCGGCTGAACCAGCGTACCTCCGCCCGGCAGTGTTGGGCCGCCAGTTGGACTCGTGCCGTTATAAATCCCCCCGGGGACAGTCAAACTCTCCTGCAAGCATGGCGAGGAATACGAGTTGCAATGATGGTTGAAATGGTTATTCAGCACCTGGGCGAGCACGGTGGTCCCGCCGGTACCGTTGAACAGCGCGTTCTCCGCATTCGTGTTTACGATGCTGAACGGCTCGCCGGAGCGCCAGTAAGCTTTGGCTCCCACGGTCCAGCCGGCAGCCGCGAAATCCACCAGCTTATTGCCAAAGTGATACGGCTCCGCATACACCAGATCCATCACGAAATTGTGCCGGATGTCATAGTCGGAATTGGAATACATGAGCGTGGACGGAAGGCCCGGCGTGATCTGGCGGCTAAAGGACGTGTTCCCGTTGTACGGAAGCTGCGCGTTGCCTCCATTGGAAATATCATCCAGCGAATGGGCGAAGGTATAGGTCAGGTTCGCCGTCAGCCCGCGCTGGTCGATGTGTTTATACTCCAGGGAAATTCCGTTGTAGTTGGAGATCGCGTTGTTGCGGAAGGTGTTAACCCTTGCGAACCGCGGGTCCGGCGAAGCCGCCGGCAGGTCGTCAAAAGTCGTGTAACCCGTCCCGGCAAGGTTCTGGTTCAGGTGGCTGTTGGCGATGTACAGATTGTAGCCGTGGTTCGCCGCATACGAAAGGATGACCGCATCCGTGGGCGTGATCGCCCGCTGCAATTGCAGGCTGTACTCCAGATATTGAGCGCTGCGAAACGTCTGTGGAGTAGTCGAATAATCCGGAGGCGAGAAGTGGAGCCCCGTCGCTTTGAAAAGCGCCGCATCGATCGAATTGAAGGTTGCCCCTTGGGAAAAGCCCTTCAGCACTGCGGCGGCGGAACCGGCTGCGGTTGCCTGGGCGCTTCCCGGTCCGTTCGCCACGGTCCCCGATACGACGGCCGCGGAATACTGGTTCGGAAAAGATAGAAACGTTTGCTCCACGATGAGACCGGGAAGATTGTCGGCAAACACCCCGACGCCGCCCCTCAGAACGGTCTTCCCATCCCCATGTGTGTCCCAGTTGAACCCTACGCGCGGTTGCCAGATGCCAAATTCAACAGATGGAAAGGTGCTTTCGTGTCCAGCGGAAAGAGTTGCGTTGTAAGGAGTGTCCAATGTCGCCGTAGTATCGGGAAACCCTCCCAGATATTGCGAAATACAACCCTCGTGGCAGATAGGATTGCTAGCGCGATCGAAGCGAAGGCCGTAATCGAGGACCAGGTTGGGCGTCACCCGCCACTCATCCTGCCCGTAAATTCCCAGGTTATACAGCGAAATGTGAATGTTTCCTAAATTCGTAAAACTCTGTGTAAAGTTCGAGCCGTTGCTTCCCGGTAACACCCCGCCGGCCTCATCCCCGATACTGCCAAACGCATAGTCGCCGGCAATCGCGGCAGTCTGCAGGCTGACATCGGAAAAGTTGACCCGCCGGAAATCGAATCCCAGTTTGATGTTGTGGTTCCCTTTCGTCCAGGAAAGGTTGTCGACCCCCTGGTATTGGATGGTGTTCGTCCCTCCCGGGAAATCGATCCAGGGCGTTCCGAGCGTTGTGGATGCGGTGAAGAAAGTAGGTTGGCCGACACCCGGCACCGAGTTCGTTCCGCCGTTATTGGCCTCGTCAAACTCTGCAGGCGATGCTGCCAGCGCCGCGGCCGTATCCGTCGGCTTGAAAACTCCGCTGGAGTAAAGAGCGGCCGCAATGAACTGGTTGGTCACGTTCGGGGAAAAGCTGTACGTGTCGTTCAGTTGCCCCGTCCAGCTTGGCTGGACGCTTCCCTGGTTGTAGGCAGGGTTGATAAGACTGATAAAAGTAGGCTGGCTGCCCTGATCATCCGTGACCCGGAAGAAAATCCGATGCCTGTCGCTGACGTTCCAGTCGATCCTGCCTGCTATCAAATACTCCTTATTGAGGGCTACGGCGTTCACGAATGCCGAATCGATGCAGCTCTCAGCAGCGCTCGTGCCCAGGGTTCCCCCGGTCGCATAATCCGGTGTTCCGGCAAGATCTCCGCAGCCATAGCTCCCCGAGGAATCCTGTTGGGAGCCAGAGCCGGTGACCACCGGAATCGCGCTCGCGTATGCCGGAGAGGCATTCGCTCCCGCGAACATGGCCGAATACAGAGTCTTGCTGCCGGCCGAAAGGGCTGGGTTTGCCAAGATGCTCTTCTGCATCGCCTTCGAAGGCAGATTGACGAAACCGGCGCTGGGTTCGATATAGCGCAGGCCTTCTGTATCCGCAAAAAAGAATAGCTTGTCGTGCTTGATCGGGCCGCCGATCTGCGCTGCGTATTGGTTTGAAACGGCCTTGGACCGGGGAATGCCGACTTGATTGTTGAAGAAGTCGTTCGCATTCAATCCGGCGCTGTTGTAATCCCATTGCGCCAGTCCGTGTACCCGATTCGCGCCCGACTTGGTAGTGTAGGTTTCGATGACACCCGCCTGGCGGCCATACTCCACGCTGTACCCGTTCTGCACCACCGCTGCCTGGGCAATCTCCTGCTGGCCGAGCGTCAGATTTGTTGAACCGGAATAATTCAGGCCACCGTATAACGAGACCTCATAGTCGGCGCCGTTGATGAGAACCAAGTTGGAAAGTCCCGGAAGTCCGTCGGAGACAATTGCGCCAAATCCTTGCGTGCCGGCGCCCACAACAACTCCAGGTACGGTGAACGCAATCGTGGTGATATCCCCGCCCGGCGCGGGCAGGTTCTGGAACTGTTGCGTGGTAAAGGTGGTGACCAGGTTGGCGGTCTGGGTATCGATCAATTGCGCGTTGTTCGCGCTTACCTGGACGGTTTGCGTGCTCGCGGCAGGAGTGAGCGTTATCGTGGCGCCTGTTTGCTGGCCCGTCAAAACCTGAATCGTTGTTGCCGCCGATTGCAGACCCGGCGCGGTCGCCGATATTGCAAATGGGTCCGGCTTCAAAAATGGTGCGGTGAAACGCCCTTGGGCATTCGTTATCAGGTTCACCACCGCTCCAGTGCTTGTATCCTTCAGCGTAACTGTGGCATTGGGAACAACTGCTCCCGTTGCATCAACCACGGTACCGTTGATCGAACCCGTTGTAGACGTCTGCGCGAAGGCCGATGGCTGAGAAATTTCGATTGCCGCTGTCGTACCTAATATTAGTGCGAAGCCCACTGCTACCCGGGCCCATCCCTTCAAGCAAATTTGCATTTGCATCCCCCTGTAACTTTCTTAACCTGAACCTTGCTGCCGATCGATACCATCTCCATCTATTGCTGTTGCGCTTCCGCCTTCTTCAGCATGTATGATGCGTAAAAACACATCAGGCGCTTCGATCGCACGAGATACCATAGCAATCTCATGACCAGAAGTGAAGTCCAATTGATTCAGAAATTTAAGTCGTTTTCTTGAACCGCTGTCTCCAAAATATATGAGAATATGGAAAAATGCATACAAAAAACTGTAGGTGACCTTGGACGGCTCGATATTTCCCTCAGAACCGACTAATCTGCCACCCTTCCTGACCCTCCTTCAAATCCAGTAAAGTGTTGGAAGGATGGATATCTGGCTGGCTACGCTGGGGCTTCGCAGAACGCGGAAGCACGCTTCCGCGGAGGACCTTTTTCTGACCTACCGCGACCGCATCGGCCATTTTTGCCGCTGTCACTCGGATCATTACGCGACTGAGGAAAAATTCTTCGCTGCCATCGAGCGGACCGCCGGCGGGGGGCCAAATCTTGCTCGGCGCACGGCCAATCCTCAGCTCGTACTATTGGACAGCCGCGGTCGCACCTTCTCGACAGAACAGTTCGCGCACTGGCTGGGCCAGCAACGGGATCAGGCCACGCAGCGGCTGATTTTTGCCGTCGGGCCGGCCAACGGCTGGTCGGAGGCAGCTCGCGCCCGCGCCGGATGGCTGCTGTCGCTTGGGCCGCTGACGCTGCCGCATGAACTGGCCGCAGTGGTGCTCGCCGAGCAGATCTATCGCGCATTTACAATCATCGAGGGGCATCCCTATCACCTGGGACACGCTTAGCTGCCAGCGCTTCGCTCCTAACTAAAGGCTGAGAAAACCCAGAGGCTGCTTTATGACTGAGGCCAGACGCGGACTTATCCTGATCAACACCGGCCCAGGCAAGGGCAAAACCACCGCCGCCATGGGCACGGCGCTGCGCGCGGTCGGCAACGGCATGCGGGTGCTGATGCTTCAGTTTCTGAAAGGCTCGTGGCACTACGGGGAACTCGACGCGGTCGAAGCCTTCGGCGGCAAGTGGGTCATGAAGCAGATGGGGCGGGGATTTGTCAAAATCGGCGGCGCGGAGACCGACCCGGAGGACCTCCGCATGGTGGAGGCTGCCTGGGACGAGGCGCGCCAGGCCATTCTCTCCGGCGACTGGGACATGGTGGTGCTCGATGAAATCAATTACGCCATCGGCTATGGAATGCTCGATCCGGCCAAGGTAGCCGAGACGTTAAGAGAAAAGCCGGAGATGGTCCACGTCATCCTGACTGGGCGCAACGCGCATCCCAGCCTGGTGGAGCTCGCCGACACCGTGACCGAGATGCGCGAAGTGAAGCATGCGTACCAGAAGGGAATTCTGGCGCAGCGCGGGATTGAATATTAGGCTGGACCGGGTGTTGAAAGGATCCGCAGGTCCCTCCCAACGAAACACTACAGATAGTCTAGGATAGAGAAACCATGTCCTGGTTTAAGCGCGACGAAAGCGAAATCGAGCCCGCGACGGAAAAGCGTGTCCGCACCGAAGGTCTCTGGACCAAGTGTGAAGGCTGTGCCCAGACCGTCTGGAAGGCCGAGCTCGAATCCAACCTGAACGTTTGTCCGAAATGCGGCAAGCATTTCAAAATTTCCGCCCGCGCGCGCATTGAAAGCCTGCTCGAACCCGGCTACCAGCTGGTTGACACTGAATTGCGATCGACCGATCCGCTGGAATTTGTCGACCTGAAGCCGTATAAAGCGCGTCTGAAAAAAGCCCGTCAGGACACCGGGCTCAATGACGCCATCCTTACCGCGCTCGGCAAGCTTGGCCCGCATGACGTTGTCCTCAGCGCGATGGAGTATGCGTTCATCGGCGGCAGCATGGGTGCTGTCGTCGGGGAGACGATCGCGCGCGCATCCGACCGCGCGCTTGCTGCAGGCCATCCGTTGATCATCGTCGCCGCATCCGGCGGCGCGCGCATGATGGAAGGCATCGTCAGCCTGATGCAGCTGGCGAAGATCTCCGCCTGCCTTACGCAGCTGGATGAAGCAAAAATTCCTTACATCTCGGTCCTCACCGATCCCACGACCGGCGGCGTCACCGCCAGTTTCGCCATGCTCGGCGATCTCAACGTGGCCGAGCCCGGCGCGCTCATCGGCTTCGCCGGTCCCCGCGTCATCGAGCAGACTACGCGCCAGAAATTGCCCGAAGGCTTCCAGCGCTCGGAGTTTTTACTCGAGCACGGAATGCTGGACGCGGTAGTTCCGCGCAAGGACTTGAAGCCCTATTTGATCCGCGCGCTGGATTTCATGCAGCGCTCCGTCGCCTGAATGGGATCCAGTGGTCACTCTGCTGACTGAGTTCGCGAAATGAACCGGGTCTGGGACCTGACTGCGGCCACCTACTTCCCGGGCCGGGTATCCATGCCGAAATCATGCTCGATGCGGCGGTACCAGGTTTCGTCGTCGCTCCCGTTCAGATCCACCCATTCTTCGTCGGTCATGCTCCGGCGCCATTCGATAAACCCAACCGCATCCGCACCGACCAGATGGCGGAATTGCCAATTCCCACTCTCGGCGATCTCCACAATCTTTTGTGCCACCAGAGAAGGCGGTGCCGAGTTTTTTAGTGACGCCTGAAAGAGATTGGCGAACCGCGCGTTCTGTGGATACGCCGATTTCTCGTGCCGGGCTTCGATCCGCCGGGCCATTTCCGTATTAATGATGCCCGGCTCCACAAGGGCCACGCGAATATTGAACGTCTTCATCTCGCCCGCCAGTGCTTCGCTCAGCGCCTCCAGCGCCCATTTGGAGGCGTTGTAGGGAGCCTGCGGACTCATGGCGAGCAGCCCGGCCAGTGAAGTCACGTTCAGGATGCAACCGCTTCGGCGCTGCCGCATCGTGGGCGCCACGGCCTGGATACACCGCAGGGCACCGAAAAAATTCGTCTCCATCACTGCGCGAAAGTCGTCGATCGAAAGCTCCTCGACCGAACCTCCCCGCTCGATGCCGGCGTTGTTCACCAGCACATCGATCGGCCCAAAGTTTTTTTGAATGGCCGCGATGGCATCGGACACGGACGCATCGGAGTCCACATCCATCGCCGAAATCTTTATCGGCAATTTCTCCCGCGCAGCCGCTTCCGCCAGTTCCGGAGACTGCGACGGATTCCGCATGGTGGCGTAGACAGTGTGGCCGGCGCGAGCGAAAGCCAGCGCCGTCTCGAAGCCGATACCCTTGCTGGTTCCACTAATCAGTACGGATGCCATGCTCATCTCCCTAAGCCGTTCGAACCGGAGCCATGTCGCGCAGTTTCATTTGACGAAAGCTGTGCGCGATCTACGATTTCTCTGTCGCCAACTCACGATGCCGTGACAACATCCATCTCCGCGCATAGAAATATGCAATCCCCAGCGCCACCGTAGCCGCGAGCGTCGCCATCTCCACCCGCGTCGAGTGGATGAGTAGCCAGATCACCACCGCCGCGCCGAGAATCCCTACCGTCGGACCGCCGGGCGCGCGGAATGCGCCCGGTTCTCTCTTGCGCGTATACCGCAGCCGCAACGCGCCCAGGCAAATCGCCAGGTAGACGCACAAAACCGAAGCGCTGGACATCACGGCGAGGCGTTTGAACTCGCCCGATGCCGCCAGCACGAACATCAGCGCTGCCACCGTCACGATGGCGACATGCGGCGTCCGAAACCGGGGATGCACCCTGGCAAGAGCTGCCGGAAGCATGCCGTTCTGCGCCGCCAGAAAAAAGGCGCGCGGCGTTGTCAGCAATGCGCCGGCGATGGTGCCGAAGATCGATACCGCGACCCCGCCCAGCAGCAGCGCCCGCCCGGGGCTGCCGATGATCCTCCCCGCGACCGCTGCCAGGGGCGCGGTACGCTCGTGCGCGAGTTGGCCGCCCAGCACGCCCTGGCTGACCACCTGCAGCGCAACGTAGAGCAAAATCAGAGAGGCGATTGCGCCAAACATCGCGCGCGGCACGGTGCGCGCCGGGTCGCGGATTTCTCCGCTGGGCGTCAGCGCATCCTCGCTACCCTGAAAAGCGAAGAACAGCAGCAGCGATGCTTCCCCCAGTTTTGCCGCCGAGGGCGAGCCGGTCCATTCAAGCTGCCGCCAGTGCATCACAATGACTCCACCTGCGACGACGAAGAGCAGCGGAAACAGCTTGGCGATGGTGACGCTGACGGTAAAGCGCAATCCTTGCCGAACGCCGGCGATGTTGATCGCCCCCAGTCCGCCGAACAGAGACAAGCAATGCGATCGCCCGCGGCCGCCATGCCCAATTCCCGGCCAGACGAAAGCCGCCGAGTCCACAAGAACCGTGCCCAGCGCTGCGGAGGAAAAAACCACGAATCCCACCGAGTACAGCAGCCACGCGAGAAATCCCATCATCGGCCCAAACGCCTCTTCAATGTAGGCGACCGTGCCGCCGGAGCGCTTGACGAAACTTCCAATTTCAATGAAGCAGGTCAGCGCCAGAGCCACCGCGACCCCGCAAATAAAATAAGCGAGAATTGCCGACGGACCGAGGAAGGCCGCGATCAGCCCCGGCAATACAAAGATTCCGGCGCCCAATGCGCTGTTCACGGCCGTGGTCCCCAAACCCCACGGGCCGATGGCGCGCACCAGCTGTTCATCGGCGTGCGACGGCGCATCTTTGTGGGCGGTGATGCCTTGGACAGCGCTCATAGGAGAACTGAAGAGTCTCGCCTATGACCATACCATCGCGCCGCACACATGGGGCGATAGCTGCGAAGGCCGGAGAGGATCCCCTGAAATTCTCGCGGCTCCCAAGCGGACCAGAGGGCAAGGCGAGAATGGAGCCAGAAAGGTGGACGAGGGCGGCCACCAGAGGTCCGCCCTCGCGTGTTCTGCTGTGCTAGCGGCTGTTGCTTACAAACGGGGTAAGCAGCCAGGGCGTGGAGAACACTGAACCAGCCTTTGTTGCACATCCACTATGGCCGGGTCCAAGGATGCATCCCCACCAGTTTTCTGTCGCATCCACGGAGCCCATGCCCATATTGCTGACACCGGTGGCGCGGCTATTGAAGTTGTTCAAGTGTGCGCTGACCAGGCCGCCGGGGGCCTTGATTGCCACATCGATGGTTTCCTTGTCAAAGGTGTTTTGCGAAATCACGGTCCCGTAGACCGGCGCCACGCTGGAGAGGTTGATGCCGACGGGTCCCGCGGTCGCGGCATCTCCCGTATCGGGGCCGTTGCCGGAGAAGCGATTGCCGACGATCATGTTGTTGTTGAAGTTGACCGGGGGCGCCGGAGAGGGCGAGGAGCCGTGGTTATGCATGGCGACACCCGCGTTGCCGTTGTCGATGATGTCGTTGTCGATCACCACATTTCCAGATGCTCTGTTCCCAGGACCTGCAGCGAAAATTCCTATGCCCGCGCCCCCGCCTGGCAACTGATAGCCATTATGCGAGGAGACATTGCGGGCGACGGTGTTGTGGAACACGCCATACGGCAAAGTTGCATCGGGAATCAGATAAGTCGCCGGTGGATGCGACGCCATCGTGATCCCGCAATCGAATGGATTGTCGTGGACCTGATTGCCGGTGATGAGATTGTCCCGGCTGGGCCCGCTCTCGTCGCTGATCAGGATGCCGCCGGCATTGTGTTCGACATTGTTCCCAACCACAGAGGCATGGGTCGCGCCCATCAGGTGGATTCCCTCGCCGCAGTCGTCGCCTTCGTGCGTCTCAAAGGGCGGTATTCCGGGGCACTGCCAGCGGCGATATTCAGCGCCTTGTCGTTGTCGAAAACATGGTTCCCGGTCAGGGTCACGTTGTTGACGTTGAGGACCAGAATGCCTTCGAAGTTCGCATTCTTGATGTTGAAACCCGATACGACCACGTTGCCGTATTCGATATTCGGAGCGGCGAACAAATCATTGACGAAGACGCCGTTCCCCTGACCGGTCGCGTCGATCGTGGCCCCATGCGGAACCAGGGAGATCAGTGAAACCGGCCGGATGATCTCGACCTGCTCCTTGTAGGTGCCGGGGTACACCACAACCGTGTCACCCTCCGTACCTCCTTCCAGCGCCGCGCTGATTGTCTTTGCACAGCCGAATGTGCCCGTGGGGTTGACGCACACGGTTGTGGCTGCGACGATACTGCCGCCGCACCAAGAGAGCAGGGCCACTGCCATGGTGATTCCCGAGACTTTGCGGACAAGTTTTCCATTGCGAATGATTCGAGCGTCGCCAAACATAGTTTCTCCTGTCAGAAATTCCAACGGTGTTGATGGTGCAACGACAATCCGGGCGCCCAAGGCCATCGGGCGCAGAAGTGCTGTATGACCGGGAGCGGGGGCGATAAGGGGGGACCTGGCCAGATTCTTGTGAGAACTGGGGAAAATCTGGAAGCGTACCGTCGTGCCTTCCGTGATCGCAGATCAAAGTACGCCATCCACGAACAATGTGCAATCTCCTATGGAGAATGCCCAGCCTGCTTACTTTCTAGACCTGAAGAAATCACCCGTTGTCCGGCTTACTGTCCCCAGAATCCCGGATCGGCTGCTTTCCAGTTGTCCCGCGGGTAGCTCATCTTGGGATTGACCGCGTAGAGGTTCGACTCGATCGACTCAATGGTGGATGCCTCGAGATCCGACATCTTCTTTTTCTGGTCGGCGCTCACCCCAGCCCACGCCTGCTTCCCCGCGGCCCGGACCGCATCGATTTCCGCAAGAGATTTCATCGGAGTGGTCACAATCCAAATGCTGCCGCTGTCCTGACCATACCGCTTCGCCCACATGGCCCAGTGCGCATTGGGCACGTTTCCAAAGACGCTGTCGTGCATCTTGACCAGCGCATCCCAGTCCTCATCGTGTCCTGTACGGATTTTGAGTATGGTGATTTCCCAATACCGCGCCTGGCCGACATTGACCGCCGCATGGACGCTCTTGTCCGGCTGGTAGACGAACACTCCCGTATCGTACGAGCTGAGCAGTTCGCCGTCCGCCTCCTGCGCGCTGTCGATTGCCTGCGCAAGCGTGGGGTTGCTCTGCATCGTCTGCAGATCCTTTCCCCAGTCCGCAAACGAATCGTAGCCAATAAAAAACAACGCCCGCGACTTGCCGGAAAGTGAATCCACCGCCAGATAGTGCGTCGGCGACTTCGCCTGCGCGAACGCCTGCACAAACGCGCTTTCGGACTTCTCATGCACGCTGCCAGTTTTGCCCGGTTTCAGGTACTCGCGCTGGATGACCAGCACGTTCGGCGGCGGCGTTGCCCCACTCGACTGGTCCTGCGCTGTTGCTGTGCTGGACTCGGTAAATCCCAGTCCCGCCAATAAAAAACACAATGCCGCCAACGATCCAATTCGTTTTTGCATGAATGCTCGCCTCCTCAGGCGTTGAAGTAAATGGATGACCGGGAGTGTGGAGCGATAGGGAGAGACTTGGCCAGAGTCAGCGGGGAGCCGAACTATCTGGAAAGTTACCGTCGTACGTTCTTAGGTCGGAATCACAATATCCGTTTCCATCGCAATACGCAACGGCTAAATTCAGGCCCGAATTTGTGAATCCCAGAATATGGACGCCCCAGAGTCTGCCCTGAGCCTGCCGAACGGTCCCGCTTCTGAGACTGCGTCTATGCCGAGGGATCCAATGGAGCCGGACTACGAAGCGAACGCTTCAGGTCCGACCTGCCCAGCCACGTCACCGCGCCAAACGCCCCCATCCACGACCCCGCCGCGGCGAACACCACATACACCGGATTTCCCGTGTAACTGATCACCGCAAATGCCGCCAGCAGATACCAGAGGCTGCTCCAGCTGGCTGCAACCACTCGACGGCGAGAGGTTACAGCCGCGTTAAACAGCACATAAACGGCATCCGTGGCTGCCGTCGACGCCAGTACGCCAATCGCAATCAAAGGATTCAGTGCATGGATGTGCATCGTTGCGCAGCTCCCGCTTCAGGATTGAACCAGAGTATCAAGCGCAGTCCCTGGGCCGCGCCCTCGCCCACTCAAGCCTGTGTCGGCTCACCTGGGCCTTTTGGTCTCCACCGGGAGCGCAGCTATAACGGTCGGTTTCGATAACGATAAGTTTCGATTCCAGTGGCGAGGCTTCACCTGAGAATTCCTTTCATTGCCCTTTTGATACCATGATTGTTGTAGCGCAAAATTATGTGCGGTCGATATAAGGGATCAGAGGGTCGCCAAATGAATTTCACGATTGAGTTTGACCGCGAGCAAGACGGACGGTGGATCGCGGAGATTCCGGCGTTGGCGGGCGTCATGGTCTACGGAGCGACTCGGGAAGAAGCCCAATCCAAAGTTGAGGCATTGGCTTTGCGAGTCATTGCTGATCGGTTGGAGCGCGAACAGAGCACTATGGACCATGTTCGCTTTGCAATCGCGTGAGCATTTGGCCCAGCTGTAAAGCCCGGAAAGTACGTAAGGCGCTCAAGCGCATCGGATGGGACGACGATCCCTCCGACTCCAAGGGAAGCTCCCACATACAACTCAAGCACAAAGATTTCGCAGAAGAATATACTTGGGCCTTTCACAATTCCGATGAGATTGGCCCTGTCATGATGGCCAGAATTGCCAAGAAAACCGGCCTGAAACCCTCAGACTTGTAGCCGGCATCGATCTGTGCCGATACCGCGTAGAATTCCGGATCTCCCAAGCCCTCAACTCCGCCAGAATCCAGAGCAGTCATACACCTGGACCGGTTTTCCTATTACTGTGAGGTGGCACGAAATCCTTACGTGTATCCGTTCTTTAAGGAGCGGATACGTAGGCTCCATTCCGCTGCCATACACCTATAGGAAAACCGGTCTAGCCATCACGCGCAATTGGAGTGGAGCGAGCTTCTCCCGCTGGCTGCGGCATCACGCGGGGCATCGCTTCTCCGGTCGAAAGGAATAAAAATCGAAAACACCGTTCCGCTCTTTCCCGGTCTGGTGGAAGATCGAACCTGAATCGAGCCGCGATGTTTGTCGATGATTCCTTTGCTGATCCACAATCCCAGCCCATTCCCGTTGTTTCCCTTGGTCGACTGGAACGGTTCAAACAGATGGTTCTTCACATCCGCGGACATTCCCAGGCCAGTGTCGGCCACGGTCGCCCGCACGCCGTGCTGGCCGTTTTTTGGATGTGTCGCCGCGCGCTCCCGAAGAATGATGCGGCCTCCCTGACGGCTTGCGTCGAAAGCATTGCCGACCAGATTGGCAAATACCTGCCGCAGCTCGCCGGGATAACACACGAAGGCCGCAGTATTTTGATAATGACGCTCGATCGAGATCTTCGAACCAGTCAGCCTTCCCTGGTAGAGCACCAGGACTGAATCCAGCAGCGCCGCGATGGATGCCTCGCCGCGGACGTCGCGTTGCCGATTGAAGGTGAGCGTTTGCGCGGAAATTTCCGAGACCCGCGCCAGCTCCCTCCGGGCGATATCCAGATATCCGCGCTGTTCTTCGTTCAGAGGCGTGCCGTCGAGGATAAATAAAAGGTTTGTCACCGCTTCCAGGGGGTTATTGATTTCGTGCGCGATGCTGGAGGCCAGGCGGCCGACGACCGCGAGCTTTTCGCTCTGCCGCAGAGCCGCTACCGAGTGCCGGCGCTCATACTGGCCGCTTCGCGTCTTTAGCGCGGCTTTGATGCTGCTCATCAGAGTGGCCACGCGAATCGGTCTTTCCAGCAGTGTCGCGTTGCCGAAAGACAGCCATTGCTGCTCCATGACCTTCCTGCGATATGTGTCTTTCCCGCGTGTCGTCAAAATTAAAACGGGAAGAGCGGACCATGCCGGCTGGTCCTTCAGTGCGGATACCAGCACGCCGACCGCTTTCGGTTCCAGCGCCTCTTCCGCGATCAACAAAGCGCCAACATCCCGGGCGCGAAATACTTCGACGGCGCTCACCACATCGGGCAGCGCTTCGGCTTCAACGCCCGAGGTCTTGAGCGCATCGACGATCAATTCCGCATCTCGTCCCGTAGGGGTTACCAGCAGGACCTTCAAATCGGCGGGCTCCGCCATCCTGTTCCCTCCTCCGTCTACTCATCGGAGATTTTTATCAAATCGGGAATACCGGTGAGTACTCCTTTAAATCCGGCAAGTATCTCCCCGATTTGGATGCCGGCCGAGCCAAAATGGAGTTCGCGGATTGTGCTTTCGTGTCCTCCGGTGCGTTTTTTCAGCACCGAGATCGCCCGCCGTACCGAGGCGCCCGCTTCAAAATAACGCAGGATGAGCAACGAATCCGCCAGATAGCTGATGTCGACCGGTTCGGGTCGTTCGCCGATCAGCGCCTGTTGCGACATCACCAGAAATGTATCGACACCCTCGTGATTCAGGTAAGTGAGCAGTTCGTGCATATGCAGAGCAAGATCGTTTTCGCCGGGCATGGAGCGCATAAAGCCGTTCAAACTGTCGATAACGATCACACGCGCATTGTTCTTCTCCACTTCGTGCCGGATCTTCCAGGAGAATTCGCCCGGCGAAAGTTCCGCGGCGTCCATCTGTTCAAGACATAAATGTTCACTCTTGATTTGGTCTTCGACTTGCATTCCGAGCGAGCGCGCTCTCATGGTGGCGGTGCGCGTCGACTCGTCGAAGGCGTAGATGACCGACCGCTCACCCCGTGTGGCTGCGGAGTAGGCATACTGCATCGCGATCGAAGACTTGCCCACTCCGGCCGGTCCCAGGATCAGCGTGCTCGAGCCGCGGTCGATGCCTCCTCCAAACATGGTGTCAAGCTCCGGCAGATTGCTCGAAAGATGGCCCTCCGCAAAAGCCTTTCCGTGCTCGGCCGCGACCAGGCGCGGAAACACCACCAGCCCACTCCGATCCAGAGTGTAATCGTGGCTTCCCTCACGAAAGCCACAGGTCCGGATCTTGATCACCTCCAGATGGCGTCGAACAATCCCGTACGAACGCTCTACCCTGGTGAATCGAAAGACACCATGCACGATGCTCAGCACCTGTTGATCGTCCGCGTTCGGAGAATGGTCATCCAGCAGCAATACGGTTGTCTTGCGGCTGGAAAAGTATTGCTTCAGGGCCAGCAGCTGCCTTCGATACCGCGTCGGGTCCTGCGTCAGCAGCCGGAACTCGGAGAGCGAATCGATGACCAGCCGGTCTGGCCCGACACGTTCGATTTCCGCCAGCAGCTTTCTGATCGTGCTCGCCAGCTCGACCTCGCCCGGATGGAAAACCGTATAGCGCTCCTCATCGCTCAGGATGGCCTCATCCGGCACGAATTCGGCGATGGCTATACCATCGAGCGACCAGCCATGGGACCGTGCCGCTTCTTCGATCTCTACCTTCGACTCCGACAGCGTCACATACAAGCAGCTTTCGCCCGCGCGCTTTCCCTCCAGCACGAATTGCAAACCCAGCGTTGTCTTCCCGGTCCCGGCCTTTCCTTCGACCAGGTACGTATGCCCCTGCGGCAAGCCGCCGAAGAGGATGTCGTCAAACCCGGGCACACCGGTGTGGAGACGGGAGGGTTCTTCAGTTTCTTCCATAAAGAGCACATTACCACTTTCTAGAAAAACTCTACTAAGTCGTGGATCCAGCGTGCTACCACATACGGATTATGAAGCTTGGTTTGATAAAGGTGTTGGTTGCCCCAGCTCGCGAAGCAAATCTGGTTCCTTGACCGGACCATCAAGGGCAAAGAGCGTCACCGGGACAGAGCAAATGCAATATACACCCCACCCGACTTTTTGTTCAGCAGTATTCCTCCACCCGAGGCAATCACCACATACTGCACACCGTTCACTTCATACGTTGCCGGAGTAGCATTGCCCGGGTAAGGCAGCGTCGTCTCCCACAGCAGCTTGCCCGTGACCTTATCAAAGGCGCGGAATTTTTTATCGAAGCTCGTAGCACCTATAAACAACAGGCCGCCGGCGGTAACGATCGGACCTCCATAATTTTCTGTTCCCGTATCCGGCATTCCCTGCGCCGCCAGCTCCGGGTACTGCCCGAGCGGAATCTTCCACACATACTCGCCGGTATTCATGTTGATGGCGTTCAGTGTCCCCCACGGCGGCGCGGTTGCCGGATATCCCTGCTGGTCCTGGAATCTCTTGTACCCGGTAAGGTTGTAGGTCACGGCCGTGCTCGCCGCTCCCACGCTGTCGAGGTCCTTGCCCGCTCTCTGGCTTAAGTACGCAAGCAGTGCCTTCAGCTCATCGCCCTGAATATTCGGAAAGGCCGGCATTCTGCCGCCGCCCTGGTGAATCTTCGCGGTGATCTGCTGCGCGCTCAGCCGGGTTCCGATATCGATCAGCGAAGGAAACTGCGGCGGCGATCCCGCCAGATTTTGTCCGTGACAAATACTGCACTGGCTCAGGTACGTGCCGCGTCCACCCGGTCCGCTGGTCTGCTTCGCTATCACGCCGATCGATGCATAATTGTTCGAATTGATATAAATCACGCCGGTTTCCGGATCGAACGCCGGCCCTCCCCACTCCCCGCCGCCCTCGAAGCTGGGATACACCACCGTGCCTTTGCCGACGCTCAGCGGAACAAACTGGCCGTCGCTGCGCAGCTCGCGAAAACGCTTCACCGCCCACGCATGCGCCGCAGGCGTGCGGTTCGTCAGCAGGTCTTCGGTGAGCCGCTGCCGCGCATATGGCGCGGGCTTCAGCGGCATCGGCTGTTCTTTTGCCGCCACTTCCCCGGGAACCGTGCTCGGCGGATATTTGCGGTACACAATCGGAAACAGTGGCTTGCCATTCACTCGGTTGAATACATATAGGTAGCCTTGCTTGGTGGTCTGCGCCACAGCCGGAATTTCCTTGCCGTCGCGCTGCACTGTAATCAGTGCGGGGGGCGCGGGGAAATCCCTATCCCACAAATCGTGCCGCACTCCCTGAAACGACCAGATGCGCTTTCCTGTTTCAGCATCGAGAGCAATCAATGTATCCGCAAACAGGTCGTTGCCAATTCGGTTTGCACCGTAAAAGTCGGTCGCCGCCGAACCCGTCGGAACATACACGATGCCTCGCTCCGGGTCGACCGACATGCCCGCCCAGTTGTTCGCGCTGCCGCTGTATGTCCACGCATTCTTCGGCCACGTGTCATAGCCGAACTCGCCCGGATGTGGAATGGTGTGAAACGTCCAGCGCAGCTTTCCGGTGCGCACATCATAGGCGCGAATATCGCCCGGCGGCGCCGGCAGCGTCTCCGGCTCGCGTCCCCCGACAATAATCAAATCTTTATAGATAACCCCAGCACTGGTCAGCGCAACCGACTGCAGCTTGGGATCGCGGCCAAGATTTTCCCGGAGATCGATCCGGCCATTGTCACCGAAGGTAGGAATCACCTTGCCGGTCTTGGCGTCGATCGCATAGACGAAATTGGTCACGCCGGCCAGAATTCGGCCATCAACGCGTCCGTTCGGGCCGCTTCCACTCGACCAGTACGCCAGCCCGCGTTCCGACTGCTGCCCCACAATGCCGGAATTAAATTTCCAGATCAGATTGCCCGTAGCCGCGTTGAGCGCAATCACCTCCTGCGTCGGCGTCGTCGCATACAGCACGCCATCTACGATGATTGGCGTGGTCTCAAGTCCGCCTTCTTCCTTGGTGTCGTAGCGCCAGACTTCTTTGAGCTTCGACACATTGCCGAGATTGATCTGCGTAAGGCTGGAGTAATGATTGCTCCCCGCCGATCCGCCCATTACCGGCCAATCCCGCTGCGCCTGGCTAACGGTTAGAGGCGCGGGGCTTCCGCTCTGGGCGCAAACGCTCCCCATCCCGGCCATGCAAGCGACCATCAACGCACCTGTACAGAAGTTCTTCACCATCGATATGTCCACGGTCCTGTCAAGAAGTTTCACAATCAGTGTAGACGGCGGGGCGCCCACCTTCGCACCCGCACAAAGGTTGGTGGAGGCATTCCCCCATATCTTCTTGTTGCATAGTTGCGCAAACTGCTATGCTCAGGGCGCGGAAACATCCCCATTCCACCAACGTGTTTTCCAACGAGAGGTTCGTCCGAATGGTTCGCACGATGGCTTGTCCCCGCTATAGATCTCGGACGCTCTCGCTGGTTCTATGTCTGCTTCTCCTGCCGGTTTTGTTCGCCCACGCCGAAGTTTTCCAGGCGCAGAATCCCGGCGCGGGTACGGATGCAGTCAGTGGCGAATGGCAATTCCACACCGGCGACAATCCTGCCTGGGCAAATCCCGCCTACAACGACTCCACGTGGGAGCAGTTGCGCGGCGACAAAACCTGGGGCGCGCAGAGCCATCCCGGCTACACCGGCTTCGCCTGGTATCGCAAGAAGATTGACGTAACCGGAACCGCGCCCTCGCTCTCGATCCTGATCCCGCCTGTCGATGACGCTTACGAAATTTACTGGAATGGAAAGAAGATCGGCAGCTACGGCAGCCTGCCTCCGCATGCCGTCTGGTGGTCGAACGGCCACAGCGCCGCGTACACTCTGGGTCCAAGCCCCACCAGCGGTGTGCTTGCGCTACGCGTATGGAAGGCGCCCCTCGCCTCGACCGATCCATGGTCGCTGGGCGGCCTGAATGCCGTCCCCGTTCTGGGCAATCCCTCCGTGCTCGCCGTCGAGGCGATGGCGCCGCGCTATCTGCAGGAGCATCGGCAGCTCCCGCAAATCCTTATCGCAGCGGTGGTGCTCGTTGCTGGACTGCTCACGCTGCTGCTCTTTTTGCGGGACCGCAAGCAGTGGCTCTACCTTTGGCTGGCCATTTACCTCGTAGCCGATGGCTTGAATGGGCTGAACAATCTCGACCTTATGTATTACGGGATGCATTACATGTCCACGCAGCTTTTCGCGCAGTTCGTGGACGCCGTTCAGGATATTTCCCTCTGGCTGCTGCTGCTCACGCTTTTCGGATTCAGTCGGGATCAACGCTGGCGGCGTTGGACTCTTGCCCTGGGCATCCTCTATGTGGCCGCGGTGGTGACGGATACCATCATCCTGTTTCACTGGCCGCAGGCCGGCCTCACCATGCAATGGACCGACGCGGTCACCACGGGGATTTACACGCTGATCCCGCTCTATATTATTTTCATCGTCGGCTTCGGCCTGGCACGCCGCAAGCAGATGGAGCTTTGGCCGGTCGCCATCGCAGCGTTTCTCTATGGCGTCTGGAATTTCGTGTTTCAAATCGTCAAACAAGGCGTCCGGTTTACCCATTGGACGATTTACAGCCATCTCGCCAGCTGGGGTCTTCACCTCGGCGGCTACACTTTCAGCGCGCTTTTTCTGCTCGACACGCTGCTCTTCCTTGTCCTTCTGTTTACAGTCGCGCGCCAGCAGTTTCTGGAGCGCCGCCGCCAGACCCAGATCGAAATGGAAATTCAGTCCGCGCAGGAAGTCCAGCAGGTCCTGGTTCCGGAAGACGTTCCCGCCATTCCGGGTTTCTCGATCGCCAGCATTTATAAACCGGCCGCTGAACTGGGCGGAGACTTCTATCAGGTGATCCCGCTTGAACCGGGCGGTGCGCTGGTGGTTGTGGGCGACGTGAGCGGTAAGGGACTGAGGGCTGCCATGGTGGTCTCGCTGATCGTCGGCACCCTGCGCACACTGGCCGACTACACCCAGGAGCCGCAGGAAATCCTGCGCAGACTGAATCGCCGCCTCATCGGCCGCACCCAGGGCGGCTTCGCGACCTGCGTGGTGCTGCGCATCGAGGCGAACGGCAATGCCTCGATCGCCACCGCCGGCCACTTTGCCCCCTTCCGCGATGGCCCTACCCACAGTAGCGGGGAACTGCCGCTCGATGGAACCCTGCCGCTCGGCATCTCTCCCGATGCCGTGTATGAAGAGCTCGTCTTCCGTCTGCACGAAAACGAAACCCTGACGTTCTACACCGACGGCATTGTGGAGGCGCGCAACTCCCAGGGCCAGCTCTTCGGGTTTGACCGCATACGCGAAATGTCCCGCGCCGGGTCCTCCGCCGTCCAGATCGCGGATCAGGCCAGCGCCTTCGGTCAGGAAGATGACATCACCGTGCTGACCTTGACCCGCTTAGCCGCCACCGAACCGGCCCACGCCGCCGCCGTAAGCCTGACCACCCAGATCGCCACCGGCTGAAGCGGCGAATGGCATTTATTGGTTTTCCTGTCCTTCGTCCTGTAATGGCCTCGGCGGGCCTCCGCCCAGTGGCTTGGCTGCCAGACCGTGGCCGGTCCGGACGTAGACGTAGTCCCTCATCTCCACCGCGAGGGTACACTCGTGCAGCTTCGTGGTGCCCGGCTGCGGCATTCCCACGATCACTTCCAACGGATTTTTTCCATAGCGCGCCAGGTAGGTGTCCGGTCCGAAGGAGATACGCACAGGATCACTGCAGGAGAACGTGAAATCCATGCCTTGTTCCGCCGGCTGCCCCGGCTGCTGCGACATCAGGTTGGCCCGCCCAAACCCCTCACGCCAGCCGCGACGTCCATGCCAGCGCGACCGCACCACCTGCACCCGCATCGGATAATTCCTGGCCTTCGCCAGTACAGTTGTTGGCGGTTGGAGCATCGGCACGAGCAGGCAAAGGGTGAAGATTGCAGGTTTCATATCGCTGGATAGCAATCTAACATTGCCGTGCCAGTCCGACTATGGTGATTCTGCTGACGTCACCGACTGGGAAATACCGCCTTCACACAGCCTGCGAACTCCGCAGCGTAAACACCGTCAGCTCCGGACGGCAATCGAAGCGGAACGGTATCCCCACCGTGCCGATGCCGCGATTCACGTAGAGCTGCACGCCGTTCTGCAGACGAAAAAACCCTTCGGCAAATTTCCGTCCGAGCGGCGGCAGATACGGCGCACCGACGATCGGCAGCCGCACCTGACCGCCGTGCGTATGGCCGGACACCATCAGGTCGACGCCTCCGTGCCGTACCACCCGGTCGGCATAATCCGGCTCATGCGCCAGCAGAATCACAGGCTCCTGCGCGGACTGCAGACCCCGCGGCGCGGCCAGATCCAGGTCCGGATGGCCGAGGCCAATGTCCTCGACCCCCGCGATCCAAAGCCGCGCGCCATCGCGTTCAAACGGCACATGGCGATTTTCGAGCACCGGCAGCCCGTGCGATTCGAGCGCATCGATGACGATCCGCCCGCCCACGTTCACGTCATGGTTGCCGAGCACGGACCAGCGCTGCGGGCACTCAATACCCGCCAGGACTTCCGCGCAGCGATAGCTGCTCCTGGCGCCCATCGGACTCGGCAGCGGGCCTTCGCTCACATAATCGCCGGTCATCAGCACCAGGTCCGGCTTCAGCCGGTTTACATGCCCGACTACCTCCCGAACGAATGACGGCTCCGTGTACTGTTCATAGTGGATGTCGGAGAGCTGCGCGATGCGAAGTCCGTCGAACGCAGGCGCAAGGCGCGCCAGTTCTATCGTGCGGTGCGTAATCTCAAGATGATTGCGTTCGAACCCGCCGGAGTAAGCCAGCACTCCCGCAACCCCGAGACCAGCCAGCCCCAGGAAGCGTCGCCGCGTAATGCTGTGTTTGGAATCATCGTCCACGCTACAGGATAAAGCATTCCCGTGCTCCGAATAGTTACTAGTGTGTAGTCCCCGCCCTCACGAGTACCTGGAGAAATCCGCCACGACTTTCCGTCCTGAAGAGTAGAGCGAAGCCTTTCTAATGCTGCCGGGTTCTGCGGCGCAACGGCGTTGCTTTCATTTCGGCGATGCAGCCGGTCCGCTTTGCCGCATCCATTTCATTCCCGTACTTCTATTTAAAGAACTCCGACATTGGAGGCGCCCCAGCCGCGGCCGCTGGAGGATTGGACAATCGAAGCAACTGCATCACAGTACGCAGCATGCTCTGATGCTGATAGACAGTCGTTGACTTTTGCCTGTAGCCAGCCTTGACGCTCGGCCCATCAAAAACCACAGCAACATGGCCGCCGCCGTGTTGGGTGTCGCTGTCTGCCGCTTCGTCGAAGTCCACGATGAGAACGCCGTTCCCTCCCGGCTGGAATGCCGACCGATAGGACAACGGTTCTACGACTTTAACCTGCAGCCAAGCGTCCGCCTGGTGAGACGATCCAGTGTGCGCGTCGTCGTAGATATTCGGAATGATGAATGAGAATTCCGGCAGTGTGCCGTTGGCCACATCAGTGGCAAACTGCGTGAATGGCCAGATATGTGCATTCGCCACCGTCCGATTGTCGGCAATATCGGAGAGCATTGCAAACGGATCGTGCCAAACCACGATACGACCCTCTATTTCCCCCAACATATCCCCGCGGAATACCTTCGGCATAGATCCTGAACGAGACGCCGGAAGCCAGCATTCGCCGGGCCAGATTGTTTACATTCCAGACCCTGGTGGAATTGTCATTATTCGTCAACACCTGGCCAGTCGTCAGCATGAAATAGTTGCCGATCGACGGATGCGTGTTGGCGTAATAGTGCGTCGCCAGAGCGCCTTTTCCGATCAGCCGGTTGAGATTCGGCCAGGTGCCGGTATCGCCCACCACGCTTGAATAGCCGTGGTTTTCTTCCATTACCAGGACAACATGGTTGCTTTGCGGTATCGCCACCTGCGCGGTTTTTGACGCGGCGGATGCAAAAGGAGACTGGCTGGGGCCGGTGCCGGTTCCGCAGGATGTGACAGAAAGGAGAAACAAAAAAGCCACACACACAGAAAGCGCCTGGTTGTTGAAGCACTTTCTCATCGGATTATTTTGCACAGCTGTTCATACACACTCCTGATTCAAAGATTTTGTCTTGTCAAATCCGCAAGGCAACCTGCAATCGCCGCAAAGCTCAGGAGGGCGTAGGTCTTCAAAAAAAGTCCAGTCGCGCGGAGAATCGTTAGGGCGTTCGAGCCTGCGCGGCTCTCATCCACAAGTGAGCACCAAGAAAGTGTTATTGAAAAAGAAAAAGGCGTCCACGCAGTGGGAAAACGTCGGTGGCCTGGGGGGTGTAAAGAACTCCTCCCATTGTAGCCGAATATTTTGTACTGCTCCAGCAGGACCGGCGAAGCGGAAACCGTCTGCTCGTGAAGATTGCGCTTCGGTCCCGCCGGAGCTCGAGCGACAGGTCTTCGCCACTGGGTGGGAACCGAGCCGAGGAATCTCCGGTTTCCTGCTCAGGGCGCGGCAACCATCAGTAAACCCTCTCGCACCAATCTGCGTACAAGGGCCAGTTTTCCTTCATCGTCCAGGCCCGACGGCAGATCGCGGACGGTGAAGCGGCGGTGATCAAGCGCGAAACGCACGGCGTCGCCAGCGTGGGCTGGAAACTTTATGCTGCGGTTGGCGCAACGAATCACGATGGAGTGGTCTTCCGTCTCGACGCGCCAGATAACGGCCTCTCGAACTTTCACCGTGCTATCGATCGTGAGGTGGTCCAGACCGGCAACCTGTGCCAGTTGACCGCGCAGCGAGGGCGGGCATGACACCAGGAAATCATCTACGAAATGGTCGAGGGCACCGTCGAAGTCGCCATCGGCAGCGATCCGCTCCAGGAGTTCGCGGAGTGTCTTTCGAGAAGCGGTGCGATCGAACTGGGAGCGCGCGAAACCGGGAGGCAAGGCCTTGCGCAGCGCCGCATCGTTCAGGCTTGCCCCGGCTACAAACTCCAGCAGCAGGTCCGCCCAGGTATAGCGCAAGACCCCGGCCGTAATGTGCAGGGAAGTCTCGTTCGTCGATCGCGCCTCATGGATCGCTCCCCGCGGCACATACGCAATATCGCCGGCATTCAATGTGAATTGGAGAGTTGGCGATCCAATTGGATGAACCGCGGCGTCGAACTCCTGCCCGGACAGGGGCAGTTCCAAAGCAGTGTTGAAGATCGTCCAGTCTTTTGAGCCTGCGACCTGCATCACGAAGACATCGTGCGTGTCGTAATGCGGACGGGCGCCCTGAGCGGCCGGCGGGGTCAAATAGATGTTTGTCTGGAAGGGACAGCTGAATTCGGATTCAAGGCTTCTGCAGAACCGGGTCAGCTTGGGAAGTACGGTGTCCAGATAAGCCAGCGTAATGGTTGACCCTTCGCTAAAAAGCTGGCAGACCCGGGCAATGTCCAGGGTCGCACCATCTGTCGTGTAGTCCTGGGCCGTCAGGTCTCGAGAGGCGTCTTTAAGGATCACCTCAGGATATCGACGACCCAGGGTGGTCAGGACACGATCGACTTCGTCCAGGGTCAGAAGGCCGGAAAAGTAATCCGGCTGCTTGCGGTGGACCACAAGTGTGCTGCGTTCCCAATAATCTGCGAAGAAGGCGTCTCTGCCTGTCGGATGGATGAGCCAGTCGAGCGATGGGCCCTCCGGACTGCTCGCTTCTGCAACGGACAGTTTTGCACTGGCGGGCAAAGCGTCAGGCACGAGACACACTCCAAGCGCACAGCATCACAGACACGCGAACGCAGCCAAAACGCCGAAGCCTACTAGTGGGGGTCGGGCGGCGGCGGCGGGGCGTTCGGGTCCGTCGGAGGCGGCGCAGGTGATGATGATGGTGATGGTGACGTTTGTGCTTCTTGCCGTCCGGATCGGCGGGCGGTTTGTCCGGGTCCGCGGGGTGGTCTGTTCGGGTCCGCCGGCGGTGGGCTGTTCGGGTCGGCCACTTGGGCAAGACCTGGGCGGTCTGTCAGCAGGGCCATGGCCCCGCCTGTCAGAAACACCCCGGCTGCCGCCACAAACGACCGTCTGGAGAGCCTGCGTTCGGTGACGATCTCATCATCCGTCAGCGACCGGCGAGCGTCCTGATCCACTGGTTCTTTCCTCTCGTGAGTACTCATCTGTTTCCCTCCGCACAGTGAGATGCTATTGTTCGGCTTCATGGTAACTCAAACAAGGGGAATTCTGCCGGCTCGTTCGAATTGCTTGTCGTTGCCTTTAGCTGAGGGATGGGGCACTCAGGTTTCATTCCCTTTGGCATCCACTAAAATCGACCCATGTCCTACGCTCAGGCCATCGACGGATTGCAAAAGCTTGGGGCAGAGCTTGCTCAGACCACCGGCGCGCCTCGCCGCAAATTCAACCTGGAGCAGATGCGTGTTCTCGCTGAGGCGCTGGGCGCGCCGGAACGGCAATTCCCCAGCGTTCTCATCGCCGGCACCAACGGCAAAGGTTCTACCGCGGCCATGCTGGCGAGCATTGTCCGCGCCGCGTCCTATCGAACCGGCCTCTACACTTCCCCCCATCTGTCGCGCGTCAATGAGCGTATCCAGATCAATGGCGCGCCCATTTTAGACGACGATTTCGCGCGGCTTTATTTTCGCGTGGATGAAACCGCCACCCGGCTGCTGGCCGAAGGTAAAATCCCGCAGCATCCCAGCTTTTTTGAAACCATCACCGCGATTGCATTTCTTTATTTTGCGGAGCAGAAGATCGATCTCGCCGTTGTTGAAGTCGGCATCGGCGGACGCCTCGACGCCACCAACATCGTCGAGCCTCTGCTTTCGGTGATCACCGACATTTCGCTCGATCACACCGAATGGCTTGGAGATACCATCGACGCTATAGCGCGGGAAAAAGCCGGAATCCTGCGGCCCAACGGCACTCTGGTCACGCTGCCACAACATCCGGAAGCGAACCAGGCGCTGGGCGAAGTGGCGATGGCGCTGGGTGTGCGCGGCGTGAACGCCGCCGACTACATGCCTCCCAGCCATGTCTCGGATGCCGCCGTCTGGGGCGCGGCATACTCCATTTCCGTCCAAAGAAAGATGGTCGAAATACACCCGCCGCTGGCAGGCAGCCATCAATTTCGCAACATCGCGCTGGCGGTGGCTGCCGCCGTCGAGTTATGTAACAGTCATGGTTACAATATCGATCCTGAAAATATCGCCGAAGGCATTCGCACCGCCCGCTGGCCCGGACGGCTTGAACTTTTCCCGCGCACGGAAGAAAGATGCGCCATCCTGCTCGATGTCGCCCACAATCCCGCAGGAGCGTGGTCGCTGCGCTCCGCGTTGAGCCGCTATCCGAATACTGGCCCGCGAACCTTGCTGTTCGGTTGTCTGCGAGACAAGGCGGTTCAGGAGATGGCCCAGATCCTCTTCCCCGTTTTCGATCGCGTCGTGGTCACGCCGGTCGATTCTCCCCGGACCGCGACGGTCGAGGATTTGCTTGCCGCAGCCCATTCCGTCGGCGCGCCAGTCTGCACGGCCACTTCTCCGCTGGCTGGTCTGGAACTGGCGCTCCGGCAGACTCCCCGCGATGGCCTGCTGGTTTGTGCAGGCTCGGTGTATCTGGTTGGAACCCTGCGGGATCGTCTGCTGGAATCACCGGCGAAGGATATGCGCTGATGCCTGCGACTCCCACCCCCATCCGGATCGAGCCGAACCTGCGCGGGACAGGCAGCCACAGCCGAAAGTTTTTTCGATGGCTCTCCTATTGCCTGCTGTGGCCGCTGTTCGCGTTCGCGACGGCCGCTTTCGGCAGCGTCTCTCTGGTGGCATCCATCTTCGACGGCAGTGGCCGCGTGCAACACGCCATCGCCCATGCATGGGGAGCAACGCTGCTGCGCATCACCTTGTCGCCGGTCCGTGTCGTTGGGGCGGAGAATTTCCGCAAGGCACCGGTTGCTGTCTATGCCGCGAATCACCTGTCTTATATGGATACGCCGGTTGTGCTCGGCAAACTGCCGTTCCAGTTCCGCATCCTGGCGCGCCACGATTTGTTCAAACTGCCCTTCATCGGCTGGTATCTTCAGCGCTCCGGCCAGATTCCCGTAGACAGTACCAGCTTGCGTTCCGCGCTCGCCAGCCTGAACCGCGGAGTGAAAGCCCTCCAGGCGGGAATGCCACTGGTCATCTTTCCCGAAGGAGGCCGCTCGCCGGACGGACAGCTTCAGCCATTTCTTTCGGGGCCAGCTTTTATGGCCATCCGGGCGCAGGTTCCCATTGTTCCCATGGCCCTGATCGGCACCCATGAACTGATGCCGATGCATACCTATCATCTTCAACCGCGGCCCTTGTTGCTGATCGTCGGCGAACCTATTCCGACATTGGGATACACCAGCAAAATGGCAGATGAGCTGACCCAGCGTGTTTACAATGCGATTTCGCGCATGCACGCTCAACATTCCGAAACCGCCGAAGCGAGCTCGAGCGGTCCGGCGATTTCAGGTGAACTCCTGTGACTGCGAAAGCACGCATTCGCCCCCGCATCGCAATCCCCGCGCCGACGCTGGCGCAGGTTGAATACAACGCGCGCGCCTGGCCTTTGTATGCTGCCGCCGTCACCGCGGCCGGGGGAGAGCCAGTCGAAGTTCCCCTCGCCTTGTCACCTGCGGAAATCGCGAAACTTGCGACCAGTTGCCAGGGCATTCTGCTGCCGGGCAGTCCTGCGGATGCGAACCCGGCAAAATACGGACAGGATCGGGACAGTGAAACCGCGGAACCCGATCCGGCACGGGAGAACGTTGACGAATTGCTGCTCCAGGACGCTCACAACCTCCATAAGCCACTGCTTACATTGTGTTACGGGACCCAAACCCTGAATATCTGGCGGACCGGAACGCTGGTCCAGCACCTGATGCCGGTGCCGGTGAATCATAAAGCTGGCCGGAATGTTGCAGTTGCCCATACTGTTGCCATCGAACCTGGCTCTCAATTGGCGGAAATCGTTGGACCGAGTCCGGAAACGACACACACTGCGGACTTTCTGCGTCTGCCGGTCAATTCCAGCCATCATCAGGCGGTTGGAATTGTGGGCGACGGGCTGCGAATTGTGGCCCGCTGCCCACAGGATGGCGTGGTTGAGGCCATTGAAGGCCTACAACCCGGGCATTTTGTGCTCGGACTGCAATGGCATCCGGAGCGCAGCCTGGACAGCAGCCTTGCCAGCCGGCTGATCTTCGAAAAATTCGTACTGGCTGCCGCGGCCTGGCAACCACGACCTATCGTAGATTCCATCGCTTGACGGTACCGCAGGTAAACGCTTGGAAACTATTGAAATAAAAGAGCTTGTCAGTCCAATGCTGCTGCAACCGCTGCCCGATTTCGCGTACAAGCAGCTGGCACAGTATGTTCGGCTGCTGATTCGCTGGAATGCGCGCATGAACCTGACCGCAATACGAGATCCCCACGTTCTGGTCGAACTGCACATCGCGGAATGTCTCCGTTGCGCCCAGAAGATTCCCGAAGGAGTTTTTTCTGTACTCGACTTTGGATCCGGAGCAGGGCTACCGGGAATTCCCATCCAGATTGCGCGTCCGGAGCTTGCCGTCACGCTGGCCGAATCGCAGAAAAAAAAGGCTGCTTTTCTGTGGGAGGCTGTCCGGGAGCTGGGGTTTTCTCACGCAACCGTGCATTCCGGCCTGGTTGAGCATCTGCCGCCGGGGCAGATGTTCAATGTGGTCGCGATTCGAGCGGTAGATCGCATGGACGAGGCGTTACAGGCGGCCGGAATGCGGATGGTGTCCGGCGGGTATTGCATGGTGATGACTTCCGAAGCCGAGACGGAACGCGTCAAGGCCCAGCTTCCCACATTGCGATGGGAGTCCGATCCCGTCCCCGGGACAAAACAGCGCGTCATCGTGACGGGTACGAAACCCACCTGAATTGTTTCACGTGGAACATTTACTCTCGAAGCACCTCCCAGAATGGGATTAGCCGGAACAATCCTGATTGCCATGCTGGTCCCGGCACATCTCAAAACCCAAAATGTTTCACGTGAAACAATCCATCCGGATAATACAGAGCGGGCATCGGGTGTATGCCTGAATTGTTCCACATGGAACAATTAGCGAGAAAATTGAAATATCAGCAGAATGTGTCATGCGAAATATTCTGTCGAGTTGCGCGCGGCGAGCTAAAAGATTTCCACCGAAAGGCTTTGAAGCACCCTTTAGACCCGCTAGCACCAAAACGCGATAAACCTAGTGAATGGAACACCTGCGCAGCCCGGCAGGTTCCGTCTGGAGAGTCTTCCACAGATTTGTCCCCGAAATGCACAGATACGTCGATTGCGCGAAGTGGTCCTGGTTCGGTACCCTGAGCCAACTAGATCATGCGCAAAATCATCGCAGTCGTAAACCAGAAGGGTGGCGTAGGCAAGACAACGACTGCTATCAATCTCTCCGCCGGCTTCGCACTGGAGGGGATCCCGTCGATGCTGATCGACTGCGATCCGCAGGCGAATTCGACCGGCGGACTTGGTTTTGCGCGCGATGAAGACCGCTTTTCGACCTATACGGTACTGATCGGGGAATCCTCCGTGGCCGAGGCGGCCCTGGACTCCGGCTTTGAAGGTCTCAAGTTGCTCCCCAGCAGCAAGCATTTGATCGGCGCCAACGTAGAGCTGGTCCAGGCGGAGGACCGCGCCTATCGCCTGAAAGATGCGCTGATGAAATACGAAGGTCCGGAGCAGCTGATTGTGCTGGACTGCCCGCCGGCGCTCGATTTGCTCACCCTGAATGCTCTGGTTTCCGCCGATTCCTTGCTGATACCCATGCAGGCGGAGTATTTTGCCCTGGAGGGCGTCAGCGAGCTGGTGCAGACGCTGGACAGGGTGCGGGATGGGTTTCGGCCGGAACTTGCGATTGAAGGCGTCGTTTTGACGATGTATGACGAGCGGACGAATCTCGCCCAGCAGGTGACGGAAAATCTGCGCGAATACTTCGGCGAAAAACTGCTGAAAACAACGATTCCCCGCAACGTACGGCTGGCGGAAGCGCCGAGCCATGGAAAACCGGTGCAGGTATATGATCCCCGATCCCGGGGCGCGGAAAGTTACATGGATCTCGCGCGCGAGATTCTTTTGCGCAATAAGATCGAGAGTCCGCGGGAGTTGTTGCGTATTGCAGCTGCGAAGCAGGCGAAAGCCAACGGCGCAAAGGTCCGGTTCTGGCCTTATACCTGAGTGAACTTCGCGGAGTCGTAGAATTTCAATTTTTGACGATCCATGACTGCCGAGCGATTGGACGACTGCAGAGCCATTGGATGGAAACGAAGACCTTATGACAGCAAATATCAGCAAGACGGTTCCACATGACACCGAAAGCGGCCGGGCAGATTCCACGAAACGGCGCGCTCTGGGAAAAGGCTTGGAGTCCCTGCTCAACAGCCGAGCCTTCGCGGCAAGCGCGGCCAGGTCCCCGGCAATTGAGAGGGCCGTGGCGGCCGAAGACCCGGCAGCAAAACACAGTGAAACGGTCCCCACCGAGATAACTGCCGCCGATACTGGCGGCACGCCTCGCGAAATTCCATTGGACAAGCTGGACGCAAACCCCCACCAGACGCGAAAGCGAATGGATGAGCAGCAGTTGGCGGAACTATCCCGCTCCATCCACGCCAACGGCGTGGTTCAGCCGATTATCGTGCGACCCATGCCCAACGGCCGCTTTCAGCTGATTGCGGGAGAACGTCGTTGGCGCGCGTCAAAAATGGCTGGCAAGACGACCGTTCCGGCCATTTTGCGGCAGGTATCCGATGCCCAGGCGATGGAAATGACCATCGTCGAAAATCTGCAGCGGGCCGATCTGAATCCCATGGAACAGGCGCGCGCCTACGAGCGGCTGGGACGGGAATTCAACATGACGCAGGAACAGATTGCGCTGCGAACCGGAAAAGAGCGGACGTCGGTCGCCAACTTTCTCCGCCTGTTGAAGCTTCCGGCAGAAGTACAGAACAAGGTGGAAACCGGAGAGCTGACCTATGGCCACGCCCGCTCGCTGCTTGCGCTGGACTCTCCGGAAGCGATGGTGAAGGTTGCGGCCAAAATAATAGCTCAGGCAATGTCAGTCCGCCAGACTGAAAATTACATTCAGGGGGCGTTGAACCCTGAGAAGAGAGCGGACAGCGAACAAAAGGCGAAGACACCTCAGGATGCCAACGTTCGCGCCATCCAGGAGCACCTGCAGCGCGAGCTTGGCCTGAAGGTGCGGATCGAGGACAAGAAAGGCAAAGGCCGGATCGTCATTCACTATTCGCGGCTGGAGGATTTCGACTCCTTGATGAGAGCCTGGGGCGGCAAATATTGACCTTAAATTCTGCGAGGTTTGGTTCGGAAAAACCCCAGGTGAACTTCGAGCAGTTGGGGAACTCACGTCTCCACTCGTCCAGCAACTATGAAAATTCCTGAGTCTGTCTTTCGATTTCGCCGATGGGTGCTGTTCCTCATCCTGGTGATCGGCTTCTGGTCGCCGCTGGAGCGCATGGGCGGCGCACACCCGCCATCGACGTGGCTTTTTCTCGCCGGGCTGCTGGCGCGGTATCGGATTCTGCCCATTGCGTACTCGAGCATCGCCGTGATGGGAGTGGCGATCCTGCTGGCATTGCTGGCCGCTCTGCTGCGTACCTGGGGAACGGCATATCTTGGCCGCAGCGTGGTCCGGGATTCATCCCTGCACGCGGAACGGGTGGTTGCCGACGGACCCTATCGATATCTCCGCAATCCTTTGTATGCCGGGACCTGGCTGCATACGCTGGCCTTGTCGATTCTGATGCCGCCCGGAGGAGCGCTTTTTGCTGTCGTAGCAGTGGCATGGTAAACGCGGTGAAGGTTCGGGCGGAGGAGCGCCACCTGCACGCTGAACGGGGAGACGCATATGCGGCATATGCCCGCAGGGTTCCGCGATTTTTCTGCTCCGTTGTGCCGTGCGTGGCAGCCGGGGAACTGCGGCCGAACTGGGTGGATGGCTTTCTCGAGGAGATTTACTACTGGGGCGTGTTTGTCACCTACATCGCGTTTGCCAGCCGCTATAATGCGACCATCCTCGAGCAGGGAATTTTGATTTCGCTAGGCGTAGCCATCGTGGTGCGTGGAGCCGTGCGGCCGCGAGTGCCTGCAGTCGAATAGGACACGTGCGGTCGCCCACATTACGAGCGCTGTCGTGACACGCTGATCAATCCGTAGAATGGGGACACCTTTAATGAGCAGGTTGAATCGGCGCGAATTCATCCAGGCATCCACCGCATCGCTGTTGCTGGACGGCGCCTGGGCCTTTGCGTCGCAGGGCAATCCGGCTCATAGTCCCAGCACCTCTATCGCATTTGTGCACACCAACGCCGAGGGAAAAAGCTGGACCATCGGGAATTCTTTCGTCGAGAGAGAAATTCGCTTCGACCCTGCGCTGGGCCTTTCTACCGCGAACTGGCGACACCTGGCGACGGGAACCGATTTTATGGAGCCCGCCCGCAAGCGGGGAGTTCATGGCGACGAGTTCTCATTTTTGATGGATAAAGATCTCGTTGCAGGATCGAAGGGATCTGCCTGGGAACTCCTCGAAGCCAAGGTTCAGGATCTCGCGCCATCCGGACAACTCCTCTCCATCCATCTGCGGTCCCGGGCGAAGCCGATCGACGTAACTGTTTTCTACGCCGTCTATGCAATGCATCCCGTCGTCCAAAAATGGATTGCGATTACAAACCGCGGCACAGAGATCGCGACTCTTTCGCATTTGAGTTTCGAAAGCGTGTGCCTGGCGCCAGGTGTCCCCGATGTGTTGCAGGCATCGGGATTTTACGGTGTTCAACCGCGGGAACTGTTTTTCACCGGAAGAGTGGACGATACCGCTGTCATCGAAAGAAACTCACTGACCGGCGAAGGTTTCATCGCAATGAACGGCGCTCCCGGTTACACCAAGCGGACCGATCTCGTGGGCTGGGGTGAGGGCGTCCAGCTGATGTATGACACGGACCTGTTTCCCTTCGAGCGTAGCCTGCAGCCCGGAGAAACCTTCACCAGCGCCAGGAGCTCGATCGCCTTTTTCACCGACCGCAAGGGATTCGCCGATCCTCGATGGATCATGCCCTCGTATACTTCGCAGGTTTTAATGAAAAAGGGGGCAGGATATCAGCCACCCTGGATTTACAACACCTGGGAGCCGTTTGAACGGGGAATCACCAGAACGATCACCATGGATTTGATTGCCGCCGCGGGCCGGATGGGAATGGATGTATTTACCATCGATGATGGTTGGCAGGCCAATTATGGCGACAATGCTATCAATCTAAAACTTTTTCCTGACGGTCTGGACGAGATCCAGGCTGCTGTTGAAAAAAGCGGAATGCGTCTGGGCCTGTGGGTGCCGGTAGCCGCCATTGACACCAAGACCGCTGCCTATCGGGAACACCCAGAGTGGGTGTGCAGAGGCCGAAACGGAGATCCAAAATTTACCCGAACCATGGCCGGTTCCGAAGCAGTGATGTGCCTTGCCAGCCCTTACGCGGAGGTGGCCGCGAAGCGGATCAGTGAATTGATTGGCCGCTATCACCTGAGTTACGTCAAGATGGACCTGACCACGGTGTTCAATGCTTACGGTGAATCACCGGGCTGCTATGCCCAGGGTCATTACCATCGTTCCTGGGCTGAATCGCTGGAACGCATCTACGAAGGCATACGGTATGTCACGGATCGCATTTACCGCGATCATCCCGATGTGTTGCTTGACCTGACATTCGAACTCTGGGGACAGAAGCACATCATCGATTACGGCTTGCTGGCTGCGGGCGACCTCGACTGGATGAGCAATGTGAGCGATGGAACGCCTGAAGCCGCCGGTCCGCGTCAGGCTCGGACGTTACTTTACCAACGGTCGCTGGCGATTCCGACCGAGACGATGCTCATTGGCAATCTTCAGGCTGACATCGCGCCGATCGAAGAGCGCCTGGCAACCGCGATGGGATCGGCTCCTCTTTTCCTCGGCGATCTGCGAAAGCTGACGCCCGAACAGCAGGCCTGGTATGGCGAAAAGATTCGATGGTTCAAGGCCTTGCGGAAACAGGTGCCGCTTCAGGAAGGATTTTTCCCGCTCGGCAATTATCACCAGCCGGGAGCGGTAACCTGGGATGGATTCGCGCGTCTCAGTCGTCAGGGCGAAGGGATCATCGCACTGTTCAAGAATGAATCGCGCCTCGATGAGGTGAAAGTCGCGCTGCCGGTTTTTCCCGACGGAATGTTCCATCTTCGCTCCTCGATAACCGGGCGAGTCCTGGGTGACCATACGGGTGAGCAGCTCCGTCAGGGGATCCAGGTTCACCTTCCGCCGGACTACAAGGTGGAAGTGTTGGAAATTCGAAGCATGAGCAGCCTGCAGTGACATTGATTTTCCGCATCGAAAGCGAAGGACCTTGCGGCTGCTGATTACCGCAAGGTCCTTCGCTTTTTCAGGATCGGCTGCTGCTCGTCAGGCAGCCTTCGCGCCGTCCGCCCAGGGATCGAGAACGACCTTGGTGCATTTGTCCTGCTTGTCGCGGAACATCTTGTAGGCTCCGGGCGCTTCGGTGATCGGCAGCTTGTGGCTGATCACGAAGCTGGGATCGATATCCCCGGCCTCGATACGGTCGAGCAGCGGTTTCATGTAGCGCATCATATGCGTCTGGCCGGTTTTCATAGTCAGCGCCTTATTCATAAATGCCCCCAGCGGGATCTTGTCATCGAATCCGCCGTATACGCCGGGAACCGAAACCGTGCCACCCTTCTTGCAGGCCAGAACAGCCTGACGCAGAACGGTAGGGCGATCCTGAGTCATTTTCATGGCGAGCTTGGCGCGGTCATAAAGAAACAGCGCGCCATGGCCCCAGGCTTCCATGCCGACGGCATCCATGCAGGAGTCCGGGCCTTGATTGCCGGTCATATCGCGCAGCGCATCGAGAACATCGACTTCATCGAAGTTCAATGTTTCCGCGCCTCCGGCTTCGGCCAGCTGCAGCCGCTCGGGAACACGATCGATAGCGATGACACGACCGGCCCCGAGCATGAAGGCGCTTCGAATCGCGAACTGGCCCACAGGTCCGCAGCCCCAGATCGCAACGGTGTCGCCCTGCTGAATATTGCAATTGTCGGCGCCCATGTAGCCGGTGGGAAAGATGTCGCTGAGGAACAGCACTTGCTCGTCACGCAACGTCGAGGGAACTTTGAGCGGCCCGACATCGGCGAAGGGAACGCGGGCATACTGCGCCTGTCCGCCGGCATATCCGCCCATCATGTGGGTATAGCCGAAGAGTCCTGATGGCGAATACCCCATCAGCTTTTCGGCAATCCAGGCGTTTGGGTTGGAGTTGTCGCACAGCGACCAGAGCTGATCTTCACAGGACCGGCAGTGTCCGCAGGCGATGGTGAAGGGAATGATGACGCGATCGCCTATCTTCAGCTTCTCGCGATCGACGCCGGGGCCGATTTCGACAACTTCCCCCATGAATTCATGGCCGAGGATGTCGCCCTGCTCGAGCGTGGGCATGTAGCCGTCATACAGATGCAGGTCCGATCCGCAGATGGCGGTGCTGGTGATGCGCACGATGGCATCGCGCGGATTGAGGATTTCCGGATCAGGCACGTCGTGCACCTGGATATTTTCCTTGCCCATCCAACAAACTGCTTTCATAAGAATTCTCCTTGAGGAAATGGAACGCTTCCGGTTAAGAGCAAAAGCGCAGATACGTTCACGTGGTGAGTTGGAATTATGTGCAGCCGTTCTTTGGTGGAACGGCTGCATCGAGAGCAATGTTTCACCTTATACCTTCTGTGCTTTTGCTCTAGCCGGCGCGACGCACCTGCGACTGCGCCTGGGGCTGGGACATGTTCTGCCGTTCCCGCATCAGGACTTCCCGGGCATGACCGCTGACGCCGCGGGGTCCGTGTGTCTGGCCGACCGTCGTGGGGACTTCGCCGGCCTCAAGCAAAGCTTTGAAGCGGCGCAGATCTTCCCGCACAGTGAACGTCGGGTTTTTCCCCATGATTGAAGCGAAGGCCTTTCCGAGCGGTCCGCCCGGCGGTACATACGCGAGCTTCACCGTTGCGATGGTGCCGCGGCCATTTTCGCCGGGACGGAATTCGACAGAACCGTGGTTGTCGACTTCCGATCCTTCGACAGAGCGCCAGGCGATGCGCTCATTGGGGCGATCCTCGGTGATTTCCGAAATCCAGCGGAACTTCGTGTTCATCGGGCCGAGAGCGGTCCATTCTGAACGGTTCTCGCCTGTCTGCCGCACCGAGTCGAGGTGCTGCATGAAGCGCGGCAGGTTTTCGAAATCTTTCCAGAAGCTGTACGCCTGTTCCGGAGAGCAGTTGATGGCGAAGCTGGCATGCGCCTTGTGAGGCCTGGCGCTGGAACCGTTGCCCGGCTGCCTCGAGCGGAGGCCCGCTTCAGTTAGCGCGAAGAGCCCAACCGCAGCCACGGCGGTACTGGTTTTAGATCTACGGGTCAGGGCGTACAAGCCCAGCGCTCCACCGGCGGCCATCAGAGACCAGCGGTTCATCAGTTGTTTTTCCAGGTTGCTCATGCCGTTGTTTGAATGCTTTTCCGAATGTTCCTGGCGGGAGGATTGCATGGGGGTTTCTGAGGTCTCGTTCATAGCATTGTTCCTTTCTTCTCGGCTGGAGGGCCGCAGCGGAGCCTGTTCTCAGCGATCACTCCATTGAGTTCGTGAGAAAAAATTTCAGCTGGGCAAATGCGTACTCATAATTCGTTGCCACGCGATCCGCAGCCGTTGCCCCGGACGGAAAGGGCTGTTGCCCGCATGAAAAAGAGTCCATGACTGGCCGAAACGGCGTCGCTGTCGAACTCCGCATCCCAGATAAGGCAGGTTTTTTTAAGGAGCAAATACCCTTATGGCAGATTCGTCGACACGTTCTTTCGCTGTTGTTACTGGAGCATCCAGCGGCATCGGATATCACCTGGCCCGTACCTTTGCCCAGAATGGATTTGACGTTCTGGTAACGGCGGAGGATGAAAGGCTCGCCCATGCCGCGCGGGAAATCGAATCCCTCGGCGGGCATGTGATCACCGTCCGCGCGGACCTGACCAAAGACGATGAAGTCGAGCGGCTTTGGAGAGAGGTCCTGGCCACCGGGCGTCCGGTGGATGCCATCGCCATCAATGCGGGTGTCGGGACAGGGGGCGAATTCGCCCATGAGACCTCGCTGAAAGATGAGTTCTACATCATCGATCTGAATGTCCGTTCCACGGTGCATCTGGCCAAGCTGGCGGTGAAGCAGATGGTGGGCCGCAGGCAGGGCCGAATTCTGTTTACTGCCTCGATTGCCGGAACCATGCCGACTCCGCTCGAAGCGGTTTACGGAGCCTCGAAGGCATTTGTGCTGGAGTTCGCGCAGAGCCTTTACTACGAGCTGAAGGATTCAGGAGTGACCGTGACCGCGCTCAAGCCAGGACCGACGGATACGGATTTCTTTAACCGAGCCGGTATGCAGGACACTGAAGTCGGTACCACGGGAAAGAAAGAGAGCGACCCGGCCGATGTTGCCCAGCAGGGGTTCGACGCGCTGATGAAGGGCGAGAAAGAAGTCTTTGCCGCTTCTATAAAAACGAAAGTCGAGGGCGCTGCGGGAAGGTTCATGCCGGATTCCGTCAAGGCATCGATGCATGAAAAAATGGCTAAGCACGGATCGGCGAAGAAATAAGGAGCAAAAGAATTCCCCCATTCAGATTTAAATATTCACCGCTTTAGGGCCGAGGTGAGCCTGCACCCCCAGGACACCCCGGGGTTTCCCTGCCGATGTAAGCTGGAGCCCGATGACAACTCGAGGGAAAACCGCAATTGGGGTGGTTTCATGCGTGGCCGTTCTGGTATGCGGGACGGTCGCGTATCTCTTGTATGCAGTTCACAATGCTGACCGGTACCTGCCGCGCATCATGGCGTACGCACGGCAAAAAACGGGTCTGGACATCAGTATCCGTCGCTGTTCGGTGGGCCTGTTGCCGTTGACCATCCGTCTGTATGACGTCGACATCAAAAATCCCAAGCCGTTTCCTCCCGGCTATTTCCTCAAAGCGCCGGAAGTGGAAGCTGCGCTCGCAGTAGGTCCGCTGATCCATCACAAGGTTGCCTTCCGGTCAATCGTGCTGGATCGGCCGGTCATGAATTTCGTCTCCGACCCGGACGGACTGTGGAATTTCCAGGATCCCGCCACGTCGAAACAGCAGGCTCAGAAGCCTCCGCGCTTTTCCATGTCGGGCATTTCGAAGCTGCAGGTCAACCACGGGGTATTGCTGGGATCGGCTTTGATCGAGCCGTTTGATAAGCCCGGACCGACCGTTCTTCAAGTCCAGGATTTCTCCGGGGAGTTGAACCAGATCCATTTCGACGCGTTCAAGGATACCTCCTCGCCGGTCGTCGGCGATCTGCGCGCGGACAAGGCGCAATTCGGCGACATTCATCTCACCAATGTCGGTTCCCATGTGCAGATACTGCCCGAGCAGCTCACGTTCAAGAACTTCCGCGCGAAAACATATCGTGGGCACGCAAAGGGCAATTTCACCTTCAATTTTGCCGGGAAGAAGACGAGATTCAATACCGACCTGGAAGTGACCGGCATAGGGGTCAAGTATCTTTTGGCCGAATTCGAAACCAGCCCGCCGGACATGACTGGCATGATGAAAGCGAACCTGAAGCTTGCTGGAGAAATTGAACACACGGCGAATCCGCTCGCTGGGACCATTGGGGGCGGCCAGTTCACCATCGGCAAAGGCGAAGTGCCCAGCCTCAACCAAGTCAAAAGCATGGCGGAGATCAAGCGCTTCCGAAGCTCTTCGGCCGCGGCGCTGCCGCCCTCTGCCTTCTCCTCATTTGCCGGCGATATGGAGCTGAAAAATCATCGCATTTACAGCAAGGAAGTTGGCATGCACTTCTATGGAATCGATGTGAATGGCTCAGGAGATGTGAATGAAATAACCGGCGCCCTGAATTACAAGGGGACCGCCGTCATTATGAAGAAGCAGGGCTTCTTTACGAGTACAGTCGCCAAGCTTTTCAAGGGAGCCAAAGAAAAGGAAGGTAAGCTCACTTTCCCCATCCGGCTGTCAGGGACCTTGCAGAACCCGCAGTTGTCCGTCGTTAAATAATTTTTTCCGAATCGAGGCTGCGGAGCGATTGCATCCCTTTCACACGGTGCCCCTGTTTGGATCTCCGCTTCCTGGCGGAAACGATATTCCAATCGCTATCATTATTGTGTTGTGATACCTTGAAGCACGAGGTATTATGGGAAACCGATGGCGGGGCGCGAAACCAATCCGAATTTTATGAATGGCGTTCCCGAGCTCCTCATCCTCAGGCTGCTTCAGCAGGAGGAGATGTATGGCTATGAGATCGTTCAAGCGATCCGCAGCCAGACCGACGCGGTGATCGCAGTCGGCGAAGGGGTCGTCTATCCGGTGCTGCACGGGTTGGAACGCGACAGGGCGCTAAGATCGCGGCGCAAAACCGTCAACGGACGCAGCCGGATTTATTACTCCGTGACGCCCGTCGGATCGCGCCGCCTGGCCGATCTTTCGAAGACCTGGACCGATTTGGCGGCGGCAATCCGGAAGATGCTCGCGGGAGGGAAAAATGCCGAAGCTATTCCATGAACTTCGCGAACGCCTGCTGCGAGCCGGCGTCGCGCCGCGGCATGTGCGGCGTTATCTGGCGGAACTTGCGGATCATTTGGCAGACCTGAGGGCGGAAGAGGAAGGCGCCGGCCGCAGCCGCGCGGATGCGGAATCCTCGGCGCTCATCCGGCTCGGCGGAATCGATGATCTCTCCAGGGCAATGATTGAACAGCGCCAGTTCCAATCCTGGTGCGTGCGAGCGCCGTGGGCGATGTTCGGTATCGCTCCGCTCTTGCTGATGGCCATCGCCTATTTCGTAGCCTGCCTCTATCTGTGGTCTCTTTGGCAGATCTTTTTGCCGGGAGCCGATACGCCGTTCGGACACCCGAACCCTGGTCCCATCTACGGGTTTGAGAATATTTGTTTCCAAGCCGGTAAGTTCTATTATTTCGGCGCGCCCATTCTGGTAGGTTGGGGAATCACCATCTTCGCTGCCCGTCAAAGGGTCAAGGCGGTCTGGCCCATGGTGAGCTTGATCCTGATCGCTTGGATGGGCGGAACAAACCAGGTACACGCAAGCCGCACAGCGGTCCCCAACGGCCTTGGACATATCAGCATGAATTTCGTGCTCGCGACTTCTGCTCAGGGCACCTACGAACGCCTGTTTTATGTATTGATGATCCTCACGCTCACCGCACTGCCGTATCTCCTTTGGCGATTCCTAAAGAGTTACTCACTTTCCGTCTAGCGGTCTATTCGAGCACGCTCAGGGACAAATTGGTCCCAGTCCAGACTCCGTTTTCGATCACATGAGACATTACCGAATCTCACGGAGGACTGTCCTCTGCGGCTGAAGCCACGCTCACCTTGAAATGGGGGACTGGCCTGCGATATAGAAATCAACGGGTTCCGGACGTTGCTGGCTTCCCGGCAACGGCTTCGCCCATCTCAGCTACATATGCCGATAACCTCGGACGATAGCTTCTATGTGATCCGGCGTACGCTGCTCTGGATCGTCGGGGTGGCCGTAATTTTTCTGTTCGTCTGGTATGCGTGGGAGGTGCTTTTCCTGGCGTTTGCCGGCCTGTTGCTGGCCATTATTCTGCGCGCGCTGGCGGACTGGATCGAGCACCACATCGGCCTTGGACCGAGGCTTTCCTTTACCGCCGTGGTCTGCGGGCTGCTTATTCTGATCGCTCTGACCGGGTGGTTTATCGTTCCGCGCGTGATTTCGCAAACCGCGCAAATGATAAAGATCATTCCGCATTCATTGACGCAGGCCCGGGATTACCTCGACCGGCTGAGCTGGGGCAGGTATGTCGTCCAGTTCGTTCATCGATCGATGATGAATGCCGATGCCGGCTCTAAATTTACCCATCTTCTTCATGGCCTGATGGATGCAGCGGCCGCCTTGATTATCGTTGCCGTTGTCGGATTTTACGCCGCCGCCAATCCCAACGCGTATGCGAAGGGGCTGCTGCATCTGGTCCCCGCGGAGCATCGCGAACAGGCCCGGCAGGTGGGTGCCGAGGTTTTGTATACGCTGCACTGGTGGATTCTCGGCCAGTTGGTCCCGATGGTGGTGCTGGGCGCGCTCACTATGATCGGCCTATGGGCGCTGGGGGTGCCGCTGGCATTCACACTTGGCCTGTTTACGGGAATCATGATTTTTATTCCCTATCTGGGGGCTCTGCTTTCGGAAATACCAGCTGTGCTGGTGGCGCTGGGGCAGAGTCCGAGGACCGCGTTGTATGTGATCATCCTTTATCTCGGGGTTCACATCCTGGAAGGCTACATTCTGACGCCGCTGGTGCAGAAGCGGGCTGTCCGGCTGTTGCCGATCGTAACCATTCTGGCGCAGTTTCTGATGTGGATCCTGACCGGCCTGCTGGGGGTGGCGATTGCGACTCCTCTGGCCGCCGCGGCCTGGGTGCTGATCAAACGTTTATATCTGCACGAAAAAATACGGCATCAAGAAGGGTTTGGCGCATGAACTCTGAACGAATGCATTGTTCTGTCGATCGGCCCGGATGAAGCCCGGAAACTGAATCGCCGATTCCGCTTTCTCACTTTTTTTGGCCGATGAAAAAGTTGATCCCTCGCGGGTGCGACGGCGGTGAGAGACAAGACGGCATATTCGATTTCGCTGCATCCAATTTATTGTTTCGCAACGTTATTTATCAGGTGGAGTGTCTTCGTTTATGGCCGGTCCGGATGCAGTTGAACAGAACCCCCCAAATCCTGGCCAGAACCGCCCTGCGATTATCGGGCAGGGAGAAATGGCCGATCTGATTCGGCGGTTCGATTGGACCCGTAGCCCGCTGGGAGCGGTGGAAAGCTGGCCGGATTCCCTGCTCGGCACCGTAAATATGATGCTGTCGTGCCCGCAACCGATGTTCCTGTGGTGGGGGCCGGAGCTGACCCAGATGTATAACGATGCATATCGCACTCTGATCCGGGCCGACAAGCATCCCAAGGCGATTGGCCAGCCTGGAAAAGAGTGCTGGCCTGAAATCTGGCACATCATCGGACCGCAGATCGCCGCGGTGATGAAGGACGGAACGCCCACATTTCAGCGAAACGGGCTGGTGCCGATCTACCGGAACGAGAAACTCGAAGATGTTTACTGGACCTATAGCTACAGCCCTGTGTACAGCCGGGACGGCAAGGTTCAGGCAACACTGGTCGTCTGCACCGACACCACAAAAGAAGTGGTCGCCGGACAGCGATTGCGCAAGAGCGAATACCGCTTCCGGCGGTTTGTCGAAGAGGCAAATGTTGGTGTGCTGATTCGCGATCTGCGGGGAAACCTGAGCTACATCAATCCCTACATGCTGAACCTGCTTGGCTATACCAGGGAAGAGGTCGAAGCGGGACGGGTAAGCTGGGATGGACTGACGCCGCCCGAGTTTGCCGAAAGCGACAGGAAAGCGATCGAGGAGCTGGTAAGGTTCGGTACCGCGACTCCGTATGAGAAAGCCTACATCTCGAAAGAAGGAAAAAGAATTCCGTTACTGGTCGGAGCGACCCTGCTTGCGGATTCAGATGGCGCGAATCCGGAGGTCGCTGTCTTCCTCGCCGATTTGAGCGCGTTGAAGCGGGCGGAAGGCGCGCTGTTGGAGACGGAAAAGCTGGCCGCCGTCGGCCGGCTCGCAAGCTCCATTGCCCATGAGATCAATAATCCTCTGGAATCGGTGACCAATCTTCTCCACCTGGTGGAACATGACACCACAGCCGAGGGCACGCTGCAGTACATCCGAACGGCTCAGGCAGAGTTGGCGCGGGTGGGCAATATCACCCGGCATACGCTGCGATTTCATCGCCAGCAGACTCGGCCGGTCCAGATAACGAAGGCGGAAATACTTGAAGAAGTCATGACCCTTTTCCGGGGACGTCTGAAGACGAATGAAATTGGCATTCACACGCGGTTTTCCCCGGCCCGGCCCACGCTTTGCTACAGCGGCGATCTCAGGCAGATGTTCGCGAATCTTATCAGCAATGCAGCCGACGCCTCCTCGCGGGGAGGAAGGATCTTTCTGCGGGAGCGCGAAGGGACAGACTGGAAAACCGGGCGGCAGGGTATACGGATCACGGTGGCGGATGATGGCCATGGCATCCCCAGGGAGACGATCCCCCACATTTTCGAGCCATTCTTTACCACCAGGGAAACCACGGGCACCGGCCTGGGATTGTGGGTGAGCGCCGGAATCCTGAAGAAACATGCGGCCGGCGTTTCCGTCCGCAGCAGCGTGCATCCCCGGAGACATGGGACAGTTTTCGCCCTCTGGTTCCCGCTCGAGGGGGTCGCCGCGTAAGCAAAGCCGGGCCGAGTGCGCTAAACAAATCGATAAATTAAATCCGCTTTCGCTGAGTGTCCCCGCTATACTGTCTCTCGCGGAGGACCCTCGCCGCAGGGGAGAGAAAATGCTGATCGTACTGATTATCCTGCTTTTGATTTTTGGATTCGGCGGCTATCGCATGGGACCCGGGCTAGGCTATTACGGCGGAGGCGGCATCAGCCTGATTCTTTTGATCGTGATTATTCTGTTGTTGCTGCGAGTCATCTGAAGCGCCGAGGTGCAGGCTTTTTCCTGGAGTGGCGCGGCTTCTCGCCGCGCCATTTCGTGCGGATGGGCCCTTCAGCCCGGTTTGGAATAGAGATAGGCGTTTCTGGCTAGCGGATCCGTTTGAGAAATCGCGCGTAGATTAGCGATTCTTCAGCGCGGCTTTCGCCTTCTCACGCTCGGCGATTTCCCTCGCGCGGAACTTCACGATGCGTTCGATTAACTTCACGGGAACGGGCTCGGACAGCGGAAAACGGATTGTGCCCTTGTTGACCTTGTAGGGTGCAAGGTCGTCCTTGAACGCCGCGAGGACGTGGTCGGTGGCAGCGTAGAGCGAGTAGTGCTGCCTCCACGCAGCGAAGTAGAGCAGCCGGGAACCGTACAGTTTGTAGGTGGGAATCTTGTACGAGATCACTTCCTCGGCTCCAGGTACAGCTTTGCGGATGATACTCCGCAAGCGGTTCAGTACGTCCTGCACCGCATCGGGCTGTGAGGCGATGTATTCGTCCACCGATTTGAAGTCGGTCTTGGCCATGGCAATTCCACTCCTTCGGCTTAGTGCCACGAGCAGTATCAGGAGCGCACCTTAACATTGGAGGAGAATTCCCTCCAAGTTGGTTATCCGGGTTTGTTATCTGGGTCGGTTATCTGCGCAATTAGCCCTGTTCCTGGGCCTTTTGAATCGAGAGGGTCTTCGGGTATACTCAAAGTTTGCTGTCTATCGACGATTATTCATTTTCAGGAGCTGCGATTCCAATGCCGAAGCGCACATTTCAACCGAACCGCCGCCACCGCGCTAAGACGCATGGCTTCCGTGCCCGCATGAAGACCAAAGCCGGGCAGGCCGTGCTGTCGCGCCGCCGCGCGCGAGGCCGCAAGCGCGTATCCGTCAGCGCTGGCTATCGCGACTAGAAGCGGTTTCCTAAATAGAACTGTTGGATGAGGCAGTGGGGCAAAAGCCTCAGCTTAGCTTCGCGAACCTGGGGCACCGACTTCCTTTCATCGGCATTCTTGCTTTCATGGGCATTATCCCTGAGCCGCATTCCAGCCTGCCTCAATCCGCTCACAGCCATCCGTAAAAGCGACTCGAGAGGGACATCGCGCGTCTTTCCCGCCGCATTCAGCGACAATAGAGGGACAGGTGTGCGATGCCAGCGGAGCCAACGACCAAGGTCCCGAAAGAAGCCCCGGCTTTGCCGCGCGAGGCATGGCTCAAGAAACATGCGAATTATCAGCGCGTCTATCGAGAGGGCCGGCGGCAGTCGCTTCCGCTGATGACGTATTTTTACGCACTGCGCGGGCGCGATTCGAATTCGGCCGTTTCCACAAAAGAGCGTTCTTCGCCGGACGACCTTGCGTTGCGTGAGCGGGCGCATCTGGGTTCGCGTGTCGGCTTGACCGCGGGCCGTGTCCTCGGCAATGCGGTCGAACGCAATCGCATCAAGCGGCGGATGCGGGCGGCGGTGCGGCAGCATCGGCTGGAATTAACCGCGAGCGTCGATATCATCCTGCATCCACGGCGCACGGTTCTGGAAGCGGAATTCGCCGCCATCGAGGGCGAGGTGCGAGAAGCGTTGCGAACCGTGCAGGCCGCGGCCGAAACCGCCGAGCGAACCGGCTGCGAGCTTCCCGGGAAACCTCCGCGCGAGCGCGCGAAACCGAAAGCCGCTTCCGGCAAGGACGGGGAGGCTAAGGAACCCTCCACATCCCGCGGGAAGATCTCCGCCAGGCCCGGCGCCAAATCGGCAGCCGGCAATTCCCGCCATGCGAACTAAAGAGCAGCGCCGCGCGGATCGCGTCGAGGCGCTGGCGTCAGCATATAAACGCTGGATTTCGCCGCCGCTCCACGCGATGGGAGGAACGCTGCTGCCAATGCGCGGCGGGTGTCGCTATCAGCCGACATGCTCGGAGTATGCCGCGGTGGCAATTGCGCGCCACGGCTGGGGGAAGGGAATGGCCATGGCAGCCGCGCGGCTTTTGCGCTGTCATCCCTGGAGCAAGGGCGGCTTCGATCCGGTTCCGTGAGGGTTGCGGGATATAAGAAATCAGAAGGTGTAGGGGGAATGCTCGCGCCGGTCACGGATGCAGGAGATCCTTACTTTTCGTTCGAGCGGTGTCCAGGGTATCGAAGAAGCGGAGAACGGCTTCGAGATCGCGCTGCGGCAGCGTGGCGAGCAGGCGTCGGGTCTCGCTCTCCACTCCCTCATACATCCTGCCGATCCTGCGCATCCGTGCCGGGACCAGCGTGATGAGCAGGCTGCGGCGGTCCTCCGGGTTGGGCTTGCGGCGGAGATAACCGGCCTTCTCCAGACGGTCAAGCGCCACCGTGACCCCGCCGCTGCTCAGTCCTGTCCACGCGGCCAGACGGCTCGGGGTGGAGGCCCCGTGGAGCAACAGCATGTGGAGCATCTGCATGTCGGTGAGGCCGAGGCCAACTTTCTCCGCAGCCTGCGAATTGAAGAATATGGCCCCGGCGATGAACTTGCGAATCCCAAGCACGACCCGGTCGGCGGTGGTGACCGGAGCCGGGATTGTGACAGCGTCTTTGTTCGACGATAACGCGCGGTGCAATTCAGGTTTCACCGTTGTAGACATATCACCTTCTCATGTGGTTTATTATCCATATATCTTAGTATATAAGATATATGGAGGATGAGCAAATGGATACAACAGTCAAAGCTTACAAAGGAATGGGCATGGAAGGCAGCGTGGCGCGGTGGTATGACCGAACCACGCGCAAGGACATGCCGGAGATCAAATTGCTGGCCAAGCGGATTGCGACGATGGCGCCCGCCGGAGGCAACGTACTCGAGGTGGCGCCGGGACCGGGATTTCTCTCAATCGAGCTGGCCAGGCGAGGGCTCGAGGTACGGGCAGTAGACATCAGCAAGACCTTCGTTCAGATTGCGCAACGCAATGCGGCGGCGGAAGGCGTGGACGCCAAGTTTGAACTGGGCAACGCGGCGGCGCTGCCTATCGCGGATGCCAGCACGGATTTCGTGGTATGCCGCGCAGCTTTCAAAAACTTCACCGAGCCGGTGAAGGCGCTGGCGGAGATGCGGCGCGTACTTCGGCCGGGCGGCAGGGCGCTGCTGATCGATCTCCGACGTGATGTTCCAATGACAGAGATCAAGCGGTATGTGAAAGGACTGAACGTGGGCTGGCTGAACCGATGGTTCATGTTGTTTACTTTTCGCAGCATGTTAATCAAGCGTGCCTATCCGATCGATCAGATTCGTGAAATGGCCACCGAGGCGGGTTGGGCCGAGCCACGGATTGAAGTCTCGGCGATGGGGTTTGAAGCCTGGACAGTGAAATAGCGTTCGGTATCACGCTGGAGGGATGATTCGCTTTAACGTACTTCGAGACGATTGCCTGCTACGAATAACAGCGCATCCTGCAAAACAGAAAGGGCCGGCATCTCGCGATGCCGGCCCTTTCTACTGCATGCTTCCGGTCACGGCGCCACCGGCGGAGCAAAGGCGTTCTTCCAGTTTTTAATCAGGTTGCTGACATTCAGCGTCCCGATCCCGCTGGCGAAGTCCCATCCGATTTTGCTGTTGTATGCCTTGGAGTATGCCTTGCTGGTTGTCGAAAGCACACCGTTCGGGCCGGACGGATCATAGCAGTTGTTGGGTCCAATGCAGTTCACGTCCATGTCGCCCTGGGCCACATCGTGGAACACGCAACGCGAATCGCTTCCCTTGCCGAGGGTCGAAATGCAGGAGTTGGGTTCAGCCTGGGCCTGCAGCCTGGCCAGCGCGTAGTAAACGTAGTTGGGATTGCCCTGCGGCTCGCCCATGGACTGATTGACAAGCGCCTGCACGCCGGCGACGATTGGCGTCGAAAACGATGTGCCGCCACCTCCGGACCATCCTGCAGGATTGCCGGTGCAAGGCGCTCCACCCGCCCCCGTCGCCGGATTTGAGTAGCAGAAGATGTAATAGTGACCCCAGACGCCGTTCGCCGCGAACAGCGAAACGTCAGGCAGATCGCGGACGCCGTCATTCGGGACGCCGTTCAGCCCAAACTGATAGTTTGGCTTCGCGTATCCCTTGCAGGAGCCGCTGACCGCCGGCGTTCCCGGATTGGGAGAAGTCGCGCCAAACGCGCAGCCGCTGGGTCCGCCGCTGGCGCTGGCTGTTGTCAGAAAGAACATCTCGCCGAGAGGAGAGTTGCAGAACCCCGTCTTTCCATAGGGCACGTTATACCCTTCCGTATTTGTGATCAGCGTGCTGGCGCAGGAATCGTTCCAGGGAATCTCTGGAATGTAAGACTTCGCCGAGCCGTAGATCGAGTTGTTTTTCGTATTCCAGTACTGGGCGTTAGTTCCAGCATAGGAATCACCGAAGTCGCTACCTCCGACCGCGACATTATAAGGAGTGGAAGCAAAGCCGCTGACCGCAATACCGAACTGCGCGGCCGGCTGGTTACGATCGCAGCTGGCTGCCCCTTCATCCCCGGTGGAGACAAAGACCGATACGCCTTCCGACGCCGCCTGCTCGTATGCATAGTTGTAGGTTGCATTGCCGGCCGCGCCCAGCGCAGCTTCGCACTCGCCATAGCTGATGCTGATGATTGACGGCGGAACACTTTCGTCGATCAACGACTCGATAGCCAGCAGTCCGCCGAACGTGGTCTGTGTGTTGGCGCAGGAGGCCAGAACGATCGCCGCATCCGGGGCCGCCGCGCTTGCATACTCCGCGTCGATAATTGCCTCGACATCGTCGCCATTGTCCCCCGGGTTCGTACATCCGCCCGGATGGATCTGGGTGAACGTACCTTTCGTATATTTCGAAAGTCCAAACTTACTGCGGAATGCCTTCCAGTCGTTCGTCGAGTACACATTCGTGTCTTCGATTACGACCACCTTCTGCCCCTTCCCGGTGAGCCCTTTCGCGTATGCCGAATCGAAGTTGTAGATCGTATGCAGATCGTTCGGCACCACCGGCTGAGTGGAGGAGTCTACGGTAAAGTCCGGCGTGGCGCCGGCTTCCGATGCTCGTGGCTGAACTGCTTTCGACATGGGATCGATATGCGCCGCGCTGATCGCCGTATGCGCCGGCTTGGGACGGAAATCGTTCAGCGAAGAAATGCCAACCACCAGATTTGCCAGCGCCGCCGGAATCTGCGGGTTCTGCATGTTAGCGATATGCTGCGCCCCGTTCACCCGCAGCGTATGAATCGCCGTCTTCAAGGCCGACTGGACCTGCTGCGCGGTGCCGGAAAAATCGATCACCATGCCGCTCTTCGAAACACTGTTGATCTGGAATCCTTGACTCTCGAGCCAGTCGGTGACCATGGCGATATCTGCCGGGTCTGGGCCGAACTGCCGCCCTAATTCCGCGGCTGTCAGCCAATGATGGAAGTCCGGACTGCCGGGCTCATGCATCGCCTGGATCCGCGCCTGCAGGGCAGCTTCCCGATCAGCGGGTCGCTTCAGCTGCAACAGCAGGTGATTCAACTGCAGACTGCCGTTCACCGGACCGCGGTCGTTGGACTGGATGGCTTCGGGCCGCACGTTGCCTGCCAAAGTGATCATCGGGGTGGCCACGGCATGAGCCGCGGTCGCATTTTGCGCCAGGACTTGTGGCGCAAACAGAACTCCTGACACTGCAAGACAGATAAGCGATGCCATGGTGCTTGGTAATAATTTTTTCGTCATGGAAGCCTCAAGGATTAAGGATTGATGTTGGAAATACAACGTGGGGATGGGCGGTCTCATGATAAGTGTCTTATCAGACCGGTCCCCTATAGTAGATCGGCCAGAGACTCCCGTCAATTCCTTGCTGTTTTCGCGCCAAATTGGCAGAGCATCGCGCCAAAGAAGTGCCCCAGAGTCACGCTAACTGCTCTGATGCTGGCTCGCGCTCAATGACTGCCTGACAGAGTGTGAGTGCCCAATGCGAATGCGGCGCCCAGGTCTGGTCCGCCGCGGCGGATGAAACCTGTGTTCTCTATGGCGCCAATTCACCGTTGCCAACCCTGGGCATCGCTGGTATTCGTGGAGTGCCGATGCGACGCCCTTGTTTCTGTCTTGTGCTTTCGTTCTGTCTCGGCTTTAGCTTGCTTACGCAGGCGCAGACCCGGATTGTGCCCGCGACCATTACGCTCGGCCAGTCCATCGTCGCGCTGAACGGCCCGTGGAAGTTCCATATCGAAGACAACCCGCAATGGTCCGACCCAAACTTCGACGACTCACGCTGGGAGGCGGCGGATCTGACCCCGAAGACGGGAGCCTTCGATCCCGTCACTGGCCTTGCGGAATATGTGCCCGGCTGGACGGCCAAGGGCCATCCCGGCTACTGGGGCTATGCCTGGTATCGGCTCCGGGTGCGAGTGCGGACGCGGCCGGGACAAGAACTGGCGCTGGTCGGCCCTGCGGATGTGGACGACGCTTATCAGGTATTCGCCAATGGAGCCCTGCTGGGAAGCTTTGGCAAATTTCCCGCCGCAGGCAAACAGCCGGTGGTCTACAGCACGCGGCCGCGAATGTTCCGTCTGCCGAAAATGGCCACCGGCGGCGGTTCGGGTTCCGATGCGGCGACGGCGACGCAGGTGCTCGCCTTTCGCGTTTGGATGGAACCCTCCACGCTGACGTTGACCCCGGATGCAGGCGGCCTCAAGAGCGCGCCGTTGCTGGGAGAAGCGGCCGCGGTAGACGCGCACTACAAGCTCGCCTGGCTGGACCTGATCCGCGGCTACATTTCCGAACCGATCGAAGGCGTCTTGTTTCTCCTGCTGGCAATTGTGGCCTGCAGCCTGATCCTGTTCGACCGCTCCGACCCGGTGTATCTGTGGCTGGCAGGTGTCTTTCTGCTGATCGCCGCCGAAACCGCCGCGCTCGCGATTGGCGTGTGGACGCAGGCTGAAAGCGGCAGGACGCTTTTCCTGATTTATGGCGTGTTCCTGCAACCGCTTCTGCTGGGCGGATGGGTGATGGTGTGGTGGTTCTGGTTCCGTCTGCGCCGTCCGGCGTGGGTGCCGAAAGCTATTTTCGCCCTGACGCTGCTCTATGCGATCTCCGACGCGCTGGGCGAAGACCTGTTCTTTACCGCCGTGCCGTATACCGTCGGTGTCGTCTCTCACCTCGCCTCGGTATGCATCCGTCTGCTGTTTCTACTGCTGCTTGCGTTGATCCTGGTGTGGGGCATTCGGCGGCAAAAGCTGGAGGGTTGGCTGGCGCTGCCCGCCGTCGTGCTGGTCGGGATCTCACAGTTTCAGAACGAGCTGGGCGTGCTCCATGTCCGCATGGACTGGTTTCCGTTTGGCGCGCAGGTCTCGCTTTCCCAATTCGCCAGCACCGCCCTGGTAGCCGCGATGTTTGCTCTGCTGCTGCGCCGAATGCTGCTGTCCGTCGAATACCAGCGCGAGATGGCGCTCGATGTAAAGCAGGCGGCAGAGGTACAGCGGGTTTTCATTCCCGAGACTCTGCCGCAGGTTCCCGGGCTCGCTATCGAAAGTGAATATCGCCCGGCGCGCGAAGTGGGGGGAGATTTTTTCCAGATCCTTCCGCATGCAAGCGACGGCAGCGTGCTCATCATTCTGGGAGATGTGACCGGCAAGGGCCTGCAGGCCGGAATGCTCGTAGCGCTGATCGTCGGCGCCATTCGCGCTGAGGCCGCGCACAGTAGCGATCCGTTGACTGCATTGAACGCGTTGAATCAGCGCCTCTATGGCCGCGGCCATGCCCACGCCACCTGCCTCGCGCTGCGAATCGATACCGACGGCAGCGCCACCCTAGCTAACGCCGGACACCTTGCTCCTTATCTCAACGGAAAAGAGCTGCCCATGGAAGGCGCGCTGCCGCTGGGAATGATCGACGGCGCGGAGTTTACCGCGATGCAGTTTCAGATGCAGGAAGGCGACAGCCTCATCCTCATGTCCGACGGAGTGGTAGAAGCCCGTGACGCGCACGGCCATCTGTTTGGCTTCGACCGTGTCGCGGAGTTGTTGCAGCACTCGGCGACCGCCGCACAACTGGCCACGGCAGCCCAAAACTTCGGCCAGGAAGACGACATCCTTGTACTCCGTATCCAGGTACTCCGTATCTTGTACTCCGCATCCTGTACTCCGCATCCAGGTACTCCGCATCCAGCGCACAACACGGAACCGAGAATCCCCAGCCTGCAGCCTGCCCTCTCTTCTCTCCCAGCAGTTGACGAACTTACCTGAAGAGGTTCTTACTGGTATGCGTAATCTCCGCGGTTCCCTGCTGCGGTTGAAACTGCAGCAACAGACTTGAATCCAGGAGGAAAACAAATGCAAACCATACCTGCAACTTCAACCCTTCCAGACTTCCTGTTCATGGGGCCGGTTCCAGATCTTCCACGGGAGTCCGCCGAGGAAAATCCAGCTCAGCCCGAAGAGGAGTCGGAGATCGCTCGCGTCGTAAGTCACGGGGATACGGTGAGCCATGGCGACAGGCTCACGCCCTCCACCCCGGAGCCAGAGAAATCATAAGCGACCGAACCGGGTGCCAGGTGTCCCAGGTCTCGCCCTTGAGACCTGGGATTTGTATCTGCACCGTGGATTCACCATAGTCACAGATCCGCGCCGCGAATATCCTGTCCAGAGTCGAAGAATCCAGTCGAAACTCTATCCCGGGGAGCACGCATGCGCCTGTATCTTCGTTCCACCACCATACTGATCGCCATCATCGGGTTCCTGCTGCCAGGCATCGCTGCTCGCCTGTGGGCCCAGGACGCGCCGTATCTGAATACGTCTCTGCCCGTCGAGCAGCGAGCCCGCGATCTCGTCTCCCGCATGACGCTCGCGGAAAAAGATTTCGCAGATGCAAAATCACGCTGCTGCCATCCCTCGCCTCGGCGTTCCAGAATACGACTGGTGGAGCGAAGCCCTGCACGGCGTTGCCCGCTCCGGGTACGCCACCGTATTTCCTCAGGCCATCGGCATGGCCGCAACGTGGGACACAACCCTGATCGACGAAGAAGGACACGTCATTGGCATCGAAGGCCGAGGAAAATTTAATTCCGCCCAGCGCGATAGCAATCATTCCATCTATTTCGGACTGGATTTCTGGTCGCCGAATGTAAACATCTTTCGCGATCCGCGCTGGGGCCGCGGTCAGGAGACCTACGGCGAAGATCCCTTCCTCACTGGCCAACTCGCCGTCCAGTTCGTAAAAGGGCTGCAAGGCAATGACCCGAAATATTATGTGGCAATCGCGACGCCGAAACATTTTGCCGTCCACAGCGGTCCCGAGCCCGAACGCCATCAATTCAATGTCAACGTTTCCCCGCACGATCTTGAAGACACTTATCTTCCCGCCTTTCGCGCCGCCATTGTCGATGCCCATGCCAACTCCATCATGTGCGCCTACAATGCCGTCGATGGAGTGCCAGCCTGCGCCAGCAAAATGCTGCTCCAGAAAATCCTGCGCGGCGACTGGCACTTCAACGGCTACGTCGTCTCCGACTGCGGGGCCATCGGCGACATCGCTATCGGCCATAAATACGCTCCCAGCGTCAAGCAGGCGGCCGTTGACGCCGTTCGCGCCGGCACCGATCTGAGCTGCGGCGATGAGTACGCCACCCTCGCCCAGGCGGTCCATGACGGACTCATCAAAGAATCTGAAATCGACACCGCAGTCCAGCGGCTCATGATCGCGCGCTACCGCCTGGGAACGCTCAACCCACCCGGCCATGAGCCCTTCCGCTCACTGGACGACACCATCATTCATTCGCAGCAGCACTCGGATTTGAACCTGCGCGCCGCCGAAGAATCCATGGTGCTGCTCAAGAATGACGGCGTACTTCCGCTGCGATCGAACATTAAAACCATCGCCGTGATTGGTCCAAACGCATCCTCGCTGGCAGCGCTCGAAGGAAACTATAACGGCACGCCGATGAGCCCCGAAACGCCTCTGTTCGCGTTTAAAACATTCCAGGCACAGAAGCACTTCCGTGTTCTTGACGCGCAGGGCTCCCCATATGTCGAGCAATTGTCGTTGCCTGTTCCGCCCAGCGTCTTCCACTTCACCGCAACCAGCAGCGGCGAAGGCCTGACCGTCCGATATTTCTCCAATCTCAATTTTTCCGGCAGCGGAGTATCCACCATCTCGCAAAATATCGACAGTGATTGGAATGCCGCCTCGCCTTTTCCCACGCGCATTCCCGCGAAAGCCTTCTCTGCCCGCTGGACCGGAACCTTCACCGCGCCCGCGCCGGGCAGCTATCAGTTTCAGGTGGAGACGGCGGACTGCTATCCCTGCGGCAACACGGAAACCTACGCTGTCTGGATCGATGGACGGCGAGTCTCTGCGGGCACTGTGCGCGACGGCAAGGGACGGACTTCTCCTTTTTTCACGGTCCATTTCTCCGACACCAAACGTCACTCGTTTCGGCTGGATTACTCACACCAGTCCCCGCTGTTCGGCGCCGGAATTGCCTTCAACTGGAAGCCGCCCGCCAATGTGCTCCGCCGCGAGGCGATCCAGTTGGCGAAGCAGGCGGATGTCGTGGTAGCCATCGTCGGACTTACGCCGCATCTTGAAGGCGAAGAGATGCCCATCCACGTTCCCGGATTCTCGGGAGGCGATCGCACTTCGATCGGCCTGCCGGAAGTGCAACAGAGATTGTTACAATCCCTTGCCGCCGCCGGAAAACCACTCGTCGTCGTGCTGATGAACGGCTCCGCTCTCGCCGTCGATTGGGCCCAGAAGCACGCGAACGCCATTCTCGAGGCCTGGTATCCGGGTGCTCGCGGCGGAGAGGCGATCGCGAACGCGTTGCTCGGAACCTACAATCCTGCGGGTAGATTGCCTGTCACTTTCTATTCGTCCACCAGCCAACTCCCGCCGTTTGACGACTATTCCATGGCCAACCGCACTTACCGCTATTTCAAAGGCACGCCGCTCTATGGATTCGGGTTTGGGATGAGCTATTCGCAGTTCACTTATAGCCATTTCACTTTATCCAGCAATCAATTGAAAGCTGGCGATACGCTGATTGCAACCGCAGAAGTTACAAATACTTCGAAGATAGCCGGCGATGAAGTCGCGGAACTGTATATCGACTATCCTTCGGGCGACGGCGCACCCATTCGTGCCCTCGCGGGATTCACCCGCACCCACATCGAACCAGGCGCAACCAGGAATATAGCTTTCACTCTGGATGCCCGCAAATTCAGTCACGTCCGTGGCGATGGCCAGAGGGTTGTGTCCGCCGGCGATTACAAATTGTTTATAGGCGCCAGCCAGCCGGCGGCGGGCGCAACCGGAGTCTCTGCGCCTCTGACCATCACCGGAGAGCAGACGCTGCCGGATTGAGATCTGGGTGTTCGGCTTCGAACATCATCACCTTGATCGCAACACAGCCGAGTGCAGAGACCCGCGGTTTCGACAGCCGCGCGCAAGAATGATCAGCACTACACTGAGAGGCAGAAAAGAAGGGTGATACCGATATGTCCCCGGATAGATCCGCGAATCGTTCCGAAATCAAGTCCACCAGGCTGGAAGCTTTCTCCGACGGCGTCATCGCCGTCATCATCACCATCATGGTGCTGGAGCTGCACGTCCCGCGCCAGAATGGCCCGGCCGGTCTGTGGTCGGTCGTTCCTCAGCTTTGCATTTACCTGCTCAGCTTTTTCACCATCGGAATTTACTGGATCAACCATCACGATCTCATCCGCCGCACCGAGTCGGTGGACTACCGCATCCTCTGGACCAACCTGATCTTTCTCTTCGTTCTTTCGCTCATTCCTTATTTCGTCGACTACCTCGGCCAGAAGTCCTTCGACTCATTCTCCACCCTTCTCTACGATCTGACCATGCTCGTCACCGGGGCCGCCTTCTTCCTCCTCCGCCGGTCTGTCATGCGGCGTCAGCGGCAAACCGGCGAGCTGCGGCGCGCCGATATGGCCGAACTATCGAAGCACATTGCCTGCATGGGTATCTATCTGGCTGCCATCGCCGTCGCGTTCTATCGCCCGTGGCTTTCGCTCGCCCTCACTGGCCTGGTCACATTCGTCTGGATCATCCCTGGATTACTGGTAAAGACCGGCGATGAAGATGGAACAGCACTGAACCGGGGCGGCCCAGGTTCGCGAAGCTAACCTGGGTCTTTCTCGCTATGTCCGGTGGATGTCTTTGAGGAACGAAACATTCACCGCCGCGCCTGCTCAACCGCACGAGCGACACGCAGCACGGTAGCTTCGTCGAAATGTTTTCCCAGAATCTGCGCGCCGATCGGCAGACCTTCGGCGGAGTTTCCGCACGGAACAGAAACTCCGCAAATCCCCGCAAGATTTGCAGTCACGGTGTAGATATCCGCCAGATACATCGCCAGCGGATCATCCGTTTTTTCACCCAGCTTGAACGCCGGCGTGGGAGCGGTGGGCGTCAGCAGCACATCCACCGTGCTGAACGCATTGAGAAAATCTCGCGTCAGCAGCGTACGCACCTGCTGCGCCTTGCGATAGTAGGCGTCGTAATATCCCGCGCTCAGCACATACGTTCCCAGCAGAATGCGCCGTTTCACTTCCCGCCCAAATCCCTGGTCGCGCGTCTTGCGGTACATGGAGCCGAGGGTTGTCGCGTCCGCCGCTCGCAGTCCATAGCGCACGCCATCGAAACGCGCCAGGTTCGCGCTGGCCTCCGCCGTCGCAATCACGTAATACGTGGCAATCGCATAGCGGGTGTGCGGCAATGAAACTTTGTGCAGCGTGCAGCCAGCCGCGCGCAACGCATCCGCCGTCTTCTCGACTGCGGCCCGCACCTCCGCATCGAGGCCCTCCGCGAAATACTCTTCAGGAATCCCTACGCGCAAGCCTTTCACCGGCTGATCGAGCGTGGCGGCATAGTCCGGCACAGGTTCATGCGATGAAGTGGCGTCCATCGGATCATGCCCGGCAATCACGCCTAGCAGCATCGCCGCATCTTCAACCGTATTTGTAAACGGGCCCACCCGGTCGAGCGAGGAAGCAAACGCGATCAGTCCATAACGCGAAACCCGGCCATATGTCGGCAGCACTCCCATGACTCCGCAGAACGAGGCGGGCTGGCGAATCGAGCCGCCCGTGTCCGTGCCCAGCGTCGCCACCGCCATGTTTGCCGCTACCGCCGCCGCCGATCCACCGCTCGACCCTCCAGGAACGCGATCAAGCGCGCGGGGATTGTGCACCGGCCCATAGGCGGAATTCTCATTCGACGATCCCATGGCAAATTCATCGCAATTCAGTTTGCCGAGCAGCACCGCCCCGGCGGCTTCCAGCCGCGCCACCGCGGTCGAATCATATGGCGGACAATATCCTTCCAGAATCTTCGAACCCGCCGTGGCCGGCGCGCCCTTCATCGTCAGCACATCTTTAATTCCGATCGGCACGCCAGCCAGCGGCGGAAGTTCATCGCCTTTCGCCGCCAGCGCATCGATGCGCGCCGCCTGCTCCAGGGCCCGCTCGCGGCTCAGCGAGAGCCATGCGTGGATCTTCGAATCCTCGGCGGAAATCGTCCGGTAATATTCCTCGGCAAGCGCGGCAGCGCTTATTTCACCGCGAAGAATGGCCTGCCGCGCAGCGCCAATCGTGCGCGACGCGGAAGAAGTTGCTGGCGTAAATTCCGTTCGTGTCATCTCCAACCTTGAAAATTAACCGTGTGTTCCATCGCAAGCGAAATGCCAGGTGAGATTACATATCTCAGCGCTCAATCACCTTCGGCACTTTGAAATATGTGCCATCCGTCTCCGGCGCTTCTGCCATCACCACCTTGCGATCGAGCGAGGCGCGCAACCGATCCTCACGCAATCCATCGCCTGTGCTCATCTGCTGCGCACTCGAATGCTGCTGCAGCAATTCACTTACCTGCGCCATCGCCGGAACATCCGACGTGTCCAGTTCATTCAACTGCGCCACGTGGCCCAGAATAGAATTCAGATCGCGCAGCATCTCCGTTTGCTCTTCCAGCGTCAGTTCCAGCTGCGCCAGCTCCGCTACCCGCAGTACCTGGTCGAGCGAAACGCGCTCGGATGACGTTTCATTGGCAGAGTTGTTCATGGATCGCACCTTTGGTTCGCGGCTATTTAGAATCGATGCATTGCGTCCCACGCGCGACCATTGTCGCTGCTGGAGCGAGATTTATTCCGATAGATCAGTATAGCCAGCAGTTTCCGGAATCGAAAACGTGCGATCATTTCATATACTCAGCGATGAAATTTTGTTCGAGCGATCAGGATTTCAGCTCAGTCGTCATAGCTGAGGGCCGCAGGCGAAAGAACGAAATGAGCTTTTCGTCGCTTGTCAGCTCGAGAAATATCGGTTAAAACCAGCCCAAATCCGCCAAAATCACTGCAAAATCGGTAAAACCCTAAGAAAACCTGTGGAAATGCGCTATTTCCCGTTGACAAATGCTTCCGAAAGCCGCAAGGTAAACGGCGGAAGGGTTTCTAAAACCCGCGTCAATCCTGCCGATTCCCCCATTTGCCAATGGCGGCATTTCAAGGTTTGACGGCGGGCGACAGAGACCACATCGAGCAGCGTAAGCCACTCGTGTAAACACGACAGGAGGAATTGAAAAATATGGCAACAGGTATGACGAAAACACAACTCGTTCGGCACATGGCGGAAAAACTGGAACTCACCAACAAACAGGTGGCAGCGTTTCTGGATCTGCAGGCGGAAACCGCAGTCAAGGAAACCAAGAAGGCCGGCGTCTTTATCATTCCAGGACTGGGCCGGCTGGTGAAGGCCGAGCGCAAAGCACGCATGGGCCGCAACCCGCAGACCGGCGAAGCGATCAAGATCAAGGCCAAGACGGTGGTCAAGTTCCGCGTGGCAAAAGCCGCCAAGGACGCAATCGCCCCGGCGAAAAAGTAGCGGCAGGATTGCAGCCGCCCCATCCTTTGCCGGCCGAAGGGTGGGTGCCGGGCCTTCGAATCGCGGGTGCCCCACGTCTCGCCTCTGAGGCGTGGGTTTCTGCGACAGGCAGTCGCATGGCAGCGCAATGCTGAACCTCGCGCTGGGAATACTTCGAATTGACACCGTCCCCGACAAACCAACAGAAAGATTGAGTAGGCCGCCGGCCCGCTTGCGAAAAAGAAGACGGACAATCATTATGAAATCTGCCCTCGGAATCACGCTGGCTGGACTGTTGTGTCTGGCCGCCACTCTCCCTGGTTTTGCCCAAGCAGCCAGGCGCGCCGTCAAGCCCGCGAACAAGGCCCAGATCGCACATGGCGAGTACCTGGTGAAAGGTATCGCCGGATGCGCGGACTGCCACACGCCGATGAACGACAAAGGGCAGCCTGTGCCCGGACAATGGCTGAAGGGAACGAAGCTGTCTTTTGGTCCGCTGGTGCCGGTGCCTGGATGGGTGACCGCCTCTCCCGCCATTGCCGGTCTGAATGGGTGGGATACGGAGAATGCGGTCCAGTTGCTGATGACAGGGCTGGATCCGCGTGGACATCGGCCGCATCCGCCCATGCCGCAATACCACATGAACCGCGCCGACGCGGCAGCGGTCGTGGCATACCTGAAATCGCTGAAGTAGGGACGTTTTGCCAGGCGGCAGCCGGGCGGCCCATCAAGCCGGTTTTTGACTTGAGTGGCAGGCTGCGGCCTAAAGTTGCTCTATGTCTTGGGGACTGAGAAGATTCCAGGAATCTGGACGGACGTCGGGTGTGCCCCGTGTCTCGCACGCGAGGCGTGGAATCGCGGCGCTACTTGTTCAGCAGCTCCATCAGATTGTTGATCATCCGATTCAGATCGGTGTCGGTGTGGCGCAGCTCATCGATCTTGGCGATCGAGTGCATGACGGTGGTGTGGTGTTTGTCGCCGAAGTGGCGGCCAATCTCCGGCAGCGAGGCTTCCGTCAACTGCTTCGCCAGATACATCGCAATCTGCCGCGGAACCACGATCGAGCGCGAATTGTTTTTCTGCTTCAGCTCGGCGATTCTCATGCCGAACTGTTCGGCGACGGCGCGCTGAATGGCCTCGATGGTCACCTTCCGCACCTGCGTATCGATGAACTGCTTCAGGCATTGCTGCGCGACGGTTACCGTAAGTTCCACGCCATGCATGCTGGACCACGCGAGCAGACGCGTCAGTTGCCCTTCCAGCTCGCGCACGTTCGTGCGCACGTTCGATGCGACGAACAACGCCACGTCCACCGGAAGCGTGACGTGTTCGCTTTCCGCTTTCTTCTGCAGAATCGCCGCCTTGGTCTCCAGATCCGGGGGTTGAATATCGGCAATCAGGCCCCACTCGAAACGATTGCGCAGACGCTCTTCAATTTCCGCCAGTTCTTTCGGCGGGCGGTCCGACGCGATCACGATCTGCTTCATGCTTTCATGCAGCGTGTTGAACGTGTGGAAGAACTCTTCCTGCATGCGCTCCTTGCTGGCGAGAAATTGAATGTCGTCGATCAGCAGGACATCGACGGAGCGATACTTGTCGCGAAAGCTCGACATGCGATCGTAGCGCAGCGAATTGACCAGCTCATTGGTGAACTTCTCGCTGGACACATAGCAGATCGATGCCTGTGGCTGATGCCGTTTCACCTCGTGGCCAATGGCGTGCATCAGATGGGTTTTGCCGTTGCCGACCGATCCGTAGAGAAACAGCGGGTTGTAGGCCTTCGAGGGCCGCTCCGCGACCGCCTCGGCAGCGGCGCGCGCAAACTGATTGCCGCTGCCGATAACGAAGCCCTCGAAGGTGTAACGGGGATTGAGCTGCGCGGCCGTGTCCCAGTCGAAGCGCGATTGCTGCGGCCCGGTTGCGGCCTGATTGCCCGGGGCGCGGCCTTGCGCCAGCGCGCCGGGGCGCGCCGGTTGTGGAGCGAAACCTCCGCCCTGCCGCACACGCGGAGGCGGCGCCTCCTGCTGCACCGCTTCAAAGGAAACTTCATCGACCTCAACGCCTAGCTGGTCCACCGCTTCGAGGATCAAATCGTTATATCGTTCGCCGATGTGTTCAAACTCGCGCGTGGGCACGCTCACCACCAGCACTCGGCCGTCGATGCGACTGAAGCGCGTCGGCTTGAACCAGGTATCGAACGACTGATGATTAACTTTTTTCTCAAGCGCCGTCAGGATGCGAAGCCATGGATTGATGGTCGAAGAGGCTGTAGCGGAAAATGACATTCTATTTTCACTTTCAACGTTGGGGGCGCGCCGGTAAAGATTCGCATTGAAACATCACACGAGAACGCGCTTCCTGGCTAGAACAACAATGCAGATTCCATGTCCGGCATTGCTGGACGGGAACCCAAAGATGGTACCAAATATCTGCCCGCGAGATTGCCTTCCGACATCCTGAGGTGACCGTCCCGGGCAAGTGCAGCACAACGCGATCGATTTCCCGAATGACGTTAGCGAAGCCGATACTAGCACATTCAGACAAGAGAGGCAGCAGGGTTTCGAAATCGAATTTATTTTTTTTCTAAAGTGCACCAGTGGTGGTGAAAGCGCGTCACTGATGCACGTTTGCGGCCTTATCGAACGCCTGCCAAAAAATTTCCCGGGCGCAAAAACGAGAAAATTTCGCGAACTTCCCATGCAGCGCGCAAAAATCATCGCGACAATCTTCGTGTTCATTTCTGTCCGAGTTCTTTGTCGGTAGATGTGTCAGCGTTCAATTCAGCCCAACCTCGAACAGCCGATCCCGCATTATGAAACATCGCTCACCGCTTTCCGGTTTCGTTTCGGCAGCAGCGTGAGCGGATACACGAAAGATCCCGCCAGCGCGAGCGCGAATCCAAGCGCAATCGCAGGCACGCGCGGCGTCAGGCGATCTCCCCGCGCCGCCCAGATGGTAAAGCCAACCAGCAGCGTCGGCGCCACGCCCAGCGCGACCGTCATCCATACACCGCCGGGCACGCGAAACGGCCGCGCCAGATCGGGTTCGCGCACTCGCAGCACCACCAGCGCGACAAATTCCAGAATCAGGCTGATGCCATAGAGCAGAATGTCGAGTTCGAGCAGCCGAGTTAGATTCAGATCGAGCGCCAGCGCCCATCCCGCCGCACATACCAGCACCGCTACCCAGGGCACTCCGTTTTTCATGCGCCGCGCCAGGACCTGCGGCAGCAGTCCATCGCTCGCCATCGCCGCCGGAACACGGGCATAGGAAAGCGTCAGCGCGTTGAACATTGCTACACCCGTCAACACGGCACCGGCAGCCACGGCAAGCGCCAGCCAGGAAGCGGCGCGTGCGCCGAACACTCCCGCTGCCAGCGTGTGCGCCGATGCGACCCATGCTCCGGTGACGAAGGTTGCGGCCGGAACTCCGGTCAACGCTACTACCGCAATCGGCACCACGTAGCTGATCGCGACCACCAGCACAGCAGCCAGCATAGCGCGAATATAATTCCGCTGCGGGTCTTCGACTTCGCGCGCGATTGTCGAGGCGTTATCCCAACCCATGTAGTTCCACAGCACGAAGAGCAGCGCCGTAACCATGCTGCCGTCGAGTGGCTTGGCAAAATGCGTCAGCGCCTGGGGATGCGTTCCCACCCGCAGCCACAACACCAGCCCGCACCCAACGATTCCCACAAATGGGAGCAGCAGCAGCGCCAGCATCCACATGGATCCCTGGCCCACCGAATACGCGCCGCGAAGATTCCACGCCACGCACACCGCCACCACGGCCAGCGACCACAGAACGCCGCGATGTCCCGCCGTCCACGCGGGTTCAAGCTGCGCCAGGTAAGCGACGGCGAGCGAGGGATAGATCGCCATGTCGAAGATGCTGGCGGACAGCGACAACCACGCTTCCTGAAATCCCCAGAAGCGGCCCATCGCCCGCCCAACCCAGACATAGAAGCCGCCCTCATCGGGCAAGGCGCTGGCCAGCTCGCCGATCATCAGCGCCGTGGGCAGGCTCCACAGAACCGGAACAATGCACAGCAACAGCAGCGCCCGCGCATAGCCGGCCTGGCCGACGATGTCTTCCAGACCATACGGCCCGCCCGACACCATGAAGTAGGTCACTGCAACCAGCGGAAGCAGCCTGAGCCGCCGGATCGCCGGGCGCGCCGCCCGGCCATGCCCTAGATTCACGAATTGTGTTGGCGTATCGATTTTTCTCGCGTCCGCGGACAAGGTTGGTATGCCTGAGCCTAGCAAAGAACCGGTGGCCTCCGCGCCCCGATCCGCGGGTCCCGCGGAAGCATCACGTGGGCTGCGGGAAAATTGAAGTGCACTCAGCCATATAGATCGACTCAATGTTTGGGCGCGGCAGGTGGAATGTAAGGGACTGCCTGCGTTCCTTGAATTTTCACTCCTTCCTGATGCGGCAGTTCGACGGACGGTGGATAGGTGATATGCACCGGCAGCAAATGGGATCGAATATCGGTTGGGACCTGGATGACCAGCGGGGAGGCGATTGGCTGGCTGAAGTCGAAAACATCGGCCATGTTGTTGGCGCGGTCATCGCGGGCGGTCAGGTGTTTCAGTCCCCAGCGCTGCTCGATGAACTTCAGGACCGACGTGAAGTCGTAGGTCTCGTGGGAGACATAGTGCTGCTTTGCGTATGGGGAGATCACGATCATCGGCACCCGGGGACCATAGCCGTACGCGTCCACCTCGGGGGGAGGGACATGGTCGTAAAAGCCTCCGTAATCGTCCCAGGTGAGAAAGATTACGGTGTTCTTCCAGTAACGGCTCTGCATCAGTGCGTTGATGGACTGTGTCACATACCACATGCCCTGGTCCAGCGGTTCGGGCGGATGTTCGCTGTCCTGGAAGTCGGGAATGATCCATGAAACCTGGGGCAGCGCCCCGGTCTTTAGATCGGTGAAGTACTGCTGCAGAGGAACCAGCCGCGCCATATCCGCGGGATTTTCCCGAATTCCTTTAAATCCCGGCAACGGATTCCATAGCGTGAATTCTTTGGGATCGGGATAGGCCAAATGGGATAGCTTCGCATTCAGGGTGACGCTGGCGGCCGTAGCCGGCTGGGTCTCCACGTAGTATTTCCAGGTGATGCCCGCGCCCCGGAAGCGGCGGACGATCGAGGCAAAACTGAACCCATCATCATCATCGGTTTCACTCTCAAGTTGCTCCAGCGAAGCGACGTTGTTGATCTCTCCGGACTGGGCGGCAACGGTGAAAACGTGGTTGGGTGAACTGCCCGTCATCTCGGAGGAGAAGAAGCGGTCGCAGAGCGTGTATCGGCGCGCATAGCTCCAATAATTTGGAATGTCTCGCTGATCGTAATAGCCCATCGTGTAGGGTGAGCCCTCTACCCAGACGAAGCCGTTCATCGTCCCGTGGTTGTAGGCCGCGTGAGCCGTCTCCCAGCTATGCTCAAGATCGATGAGCGGCTGCCCCGGAGGCATGTGGAAAGGCTTGACACAATCTTGAGCGCCCGGCATCTTGGGAAGGCAAGTAAACGGAGGAAGACCGTCGGCGCCGGGGAAGGTCCCGAAATAATTGTCGAACGAGTGGTTCTCCTGAATGATCCAGACCACATGCTCGATTTTCTCGCTTCCGGAAATCGCCACCGGGCCGGGGCGGGCCGTCTTGACCGCACCTTGAGAAAACAGCCCGACGGGTGCGGTCAGCACGATCAACAGGCACAGCGTTCCAGGAACCCGAAACCGGACGCCCTCACGGTCGCGCGCGCGATGACCTGGAAACATCATGTGGCCCCCTTACACTCAACATACTCGACTTGTTTACGCGTCATAATTCCCAGCACGACATGGTGGGCTTGACGCGAAAGCCGTGCACACGCCGATCAAGGTATGCACACGCGGCATTCCCGCAACAAACAACAAGAACCATCGTCGCGCCGGAATCGAGGAAACATGATTACCCCAGGATCTCGACTTCGAGAACCGGGGCACCCTGAAGAAGAAATTCAGAAACTCCGGCAGGTCTGTTCATCATCTCCACGACGCTTTACGTTGCTTCCTCGCGCATCAAGAGCAAAACGGGCGGCCAACTCACTTGGCCAATTGAACCTCGGTCGCTGCACTCACTGCGGGAACAGGATCGCGGATCTCAATCTCCGCCAGATCGCCCGCGAATCCCGGATCGGAGCTGGGCCGATAGCGGATCACAGCATGCATGCCTTCAATGTTGTGGCAGAGGCTGAAGTGGTCAGAGCCATACCAGAGCGTATCCGGCATTCCGATCATCAGAGGGCCCTTGGTCTGAAAGCTTTGCGCGCGGCCGTCGTGCTCCAGCACGAAAACATTTCCCTGCGGCGTACCGCCGCAAGTTACCGATTTCACGATTCCCTCCGCCGTTTGCGTGTTCGCCGGCAGCTGGTCAGTCAGAGATTCGCCGGCTGGCCGTTGCGCGGCGGGAATGCTGTCCCACAGATCGACAGCTTCGTCGTGGTCCGGTCCATACCAATGCTTCGCCACATACTTCGCGAAGTCCGCAGCCTCGGCATCTTTCCCCATGCGCAGCAGAATCTGCCCGGTCAGCAGGTGGTATCCGGCGCGCCAGGGCTCCAGCTCCTCTGCCCGGCGCGAGAGCCCGAGGGCTGACCGCGGATCGTTCTTCCGTAACTCAAGCCGGGCCAGTTGTATATATGCGGGCGCAAACTGCGAGTTCAAATCCGCCACTTTTGATAACCCAGCATGAAAGGCTGCTTCGTCGGCGGAAGTGTTCGAGTTCGCCATGGGCGAGAGCATGGTCTTCGCGAACAGCGAAAGATACAGCGTCCCGTCCAGCGCGTATGCCTGCGCAAACTCATCCCGCGCGACGGCATCCTGGCCATCGGCGAAGAGAAGAAATCCGTCCTCTTCATGCGCCTGCCCGAGTTTCGGGTCGTCTTTCAGCGCCTTTGCAACCAGCACCCGCGCGACGTTCAGATCATGGTTCCAAAGATGAAAACCTGCCAGCTCGGCTTCCGTCTGCGCCATCGTCAGCGGATGCGAGGTAAAGTCCTTTTCATCGATCTGCGGCGGCGACAGGATCACCGCGGCATGAAAGGCAAAACTCCGCATATAAATATTGAAGGCTTTATCCATCGCGCCAAAATCGCCAAATACCTGCTGAAACGCCTGTTTCTGATTGGTTTCCTGCTGAATCAATCGGAAGAACTGGTTGAGTTTTGCGCCCCGATCCATTCCCGGTCCGAAGATCATGTAATGGACCAGCGCCCAGGATTCCGCATAGAACATCTCGGCCCGTTCCTGATCGCGATAAAACGAACGCACCTTATCGTCTGACATCAGATCTTCGATGGGGATTGAGCTGCCCTGCAACGCATTCACCCGGACGGTCGGCGCGCCGATATAAATTTTGTGTTGCTCGAACCGGGTATAGCCATAAAACTCCGCCATGCCTTCATCGAGCCACGTGGGCAACCAATGCGAATTCAGGTGCAGAATCGAGTGCGTGTATTCGTGATAGACCTCGACCCGCGGACTCAGCCCGGTGGCATCCAGCCGCACCATCACGTATTGCTTTTCCCAGCTGTGGTGAAATACTCCCGCCGGTTTGATTCCCTTCGCCTTCCACATCGCAGGCTCCAGTTCCTTGGCGGTTTGCTCATCGCGGGCCGCGAAGATAGTCAGCGGCGCGCCGGAGTCGAGCCGGAACGCGGGAAATTGGCTGGCAAAGACATAGCGCATCTGTTCGAATTCATGCGCCACGTGGCGGGCATCGGCCGGACTGCCGTTGGTCAGCACGCGAAAATGCGGACTGCGGATCTCGATCCAGGGTTTTTCCGCGGCGGCAGAACCAAGGGTCACAAAGAGAAGCAGGCAGAACAGCAGGCACACAGGTCCATGTTTCATTTGTGGCAATGCTCCGTGGCACCCTTCATTGTTTCGCAATTTGCCGCAGCCCGGTGTTGCTTGTGGAAGGCGGAGGCAAGTCGTCGCGTATTCCCAAATCCACAACGTTGCCGGTAAAAGTGCGGTCCGCAGAAGGGCTGTACCGTACCACCGCCCGCAGGCCGACAAGGTGACGACATATATTGAAGTGGTCCTCTCCCCACCAGAGCGTGTCGGAAAACCCTGTGCCCAGCCTGCCTGTCCGATGGAAGGTCTGCTCCTTGCCGTTATCATCGAGCACCAGCGTCCACGGTTGTTTCGCGCCTGCATCGCAGGTGCTCGATTTCACGATTCCCGTCGCTGTCTGGGTGTTTGCCGGTTTTTCGATCGCGAGAGACACTCCCGCCGGGCGTGCCGGCGCCGGAACCCGGTTCCATAACTCCACCGCTTCATTGTGGTCGGTGGCCGGCCAGTGCTTCGCCACATATTCGGCGAACTGCGCCGCCTCGGCGTTCTTCCCCATGCGCCGCAGAATTTCTCCCGTCAGCAGGTGATATCCGGCCCGCGAAGGCTCCAGTTCCTCGGCGCGGCGCGCCACCCCGAAGGCCGCTTTCTGATTGCCCTCGCGCAAATCCAGCCGCGCAAGCTGCACAAACGCAGGCGCAAATTGCGGGTTCAAGTCGGCGACTTTCATCAGCGCGGCATACAACGCGGCCTCGTCCGCGGGAGCATTTGAATTCGTCGTGGGAGAAAGCATTGTCCTGGCGAACAGAGAAAGGTAGAGCGTCGGGTCGAGCGCATATGCCTGAGAAAACTCCGCCGCAGCCTCGGAGTCCTTGCCGCTGTTAAAGAGCAGAAATCCATCCTCTTCATGCGCCAGTCCCAGTTTCGGATCATGCGCGAGCGCCGCGGCGATCAGCGGAGCTGCGCTTTCCGGGTCTCGACTCCACAGGTGATACCCGGCCAGCTCCGCCTCTGTCTCGGCCAGGCTTAGCTTCCGCGTGCGAAAATCCTTTTCTTTAATATCCGGTGAACTGGGCATCACCGCCGCATGAAACGCGAGATTTCGCATGTACTGGTCAAACGGTCTGTCCATCGCCTCGGGACTGCCGAAGACCTGCTCGAAAGCCTTGGTCTGGTCCGCCCCATTCTGCAGCAGACCGAAGAACTCGTTGAGCTTCCGCCCGCGATCCATCCCGTCGCCGAACATCATATAGTGGACCAGCGCCCACGATTCGGCATAGAACATTTCCGTCTTATCTCCGTCTCCGCCAAATAGTGGGTTTTGCTCGCTGATCAGCGTTCGAATCGGCACCGGCGTATTTGACAGGATCCTGACCCGTTCCGTCGGAGCGCCAAGGATGGTCTTGTGCTGCTCGAAGCGCGTATAGCTGTAGAACTCGGCGATCCCTTCATCGAGCCAGGTCGGCAGCCAATGGAAATTCAGGTGCAGAATTGTGTGGGTGTATTCGTGGTAAACCAGCACATTCGAGCTGAGTTCCCGAACATCCAGCCGAACCATCGCATACTGCTTTTCCCATCCGTGTTTGAATAGCCCTCCCAAATTGGCCGTACCCTTGATCTTTCGCATCTCCGGCTCCAGCATCTTTGCCGTCCGTTCATCTCGCGCGGCGAAGATCGTCAAGGGCGCTCCGGAGTCCAGGCGAAACCCGGGAAACTGGGTCTCAAAGACATAGCGCATCTGCTCTAAATCCGCAGCCACATGCTTCGCGTCCGAAGCATCGCCGTTGGTCAGCACGCGGAAGTGCGGGCTGCGCACCTCCGTCCACGGTTCTTCCGCGGCGGCGGAGCTAAGGGTCACAAGCAGAATCAGGCAGAGAAACAGACCAACAATTTGGGTTTTCATTTGTGCCAATGCTCCGGCATCCCGCACAGTCCGTCAACGGAAAACTTCCCGCTTGTGGCTTGAATCCAAGCTACGGTAATATTCTCCACGCATCGCTGGAGGCTTCCTTGAACAAGCTGAAAATCTTTTTCTTCTCGATCATCCTCATCGCCCTTTGTTTTTCGGGCTCCGCCTTGCGGGCCCAGAGCGGCACCACCGGCAGGCGGGGCCGCCGCATCACCTGCGCTTCCGACGACGGCCGCCGGCACTTCTGCCGCATCCACACCGGCGGCAGCGTACGCATGATCAATCAGCGCAGCGGCTCGCCCTGTGTCCAGGGTTCCACCTGGGGATTTGACCGCCGCGGCATCTGGGTCGACCGCGGCTGCCGTGCCGACTTTATCGTCGATGCCGAATTCGGTCCCGGGCCCGGCGGACCAGGCTATCCTGGCCCCGGCTATCCCGGTCCAGGCGGACCACCTATGGGCAGGCTGACCTGTTCCTCCAATAACGGGGGACGACAATTCTGTCCCGCCGACACTCGCGGTGGCGTCCGCATGGTCAACCAGCGCAGCGGCTCGCCCTGCATCCAGGGTCGCACCTGGGGTTACGACCGTCGTGGCATCTGGGTGGACCGCGGCTGCCGCGCCGACTTCGCGCTCGGATTCCGGCGCTAGCGCGCTGGTTCCAGGACCGCGAACCTGATGGCGTGGTAGAGGACCGGGATCGGATCGGTGGCGGAACTGTTTCTTTGAAGCCGGAGCAGCTTCTCTGGATCAAGCGGCTCCTGGGTAAACAGCGACTCCGCTCGGGACCGAAACTTTTCCTGCGCCGGACTTCGGTCCCGCAGCAAGACGGCAAGAGATGTGGGGGGAATTTGCTCGAAGCATAACTGTGTCTCTGATCGGCATCAGGCTCCCGCCGATCACTCGGCTTGTGAAGCCAGAGGCTGGTCTCCGCTTAGGCAACCCCGATATCACATTGATTCTCTTACACTAACAGGTGATCTGTCAGTCACGGGGTGGATACGACATGTCTTCCGATGTGGGTCATTCCTATCGCACACAGGTTTTCAATGACCTGTTTCGCGATTTTCACGAGACCTCATTTGCGATCCGCAGTGCGGATGGCTGGTATTGGTCTTCCGCCCCCGACCAACCGCCGCAATGCACGCTGGTCTTCAAAACTTCTGCCGCGTGGCATACATTAATGGAAAATCCCACCGAGCGGACACTTGGGGAGGCATTCATTGACGGCGAACTGGACGTCGAAGGCGATCTGTTCTCCGTGTTCCCCGTCGTCCACTACGTCATCGACCGCCCCGCCGGGTCGCGCTACAGCATTCTGCGAAAACTGTGGCAGTCTTCCTCCGACTTTGCCCGGCTGCTGCGCTATGGACCGCGCCACTCCATGGCCCGCGATCGCGCATCGATCTCCTATCACTATGACTTGCCGATCGAGTTTTATCGTCCGTGGCTGGGACCCACGCTGGCCTATTCCTGCGCCTATTTCCGCGACCCTTCAGAAAATCTGGAGTCCGCCCAGACCAACAAGCTGGAATTGATCTGCCGCAAGCTGGGGCTGCGCCCCAATGACAGCTTTCTCGATATCGGCTGTGGCTGGGGAAGCCTGGTGCTGCATGCGGCTTCGCAATACGGGGCCGCGGCCTACGGCATCACTTTGAGCAAGGAACAGGCGGCCATTGCCGCCTGTCGCATCTCCCACGCGCAGCTGGAAAATAAATGTACGGTGGAGCTGCGCGATTATCGCAAGATGCCGGATTTGCCTACCCGCTTCGACAAGATCGCCAGCGTCGGCATGTTCGAGCACGTGGGTTTGAAAAACCTGCGCGACTACTTCACCATCGCTCTGCGCATGCTCAGCCCCGACGGCACTTTTCTGAATCACGGCATTGCGAGCTCCGCCGCCTGCCCTCCGGCGAAGGACTCGTTTATCGACAAGTACGTTTTTCCCGATGGCGAGCTGGTCACCCTTGCCCAGGTGCTGGAGATGGCCGAAGCGGTCGGCTTCGAAGTTCGCGACGTGGATAATCTCCGGACCCATTACCATCGCACGCTCCGCCTATGGGTAGAAAATCTGCAGAAGAATGCCCGTACCGTGCTGGAAACGGTCTCCGAGCGCACCTACCGCATCTGGCTGCTTTATATGGCGGGATCAGCGGATGCTTTTTACCGGGGAAATATCGAGCTGTATCAGGTGCTCCTCGGCAGGCGCCCGGGCAAAGCGTTTCAGACCCTGACGACTCGAGAGCGCTGGTACGAGAGCTGGAATACTGCCCATTCCAAGGCCGCTGTATTGTAAGATCACATGAAAAAATTAAAAGAGCAGGCAAGGCCCCGCACTTCGCAACCCGTTTGCAACACAACACGCGCCGACCATTCCAGCATCCCTGGAGTCGGCATATCGGCCTCTTTCAACCGCCTTGGTTTTAACCGCCCTGTCGAGCGCCCGATAGGATCCGCGGCTTCCACCGCCCGGCCATGGCTGAGTCCTGCCTCGCATGCCCGCGCTGCTCTGTCGAAGCGATTCGCCGCATGCGGGCTGGCATTTCTCTTTGCCGCCTGCGTAGCCGGAAAAGCGCAGACCAGTCCCGGGCAGAACAATTCCGCGCAGCAACTGGTGCGGGAGGTCATTCACAACGAGCTCGCCGCCAACCAGACTGACCACACAAAATGGATCTATCGCGACGCCGATAAGACGGCGTCGAAAGATGTCGTGCAGTTGGTGGTTGAAACCCCTGAAGCTTCGGTTTCAAAAACCATCGAACGCAACGGCCAGCCGCTGACCCCGCAGGAGCGGCAACAGGACCAGGCCAAGATGGAAACCGTAGTCAACGATCCTGCCGTGCGTGCGAAACAACGTAAAGATGCGGCGCATGACGACAAGCAGGCGGTCTCGCTGATGAAAATGCTGCCCGAAGGATTTTTATGGTCGAAGGCCGGGGAATCGAACGGAGAAATCACTCTCAATTTCAAACCCAACCCTGACTTTGAGCCGCCGACGTATGCTTCCCGCGTGTTCGCCGCCATGTCCGGCACGATGGTGGTCGATGCCAAACAGAAACGTCTCAAGATGCTCAGCGGGACTTTGATTCAGCCGGTGGAGTTCGGCTGGGGGATTTTAGGGAAGCTGAGAAAGGGCGGCACATTTCGAATCGTGCGGTCCGAGGTCGCTCCCGGCGAATGGCAGATTACTCAGACTCACGTCCACATCGAGGGGCATGCGCTGTTTTTTAAGAGCATCAGCGAGCAGGAAGATGAAATCACCAGCGACTACAAACGCGCTCCCGCCGGGATCACTCTGCAGAAGGCGGCACAGATGCTGAACGACGGTACTGTAGAAAAAGAGCTCGGTATCACGCCACAAAAGTAGCTGAGCACTGGAACTATTGACGCCTATCCAGCTTGTCATTTCGAGACCCCTTCGATTTCGCTCCGCGAAGAATTTAGAGGAGCATCCGCTCCGTCTGGATTCTTCGCTGCGCTCAGAATGACAATTTTTTCTGACCCGATTACATCTACGCTGGAACTGCTTTAGGTTCCTGAAATCCCGGTTGTGGATTAACCCACGTGGCGAATGCCGCATCACGGCAGGGCGGGGACACGGTTTGCACAACAATGCCGAGAAAATAACAGGTCCGCAATCCTTCGCTGTGGAGAGCGTGGAGATCCGGTGCGAAGAACAGGCCGCAATCACTCTTCCGGCCGCTCTTTCCCCTCTTTTACTCTTTCCCTCAGCCCTGTTTTAGAAAACAGGACACTCCGATTTGCGGCTTCTTTATTGATTTTTTCCCGTTTATTCAAATTTCCACTGCCATCTGCTACTACTACTGTTTTTGTATTTAGTTTGAAATGCTTTTTAGAAGCAGACTTTCCTTTGACGGAATCCGCCATCTCCTGTGCGGGCGACATGAGGTCTGGAGCATCGCGGTGGAAGAGAAAGTTTTTAAGGAATACGCCCACTTTTCCGCAGCAAATTTCCCCACCCGGATACGAGTTTATCTCTACAATGAAGGCACAACCCTGAAGCGTGTACGCTGCCTCCCAAGGCGTACCGGGCGTAACAAGAGAGACGGTCAAGCATATGCCAAGTCTGGAAGTTCAGCCGGAGAAGACAGTGGTCGACAATAAAACGATGGAAGGTTCAGCGATGGAAATCAGCGTCAGCCGGCAGCAGCTACTGCGTGAATTGACGGCGACCCAGGGTGTTGTCGAGCGCAAGACCACGATTCCCATCCTGTCGAATTTCCTGCTCGAAGCCGACAAGGACCGTCTGACGATCACCGCCACGGATCTCGATCAGAGCATCCGCACCTCCTGCGAAGCCAAGGTGAAGAAGCCTGGCGCCTGCACGATTCCCGCGCGCAAGCTGTATGACTACATCAAGCTGCTGCCGGACGGTGAGATCGGCATCAAGCTGATGGAAAACCACTGGGTGCAGATTCGCCTCGGCCGATCGAATACCAAGATGGTCGGCATGGCTCGCGCCAACTTCCCGCAAGTGTCGTCCTTCCCCGCTTCGGGCGCCATCCGGCTGCCCGCGGCCACGCTGCGCGCCATGATTGCGAAAACCATTTTCGCGGTCGCCAATGAGGAATCGCGCTACACGCTAAACGGCGCTCTGCTGCTGGTAAAATCCGGCAGCCTGACCATGGTGGCCACGGACGGCCACCGCCTCGCGCACATCGAAAAGACCGGCGAGAATCTCTCGGTCAGTGGAGAAAAGCGGCTGCTGATTCCGCGCAAAGCTCTGGCGGAATTGCAATCACTGCTGGCCAACACGGAAGAGGAATTCATCGACTTCGTCGATGACGAGCAGACTCTCTATTTCCAGGTGGGCAACCGCGTCCTCACCTCGCGCAAGCTCACCGGACAATTTCCGAATTATGAGGCGGTCCTGCCGCGCGATAACAATCGCTTCGTCATCGTGCGCACCACCGACCTGCTGTCTTCGATTCAGCGCGTCGCGCAATTTGCCGACGAGCGCTCGGGCGCGGTCAAGGTGCGCCTGGAACAGAACGAGATGAAAATTTCGTCTTCGTCAACCGAAGCCGGCGAATCCGAAGACACCATTGAAACTCCTTACAACATGGACCCGCTGGTGATCGGCTTCAACTCTGCCTACATGGTCGATTTCCTCAAGGCTGTAGGAGACGTCAGCGAAGTTCGGCTCGAATTCAAAGATGCCCAGACCGCCGGCCAGGTTCGTCCGGAAGACGCTACGGACGATTTCAAATACCGCTACATCATCATGCCGATGCGTATCTGACCCATCCCCCGATATCCGGCTGAACGAAAGCTATCTTGCAACCTGAGTCTCCGGCTGACTGATCCTTCTCGCTGCCGTTTTTGATTCGCTCCCGCGCCTTTCCTCATGCAGTTCGCTGGAGCTCATTCGGTGGGGCAGTCTTCAGTGGACGGCGTGTCCAGGAGATGGAAACGAAGACAAAAAGGTTAACCTGAAAATTATCTACTTCATCGCCGCCATAGACGCTCGGAAGAGAGTCTCGAAGTCTTTCGCGGTATCCGGGTTGCGGGCGACGGCAGCCTCAAGGCCCTTCTGCGCGTTGACGCGCGGGTAGCCGAGATTCACCAGCGCGGAAAGCACATCTTCCGATACCGGCGTGGCGATGCCTCCGGTGGCGGGTGCAGGGGCGAGTTCCTGGAGCTTGTCCTTCAATTCGAGTACGATCCGCTCCGCCGTTTTCCTGCCTACTCCGGGGATGCGCGTTAATGTGGCGTGGTCCTGGGCGTGAATGGCCGTGACCAGCCGTTCCGGCGGAAGTCCGCTGAGCACGGTGATCGCCAGCTTGGGTCCGATGCCGCTGATGCCGAGCAGCTTTTCAAACAGGCGCTTTTCGGTCTGGGTCATGAACCCGAACAGGGCTAAGGTGTCTTCGCGGACATGGGTATGGATAAGCAGCGAGACTTCATTCCCCTCTGCGGGAAGCGCGGTGAATGTAGGAATGCTGATGGTGACCTCATACCCGACGCCGGAGGCTTCCACTACGGCAGCTTGGGGAGTTTTCGAGAGGATGCGTCCGCGGAGATGCGCAATCATGGGCCGATTCTAGACGTTTTCTGTCAGGGAGATTCTGAAATAAGTCTGCCTCGATCGGTTTGCGGTCCCTCGGCGGCTCAAAGAGGATACGGAATAAGGCTGGATTGAGGATCGCGAAGAGAATACCCGGGACTGAAATTAGCGCTGCTCGCGCTTCCACAGAAGCCCGCTCCCTTCAACAACCAAATTCTAGTACAGGTTCCTTCGAGGGAATATCAGGGCTGCTTCGGAGTCGGTGTCGCCGCGCTGGGCGCCGCCGCCGAAGGCGACGGTGCGGCCGTCTTCGGAAGCTGAATCGAGCCGGAAACACTGATGACATTCTCTTTATCCGAAGCTGATGTTGCGGCCGCAGTTTTGGAAGCATCGGCAATTACAAACGATCCGTTGAATACGCCGCCGGGTTGGGGCAGGCAGGTATCGGGCCGTGCTGGAGAAGCAGAGTACGCGATGTGGGTGTGCTTATACATCTTGGTTGCAATGCTAAGCTTATTGGCCGGTGCAATGAGGGGAACGCCCGCGGCGATGCCTGCGAGCCCGGCCGTAGTCACAGCGCCTGCCACCGACCCGATAGTGCTCGCAATCGTAGATAATGTCTGGTCTTGCAGTTGCACGGACGCTTCCGCCAGGGTACCGTCGGGTCCCAGCTTGGCATTCACCTGCGTGGTTCCCGCCAATGGGCGGGCGGAGTTCAGGTAAAAAACATTTGTGTAATCCACGACGACTTCGATGTTGGCGATGTTGCCGACTTTTATCCAGTTGCCATTCTTCTCCTGGTTTTCAACCGCAGCCGGGTTGTCTTCGCTGACAAGATCGGGCCCGGGCAAGTTGATGATTTTCGTTCTCCAGGTGTTCTGGTCGGGGGACTGGATAAAGTGCTGCACCGTTTCCTGCAGATACTCCTGGCGGCTCAGGATTTTCTGCGGTCCAGAGGAGGTGTTGCCGGTTGTGCCCTCGAACGTCAGCACATACTGCGGCTCCATCCAGACTGTTTCCTGCTTGCATACGGCCGTCTTCGTGTAAAACGGAATCCCTCTGGGAGGCTTTGCAAGCGAATCGGTTTGGTACACTCGGACGCTGCTCATACATCCGCTGAGCAGCGGACACAATACGAGCCCTGTAACCAGGCGTGGGTTCATGCTGTCTCCAAAACAGTCGATATGAACGATTACGCCACACACAAATCAAAGTCAATAGAATTCGCAGAACATCCTTGACGAGAGAGAGAGTTGAATCGCCGCTGAGCCAGCGGCTACTATGGCAGGTGCTTGGTCTTGGTTCCTGCGGGAATCTTCAATTCGAATTGATTATCCGTGATGGGGCGGTTCAACGCCAATTTCTCGATAGTCAGATCGATCCCATATCCGTCGATCGGACGGCTGATAACAATGTGGGTGGGATAGAGGATTTGATCGAAAGTGTGATAGTTGCTGTAGACGGTACGGGTTACCAGAATGCCTTGCTTGTCATACTCGTCCTGCTGGTAAGGAAGCAGGTTGGTGCGGCTGATGTGGATGACGCGTTCCGGCAGAAGTTGCTGGCTGGCGCCGACACGCCGCAGAATCCCAAGCTCGTAGTCGGGTTCCTCAATCACGCGTTTGGAGTGCGGAACAGGCGCGATACGAGTGTCGATGGTAACGTACGTAAAATCGTTCGGCTCGACTTTGCCGACCAGCAGCGAATCGAAAAAAACTGCGGGCCGCAGATTCATCAGGGGATTCGGCGACGGAGTGGTGACCTCGCCCGACCCCACGATGGCTTCGCTCTTGGGGGGGATCAGCAGGGTGAAATTTTTGCCATTGCTCGCCATATCGAAGGCCCGGGTTTCAACCACCGGCAACATTCCAAGCACACGCAGCATGTTCGGCTGGCGTAGCAGAATATATCCGCGCAGCGCCGTGTAATCGGTGATTTTGCCCTTGCTGGCGCCCCCGACAGACGCGCGGATCAGGACCGTCGCGGTCATGGAGTGAATGGCATCGTAACGTTCGTCCAGGCTGGCAATCAGTTGCCCCGCGCCGGAGCTTAAAACGATTTCCGGTTTCTGGGGACGCTCCAGCAGCCGAGTGTGCTTCAGGCAACCGCTCAATCCAGTTATCAATACAGACGCGAGAAGCAGCACACCGGCACGCCGCGCAAAGCCTCGGTCGAGGCGAATAGAAATTTCAGAGTGAAGCCCTCGCACGCGGTCCACTTACCTTCCGTTCCCGGGATGTTGGGCTTGTTGGCCTTCTTCTTTACGATACGCCGCCACGTTCTTCTGATGCTCCTCCAGGGTCGTCGCGAACAGGGAGTGGCCCGCATGCGCAGGGTCGCTGACGAAGTAGAGAAAGCTGGAAGGGGCAGGGTGCATGGCAGCCTCGAGCGCTGGAATTCCAGGGTTGCAGATCGGGCCTGGAGGCAATCCTGCATGCAGATAGGTGTTGTACGGAGATGCGGCCTTCAGGTCCGACGCATAAATCGTGCCGCGGTAGCGTTTTTCGAGCAGCGCGGCATAGATGACGGAAGGATCAGTATCGAGCGGCATGCCCTTGGCCAGCCGGTTCCGGAACACGCTGGCCACCATGGGCCGGTCGCCGGCCACCGGTGTTTCCCGCTCGACCAGCGAGGCCAGAGTGACGGTCGCGGGAATGTTTTCCGTCAATCCCAGTACCAGCGCCTCATGGCGAAAATGCTGCACCATTTCACCCAGGATCTGTTGTGGAGTCATGGTGGGCGCCAGGCGGTAGGTGTCGGGAAAAAGATAGCCCTCGAGACTGGCGGCCTTGGGGTCGATGTCGCGGATCAAAGCCGTGTCCTGTTGTTCGGCAGTCAGAAATATATCTCTGGAGCCGAGTTTGGCCTTTTCCACGGCAGCGGCGATATCGAAGATGTTGTATCCCTCTGGAATGGTGAGCGCGATGGTGTAGACATCTCCGCTGCGGAGACGCTGATAAACGGAGAGCATTGGGGCGGGGTGATCGAAGCGATAGACGCCGGCCTTCAGGGTTCCACGCCGGACGCGCGCGACCAGATCGAACCCATAGCGGTTGCGGATAATCCCGTTCCTTTGCAGCGTTTGCGCGATCTGATCCACGGACGACCGCGGTGCAATCGTCACCAGCTGAGCCTGTGAGGGACCGAACGGCAGGACCAACAGATAATATGTGCCCGCTGCGGCGAGCGCCAGGAGCAGGACAAATAAGAGAAAAACACGCACGTCGGATGGCCACCCGCAGGTCGAAAAATGATGGCCTCATAAACCAGGGTTGTCCTCCGAGTGGAGCATAGAGAACTTAAGGAATCTTGCGGTTCGCGGCAAAAACGCGAGGTCCTTCGCTTCCCTCAGGATGACACGGCTGGTTTGGGTCCACCTTTAGATCATTAGATCATTGTAGGCGTTTGAGGCGCTTTTCGCGGGAACGGCGAGCATTTCGGTTACCATCACCCACGTGGAAACCACTTCGCCATCGCGCATTCTCGGCCTGGATCACGGAGAGCGGCGGATTGGGGTCGCCATCTCCGACGAACTGGGGTTGACGGCGCAGCCGCTGCTGACCATCGTTCATACCAATCGGCGAAATGATCTGCGTTCGCTGGGGCGTCTGTTGCGGCGCTACCATTGCGCGGCGATTGTCGTAGGCTGGCCGATTCATCTGTCGGGCGACCGCAGTCCGCGCGCGCAAGCCGCCGAGAAGTTTGCCGATACTCTGCGGAAAGAATTCGGTCTGGCGGTGCATCTGTGGGATGAGCGCCTGAGCACGGCCGAAGCGCATCGACATCTGCAAGCCGCCGGCCGTGGAGTGCGCGACCGGAAAGACGTCATCGACCAGGTCGCCGCGATGCTGATTCTGCAGAGCTGGCTGGATGCGCAAAGTCATCCGCCAACCGGGGGAAAAGACTCAGTGTAGCCTCGCGAACCTGGCGCATCCCGGTAATAAAAATAGGCAATGGTGTGGGGGCAGTACCGAGTCTTTTGCGAAGCTCAATCGCATGAAAAATGTTGACCCTAATTTGTGCGAACCTCTGCCGTGCAAAATGGTGCCAGAAATCGCTTTTTACCGAAACCCGGTCCAATAATTCAGTGAGAAACGCGCATTTCCCCAATCATCTTTCTCCAAAGCGACCGTTTCCACTTCATGAGACATAAATGAGGGGAATACGATGGCACGATTGTGTTGGGGCTTTATTCGCAGCGTCTCTCCCTTCTCCGAGAGCACTAATTCTCCGCCCTCAAAGTTCGCGTTCGGGCCGCTCACGTAATACACGATAGTGACAAGTCTATAAGTGATGTGATCCCATCTCGTATCCTGATGTTGCTTGTAAAATCCTCCATCACCATAGCGTGAAAGGACCGCTTCCTGCCAAGTGGAATAATTGATGATGTCAAAGATGTGGTAGCCGTCATGCCATATCGCTCTGCATTCAGGCGTCCAGATTTTTGCCTTCATAATGCGCAAAATGTCGGAACGTTCGGGACAACTGCGGAACACCTCGTCAAGGTAGACGACTTCATTGCTGCGAAACTCTGGATCGATTTTCGTCGAGTTCAATCCGTCAAAGACCCTCGCCGGCATGTAGACCTTTTTAAGGTCCAGAGCTTCTTGAAGAACACTCTGAGCCTCTTCCTCAGACAGGAAGTCGTCGATGCAGAGAACCGGCGAACCAAATGGTAGTTTGGAAACCTTCATTGAAGAAATGCGGCTCCCTTCAAGTCGCACAGCTCAGTCGTTGCAGTCGATGGACGGTGGTTGCAACGGTGAGGCGGGCGTCGGGTTGCGGCGGTCGGCATGGAAATCCTGTTTCGCCAATTGTCGCAATTTGTAGGTATCGGTGTAGTCACACACTCCCGCACCCGCGATCTGGTTAATCTATTCGTCACTCGATAACGAACAGAGCCGAATCATCACCTCGTGTTTACGGTTCCCCCGGCGGTCCCGGTGGTCCCATTTGCCCTGGAAAGCCTTGCGACCCTGGAGCTCCGGGAGGCCCTGGCGGTCCTGGTGCTCCTCCTCCGGGGCCGGCTGGCCCAGGGAAACCCATAGACCCTTGCGGTCCCGGTGGACCTGGCGGTCCTTGCCCGCCTGGACCGGGTCCCCCTGGAGAACCTGGAGGTCCATCCGGTCCGGGCTGTCCGGGCGGTCCTACTTTGATCGTAGTGAGCACCTGCTGCAGGGAGCGTAGAGTGGCAGCCACGTCTGGAAAGCCAGCTATGCTTAAGGCACCCGCAACGACGGCATTGCCGTCAAAGAACCCTGCATTCACGGGGCCTTTGCAGTAAAGGCCAGTGCCGGTGCCGCTAAATGCAGACAGACCATTGCCGCTGGTGCTGACAGCTCTCACCCCATCGCTGCTATCGCTGATCCCACTTACACCGGGCTGGGTCTTCGCCTTGGCATATATCGCCGTACTGCTATCGCTGAATGCAGACAGACCATTGCCGCTGGTGCTGACAGCTCTCACCCCATCGTTGCTATCGCTGATCCCACTTACACCGGGCTGGGTCTTCGCCTTGGCATATATCGCCGTACTGCTATCGCTGAATGCAGACAGACCATTGCCGCTGGTGCTGACAGCTCTCACCCCATCGTTGCTATCGCTGATCCCACTTACGCCGGGCTGGGTCTTCGCCTTGGCATATATCGCCGTACTGCTATCGCTGAATGCAGACAGACCATTGCCGCTCGTGCTGACAGCTCTCACCCCATCGCCACTGTTACTGATGCCGGTGACCCCCACACCGCCAGCTCCAGAATTCTCACCGTACACTCCTGACAAGGAGCCATCCGACGTTGTTCCCGAAAGATTAGGCATCAAAGTTTCCTTTCCGCGACAACTTGATTGAAGAACACCCACGAGAGAGCTGGCTGCCCTATGTTCTGTATCAGTGGATTGTAAGTGTACCGCAACCAGCGGTTTAGTAATTTCGTCGCCGTCAAAGGTGCGGGGAACTGGGAAGCGTAGTTTGCTTTGACTTCTCCATATCCGCTTTTCTTTCGGCCTGCCCTGCTTCTGGCGCAGGCGGTCTGTAGCCACCCGGTATAATGGATTATTGATTCAGCAGCCCACATATTTGTAGCTGCTCCCCAGGAGTTGCCGCGGATTTCCGCGGTCTCGGAACAATCCATTAGATGAGCAGATAATCCATGACAGAACATATCAAGAAGAAACTCGAAGAAGAAATACGCCTGCTTGAGCACGAGTTGACGCATGAGCTGCCGCTCGAAATCAAGAAGGCGGCTTCGCTCGGCGATCTGAGCGAAAATGCCGAGTACCACATGGCCAAGCAGCGCCAGGTATTCGTGAATGCCCGTCTGGGCCAATTGAAACATCGCATGTCGGAGCTGGCCCTCGTCAACCTGGCCAACATCCCGCGCGATCGCGCCGCCTTCGGTTCCAAGGTACTGGTTTACGATTCTTCGAAGGATGAAAAAATCCAGTACAAGCTGGTGACCAGTGAAGAAGCAGACGTAAACAAGGGGCTGATTTCGACCACCTCGCCGATTGGCCGCAGCCTGGTGGGCAAGCAGGTCGGCGACACAGCCACGGTAGTCACCCCCAATGGCAACCGCGAGCTGGAAGTCCTGGAGCTGGTTACCATCTATGATGTAGCCGACTAACATCCTATCGATTGATCTTCAGAGCGACATGACCTGGACAAGCGCTTTCGGACAAGGTTGCGGACTCATCCTGCAGAAGATTGTGGATGGCCTCGCGTTGACGCGAATTTCGCCGAATGTGCTGACGTTCATGGGCCTGGTGATCAACACCGGGGCCGCGTTTCTGTTCGGCTTCGCCAACGATCAGAACAATGTCCGCATGTTCGCCTTTGCCGGGCTGGTGATCATTGGTGCGGGCATCTTCGATATGGTGGATGGCCGGGTGGCCCGCCAGACCAAGCAGGTAACGGTCTTCGGCGCGTTCTTCGACTCTGTCATCGATCGCTATTCCGACGTTGCCCTGTTCTTCGGTCTGCTTGTCTACTATGCCCGCGGCAACCGTTTTGTTTACGTGGTGCTGGTCGCGTTCGTCATGGTCACTTCGGTGATGGTCAGCTATACGCGGGCCCGCGCGGAGTCGCTGATCGGCAGCTGCAAGGTGGGTTTTATGGAGCGGCCGGAGCGCGTGGTGCTCATCATTCTGGGTGCGCTGTTCAATCGCTGGGGCGTGATGGCGCCGGTGCTCTGGGTGCTGGCCGTGCTTTCGACCGTAACCGTGATTCATCGCATCCGCTACACCTACCAGCAGACGCGTCATCTCGCCAGCGCCCGTTAAATTTCAAGCGAAAGAAGATCCCAGTTTAGCCTCTCTATCCCCAAGCGAGCTACGCTTGCCGGGCTGCGGTTTCGCGAACCTGGGCACCCGGATCACTTGTCAGCAATTCTTTCAACCCATAACCAGGGCGGGTTCGGCGGCATGATGCTCGGCAATCTTTGCCTCGCGAACGACGCGGAGCACGCAGATGTCGTCCTGTTGGCCGAAGGTTTGCGCGGCGGTAGCGACTTGGGCGGCGGAGATTGGTCTTTCCAGCAGCTTGCGAATGCGCTCGAATCCGAAGAGCTGACCTTGTTTGTCCTGCGCCTCGGCGATGCCGTCGGAGAGCAGCATCAGCGTGTCGCCCGGGCTGAGCTGAAAATGCGTCAACGGAAATTCTGTGTCCGTGTCCATGCCCAGGGGCAGCGCGCCGTCCATCGGCAACTCTTTGCCATTGAGGTACGGCGGCAGATGGCCGGCATTGGCCAGAGTCGCCGTGCCATCGGCATCGATCCGCAGCGCTAGACAGGTTGCGTGCGACTCGCCGCGGCCGCAGAGTCGTCGATTCAGCGCTTCGATCATGTCGAGAGGGTTCGAGGACGCCTCGGCGGTGCTGCGGATGGCGCCGACGATCAGCGCCACCAGCATTCCGGCCTGCAGACCTTTCCCGGTCACATCGCCGACAACAATCAGCACGCTGCCATCGCTGGGATGCGGAATGATCTGGAAGAAATCTCCGCCCACTTCGCGCGCCGGGCGGTATTCGCTTTCGATGGTCAGACCGGGAATCTTCTGCAGCTCTTCCGGAATTAAAACGTGCTGTACTTGTTGTGCTTGCTTGACGTCCTCCTCCAGCGCCTGCTGGCGTCGCTGGGAGCTGCGGAAATGGCGCAGCAGAACGAATGAGAAGCAGATCAGCATGGCGAGTTCGCTGACCTCGTTGAGATAGATGGGGACGCGGAAGGGCAACCAGATTGTTTGTATGTGTAACAGACGCAGTGCGGGATTCAGGGTCGGAACGGCGAAGAAAAAAAGTGCGAGGAAAAGGGTCCAGTGTTCCCGATGCGGACGCTGCCAGCCCAGCCATGCAATCGCAATCGACAATGCCAAGCCAGCAGCATCCGTTGCAAAACCGTTGATGTGGTGGGCGGCAAATACACTCTGCGACACCTTGCCGCCCAGCAGCAAAAACTCGAATAAAACGCTCGCTAAAATCTGCCACACAACGAGAATGGCGATGAGATTCCGCAGCCATTTTTTCTCCCCCAGGCCGGAGTAAGCCCAGAACGTCATCAGCCACAGACCGATGTACAGCGGGAGGGTCACATCAAAGGCGACGGACTCTTGCAGGGAGGTCATGAGCCCGGTCGTGACCTCAAGGAAAAGCAGCACCCAACTGAGTGCGCCCGCCAGGCACGCGCCCACGGGCCAGAGCAGAATCGTCTCTGTGCGATCAAAGAAATAGAGCATCAGGGCCAGAACGGCGAAGAGCAAAGACCAGATCATATGCGCCAGCGTGGGCAGCGCCGACCGATACTGATCCTCCCAAGCAACGTGGTAGGCGGCCGTAATCGCATTCCAAAGCCCGATCACCGGCGGTGCGTGCAGGCCGCCAGGGTCGTTTGCCTGCAGCAGTGTTCGGGGCGCCATGTAGAAGCGGAACGCGATCACAGTGGTTCCATCGGGACTGGATTGCACACTGGCTGCAGGCAACGCGAATCGGACCGCGCGATTCACGTAGAGGCTTGGAACCGGGCGGTTGAAATCTCCGAAGGAGCCGATCAGTCTCCCGTTGGTGAAAATTTGAAAGCTGTCATCGAAGCTCGATGGTCCCAGCAGCGCCAGTGGCTCATCCGCGCCGGAAATGCGCACGCGAATGCGATACCACGCGAATCCCGAGTAGCCCGGATGTCCTTTGGCGGTCCAGCCGGGGACGAATCCCGGGAACCCCATGATGGGATCGAGAGATTCTTCCTTCGCGCTTAGATCGACTTTCTCCCAAGCGGAGTCGTCAAAGTTGGGGTCGGCCCACGCAGAATTATCGCCAATGTGAAACTTCCAAGGACCGGTGAGCGCGACCACGGAATGGCCCAGCGCGATGGGGATCGCGGGCGAAGATTCGCCGGCGGGAATAGTCCCAGGGCTCAGATGTGAGACTTGGGGCACCCGCATTCCCCCTAACGCCCGTCGTTTCTGTGACGCGGAAGTGTTGTGGGCGTGCAGGAAAAGAGGCGCGGGGAGGCATACCAGAATGAGGAAAAGGAAACGAGAGAGCCGGAAATATCGCATACGCTGGCTATTTCGGGGGCACTCCACAAATATCAGCCATGCCGCCCTTTGGCAATGGAGAACATCTAAGATTGTTGGAAGGGTTGATGGCCCCGCGGATTGCAGCTCGCGAAGAATCAGCCATGTCCATAGTTTCCGTAGTCTCAGCCAGCCGAATAGAATAGAGAAATTGTGAGTTTCAAAGTTGCACCCGTCCTCATCGTTCACGGGGGTGCCTGGGCCATTCCGGATGAAATGGTCGAGGCGCACCGGCAGGGCCTTGCCCATGCGCTGACGCGCGGATATTCAGTGCTCGAAAGAGGCGCTTCTTCCGTCGATGCGGTGGAAACATCCGTGGCCGCGCTGGAAGATGATGAGGCCTTCGACGCCGGCCGGGGAAGTTTTCTCACCAGCGATGGCCGCGTCCAGATGGATGCCCTACTGATGGACGGCGCCACGCTGCGCGCCGGAGGTGTGGCTTGCGTGGAACGGCTGAAGAATCCCATTCATGCCGCGCGCCTGGTGCTCGACAGGAGTCCCCATATTTATTTTGTCGGCGAAGGAGCCGAGGCCTTCGCCGCCGGCTATGGCATGCCGCTCATCGACAATGCGGAACTGGTGTTGAAGCGGGAGCGGGAGCGTTTGGCGCGGGCACAGCAAATCCACCATGACGGCGCGCCGGATCTGACATTTGCCGGGGATGCGGCGACGGCGGCTTCGCACGATACAGTCGGTGCGGTCGCGCTCGATGCCCGCGGCAACCTGGCCGCAGCGACCTCCACCGGCGGAACGCTGAACAAGGCTCCGGGCCGGGTTGGCGACTCCTCGCTGATTGGCTGCGGATGTTATGCCGACAATCTTTCGGCGGCGGTCTCAGTCACCGGCTGGGGAGAGCCGATTATGAAGCTGGTGCTGGGAAAGTGGGCTGTGGATCGCGTGCAGCAGGGCACTCCACCGGCTCAGGCCGCCGAGGAGGCGATCGCATATTTGTTTCACCGGCTGGCTGGCTATGGCGGCATCATTCTGCTGGGCCCGGCCGGGCGCGTGGGAGTGGCGCACAATACGCCCCGCATGGCCTGGGGAGTGCGCACGAACCGCGGGATGGACGTTCATATCCAACAGAAATCCGTCTGATTGGCGCAGGTTTCACCTCTCCCCTTCAAACTGCGCCCACAGTGCAGTTGAGATGACGCTGCTCAAATGAATTTCATCAGATGCTGTTCAGGTTCCTGTTTGTCATAATGGCTTATGCTCTTGCTGGCTTCCGCTTCACCGCGACGCCGCGATTTGCTGGCGCAGGCGGGGTTTTCTTTCCGTGTCGAGTCAATCCCGGTGGCGGAAGACCGTCAACCGGGCGAAGACCCGACCCATCTGGCGCAACGGCTGGCGCGGGAAAAAGCTGAAGCTGTGTTCCACGCGCGCGGAGCGGAGCTCGAATCGTCCGATGCTTCCGGCGAGCCGCTGCTGGTGCTCGGGGCGGACACCATTGTTGTCTGCGATGGAGAAGTTCTGGGCAAGCCCGCCGGTGATGCCGATGCAATGCGCATGCTGCGGCTGCTTTCCGGGCGGACGCATCAGGTCATCACCGGCGTCTGCCTGATTTCGCCTGCCGGAATGGAGGTCGCCTCGGAAGGTACGTGGGTGACCATGCTGACGTTGTCGGAAGAGGAAATCCGCGCCTACGTTGCCACCGGCGAACCCAGCGGCAAAGCGGGCGCATATGCCATTCAGGGCCGTGCCGGCCGCTGGATCCCGCGCATCTCCGGCTGCTATTTCAACGTGGTCGGCCTGCCGCTCGCGCTGGTGAACACGATGATTGAAGCGGCGCAGGGCAAGCTTCGCCGGCAGAATGTCGAATCGTTCAGCCTTCAGCGGTGAATTTCTAAACCTTAAACATCAATTTCAGACGCTCCGCCGGATCAGCTTGAGCGCAACTTTTCGGTCGCATTCACGTTCTAATATTGCGAGGTGAATCCATGCGCATTTTGAAATGTCTTGCATCGTTGATGGTGGTTGCTGGGCTTTGTTTTGCTACAAGTTCCACGGCGCGGGCTCAGGTTTCTTTTGGCATCAATATCGGACCGGAACCGGTATGTCCGTACGGCTATTTCGATTACGCTCCGTATGGCTGCGCTCCTTACGGGTACTACGGGCCGGAATGGTTTGCGAATGGAATTTTCATTGGCGCGGGTCCATGGTTCCGTGGTCCACACGGTTTCCACGGGCATGTCGACAACCGCTTTGATCCGCGCCACGGATATCACGGCGATTTCCCGCACCGCGGCGAACGCGGGCATTTCCGCGGCTATCATGGGGACCACAGGAGCCATAGGGAATTTCATGGCAATGAAATGCGCGACGGCCGCGGGCACTACGGCGGTGATCACGGCCGGGATCGGCACTAACAACAGCAAGGCAATCGGATCGTTTTCCTAAACTGGTTGTTGTGCAAATGTAGTCGGTTCCAAAAACAACCCGTCATTCTGAGCCTTTCGACTTTGCTCAGAGTACACGCCGCGAAGAATCCAGAAACATCGGCTTCGTCTGGATTCTTCGCTGCGCGCAGAAGGACCACTGTTTGGGTTTTCCTCTATGTCATCAGGAGAATTGCCCGATCCATTATCTCGAACGAAGTGAATTTCTATTTCGCAAGTTCCTGGGAAAGTTTTGAAATCCTGACGAAGCCGCCGTCGACCGGAAGGGTGCCGGAGGCGAGAATTCTTCCCGTATCTCCCTCGAACAGGGCATACGTAATCACCACGCCGCCCATGTTGAAGAATGGCATTCCGCCGAAAAAAGACCAGAGATTTTTCCGCGTGTAATAAGTTCCGCCGGCTTTTTCGATTCTTACGGCCAGCAACCGGGATCCCTGCCGCAGAAGGTTGCGAACAGTATTTTGCTGGAGGATCGTATTCAGCGGGAAGGGATTTTTGTCGTCGCCTGCGGCCAGTTTCGCAGAAAACGTGTCGTAGAGCGCCTGCGCCGCTTTGGCAATTTCAAGAGCGTCCCTGAGGTTCGATGTTGTCTGCTCCGACTGACTTTTTTCATCGGCCGGGAGATTTGGCCCGCCGACAGCCGCTAAGGCTCCGGCAAGTTGTTTCTCGCCTGCGGCGACGGCCTGACGCAGGGCGATGTCCTGGTTAGCGAGAGCTGTGATCTCGGCAAAGATCGGATCCGCTGTCAGGTCGACAGGCTGACCGTACACTCCAGGTATGCGAACGTCGTATTTGTGCTTCTCCGCCAACTCCCCGGCAAGGGCGTTCACCAGCGCAACATTGTCGTCGAATTTAACGTCCACGCCTTCGACCGAATAATCCGTGCGAAAGAATCCGAGCAGCTTGTTGACGCTATCGAGAGCCAGGCCGGCCATCTGCGGAGTAAATAGCTTGTAAGTTTCCGACGGAGCAGGTCTTACTGCCGCACGGAGCCCCTGCAGGGCGCTCTCGATTGCCGTCTGCACAATCGTGTACTGCGTCTTGTACGCGACGAACATCTGGAATGCAGGAATCTGATCATAACCGCAGATCACAACAGGAGCCGCAGCCGTTTTGTCCGGGGTGGCACTGTCCAGGACCGGCCGGAGCTTTTCAGCGATTCGTTGCGCGCCGGTGGTGAGCGCCCGGGCAGCCAGAAGAGAGGATTCCACGCCGCCTGCTTTCGAGCCTGTTTTTACCTCTCCTGCATAGCCGGAAACGGGTACCTCAAACGCTTCCTTTAAAAGGGAGCGGGCAGTCTCGGTTTCCGATTTCCTGTACCCGGCGATATCGGCGGCGCGTTTCGCGTCTGCAACATCGGCATCCGAAGTCTTTGCATCGCTGTCGCCCTGCTGGGCCTTAGCCAGCGCTTTTTCCGCCTGCAGTCGCGCTGTTTGCGCGTTCAAAGCCGCAGTCCTGGTCTCATCGAGAAGCTGCTGCTGTTTCAGATCGTCGATGCTTTGAGACATGGCGTTATTCTCCGCGCAGCCGTCAAGCCAGCCCACACTATCTCACACCATCAAGCGTCCGGCAACACGTTTGCCGTCCGATTGCTCTCCTGCCGATTCGGAAAGCGCCCATCGCCGTCAGGCCACATTTCCATTTTCGCAAGGTGCGGCTCCGGCATCCTAATAGTGTTATGGTTCGGCCGTGTTTCCTTGTGATTGACCGCGAGTACGGGGCAAGCATCTCGACGCGAAAACTGGTGATCGAGACAGCGAAGCTCAACGTCCTGACCGCCTATAGCGGTGCGGAAGCGATAGAAATGCTGAAGCGATTTCCGAACCTGGATGGCGTCGTGCTCGACGCCGGTATTGAGGATGTCCCGTTTGAGGAGTTGATTGCGCGTCTCAAGGCACTCCAACCGAAAATCCCGATCGTCCTCGTCAGAACCGCACGATCCGGACACTCTCGGTTGGCCGACTATGAACTGGAGAGCTTTGATCCGGTTCGCTTGCTGGATCTTCTTCGGAATTTTGCGCCGGAGAGATCGCGTGCTATCGACAGGGAAGACGAACGGCTGGTGGGCAGGGATGTAGCTGAGGCGAAATCCAGAATGCGATCGACTGCGCCCGAGGATTGATCGGGTCGGATCGCTCACCTGCTGGTGCATCGGCAGCATCCACATCTGCTCGCGCATTGGCGCGACGCTTCAAGATGTGATGATCGCCTCAAACTCGCTTACGCGGAATCCACTGCTCATCCCCGTTTTACACACGTCTCGAAGCCACCCGCATTCCTGTTTCCGCGTCCTACGTAGCAAGGATGTGAGCCGCGGGTAGCGACCCGAACGCCACTCCACGACATCCCTTCCAGCCCATTTTCAGCCCATGCGCAAGCATCTCCATGGGCCAAATATCAGCAAGCGTTTTAACCAGTCCGAAAGGCAAAAAATATGGTGAATACCTCTACGAACACCGTTGTTGGATATTTTTCTTCCCACGCAAAGGCGCAGTCCGCGGTCGACGCGCTGAAAGACGCCGGCTTCAAGGCCAGCCAGATTGGCCTGGCGGCGCGCAGCTCGTTCGCCGGAGCGGACCGCTCATCGACATCATCCACGGATTCTTCCTATGCGACGACAGATTCGTCGTATGAAACCTCATCCACACGACGGGCCGGAGAACATGAGGGGATGTGGGAGAAGATCAAGAATTTCTTCGAAGGCGGCAGCGCACATGATTCCGATTCCGATCGGGCAAGAGACAGCTATGTAAACCAAGAGCCTTATGACGAGTTCGGACCAGACGATATGCGGCATTCCCTGGCAGGTCTTTCGGTTCCGGAACAGAACTCCCGCTACTTTGGACATCGATTTACGAACGACGCAGAAGGCGCAGTTGTAACCGTATCCACGGCGGATCGTCAGGACGAAGCGGCCGCAATTCTTCAGCAATATGACGGCGATCTCGGCGAGAATGCGGATACTTACGATTATTCGACTTCGGCTGAGCAGAGTCAGTCGGGGGAGCGGCTGACCGAAAGCCAGAATATTCGGCTTTACGGAGAGGTGCTGCGCGTGCACAAAGATCGCGTCAACCGCGGCGAAGCGCGGGTGCGGAAGGAAGTGCGCACGGAGAACCAGACGATCGAGGTTCCCGTAACTCGTGAAGAGCTCGTCATCGAGCGCAATCCCGTATCCGGTGAACAGGCGGCGAGCGATGCCACATTCAAGGATCAGGAGATTCGCATTCCTCTCAGCGAGGAAACAGCGTCGGTCGACAAGCAGCCGGTGGTTCGGGAAGATGTACGCGTGGGCAAGCGCGAAGTGACGAATGTGCAGTCCGTGGACGAGCAGGTGCGTCGTGAAGAGTTGAACGTGGAAGATACGACGAAATCCGCGTAGCGCGGATTGTTGTGAGTTGCAGTGACCGCGATGGAGCTTACCGCCAGGGAGCTTGAAGATGCTCCCTGGCGGTTCTTTTTTGGGGGTATACAAAAAGCCCGTCAGCTATTTTCTTCACCCAGATTGAGAACCGCTCTAGTTCGCCATCCGCTGCATTCTCTGGCGCTCGACTCCATCGAGCGCGCTCCAAAGGGCCTGGGCAGCGGTTTCCGCTGCGTCGAGCGCTTTGTCTGCCGCTGCCGGATCGCGGGCCAGCTCATCGTGGATAGCCTGTTTCCAGACCTCCGCGTGATGGATATCCGCGGTTTGATGCAGAGTGAAATAGCGGCAGGTCGCGGTGTCCGCGCCATAATGCTCGCATAGACCCACGGCTTTCTGCTTCGCAATTTCCGGGACCTGCGATTCGTACGCGTAGAGGGCCGCCAGTCCGATGGCGGCATTTTCCTGCCGCATCAACTTGTGGAATGTCCCGATCAAAGCTTCGGTCTCCGGCTGCAATTTGTGTTCGCGCACCTCGCATTCCTCTGCGCCACAGCCACAGGCAAAATCCATCCACAGATCGCTGTGAGGTTTGCCGTCGGGTGCGTCGATACCTTCTTCATCCAGCAGATTGCGCAGCACGGTCCGGCGCAGCTCCGTGTCTTCCAGGCGCGAATGCAGCGCGCTCAGATATGTGGGAAATGCAGAGACATGGTGCCAGTATTCAGCGGCGTAATCGCGAAGGTCATCCCGGGTCAGCTCCCCTGCGGTCCAGGCGCGGTAAAACGGATGCTGCAGCAGGTTGTACGGTGCGATTCGGCTTTCCAGGTGGTTGAAGAAATCCAGATTTGTGGGCATTTAAATTTTGCCTCCTCAGGTAATAACTTGGATGATGGAATTCTCTCGCGGGATTAGCTTGCACTCTACGCGATTCCGCGGGCCGACTCAAGAAGCGGACTTCGAATGCTGTGGAATTCGTCGCACGGCGGGAAGATAATCGCTGTTTTGCTGCGTCAATTCGGCCTGCAGTTCCACGGCGGTTTTGCCGCTGATGGGATGTCGCCATTGCGGGGCGATTTCAGCGAGTGGAACCAGCACAAACCGCCGCTCGGCCATTTCCGGATGTGGCAGGGTAAGCATGGGCGTGTTCAACATCAGCCCATCGTACGTCAGCAAATCGAGATCAAGCGTGCGCGGGCCTTTGGGCGGCGAAGCGCTTCGGTCGCGGCCGTGTTCCTGCTCGATGCGCAACAGTGCTTGCAAAAGTTCTTCCGGCGCGAGCGCTGCCTTCAGCTCCGCGACTGCATTCAAGAAATCCGACTGCGGAACATCGCCCACCGGTTCGGTTTCATAGAACGACGAGACCGCGCCCACATCGCCCAGCTGCCGCAGGGAATCGATGGCAGAGCGCAGATGCTGTTCCCGCTCTCCCATATTGGAGCCGAGGGCGATGTAGGCGGTTGCCGGTAAAAGAGGTTCATTCGTCATCGGGGTGGTCAATGAGAGAAGGATGAGGGTGGCCCATTCAAGCCGTCTTTCGGCTTCAGTGGGTTGCAACAGCAATCATAAAACTCACTTAAACAAAGAAAGCTAGGGTGGGCCACGGAATTCCTTAGCGGAGAATTGAGATCAGGCTGACAGGGCCGTGGCGGGAACGGGCGTCCGCTTCTGGATCGCGGGCAGCTCATTTTCAGCGGGCAGGTGGACCAGCTCCCACGCGGAACGGTCCTGCATCAGGCGCGAAACCAGCGCGGTATGCATGGCGTGCCCGGCCCGCTCGGCGACGACATGGCCCTGAATGCGGCGGCCGGCCAGCGCAAGATCGCCGATCAGGTCCAGCACCTTGTGACGGACAAACTCGTTAGGAAAACGCAATGGACCATTCTGCACACCCTGGTGGGTCAGGATGATGGCATTCTCTTCGGACGCGCCGCGGATCAGGCCCATGTTGCGCAGCATCTGCTCATCCTCGCGGAAGCCGAAGGTGCGCGCCGCGGCCAGTTCCGAGGCATAGGCACCGGTATTCAGATCGAGTTGGAAGCATTCTTTGCCAATCGGCGCGGGGAAATCGATGGCATAGGAAACGCTGTATCCATCACCGGGATAGACGCCGATGAACTTGCTGTTTTCGTGGACCTCGATGGTTTTGCGGATGCGAATATATTCGCGGCGGCGGCGCTGTGTCTCCAGGCCGACGGACTGGAAGGCCTCAATATAAGGAAGCGCGCTGCCATCGAGGATTGGCAGCTCCAGGTTGTCGAGCTCGACGATTACGTTGTCGACACCGTAGCCGATCAGCGCAGAGAGCAGGTGCTCGGTGGTCGAGATCAGCACGCCCTGACGCATCAAGCTGGTGGCATAGCTGACCTTCGCGATGTTGCGGCCTATGGCGGAGATCTCAAAATTATCAAGGTCGGTCCGGCGGAACAAAATACCCGCTCCAGCAGGCGCAGGCAGCAGCCGAAGATGAACGGGGGCGCCGCTGTGCAGGCCGATTCCTGAGAACTCGACCCCGGCGGCGATGGTTTGTTCGAATTGCAGATTACGTGGAATGGAAGCTCCTCTTCGCCCTGTCTGCTCAGCTGGCTCGCGTGCCGCCCCAACTAAGTTGTTATTCTACCGAGGACAGCAGCGGGACCTCTGTGGCAAAATCGCCACAGTAACGTGTCGAGTCGGCACAGCTTACGGTGAGGGCAACGGAAATCCGGACGCAGTCTGACCGGCAGATGGACGAGTTTTCTGCTCTGTCAAACCTTGCAATGGAATCCCTGGGTGCAAAACGCTGCGCGGATGGAATCGGGGAACGCTTTCCTGAAACGTCATCGTCAGAATATGCGGAACGGAACCATGAGAATGTCTCAGGAATTTGATCCGCTGTCGTTCTTCCATGCGGCAGAGCGGCGGCAATCCGCCATGCTGCGGCAGTTGAAGGCGCTGGTTTCGCTGGAATCTCCGAGTGAGAACAAACCCGCCGTCGATGTCGCCAGCCAGATGGTTGCCGGATGGCTGCAGGGGCTCGGCGGAAAAATTCGCTGGCACCGACAAAAAAGATTTGGCGATTTGCTTGAAGTTCGACTCGGCAATGCCGGAACCCAATCCACGTCGCGACGCGCGCAGGCAACAAAGCCGGTTCTGTTGCTCGGCCATGTCGACACCGTCTGGCCGATAGGAACACTCGCCACGATGCCTTTTCGCGTCACCAGCGACCGTGCATTTGGGCCGGGTGTTTACGACATGAAGGCAGGCGTGGTGATGATTGTCCATGCGCTCGCCATGCTGCGCGAGGCCGGAATGCTTCCCACCCCGGTGGTGGTGCTCTTGAACTCCGAAGAAGAGGTCGGTAGTCCCTGCTCGCGTGCTCTCACCGAGCGGCTGGCGCAGGAGTGTTCCACAGTGTTCGTGCTGGAACCGGCGCAGGGTCCGCAAGGCGCATACAAGACCGCGCGCAAAGGCGTGGGGCATTATTCGATTCACGTCGAGGGAGTCGCGGCGCACAGTGGCGTCGATTTTGAAAACGGTCATTCCGCAGTGCTGGAGCTGGCCCGGCTGATCGAAAAAATCTCCCGCTTCACTGACCTGAAGACCGGATTGACGGTGAATCCGGGCGTGATCCGGGGAGGGACGCGGGGGAATGTAGTGGCGGCGGAAGCGGAGGTCGAGATCGATGTGCGGATTGCCCGGATGCGAGACGCGGCGCGGGTTGAGCGGATGTTTCGCGCGCTGCGCCCCGCGGATCGCGCCTGCAAGGTGACGATTACCGGCGGGATGAATCGTCCCCCTATGGAACGCAGTCCAGCCACGATGAAATTATTCCGGCAGGCGAAAGAACTGGCGCGCGCTATGGGATTTGAACTGCAGGAGGCCAGCACAGGCGGCGGTTCCGATGGCAACTTCACCGCGGCACTGGGCGTTCCCACGCTCGACGGCATGGGCGCGGTGGGAGAAGGTGCCCATGCCGCACATGAATCGATCCTGCTGGAGTCGCTGGCGGCCCGCACCGCATTGTTGGCGGCCATGATCGCCAATCCCACTCAAGTAAAGGAAGCTTGAGTACTCCATCCGCCCGCCAGGAGCCAACAGGTCTCAAAATCGAGAACTGGCGCCCCATCCAATTTCCATTTCATATCAGTAAAATAGTTTCCACGGTTTGCGAACAACCGCAGAATTTATTCCCAGTGTTACAGGCAACCTTTTGACTCAGCAGCAAGGACGGGGTAGCATTCTCGCAATTTCTTTGTAGATTGTGAACTCGTTGATCCGTCTCCGTGTGTCCGAAATCGGTTTTTGTTTGTTCCTCGGAATTGTTCTGGCTCTTTCCGGATGTGCTTCCATGTCCCCGAAGGGTCTCAGCGTTCTGGAAACGACTCCGCTGATTACAAATTCGCTCACCGGCAATATCGCGCCCATCCACGACCCCAGCATCTTCCTCGAGAACGGCACATATTATCTGTTCAGTACAGATCCTTCCGACCCAAACCCCGGACAATATCTTCCCATCCGCTGCTCCTCCGACAAAGTCGAATGGAAGCTGTGCGGGCAGGTTTTCACGGCCATCCCGGCATGGATCAAGAAGGCAATTCCAGGTATCCGCGGCCTATGGGCGCCGGATATTTCTTTCTTCAACGGTCTCTACCACGTCTACTATGCGGGCTCGAAGCTTCACTCGCAATCTTCCGTTATCGGCCTGGCAACGAATACGACGCTCGATCCCTCCGATCCAGAGTATCGATGGATAGATCGCGGCCTCGTGCTGGCCTCACATCGCGGCGATGACTTCAACGCCATCGATCCCAACATTCTGGTGGATATCGACCAAAGAATCTGGCTCACTTACGGAAGCTACTGGAGCGGCATCAAGCAGCGCGAGATCGATGCTGCGACGGGGATGCTGCTGGCCTCGAACACCGTGCGATATCAACTGGCCGCGCGGCCCCATGTTTCCGACCACGCCGAGGAAGGCGCTTCGCTCGTTCATCACGGAAATTTCTATTATCTGTTTCTATCGGTGGATCACTGCTGCGCGAGCAGCCTGTCGAAGGATGATTACAAGCAGATGGTGGGAAGATCGTCGACCCCGAACGGTCCGTTTGTCGATGCGCAAGGTACAGCCTTGATGCGGGGCGGCGGCAGCATTCTCCTCGAAGGAAACAGCAGGTGGATGGCGCCGGGTGGCGGGACCGTCTACCTCGATCCGCAGAGTGGAGACAGCATGCTTGTCTTCCACGCGTTCAACATGAGCGATCACGCCAATGCATCTCTCTGGCGGAAAACCATAAGCTGGCAGAGCGACTGGCCGGTCCTCCGTTGAATGACAAACACCCGGGGCACCTAGACCCAGGGCTGTCCACAATCGAGTGCTGGAGTGCCGCCGTTGTTGGCGCGGATCTTCGTTCTTGTTGCTGGTGAAGCGGCCACAGTTATTCCTCACCGCAAACATTGCGGTGAGATGTCCGACCACAATCGATGATTGCAACAGCCGTTTATGTGAGCGGCCGTCGAATTTGTAGGGAAATTTACAACGAATTCTCAGGCCGATGTGCGAGAATAAATCTCATGATTCATTCCCGCCATTGTTGTCAATGCCGACCCGGCATTGTTCGCGCTATGCGAATCCCTGGCTGTTGTTGATCGCCGTTCGCGCGCATTTACTAATCTGACAATTCCAGCTTTTCACACATACCAGGAGTAGGTTATGAAGCCTTCTTATGGCGGGACCGTCCGTCGTTTGTTCCATTCATTGTTCCTGATTCTAGCCATTAGTTTGTCCGTCTTTCCTGCCCAGTCACAGAAGGTCGGCGGCTCAATATCCGGCACTATCCGAGATGCTTCTGGCGCGATTATTTCTAACGCGCAGATCACCGTGCGCAATACGGAGACCGGCGCAGAGCGGCACCTGGTCAGCGACGGAGTGGGTCATTATTCCGCACCGGCGCTGCCCGTGGGCCGCTATCGGGTGACGGTCGAGAAACCGGGATTCAACACGGAATCGGACACAGGAATCAATCTTGTGGTCGGGCAGGATGCGATTATCGATCTTTCTCTTGCAGTCGGAAAGGTGGAGCAGCAGGTCTCGGTGACCGATGTTCCGTTGGCGATCAATGCCACAACACAGCCGACTTCCGGGCTGGTTAGCGCTCGGCAGGTGAAGGAAATGCCATTGAACGGCCGCAGTTATGACGAGCTCATCACGCTGAATCCGGCCACCGTGAATTACACTTCGGAGCGTTCGGGCGCGGTGGGAACTTCGAATTCATCTCCGGGAAATATGTTTGCTGTCGCAGGTCATCGCCCGCAGGAAAACCTTTACCTGCTGAATGGAATTGAATATACCGGCGCTTCGGAGATCGACGTCACTCCGGGCGGAACCAGCGGACAACTGCTGGGAATCGATGCAGTACGGGAATTCAACGTGGTTTCGGACACATATGGCGCTGAATACGGCCAGCGCACCGGGGCGCAGATCATCATCGATACTGAGTCCGGCAGCAATCACCTGCACGGAAGCGTGTTTGAATTTATCCGCAACAGCGCGCTCGACGCGCGCAATTATTTCGATCAGGGAAATATTCCGACCTTTCAGCGCAATCAGTTCGGCGGCGCACTCGGCGGACCGCTGGTGAAAGACAAGCTGCTGCTGTTCGGCAACTATGAAGGTTACCGGCAGAATCTTGGATTGTCGGATGTGACCTATGTTCCGGACAATGCTACCCGCGCCGCGGCTGTGCCCAGCGTGCAGCCGCTGCTGGCATTATGGCCAGTGCAAAATGCTGAACTGGGCCAGGGCATCGGCGTGGCGTACAGTCATCCGCTGCAACGGATCCACGAGGATTTCGGCACGACGCGGCTGGACTACAACATTTCGTCCGCGGATACAGCGTCCGCCGTATACACAATCGACGACAGCACGGCGAATACCCCCACAGTGAATCCACTGAGCAGGGATTTTGAAACTCTCCGCGAGCAGGTGTTGAGTGGACAGGAACAGCACGTTTTTTCATCGAGCACGCTGAATACGTTTCGCGCGGGCTTCTCGCGCGCGGCCTATTTCTTTACCGGAGAAACGCCGGTAAACATTCCGGGCTGGGTCGCTGGCAAGCCGATCGGTGCGGTTGTGGTCGGCGGCGGCACGGCTTTGAACGGCGCTTCTCAGTTGAGCGTTGCAGGAACCAACGCAGGCAGCGACCTGACGGCGGTGCGCAATCTATTTACGGTGTCCGATCACGTCTACATCACCCACGGCAGCAACCAGCTGGAGGCTGGGGTGTGGCTGCAACGTATTCAGTCGAACAGCAACCTGGCGCAATATCAGTTCGGCCAAGCCTCCTTCAGCACCATCGCTCATTTTGAAACGGGGGTAGTCGATACGTTCAGCGTGGTTCCTTCGCCGACGGAACTGGGATGGCGTTCGCTCGAAGGAGCCGGGTTCGTGCAGGATACGGTGCATCTGTTTCCGAATTTCGAGTTGCGCGCCGGCATCCGTTTCGAGTCCACCGATGGCTGGAATGAGGCGCAGGGCAGAGGCTCGAATTTCATCTTCGATTCGAACGGAGTGCTGGAAACGAATCCCCGCATCGCGAACTTCAGTATTCACGAAGAATCGTGCAAAATTTCTTCCGGAGCCGCGTATCGGCATCGCGTGGCAGCCGAAGGAAAACGGCAACACCGCTGTTCATGCGGGCATCGGATTGTATCGCGCTCTGCTCGACAGTCTGGATTACCGGCTCGACCAGAACGCGCCCTTCAACACCACTCAGACGTTGAAGAGCGTACCTGTGTCGTCGCTGCATTTCGTTCCCGGAGCGCCGCCAGCGGCGGGCAGCAAAATTTCGCCCAGCGGAATTCAGCCGGATGTTGACACCCCAGCGTCGTTGTCCTACTCATTCAGTGTCGAACAAAAACTTGCCGCGAAGACTTCGATGATCGTTGGATACATCGGGTATCACGGTTATCACCAGATCCTTTCCGAGGACCTGAATGAGCCGATCCCCTCGGCCTGCCCCTATGTTTTCTGCCCGGGCGGAGTCTATTATCCGCCGGGCGCGCCGAACGCGAATCCAAAGCTGAGTGGCAGCACGACCTGGGTTTCCGCCGGTATTGGCAATTACAACGCGCTTACGGTGGACGTGAACCGCCATTTTACGAATGGCCTGCAGCTGCGCGGCGTCTACACGTACTCGAAAAATATGGACGACGGCACGGCATGGAATAGCAGCGTCGGAGCCAATGCTCCCGGCTTTGTGATGTATCCATCGAAGCCCGAGCTCGATTACGGCCGGTCCAATACGGACGTGCGCAACATTTCGGTCATCAACGGCACCTATGAGCTGCCTTTCGGGCATGGAAAGCCGCTGCTTGCCAAATCTGAATCCGTTGGCAGGAGAAAGTTGCCGGTGGATGGTCGGTCAGCGGAGTCGCTACTCTGCAGTCGGGCTTTCCCTTCACACCGCAGCTCGGTTTCAATCCGACGAATAACGGCGATAGCCGCAACCCGATCCGGCCTTCGGTGAACCCGGACTTTCACGGCAAGGTGATCCAGGGCGGCCCGGCGCAGTACTTCAATCCACTGGCATTCGTCGTTCCCAATCCTGGAACCTATGGCGATCTGGGGCGCAATACGCTGACGGGACCGGGGCTTTCCGAGCTGGATTTGTCGTTCAAAAAGAATGCGGCGCTTGCAAACAAACTCAATATGCAATTCCGGGCAGAGTTCTTCAACATCCTGAACCACACGAATTTTGGAACTCCAAACACTGTGGTTTATACGTCGAACACAACTACGCCTTCCGCCACGGCGGGCGCGATTTCGGGAACGGCAACGACCTCGCGGCAGATTCAGTTTGGATTGAAGCTGCTGTTCTGAACAACCCGGGCCTCAAGGGCGAGACCTGGGGCATCCGGCTGGCTGATCATTGTGGATGGGCGGACCATCCGGTGCTCTGACCCGGCCGCCCATACAATCGAGAGACATGCCGCTCTCGTTCACGATTGATTCAACCTCCGGCGCGGCGCGGCGCGGGACTATGCTCCTGCCGCACGGCGCAGTGGAGACGCCGATCTTCATGCCGGTGGGGACGGCGGGCACAGTGAAGGCCGTTCCGCAGAATACGCTCGAAGAGATCGGCACGCAGATTCTTCTGGGTAATACGTATCACTTATATCTGCGCCCGGGGCATGATCGCATTCGCCGTCTCGGTGGCCTGCACCGCTTTATGAGCTGGCCGCACCCGATCCTGACCGACTCCGGCGGATTTCAGGTCTTCAGCCTGAATCAGTTGCGCAAGGTGACGGAAGACGGTGTCCGTTTCCGCTCGCATCTCGATGGCTCCTCCCACTTCTTTTCGCCCGAGCACTCGATGGAAGTCCAGATTGCCCTCGGTGGTGACATCGTGATGGTTTTCGACGAATGCACGGAATATCCGGCGACGCCTGATCGTGCCCGCGAGTCGCTGCGAGCTGACCATGCGCTGGGCGCGCCGCAGCCGCGATTATTTTCTGGCGCATGCTAACGAGGTTCCCTGGTTTGCCGAAAGCGGCGGCCAGACGCAGAACCTCTTTGGAATCGTGCAGGGCGGGATGTATCCGGATCTGCGGCGCGAATCCGCCGAGCGGCTGGTGGAGCTCGACCTGCCCGGCTATGCCATTGGCGGGTTAAGCGTGGGCGAGCCGCGCCAGCATACCCGCGAGATTATCGAATCCACACTGCCGTTGCTGCCCGCCGACAAACCCCGCTACGTGATGGGTGTTGGTTATCCGGAGGAGATTGTCGAATACGCGGCCATGGGCGTGGACATGATGGATTGCGTGATTCCCACACGCGCTGCGCGGCACGGGCTGCTGTTTACCTCGGAGGGCCGGATGAACATCAAGAACCAGCGTTATGCGGAAGACCAGAATCCGCCCGATCCGTCCTGCGGGTGCATGGTATGCGGCCGGTACACGCGTGCCTATCTGCGCCATCTTGCCATGGCTCATGAACCGCTCGGCGGGGCGTTGAACAGCGTGCACAATCTGGCGCTGTACCTTGACACGATGCGGTCGGTACGCGATGCTATTTCCCTAGGTACTCTACCCGAGCTTCTGGTCCGCGTACGAGAGCGCGCAGGTGTTCATGCCCACCGCTCCTGATGTAAGCTAAAAGTTTCACGGGGACAACACAGTTCAATTAAGGTGACGGGCGGCTCTTCGCGTCGATGGGTGCATGACAATGCAGGCCCGCCGGAAAATCAAGGAAAGCATTCCATGGCAACATTTCTCTATCTGGCAGCGAATCCGTTCGGAAGCCTGACCACATTCGCGCCGTTCATTTTAATTTTTATTATTTTTTACCTGTTCATGATTCGTCCCGGACAGCAGCGCCAGAAGACCTGGCAGGAGATGCTGGGCAAGCTGAAGTCCGGCGACCGGGTCACCACCACCGGCGGCATCCGCGGAATCGTAATATCGGTCAAGGAAGATGTTGTTCAACTGCGGGTGGCGCCGGACAATATTAAGTTGGAAGTCGCCAAATCCGCCATCGCCAGCGTGACCACCCCCGAGCAGGAAGTGAAATGATCCGGCATTCCCGGCTGCGGATGCGGCCTCAATTTCATAGCATCGTAAAAAGCCATGCGTAAGAATCTAACTCAAAAAACCATTCTGATTATCGCCTTCCTGCTGATCTGCATTGCCGGCATTATCGGTATTCCCAACGGCTTCAGCGGGGCGGCGTTCGAGCAATCCCTGAAAGATCGAATCCATCTCGGCCTCGATTTGAGCGGGGGCACTCACCTGATTTTGCAGGTAATGGTGCAGGAAGCCGTCGGCCAAACCAGCGACAGCGACTTGGCGCGGATTCAGACGGATCTGCAGCAGGCGGGCGCGACCGGCGCGACCGCCACCAAGCCGGACCCGAAGAACCAGCCGGAGATCATCCGCGTAACCGGCGTGACTCTGGACAAGGACAGCGCCGTACGCTCGGTACTTGATGACCATTACGGCACGCAGTATGCGATCGCTTCCGGCGTCGACAATTCCTACACGCTGACCATGAAGCAGGCGGTCGTCCACGATCTCGAACAACGCGCGCTCTCGCAGTCAATCGACACCATCCGTGAGCGCATTGATCGCCTTGGAGTCAGCGAACCGGTCATCGAGGAGTACGGGCCGGGCAAGAATCAGATTCTGGTGGAGCTACCCGGCATCGACGATCCCGGCCGGGTGAAGGATGTTATACAGTCCACGGCCCGGCTCGAGATTCACGAAGTCCTCGGCGGCCCCTATCCGGATCAGCAGGCGGCTTTGCAGGCCAACGGCGGAACGTTGCCGCCGGATTCAGAAGTATATAGATCGAGCGAAGGCTCCGCCGCGGCGGGCCAGTTCTATCTGCTGAAACGCATTCCGATCGTCGCCGGCAGCGACTTCCGCGGCGCACAACCATCGGTCGATCAGAATGGGCGTCCCGACGTGAGCTTTACCCTTACCCGCAACGGCGGCGATCGCTTTTATGAATTCACCAGCGCGAATATCGGCAAGAGCATGGCCATCGTGCTCGACAATTCGATTCGCGAGGTCGCGACCATCGATGGCGCGATCCGCGATCAGGGCCAGATCATGGGCGGAGGCTTTACCACCGAGAGCGCGCAAAATTTGTCATTGCTGCTGCGTACCGGGGCGCTGCCGGCCTCCCTTCATTTTCTGGAAGAGCGTACCATTGGACCGTCGCTGGGCGCGGACTCGATCCGGCACGGTGTCGAGGCGGCTGCCGCGGGTCTGATCGTGGTGCTCGCCTTCATGCTGTTTTACTACCACGGCGCCGGCATCAACGCGGACCTGGCCCTGATCCTGAATCTGATTATTCTGCTCGGGTTTATGGGATACAGCCATGCGACTCTGACTTTGCCCGGTATCGCCGGAGTGATCCTGACGATCGGTATGGGCGTGGATTCAAACGTGCTGATCTTCGAACGAATCCGGGAGGAACTGCGGGCGGGCAAATCGCCGTCGGCAGCCGTCGATCAGGGATTTTCGCACGCCTTTCAGACCATCATCGACACCCACGTGACGACGATTGTTTCGGCGGCGATTCTGTTCCTGTTCGGGACCGGGCCGGTCAAGGGATTTGCGGTCACGCTGACCATAGGATTGCTGGCGAACCTGTTTACCGCGGTCTTTGTTTCGCGAGTGATTTTTGAAGCCAGCCTGAACCGCAGACAGCGCGGCGAGCCGATTTCGATCGGTTAATTTTCAACCCGCGTCTCAGAAGCGAGACATGGGGCACCCGGTTCAGGATCGTCATCCTGAGCGAAGCGAAGGATCTTTGCATCGGAAGAAGACTGGCAATACTGCAATACTGAGGTCCTTCGCGGAGTTGACCCTTGAGCGAAATCAAACGGGCTCAGGATGACAGACATTTTTGAATATCAGTATCGGAGCAAGGCGTGGAATTTTTTCATGATGTAAATATCGACTGGCTGGGGAAGAAGTGGTATTTCCTCGGCTTTTCGCTCATCTTCAGTATCGCGGGCGTCCTTTCTCTCGCTTTCTGGCATGGCCTGCCGCTCGGGGTGGATTTTCAGGGCGGCACCCTCATCTACCTCAAATTCGAGCAGACTCCCGATCAGAACCGCATCCGCGCCGCCGCCGATCGCGCCGGCCTGCATGACGTGACAATCGTGAGGTTCGGACACGCTGCGGACAACGAGATGATCGTTTCCCTGCCGCAGCGCGATACCCAGGAAGCTTCTCTGGATGCCGGACGCGCCACACTAGTGAAGACACTGCAGCAGCATTACTCGCGCAACGCCGCGGCAAACTCCGGCAAATTCGACCTGGATAACGCCACCCGTGGATCGCTGGCGGATTTTCTGACCCAATCCGACCCCCTGCACCTGAACAATCCGGCGGTCGAGGAGGTGCAATATCCGCAGATCGCGGCCACCATTCTGAACTATCGCGATCAGGTGAAGGGCGGCGTACTCGGCAACATCAGCGAGCTGAACGGCAAGGTCCCTCCCGCGGTGGCCTCGTTGCTGCAGCAGAAAGCGTATCTCTCCGGTTTTTCCATACGGAATACGGAGATCGTCGGGCCCCAGGTAGGAGCGCAACTGCGCCGTCAGGCCCTGCTGGCAACTCTGTATTCGCTGGCGGGAATGCTGGTGTATCTGTGGTTCCGGTTTGAGCTGATCTATGGCGTGGCCGCCGTGGTCGCTGTGTTCCATGACACGCTGATTACCGTAGGAGCGTTCAGCCTGACGAATCGCGAGATGACCCTGACCGTCGTCGCCGCCATCCTGACGCTGATCGGATATTCGATGAACGACACCATCGTCGTCTTCGACCGTATCCGCGAAAACCTGCGCCTGGTACGCCGGGGAACCCTGTCAAATATCGTGAATCTCAGCATCAATCAGACGCTGAGCCGGACTGTGCTGACCTCCGGGCTGACCTTCCTGACTGTCCTCTGTCTCTTCTTGTTTGGAGGCGAGGTACTGAACGGCTTCTCGTTTGCACTGGTAATCGGCATCCTGATCGGAACGTATTCCTCGATCGCGGTGGCGGCGCCGATGCTGGTCGCCTACCAGGACTGGCGCGCAAAACGAGGCAAAGTAGCCGCGTTGCCGACCGGCAAACAGCGGGCCAAGGTATAGGGCAGGCAAACCAGAGCAGGCGTACCCACGCCCCGCATCCGCAAAGAAATAGCGAAACCGCCTCCGCGAAAAAATTTTTATATCCCGGGAACTTTTTTCGCCGAATCCGGTGTCTAAGCATATTGAAGCTTTCTAGGGGGAGAGCGATGTTCGAAGACAGCACGTTTGAATCGGGCGGTAAGATCAAGACGAAAAGTAAATACTGGATGATTGCGACGTTGATCCTCAATGTCAGCGTCGTAATTATATTGATCCTGATTCCTTTGATTTATCCAGAAGCTCTGCCCAAACAGGCAATGGCGACCTTGCTGGTGGCGCCTCCACCGCCACCGCCTCCACCGCCGCCACCTCCGCCGCAGGTAAAAGTGGTGCAGGTGCATGTGGAATCAATGGCGGACCAACTGCAGGCTCCGAGCAGAATTCCCAAGGTCATTAAGATGGTGAAGGATCAGGCTCCGCCTCCGGGAGCAACCGGCGGCGTGCAGGGAATGGCAGGTCTGGGCGGCAGCGAGGGTGGCGTGATTGGCGGCATCCTCGGCGGCATGGGCAACGGACCAGTGGTTAAGTCCGCTCCACCAAAGAAGATAGTGGTGTCGTCAGGCGTCGAGGCCAGCAAGCTGATCTCTCAACCGCAGACGATTTACCCGCCTATTGCCCGGGCAGCCCGGATTCAGGGCACCGTCGTTCTGCAGGCTACGATCGGCAAAGATGGGACGGTTCGGGACGCCCGCGTTATCAGCGGTCCGCCGATGCTGCAGCAGGCGGCTATGGACGCGGTCAAGCGGTACAGGTATCAACCCACGGTGCTCGACGGGGTACCTGTGGATGTGGAAACAACAATCAGCTTTAACTTTACCCTGAATGAGTGATACTCTCGCACTCACCGCTCCTAACAAGTTTGGCTTTTTAGCCGTAACCAAGCACGCTTATCCTTAAAGGAGGATAGATTCCTGTGATTCTCGCTCACCTCGCAACGCACACATCCACTCTGGCCATGTTTTTCCAGGACCAGCAGGCGCCCGGCTTCAGTATCGTCGATATGTGGCACAACATGGGCTGGCTGCCAAAGGCGGTGGTCTTCGTTCTGCTGATCATGTCCGTCTGGTCGCTGGCCGTAATGATCGACCGCGCCCTTTATTTCTCGGCTGCCCGCAAGCAATCGCGTGAATTCGCGCCCCGCGTTGCCGGTGCCCTCAAGGAAGGCCGCCTGGACGAGGCGATCAAGGTCGCGGACCGCAATAAGAAATCGCACCTGGCCGAAGTTGTTACGGCCGGCCTGCAGGAATTCCGCAACTACGGCAGCGGTAGCACCGTTACCGAGGAGCAGGTGGAAGCCAGCCAGCGCGCTCTCGAGCGGTCCGAAGCCATCGTCCATGCCAAGCTGAAGCGCGGATTGGGTGGTCTGGCCACCATCGGCGCCACGGCTCCGTTTATCGGGCTGTTCGGAACGGTCATCGGCATTCTCGACGCTTTCCAGGCCATCGCGCAGCAGCACACGACGGGTCTGGGAGCGGTCGCCGGAGGTATTTCGGAAGCCCTGGTCACCACCGCCTTCGGCCTGTTTGTGGCTATCCCGGCGGTTATGGCATTCAACTACTTCACCAACCGCGTGGAATCGTTCGACGTGGAAATGGACAATTCCTCGAGCGAGCTGGTGGATTACTTCCTGAAGCAGGGCGCCCGCCGCTAACTGCGGAGTGAACTGTCAATTCATGCCGTTCTGAGCGAGAACGAATTGCAGGCTGACGGATTCCAAACCGTCAGCCCGCGGATTTCAGTCGAGACGGCGAAACCCGATAGCCGCCGCGGTGAAGGTTTCAGACCTGGAGTTTGACAATGGCAATTTTGGTAAGAGACGAAGGCAAGAAGGTCAATTCCGACATTAACGTCACCCCCATGGTGGACGTAATGCTGGTTTTGCTCATCATCTTCATGGTCATCACGCCCATGTTGAACAACAAGGTGAACGTCGATCTGGCGAGGGCCAAAAGCGCAGTCGCCATGCCCGACGCCGATCATGAAGACGCGGTGAAAGTTTCCATTACCCGCGATGGCAAGGTCTACCTTGATGCCAACCAGGTTGCATTAACTGATCTTGGCCCCAAGGCTCAGGATATGCTGCAGAACAAGCCCGACAAAACGGTCTACATCCGTTCGGACGCGCGTGCGCGATATGGCATCGTGATGGATGCGATCGACAATCTGCGGACGGCCGGGGTTGACCAGGTGGCGTTTCTGACGGAACCTGTACCGGTACAGACCACCAGGCCGCCGAATGTTCCGAATCCTGCAACCCCCGCGGTTCCCGGTACCTGAGAGATGGATCGCGATTTTTTGTTGAACCGGAATGAACTGGAACCAGCCCAGCCGGGCGTATTTGTGAAGCGAGGATAATTTCATGTCAATGTCAACAGGTGGTGTCGGCGGACTGTCGGCCACCCCCAACGTCACTCCCTTGATCGACGTGCTTCTGGTGCTGCTGATTATTTTCATGGTCATCAGGCCACCGGATCCTCACGGTCTGAACGCGCTGGTGCCGCAACCACCGAAGAACCCGCAGAAGCAGCAAAACGACGAGCGCACCATTGTGGTTCAAATCGCGGCCCGTCCCGGGGGTGGAACGCCCGGCTACAAGATCAATGAAACCGATGTCTCCCATGCTCAGCTATTGCCGCAGCTGGAGGCGATTTACGCGACCCGTGCCACCAAGGTCATGTTCATTAAAGGAGATCCCAATCTCAGTTTCTCCGCCATCGCGGATGTGCTCGATATCGGGCATGAAGCCAGTGTCGACCATATCGGTGTCATCACTCCAAAGATCGCCGCAGGGCAATAAACACGCGCAGCTGCGGCCTGCCCCTCCCAGGCTGCAACTGCGCGTCGCAGTATGTACGCGCATCAACTTTCTCAATTTAGAAAAACCGGGTAGAATCACAGAGCAAGCCGACCCGCTTTCTTGCCCTGTTCTCGCTGCCATCTACACATAGATGAGCCGCCGACTGATTGAAGGAGAGATCAAGCCGAATGAATCGCATTGTACGTCGTCCGGTACTGGCCGCAGTCCTGTGTACCGCGCTGGTTCTGATTACCGGATGCAACAGGCTCAAGGCACGTGACCAGCTGAATAAAGGCGTGGAAGCCTTCAAGAGCGCTCATTATGATGACGCGATCGGCCATTTCCAGCAGGCCACTGAACTCGATCCCAGCCTGCCTATGGCTCGCCTGTATCTGGCGACTGCCTACGCGCAGCAGGTGATTCCAAATCTGCAGACGCCAGACAATATGAAGGAAGCCAATCTGGCGATTCAGAATTTCCAGAAGGTTCTTCAGGAAGATCCAGGAAACATCAACGCCTTGAAGGGCATCGCTTCTCTTTATCTGAATACCCAGCAGTTCGACAAGGCCAAGGAGTATCAGAACAAGGTGCTCGCCGCCGACCCGAAGGATGCCTCCGCTGAGTACACCGTCGGCGTGATCGACTGGACGGTCGCGTACAAGAACTCCATTCCGGTCCGCCAATCTTTTGGTCTCCATGACGACGGCACTCCCATCAAGGATAAGAAGGCCTGCGCCGCATTGGCGGAGAAGAACGGCCCATTGATTCAGGAAGGGATGGATGCACTGAACAAGGCCATTCAGCTGCGTCCGAACTATGACGATGCGATGGCGTACATCAACCTGATGTACCGCCGCAAGGCCGCCGATCTCGAATGTGGGGACCTGGCTGCCGCCAAGGCAGATGTCGCGCAGGCGGATGAATGGGTGCAGAAGGACATGGCTGCCCGTAAGGCAAACGTAGAAAAAGAGAACCAGGCCGCATCGAAGGGCGCTGTCGTTGCCCACTAAACGTTCATGATTCTGAGCTGCCGATTCAGCCTCCGAGACTTCGGAGGCTGAATCGTTTTTGGCGCACCGACTCTACCGATCGCCGGGAATGTACTATGGTTCATGCGTTTTGCGCGGCAACGACGGGTGGCGTTCACCACAGCAAATTCAGGATTCGCCACACTGGACCGAAATACGAAATCCTGCTACCGCCGCCTGCGCGGCTCCAGTACACTTAGCGTTTGAGCCAGAAAATTCAAAAAATTCTTGTCGCTAACCGGGGCGAAATTGCCCTGCGCATTTTCCGCGCCTGCAGGGAACTGGGCATCCCCTCGGTAGCCGTGTATTCCGATGCCGACCGCGCCAGTCTGCACGTCGCGCATGCCGATGAAGCCTACAGGCTGGGGCCGGCGCCAGCGACAGAGTCGTATCTGCGCGGCGATCGCATTCTCGACATTGCCCGCCAATGCGGAGCGGATGCCATTCATCCCGGCTACGGCTTTTTATCGGAGAATGCCGACTTCGCCGCCGCATGCGAAGCTGCCGGTATTCGCTTCATCGGTCCGTCGGCGAGCGCGATGCGAATGCTGGGATCGAAAACGCGCGCGCGGCAGGCAGCGGATGCGGCGTCGCTTCCGCGCGTGCCGGGCTCGGTGCGGGCGCTGGAATCGGTCGCCGAGGCGAAGCAAGTCGCAAGCCACATCGGCTACCCCATCATGCTGAAAGCGGCTGCCGGAGGCGGAGGAAAAGGGATGCGTGCCGTACGCTCGGAGGCGGAGCTTCCCGACGCTCTGGAAAACGCCCGCAGCGAAGCCGAGCGCGCCTTTGGTTCGGGCGATGTGTACATCGAAAAACTCATCGAGAATCCCCGCCACATCGAGATTCAAATTCTTGCCGATCATCACGGCCATTGCGTGTATCTGGGCGAAAGGGAATGCAGCGTTCAGCGGCGTCACCAGAAAGTGATCGAGGAGGCTCCCTCCGCCATCGTGGATGAAGACCTGCGGGCGCGAATGGGAGAAACAGCCGTGCGGCTCGTCCAGGCTGCCAACTATACCAACGCGGGCACGGTGGAGTTTCTGGTCGATGCCGAGCGCAACTTCTACTTCCTGGAAATGAATACCCGCCTGCAGGTAGAACATCCAGTCACAGAGCTGGTGACGGGTCTCGATCTGGTGCATCTGCAAATCCAGATTGCTGAAGGAACGCCGCTGCCTTTCACGCAGCAGGATGTTCATCTGCGCGGCCATGCCATCGAGTGCCGCATCTATGCCGAAGATCCGGACAACAATTTTTTTCCATCGCCGGGAAAGATCACGCGGCTGCTGCACGCATCCGGGCCCGGCATCCGCGAGGACTGCGGAATTTACGAGGGATGGAACGTGCCGCTGGACTACGATCCAATTCTTTCCAAGCTGATTGCATATGCGCCCACGCGCGCCATGGCGATCGAACGTATGTTGCGCGCCCTCGACGAGTACCACGTCGGCGGCATCGCCACCAACGTAAGCTTATTCCGCCGCATTCTGCGCGACGAAGGTTTCCGTAACGCGACAATCGACACCGGATATCTTGAGCGCCTGCTGGCCGAGAGTTCACAGGAAGCCGCCCCAGAAACGCCCAGTTTGTGCCCGGCCGCGGAGCAGGCTGCCGCAATCGCGGCGGCATTCTTTGAGCAATGGAACGCTCCGGCATGCAATGGTGGCCAATCCAGCTCCGCACCCAGCAATGGGTGGAGAACAGCGGCTCGGCGCGAGGCACTGCGCTCATGAACTACGACATCGTGCTGGACGGCCGGAAACACCGGCTCTCGATTGAGCCAGGCACGGAGGGCAACGGCAGCCGATTCCAGCTGGATGGCCAGCCTTGCGCGGCCGACGCGCAGCTGCTGCAGCCGGATATACTGTCGCTGCTGATCAACGGCAAATCCTATCGCATTCTGCTCGATTCGCGTCCCGGCGGAAAGGCCATCGTGCTGGGCGAGCGCAGGATCCCGTATCGAGTGGACGATCCACGCTCCCTCGGTTCGCGCGGCAATGTGGGTGCGAACGATACCGGTGCGCGCTCCATTGTCGCCTCGATGCCGGGACGGATCGTGCGCATTCTGGTCGAGCGGGAGGACCGCGTGGAAGCGCAGCAGGGACTCATCGTGGTGGAAGCGATGAAGATGCAGAATGAATTGAAAGCGCCCAGAGCGGGCAAGGTGACGCGCATCGCCGTAGCGGTAGGCGCAACCGTGCAGGCGGGCCAGGTCCTGGTGGTCATCGAGTAGGCGATGAAAACAAGTACATCGACGCGCAGCTTCAAACGATGGCTGAAATGGCTGGTGCTCGCGGCCGCCCTTCTCTTTCTGATTGGAATCGATGTGTCGGGCGAGTTCATGGCTCCGCATCTGGGAGTCGCGGGCACGAAGCTGCGGAGCGGCCTGCATGCACCGCTTTTCTCATTGGGACATACGCCGGTCACTTCGCTGTTCCTGATCCAGATTGCGATTTTTATTGTTGCGCTGGCGTTGATTTCGCGCTTCGCGATGGGGGTCTTGGAGCGGCGCGTCTTGATTCATACCTCACTTGCATCAGCACAGCAGTATGCGATGTCCCGCATCCTCTCCTATTCACTTTTCATAGTAGGGGTGCTGATCGGCCTGCAGTTGCTGGGGCTGAACCTGAGCAGCCTGGTGGTGGTGGGAGGAGCACTCGGCCTGGGTGTTGGGCTTGGCCTGCAGCCGATTCTGACGAACTTCGTGGCCGGCTTGATTTTGCTGGTGGAGCAACCGGTTCGTGTCGGCGACCGGATTGAGGTGGGAAATCTCCGGGGAGACGTGATCGCGATCAAGGGGCGCAGCACGTGGGTGCGGACGAACGATAACATCATCATCATCGTTCCCAACTCCGAGTTTATCGAAAAAGAGGTCAGGAACTGGACGGCCAACGATCGGCGGGTACGGATCAGAATGCCGGTGGGCGTGGCTCATGGCAGCGATCCCGAGATGATCCGGGAGATGCTGGTGCGGGAAGCGGAGCAGCATCCGGATGCGTTACAGGACCCAGCTCCCAATGCCATTTTTTTGGGGTACGGGTACAGCAGGCTGAATTTTGAATTGCGTATCTGGACCGAGCGGCAGGTCCAGACTCCCGAGCGGCTGAAGAGCGATCTGTATTTTTCCATCTGGACGGCCTGTAAGCAGGCTGGCGTGGAGATTGCCTTCCCGCAGAGAGATCTGCATATTCGATCGATCGCGAAAGAAGCGGCCGCGGCACTGACGGCCAGAGTGCCGAAAACTTCGGGAGCCATTTCCGAAAACCCCGTGGAACCCCCTGAGGCCGGCACCTAGAGCAAGGTTGATGGAAGATATTGGCTTGGAGGAGCTACTCCTTCTCCATAAAGCCAGCCGCACATGTAATTAAATTTCCGGTTTCCCGGTCCCTTCTACCAGCTTGATAAGCCGGTCGGCCTTTTGTCCCGGAAAGATTTCTTTCAGACCGCTTGGCCAGAATACTTCGATGCGCTCTATCGTCGTGTCCGCGCCCAGACCGAAATGTATCCGCAGGTCGCTGCTCGATATGTAGCTGGAGCCGCTGCGGACTTCCTGCACAAATTTTCTATGTCCCGCAAACGCGGTTACGCGAGCGCCGATCGCGTCCCGATTTGATTTCGTGCCTTGAGTGGCAATATCGATCCAATGATTTTTGTTGGGCGCAAGATTGACCAGCAACATGGGATGGCCGCTCATGTTGTTGACCACTGCGGAGAGCCGGCCATCATTCCAGAAATCCGCGATCGCCATGCCACGGCTGGACTCGGGCTGCGTGCATCCTGGACCGCATTGCGTGCTCAGGTCCTTAAATGTGCCGTCGCCCTTGTTCCAATAAAAGAGCCGAGGCTCTTTATACGTCGAGCCGAGATGCGCGGTATCGACTTCCGGGTAGACATGTCCATTGACAGCGAGAATGTCGGGCCAGCCATCGTTATCGACGTCCATGAACATCGTTCCCCAACCGAGATACTGGGTGTTCAACCGTAGGCCAGCCTCGAAGATGGCCGGAGTAAACGTGCCATCGCCGTTGTTGCGATAGAGCGAAGCAGTGTCGTCGGAAAAATTGGTCTTGAAAATGTCCAGCAGACCGTCCCCGTTGTAATCGGCAACCGTCGTTCCCATTCCAGCCTGCTCGCGGCCATCTTCATCGAAGGCAACGCTGGCCTCGGGGCCGACGTCGGTAAAGGTGCCATCCTTATTGTTGCGGTACAGAATGCTGGGCGTGCTGTCGCAGGCAACATAAATATCCGGCCAGCCGTCGTTGTTGTAGTCAAGCGTGGAAACACTCAAGGAATAATGTCCGTAGGTTTTCTCGATGCCTGACTGCTTGCTGACATCCTGGAATTTTCCATTGCCCAGGTTGTGATAGAGAATGTTCGGCGTCGAGGGGAGTCCTCGCGGCCCGCACATGACCGGCGTGCCTTTCCAGATGCACATGACTCCTTCACCGGGTTTCGGAATGGTCGCCAGATCGAAGTTCACATAGTTTGCGACTATCAGGTCCAGTTTGCCGTCGCGATCATAATCCACGAAGGCGCAGCCGGTGCCCCAGTCTTTGCCGTTTCCGGCGACGCCGGCCTGCTCCGCAACTTCCTTGAACCTGCCATTGCGCTCGTTATGATAAAGGCGGTTCTTCCCGTAATAGGTGACATAGAGATCGTCGTAACCGTCGTTGTCGTAATCTCCGACGCACACTCCCTGGCCCCATCCTGTCGCGATCAGGCCGGCGGCTTTGGTCACGTCGGTAAAAGTGCCGTCGTGATTGTTGTGGTAGAGATGGCTCGTGGGCGCGGCGTTGGGTCTGTGTTTCCGCGGCGCCGAGAACTGTACCATTCACCACAAATATGTCCGGCCAGCCGTCGCGATCGTAATCGAGGACCGCGGCACCGCTCCCCGTGGTTTCGATGATGTACTTCTTAGTGGTGACTCCGCCATTCACATTCTGCATATTCAGGCCGGCTTGCGCGGCGACATCCACAAACCATGCCGGACCTGGATGGGAGCTGGTTGCGGGATAAGGGTGAATCGTGGCATGTACCGCGATCGGGAGCGATGATTTGGCGGAACTGACCTGCGCAAAGATTGCCGTCATGGAAAGAGAACAGGTGCAAAGCAGCACGGCGCAAATCGATAAAATCACAGAGCAGAGTTTACGGCACCCTGACATGCAAGAATCGTAACACTGCGTCGGCGGTCCGCTGGCCAGCGGGGTATCCTAGGGAATCATGCGCAGCCGCTGTATTTTGTCTTTACTGCTTGTCCCCGGCTTGATTGGTTGGAGTTGTTTTGCGGCTGGGCAAACTGCGGCGGCTTCCGCTCCGACACCATCTGCAACAGTTTCCGCGAGTGCGCAGAATCCGCTGATTGCCGCGCAGCAGGATCTGGACCGCGGCCATGCTGCCGAAGCGATCGCGATTCTCCAGCCTCTGGCTTCGGCGCATCCTCCGCTGAAAGGCGCGGCCCACGAACTGGGCTTAGCCTACTACCGAACCGGTAAATTGTTGCAAGCTGCACAGGCCTTCACGCAGGCTGAGAAAGATGACCCGACGGATATGGAATCGGTCCAGATGCACGGGCTGACGCTCTATCGCTTAGGTCAACCGGCAGCGGCGATTCCCTATCTGGAGCGGGTTCGCCAATGGATGCCGAACGCCAATGCGGACGCGAGTTATGTACTCGGGCTTTGCTATCTGAACTCGCAGCAGTATGACAACGCGCGCAAAACATTTGCCGCGCAATTCCAGGTCGCACCGGATTCCGGGGCCGCATATTTATTCCTGGGGAACATGTTGATGCAGGCCAATCTGCCGGAGCTGGCGGCAAAGGCCGCGGAGCAGGCGCTGAAAATCACGCCCAAACTTCCGCTGGCGCATTTCATGATCGGCGAAGTCTATCTATACAAATCCAATGTCACTGGAGCGCTGCAGGAATTCGAGCAGGAACGCGCGCTCAATCCCACCTATCCCGCAACGTACGATCGTCTCGGAGATGCCTATACGCGGATCGGCAAATACCAGCAGGCGCAGCAGGCACTCAGCAAGGCCATCGCTTTGGATACATCCAGCACCGGGCCTTTCATCCTGATGGGAAAAGTTCTGTTGCGGACCGGCGATGCGCCCACTGCCGCCATGTACCTGCGTCACGCGGAGAAAATGGATCCCGGCAATTACATTACCCACACGCTGTTGAGCCAGGCCTATCGTCGGCTGGGCAAAGAGGAAGACGCCAGGCGCGAGATCGACATTGCATCGCAGATTCACGCAGCCAGCCAATTGAAGCTGGAACCGGTGAAATAAGTCCGGGCGGCATCAATGGATTCGGGCAGTCACCAGCCTGGTTTCCATGGGAACACCGCCGGCAACCGTGGTCTCCAGCACAGCTTCAAACGGATGCACCACCCCATTCTGAAGAATACCTGCATGCAGAAGAGCTGCAACTGTGTCCGGATGAGACATGTATTCCGTTGCTGCCTGGGTGCCGTATGTCGTAAGTCCGCTCAGCACAAGGATCCATTTGCCTGGTTGCACGCCGGGCAGCAAAGCAAGAATGGCGTAGTCCTTGTTCAGCGGATGTTCGGGACGGGTATAGGTGGCAGGCTCTCCGGGTTTGGGGTGGTGGTTTACGATTCCCGCGAAATCCGGCCCCGTCATCATGGTGAAGTCCGTGGTCGCGGGCAGCACCCTCAAAGACGGATTTTCCGCTGTCGAGCCGATAAACACCAGGTTCTTGAGCCGGGCTTCATCCCAGGTCACCAGTAAGCTGCGCTTCAGAATGAATCTCGCGTGGTGAGCGTCGAACAGTCGCGTCAACTGATAGATGGAGGCAACCTCCCCGATTCCCGTGTAGGTATCGATGTACGAGTCGGGAGGTATTTGCGGGTTTGCCGATGTTGCATAACGCAGCCCCGTTTTCGAATCCCCTACAAACATGGCATTGCTGTAAATAACCAGAGGAGGATCGTCCGCAAAGAACGGATGCCATAGAGCCTCCACACCCGATCGCACCTGGGACCTTGTATGAACCCGGTAAAAAAAACCGCTCGCGAGTGCCAGCAGGACACAGGCACCAAGGATCCACACCAGATTGTTTCTGCCGTTCCAGCGAGCGGCGGCCACCGCGCTATCTGGATTGTCCCGCCCCGGCGCGGCCTGCAGGAGTGACGAGCCCGTCCGTACGGTCTGCGTTATGTACGAGTCCTTCGATCGAGAACCAGGGACTGCAGATCGGAAAACCGGAACGTAATGTCCCTTGGGGATTTCAATGATGACAGATTCCCCAGATCCTTCGCCGGAATAATATTCACCCAATTTCTGCCGCAGAAGTCGGGCATGGGTACGAACAATACTGTCTTCGCTGGAGTTGTAACCCGGCGAACGGTGAAACACGTGGATACCGATTTGCTGTTCGGTGGCTTCCTCCGGCACTCCGCGAATCGCGCACCCGGCGACGTAGAGCAGGAAATCGTGCAACCTTCCCGACGTTTTGAAATGTTGACTGGAGGCAACCCGCTGTACCAACTGCCAGCGGGCATCGCCAGCTACGGTGCCCGGAATCTCGGGGCTGGGCAAAGGCTTTGACATGGCTAAAATACCGCTTTCGGCCGTTTTTCACGGGTGAAATCACCGTGAACAACGTACCCAATGTACTGAGATGTACGTACGATGTCTACGGCGGACTAATTCGTCCGTTTGAGCCATGAAAGTAGACGCATCTTCTGCAGCGCCTACAGAATAAACGGTTTAACACATTTTGGTGGCAGCAAGTTTTCAGAAAGCATGGATTAAGGGTGCATCGGCTCCTTTAAATCCAGCTCTGCCGCCAGACGTTCTCTTCCCACTGTTTGGAGGCATTCCATGAAGTACGCGCATACACCCCAGGACCATCCATCGTACGGTTTCACCCAGCCCCACAGTCGCCTGACAACGTTTCTGATCTTCACGCTCGCTCTCGCGGTGGCGGTTCTGTACGCCCCCAGGAGCTCCGCTCAAGCGGTTTACGGGTCCATTTTTGGAACTGTCACCGATACCACCGGGGCTGTGATTCCCAATGCCAATATCTCCGTCACAGATATTTCGAAAAACACCACGGTCACCAGCGTGGCCAACGGCAGCGGTGAATATCAGGTGCAGCATCTGATCCCGGACGTATACCGGGTAGTGGTTACGGCGCCGGGTTTCAACCAAAGCACTGTGCAAAGCGTGCAAGTGTATGCCGACACCCAGCCGAAAGTGGACGTGCAATTGGCCGTCGGCGCCGTGGCCAACACGGTCCAGGTGACCACTGCTGCTCCCTTGCTGGAAACTGCCCGCGCCGACGTCAGCACCATCCTCAACGCACGCGCTCTCGAGAATCTCCCCAACTTCAACCGCAATTTTACGGAATTCGAGTTGCTGACTCCGGGGACCAGCTACATTGGCTGGAACGTAGGCCAGTCGCAGAATCCGCAGCAAAGCGAGCAGATTGAGATCAACGGTCAGCTGCCGTTTGCAACCGGATATGAACTGGACGGAACCGATAACCAGGATCCAATCATCGGCGTGGCCGTCATCAACCCAAATCTGGATGCCGTCTCCGAAATGAAGGTCACGTCACAGAATTACGATGCCGAGCTCGGAGGCTCCGTGGCCGGAATGGTGACCGCCCAAACCAAGTCCGGCACCAATGACTTCCACGGTTCTGCCTTCGAGTTTCGCCGGTCGGATGCCCAGCAGGCTCGCGATCCGTTTTCCGAGTCTCAGCGCGATGCGCTCACAGGACGATACATACCCCCGAATCTGCAGAACATGTTTGGCGGCTCGATCGGCGGCCCTGTGAAGAAAGACAAGATATTTTTCTTCGGGGACTATCAAGGCGTCCGACAGAAGACCGGCACATCCCTGGTTACAACGGTGCCGACAGCCTTGGCGCACACCACCTGTACCTCGGGCGGGGATTGCAACCTGAGCGACTATCTGAACCCCGCGCTGCAGGGAGCGCCCCAGTTTCAGATCTACGATCCGGCAACGGATGAAACCTCCACCGCCGGCCGCACTCCGTTTCCGAACAACATTATTCCTGTCGGCCGTTTGTCGGCTCCCGCCATCAATTTAATGAAGGACATGCCGCTGCCGAACCACGGCCCAAACATCGTCAACAATTACATCGCGTCAGGCTCCGGCATTTTCAATACCAACCAGTACGATGTCCGCGGTGATGCGCAGACCACTGAGAAGTTCCATTCCTTCGGCAGGTACACCCGATTCACTTCATCGCTCTCCGGCGCGCCCTATTTCGGCGCGGCGGGCGGCGGCGGGTTCGGTGCCGGTGGGTTTGCCGGCACCGACACTGCGCTCGACCAGAGCGTAGCGGCGGGCGGCGACTTCGTTGTATCTCCCAAGTGGCTGACGGACTTTCGTTTTGGATGGTTCCGCATTTATATCAACCTGCAAGGCCCGGACTACAACAAGCCGCTGGGCAATCAACTCGGCATTCCGAACGCCAATGTTGGCGATCTGGCTTTGAACGGCGGATTGCCGCAATTCAATATCGATGTCCCCAGCAACGGCACCAATGGCAGCAGCACAATCACGTACGGCACCACCGCCAACCAGTTTTTGCAGACCGAGAACCAGTTCCAGGCGGTGAATAACTGGACCCATCAGGCGGGCAATCACTCCATCAAGTTCGGAGTGGACCTGCGTTATGCCATGAACCATCTGGTCGGTCTCGACAACAACAATGTGCGCTCCGGCAACTTCCATTTTGCGTCCACCCGAACCGCGGGTCCTGCGGTAGCACCGCCCGGCGTGACCAGTAGCGGACTTGGGTTTGGAACCTTCGTGCTGGGCGACGTCACATCGTTTCAACGTACGCAGACGCAGAACACGAATGCGCAGGAACGCCAGAAGCGCGGCTTCCTCTATGTGCAGGATCAATGGCGAGCCACCAACACCGTCACCGTCAATTACGGTCTGCGCTACGACATGATCTTTCCGGAATCGGTGAATGGAAAAGGTCAGGGAGGATTGCTCGACCTCAATACGGGCAACATCCGCATCGCGGGATACGGCCCGTATGGAACCAACCTGAACGTGAATAAAAACTGGAAAGAATTTGCGCCTCGTATCGGCGTTGCCTGGCAGCCGGTTCAGAACACAGTCATTCGCGCAGGATACGGACGCGCCTACGGCCTGGGATGGTCCGGCGACAATTTCGGTGAGGTACTCACGTTTTCCTATCCGACGCAGGTTTCGCAGAATCTGAATCCGCCAACCAACGCGTCGGACCTTTTCAAAATGCAGGCAGGGCCTCCGCCGTATACTTTCGCGCCCATTCCCACCGACGGCAATTATCCGCTGCCCGATGGCGTGGGAGTGCCCACCCGTCCGCTTACAATCCGCCTGCCAACGCTGGATGCGTGGAATCTGATGCTGCAGCAGCAGATCACGCCAACAACGTCCCTGCAGATTGGCTATGTGGGCAGTCACGGCATTCACAACATGTTCGATTCGTCCAACCAGGCGAGTCCGAACCAGCCCACCATTCGCGGATTCAATACCTGCGGCACTGTGGTCGCAGGGTGCAACCCAGCGGATATCAATCCGGCGACGGGATTGCCGTATACCACGAATGATCGCCGCCCCTACTTCGATGGCGCTGCCCAGACGTATTTGGGCCTAGGTTACGGTCACCCATTTGGATGGTCGCAGGATCTGCGCTATAACGCCAACCTGGCGACCACCAGTTACCAGGCACTGCAGGTGGTGCTCAATAAGAGTTTCTCCCACGGCGTTCAGGCCCAGGCAAACTACACCTGGTCCAAGGCACGTGCCCATGAATCGGACTATTACTTCAACGACCCGCGCGCGGACTACGGCAACAGTTACTACAATCGCCCGCAGGCTTTTATTCTGTTCGGCACATGGGACCTGCCGTTCGGCCACAACCAGGCATTTGGCGGCAACGCGCCGGGGTGGGTGAATCAAGCCATCGGCGGCTTTGCCATCAACGGAAATCTGAGCTGGCAGAAAGGTCTCCCGTTTACTCCGACGTATAACGAGTGTCCGGCGGATGAAGACATCGACGGCGTGGGAGGCTCCTTATGCCGCCCAAGCCAGGCAGCTCCGGGACAGAACTATGGCCTGGGCGCCGGACCCTTCGATGCTCAAACCGGTTCTGTGCGTTACTTCACGCCGGTCGCCCCCTTGGCGACTAACGGTCAGGTTGAAGGGCCTTACAGGCGTCCACAGGTGGGGACCTTCGGCGACATCCAGCGCGACAGCCTGTTCGGACCAGGGCTGATCAACGTGGATGCCTCCGTGGCCAAGAGCTTCCAACTGACGAATCGCCTCACTTTTCAGTTGACCGCGCAGGCATTCAATGTGTTCAATCACCCGAATCTTGGCGGCCCCAGCAATTGCGTGGATTGCGGCCCCAGTTCCGGTCTGATTTCGAGCACGATATCGACCCAGGACGGAACATCGATGCGGCGTCTGCAGTTCGCAGGGAAATTCCAGTTCTAACGTAAGCGCCAATACACAAGAGCGGCAGGCCCAAACGGTCTGCCGCTCCTGCCCGCAGTAATGCTTTGGAGAATCCAAAAGACTTTCACGCCGATTCGCGATGGATAGGCAGCTACGCTCGGATATTTCACAACCGTCGGTTCGATCCCCAGGATCGGTAAGCCCATGACATCGAGAAGCCGCAAATCATCGTTTGCCATGCATCTGGTCGGTGTCCGCCCGCCTCGGTTTCACGCTTCGAGCTGCGGCATATTCGCGCATAAACCTCCGGTGTTTCGCCTGCGAAGCCTCGCCCTCGCTGCGGTGCTTCTCTTCGCAGGCGCGGAACTCTGCATCGCGCAGACCGCGGCAGCCTCGAAGGACCAAAGCTATTACCATGCCACCCACGAGCTGCATCCGGCCGGCCTGGACAATCCCGTTGCAAATCCAAAGGCCGTGGTGATTCTTGGACATGCGCGTTTCACCGTGCTGACGCCGCGGTTGATTCGAATGGAGTGGGCGGCGAACGGAAAATTTGAAGATCATGCATCCCTTGTGTTTCTGAACCGCAACACACCCGTCCCGGCATTTACTCATAAAGTGGTGCGCTCCAATAGTGGTCAGGTGCTGACTTTGGATACCGGTAAGCTCCATCTGCGGTATACGCTGCGGCCGGGGAGCAGTGGGAAGTTTACCCCGGACGATCTTGAGATCAGTTTTGAAATGGACGGGAAGCAAGCCGAATGGCATCCCGGCCTGCCCGATACCGGCAACCTGCAAGGCACAGCGCGCACGCTCGACGGAGCGCGCGGCAGTCATCTGCAAAGCCCCATGGGGCCGGGGTTAATTTCTCGCGATGGGTGGGTGGTAGTCGACGACTCCAGGCGGCCCTTGTTTGACTCAGCAAATTTCACCTTCGCTCAGGGAGAAAATAGCCCATGGCCATGGGTTATCGAACGTCCGCCGGGCGATCGCCAGGACTGGTATTTTTTTGGATTCGGCCATCACTATAAAAAAGCTCTCGGAGCTTTCGTCGAGGTAGCCGGACGCATTCCGATCCCGCCTTACTTTGCCTTCGGCACGTGGTGGTCGCGGTACTGGGCTTATAGCGATCAGGAACTCGACAACCTGGTCACAGGTTTCCATGAGAACGATGTGCCGCTGGATGTGCTTGTCATCGATATGGACTGGCACCCAAACTTTCATCTGAAGTGGTGGAACGACACCATGGATGCATCCGGCCATGTCAAGGGATGGACCGGCGATAGCTGGAATCATCTGCTGTTTCCCGACCCGACTGCGTTTCTTCATCACATCCATCAGCAGGACCTGCATGTCACGCTGAATCTTCATCCCGCATCGGGCGTCCAGCCCTGGGAAAAGCGATATCCGGAGATGGCGCGCGCCATGGGGATCGATCCGGCCACCAGGAAATATGTTCCCTTCGACATTACCAGCAAGAAGTACGCCACGAATTTGATGGATATCATGCTGCACCCACTTGAAAAAGAAGGTGTGGATTTCTGGTGGCTCGATTGGCAGCAGGAACCGAACACCGCAATGACAGGAATCAACCCAACCTGGTGGCTGAACTATGTCCACTTCACCGACCAGGCGCGCGAGGGGAAACGGCCGTTGCTCTTCCATCGCTGGGGAGGACTGGGGAACCATCGCTATGAGATCGGCTTCTCGGGCGACACTATCTCGGTCTGGCCATCGCTCGCTTTTCAGCCTTGGTTTACCGCCACGGCGGCCAACGTAGGCTATGCCTACTGGAGCCATGACATCGGCGGCCATATCCCCGGAGCAGTCAGCCCGGAACTATTTCTGCGCTGGATACAGTTCGGGACGTTTTCTCCGATCCTGCGCACTCACACAACGAAGAATCCAGATGCGGAACGGCGTATCTGGGCCTATCCGGAACCATACTCAAACTTCATGCGGGACGCCTTCCACCTGCGCTACGCGTTGATCCCGTATCTTTACACAGAAGCGCGTCGTACCTACGATACCGGCGTCGCGTTTTTGCGACCGCTCTATTACAACTGGCCGAACGCCGCTCAGGCTTATACGTCGAAAGGTGAGTACAGCTTCGGCGAAGAGATGCTGATGGACCCGGTTGTGACTCCTGTCGATGAAACGTCGCAACTGGCAAGCGAAACTGTCTGGCTGCCGAAGGGGAAGTGGATCGAATGGGAAACCGGGAGGCATTTCACCGGTCCAATTACAGTCGACCGGAGATTCTCCATCAGCCAGATTCCCGTCTATGTGCCGGAAGGGGCGATCATCCCCATGGCGCCTCCAATGCTGCACACGGAAGAAAAGCCTGTCAATCCGCTGATCCTGACGATATTCCCGCAAAGCCCCGGATCATCCTCCGAGTACACGATGTATCAGGACGCGAGAAATACCCGCGCCTACCGGCAGAATCAGGCGGAGTGGACCACGATCCATGCAAAAGAAACTGGTGGCGATCTTACGATTCACATTGATGCCGCGCGCGGCAGCTATCCGGGGATGCTGCGGGCCCGCGGTTACGAAATACGTTTGCCCGGAGACTGGCCGCCCGACTCTGTGACGGCCAATGGAAAACCGCTCGCCTACGCCTCAAAAAAAGATGCGACCGGTTGGCGTTATGACGGAAATACACTGACGACAATCATCACCGTACCCAGCCATCCGGTAACCGAGCCGGTTGAAATTAAAATTCATCGTTCGATGCAGATGATTGACAGGAGAGGCGAACTGGATGGGTTTGCAGGTGCAATGACGCGCTTGCGGGAAGCCTACGACACCCTGAACCAGACGTTTCCGCTGGGTTGGTCGCCGGATTCTCTGATCGACGCAATGCAGACCGGGGACCGGCTCAATTACCACCCGGAAACAGTCTCGCAGGAACTGACGCACTTCCATGCAATCCTGCCCCAGGCCATCGCAGATGTGCAGAAGATGCAGAACGCAATCAGTCCAGAGGACAAGGGAAAAATCGCAAAGTCACTGGGCAGCGACTGGCAGAATTCCATCAACACACGACTTTCTGCGTACCAGAAGCAGGTGACCCGGGCCACCGCTCAATTGCAGGATGTAGCTCCTGAGACCGCCGGAACCGGCAATGCCACTCAGTCTCTCAAGTAAAATTCGTGCCGAAGAGCATATCTCATGGCCTTACCGACTGATCTGCGGCATAGAAGACAGAGAATCCGGAATGCCGCCTTAGTGCTGAGCTGTATTGTCGCCGTGGCATGCGTTTCTCCGACCTTCACATGGGGGCAAATAGCGATTCCAAAGCCGGACACCCGCCTGGAATCGCTCGCGCTGAATACCGATGCGGTTTATCCACGACGCTTTCTGGCTGTCCATGGCAGGCGCGCCCTGATTGATGGATATTCAGAAAACGGATTGGAAGTCTGGGCTTATCCTCTTCAACTGATTCAAAACTACCGGCTGGGATTTCGCGTCCAGGGAACAACTTCGGAGATTGCCGGTCAGGCGATTCTGCGGCGCATCACCTATCGGCCGGAAGCGATCGTCCGGACCTACATCGGTTCGAATTTTATTGTCCGTGAAAAGCTCTTTGTCCCTCTCGACAAGCCCGGGGTAGTCATCACCTATACCGTCGAGAGCAAAACGCCACTGGACATTATCGTCCACTTTGTTCCCGTGCTGAACTTAATGTGGCCAGCGGCCATTGGAGGCCAGGACACAGCCTGGAACGCCGCCGCCAGCAGTTACGTCCTCTCCGAGCCGACAAACCGCTTTGCCGCCGTGATCGGATCGAAAGACATCGTCGCTCACGATGAGATATTCAATAGCACTGAAAATTCTTCCCACGGCAGTCTGGCTTTTACTGTTCGGGCAGGTGGATCTTCGCCCCAGGTGGCTACCGTGGTGATTGCGTCGATGGAGAATGTCCACAGCAATCCTGCATCGATCATTCAGGAACTATCGGCATCCAGTCGCGCGCTGGAACAGGCAGCCGCAGATCACTATGCCGGGCTGCTGGCGAGCGCGTTGCAGATTCAAACTCCGGATCCGACGATAAACCAGGGGCTGGCGTGGTCGACCATCGCGCTCGATCAGGCCTGGGTCTGCAATCCACGTCTGGGATGCGGGTTGGTCGCGGGATATGGACCATCGCGCGGCGCCCGGCGTCCGCAATACGCATGGTTTTTCGCCGGGGATGGAATGATTGCGACCCGCGCGTTAGTGAGCGCCGGGGAATATTCCCGCGCACGGGACGAGCTCCGTTTCATCGCGAAATATCAGGACAAAAAAACCGGCATGGTCTGGCATGAAATGTCGCAAAGCGCGGGCCTTCTCGACTGGGCCGGTAAATACCCCTACATGTTCGTCCATGTCGATATCTCGTCCCAGTATCTCAACGCAATGGCGAATTATATATCGGTTAGCGGAGACCGGAAATTTCTGCGGGAGCAATGGCCCTCGATCCAGGCCGCCTATCGCTACTGCCAATCTCTTATCGATCCTCGCGATGGACTGCCTCGCATTCCAGCGAACAAGGAAGGTGGAGATGAGCAGGACCGCATGGCCGACGAACTGACGCTGTCGGCAGCCTGGGTAAAAGCGGCCGCCTCGTTCGCCCGCATGGCCGAATGGATGGACGATCCTGCCACCGCAGAAGAAGCTGATCATTCAAGTACGAAGGCGCGCGCATCGGCTGCACAACATTATTGGAATGCGCAGGAGCATTTCTGGATCGATGGCTACACGCCACTGGGCAAACCGATTTTCAACCGCAGCAGCAGCGGAGATGTTGTGATCGCGGAGCATGTATTCAGCAAGCAACAGGAGAACGGATTACTGGATCAACTCGCCTCTCCAAACTATCAAACCGATTGGGGAACCCGGAGTATTCCGCTGAACTCGAAAGCCTTCGAGGCAAACTCCTATGCAAAGGGGAGCGTCTGGGCTGTTGGGACCGCCTCTATGGCTTTGGATTTCTGGGCGGACCATCGGCCGGTGGAGGCGTTTTCCATCTGGAGCGGACTGGTTCCGTGGCTTTCTCTCGATTCGCTCGGCCACTTGAATGAAGTATTGGCCGGCGACTATTACCATCAGCAAACAGAATCGGTACCGGAGCAGACCTGGTCATCGGCGGTGTTCCTCAACGCTGCCGTTCGAGGACTGCTGGGATTGCAGGTACAAGCTATCTCGAACCGAGTCATTTTCGCTCCCCACTTGCCGGCAGACTGGAATTTCATCACTGTTCGCAATATCCAGTTGCCGCAATCAAAACTCGCGATGTCGATCAACCGCACGCCAGGCAATTTGAAGCTGGAGATGGTGAACAGCGGCGCTCCCGTCAAGCTCCTCTTTGAGGCCGGACTGCCTTTAGGCGCTCAGATTGACGGCGCCTACCTGAATGGCAAATCCGTTCGAGCATTGTTGGAGGAGCATTCTCAGGACTCGGATGCGCGGGTCGAGATGCAAATTCCATCTGGAACCGCGACTCTGAACGTGCGCTATCGCGGCGGAATTTCGCTCGTGCTGCCCGAATCGCATCCCTTGCCTGGCGACCCATCGACAAACATCAAGGCGGTCCAACAGAAACTCAGCGCAACCAATTATGTTCTGGATGCGGAGGTCGATCCGACCCGCGCGAATACCTTCAGGCTCGTGACACCCTGGAAAATCGTCGCGGTTCATGGCGCCAGCCTGAGATCGAGCGCTGCGGACACTTACGAGCTCACGATTCCTCCATCGAAGATTCAGGACGAAGCTGCCCAATACGTCCCGGTAGAAGTCCGAGTTACCATTGCACGATAGCGGGATGTGTATTCTTGGCGACGGAATGAACCTGCCGATGAACCTCGTCGAGATCGACGAACGTACGGCCTCTTCCACGCCTCTACTAAAACTGTACTCGTGTGATTCCAACCGCTTCGGATCCGATAAGCACTCATAATATTTGCGAAAGTGGAGTTCACATTCATGAACCGTAGAGAGTTGATGATTTTTTCCGCAGCAGCAGTCGCCGCGCAATCAGGGTTGGCTTTTCCCCGCCCGCATCCACAGGAGAACGGGGAAGAACCGCACAGCAGCAAGGGCGATTTGCCCGACCATCTCCTGCTCAAAGATTGGCGTCCAAAATCCATCTACAAGATTCCGATCACCGAGATAACCAAAGCCAAATATCCGGCCATCGATCTGCATAACCACGGAGTTCCCTCTGTGGATCGTGCGGATGAGATGGTCAGAACTATGGATGCGACCGGGGTAGATAAGGCGGTTATCTTCACCGGCACCGGGAAGCCGGAGGAGTTTGCGGAACTCAGCAGGATCTATTCTCGCCACCCCGATCGTTTTTATATATGGTGTCTTTTCGATCTCAGAGGTGTGAACGAGCCTGGCTTCGGCCCTAACGCTGTCAAGTCGCTTGAAGAATGCCATCGCATGGGAGCGCAAGGGGTTGGAGAACTCCACGATAAGGGCACGGGGCTCGATGCGAGCGTAGGGACAGAACCACAAAGCTGGCGCAAACCGCCGGAGTTCACCGGTCCCGGTCCCCACCCGGACGACCCGCGGATGGATCCTCTCTTCGAAAAATGCGCCGAACTGGGCATGCCTGTAAGCATCCACATGTCCGATCCGATCTGGGCCTATCAACCGATGGACAGCCATAATGACGGCTACATGACCGCATTCCACTGGAGGCTGGACGATAAGCCGGGCCTGATGGGACACGATGCGCTCCTGCAAAGCCTGGAACGCACCGCACAAAAGCACCGCAAAACGATCTTCGTCGCCTGTCATCTTGCCAATCTGGACTATGATCTGACCCGGCTCGGCGAGATGTTAGATCGCAATCCGAATCTGAATGCAGATCTGGCGGCACGAATGGCGGAGATTGCGACCATCCCGCGTTTCTCAGGCCAGTTCCTGGAGAAATATCAGGACCGCATCGTGTACGGAACTGATTTCACCTACTCACCTGGCGAACTTCGCTCCACCTTCCGAACGATAGAAACAGCTGACGAGCACTACTATTATGAGGACTACATCGACTACATCTGGCCGATGTATGGCCTGAATCTTCCCGATCCGGTGCTGAAGAAGCTTTATCGCGACAACGCTCTCCGGATATTTAAAGAGGCCCGCAACGGAGCGGCCTGAGATTGCGAAAGGAGTCGCGGATGATCGCGTCGCGTGAACAGCCGGACAACGATGGATTGGTGGACACGGTCGGGATCGAACCGGCGGCCTCTCCCCTGCCGGAGATCGCTCCAGATGCAATGGTCGTTCGCGATGCTTCTGGCCATCCGCTTCGGTTGCTGCTTCCGCTCTACGTAGTCATCTTTGTGGGATTTGCCGGCTACAGCCTGATGATCACCGTTTTTACGCCTATGCTGCTGCGCGGAGGCAATTCACTCCTGGCGGCCAGCGATCCCATGCAGAAGCGCACCATCATCCTCGGTATTCTGCTGTGCCTTTATCCCCTGGGACAGTTTGTCGGCTCTCCGATTCTGGGGTGGTTCTCGGACCGCTTCGGCCGCAAGCCTATTTTGCTGATCTCGCTGGCGATAACAACGACTTGCTACGCTTTGATAGCGCTTTCGCTGAACATCGGAAGCCTGCCGCTGCTCGTGGTTGCATCCCTTGTAGCGGGTCTGTCGGAGGCGAACATCGTCGCGGCGCAGAGCGCCATCGCCGATGTGGCCGCTCCTGCCGACCGCAACAGGTTCTTCGGCTACATCTATATGAGCGTCAGCGGTGCCTACATCGTTGGCCCGCTGGTGGGCGGAAAGCTTGCCGATCCCACGCTAGTTTCCTGGTTCGACTACGCCACCCCGTTCTGGACGGTTTGCTTTCTGCTGGTGCTGACAACCGCGGCTACGGCGATCTTCTTCCACGAGACGCATCCGCCGGCCGCCGATGGGGGCAGCGTGATGAGAGCCTTTACCAACCTGGCGGATGTCTTTACCAACCGGCGGCTGCGCGCTTTGTACTGGCTGAATTTTCTTTTCTACCTGGCTATCTTTGGGTTTTTCCGGTGCTATCCCATGTACCTGGTGGATCGATTTCACATGGGCGTTTCGCGGGTATCTGAATTCATCGCGTGGGTGGGTATTCCGATTGTGCTGGCAAACCTGTGGCTGACCAGTTTTTTGTCGGCGCGCTTCGCCGTTAAGAAGATAACAGTGTGGTCCGGGCTTCTCACCGGAGTCTTCATGCTGATGGTCGTGCTTCCGCGGCAGGTGAGCGCGTTGTGGGTCACACTGTTTCTCACTTCCGGGGCGCTTGCGTTGAGTTTGCCCTCGTGCGCGACGTTGCTATCCACCGCCGCGAGTCGGCACGATCAGGGCCGCGTGATGGGCAACAACCAGGCGCTCCAGGTAGGCGCAGAGGCTCTGTCTGGGATTATGGGAGGATTGCTGGCCGCCGTAGCGACCAAGCTGTCGCTCATCGTGCTGGCTGCGATAGCCATCATAGCGGCGCTGCTGTTGAAGGCCAACTCCAGGGTAGAAACGGCCCAGTTCTAAACCGGTTTTCCTATTACTGTGAGGTAAGAAACGGACACGTAAGCTTCATTCCGTCGACCTACACCTATAGGAAAACGGTTCTAGTGGTCCGTCCACGCGACTGCGCCGCGATCAATTTCTGGAATGCTGAATTTCACCTGATTGCCGGAGACAGTTCCCGATAGCGTGGTGGTTTTACCGAGGAAGGGCAGCAAGTGAAGCGTCGTGCCTGCGCTTAATGGCGCGGTAATGGTGACATTACGCTCTGGGATGGGTACGGTGGCGGCGCCGGTTTTGAGTCCTTTGAAATTGGCAAAGAACCAGTGGGTCTTGTGATCGACGCGGGCAATATACGCTACCAGATCGGGGGAGGCCTGAATGGCGAATCCAGCGGGGTTATCGAGTCTCTTCAGGAAAGCCGATTGCGTATTCGGAGAAGCAGTTTCAAAATCCTTGTTTGCCAGCGCCAGGTATTGTGCTCCCGGCGCGTTGGGGAATCGAACCACATTCGGGAATTTCGCTAGAGCGCTATCGCTTTCTCCGGTAAGAACAAGCCGGCCTCCTTTGGAGGAGAAAGCATGCAGTTTTGCGATTTCCGAACTATCCAGCGCTCGCACATTGGGCAGCACAAGCGTGCTACCCGAAAATGAACCGAGGGTTCTTGGCGTCACGATCTGAAATTGGATGTGCCCGCGCAGCATGAGAAGCAGGACGCCGCGATAGCTGTTGATAAACGTATCGGGAAAATGATTCCGAGTCGTGTCGGAAAAATAGACTCCAACATTGCTGACTGGTTGTCTGGGTTTGAAAAGAGTGTCCTGGTTCTCTGCGATCCAATGGAAGATCTCCTTGCGCATGGCGAGATCGTTGGACCCTGACATACTATGGCCCGGCGCATCCCAGAAATGTGTGCCTGCCATTAACTCCGACATGGCGAGGTTCTTCATCGCGTCCGCCGGGGTCACATGCGGATTTCCGTCCCAGGAATAATTGAGCATCCATGTCGGTTTACCCTGGGCGAAGGCGCGGAAAGATTGCATTCCGATCTGGTACATAAACCAGTCGAATTGGCTGCGGCTCGCGGCCGTGTGATCTTTGGCATTGCCAAAGTCATACTCATGCGCGACCGCATCGACAACCGGATAGAGTTGATAGACATCCGAGCCGACACGAACCGCCGCCTCTTCAATTCCAGGATAAATCTCGGGAATCACGGCAATATTCGGATTGGCAGAGATCGCATTCTTGCGAATTTCTGCAAGAAAATCCGTGATGGTCTGAATGCGAAAGTCTACCCACTTCAGGAATCCCGGATCGCTGAAATCGCCCAGCTTGAAGTCTTTCCGCGCATCCAAACCGGTGCGATCACGAAAGGCCTTCACTGTATAGTCATCGAAACTCGCCCAGCTGTTCTCCCATCCCGTGAAGTGGGTCATCCAGTACGGAATGTCGACGTAGATACCGTCAATTCCGGTGCCTGCGATCTGGCGGACACGCTCCATATAGATGCGACGCCATTCCGGCGCATAAGGGCTGACCCATACATCCTCATCGCCCTTTCTGATCCAGAAAGCGGTGCCAGCGGTGAACATGGCCGGCTGGCCCGAGCGCTTGCGTTGCAGCCAGCCAGGATGGTCTTTCGCCATGGTGTGTGGCGTGGATGCGGCATTCGCTGTGATGCACTCCAGCCCGGCGATATAGACAAACGCATGATTGCCGTGCTGGTGCGCGAGCTTGGCGACGTGGCGAATGGCCTGGAGCTTAACCGTTGGATCTACAAAGCTCTCATATCGCCCTGGGATGTCGTTATCTACTTCAATTCCGTAAACGCCGCTGGCCTGCGCCTTGCTGACGATTTCCGCCGGATTGTCCGGCCTAAGCCCATATGCACCGATGCGGACATCCTGCATCCACGCTCGCGGATTTTGTTTGTGGGCCTGCGCGGAAATCGTCGTTTGCGGTAACACTACGCTAGCAATCGCGATGGACATAGCCGTCCAGACCAGGCGTGTACGCAGTGGCATGTTTCCCCTCTATCCCAATATTACGAAGATTACACCGATTATGTCTGGCCCATGTGGGGCCGGAATCTTTCCGATCTGGCGCTTAAACTAGGCTGCCCGAAGTTAGGAGAGCCATCCATATCGGGTACAGAGCGACCGCGATCTGATTGTGCGACACCTAAATCGGTCGCGGATAAAGTGTTTCAATTTTTCCTTCCGGGCCACGCACGCGTTCATTATCGGTTCGCTTGGTTTCGGGTGGATGTACAAGTTTAACCACAACGGAATTTGTCGTTGGCGACAACTCGATAACTCCTTTTGCGTAATCGATGGTGCCCGCATTTGAAGCCGCAATATTGTTCTTGAAAATGGGAAGATTAAAATGGACCTCCCCGTTGCGGACGTCACCCGATATCTTTAACTCAATCTCCAATGGATTCGCCGTAATCTGGAAGTTGATCTTGCGGCCATCGTTGACATTTACGTTAACCCACTCCACAACACTGCCAGGGGACAACCAGTAGTCGGGTATGCCTCTGCCTATGATCACCGTCCCGTCATTTTTTACCGAAGCGCACACCTGAAGCAGGCTCTGCTTTGTAAAGCTCGCTCCCCAACTATCAAGGTTTCCGTAACTCTCCGGAGGAAGATACATCCCGACCCACTGTCCTCTTCCCTTGTATTCAAAAGCCTCCGACCAGTTATAGGGTGCACATTGGTTTGCAAGCTGAAACTCAAGGTTCTTGACTACTTCCGTGCGATACGTTTCGGAATATAAGCACTGGAGTCCAGCACTACAGTTGTAGGCCGTTCCATAGGTGACGTGCCCCCACCAGGTACCCCAGCTTCCCTCGGGAATTTGTTTCAGGTCCCTTTGCTCCAGGGCATACTGAATAGAAGCGTCAAACCGCTCTTTCCAGATGCCTCCGAGATCAAATCCCTTTAGATAGGCTCCCCAGGGAAATGTGCTGAGTGCCCCAGAGTATGGAACCCAGGAATAAACAGAATTCCCGTAACGATCCAGTGTCACGTCATCGAACGCCCCGACGTAGTACTCGGTCCCCCGGCGCGTGCATGTAAGTTCAAGGGCTTTGTTTAGACAATCATTCAGGTCCTTAATTTCAGCGGTGACCCAATCTAACTCTTCTTTTTCCTCTAGGCGCTCACATATATATCTGTAGGATTGAAGCCCATGCAACGCAGACCAGTTGTCACATAGGAGATAGTCGCCATCATCCGCCCAATTTTCAAAATCCTGCGATTTTTTCATCAACCCATAATGCTCTAGATCATCGAAGATTCTCTGTGAATGGATAATGCGGGCCGCTTTCTTGAGGTTCTGGCGGACCGGCGCTGTAAAGTACGCAAGATCGCCTGTACCTCGTAAGTACTCAGCATAAGGAAGAATATATTTACCGAGTGTGTCTTCGTAGATGGGGTCTTTGGCCTGCTTACCATTCCAGAAAGGTTTGTCTGCCGCTTTGAAGTACCCACTCGCCAATATTCGCTTCGAGATCTCATAATCCCCCTCTCTAACGAATTCATCGACGTAGTTGGGAGCATCATGGGAAAAGGGCCGATCATAGTTAGAGGCGTTGAAAGGATTGCGCGGAGCGGCATGAATCTCATAGTCATTTGCATTTTTGACCATGTTTTCCCAAATCATGATCTGGATCGCTTTGTACATCGCCACCATGCCAGGGACTGGCAGACGGACCGGTTGGGCAAGTGGGGCCATTCGACCGTTCCAATACTTCGACATGGCATCATAGTTGGAGTCGAAGCTGCCTGCGGATTGCAATTGAAAGGGCAGAATGGAAGATCCAGCAGCAAGCGCGACGAAGTCTTTGTTGATCGACTCTCCGGCCTGAAGGGAAAAGTCGAATCGCATGAATTTATCACTGTGGGCTGTGGGCGCTCCTGAAAGAGGGACTTCAAATTCCGGACCTGCATTAATGTTCAGCCGGAGGTCTAGATTGGTATCGCGCGTGTTGGTGGCACGTATCCGCGAGTACACAGCAGTAACGCTGCCGTTAAGAATACGATTGGCAAAATGCTGGATTTCCATGCAAACCGGCCCCGCCATCCACCGGGAGGTGGGACATGGGAGATACTCATCTCGTAAATACCATTTGATCTGCGATTTTCTATCGAAAGCGAATTCATCCGGGAAATAGGACTTTCCGTTAACCGTAAGGGTGTACTGGACTACCGGTCCAAGCCCTGGCGCAACCCCGCCTCCCATGAATGTCCATGACTTTGGGTGATCATTTTCCCACCCGACATAGAGCCACTTCAGCAAATCATATTCATAGAGAGGACTACCTATCCCCGGACCCTCTTCACTCTTTCCAACGTCGAACCGTCCCGGGATCAGCGATCGCGCGGTCTGAGAACCTCCTGGCAAACTATCCAGAGCAATTGTTCCAAATCCATACTTAACGAAATCGCGTCTATTCAAGCAGACCCCCCAAACCGGTGGAACGATTCTTGGCCTTGCAACCCAGAGAACGGGCGACGTCTCGTACTTAGTCACTAGTGTAAGGGGGATTTGTTATGGCAAACGGTCGTCGCGTTCTTGCATGTTTTTGCAAACCACGAGGACGGCTCGGCTGGCGGGCGAGACCTGATCGAGGAGGGTCAAGAAGGCCTCGTCGGGTGGCCCGCCGAGTTTGGGATCGAAGGTAGTGAGGTATTCAGGTGGTGCGTCATCAAGGGGCTGCCAGCGGCGGGCATCATCTCCTCAAAGCTTGCTCGTGCACGCGTCGTTGCTGCAAACATCACTTCGAAATATTTACTGGAATACCGTTGTGCTCGCGACTTTGTTGCGCCGCATCCATGAACTCGTAGATTTCCAGGGTCTCGGCGTTGGAAACTGGCGGGACTCCCGTTTTGAAGAACTTCACAATTTCCCTTACCAGCGGAAAGTATTCGTCATCCACGTCGGCGTAGACGCTCGGCGGCTTGTTGTGGTGGAAAATGACTGCGCCAATTGTGCTATAAGGCCGGACGGCGCGGACGGTTCCGATACGTCCGCCCTTCCAGACTCCGGTCACCACATCGGCATCGGGGGTATAGGTACGCGTTACCTGCTCTACACCGGGTCCCATGACGGTGAAGAGCAGCTCGATGGGATGAATTGCGTACCATGAGAGATCGAGCTGCTGATGCTCCTCCGATGGCCCTGGCCCCCAAACATAAGCGCCCGTAATGTCCGGGGCGCGCATCGCCTGGCCCGGTCCAAAGCGAAGGGAGGAGGCGCTGAACCATAAAACTTTGCGGGCTTTCGCAATTCGGGCGATTTCCAGTGCGTCAGAGAGTGTGGAGGCAAGCGGTTTGTCGATGAATACAGGTTTACCGCAAGCCGCAGCCTGCCGGAACTGCTCAAGGTGAACTCGTCCGTCCACGCTCTCCAGAAGAATGTCATCCACCAGCGGGCAAAGGTCGCGAATTTGTTTTACGAATTGAATGTGCCATGTTGTCTGGAGCTCGGCGGCGAACTTTTCGACGCGGTCATGGCTACTGGGAATATCTGGGCTGCCGCCTTTGAAGGCGGCGACTACGCGAGCGCCGGGCACATAGTCCGGGTTGGAAGGGTTGTTCAGGATCTTGGTGAATTCCACCACATGCGAAGTGTCTGTCCCGATAATGCCCAGCCGCAGATCGGTTGCGAATGCAGGGGAGGTGAAAAGAATCGCCGCCAGAATACAGCAGGCGAAGGAAGTGATCCTGTACGGGGTCCTTCTGGTCTGTATCATTATGATTCGATCCTCCACCGTCTACACAGCGACTTCAGACTGCCCAACCCAAGAATGAACATCGATCACAGAAAAAGAGCTGCACACTAAGATGGATGAGCAGCGTGCTCGCAGCAGAGAAGTTGAGTCTGAGCCTGTTATGAACTTGCGCTCGACATCCACGGCCAAGAAAAGCGTAGAAAACGTTTTGCTGGAAGTCAAGGAAAAGTTCTCATCTCTGCCTTAAAAAATTGAGCTGTCTAGATTCAATTTCACTTTTGCTCGAACTAGGTTGTTGAGAGTAAAGGACTTTTCTTAAGAAATATTTTCTTAGGTTCTTGCATTTTTTCTTGACAGCCAAATGACAGGTAATGTACCACAGAATGCAAGGGTTAAGGATATTGGATTTAGTGGCTGCCAGCCGTGCCCACGCCCTGTCGAAGGCTGGGATTGGTCAATAGTGAAGCGAGCCTAGCAATATCTTGGAGGTTAGAAACGATGACCGCACAAATTAAGGGGCAGATAGGTCTATTTCGGCAGCGGAACTGGAATCATGTAGTGTGGATCAGTGTTTTTACCGTTTTATTCCTGATTTTCATCTCGTCTTTGCAATCGTTCGCACAGGTTCTTTATGGTTCCCTTACCGGTCAGGTCACTGATCCTTCCGGGCTGGCCGTGCCGAACGCCAAAGTCGAGATCCTGGATACGGGAACGGGAGTCGCTCAGCAGACAACTACAGATAGCCGCGGCATTTACATAGTCACTCATCTTCAACCCGGCATCTACCGAGTCACGACTTCAGCCCCTTCACTTGGAACGGTTATACATGATGGTATACAACTGAATACCAATACAGAACAACGTGTGGACGTGCAACTGAAATTGGCTCGGCAGAGTCAGACGGTTACAGTAACCTCGCAGGGCACGGGCCTTGAGACCCAGCGCGCCGATCTCGCAAGTCTGCTAAGCTCCACTCAGCTTGCGAATCTTCCCCTTGGACAGGATCGTAACTTCCAGAGTCTTTTCATACTAATCCCTGGGGTGACCCCACCTGCTCCTGGTCACTCGTATGCAGCGAATCCGACAGGGGGGCTTGCAATGCAGGCCAACGGGCAGGCTCCCACAATCAACGGTACGATGATCGACGGTACACCCAACCCTAATTTTTGGGAAGAAAATGTCATCGCCTACGTGCCGCCCGCTAATGCGATCCAGTCGGTCGACGTCGTAACTGGCGGGTTCGATGCGGAGCAGGGCTCTGCCAATGGAGTTATTTCGAACGTTGTGATCAAGTCGGGAACGAACAGCTTTCATGGCTCCGCCTGGGAATACAATACAGACAGCTCACTGCAGGCCAGAAACTACTTCTTTTCCGGGCCTAAGACTCCCAAGAACATTTTGAACCAGTTCGGCCTGAATCTGGGCGGCCCGATCATCAAGAATAAGTTGTTCTTCTTTGGGAACTGGGAACGCTACCGGCTGATCCAGGACGTGAACAGCATCGAATCTGTGCCGACGCCGGCCATTCGCAGCGGGGATTTCTCGAGTGTTAGTACGATCATTTATAACCCGACCACTGGGAACCCCGACGGTACCGGGCGGACGCCCTTTCCCGGTAACAAGATTGATCCGAACCTGCTCAGCAAGGCGGCTCTGACATTCGCAGCCCTGATACCGGCGCCAAACCTCGCGAGTGGTGGAATTGCGGATAATTATTTCAGCAGCGGAGACTTTCTGTTTCACCGTGATAGCGTCGATCTGAAGGTCAACTACGATCCCTCAGACAGGAGCACGCTGTTTGGGCGCTACAGTGCGGAGCCAACGTACGTCTTCGATCCCCAAGCCCTTGGCCCGGCAGGCGGTGATGGTGTTGGTCCTCAAACCGGGCAGCCAGGTGCCGGCTATGGCCTGACTCAGAGTGTGACCATCGCAGGAACACATACCTTTACTTCCCACCTCTTATTCGATGCGAACGTGGGATTCACCCGGCAGGGGCTCAGCGCTCAGAATACGGACATCGGGACAAATTTCGGTTTGGATACCCTTCACATTCCCGGAACGAATGGGCCAACCAGGTTCGAAGGCGGCCAGCCCGGCATGACGATATCGGGACTTTCTGACATAGGCAACACGGCCATCTTCAATCCCTTCTTTTTTTGGGACAATGAGTATCTTTTCGCAGCGAACCTGAGTTGGATACGAGGTTCCCACTCCTTCCGCTTCGGGGGCACTTATACGCGTATCCAGCTTAACCACATACAGACGAACGTGCAGTGGGGGCCACGAGGGGGATTTTCATTTGACGGTGGTGCTACAGCTTTGAATGGCGGCTCTGCGCCGAACACATATAACTCCTGGGCGCAATTCCTCCTCGGCCTGCCAAGCACGTTCGGTAAGGATCTCGTATTTATTAGTCCTGATAGTCCGCGGGAGAGGGAATTTTCCTTCTACGCGCGCGACATATGGCAGGCGACAAGCAAGCTAAACGTGAACTATGGGATACGGTATGAATACTATCCGAACGCTACGCACGATCACTTTGGCGCATTGAATTACGATCCAACCACAAACTTTATGTACGTCGGGGGAAAGGGTGGTGTACCGCGGAATGCCTATGTTGACGTGGGCAAGGGACAGGTGGCACCACGTCTGGGCATTGCCTATAGCATCGACAAAAAAACGGTTGTTCGGGCAGGCTTCGGCATAAGCACGAATCCAGAGCCGTTTAGCGACCAAATGAATTTTTACCCGGCTGTTGTTTCGTCGCAGTACACGGCAGCCAATTCCTTCGGGTTCGCCGGCAGCTTCGTTACGGGGATTCCTGCCTTTACCGGGCCAAATCTGAATCAGGGAAAGATCCCGCTGCCCACGAACGTTGGGACGTCGACTTTTCCGAGCCATTACCGTCGGGGTTACGTTGAGGGTTACAACTTGGTGGTACAACGGGACCTGGGTGCGGGTTTTGACGGACAGGTCGGCTATGTCGGGAACCATACCGTGCGCGAAGTCGTGAGCCTAAACCTCAATGCCGCTGGCCCCGGCGAGGGCGTTGCCGGAGGTCTCATCGATCAACGGTTTGGAAATTCCAATACCATTGCATCTGAGACTCCATACAGCGGCGGAAACTACAACGCTCTGCAGGCACAGCTGAAGCGGCGTGTGCGCGGCGCGGAAGTGGCAATTGCTTATACCTACTCGAAGTCGATCGACTATGTCGATGGCGAAGGAGGTAGCTTTGTTATTTGGTTGGGGACCGGCGCTGGAAAAAAATAGAGCGGTTGCTGGCTACGACATTCCTCATAACTTGGAGCTTTGGGCTGTATATGATTTACCGTTCGGCCAAGGCCAGAGATGGGTAACACAAGGTCCAGCCGCAGCAGTTCTTGGTGGCTGGGAATTCAGTCCAGTTCTGAGCAGATTGAGTGGGACTCCGTTTACTGTCACTTCATCCGGAGCTTCGCTCAATGCCCCCGGCAATACCCAGGTGGCTGACCAGGTTGTGTCTAAAGTCGCAATCCTTGGTGGACACGGCCCAAACAACCCTTACTTTAATCCCAACGCCTTTGCACCGGTCACAGCGGTGCGCCTTGGAACCAGTGGGCGAAATAGTGTGCGCGGCCCAGGGGCTTTCATTCTTAACGCAAGCCTTGCTCGTACCTTTCCGATACGTAAGAGTCTTATACTCAAATTTCGTGCAGATGCCTTTTCACTGACCAATACCCCTCACTTCGCAAACCCAAACGCGAATGTGTCGAATGCCACCTTTGCTGGTGGGACCGTCCAAAGCCTTAACGGTTACGACACCATATCCGCAGCGACTGGAAACCGCCAGATCCAATTTGGACTGACTCTTTCTTTCTAGCAGTTTGTGTGGTGGAGGTCGACGGATCGATAGGATCCGAAATTAGGAATGTTCCAAAGGAGCCCATAATGCCCAATCGTCGTGATTTCATCGTAGGAAGCACAGCTTCTTTGGCTGCAGTCGCTCTTTACCCATCGACCCGTGTCCTGGGAGCAAACGATCGCATCCGCTTTGGTTTAATCGGCTGCGGAGGACGAGGTCAAGCGATTTTTAAAGCAGCAATTAAGGCGCCCAACACTGAGGCGGTGGCGGCGGCAGATGTTTATACTCGACGTCTGGAACAGGTTAAACGCATTGCTCCCGGAGTCAAAACTTATTCAGATTTCCACCAATTGTTGGATGACAAGAGTATCGATGCAGTGCTGATCGCAACTCCGCAGCATCAGCATGCGCTCCAGTTCGTCCCTGCCATTCAGGCCGGCAAGGATGTGTACCAGGAAAAGACAATGGCCTTTAACCCTGATCACGCCCGACGGATGCGGCACGCGTTTTTGGGTTCGAACCGTGTGGTCCAGATTGGAATCCAGTCGACCAGCAGTCCGGCGATGGCGCGTGCCCGGGAACTGTTACGGACACAGCCAATGGGCAAAATTACCGCGATCCACTCACATATGTATCGCAATTCGCCCTGGGGCGGGTGGAAGAGGCAAATTCCCGAGGACTGCAACCCTCAGCACGTCGACTGGAAAGCCTTCGAGGGCGAGGCTGCGTTTCAACCCTTTGACCCGAATCGGGTCATCAATTGGCGGTTTTATTGGGACTATTCCGGCGGCAACGTCTTTGAAAATATGGTCCACCAGGTGGGGTTCTGGTTCAAAGCGATGGATCTCCAGATTCCTGAAAGAGTGACGATGAGTGGCGCCAACTACTTCTCCCCCGGGATGGAGGTGCCCGATACGATGGACGTTTCCATGGCTCTGCCGGAAAAAATTCTTTTCACGTGGAATTCCGGGTTTGGCAGCAGTTACTACGATGGCGACGAGTTTGTGCTGGGAACCGAAGGGACCGTGGCGCGAAACGATGCCGCCGTGACCTACATACCCAGCAAGTCGGGACATGGTGCCGAAGCGGCCCGTGCTTCCAGCGAAGGACCTGGCACCGCTGACATCGTGGGCGGTGGAGATGAAACCGAGCTCCACATGCAAAACTTCATGGACTGCGTGCGCAGCCGGAAAGAGCCTGATTGCCCATTTGAAGTGGGTTTTCGTTCAGCGATAGCCTGCCAGATGGCGGTGGCTTCCTATCGCCAGAGACGGGAGGTGCGCTGGGATGCCGACACTGACCAGATCGTTTAGCGGGCTGGCGGACCGGATGGCGCAGCAGACTCCGAATCAAGATACGCTGTGTGTTACCAATCCGACGGGCAATCAATGTGGTGAATAGATCTCATACCTCGATATCGAGAGGGCAACGATGACGGCCAAAACTTCGCGAAGGCGATTTCTGAAGACAGGTGCGTTAGCGGCTGCCAGCGCCGTTTCGGTGAGTTGCGTGCAACAGCGAGAGGTGATCGCCGCGACAAAAGGTGGCGCGGCCCAGCAGGCTTTCACCGAGTTTGCCGCCCAGCGTCCCAGGCTGTTCCCCGGATGCACCGGGATCTCCTTTCAAACGTACCTTTCCAAAGGAAAGATGACGATGCCGGAGTTTATCGAGAAAGTGGTTGAGATAGGTTCAATCGGGGCTGATATGACGGTTTACTGGTTCAAGTCCACGGAGCCTGCTTACCTCGCCAACCTCCGGAACGTTGCTTCCAAAAAAGGTGTGCCATTTTCGGGCGCTGCTTGTGGCTCGAGCATGGTCCAGGCCGAAGCCGCAAAACGGCGCCAGGTTCTTGCAGAAATTAAGAAGTGGGTGGACGTAACGGATCAGCTGGGCGCTCCGCATTTGCGAATTTTTGGAGGTGAGCTTCCACCTGGCGCATCGGTGAGGCAGGGGATCGATTGGGTAGTCGAGACCATGAAGCCTGCCTGCGAATATTCGGGCAAGAAAGGCATCACACTTGGCATTGAAAACCATCAAGGCATCACCCAACACGCGGACGTTTGTCTTGAAATCATGCATCGCGTGAATTCCCGTTACGCCGGAATCAATCTCGACATCACGAACTTCGTGGCCACGCCTACTGAAGATGCCTACGCTCAAATCAAAGCCTGTATTCCCTATGCCACCCATAGCCATATCCGGGACCACTTTAGCGACGGCAGCCCCGTCGACCTCGATCGCGTGTGGCGGATCTTTGCAGAAGGCGGCTATAAGGGTTTCATGTCGGCTGAGTACGAGGAAGACACGATGACGGGAGTTTCCCAGCTCATGGACAAGATCAAGACGCTGTGCCGGAAATACTCTACGGCCTGACCGGACCCGGCGGTGTGACATACTCCTTCCGCGATAAGTCTGAATCAGATGCTGGTAGTTTCTTAGCAGATGTCGGCAACCCTTGACTCGTCTGTTCAGTGGATAAGAAGTGGCAGCCGATGACATCGTGGCAGTAAGTTATCACCTGACAGGTCGCATTCAACCTATATCGACTGACACCTTTCCGTGACTTAATGCCTCCGCTTAGAAAATGCAACCTTCCGATTATTTAAGAATCGATCACGTCTATTTGTTTCTCTGGCAATCCTTCTGGCATTTCGGAAGACCGTGCGAAAGTCAGTTGCTTGGGATGCCAACTGTGCCTATTGGGGCATTCCGGGGTCGCCTTCCAAGTAGGTCTTGATCGTGACGGCACCGATCTCCTGTCCAGCGGATCGCGCGTGCCAAGTGATCTCTTGCCATTCGCCTACTTTTCCTTGCGGAGGAGCCGTCAACATCTCCTCCACGGGATACTGATCATGAGCCCTCACCGGAAACTGGCCGGACCCTGAGCGTTTGATCACTGGCAGCGCGCCGCGCTCTGGGAACTTGGGAGACCATATGTATTCGGTCCAGCCGGGGGGAAGTTCAACCGTCAGATCGATGTTCGCTGCGCTGTCTGTGTAATTGTGCAGGAGCAATGGGACGGGAAGATTACCGCCAGGAGTGACCCCCATCTCTTGCACTGGCATTAAGCTAGAAAGCCGCTCGATATCATGAGCAGCCCAGAACTTGCGGTAAAACGCGAACTGGCCTCCGAGTTCCAGGGAGAGCCCGGTGTGAGTCTCGGGCTGATAACCCTTTACAGGCACAAAAGCAATCGGACCTGGCACAACTCCTTCAAAGACGTCGCCGGCCACTGACCCACCCACGAGCGACTTACCCAAAATCAAATGTTCAGGTCCGCATAGCTTTCCAATATTGTTACCCTCCTTAAGTGGCTTTAAGAGCTGCTGCGGCTTGTCCTGCGACCTGCGTTAAATGGGAGTTCAGGGATTCGAAGTGGAGCTGACAGTAGGTAACATGGCGCGAGGGAGAAATGTCGGTTAAGGAATATTCCGGCCCCTGTTGACTCTGATTTTCCGGGAAAGGTGCTGCCGGGTTGCCTAGGTAGTAAATCTTCTTCGGCTGCCACGGGCGAAGTCCCTCTGTGCCAAAAAAGTTGCTAGTTCGCACACTGGGGGCCACTATCTGCTCAGGAAATTTTGTTGGATCTCCTGCCATATCAAACGCTTCGGTGGCGATTACGCCGGCGGCTTGGTGATCGCCGTGATTTTCTCCGGTATAGTAACTAGGCAACAGGCTGATGATGACCTCCGGGCGGGTGAGCCTGACGATGCGAACGGCCTCTTCAAGTGCTGAACCGTGGCCCCACCTCTCAAGAGACCAAAGAACATCTTGGCTCGGGGTGTTCGGAGCGCCAATAAACCAAACATTCTTTATGCCAAGGAAACCTACCGCGTTTCGTGCCTCGATTTCACGTTCGGCCGCAAGGGAAGCTTCCTTCGCCCACCCAATTAGGTTGGCGCCCGTATCCCCACGTGTCCCAAAAACCACGGCGACGCGCTTGTGCTCATCTAGCGCTCTGGCCAAATAGCCTGTGACATCTTCTTCATCGTCTGGGTGTGCCACAATCAGAAGGATGTCGGCCTTATAGCGCGCATCAGGCCCGGGACTCGGTGATGCTTCTGGCAGTTGCCCAGAGGATGCGGTGCTTAGCATAGTTATACAAAGCAAGAAATAACCAATCCTAATTGCTGTTTTTTTCATGGCTCGCGAACTAACCTCCCAGTTGCTCCTGCGATCGAAGAATTCTTTGACTTCCGGCAACCACATTATATTGTCTCGTTTGTTTTATCATCTCCACCGCCGCTAAAATCTTGTCTCAATTGAATCCGATGGCCCTGGGGCTTTCGTTAAGTCTCGGGGCCTTTCTAACTAGCATCTCGCCATCATTCAGCGCTTGCTTCCAAATGTTGTCCAAGTGTTGATTTCAGCCATTGATGGCTCATGAGGTTCCTGATCTTGGCTTTCGTCCTTATACCCGCTTGATGCTCGGAATCTTTTACGATCAATAGATTTGGAAGACTAGAGATCGCGATACGATTGAGCAGCCCATCGGAGGGTTGGCATGTGTCCCAGGTCTGAAGGAATCCTTGAATCATCACTGTACGTCAATGACGTGACCGGTTCAGCTCGGTTTTACGAAAAGATCTTCGGGTTTCGCATGATTAGCGATTTCGGAGAGCGCGGCTGCGCAATGCAAGCCGGCGACCGCCAGGTTTTGTTGCTATTTAAGAAGGGCGGTTCGCGTCTAATCCAAACTGCGCACGACGGTGACGGCGAGCTTCATATCGCTTTCGCGATTCCAGCTTCCGAACTGGCGAGCTGGGAAGCATGGCTAGCGGAAAACGGAATCGCGGTGGAAGAAAAGCACACGTGGGAGTTGGGCGGCCAGAGCGTATATTTTCGCGATCCTGACCGCCATCTGATAGAAGTCGCTACACCGGGTGTCTGGTCGATTTATTGATACAAATTCAGCTGTGGCATTGATGCCAGTTGATTCTCCGATAGTTGTCGGGAGTGTGTACATGAATCGGGCTGCACATCCCGTTACAAGCCCTAGCAGGGTTTCCTCGCAATGGTATCTGGATGAGTGCCTCGGCGATTATCACCAACTACGCACAATCAAACCCTTCCGGCAAGTGTCCGATAAGCCCGTATATCGGACAGGTGGATCGTTTCCGGATTTCCGGTTACTCCCCCGCGACAAGGTTGAAAAGCGCCAAAAGAGCAATTTCGCCCTCTTCCCCGGATAGTGGTGAAGGGCGGCTTTACCCCACCTGTAAATGACGAAGGTAGGGAACGCTGGCCTTCATCATTGGCAAGTCCATCTCCACGAAGTAATTCTGAACGCCGCCGGTCTTGGCCGCGTTAAAAATTCTTCTCCAATCGAGAGTGCCTTGACCCACTGGCACAATTTGCCGCGTCTTGGCCGACCAGCCTTGCACGTGCATGGAGATAAAGCGGCCGGGATATTTCGTGAAGTACTCGGCCGCATCGTACCCTTCGCTGATGGTGGACACCTGGAATTGGAACTTGACGTACCTGGGATCGAGAAGTTGAAACAGAAGGTCATAGGTACGCTGGCCGTCGACCTTGGTAAGTTCGAAGTCCTCGTTGTGAAGGCCCTGCACGATCCCGGCCGCCGCTGCCCGCTGACCCATCCGGTTGTATTCGTCGGCTGCGCGCTTCACGTCGTCCATGGTGGGATTCTTGGGGCCATCCAGGCTGGGCACGCACATTTGCGTCAGTCCGAGATCCTTCGCCCACGCAATCCGGCCCGCCTGATCCTGCCTGAGTTCATTGATGGAGAAGTGACTGCTGACGCATGTAAGGCCTGCATCGTGCAGAATAGCCCGAAGCTGCGCCCCGCTGAACTTGCTGAGCCCGGCGAATCCGGAGTCGGCGTAGCCCACGGGCGAGCACAACTCGATCGTCTGGAATCCGGCGGAGCTAAGCTGGCGAAGCGTGCCGGGAAAGTCCCTGGCGATCATTTCCCGCACCGGCCACGTCTGACACCCAATGGGCAAGCCAAGAGGACTGGCGTGCAGCACTTGCGTTCCCGATGCAAGCACCCCGCTCAATACGGCGCTAGCCGACGCGGTCCTGATGAATTCTCTTCTGGATACTGCCGCCATTACTGCCTCCTCGCGCGTGATCTGCGACTTCCATTTTAGAGCCCCAGGTCGCTGACAGGCTCTGTGCAACGAAATAGTTACTTCCGATTCGCCGGTCACTCGACAGCAGAAGTTAGCACTTGACCGAAAAGTAGGCATCTCGGACAAGTGAGCATATTCTCAATGGTGGGAACAGACCAACGCACTCACTGAAATGGGTCGCCGATAACCAAACGGCCTGGTGTTTCCTCAGCCTTCAGCAGCTTTCAGCGCACTCAGCAATGTCATACCGTGTGCTGTCTGCCATCAGGCGCGAAATTTCATTGACAGTTCCAATGTGCCCACGAGCGCCAGCACGGGTGCAGTTCAGCGCGGCCGCGGCGCAGGCATAATCAAGCTGGCGCTCGATGGGCCAGCCCTGCAGATGCCCGTAGACAAAGCCGGCATGGAAGAGATCCCCGGCGCCGGTGGTATCGACGGTAGAGACTCGGTAGGCAGGCCTCTGAATCGACTGCTCCCCATCCCAGGTCAACACGCCGCCCACCCCCAGGGTGACACCCGCCAGGCGGCAATGAAACTGCTCATGCAGCATCGCCAGAGCCTTCTTCAGATCCGGCTCTCCCGTCAACGCCGCGGGAAATTCACGACTGGCAAAGGCATAGTCCACCAGCGGCATCAGGTCGTCGATGCCCGGCCGCAGGACATCCAGGTCGGCAATGACCGGAATGCCTGCCTCGCGGGCCCAGGTCGCGGCGCTAATGGCCGCCGTCGTGTGATATCCATCCACCAGCAACGCCCGCGCGGAGCTGATCCATTCGCGTTCTATGTCCTCCGGTTGCATGGTGAGACGCGGATCGCGATGACACAAAACGGTCCGTTCCCCTGAACCATCAACAAGAATGAGGGACTGCGGGCTGGATGCGTCATCCACCGTAACAATTCGGGTCTCGACTCCGACGTCGTCGAAGGCAGCGCGGTGAAGACGCGCAGCGTGGTCGTCGCCCAGCCGTCCGATGTATCGCGTGCGCAACCCCCAGCGGCGGCAGGCGATCACGGCAGTCGAGATTTCGCCGCCCAGCAAAACACTGTGCTCGCTGTACTCCGTCTTGGAGCCAGGAGCGGGGAATGCCGACACCGGGATCACTGTATCCGTCGCGTTCAGGCCGACGCCCACCAGATCGACTTTGGTTCCAGCAGGCTGAGCGTACATCATCTCCCATGCTAATTGCTGGGCGCCCTATCTTTGCACAGCAACGGAACATTGCTATCCGGAATTCCAGGCAGCGCACGTCTCTCGATATTTATGGGCCTCAAATCGATTAAAGGAGTCGGCGATATTTTCTACCACAAGATTTCGAGAATGAAATACAGTATGAGCGATGCTTGAGCCCAGCGTGAGACGGCTATTTCTGGTCACAGTTTTTCTTTCAGCCATAGTTACCTTCGGTGGAATTGCCCAACCTTCCAGCGGTGCGCCGCAATGATAGGTTTTTGATCGCTTCTGACATTCACTTCGATCCATTCGCCGACCCGGCATTGGTTGCCGATTTGGCCGCGGCGCCGGTCGCAAAGTGGGAGATGATCCTGAATGGCTCGACGCTCACGCGCTATAGCCAATACTCGCAGGACACAAATTGGTGGCTGTTGGAATCTACTCTGGACGCTATGCATGAAAAGCTGCACGATCCCGCTCTGGTAATGATTACGGGCGATTTGATGGCGCACAACTTTCCAGAAACCTTCAGGCGGGTGACGCATGATAACGATCGAGAGCACTACCGCATATTTGTGCTGAAGACAATTCAATTTCTGGCCTTGGAGTTTCATGAAAGATTGAACGGTGCGAAGGTCCTGATTACCCCCGGAAACAACGACAATGAGTGCGGTAACTACGATATCGAGGCGGATGGTCCTTTTCTGGCCGACACTGCCGACGTGGCCCAACATCTTGCCCATGGGCGCGGATCCTTCGTCAAAGACTGGAACGCATTCGGCAGCTATACGGTTCGATACCCGACAGTTCCCGGTATACGAATTATTTCCGTGAACACTGTCTTTTTTTCGAAGAAGTATCACGCTGCCAGCTTCAATAACGGATGTTCTGAAATCGAATCCGCGGCAGCGCTTCGTACGTTTACATGGCTGAAGAACAATCTTGCCAGAGCCGCACAGGCACACGAGAAGGTGTGGCTCATGTTTCACATTCCGCCTGGTATCGACGGCTACGCGACCATGGTGCGATATCAAAATTTGAGCGAGCAAGCGGGGGCGACATCCGAAACTTGCCTAAATGCGATCGTTCCTTTGTGGGACCCGATCTGGACTGCAAGATTCGAGGGCTTGCTGAAAAAATATCGTTCCACGATTGCTGCCAGTTTCTCCGGGCACACACATAGCGACGATTTCCGGCTAGGCGGCTCCGCCAGAAGCAGAAGAACTTTTGTCCTGATCGACCCGCCTGTTTCACCGGTTTATGGACAAAACCCTGCTTTTCGAGTCGTGACCTTCAGGAGAGACGGCGGCGTTGCCGACCTATCGACCTACTTTCTGACAAATCTGAAGACCGCCAGCAATCATGCTCCAGGCAAGTGGATGCTGGAATATAAATTTTCCAGACAATGGCGGGTTCGGAGGGTGGACGGGAGCAGCTTGAAAATCCTCTTCGATGAGATCGAGCATGACCCACACGTTCGATCTGACTGGTTCAACCTCTATGGCGTATCGAGTGCCGCGGCCCGGGTCCCGGCGAGCGGGGAGAGAAGCCTCTACTGCGCCAGCGGTTATCTCAATGAAGGCGCATATCAGACATGTTATTGCCCAGCGAAGCAGGTGGAGAGTTCTGCCGCTCCGACGCAGTGAATGGGGGCGAGGGGAGCGCGGAAACTCAATGCGGGGCGTCAGGCCGAAAACTCTGCGCCAATTCTGAAGACCAGGGATCAATATAGATGGCTCTCAATGAGCGCATCGGCCTGAATGCGTTTAGCGAGGCGGGATGGATCAACAGAAGCCGACTTCTCGTCAGTAGTAGCGATTCGATTTGCGCTGCGCTACCCGGAAGCGCAACCTTCATTTCGTGGAGCAGGCCTTCGTGCCGGTATCGGCAACGCTCGCGATCATCCATCTTCCGTCGACGCGAACCAGATTGAACAGGTCTGTTCCGCAGTGATCGATCTTCTTATCGACCAGAAAGTCGAACGGCGCCCACACCACCGCCAGATCGTTATCGATCCGGACCAATGGATTATGAATGCGTTCTTCGATCTGTGTCGTACCGGGTTTACTTACGCGCTCCGCGAAGGCTTCAAAGGTCATCTGCGTGGGCCTGCCGTCGCGCATCAGCACCATGGTTCCACCCGGCAGAGTGGGCGCCTTGATCGCCGCGGCATTTCGTTTTGACATGCCATCAAACATCGCATGGATCGGCGCCAGCACGGCTTGCTCCTCCGCCGATTGCGCAAAGGCGTGGGTGGCGAGGCTTGTTGCCAGAATCGTGCCGAAAAAGAAAACGAACTGCTTTGCGTGCCTGTACATGCCCGCCATTCTATCTTGAGATCAATCCTGTGAAGGGCGCATCTTGTCAGTTGAAGATCACTTCCGACAAGCCGACTTCCCGGTATCAACCCGGCGCCGGTAAGCGCATTGGCGATTTGACGCTCATTTGAGATTCGGATGCACGACTAACTTCCGGATCGCCGCCGATTCGAAAGTTGACACTTGGTCAGTTCCCACAATCGCGTTTCCAGGACCAACTGCCATTAGGTCTGAAAGAGGAGTTCTGTGAACGTATCGCTAACAGAGACCTTTCGGAAGCTATTCAGGCACGGTCTCGTTGATCCCACAATCTCTTCAGCACGATAATCTATGACTGTCCGAAAGATCGCGACGACAAGCGTTGGCGTAAAGAAGAATTTTTTCTGATGTCCGATCAATCGATCCACAAAGGGAGAACGAGATGAAGCACTTGGCGATCGCGGGACTTATCTTAGTCATGACCGCGAGCGGCGCATCTGCGCAGATCAATGCAGGCGAACAGAAGCCTGAGGCTAGCCTGCCATTCAACATGGTCCAGGTAACGACTTTAAACCTGCCTTGGAGAATTGCTTTCCTACCCGACGGGCGGATGCTCATTACCGAGAAGACCGGCGGTTTGCAGTTGGTCACCCAGCAAGGAGCGAAGATCCCCGTTACGAACGTGCCAGCCGTTCTCTGGAAAGGTCAGGGGGGAATGCTGGGCGTTTATCTCTCCCCGCATTATGCCAAAGACCACAACATCTACCTCACCTATTCAGAGCCGCGTAACGGAGGTTCGAGCCTGGCGCTTGCACGGGCCAGGTTGAAGATCGGCAAGGGTGCGGCGAGCCTCGAGCGGCTCAAGGTGATCTGGCGCGACGGCGAGGGAGGCGAGGGCGGCCAGTTCGGCGCAGCGGTTGCTTTTTCTCCGGATGGCAAATATCTCTTCCTCTCCTCTGGCGATCGGCAGCGCTATGACGCCAGCCCAGGACCCCAACCAGCCACTCGGTAAGATCCTGCGCCTGACGCTCGATGGCAAACCGGCCCCGGGCAATCCGATGGCTGGCAAGATCGGCGCGGCCAGTGTGCCCGTCATTGACCCGCCTGCGGATACCGTAGCCGCAAAGACAGCCCCAGTCGTCAGAACGTACACCTTTCCCGGCCCTAACCTGACGCCATCGGAGACATGGGCCAGCGGATTTCGTACTCCCTATGGTTTGGCCTTTGCGCCGGATGGCCGGTTGTGGGAGCTTGAACATGGCCCACGGGGCGGCGATGAGCTGAACCTGATCGAACCCGGAAAAAACTACGGCTGGCCGCTGGTCTCCTATGGACACAACTACAACGGCGTGCCCATCCCCAGTCCGGACACGCGCCCTGACTTGACCAAGCCTGTTATCTATTGGGTCCCAGTCCTCGCACCGGGAAACCTTATGTTTTACAAAGGTGCTATGTTCCCGCAATGGAACGGGTCGGCTTTTGCCAGCGGGCTGTCAACGAATGCCCTCGTCCGCATTACCTTCGACGGCAAGGGAGGAGCGCAGACGGCCGAGCGTTGGGACGTGGGCCACAGAGTCCGCGACGTGGAGGTCGCACCCGATGGAGCGTTATGGATGATCGAGGACGCGCAGCCGGGCGGTCTCTTCCGCCTGACGCCATTGGGCATGGCTGTTTCGGCTCCGGTGGCACAGCCTGCAACGCCTGCCTCGGCCCCGAGTGGCTCCGCGACGCTGAATGCCTCGAATGTCGAACACGTGAAGAGCGTCATTGCAAACAACAACTGTCTCGTCTTGCCATCGCATCGGACGCGACGGGGGGGACATCGGACCGTCGTTGAACGGAGTGGGAACGCGGCGCACGGCGGACCAGATACGAGCGGCGATTGTCAGTCCCCCTTCAAAAACCAGCGCCGGCACTCCCAACCCTATGCCTTCCTACGAAAAAAAAATCGCGGGAGAAGACTTAAAGAGCCTGGTGCACTATCTCAGCACACTTCCCCCTCTACCCTGAGAGCGTTGGTGAGCGAACGAACTTCCGAGGCAATGATCGGAAGTTCGAAATTCGTACTGGCAAGTTTGTTGTTGAATCGTTCGGGACTCCAAGTTAGCATGAACTCCGACGGGCCGGCTCCTGTTCCAACCCAAGGAGACAGAAAGTGATCACGCGCACCGCGAAGCTGTTACTCCTTGCAGGAGTCGCTTTTTTCTACTCGCTCGTCGTGTTCAACAATCTGACCGATTTCAAGTCGAATTACCAGCTTGTACGCCACGTCCTCATGATGGACACAACCTTTCCCGGGAACCTGGGAATGTGGCGTGCCCTCACGTCATCCGCCGCCGACTATTCGTGTTACATCGCCATTATTGTGTGGGAGATCGTGACGGCAATTTTGCTGTGGATGGGCTGCGTGGCGCTATCACGTGCCATCCGGTGTTCGGCCATGACCTTTGAAGCGGCCAAGCGAATACCAATAATCGCGCTGACGCTATCGCTCCTGATGTGGCTGGTCGCGTTCCTCTCAGTTGGCGGGGAATGGTTCCTCATGTGGCAGTCGCACGCGTGGAACGGCGAGGAAACCGCCTTTCGCGATTTCACAATCGTTGGAATTGTGCTGCTTGTTTTCATGTTTCCAGAACGGGATCTGCAGCCCTAGAGGTCGACAAAAGGATGCGAGCCGCAACGTCCGACGGCCGCTGACCCGCTATTGCTAATTCCCGGTCAGGAACGAGAAATCGGCCACAGTCCGGCGAGCTTCCGCATCGGGAATTCTCAACTGTCGCCACCAGGGCGAGTCACTCATTGACGCGTTTCTGCCGTTTTGGAGGCTGATCGAAGATTTGTGGGAATGCGCCCAAGCTCAGCAGAGGTCAGCGTATCCGCTGGATCTTAATGGATCGGAAACCCGCTTCCCATCTCGGCCATATTGTCCGGATTGTCGAAAACTTTGGATCAATTCGACATTCGATTTCCAGCGAGCCATTCATTCGTCTCATATCTGATTGCTTGCGAGGCGGTTCAAATCTGCGCGTCCCCGACATTCCTACTTTCCGAAGGACACTCGGCATTTCCCGATCAGAGAATGGCTCTGTTTAGGAGCAGATTTCAGTACGCGGAGAATCCTCTCCTGTGTCCTTCAGGAGCAAAAGGCACCCATTTTGCGGGGATATTTGGGGATTGTTGGCTGTAATTTGCAGATTTGAAAGATCAAGACTGTATGGTGGACCTGGTCGGGATCGAACCGACGACCTCTTCCATGCCATGGAAGCGCGCTCCCAGCTGCGCCACAGGCCCACGAACGAACTCTTGTTAGTTTACACGACACGCCCTTTACGCCGAAGCATCGGCGTTCGACTGCATCACAGAAACTTCAATCGGCGAAATTCCAAATTTCGGCAGGTGGTCGCGGTGGAATCAAAGCCGACCGAGTTCCCGCAGGAGAGAGATTTGAGACCACACTCGCACGGCCTCCGGGCAACAGCCAACCAGCGAAAGGCATCCGTGGAAAGAATGGGCCAGAATATGCATGAAGCTTCGCCGCACCCCAAGCGTTTTTCTCTGCGAATACGAGGCTTTATCGTCGGCTCAGTGTTCTTGTTCCTCCTGTTTTGGATGCGAATCCCCACTGCCCTCGCGCTCCAGGCCGCGCCGCCGGCTTCCAGCCAGACAACGCCGCAAGCAAACCCCACACCACCCGCGCCGGATCTGAACGGATCGCTTCGTTCCGCGCTCGCGCAGACCGGGGCCGCCGTGAATCAGGTTCAGATCGATCGCTGGAAGGTGTCCCGCGAATGGAAAGGGCAACTGCACAGTGATGCCAACTCCATCCAGCAGGACCTGACCACCCAGCTGCCTGGATTGTTTCTCGCCGTCCAGCAATCCCCCGCCGCGCTACAGCCGCAATTGAGCTTGATGCACAATGTGGATGCGCTTTACGACGTATTGGTAAGAATAACGACAGCTGCCGGCCTTGCCGGAGGAAAGACGGACGCCGCGATTCTCGACAATGCAGTCCAGCAATTGGAGTCGGCACGCAAGGCGGCCGCTGGCCAGCTATTGCAAGCCGCCTCGCAGCAGGATCGAAAAATAACCGAGCTTCAGACCCGAGTTCAGAACACACCTGAAAGTGAATCGCCAGTGAACAACCATCCAAAAACCATCGTGGTGGAGAACCGGGTTACACATCGAACCAAACATCGTCAAACTCCGCACCGGAAAGTAGCTCCAAAGAGTAACCCGTCATCCCCGGACAACGGCACCGGGAGTACCGGCCCTCACCCCACGACTCCCTAAAACCACCGTTCAAGCGAGTACATCTGCGGCATTTTTTCAACCGGCTCTTCGCCAGACCAACGGCGAAGAGAAATCCCCGCTATTTCTGTCCGCTAATCATTTTCCATTTTGAAATGACATCTAACTGGGAGTTGTTCAAAACTTCCCGGAGCTGCCGCCACTCACGCATGCATACCATCAAAGTAATCGTCGAAGACGGAATACTGATCGCCATTGTCGCCCACGGCCTCATCGGCATTTCACTGGTCTGGGATAAGGTCCTGCTGCAGAAAAAAGATACGACGAACCTGCTGTCCTATGTGTTCTGGCTCGGCGCCATCAGCATCTTCGGTCTGGTACTGCTAGGGTTCGGCTTCAAAATGCCCAGCCTGAAGATTGCCGGGATCGGCTTCGCAGCCGGAATCGTGGACCTGATCGCGTCCTACTTTTACTATGCGGCGCTGAAAGCGGGCGAAGCCTCGGATGAACTGGCCGCCATGGGAGGGTTCGCTCCCGTGGCGACCGCCCTGATCGCGATTCCGTTACTCGGTCATTCGCTTGGCGGCAATCTCCTCGGCTTCGCCGTGATGACGGCGGGCGGCTTCATCATGTTCTTCGCGGAAAAACAGCCGCTCAGAAAAATGCTTCCGAAAATCGTTCTGGCGGCGGCTGGTTTTGGACTCACCGCTGTACTGCAGAAAATAGTTTTTAACGGTACGAACTTCGTCTCTGGATACGTGTTCTTCACCATCGGCACCACGGTGGGCGCATTCGCCATGTTGATTCCGCCATCCTGGCGGCGGCAGATATTTGAGCACTCTGAAGACGCGCCGCCCCGCAGCAAGTTCTGGTACATGTTCAACCGTTTCGTCGCCGGACTGGGTTCGTTCCTGGTGGTGTTTGCTGTCAGCCGCGCCAATCCCGCGCTGGTTTCAGCCATCTCCGGCGTTCGTTACGTCATTATCTTTCTGGGTGCGTACGGCATCACCAAATTACGGCCAAACTGGTTTACAGAAGACTTCAGCAAGTGGTCTCTCGTAGCGAAACTTACTGCGACGCTTCTGGTCGTCGCCGGACTGGTCCTGGTCGGTATGCATGGGGGAGGCACCGGGGGCGGACCCCAGTAGACCCTTCATCGGCCGCGATCAAATTGAAATCATCACGATTCCGATTGCCACCAGAATTGCGCCTGCCCACCGCCTCCAGGTGACCTCTTCTCCTAGATACCACCGCGCCAGAGCGGTCTTAATGATATTGCTGATCGCCGTGACCGGGACCGCGAACGCCAAATCCGTAGTGGCCAGAAGTGCGAGCATGCCGATAAAGGAAAAAGCATTGGCGAGAATACCAAACAGCACCAGCGTATGAGTTGAAATATAGCGAATCACGCGCACCAGGCCACGCGGGCCTAGATCTTCAATCTCCCCATGGCTGGACATGCCTTTGGCGTTCAACAGGTCGCCGACGGTGCTCGCAATCACCGTGACAAAAACCCACACCCACTTCATTCCCGGCTGCCCTCCTCAAGTTCTTCACTGGTGTGGACAGGGGTTTCGGAGACGAAGATAACACCCAGGGAGATGACAACAACGCCCGCCCAATGCACGAACGAGATGTGCTGGTTGAGCACATACCGGCCCAGAATCGCCGTAAGAATATAGGAGCTGGCCGTAATCGGCAGCACGTAGGTAAGGTCAGCCCACGTGTACATGGAGAGTTGCGAAATCATCCACGAGGCCATCAGGGCGATGCCGCCCAAAATCCAGCCATTCGCCAGAAAAGCCATCACGTAGCTCAGCATGGAGGCGAAAGAAAATCCCGGCAGCCTCGTCAGGCCAATGGCAAGGAACAAATTGCCGATCGTATTTGTAATCACGACCAGAACAATGAAAAGACGGTTTTTATATTTGAAGACCATACAAAATCAGCTTCCGACCAACTGATGCGGCGTGAGATGCGGAAAGAGCCTCTCAGCTGTCAACGTAAAATTCCCCGCTGTGTCAAACTCTCTTGCCGTTTTCGTTGGATTAGATGCTGCAACATGCTGGGATTTTTCGTATCCTGTCGCGCGGATTCTATCGTTCGGGCTCCTCTGGAGTCTAATTTCTGCGAGTATTGATTCAGGGGAACGAAATATGTCCCGACGAGTAGTCCGCTCCATCGCATTTCTGGCGCTTTCGATCGCCGCTCTCGGTTGCTCCGCCTCCGCCACGCCGAAGGTCCCCGCGCCAAATCTTGACGTTCCGCTGGCGCATGCACCGGCACGGCAAACTGCCGTTTTCGCAGGCGGATGCTTCTGGGGCACGCAAGCCGTGTTCGAGCGCGTGAAGGGTGTCCTTTCCACCACCGCAGGTTATTCCGGCGGATCGGCCTCAACCGCGACCTACCCCGAGGTGACGACGGAAACCACCGGCCATGCGGAATCGGTCGAAGTGGTTTTCGATCCTTCGCGCATCACCTACGGCACGCTTCTGCGCATCTTCTTTTCCGTGCACGATCCCACCGAGCTCAATCGTCAGGGTCCCGACGTAGGCACCTCCTACCGCTCGGCGATTTTTTACAGCAACAACGACCAGAAGCGGATCGCCCAGGCCTATATCGCCCAATTGCAAAAGTCGAAAGTGTTTCCAAAACCGATCGTGACTCAGGTGGCGCCGCTCAAAGGCTTTTATCGCGCCGAAGACTACCACCAGGATTACGCCCTGAAGAATCCCGACAACCCTTACATCATGGTCTGCGATCGCCCCAAGATCGCCACGCTGAAGCAGCAATTCCCCGATCTCTTCGTTGCATATAACGGCAAGCACTGATCATTTGCACAAGATGGAACAAGTCCGTCATTCCGAGCGCAGCGAGGAATCCAGAGAATCCGGGTAAATAGAGTCAGCACATATTGCGGAGAATCGAATCTGGGTGCCCCAGAGCCTGCCCTGAGCTTGTCGAAGGGTTCGCGAAGCTAACCTGGGTCATGGCTAGTTAACACCATGCTCTACGCCATCACCGATCGCCGGCTGTACGGAACGGCGGAAGACACCCGCCGCCAGCGTCTGCTCGCACAAACAGCAGTATGGGCGGCGAATGGCGTCTCTTTCATCCAACTGCGCGAGAAAGATCTGTCAGCCCGCGATCAGGTAGAGTTGGCACGAACCATGCTTCAGATTCTGCGGCCCGCGCCCACGCGTCTGCTCATCAGCAGCCGGCCAGACGTCGCGCTGGCCGCAGGTGCGGATGGCGTGCATCTCCCTGCCGGGCCCGATGCGTTAACGCCGGACGAGGTCCGCGCCGTCTTCGCTCAAGTAAATAATTTAAGCCCGTACATCAGCGTCTCCTGCCACACGCTCGCCGAAGTCTCCATCGCGCGGGAGCAGAAAGCCGATGCCATTCTCTTCGCCCCGGTCTTTGAAAAGGTCCTCGTCCCGGATGCATCGGACCACTCCGCGCATCCGACTCTGCCCGGGGTGGGCTTGCATCAACTACGGGAGGCTTGTCGCGCCGCCGCACCGATCCCCGTCTTTGCTCTGGGCGGAGTCACCGCAGCGAATGCGTCACTATGCCTCGATGCAGGAGCAGCAGGGATTGCCGCCATCCGGCTGATGCAGGAGCCCGCTTCGGTCTGGCGCAATCTCGCCTGACAGCGCGTCCATGCTGGTGGCGTCGATGCCTCGATTACCAAACAGTTCCGCTGCGGCTTCGAGGACTCTGCGGTGCGCCTGCCCGCTTTTCGGGCGGGCCATTTTTATACTTCGATCCTGGTGAATAAATATGCCCCGGCGCTGAGGAAACACGCGCCAATAATCGCCAGCAGCGCGACATCGATTGCGGCGCTGAACTGCCATTGGTGGATCAGCGCGCCGCGCAGCCCATCGACGCCGTAGGTAAGCGGATCGAGCTTAGTGATGACGCTCATTGCGGTCGGCAGGTTCGTCAAAGGAAACAAGGCTCCGGAAAGAAAGAAGATCGGCAGCACCAGAAAATTCATGATCAGCTGAAATCCCTGCATATCTTTCAGCACCGATCCAATCGCGGTGCCCAGAGCCGCGAATACCACCGCGATCAGAATCACAAAGAGAAATGCAATCGGAATCGAGATCCAGGAGTGCGGGCGGAATCCAGCAATCAGGCAGATCACCAGAATCAGCGCTCCCTGAATCACAGCCACCGTTGCGCCGCCGAGTGTGCGGCCCACCATGATCTGCATGCGGGAAACCGGGGCAACCAGCGTCTCTTTCAAGAATCCGAACTGCCGGTCCCACAGCATCGCAATGCCGGAAAATACGGAGCTGAACAGCACCGTCATGCCGACCACTCCCGGCGCCATGAACTGCAGATAACTGCCTTGCCCCGCCTGCCGAAACACCGGGCCGAGTCCAAAGCCGAGCGCCAGCAGATAGAGGCACGGCTGCCCCAGCGAGACGACAATCTGCACCCGCGACCGCACGTACCGCTTCAACTCCCGCAACCACAAAATGTATATCGTGCCCACTAACGCCTCCACATTCTTGCGACCTGGCGCATCTGGTCGGTCGAGTTCGCGCCCTCATCGCGCAGCGAAGAACCGGTGAGCGCAAGGAACGCGCCTTCGAGCGAATCGCTGCCGGTTTGCTGTTTCAGCTCCGCCGAGGTTCCCTGCGCGACAATCGTGCCGTGATCCATGATCGCGATGCGATGCGCCACCCGGTCCGCCTCGTCCATGTAGTGCGTGGTCAGAAAAACCGTCGTCTTCTCCGTCTCATTCAGGTGCTTTACGTGCGTCCATAGCTGGTTGCGGCTCTGCGGGTCAAGCCCCAGCGTGGGCTCGTCGAGAAATAAAATGCGCGGCGTGTGCAGCAGCCCGCGGGCAATCTCCAGCCGCCGCTTCATGCCGCCGGAGAAGGTCTTTACATAGCTGTCCTTTCTCTCCCACAGCTCAAACAGTTTCAGCAGCCGCTCGGTGCGCTCTGCACGCAGCTTGCGCGGCACGTGATACAACACCCCGTGCAGCTCCATGTTTTCGTATGCCGTCTGCTCCACGTCGAGGCTGGGGTCCTGAAAAACGATGCCGAAGCGCTGCCGCGCAGCCTTTTGCTTCAGGATCGGGTCGAGGCCGTCCAGTTCGATCTTGCCGCTGGTGGGGCGCAGCAGAGTCGTCAGCATTTTGATGGTGGTGGTCTTTCCCGCGCCGTTCGGCCCCAGAAACGCGAAGATTTCCCCGGGAGCCACGCTGAAGGAAATATCGTTCACCGCGGTGAAATCGCCAAAAGTTTTCACCAGGTTCTGCACACGGATCATAGCGGGCCTCTTTGAATATATACAGGTACTGAACGGTTCAGTTTTGTATGCCAGGCAAAATTCGATCTGTATCGGCATCCTCCCTGAATCCTTCACGCCGCTTTTGCGCGCGGCTTTCGGCTCGGCGGAAGTTGTGCAACAATGAATTCCGCTCGCAGGCTGCGGCGCCGTATCGCCAGTCCGGGCCTGGCAGGAGATTTCCACGTGAAAAGACCTTCCGCCGGCGCGATCTTCCTCGGATTAGTCCCCTTCTTTGCGGTATGTTTCTCCGTACCCGCGTGGGACCGCATTCACCCAATCGTTCTCGGTTTACCTTTCAATCTTTTCTGGCTGGTTTCCTGGGCTGTACTGACACCGATATGCATGTGGGCCGCGTATCGATTGGAGACGCGGAATTCAAAGCCATCCGATAGCCGCGACAGCGGGAGTCGGCGCTCGTGAGCCCGAGTGCGATCGCCCTGACTGTAATCTTCCTCATCGTTTCGCTGGCGTCCGCAATCGGCTTCTTTGCCGGCAGGCGGCACAGGATGAGCCTGGAACAGTGGACGGTAGGCGGGCGGGGCTTTGGAACGCTGCTGATATGGCTGCTGATGGCGGGCGAAATCTACACGGCATTTTCATTCCTGGGAGCCAGTGGCTGGGCGTACTCTCGCGGAGGTCCGGTGCTCTACATTCTCGCCAGCCAGACCGCGACCAGCGTGGTGGCGTTTTTCATTCTGCCGCCCATCTGGGAATTGGGCCGCGAACATGGGCTGCAGACCCTGCCGGATTTTTTTCTGATGCAGTACCGCAGCAAGTATTTGGCCGCATTCGCGGCGATGGTCGGGGTCGCATTCATGATTCCGTACCTCCAACTGCAACTTACCGGGCTGGGAATCATCGTTAAAACTGCAAGTTTCGACGGCATCGGGCGCACCCAGGCAATGGTGACGGCCGTTGTACTGCTGGCCGCCTTCGTTTTTGCCAGTGGCATACGGGCTGTTGCCTGGGTCAGCGTACTCAAGGATCTTCTGATGATCTTTGCGGTTGTGTCGATCGGCATTGGAGTCCCGCACATTTTCTTTGGCGGCATCGGTCCGATGTTCGCCGCTCTGGTCCGCGTGAAACCCGGCCACTTGACGATGCCTGGCGCCACCAGCAATCTCGGCCACTCCTGGTTCATTTCCACGGTCTTGCTGACTTCCTTAGGGGCCTGCATGTGGCCTCACCTGTTCGGAGCGACATTTACCGGCAAAAGTGCCGATACCGTGCGCCGCAACGCAGTTGTGATGCCCTTGTACTCGATCTCCCTGGCCTTCATCTTCATCGCCGGCTTTGCCGCATTCCTGGTTGTTCCGGGCTTGAGCGATGGCGATCTTTCCATGTTGACGGTTGTGCGAAAGGCCTTTCCGGCATGGATGCTAGGGCTGATCGGCGGGGCCGGGGCCCTTACAGCGATGGTGCCCGCCGCCATTCTCCTCCTCGCCGCTTCAACATTGTTCGCCAAGAACCTCTACCGGCCCATCTTCGCGCCCGCGATGACCGACGACCAGGTGGCTCGTTTGGCGCGGGCCACAGTTGTGGCGCTCGCCTTGATCAGCCTGTATTTCGCGATTTATAGCTCAACAACACTGGTTTCGCTTCTGCTGCTGGGATATGCCGGCGTCACCCAATTTTTTCCCGGCGTCGTGCTTGGCCTTTTCTGGAAGCGCGTCACGATGGCCGGCGTCTTCGGCGGAATGGTCGTGGGAGTGGCTTGCACAGCGCTTCTGGTCCTCAGCAAACGAGACCCTTTCGGCGGCTTAAATGCCGGCTTCATCGCGTTGTGCGTCAACTTTGCCATCGCCATTCTGGTCAGCATGCTTCGCCCGCCAAACCGGAAGCTGGCGGAAGATATTTCCAGGAAGGCAAATGGCGACCCCGCCTCGATTCACTTCCGTCGCAAGAACATGTCCGGGGTTTGACGCCCGGGCCTCCTCCTCTTAACCTCAAACCATAGGCCCACAAATTGGAGCGTTTCGTTCCACAATGGCGCACATCCAACCTGAAGGGAGGCATCGCCATGCGCTTTACCATCGCCGAACTTGGGCGGGAGCCAATCGATTTCGACGAATCTCTCGCCCCCGGGAGCATCGATTTCGTCGAGGATGTGCGGCAGACCGGCATCCTGCATACCTCCGGACACGTCGATCTGCTGAGGGAGCATCGTGGTCCCCGCGATATCGTCGAGGACATTCGCATCCGCGCCGGTCTCGAAACCCGGATGGAGGTCACCTGCGCCCGCTGCCTGGAACCGGTCGAGCAGCCGATCGAAACCAGCTTCGACCTGATTTTTCGTCCCCAGAGCGCGGATATCGACGGCGTCGACCGCTCCATCACTGCATCGGAGACCGAAATCGGCTACTATGAGGGAGACGGTTTATTGCTGGAAGATGTCCTGCGCGAGCAGATCCTTCTGGCGCTTCCGGCCAGAATCCTTTGCAGCGAAGACTGCAAGGGCCTGTGCGCGGAGTGCGGCAGGAACCGCAATACGGATCCCTGCGATTGCGCGCCGGCTGCGATCGATCCTCGCTGGTCGTCGCTGGAGACGATTCGCAGCCGGGTAAAACCATAGCGTTCAACAGCTTCAGCCAACACCGGAATTCAAGATTCGCCGGGAAGCGAACTCCCTTTGAAGATTCCGCCAGCAATATGGCGTGAGATGCGAGGGCACGCCGACCGGGAAAAGGAAAATACCATGCCCAATCCGAAACGACGCCACTCCAAGCAGCGCACCGCAAAGCGCCGCTCCCATGATTTTCTTACCCCGCAGTCGCTCTCCGAATGTCCCAACTGCCATGAGCGCAAGTTGCCCCACCACGCCTGCCCCAAATGCGGCACATATAAGGGCCGCGATGTCCTGGCTGTGAAGGAAGAGAAATAACCACACCGCGCCCATGCTGATCGACATCGCACTCGACGCCATGGGCTCCGACAAATCCCCGGAGCCGGAAATTCGCGGCGCCATCCTCGCCTGCCGCCTGCTTGAAGTACGGGTCCATCTGGTCGGCCCGGAACGGACGCTGCGGCCTTTGCTGGCAAAACAGATGCATCGGCTGGGCGAACGCCATCTCCCTATCAAAATCGTTCAGGCCAGCGAATCGATCGGCATGGACGAAAAGGCCGCGCAGGCGGTCCGCTCCAAGCGCGACTCTTCCATGCGCGTCGGCTTGAAGCTGGTGCGCGAGGGCAGCGCCGCCGGTTTTCTGACCGCCGGCAATACCGGCGCCGCGATGGCCACTGCGAAGATGGTGCTGGGAACGCTTCCCGGTGTCGACCGTCCGGCACTGGTCGCGGTGCTGCCTACCAGCGCGGGCACTCCCTGCCTGCTGCTCGATGTAGGCGCAAACGTCGATTCCAAACCGAAAAATCTCGAACAATTCGCCATCATGGGCGAGATGTATGCCCGCTCCGTGCTGAAGATCGAGCGCCCGCGCGTGGGCCTGCTTTCGATCGGCGAAGAGGAGGGCAAAGGCAACGAGCTCACCCGCGAAGCCTTTCCCCTGCTCAAGCAGCTTCCAATTCATTTCCTCGGCAATGTCGAGGGCCGCGACATCTACAATGGTCGCGCGGATGTTGTGGTCTGCGATGGCTTCATCGGCAACGTCGCGCTGAAGACCTCTGAAGGACTGGCCCGCCTGGTGCGCGACTCGCTGCGGGAATCGCTTACCTCTACCGTTACCGCGCAGGTGGGCGCGTTGCTCTCGCGCAAGGCATTCAATGCTTTTAAAAAGCGGCTGGATCATTCCGAGTACGGCGGCGCGCCTCTGCTCGGCGTGCGCGGCGTCTGTATCGTGGGCCACGGCTCATCGAACGACTGCGCCATTATGAACGGGATTCGCGTCGCCGCCGAATTTGCCCAGGCCAACGTCAATGCGAATATCGAGCAGGGCCTCGCCGGCCAGGCCGATCCGCCCCCTGACAACAGTGCGGATCAAGTGGAGAAGCAGCTACATTGACCGAAATTCTTCTGCGGTTTCTGATCGGCGGCTTAATGGTGGCGGCGTTTTCGTTCGTCGGCTGCCTTTTCACTCCGAAGAGCTTTGCCGGCCTGTTTGGCGCCGCTCCGTCCGTAGCTCTGGCGACCCTGGCTTTGACCGTTTCGAAAAATGGAAAGCAGTATGCCGCCGTCGAAGCCCACTCCATGATCGGCGGAGCGATCGCGTTTTTGCTCTATGCCTCCTGCGCCAGCGCCGTCCTGCTGACCCGGAAATTTTCTACTTTGAAGACCACCATCGCCTGCATGACTGTCTGGTTCGCCAGCGCGTTCGTGCTGTGGCTGGTGTGGCTGCGATAGGGGTGGCGCGATGAAGATTGGACTGGACACCTCGTCTATTAAAGAAAGCCGCTGGTATGAATATGTGGAGCGGTTCGTTTTCGGTGGGATCATCACCGCGGCTACCGGCCTGATCGCCAAAAAATTCGGCCCCGAAGTCGCCGGGCTATTCCTGGCGTTTCCGGCCATCTTTCCCGCCACCGCCACGCTGATCGCAAAGCATGAGCACGAAAAAAAGGAGCAGGCCGGGCTGCCGGGCGCGCGCAGCGGCCGGGCCGTAGCCGCCGTCGATTCCGCAGGCACCGCCATGGGCACCCTCGGTCTCATCGCGTTCGGGCTGTTTGTCTGGAAGCTGCTCCCGCACCACTCCACGGTGCTCGTGCTGCTGACCGCCATTCCGATCTGGCTGGCCACTGCTGCCGCGGTCTGGTTCCTGCACCTTTTCATCCACCGATTCCCGCGAAACACGACACGCCTGCATGATGCGGGTGCCCCAGGTTCGCGAAGCTAACCTGGGTCCTTTTCTCCGATCTCGGACCGAACCAGGTTTCCGAACCAGGGTTTCTATAATGGTTGGCAATGAACCTCACCACGCCACACCCAACGAAAATCGCGTTCGTATTTCCCGGCCAGGGATCGCAGGCCGTCGGCATGGGCCGCGAACTGCACGCAAATTTTCCCGCCGCGCGCGCGGTTTTCGAAGAAGCCGACGATGCCCTCGGGTTTTCTCTCTCCAAACTATGCTTCGAAGGTCCGGAAGATCAGCTCAAGCTGACGGAAAATACCCAGCCCGCCATTCTGACCGTTTCCGTCGCGGCCACGCGCGTGTTGGTGGAACGCCTCGCTGAACGGGGCTTTCCTGCCAAATGGCGGCGGGCCATTCGCTGGGAGAATATTCGGCCCATGTCGCCGCGGGAACATTTTCGTTTACCGACGCAGTTCGCGCCGTGCGCAATCGAGGCCGCTATATGCAGCAGGCAGTTCCGGCCGGCCAGGGCGCGATGGCGGCGATTCTCGGTTTGCCCGCGGACGCGATTGCCGAAATCTGCTCCGCTGCGGCGCAGCAGTCCGGCGGGATCGTTGCGGCCGCGAATATGAATTCGCCGGAGCAGACAGTCATCTCCGGAGCGGCGGCCGCCGTTGAACTCGCGGCGGCGATGTGCAAGGAGCGCGGCGCCAAACGCGCCCTCATGCTGCCGGTCAGCGCGCCCTTCCATTGCGCGCTGATGCATCCCGCGCAGGAGCGCCTCGCGAAGGATCTGGAAACCATGACCTTTCGCAACCCGAAATTTCCCGTTCTGGCCAATGTGGACGCTCAATGGATTACTATCGGTCAGGCGGCCCGCGATGCGCTCATTCGCCAGGTGACAGGTGCGGTCCGCTGGGTAGAATGCGAGCAGCAGTTAGTGAATGCGAATGCAACTCATTTCGTTGAGGTCGGTCCAGGCAAGGTTCTCTGCGGGCTCATGCGCCAGCTTGACCGCAGCCGAACGTGCCTGAATGTTGAGAATGGAACCAGTTTGGAGAAAACTCTGACTGCGCTGGAGAGTTAGGTGCGGCAGCTTTCGGTGATACGAAGGGAGAAAACCATGGCTCGAATCAATTCAAGAACGGTGCTTGAAATCGCATGCCTCATGTTTCTCGGAACCGCTATCGCGCCGCCCGCAGCGCTGTGTGCGAAAAAGCCATCGAAGGCAACGACCGCCGACGGCCAGCCCATCCGCAAGGTCTACATCCGTTCCGGGGCTCCCGATATGACGAATGCCGCTGCCCGGCAGCTCACCCAGGACACATGCCTGACCATCGTCCCCAGTCCAAAACAGGCCGATGCCGTTCTCGATCTCGGAATCGCGCTGCCCGCCGCGGGCGGCGCACCGGCGCCAATCAATATGTTTGGCACGACACCGCGCGCGCAGACGATGGGAGACAACAACTCCCGGCCGCAACGCAGTGCCAGCGTAAACTGCAGCGATGATAAAGCGAATAGCGGCTGCCGTGGCTCCTACAACACGCCGCCAGGAGACATTTCAGCGCCAACTGCTGCGGGATTGGCCAGCAAACCGGTCGCGAAATTCGACGTCTCTCTCACCTCGCCCGGAGATACTTCGCAGGAACTCTGGGAGCCGGATGAACACTCCAAAAATTCCTGGAGCGATCAGTTGCGCGTCGCCGCCGGATGCCCGGTGTGCCCCGACGCGCACTTCGATCGTCATAAATACCAGACTTACCGAAACTGGATTCAGACCAGATGCCCGGCAATGTTTTCTGCTCAGGTCGCGCAATAGAGATTTCGTGCGCAGCAGATGGAATTTGATAGATATTGGACCTCTTTTCCTGGTGATGGTAAAAGACCAGGGCAATTGTCATCCTGAACCAATCGAAAGTGAGGTGAAGGGACTATAGTCCTCTAGGAATTCACCAGATCCTTCGCGCCGCCTGCGCTGAGCACGCAAAACGGCTTAAACGACAACGTACGTCGTCACACCGTTACTCTCACCGACGGAATAGATAACTGTAGGTTGCGGCAGCTCGGCGGCGCTGGATTCGATTCATCCGCCGCCGATTCGGGAAACACGATCCAGAGGGCTTCTTTTGGATACCAGGGAATATAACCGTCTTTTGATTCGGCTGCTTCTTATTCCATTGCTGGCGCTGTCGCTGCTGGCACTCGGCCTGGGATATTCTCTGCAGCGCGTGCGGGCGAGCGCAGCGTGGGTCGACCATTCCGATCGGGTCAGGGCCAACGTCAATCGAATCGTCAAGCTGATGGTGGACGAGGAGACAGGAATCCGGGGTTTTCTGCTGACCCGCGATCCTGCTTTTCTTGAACCTTATACTCGAGCCGAACGCATTCTACCGGACGAATTCCAGACCACCCTCAACATGGTTCGCGACAGCCCGGAGCAGACAGCGCGTCTCCAGCAGATTCGCCAGAGTTATCTCCAATGGAACACCCTTGCAAGTCAGGCTCTCAACCTGCCTGCCGTCAATATCGACGAGATGCGGGCGCGCAAGCGGCAGATGGACGATATACGCGCCCAGGGGGAGAGTTTTCTTACGCGCGGAGGCGCTTCTGCGCCATCAACGGTCGGTGATCGCCCGCGACATGGGATCGGTCGCCAGCGCGTATCTGTTCGGGCTGATTATCCTGATCGCGCTCGGAATCACATGGATGACCCAGCAGTCCTTCTCCAGGTGCCGTAAGATTTTCAGCTTGCAAATCGAGGAAGCCGAGGCCCAGCGCAACCTGGCGGGCGAACGAGAGCAGTGGCTCAACACGACTCTGCGCAGCATCGGAGATGCGGTCATCGCCTGCGATCCCGAGGGTCGAGTGGTTCTGATGAATTCGGTGGCGGAGGAATTGACCGGATGGACGGAACAGGGCGCCAGCGGCCGCCCATTGCCGGATGTCTTTCACATCGTCAACGAATACACCCGTGCGATCGCCGAAAACCCGGTGGAAAAGGTGCGCCGCGCGCACGGGATGTCGGGCTGGCGAACCACACCATACTCGTTCGCAAAGATGGGACCGAATTCGCGATCGATGATGCCGCCTCTCCCATACGAGGCGCAGACGGGCGGATCATCGGCATCGTGGTGGTATTTCGAGATTGCACGGAACGACGCAGTTCGCAAATGGCTTTAATGCGCGCCGAGAAACTGGCCGCCGCCGGTAAGCTCGCCGCCGCCATCGCCCATGAGGTCAACAATCCGCTGGAAGGCCTTACCAACGTGCTCTACCTCGCGGGTGAAAGCAAGGATATGACAGAGGTTCGGCAGTGGCTGGTGCAGGCGCAGTCGGAAGTCAACCGGCTGAGCCATATCACCCGCCAGACACTCGGCTTCTATCGTGAGAACAAACAGCCCGCGGTTTATCGCCCTTCCGATGTTGCGGAAGAGGTGCTGGCATTTTATGTCCCGGAGGCGCTGTCGAAAAACGTTCAGCTGGAGGCTCAGATACGCACCCAGCAGGAGACCTACGGCGTCTCCGGCGAACTGCGCCAGGTGCTTTCAAACCTGATCGCCAACAGCATCGATGCCATGCCGAATGGAGGCACAATCCGGCTGATCGTACGCGAGGCGACGGACCCGAAAAGTCCGGCCGGCAAGAGCCTGCGAATTACCGTTGCCGATAACGGCACCGGCATCGCTCCGCAAGTCTTAAAACGAGTGTTCGAACCGTTCTTTACCACCAAAGTGGATACCGGAACCGGACTCGGACTGTGGGTGTCTAAGGAACTCGTAGAAAAGCAGGGCGGCCATATGCGCGTCCGCTCCTGGGTTGTCTGGCAGACGGACCGGAACGATTTTTTCCATCTACATTCCGGTTTTCTCTGCCACTACCTATACAGGACGTAAGCATGCGCCGGATACATTAGCAGATGTGCAGATCTGAGATTGAGCAGTTCCACGGTAGGTGTATTCCGCGGATGGGATTTTCGCGCAGCTTTTCCGTCAAGAAAAGCTGCACCTCGCGGTTCTGGGCCGGGGATGGTAACCGTGGAACTGCTCTAAGATTGTCATCTCGACCGGAGCGCAGCGCCCTGCGGCTTCGGATTAGATTTAGCTCATTTGAGAGCTTTGGGTAGACCCCGGCCTTCAGGCCGGGGATAAATCATGAAGATATGAGAGGTGGCTTTAGCCACTGGGGCGCTGAATAACTTATCAGAGCTTCCTAGGCGATCTTCACTTCGCGCATCTGGTCCAGCGCGAACGGCCTTCCCGCCTGCAACCGCAGTTCAAACCGGGCGCTCTGGCGAACATGGTAGACCAGCGCCGGACGAAAGCACACCAGGCAGGTTCCTCCCTTCCGCCGCACGCTTGGATAAAGAATGCCGTTTGATTGTTGGGCCAGCAACTCCGCCGCAAGCTCGCTGCGACTCGCGATAACACTCCGGCACCGGGAAAGGTTTCAGATATTTCCGATACTGCGGCTTCGCTGCTGTCAGATCGTGCATCCCGGTCGCGAAATCCGCCAGGTAATCGTCATAGGTCGCGGCTTCTTCCTCGCTCCAGTCGATCTCTTCCAATTGCTGCAGCTTGTGGAACGCCACTTCGCTCGCCGAGGTTTCACGTTCCACACTGGCGTACCACGCTCCTCGATCTTCGCCGTTGAAACGGCTGCCGCCGGGCGCGGCATGGGTGAAGGCCGCGTTCACGATGTGCGCGTAGCCAACTCCATAGACCAGTTCGTAGACACCGATCCCCGGCAACAGGCCCTCTTCGCCGAGCAGCCGGGTATTCGTCGCGCCATCCAGCTCCGCCAGCTCGTTCAGCTCGTCTTCGTCTTCTGTCAGCCGCGACAGCACCGTTCCCGTATCGCTATATCTCGACGGAATCATCCGGTGCGTGTCATACAGCAGCAGCTCTCGAGCGGGCGGAAGCGTCCGGCTGTTCACCCGCCGGGCCTCTGTCATTGCCCACCCCGGCGCGCATCCAGCAATTGACGCACCGCTACCATCCCCGGCTGCCCGCGCTGCATCATGTACGCCAGCGGAGATGTTCCGCGAAACATCGGATTGCGGTTCGGCAATGTGATCCAGGCATCGGCCAGGGATTTGCTGTACAGAATATTCAGCGCCTTGAAGATGCCGATCAGCAGAGAGATGCGCGTCAGCGTGTCCTGGTCAAGGATCCGCTGCGCCGGATCTTTTTTCAGCCCATAATAGGAGCCGGAAGAAATCCCGCCCAGCAACTGCCGCGCATCCGGATCTTTGATTCCCCACTTCTCCATAATCCGCAGAAAGCCTTTCATACCGCTGCGGCTGAGGCGCGCGCGTGTGGCGGCGTTGGACAGGTCGGCGGAAATGTCGAATGCATATCCCGCGATGGTAGGGAAGACAAGAGCAGTGGCCATGGGCACTCTCCAATATTGCACTATGATTGCATCATAATTGGAGAGATTCCGCAATATCGATTTAGGTTGCCCTACGAGAGAATCAGGCCCGCGGTTGGTCGCCGCCGCGATTTGCGAGACAATCGCCATAGCTCTACAGCTGAGCTCGAACCGGCGAATTCCGAGGATATTCACATTGAAGTTCCGATCCACCCGATTTTGGCGGACTATACTCCTCGCCGTAATTTCAGTTGCGATTTCCTCCCAGGCGCCCTCGCAGACTCGGCAAACCAGCAGTTCGATCTCCCCGCAGAATTTCAACGCTCTGCGCTGGCGCTTGATCGGCCCCTTTCGCGCCGGCCGCGTCGTCGCCGTGACCGGAGTTCCGGGCAGCTCCACTGATTTCTACTTTGGCTCCGTGGATGGCGGTGTGTGGAAGACCTCCGACGCCGGCACCGTCTGGAAGCCTGTTTTCGATGGCCAGCCGGTGGCGTCGATCGGCGCGATCGCCGTCGCTCCCTCCAACCCGGAAATTCTGTACGCGGGAACCGGCGAGTCGGATATCCGCTCCGATCTGGCTTCCGGCGATGGCGTATATAAATCCGAGGACGGCGGCCATACCTGGAAAAATGTCGGCCTGCGCGATTCTCGCCAGATCAGCCGTATTCTGGTCGATCCTTCGAATGCCGATGTAGTCTACGCCGGCGTTCTGGGCCACGCCTACGGCCCGAATGCGGAGCGCGGCGTTTACAAATCCACCGATGGCGGCGCGACCTGGAAACACGTGCTCGACAAAGGGCCGGATGTGGGCATCTCCGACATGGCGATCGCCAATGCAAAATCGAACATCGTATTCGCCGCCACCTGGAATGCGCACCGTCCGCCGTGGAGCACCTACGCGCCGCTCGAAGGGCCCGGCAGCGGACTCTATCGCTCGACCGACAGCGGCGCGCACTGGTCGCAGCTCACCGGAAATGGTCTGCCTGGCGGAAACTGGGGCCGCGTCGGTGTCGCCGTCTCACCGGACGGGAACCGCGTTTACGCCGTCATCGATGATCAGAAGCAGTCAGGACTGTATCGCTCCGACGATGGCGGTTCCACCTGGACCCGGGTGAACGACGATCCCCGGCTCACCAGCCGCGGCTGGTATTTCAACCGCGTGACCATCGACCCGAATCACCCGGATGTACTTTACGTTCCCAACGTGGCGCTGTATCGCAGCGAAGATGGCGGCAAGACAATCTCCATTGTTCGCGGAGCTCCCGGCGGGGATGACTATCACGAGCTCTGGATCGATCCGAAAAATTCCGCGCGCATGATTCTCGGAACCGATCAGGGGACCACCATCAGCTTCGACCGCGGCAAAACCTGGAGCACGTGGTACAACCAGCCCACCGCGCAGTTCTACCACGTCATCACCGACAACCATTTTCCCTACGTTGTGTACGGCGCACAGCAGGACAGCGGAAGCGCCGCCGTCTACAGCCGCACCGATCATGGCCAGATCACAGCGCGCGACTGGTTTCTACCCGGCGGCAGCGAGAGCGGTTACATCGCGCTCGACCCCGATCACCCGGACATCATTTATCTGAGCGACACCTTCGGCGGCGTCATCCGCTTCAATCGCAAAACTTCCTTCAGCCAGAACATCGCTCCGTGGCCCACGCCGGACTTCGGCACCGAGATCTCAACGCGAAAATATCGAGATCCCTGGACACCGGTGCTGGTCTTTTCGCCGGATTACAAGACGCTCTACCTGGGCACACAATACGTGTTGAAAACCACGGACGGCGGACTGCACTGGCAGCCAATCAGCCCCGATTTGACCGGAGCGGAAAACCAGGGCAAGCCGCGCTTCATTTTCCGCAACAGTGAAGGATGCCGAGCAGCTCGGCTATGGCGTCATCTTCACCATTGCTCCCTCCAGCCGGAATGCGCGGGAGATATGGGCCGGCAGCGATACCGGCCTCGATCCATCTCACGCTCGATGGCGGCGCGACGTGGAAGAACGTCACCCCGCCCGGACTTTCCGCGTGGAGCAAAATTTCCATGATCGAGGCTTCGCGCTTCGATCCCGCCGTGGCCTATGCGGCGGTCGACCGGCACCGGCTCGATGACTACAAGCCCTATCTTTATTCCACCCACGATTACGGCAGGACCTGGAAGCGCATTGTCGAAGGAATTCCATCTTCCTCCTACCTGCACGCCATTCGCGAAGACCCCGAGCAGCCCAACCTGCTCTATGCCGGGACGGAGTTTGGCATCTACGTTTCCTTCGATGATGGAAACCACTGGCAGCCCCTGCAATTGAATCTTCCCGTCGCTTCTGTCCGCGACATGCAGGTGCATGGAGATGACCTGGTGGTTGCGACGCACGGCCGCGCATTCTGGATTCTCGACGACATCACTCCGCTGCGGCAGGCGGCGATCGCACAGGCGGCCCAGATGGCGTATTTCTATCGGCCGGAAAAAACCGTGCGCATCGACAACGATGCTTTTCCGGGCACGCCGCTGCCGCCGGAAGAGCCGACTGCAAAAAATCCGCCGCAGGGCGCCGTGCTGGATTACGTGCTGAAATCTCCAGCCCACTCCGTTGTGCTGACCATCGCCGCTCCGAACGGCAAAGTTGTTCGCCATTTTTCCAGCGAAGACAGCATCCCGCCGCTGCCGCGCCTGGCTCCCATCGCCGAACGCTGGTTCCCAACGCCGCCGCATCTGGAGAAGACGCCGGGAATGCATCGCTTCGTCTG
>CAWGME010000002.1:0-199129 GCA_963823595.1 uncultured Acidobacteriota bacterium
CACGGCCGCGGCGCGGAAGCCGTCGGCGTAGGCGGCGCGCAGGTCGGCGGCCACCGCGTCCTCGTCCAGCGGCGCGATCACGTCACCCTGAGCGCTGACCCGCTCGGTCGCCTCGATCACCGGGGCGTACAGCACCTCCGGGAGGACGATCTCGCGGTCGAAGATGCGCGGCCGGTTCTGGTAGCCGATGCGCAGCGCGTCGGCGAAGCCGCGGGCGACGACCAGGACGGTGGGCTCGACCGCGGCGTTCCAGCAGCGGCGTCGGTGGCCACCGTGGCGCCCAGCCGGACCGAGGCCATCTGGCTCCCCGCGGGATGGGATTCCCCGGACGGAACGCCGAGCACCCGGCGGAGTCCCGGCGAGCACGGCATCCTGGTACGCGCCGGGGTTTTCGGAAAGCAGCTTGCGAACAGTCAGCGTGCCGTCCGGGCGCCGGGCCACGACGTCGGTGAAGGTACCACCCCGATCGATCCAGAACTCCCAGCGCCTGCCCATCACCTCGCATCCTGAAGAATCTCTGCTTGCGGGGCTACAGAAGGGTGCGTGGTCGAGGCCGGTCCGTGCCGGAGCCGTGGCTGCGGTGCCGGCGTCCGTGGTGGCGGGTGGCGGCGGTCCGCGGTTACGATCCGGAAGAGCCGTATTATCGGGGGCTCCTCCACTGCCATCGCAAGGAGGTCACAGTGAATATCACTCTTCCCCAGCTGAAGTCCGGCGACCAGGGACAAGCCGCAGGACCGGATGGTGCACCGGCTGCAGGGCCTGGTCACGGCGCTGGGAAACCCGGTCACGATCGACGGCATCTTCGGCCCGAATACAGAGGCCGCGGTCAAGGCCCAGCAGCACGATTTCGGGCTGCCCACGACCGGGGTGGTCAACGACAACACCTGGATCAAGCTGATCGGGGGTTCGAACGCCGGACGTGAAGCCCGCGCCCTGCAGGTCGGCGGCCACCGCGTCCTCCTCCAGCGGCACGATCACGTCACCTTGAGCGCTGACCCGCTCGGTCGCCTCGATCACCCGGGCGTACAGCACCTCCGGGAGGAGGATCGTGGCTCGCCGAAGATGCGCGGCCGTGTTCTGGTAGCCGATGCTCAGCGCAGCGGCGAAGCCGGGGCGATGACCAGCACCGTGGGCTCACCGCGGCGTTCCAGCAGCGCGTTGGTGGCCACCGTGGTGCCCAGCCGGACCGAGGCGATCTGGTACCTGGGGACGGGATTCCCGGGCGGAACGCCGAGCACCTCGCGGATCCCGGCCAGCACGGCATCGGAGTACGCGCCAGGATTGTCGGAAAGCAGCTTGCGCACGGCCAGCGTGCCGTCCGGGCGCCGAGCCACGACGTCGGTGAAGGTGCCACCCCGGTCGATCCAGAACTCCCAGCGCCCGGCCATCACCTCGCATCCTAGAGATCGCCCGTCGCGGGGTTACCGAAGGGTGCGGGGTCGGGCCGGTCCGTGCCGGAGCCAGGCTGCCGTGCCGGTGTCCGTGGTGGCGGGTAGCGCTGGCCGGCGGTTACGATCCGGGAGAGCCGTATAGTCGGGGCTGCTCCACCGCCATCGCAGGAGGTAACGGTGAACATCACTCTTCCCCAGCTGAAGTCCGGCGACCGGGACAAGCCGCAGGACCGGATGGTGCACCGGCTACAGGGCCTGGTCACCGCGCGGGAAACCCGATCACTGATCTATGATATCTTCGGCCCGAATACGGAGGCTGCGGTCAAGGCCCAGCAGCACGATTTCGGGCTGCCCACCACCGGAGTGGTTGACGACAACACCTGGAGCAAGCTGATCGGGGGTTAAGACGGCAGCAACGTCGGGGCAGGCCGGTCGCGACGGTGGACCGCCTCCGACCGGTCAGGCAGCTACCTGCGCCAGGCGGTCCGGCCGGCCGCCGGGATCGGGATCGGCTGGTTCCGGACTGCACGTGGCGGCGCAGGTCGCGGCGGACGTCATGGCCAAGGCGGCGCGTCTCCCGCCGGTTGAGCATGGCCCCGGCGACCGCGCCGGTGAACAGCGGACCGAGTGAGAACGCGCTTCTGGAGACGCGCGCCGCGAGCCGCCACCGCAGCCGTCGCGCCAGCGGGGATCCCGCGGCCAGCAGCAGGCCGCCGGGAACCATGAACACGCCGCGGCGGTGGGCCCACGCCGCCACGTAGGCACTCATCCGTTCTCTCGCGTTGCCCGGGGCGGGGACCCATACGCCTCGTGCAACTCCGCCACCAGCTTGATCTCGATCCCGACCAGGGCCAGCGTCTCGGTGACCACCTCGGCGGGGAAAGCGGGCAGGACTGGCAGCGCCGCCCACGCCCCGACCGCCCCGCCGACCGTGGCCGACGCTCGCGACGCACCCTCGATCAACGCGTCGGCGATCTGGTCGGGCTGGAGCCCGGAAAATTGCGCCTGGAGCGTGGCCTGGTTCCGTACCCGCAGCCGCGGGGCCATGGCCACCACCTGGGCGGCCAGCCAGGTCGTCCGCCCGCGCACGCCGCGCCGGGCGGTTCGCATCCCGCGCCCGGTCGCCCCGCATCCCGCGCCCGGTCGCGCGCATCCCGCGCTCAGCCGTCCCGCGGTGGCCTCCAGCGCGGCCGCCAGCCGGCGGTGCTCCCGCGGCGTCTGCGGCGCCTGCGTCGTCTCGGTGACCTCGGTGACCAGGCGCGCGGCCTGCTCGGGCACGTCTGCCGCCGCCGTCGGCAATCCGCCCGGCTCAGTGTCAGAATCGGCCATGACCATCACCTACCGCCTCACCGTCAATCATCGCGCTGTGCCTGCACCTCGCCGTCCCCGCCGACCGACAGCCGGAGAAGCCTCGGAGCCTACCGCGCCGCCGCACCGAAGCGGTCATGTCCGCCCGGCCGGGCACGTCAGTGACGTGACCCGGTCGCAGGCGGCGATGAGTCCGCAGGCCCGTGCCGGATCGTTCCCGGCCCGGGCCTGCGGCCGAATCCGGGTTGATTGGCTCGCCGGGATGCCACCATCCTGGAGCGCATGGCAGCAGTGAGCACCGGGCGGTTCATCATCCGCCGGCCGTGGCCGGCGACATGGAGGCCGTCCGGGCCGTGGTGACCGGGCGGGCTGAGCTCCGGCCAGCCGGCCGCGCTGGAGTACTGCCGGACCGGTCCCGGCGGCCGCCTGTTCGTGGCGGGCCGGCACGCCGGGTCACCGGCGTCTCCTACGCCGTGTCGTTCGGGTCGACCGGATGGATCGGCAACGTAGCGGTCAACCCCGACGCCCGGGGCCAGGGGGTGGGCACGGCCGTCAGCGAGGCGGCCATGGACTGGCTGCGGCGGGCTGGGGTGACGACCATGCTGCTGACCGCCACGGAGATGGGCAAGCCGATCTACGAGCGGCTGGGATTCGCCGATGACGGAGGGTGCTATGGCATCTGGACCCGCGGTCGGCAACCCCTTCCCGCGGCTGACGGCGAGGCGGGGGTCGGTCCCGGCCGCATCGCCGATGCGCTCCGGCAGGATGCGGAGGCCACCGGCGAGGACCGCGGCTCCTTCCTCGGAAGCTTCGCCGTCCGGGTCCGGACGCCAGCGGGCCCGGCGGGCACGGGATACCGGATCGCATTGCCGTGGGGCCGGGGTCCGGTGATCGCATCCGGGCCCGACGCGGGCCGGGCGCTGGTGACCGACATGCTCCGGGCGGCTCCTGATCAGTCGCTGTCCTTCCCCGAGAGCAACACCGCCGCCATGGAGCTGGCGCTCGCTCTCGGATTCCGCCTGACCAGACGGTGCACGCGGATGCGGCTGGGCCCGCCGGTCCGCGGATTCCGCCCGGAGCGGATCTAACGTGTTCAGCCTCGCCGTCGGCTAGCGTCGTCCCCGCTCGTCCCTCAGGCGTGGTGGTCATGTCGCTACCAGGCCCGGTGCCGGGCCGGTCCTGAAGACACGATCGCGTCCCCGAAGCCGGCGGCTCTGGTCAGGAGAAGTGGGTCTTGGGCCGGTCCAGCGGCTGGCCGTCCAGGGTGATGTCCGCCTTCTCGTTGTAGAACGCGATCAGCCCGCTGATGGGCAGCAGCTGCCGGGTGGGGAAGTCGTAGGCCCAGGCGAGGTCCGCGTGCTCCGCGCCGCCGCCGCGGACCGACCAGTAACCGCTGGTCCTGCCCTTGTAGGGACACGCGGTGACGGTGCCGCTGGGCACCAGGTGCGTGAAATCGACGTCGCCAGAATGACGGCGACACCTTTCGGCTTGCCGTAGTTGACCAGGGCTTTTAGCCCCTCGATGCATGGCGTCAGGTCTTCTGGTAAGTAATGGACTCCTTGATCGGGCATAATACTGGGAGACCCGAGCACTGCCGCAATATCGATCCACTTCTTGGTCTCCTCGATGGCATGGACGCGAATTTCATGATGGGGAGAACACACGCTGACATAGCCCCGGTAGGCGGTTGCGGGCGGGTCGAGTTCCACCACTAGGTCCACCACCCTCGACTTGGCCTTGTGCAGCCGCTTCTTGAATTCCCCAATATACGAAGGGTCCATCGACAGCAGATTGATGTTGCACACCTCCAGATTGTGGAGGTGGAGACGGTCTGCCACCGCATCGGGGAGATCCATCATGTCCAGCTTTTCCGGCGCAACGGGTTTGCTCCGGTCCCAGATTTCGGGCAGGGTGCCATCGAAATCATTGGTCATTAGGCTGATGCGATTGAGCTTGGCGAGAGTTGCGGCGTCTTTTGCCAGCGCCAGGCGGCTCGTGCCGAACGCAGCCGCAGCTGCGGCGGAGCCGAACAAAAAATCGCGACGGTTCATGCCGGAAAAGCGGCGCTGAAAATCACCGGACCCCATAGGCATCCCCTCGTTGCTGCAAATTCCGCTAGCTGCCTCTTGTCCCAGCGGAATCAAAACCAAGATCCGGAACCGGCGGTGCTGTCATGCTCCTGCAATTCCAGCGATCTCAGGTTTCCATTTAGAGCATTTTGTTACTGTTCGGTATACATCTATACACTTCGTTGTAAACGATGTCAAGGCGACTTTATGCAACCCGAATCCGCTGGGGCACGAAATTCCTTCTCCGGAAGCGGTGGGTCAATTCCTGAATCCGTTTGATTCGGAGCAGAAGCATTCTGACCCTGGTTGTCCGGCTTCTTCGATCTTCAACAATCTGAGCACCCTAGGTCCGCGCTTAGATTTCGGCTACGAATCATACAGGATGCAAGACCAGTATTCGCGGCGACCCGGCTACTACTCCGAGGCGCCCAACACGGTCGCGTTTGAAGATGTCCTGGGCGCTCACATCAGCCGACATAGCCGGTTCGTGGTCGCTTCTCCATGCTGCCAGCATGAACAAGTGGACCACCAACCAACTATCCGAAAGAAAACATCGAATAAAGTTAATAACAGGCTCTAGCCAGATTGTTACGTGTTAGCATTGCTCTTATTTTATGAGCCTGCCTTTTAAAGACGCTTAGGGGGCCACGTCCGGAATGGAAGCCCTGAGCAAAGGGCCGACTGAATCTTTCTCGCTGGAGTGTATGTATGAGGGCTCTGTATTTGAACCTCTTAACGGCGGGCGCGCTGCTGGTTTCAGTCAGCTTCCCAATGGAACGGGTTCACGCTTCTTCCGACAGATCCTACGCGCTGGTGCATAGTCAGGACGGCTTTGAAGTAAGAACTCCGGATGGCCGGGAAGTCTTTGATTATGTAACGAGAAAACCATCCAATATTGGGTTAACGGCTCCCAGTGCCAGTTATTTCCACCCGGTCGAGACTCCTTCCGGTGAAACCGTCACAAATGTCGCGCCGGATGATCATCCCCACCATCGCGGCATTTTTCTCGGGTTCCTGAATTCGGAGTTTCATACACCGGTCGATCCATCAGATGCCCCGGGTCTTCCCAGCGGGACCTTTGACATTCATAGGGCTGATTTTTGGGCATGGGGGTTTTTTGCTCCCCGAGAGAATCGCGTGATACAGAACCGCGATGTAAGCCTACTCCATGCCGACTCAAAACACGCCGAGTTGGAAATACACAATGACTGGTTGGTGGAAGGTAAGAAAATGCTGGAGGAAACCGACCGTGTCAACGTCAGCGAGCGCGATGGCGTCTATGTCATCGACCTTGCGTACCGGCTAGCTCCCATTTATAACTACGTCATATGGCAGACGGCATTTGGCGGCTTCGCGGTTCAGGGGATGAAGTATGGAGACTCCTATTATTCGGCTCCCTGGGGGAAGGTCGCATTCCCCGCACCCTACTACTCGAACCCTGAAAGCGATTGGCCCTCGGAGCCGTGGTACGACTATACGGTGCGCTTGAAAAGCGACGGAAAGACGGTTGGTGTCGCAGTCCTCGATCATCCGCTGAATCCTCCCACCCGCTGGCACAATACTGTCTGGCTTCTGAACCCGTGTATTTCGAGTTATCGCCCGGTCACGATTCACCCCGGTGCTCCGCTCATTCTGCGCTACCGGGTAGTTGTTCACGACGGACCTCCCCCGACGAAGCTGTTGCAGGAGCTTTCGGAAGAGTGGGATGGTATGCAGGGAAATCCTTTTGGTGCCAGGTAAAGCAGCTTCGTCTGTATCTGCCGACTTCGAGCGGAACCATTCCTCGGTTCGGTTCCGGATCCGGTAACTATTCGGAGTCGAAGATGTGCTGGCCCAGCTGAGAATCGATTCCGGGGTAGGCTCCGTCTCCTCTATTCTCCTTTAGCCTTTGCAGATTTGCCTTTGCGCTGAGTAAGAGGCGTCAACACGATATTCCGGAACTCGACCGCACCGTGGTCACCTTGCAGCTCGATTGGGCCGGGCTTCCCTTCGAACGGATCGAAGGCAATTCCAGTCAGGCCGTCGATGACTCCTTTTTCGTATAGCTTCTGCCCGTTCAGCGTTGTAGTGACTTCGCGGTCCACCAGCCGGATATCGTACGTATTCCACTCACCTGCGGGTTTGCCCGCGTTCACCGCCGGCGCAATGCGCCCGACCAGTGAGCCGGTGCCATGCAGGGTCGGAGGGCGCCCATAATCAGACATGATCTGAACCTCATAGCGACCACGCAAGCCGATCCCACTGTTACTTTTCTCGGCGAGGTTGTATTCGACATGAAGCTCGAAATTCCAGTACTTCCCCACCGTGATCAGATCATCCGCGTTGCCCGTACACTTCAGAAGGCCATCCTTTACGGACCAACCTTGCGCCCTGGAGGAATTGACACCCGTCCACCCTTGAAGATTTTTACCGTTGAATAACTTGATAGGTTTACCCCTGACCCAAGTGCCATCGTCGCGTTCGCTGATTTTCGGCGCGCGGCGCCCAGTGAACTTCAAAGTGATGTTAGGGGCCGTCATCGTGCCCTGGAGCAAGCCGTTGACGTACTTCACTGCATATTCGGCACGATCATTCCCCTTCTTCGATACCCAGGTGAAATGCAGCACGCCATCCTGAAACTTCGCCAGGGTTATATGGTCCAGGGCACCGTCAGGAGCTCCGACGAATTCGATTTTCATTTGCGGGGTTCCAGCGCCGGTGATACCCAGCCACCACGCCGCAGTCGTAGTGAATTGAGCAAAGTCGCCCGGTTTAGCATGCACCTGCAAGTCCCACCGGCCATTGAAATCCTGAACTGCGGCTCGCGCCGCCGGCGTTAAAGCAATGAACGCGGATAACGCGAGCACTGCAAACAATGATTTGAAAATACGCATCTTTCTCGTCTCCATCACCTGGCGCCGCGCTACACTGACACCGAACTTAGCACTCGGGCTTTCCGTCGTCGCCATTAATGCTACGGTGCCCACGGCCATCCGGTTCGTCAGCTTGCGTTGTGCTGCAATCCTAGGAGAACTGTTTCTCTGCTGCTGTGCGGGCCGAATGTGGCTTGCCCCAGAAGACGAAGGTGCCGCGGTTGGTGGAAGTGATGATGTCCATCGCGCCGTTGCCGTTGAGATCCGCGACTGTAACCATGGAACCCACGCCCGAGCGGTTGTGGATCAGCTCAGGCACAAACCGCGCTCCTCCTGGCGCGCTCTTATCCCGAACGGTGTGATAAACGTAAAGCACCGGGGCGCCCCAGGGATCGGGGTCGACGACATCGTCTTCCGAGATAAAACGCTTTCCGGTAATGAAATCGGGAATGCCGTCTCCATCCATATCGGCATAAGCGGCGCCATGAAGTTCGGTGAAGGTGACACCGCCGGCATTTTTGGTCGAGAAGTCATCCATAATCATGTGCCGGACAAATGAGATATTGCCCTTGTTGTCTCGCTTTTGCTCGTACCATGCCAGCCCAAAGCCATGTGCATGGAGAGAGGTCACTACATCGTTAAGGCCGTCTCCGTTTACATCGTAGACGGCCATTGCCGCGCCCCCCGATGCAAAGGTTCTTTGTGACGGCAGGTCCGGGGTAAAAAGCTCCGGATGATACGTCCAGAGCTTTTGGGCACTGCCCGTTGGCGGGTGTTCAAACCAACCGTTCGACATCAAAAGGTCGGGAGCGCCATTCCCGGTAATGTCGCCGACACCCATGCCGTGCGGACCCCAGGGGCCGGGTTCAGATATGGGATGGATGACCCATTTGCCCGTTGGATTGTTAGGATCAGGGCTCGCGTAGACAATGGTGTTGATACCCCGGCGACCCGCCGGCATAGTGAAAACGATCTCCTTCTTGCCGTCATTATTCATGTCGGCAAAAATCGCAATTTCACTCGATACTCGAGGACCCACTATGTACTTGTCCCATCGGCGCAATTCACCTCGGGGGTTTCTGTACAACGTCAAAGGGATATCGAGCGTGGCGACAATCAGATCCGGCCATCCATCTCCGGTGAAATCACCGGTGTAAATGACCATAGTTTCGTCAAACTCCCGGCCGGGCGCGAAAGTTTGCGCCAAAGTAATTTCCCGCTTCACCGTGTAATCCGGGCCAAGGTAGTAGTACGGACCGGTAACAATGTCCAGGATTCCGTCGCGATTGACGTCCGCGACAGAAGCGCCCCAGGAGAAATAGAAGTCATCGATCCGCTGCATACGGTAATTACTGGAAATCTTTTCGAGCGGAGTAACGAAGCGGCCGAAATCCTTGTAACAAACATCTTTGAACCGAATCTCGCCGGTACCTCCAGCATAGAGAGCGATCGGGCCATATCCTGAAGCCGAGCCGTCATTGTCGGTCGCACGAGCATGATTACGGCCGCCGCCATTCAAACGCGGGCGAAAAATATTGGCGTCCATCTGGACTTCAATCGTGTTCCAGTCGTCGGTACGGAATGATGTAGGTGAATTTGGGGGCGGCGCGGCAGCTTGAGATCCTGCAGCTACGGGCAACGCAACGCGGTTTGAATCCGGGGGTACGGGACGAAGCTGGCTGCGGGAGATCTCCTGCCCTTTGGAATCAAGAGTCACTCGGTAGCTATTTAGATCCTGAGGGTCAAGGGAAAGAAAGATACCCTTCAAGCCTCCGTCGGGGGTTTTCTCCGCACGAACGAGAACACCCGTCTTTGAACCCGCAGGGGCGCGAAAGCGTCCAAAGAAAAGAACATCTTGATAGGACTTATCGAGCACGAGCCAACCGCCATTGCTACCGGGATGTGCTTTGCCGACGATCTCGCCATTTTCGGCGCGCCAGTCCGCCTGGCCAAAGACGTGCCAGCCGCTGAGCTCAGAACCGCTGAAAATGTAGTCAGCCAGGAATGAGGCGCCTGCAGGATTTTTGAGGTCATTGACGGCCTCGGGAGCCGCCGCTTCGAGCGATTCGTCCTGTTGGCTCGAGATGGTGTTAGCTAATGCAGGTGAATCACTGCCATTCAGAATCCCAGCAACCGGCAAAGTTGCCAGCCCCAACTTCATGAAATCTCTTCTCGTATGATCCATTATCAATCCCTCTGCCAAGAATCAGGCACACGTCATAATCCGCAGTAAATCAATCAACTACAAGCACCTCGTTTATCTCGAAGGGATAAATACTACATACCTTACAGCGCAAGTATCGTTGAAAAGAATTGTAGGAGTACCTGACTTTTGGTGGAAGCTGCTGATTCGTTACATTCAGACTGCGCCAAGCCACAGCGCGAACGCGCGGCCAGGATGATGGGGGGCAATCATCAATTCTCTACGATTCAGGAAGTCCCCCCTCCAGTTACGAGCGCGATGTTTTGCAATCAAAAAGAATACTTCAATGCTAACTGGATTTCGCGGTTGTCCGCTCCCGTGGAAGTAATGACTCCAAACGCACCAGGGCCGTCAGTGAGAAAATTATCAGGCTGCGCGAAGTTGGGATGGTTTAGGGCGTTGAAGAACTCGCCGCGAAACTCCAAATTCTGCGATTGCCGGACTGCAAACACTTTGCGCAGAGAGAGATCCCATTCATTCGTATCCGGACCGATCAGGGTGTTACGGCCGGCATCTCCAAAGGTATATGTTGCTGGAACCGCATATGCGTTGGTATTGAACCATAGGTTCGGGCTGCGCTTCGCCCGAGGCAGATTGCCGTTCGGCAAAATTTGATCCGCGCGCAGCAGCCCTTGGCTCCCGGTATTCGAAGTGTCAAATCCCATCTCCGGAGAGAAAGGGAAACCACTCGCCAGCACATAGATGCCTCCAAAGTGCCAACCCCCGATAATCTGCGTTAAGAGCGCGATTATCGTTTAGCAGCCTCTGCCCTCTCCCAAAAGGAAGCAGATAGTCATAGCTAAGAACCCAGCGGAGGGTTTGGTTGAAATCGGCTAGTCCCTCTTCGGCGGGGATATTCCAGGTGTTTTGAGGCCAGGGTGAAGAGCAGCAGATCTCCGGTTGATCGTCGTACGCCTTGCTCCACGTAAACGAGCTAAGGAAGTAAAGGTTGTGGCTAGCGTGATTCTCGAGCTTCGCCTGGAAGGCATAGTACTTTGAGTTTCCGCGGTTTGATATAGCGGCAAAGGGCCCGTAATTAGGATACGGACGACGAGCTTGGACGGACCCGGGTCCAGGCGTCTTATCCTGGTTATAATCCAGTAGGGACTGAAGATGGGTTCCCTTCGATCCTGCGTAGGAGAGTTCGAGTGACGTCCGGCGTGGTAAGGCCTGCTGAATCGAAAGATTATATTGCGTGTAGCTGGGTGTTTTCAGACGGGCGTCCACACTCGTCACTCCCGGGTCCGTTTGCTGGTTCGGATTCAGCGGCGGAAAGCCTCCGGACACTGTAAGTATCGGGGTGATTCCATCGCTTGTGAAAGTCGGTTGGTAGTAGAAAGGCAGGTTATAAGGAAGCTGGAGAGGGGCGGCAGTCCGTATTTCCTGGCCGCTGTAGAAAATGCCAAATCCGGCGCTTACGACGGTACTGTTGTGTATCGTCTTGGCAAAGCCCATCCGCGGTGAAAAGTTGAGGTGATCAACATTGATGAGTCCACGAGAATTACCGTCCCGGCCTGCTACGATCAATTTGCCGGTTTGATAATCGAAGTTGGCCTGGTTGTCGTGCTTCTGTACGATGGGAGAGAAATAGTCATAGCGCAATCCTAAATTGAACGTCAAGGTACGCGAAGCCCTATAGTCATCCTGGATGAATGCTGACGGTATAAACTGCCTATTTTGGACCTGCACGAGCGTGTCGATCGTGGATGTTAAAGGAAGGCCGAGCAAAGCGTCAGCCAAGCCGTTCCCTCCCGACCCATCAACTGGATTCTGCGTAAATTGACCGCTGAAGTCGAAAACTCCATTGGGAGCCGGCACCTGGAATATATTGAATTCGCTCCAGCGGATCGAGCCGCCCGCGACGATCGAATGCTTGCCGCGCACCATGGTAAGCGCGTCTGTAATCTCGCGCTCCTCACTGACCAAGAATGTGGGAGCATATCCAGGATCACCTATGCCCCTGTAGCCGGAAGGCGAAAACTGAACAAGTCCCGTTACGTTCGGATACAAGGTTACGCCAGGGACCGTCAGATCGGGGGAGGAGGTGTATTCCCGCCAGGGCGAATGCCGGTCTGTACGTGTTCCCAGTTAAAGCCCGCGCGGAACTCGTTAATTGTACGGGGCGAGATGATGTGGGTTTCACCAATTACAGCGCCCATGGTATCCGTGTAATAATATCCGCCCCTTTGACCGTTCGCCAGACCCGGAAGTCTTGGAGCTTCTAGACGGGTGAGGCCGCCCATCGAATACCGGAAGAAACCTTGATCGGTTGTCGATGCGGCATAATCGCCGCGGAAGTCTCCCTGATTGAAGAGATAGGGCTCGGCAGGTGTGATTTCATAATTATTATGAAGTCCCGGCAAGTTCGGCAGCGGGTAAAGATTCACGAACGCTCTGCGCGAGCGGATCTATATCGCTGTGTGGGATCTTGTTCCCTGGGAAGGCCGTACGCGTGTTGGTCGCCGGGTTGTAAGTACTGGGGTCGTAGATCGTTGTCGTCGACGCAACTTCGGAGAAATTACCTGTTCTTTCCAACGCGGTGGGCACGGTTGAGATCAAAGGCGTAGGATTGTTGATCGATGTTCCCTGGTAGTCGCCGAACCAGAAGAGCTTATTCTTTATGATCGGGGCGCCAATGGTTGCTCCCCACTGATTTTGCTTGAAGGCGGCTTTGTGGCCGGTTGTTTGAAAGAAGTTGCGTGCATCGAGCGCCGAATTGCGGAAGAACTCGAACACGTCCCCATGATAAGAATTTGTGCCCGACTTGGTGACCGCATTGATCACGGCGCCCCCGCTGCGGCCAAATTCGGCCGAGTAGGAATTTGTCTGGATCTTAAATTCCTGGATTGCGTCACTGTTGGTGTATATTATGTTCCCGCCATTGTCATTGGAATTATTGTCCATACCATCCAAAAGAAAGTTGTTGAGCGTGCCTCGGGCGCCGTTTGAGGCGAAAGTTACCTGACCTGGCTGGCCGCTGCTGCCGCCCGTATTTCCGTTTGTTTGCGAATTGCTTCCAAAGCTGGTCTGAATCACGCCCGTGCTAAGGCCGGCAAGCTGGAGATAATTACGGCCGTTTAAAGGCATCTCCGTTATGGTCGAAGATGAAACTACCGTGCCCAAGCTTGAGGTCTGCGAATCGATGACTGGAGTTTGATTTGTGACCAAGACACTTTGAGAGGTCTGCCCAACTGCCATTTTGAAATTGAGATTGAGTCGATCCTGGACCCGGAGGATTATGCCAGCCTGGGTCTGCGACTGGAATCCAGGCGCTGTGGCTATTACCGAATAGGTGTCCGCCTTGATCGGCGCGGACGTGAAGTAGCCTTGGCTGTCGCTGGCAATCGCCGAGGTAACACCGGTGGACTGGCTAGTGATCGTAACCTTAGCGGTGGGAATCACCGCTCCGGCTTGATCGGTCACAATTCCCGTGATCACACCCGTGTCTGCTTGACCCCACATCGGGATGGTTGCCAGCAGCAGGAAAACGCATAGTAGAACCTTGCGCATATTGCCTCCTATATGAATGCCACTCATCCATATTCCCCATCCCTAAAAGAGATATTGAGTGTCATTTCGTTTGATTTCGCATTAAACAATTTTTGGTATCTTTTTCCTATAGTGCGGAAGTGTAAGCCGAAGATCGAAAAAGTGCAATTGAAAAGTTTCACAGCCCCCATTTTTTTCATACGGCGCCAGCAGCCGCCGAATCTGTGGGAACGCGGGAAACGCCTGTGGCGGTTCCCAAACGGGCGCCGCGCGCGTCTTTTCTATGCTCATTTCTATAGCTCATTTGGCCTTCAAATCCTTCTAGATCAGGTTGTCGACGATTCTGCGATGCCGTTTTTCGTTTTGTTCCCCGCGTCTGGCGGCGATCTTCCTTCTGCGTGCAAGAGCCGTGTGGATGAAAAGGCTTTGGAAGAGCGGGAAATATTCCTAACCTACCTGGATGAGTGTCCTTGCCCGAAATTACAGAGTGGCGACGTGGTGGTGATGGATAATCTGAGCTGTGATAAAGACCCGCGATGCGCTCGACCAACCCATCGCCGAACTACTCCTCGCCATCACTCCGCACGACGCAATCGCATGGTTCAGACTCCCCTTCGCCGCTCTACAGCAATAGAGAGATACTCTAAAAGAAGGAACTGAATCACAGGCCTTTGTAGTGCGTCTGGATTGGACTGTTGTTCGAATGGGAACTATCGTACGCAAATTCTTCTTGACAGTTCCGGTGTGCCACAGTTAAACCATGTTTCATAAACTTTCGAACGTTCCCTTTGCCAAGATACAATCGATCGGAATGGAAATGATCTGCAGTTGGTGGAAGGGAAGCTGCATCAATTTGGGGCGGGTGCTTTTCCCATATGGCTGCTGGGCTTTCTTAGGATAAGACCATAGACATGAATGGTGATGGGAATCCGGACATCCTCACTTCGGCCTGCAAAGGTGCCTTGATTTTCTTCAATGAGATCCCAACTCAAGGTGAATGGCAGCGGCCTTGCAGAGCGAATCAAGATTGTGTACATGAGTCTCAATGGGAACTCGTCATCCTCGCCAGATAAACCCCGCCTCGTTTGGTGTGTCTTTCCCTCCAGTGGGAATTCGCAATGCGCAAGAGCCTTGTGACGATGACATGCGGAGGTGTGAATAAGCCATGAAACGTCGAGATTTCTTAGTGGGCTCCATCGCTGCGGCAGCGACAGTTGCCGGTGGAATGGCGCAGGACATCGCCATCGTGTCCAAGCTAGACCGCATCGGTGCAATGTCAGGGGATTTTGGCGACCTCCTGGCGGAAACGAGGGACTGGAGCCAGCCGGTGCCGCCGGGAAAACTTGACATCATGGACTTTCCAGCCACGCTTGCGCATCGCTACGGTATTCACAACGTAGAAGTGCAACAGTTCCATTTTCTCTCGATGGAGCCGTCTTACTTTGAGAAGTTTCATGGGCGGCTGCAGAAGGTGAAGTCCCGGATGGTAGACATGCCTCTGGAATTGGACGCCACCATAGGTGACTATAGCGGAACGATCAGCCCTTGTTCTCCGGACCCACAGATTCGCGCTCACGCAATTGAACTCACAAAGCAGTGGATTGATCGAGCAGCGATGATCGAATGCCCCAGTGTCATGATCAATCAAGGCAGGACATGGGGCGACGATCTTACCCCGATTATTGACGCGCTCAAGACACTGCGCGATTATGGCGAGTCGAAGAACGTTGCAATCCTCATGGAAGAGCGGGGACCCCGAATCCCTATCGATACGCTCGTGAAAGTAATCCGGGAGTCCGGGATTCACGCAAATCCCGATATGGGTAACTGGAAGGATGAAGCGAGCATGGAGCGTGGACTACGCCTGATGTACCCACTTGCGCTGACAGTCAGCCATGCGAAATGGGGTCCTGATAGATTCAGCCTTGGTACGGCTGTCGGAATCTCGAAACAGATGGGTTTCAAAGGTACATATTCGATCGAAAGTGGCGGCCCTGAACCTTACGCACTGCTGCAAACAATGGTGGATAGGTTAATGCAGTATCTGTGAAGAATGCGATGCATAGAGGGAAGCTGATCGGAGGACCGTAGATTGGCTTTGGTGTCGACTGATTGAAGGAGATCGCTCCAGGTCCAGATACGGATGCACTAACGGATAGGAGAAGGCAAAAGATGCGCATTGTTAAACTGCTCTTCGCGCCGTTGGCGTTGCTTGCTGTGATCGCTCTGGCGTTAACCGCGCAGGCCGCTGATAAGGACTTCAATGGCCGGTGGGATATTCAGGTGCACGCCAAACCTGCGGACTTTGCGCAGTTCACTACGACCGCCGCATGGTGGTTGGGTATCACTGGTGCGGGAACGCCCGATATGAAGATTCACTTCGTTGGATCTCCAGACGGCAGCCTGGATAACATAACGATCGCAAAAATCCAGGACGGGGTCCTGCACTTCACGTGGATAGATAGACCGCGCCGCGGAGGCGCTCCGAATCCGAACGACCGTGCCGAATATGAGGTGAAGTACGTTCACGGGCGCCTCCAGGGCACGGTGACGAGTTCTGCAACAACGCCCGCAACCCATTTGACGTTCACCGGATATCGTGCGCCCAAAATAGATGAACACGACGATCGCACCTGGGTTAAGGGAAAGCCAATCCAGCTATTTAACGGCAAAGATCTCAAAGGGTGGACGGGCGTCAATTCCAGCAAGGCAGAGGGCTGGAGTGTTGAGAACGGCATTCTCAAGTGTTCTGGTCAAGCCGATGATCTGAGGACTGTGGCCAAATATTGGAACTTTGAACTGCATGTCGAATATAAAATCCCCCCGAAAGGCAACAGCGGTATCGGTCTGCGCGGCCGCTATGAAGTTCAGATCGGGTCCGATTATGGAAAGCCTCCGGGCATGCACGGCACGGGCGCGCTATACACGCGCATTCTACCGAGAGTGAACGCGGGCAACCCCCCGGGCGAGTGGAATACGTACGATATCCGCATGGTTGGTCGTGAAGTCACTACGGTCCTGAACGGGAAGAAGCTGTACGAAAAAGGAGTGATCGACGGCCTCACCGGGATCGCCGTCGATCCGTACGAAGGTCGGCCAGGGCCGATTGAGTTGCAGGGCGACCATGGTGGGGTCGAGTTCCGGAATATCGTCCTGGTGCCACTTACGAAACGCAACAGCAAATAGAAATCAATGGGGCACTGCCCATTTTGTAGGAGAGGAATATGAAATTGCGAGTGCGAGTATTGGTGGTGTTTGCCTTGCTGATGGGTTCCATACAGGCGCAAGTCACATTCGACCGTCTACTTCACGCCGACCAGGAACCTCAGAATTGGCTCACCTACGGGGGAACGTATGCAAGTGATCGCTACAGCCTGTTGACGCAAATCAATGGGGACAACGTCAAAAATCTGCAGCTAAAGTGGGTCTGGCGGCCCACCACCACACCCGCTGACGAGAAGATGGAGAACACGCCTATTGTCGTGAATGGCGTTTTGTACGCGACGAGCCTGACTGAAGTGGTGGCGCTCGATGCCGCCACGGGCCGTCAGTACTGGAAGCTCTCGCGTCCATTTAATCCGGACGACTTCCATGGGCAACGCATGTACCAAGTCAACAAGGGAGTGGCGATCGAGGGGAACACGTTGTTTTGGACCACGGGATGGGACGATCATCTGCTCGCCATTGATGCCAGAACCGGCCGGGTGAAATGGGAAGTCAAGGCTGCGGATTGGAGACAGGGCTATCAGCTCGATGTCCCGCCTTTGGTGGTGAAGAACGTGGTCATTGTCGGACCCGCGACCGATGATATGGGCGCGAACTGCTTTCTCGCTGCCTTTGACATTCACACCGGTAAAGAAATCTGGAAGACCTACACAGCTCCGAATTCGGCGGATGATCCGGCCGCCAAGACATGGGCTGGCGATACCTGGAAGCATGGCGGCAGCCCCGTCTGGAACAGCGGTTCCTACGATCCTGAGACCAACCTGGTGTTCTGGGGCACCGGCAATCCCAATCCTGTCTCGAATGGCGATCAGCGATCGCCCGGCAGCAAATTCGACAACCTCTACTCGGATAGTGTGATCGCACTCGATGCCGACACAGGAAAGATAAAGTGGCATTTCCAATTTACGCCGGCCGATGAGTACGACTATGACGCTACCCAGGTTCCTGTACTAGCGGATATCGTCTGGAACGGCAAACCGCGTAAGGTAATGCTTTGGGCCAATCGCAATGGCTTCTTCTATGTCCTCGACCGGGAGACCGGCCAATTTCTTCTAGGCAAGCCTTTCGTCAAACTGACCTGGGCTGAAGGCATCGACAAAAATGGCCGGCCGATTCGAGTTCCAAAGTACTGGCCGAAGCCGATGGGCGGAATTCTCGTGATGCCGGGTTCGCAAGGGGGCACGAACTATTATCCGCCCTCTTACGATCCCCAAACAGGGCTCTTCTATGTGTCCGTGTGGGACAACTACCAGGCGTTTTCGGGCAAACGGCCCATTCTTCCATGGAAACAAATGCACATGTACACCGGAGACGGTTGGTGGCCTGGCTTTGGGGAAACGGCCCCGCCGGCTAACTGGCCGCCCCCTCCTGTCCGGCCACCTGGGCTGAGGCGTACGCCTCCCAACTACAAGACCGATGCCGAAGGATATGGTGCAATTCGGGCCATTGATCCGAAGACGGGCGAGAGGAAGTGGGAGTTTAAGATGGTGGACTACACAGAATCCGGTGTGCTTTCTACTGCCGGCGGATTAGTGTTTGGAGGCGGGATGGACGGCAACTTCGTGGCGCTCGATGCGAAAACGGGTAAGCCACTGTGGCATGTATACCTTGGTGGGCCAAACGCGAGTGGCCCGATCAGTTACGCTGTAAATGGAAAACAATACATTATAGGTACAGGCGCGGACACAATGTATGCATTTGCTCTGCCCGATTAGAGCTCCGCCCGTGCCGCCCAAAATTGATTTTCCCTTCACAGGGCTGAAAAACATTAACATAAAAAGCTACCCGACCTCTGACCTCTTGATCGCACTTCGTTTGGAAACGCTTCGCTGACGTACACCCAAATGACCGTTCCTTGTGAGAGTGCGCGAAGAACGCAATGTCTCCTACTGGCAGCCAGGCGAGGAGTGATTGCCATCGCCGCGTAAGAAGGTGATTGAAACGCACTTACGCATACGCCATCCCTACCGAACCGATCAAGAGCAATTTACACGACCAAAGCTGTCAATTATGGACGACAGTCTGAACGTCTGATGATATTTTGCTAAAACCAGCCCACTTAAACATCGTTCGAATAATAAAAAATAGCATTGATTCCAGAAAGCTGATTTAACCTCCGGATTGACACTGCCAGAAAAATTGGATATCTGTACTTCATCGTAAAAAAGAGGTTCGATTTGCTTTCCTCAGACTTGATAGAGCCACGATCCTGTGGATTCAACCTGATAATCTCCATTACTTGGAAAGATATTTTCGCGTGGCATGGGTTCGAGATCTCGCGGGCGACCCAATCGGTCTGGTGCGGCGACGTGGCCGATCTGGTCGAGCCGTTCTATGAGTTGATGCTCAAAAACCGCTGGCTGGGGTTTCCTTCTTTGTGCCAGGACGTCCAATGCGCGTAAACGCCGCCGTAAATGGGAAACCGGCCATTCACAACGCGTCGATTATTTTCCAGAAATGATGGGAATCCGGTGGATTTCTCTAGGTTGACCACCACAATCACACGCCATCCACGCAACCGGCCAAGCGGTCGGCGGCGGTGCGATCCAGGTCATAGATCGTGGCACGAATAGCAGTTGCGGGTTGACTTCCTCCGGAGCGCGTAAAGAAGAAGGTCACGAACATCCTCAATCCGAAACGAAACAAAGGTGGACCGGCGTCTGATCCAGAGGGACGCGACGCCGGTTATCCATACTAACAACAGCCTGCGGCACCACCAATGACAATAGTGAGAGGACAATGCGTATCATCCGCACTCGTCACCACGAGCACCGTGCTGCGCTGTTGCCAGGCTTCGCGCACCAGGCACTCGACCCGTCGCTCCTTACTGTTCAAACGCACCACGTGATCGCAGGTCACCTCCAGCAGGAAGCCTTCGAAGTCGCCGAAGTGGTCGTAGATCAGACCTGTGACTTTCCCGGAATACTCGTGCGCGCCCTTGCCGCCACCGAGACCGCCGCCGTACCCCCCGCCACCTTCGGTGCCACCGAGGATCGGAACGTCTCCGTCACCGGAGGGTGGAATCTTGCCCGGATCGCCGCCCATGCCCTGCACGCGACCTCCCAGTTGCTGCAGGTAGCGCTGGAACACCGGATACCAGCGGCTGACCGCGGGGATGGACTGCCCGATCCACTGCATCACCGCGAATAGACGTTCTTCTCCGAGCAAGAGCGCCTTCTTGGTGCTGACTGGAATCGAGACCTGGAATGCGCCGAATGTGCGACGCCAGGTGAAGTAGTTATCACCGCCTTTTGAGCTGACAGTTGTAGAGGAGTACGACCGAACATTGATGGTCTGTTCGCCATTCTGGTTGCCGCTCCCGCTCCGGCTGTAGAACTGCTCACTCGTAATCTGTCGGACCAGGATGTCATAGCGGTCGCCCTTGTGCACCGAATCCGGCAACTCGATCGACATTAGTCCGGCAAAGTTCGGACCGCTGCCTTGTGGCACCGGCAAGTAGCCGATGCCTGCCGCAGGCATCCGCAGCGTGTGGGAGTCAACCTGCGTAATATTATGGGTGGTGTATAGCTTGCCGGCCCAGTCCAGAATTGCCGCCGCAGTGGTACCCGGCAGATAGAAGCTGGCGGTTGTACCGGCTGGCACACTACGCCAGTCGATCATCAGCTCGTCGGGCCTATTATCCATTTTCAGCGTGAGCGGCGAGCGGCGCACTTCAAACGTCTGCGGTGCAATCCGCGAAGGCTCTACTCCTGGATTGGGCACGTTAACGAAGGCCAGATTACGCTGTGCCAGCTTGTCCGAGATGGAAGGATCCGCATTGGCCGGAATCGGATCGAGATCGTACGCAATCTCCGCGATCAGGCACTGGTGCTGGCTGCGCACCAGTTGCTGGATGGAGACCAGCGGATTGAATCCGCTGAACGGACCATCTGGAATGTTGGCTGGATTGCCGCCCACCATACGAGGTGGAAAGCGCTGGTCGCCGGGTTGATTGATATCGAGCCAGCAGCCGTAGTACATGTCCACCTCAGCGCCAAACTGGTCGGGATGGATGTCATGCACATTGAATGTATCGGTCTGCGTGGTAAGGCTCGCCGTATTGGGCACACGCGGGGTTGCGAAGAACGGAATTGTGACGATCTCGTCTCCCTCGATGCCGAGCAGCGGCACCCTGGTCGTCGCCGGCGGTATGCGATCGATACGTGGTAGTGGTGTCATAGGTGCAGTTGGTTTGCTGCGCCGGCCACATGCGGAAGAAGCAGCGCACACCCTTGGCCACCTGCGTGTCGCGATAGCGCACACGCGCAATGGCAAAGTTATAAACCGCGTTGCCGCTGCCATCGGTGGGCGCCAGGCTCAGTGCAGAGTTGTCTTCAGCCTGCGGAAGGCTGTCGAAGGCGCTGCCGAGCGCGCCCGGATCGGCATTCAGATTCGCCAGCGCTTTCTGGATGAAGGTTGTGGCGACACCACTTCCGGAACCTGTTGTGCCGACTGCTGCAGCGAAGCGCGTTTGTCCCGCTGTGAGTTGAAACACACGCATGTCGACGCTGAGATACCAGTCTTGGCCACCAGCTACGTCCCCGTGTTCGATATGCGGGTCCGGCGTATCCAGCAACTGGAGAACCGCGGACGCGGTTTGAGTTGCTCCATCCGCGGCAAAGCTGGCACTGATCGTCACGTTCTGAGTAGCGCCTGTGAACACGGAGGTGTCGGTGAAGCTGACGCTGAATGGGAACATGAATCGCTGGATCGCACTGGAAGGCAGGCTGGGGTCCTGTGCGACTGGTGAACCGGTAGAGTGGAATTGCATGACGCCATTTGGGTTTGGGATCGTCGGGACGGCACTTCCGATCATGTCGCGGCTGTAGCCTTCCGCAACAATGAAGATGGCGTTGTCGACGGTGGCGGGCGAGCCGCTTAGATTGATGAGTGCCTGAATCTCACCCTTGCCAAAGGTGCTGCGATCGATCAGGAAGAAGATGTCCTGCTTTCCAAGCGTAACGGCGATCGGATCCGAGGCAATACCGTTCGCGGTAACTCGCAGGTTCCACTGTCCGGTAGGTGTGTCATCGGGGATGAATAGATGTGTGCTGACCAGGTTGTTGCCGGTCGCGACACCCATGGTGGAGTGATTCGAGGTACGCAGATACTTGACCGTTCCATCGCTCTGCTCGAGGCGCGCGATAGGATAATTTGTCGCCATTTGCGCGTCATCGCCATAGCTGCAGGCCTGCGAAAGGCCATTGAATTGTGTGCCCGAAATAACGTAAGTATGTCCTGTAACCAGCGTAGCGGGAACATTGGTCAGGGTTGGCTTCCAACTCGCATCGCCGCCGGCATCAGGGGTATACACGCGAATATCGCTGTCACTGTTCGAGAACAGCACCTGACCATTGGGCAGTTGTAGGAATCGATCCTGAAAGGCAGGATTGCCGCTGTTGCCCGAGTCTGACTCGATGGCCGCCTTATTTGTCGCCGGATCATAGATAAAGATCGTAGTGGGCTTTGGATACTTGCAGGGAGGCGCCGGGCTGGCGGCGATCAGTACTTTGCCGTTGGTCAGCAGCACTCCTGGTGCATCCATGGGAAACATGGTGTTGTTGCTGCTGTCGACCAGCGTGGGACCGTTGGCCCAGGTGCCGGCGTTGTTCGGATTCGGATCGGGCGTGTAGAGCGCGGTGTTCCCGGAGGCGCCCACGGCGAACACGCGGCCATCGGGCAGCAGCACCGCCGGGCCGATCTCCGCGACCTGGCCGCTACAGGGCTGGGGAAGCGCATTGCCGGTTGCTCCCGCGGCGACCCATTTGTCGCTACTCGGAATGTACTGCTCCGCATTCTGGCCACTCGAGCACTCCACTGTGAGCACGTTGCCATTCGGCATCAGGGTGAAAGTCTCTTCGCTGCAGCTGTCGCTCTTGGCGCCGCCCACTCCACCAGCTACCCAGATGTCGGTGTCAGGGTCATACAGGGCTGTGTTTGACGAATTAAAGTTGCCGAGCAGCAGGCGGCCATCTGGCAGCACGCAGGAGACGCCATCCCCGATACCAGTCCACCCCGAGGGCGTGGAAATGATTTTCCAGCTGTCACTGACTGAGTCATAAATCTCGGCGTTCAGCATATCGGATGCGGTGTTCTGACCGCCGTTGTACTCACCGCCGGCGACAAATACCCGACCGTCGGCGAACACCGCAGACGCGAAGAAAGTGGGTGCGTAGGTGGGACCACCGGCGGAAGTGGGAATACTGGAGTTGTCCAGCATAGGTGCGAGATCAGTCCATGAACCGCCGATGTAGCTGCCCTTCGCATCCGGAGATAGCTTGTGCCATTTGTTCGACTGGAATTCATGCACCATTACACCGCCATCGGTGAGCAGTAGCATGGTATCGGCCTTGAAGCTCGGCTGGTTTTGAAGCGCATCCCACTTTGACATGTTGTTCTCCTAAGTTTTTTGATATAAGGGCCGGAGGTATCCGCATGAACAGTCTTCGAGCGTGTCTGACGGCTGAAGGTGAACAGTAACTGGAAGCACGGGGCATGAAAATGGAAAGTGCTTTCGGAGTACCTTCCCGTCAGTAAATAGTGCAGCCTAGACCGGAAACGTTACATCCTATGGCGCTCCACGACAGTCAGGTCGAATTCTCGCTAGGACCTCGGAACGGACGAGATCTTATGGGCCGGTGGCCGAGGTCTGAGATCAAATCATCGGGGTACCCCAAGTCCTGCTTCGAGATTTGGGATTTTACGGCGGGAAACTGGCGGCGAGCGATATATGAGAGGCAGATCACCTGAGACGGCGAATGGCCAGCTTACATAGTGCGGATCGCTCTTACTGAACAGTGAAGCTCTTTTGTAATGGAACATTCACAGAAGAGTCCCCGACATAGACGAAGAATTTTCCAGGATCTACCTTCCATGCGTGCGTTTTGACGTCCCAGTAGGCCAGGGAACGCTTGTCAAGGGTTGCCGTCACGCGGTGTACTTCGCCCGGAGCCAAGACCACGCGGGAAAAACCCTTTAACTCCATTTGCGGGCGTCGGACGGTGGCCGAAGGATCGCCGACATAAATTTGAGCAATTTCCGCACCGGCGCGGGACCCGGTATTCTTCACGTCGAAAGAAACCGTGATGGGACCGTCCGGAGAAACGGACTCCGGCGAGACCGATAGATTGCTGAAGGCAAAGCTGGTATAAGACAAGCCGAAGCCAAACGGAAACAGCGGCTTCACCTGGCTAGTTTCGTAATAACGATAGCCGATGAAGATTCCTTCGGAATACTTCACGTCTTTTGTGCCCGGCTGCTCGTAATAGTTGTCATAGGTCGGATTATCTTCGATCTTTTTCTCCCAACTGATCGGCAGCTTACCCGACGGATTTACATCACCATAGAGAAGCTTCGGCAGCGCATTGCCGGCCTGCTGACCGGCATACCAGGTCTGCAGCACGACGGGCACCTTGCCGATCCAGTTGCTGGTGGCCACGCTGCCCCCGGATGTCAACACCACGATGGTACGAGGGTTCGCGGCGGAAACAGCCTGGATCAGCTCCTCCTGCCCGAAGGGAAGCTGGTACGTACGGTCGAAGCCCTCCGATTCGGTGCCGGGATTGAAGCCGGCCGAGAGCACCACGACGTCCGACGTCCTGGCCAACTGAATTGCCTCAGGGTTGATAAGTTTTTCTTCCGCAACGATACCGAGCGATGCTTTACTATCCTGGTGCGCCGGAAAGTAAATGAAATGCACCTGGGCAGGCTTGCCTGCCTGAAGACTGACTGCGGCGGATAGCACAGGGGCGCCATCATTATGCTCTTCCGCCAGGAGCTGTTTTCCGTCGATCCGCAACTCAAAACGGTCCGACTCACCGCCAGTTGCGACAACGCTATAAGTGCCGGAAGTCTTCGGAAGAAAATAACCTACCCACTCCATGCGCCGCGGAGTTGTTGTTTGTTCGGACATCCAGGAAGGAGCGGTATGGTCCACCGTTTTGTCAACGGTAGAGAACAATCTCTCACTGGCAGACAAAACATATTCGGCGCGAAATAACCCCGGGGTCTGACAGGCTGGATCGACGCACCACCTGGAATTTTTAAAAATCTCTTCCGGACTCACGACGCCGGAATTCCAGTAAACCTTCGTTCCCGGATACAAGGCATTGCTGAAACCTGTCATGAAACTCACCGGGGCGAATGCATCAACCTGCGAACTGCCGCCGCCACCCGGCTCCGCGGGATATGCATCCGGGCCAAGAACCGCGATCGAATGGATAGCATGGCGGTCGAGCGGCAACAAATTGCCTTGATTCTTCAAGAGTACCGCGCCTTCTTCGGCGGACTGCAGAGCCACGGCATTTCCCTGCTGGTTGTAGAGGGGAATGTCCAACCTGGTTTGCTGGCGATCAAGAAATCCAAACTGCAGCGCGGTTCTCAGAATCCGGCGGACCTTCTGATCGATGACGGCCTCCGATACCGTGCCATCCTTGATTGCAGGCAGCAGCGTCGCGGCAGTCATAAACCTGGCGAACGGCATTTCGAGGTCCAGTCCATTATTTGCGGCGGCAATGCCATCGTAGGTGGCATCCCAATCCGACATCAAAATGCCGCGAAAACCCCAATCCTTTCGTAACACCTCAATATTCAGAAATTTATTTTGTGTGGAGTGTTCGCCGTTGACCAGGTTATAAGAATCCATCACCGCGCCGACGTGCCCTTCCTTCACGGCCGCTTCGAATGCTGGCAGATAAATCTCCCGCAGTGTGCGTTCATCGGCGATCGAGTTCTCGTTGTGCCGGTCGTACTCGGAGTTGTTAAGAGCGAAATGCTTCACCGTGGCACTCACTGCCTGGTTCTGCACTCCATCGATGTAGCCGACGGCGATTTTTCCAGCCAAGTAGGGGTCTTCACCAAAGTACTCGAAATTGCGCCCGTTCATTGGAGCCCGATAGATGTCAACACCCGGTCCGAGCAGAAAATTCACCCCTCGCGCGCGTGCGTCCTCGCCGATCATGGCGCCGACTTTCTGGGCCAGGGAAGTGTCCCAGCTCGCAGCCAGTCCGATGCCGGCAGCATAGGCGGTCGATGGCCCCCAGGTGCGCACTCCCATTGGCCCATCGGACATTTTGAGTCGCGGAAATCTAATGCTCGGCTCACTGCGGATGAACATGCTGTCCTCGCCGCCGATGAGCGCGATCTTCTGCTCGAGAGTCAGTTTATGCACCATTGCGTCCACCTTCTGCTCCATCGCCGGGGTGATGGGTTGCGGCCCCTGATTCATGGCGGATTGACCGGTTGGCTGGGCTACGGCTGTGACGGAAAGGCAAAGAACAATCGGCAATAAAGACAGCGTGGACACTGGAAATCCTTTTCGCATCTGGATGGGTCTCGTTTCTCTTTCAACTTTGAGTTAGGTTGGCTCTACTCTCAGAAAAATTATTGGCCTATCCAAGTGCTGATGGCAAGCATAATCGGCGAGCGCAATTGAGGACCCGGGAAACTCCAGTTCCGGCGCGGCCATTTACGTAGAGGTTTGGACGTCCACCTGCTTCGGTATAAATTGTCATGTAAGGAATTTACAGAGGTTGGTCATGAATCTGTTCCGGGTCTCGCGCCCTTTTTTGCTGGCATCGATGGTTTTCTGCTTGAGTCAGCTTTTGCCGCGACATCTATGGGCGATCGCTAATCGGACCATCGTGCTGAATCAGGGATGGCAGTTCAGGCAATCGACCGCTCTTGAAGGGATCGCGCATTCTCAGTGGCTCCCGGCGAAAGTTCCCGGCGATGTTCATCTCGATCTGCTCCGGAACAAACTCATTCCCGACCCTTACTATCGAGACAATGAAGCCAAGCTGCAGTGGATTGAGAACGCTAGCTGGGAATATCGGACAACCATTCCAGTAAGTGCCCAGCTTTTGAGCCGACGGAATATCGATCTCATCTTCGATGGATTGGATACATGCGCACAGGTATATCTGAATGGGCAGCTTCTGCTTACATCGGACGATATGTTTCGTATCTTTCGTCTGAATGCGAAACCATACCTGAAGTTGGGAGATAACCAGCTTCTGGTCGATGTTTACCTCGCCGATCGTAGGTGCCGCCAGAAATGCCGCGAAAGACAAGTGGTGGCCGGAAATCAATGTCCCGGTTAAGTCGTATATTCGCAAGGCCGCATACCAATATGGATGGGACTGGTCTCCACGGTACGTCACCAGCGGTATCTGGAAGCCGGTTCGGCTGGAAGCGTGGGATGGGGCGCGGATCGCGGACCTGAATGTTCGGCAACTGGATATAACCGCTCCATCGGCACACATTCTGGCTGAGGTGGAGGTTGCGGCAACATCCGAAACGCCTGCGACCGTCAAGATCAACTATGCAACTGGCGGAAAAGAATCGGTTGTCACGCAGAGTACGGAGCTGCATCCGGGCATTAATTCTGTAGAAATTCCCATTACCATTAAAAATCCCGACCTGTGGTATCCGGCGGGATATGGCAATCAGCCCTTGTATTCCTTCCATGTGGAGGTCGCGATAAACGGCGCAGTTCAGGACAGCGACACAGTGCGAACGGGTCTTCGATCTGTCGTGCTGCGGCGCGATGCCGACCCGTGGGGACGGTCGTTTGAATTTGTGGTGAATGGAATTCCGATTTTTGCCAAAGGCGCCAGTGTCGTTCCGTTTGAAAGTTTTCCGAGCCGCGCTACAACAGCGCAAATCCGTTACATTTTGCAATCGGCTAAAGACGCCAACATGAATATGGTCAGGATATGGGGAGGCGGCTACTACGAAACCAAGGAGTTCTACGACATATGCGACGAGCTTGGGATCATGGTCTGGCAGGACTTTATGTTCGGAAATCCCTGGCAGCCCGGGAACTATGGATTCAAGCAGAATGTCACGCAGGAAGTAACAGACCAGTTGAAACGGCTGCGCAACCATCCGAGCATCGTGTTGTGGTGCGGAAATAACGAGCAGGAAAACAACTTTCTGCAGGACAGTATCCATGTCACTCCGATGGCACGGCTGCAGATGTGGACCGACTATCTGACGGTATTCAGCGGGATTATCCCAACGCTGGTGGCACGTTACGATCCGGCAACTCCCTATTGGCCCAGCAGCCCGAGCGGGAACTATGCAGAGACGAAGGACAAGAACTACTGGGTTCTGGAAGATGGCGACGATGTCGGCGGGAACCAGCAGTTCGGCGACACGCATGACTATACGGTCGGGACTTCCCTCGACGTGATGCCGCGCGTGCCGTTCAGCAGCGAAGAGGATCGCCATTACCGATTTATCAGTGAATATGGCTTTCAATCCCTTCCCGATATGCAGACGATCGATGCGTTCACGCTGCCTAAAGATCGCGTCAGCACTTCGACCACAGTGATGCAGTCCCACGAGAAAGGCGCGAATGGGTACAACACCATCCGCGACTACATGCTGCAATACTATGGACGACCAAAGGACTTTGCTTCCCTGGTATATGGCAGCCAGGTGCTGCAGGCCGAATTTACCAAATTGGTCGCCGAACATCACCGCCGCGACCGTCCGCGCACGATGGGCTCTCTTTTTTGGCAACTGAACGATTGCTGGCCGGTGGTTTCGTCGTCGAGCATCGATTATTACGGGCACTGGAAGGCTCAGCAATACTATGCACGCCGCTTCTTCAGTCCGCTGCTGGTGTCATCGCGCATCAAGGATGGGAGCATGGCGGTTTCTGTTGTCTCGGATAAGACCGCGCCTGTCCAGGCGAGTCTTCATGTTCGCATGATGAAATTTGATGGGACGGTGCTGGACACCCAGCAGACAAAACATCACGATTTCTCCACTGTCCAGCAAGGTTTACCTGGAAATTCCCACACAACCATACACAAACGATCCGGCGGACGCTGCGGAAGTTTTCGCAGCGATGGACCTGACGGTTGGGGGCAAGCAGGTATCGAGCAATCTCATCTATCTAGTTCCGGCGAGAGAAGTGCGTCTTCCAGCGGCGCACATCGACAGCCACTGGACGCAAACCAACGGGGCACATGAACTGCGGCTTTCCTCCAGCGTGCTCGCGCGCAGTGTGTATATTTCCTTTGGAGACACAGATGCCAAGATTTCAGACAACTACTTTGATCTGCTGCCGGGCGAGCCGGTAACGGTTACTGTCAAAAGCAAGGCTGGACTGAGTCAACTGCAGAACAGCTTGCAGATCATGTCTCTGGTGGATGCGTTTGTCCCCAATACGGTTTGGAAGAGTGCCGCCGGCAGTTAGGTTTGCGGGCTGAACTTTTGCCGCGCGGAATGTACAGGAGTACACGATGAAATCAATTCGGGCGTTGCGTCCTTGGCTATTGGTGTTCACCGTTTGTTGCCTTGGTCAGGTTCTGCCCCTGCCCGTATGGGCCGCTACAGCTCAGTCGATTTTATTGGACAAAGGATGGGAATTTCGACAGTCCACGAACCTCCAGGGGATCGCACACTCGCAGTGGCTTCCGGCAACAGTTCCAGGAGAAGTCGCTCTCGATCTACTCCGCAACAAGCTGGTTCATGATCCCCATTACCGAGATAACGAGACGAAGCTGCAATGGATCGAGGATGCCGATTGGGAGTACCGCACAAGGATTCCGGCCAGTCATGAGTTGTTGAGCCGGAGAAACATCGACCTGGTATTCGATGGGTTGGACACGTGTGCCCAGGTGTATCTGAATGGGCAGCTTCTGCTGACATCGGACGATATGTTTCGCACCTTTCGTCTGAATGCGAAGCCTTATCTAAAACTGGGAGATAACCAGCTTTTGGTCAAGATCCTCTCGCCGGTGGCGGGAGCAGCCAAAAATGCAAAGAAAGATAAGTGGTGGCCGGAAATCAATGTCCCGGCGAAACAATATATCCGTAAGTTCGCGATCGAATGGGACACGGGCGGTATCTGGAAACCAGTTCGGCTGGAAGCGTGGGACGATACGCGGATCGCGGATCTGAATATTCGGCAGCTGGATATAACCGCCCAGTCGGCACACATTCTGGCTGAAGTGGAAATCGCGGCAGCAGTGGACACTCCTGCGACTGTAAAGGTTACCTATGAAATCGACGGGAAAAAAACTACTGCGACCCAGAATACCGAGCTGCACCCTGGCATCAATTTTGTAGATATCCCCATCACCATCAAAAATCCCAGGCTGTGGTATCCGGCGGGATATGGAGACCAGCCCTTGTATTCCTTCCATGCGGATGTGGCCATAGGCGGCACTATCCAGGACAGCGATACAGTGCGCACCGGCCTTCGATCTGTCGCGCTGCGTCGCCATGCCGATCAGTGGGGGCGGTCGTTTGAATTTGTGGTGAATGGAATTCCGATCTTTGCCAAGGGCGCGGATGTCACTCCGCTCAACAAGTTTCCCACTGAGACGACAATCGAACGGACGCGTGATATTTTGCAGTCTGTCAAAGATGCAAACATGAACATGCTTCGGATATGGGGAGGAGGCTACTACGAAACCAAGGAGTTCTTCGACATATGCGACGAGCTTGGAATTATGGTCTGGCAAGATTTTATGTTCTACAACCCATGGCAGCCGGGAGATTATCCGTTTAAGCAGGACATTGCCGCGGAAGTTACGGATCAGGTGAAGCGGCTGCGCAATCACCCCAGTCTCGTTCTTTGGTGCGGCAACAACGAAGAGGAAAACAATTTTCTGATGGACAGCGCCAATGTGGCTCCCATGGCACGGCTGCAGATGTGGACTGACTATCTGACGGTATTCAGCGGGATTATTCCAACGCTGGTGGCGCGTTACGATCCGGCGACTCCTTACTGGCCCAGCAGTCCAAGCGGGAACTATGCCGAGACGAAAGATAGGAACTATTGGGTTCTGGAAGACGGTGATGATGTCGGCGGAAATGAGGAATTCGGCGATACGCATGACTACACGATCGGCTCCTCACTCGATATAATGCCGCGGCTGCCGTTCAGCAGCGAAGAAGACCGCCATTATAGGTTTGTCAGCGAATATGGTATAGAGTCCCTACCCAATTTGCAGACCTTCAATGCGTTCACGCCGCTTCAGAGCCGGACCAGCCTGGCTGCTTCCATCATGACCTCTTATAAAAAAGAGGACCCTTTTCACGACTACATGCTGCAATATTATGGAGAACCAAAAGACTTTGCTTCTCTCCTGTACGGCAGCCAGATATTGCAGGCCGAATTTACCAAGCTGGTCGCGGAACATCTCCGCCGAGATCGTCCGCGCACGATGGGTTCACTGATTTGGGACCTAAACGACGATCACTGGCATTGGGCCTCTTCGATGTCGAGCATTAACTATGATGGAAGCTGGAAGGCTCTGCAGTACTATGCACGCCGTTTCTACAGTCCACTGCTGGTGTCGTCGCGCGTCAAGGATGGGAGCCTGGCAGTTTCTGTTGTGTCGGATAAGACCGCGCCTGTCCAGGCGAGTCTTCGCGTGCGCATGATGAAGTTTGATGGGACGGTGCTGAACACGCAGCAACAAAACATCACAATTCCTCCCTTGTCCAGCAAGGTCTACCTGGAGATTCCCACAGTACCGTACACAAACGCGGCGGCAAACCCGGCGGAAACTTTCGCAGCCATGGACCTGACGGTCGGAGATAAGCAGGTTTCCAGCAATGTCAAGTATCTGGTTCCGACGAGAGAAGTGCATCTTCCAGTGGCGCACATTGAAAGCCACTGGATGCAGGCGAATGGGGCCGACGAACTGCATTTGTCATCGAGTGTGCTGGCACGCAGTGTTTATGTTTCCTTTGGAAACACAGATGCCAAAGTCTCGGACAACTACTTTGACCTGTTGCCGGGCGAGCCGGTAACGATCACCGTCAAGAGTAAGGCCGGCCTAAGTCAATTACAAAACAGTATGCAGATCATGTCGCTGGTGGATGCGTTTGTTCCCAATACGGTGTGGAAGGGCGCTGCCGCAAATACTTCTCCTGGGGAATGAATTCGACTCCCTCATTGCAATGCCTGTGAAAGACTGCTCAAATGGCCTCGCGCAAGTTCTGATGAAGAGTGAACGAACCGTCTTCATTCAGTTATTGCCTGCAGGCCCATTGCACTGGATGGCGAATATCTTTCACCTCGATTTCGGCCCTTAATTTCAAGTTCTTGCAATCGACTCCGTTGGGAAGCGCAATTGCGCTTGACGGATTTTCTCCGGCAAAGGATAGCCAGGGTCCAGGCTGCCGCCGGCCTTTACCCTTCCGTCGTCACTTGTTACATAAACACGCAGCGCCCCAGGAACTCCTGAAACGCCATCATTCGCGAAACCAACTATTAATTCCTGGTGGTCTCCCTCGGAATATTGCCAGATGAAGGAGGGTCGCACTCGATAACCTATCGAACGAATGATCCGGTCAATAGCGTGCGGATGCTTATTGTAGTAATCCAGGATATTTTTAGCCTTATGTTGTGAAAATTACAAAGCGAAAAGTAGTTTCGCTCCTACGTCCATTACGTGGTCAATAGCATTGTCGGTGTAAGTCATTCCTTCCTGAGCAGGAAGGCTTGCTGAAGGATGACCGGGCAGAGGGACTTCTACGACAACCCCACCCAGGGTGGCCGACTGCTAACGCTTTCTATCTGCATGTTCTCGATAAATATTGTGTCCGTTCGCAGCTAGTTGGCGCTCCGCACCGTACGGTCGACCATCTCGGAATTTCCCACGCGGCTGAGCGCCAATACACAGCCTGATCTTCGTTTAAGGCCATGTATGGCCTTCGCCCCAGAAGCCATAGTTAAAAGTGTCCATATACTCGATGGGAGGGCTGCCGTTTAGTTCCGCTGCGAGCAGTCCATTGAGTTCTTTATAGGCACTCGGAAAATACGGATTGTCGAAGCGTGGTTCAACGTGGACCTCGCGATAACGCACCTCATTGGTATTCCGGTCCATGCCGAATTTGACACAATCTCCTCTGATCGCGTCGTCGCCATCAGAACCTCTCCCCCCGGAAATACGGCTTCCGGTGGGTATTGCGGGAAAGGCCCCCTGATTAAGCCGGTCCGTTATAGCGGGACCGGAACCAAAATCATACTTCCCCAGTTGTGAGCAGGGACAAATGCATTCGCGGTTTGGACTCCGATTCCTCCGGCAACCCCCGCAGCCGTCACCGATTTTAAAAATGTTCTTCGGTTCATTGTCATTCACCTGTTTGGCTATATTCGCGGCCAGTAATTGATGCTTTGTGAGAGCACTGCTAGACGGTGGAAGCAAAGGCCAGCAGTTGTGCATCGCCGCCGCGGGGACCTACAAGTTGCATACCGCCGGGAAGCGCAACCACGGGAAAACCTCCGAGACTGATGGGCACGGTATAGCGCAGAATGCGTGGGCGTGCCTGCGATTGGTCCGCGCCAGCAATCAATCCACTCACGGGAGTGGACGGCAGTAGCAGATAATCGAATCTGACCAACAGCTCATCCATGCGCGACTGAAAAGCGGCATGCTCCGCGCGGAAGTTGGCGATCGTTGCCTCTGTAAGGGTCGCGCCCCACTCCAGGCGATCACGGATTGCGGGCTCAAACGCGTCATAGTGGCCGCGGTGCAAGGCAGCGGCTTCATGCGCCTGGATCGCGGCAAAGATCTCAAACGACTCCAGCCAAAAGTCCGTCGCGAACTCGTCCAGTTTGTGGCCGCGCGAAGCGAGCCCCTGTTGCCACTCTTCGAAACGCGCCGCAATGGCCGGCTCACAGTCGTGCAAAAACTGCGGCATTGGAGAGCCGATGCGTAAACTATGCGGCGGGACCCGGTTGGCGGCGATCCCGAAGAGCGCGGCTGCGAGCAGTGGCCCATCGCGCAGATCGCGGAAGAGCCATCCGATGGTGTCGAAGGATGTCGCCAGGTGCCATCCTCCTCGCCAATCACCCAGACCGAGCGAGGCACGGTAACCGACGAGTCCGCAGAATGCTGCAGGAGCACGGATTGAGCCGCCGGTGTCCGTGCCGATGGCCGCGAGAGCGGAGCTCTCTTGCACACTGGCAGCGGCGCCGCTCGACGAGCCGCCGGTCAGCAGCGCAGAATTGTTCGGCTGCAGACAATCACCAAACCACGGGTTCTCTCCGGTAATGCCATAGGCCAGCTCCTGCATATGGGTTTTCCCGATGATGATTGCGCCCGCGTTGCGCAACTGCTCCGCAACCCAGGAATCTGTTGCTGCCGGTGGATTTGCCTTTTGATAATAGAGCGATCCGGCGGTGGTAACGGTCCCGATGAGATCGAAACAATCCTTCAGAGAAACCGGCAATCCATAGAGCAGCGGACGACTTGCGGGATCCGGGAACCGGCGCGCAAGCTGGCGAGCCTGTGCGCACGCGTCCTGAATTTGCAGGTAAGTATTTTTTCCGCTGTTGCTGTTAGCCTTGGCAGCCGCCTTGTTCGCGAGCTCCATCAGCGCATCTTCATCAGCACCTAAACGCAACGATAGCTGCCGTAACGGAGAGGCAGCGAAAGGAATTCCTGGACTTTCAGTAATCGACACAGGTTGACCATCCGATCGAGCAGGGTAAATCAATTGTGCGTCTCCGGTTTCATGTGACCATCAAGCATCGGAATAGCATAGGCACAGCACCAGCACCTCATCCGACGATCGGCACAGCTCTGGTGTCGATTTTAGTTTCATGGAATTCAGATCGGCAAATTCACCAGCCGATGCGCGCTCGTATTCTGCGGCGCAAACGTCGGCCGCAGTGCTGGCAGACCACACGGCGGTATACACGATATTGCAGGACCCGAGGCGCTCAGCGTGGCCTCGGTCGGCGGTAGCTTGTCCGCCCTAACCGGCCGGCAGCTTCACTATGGGCAGTTGTTCCAACGAACTATCTTATTTGACGCGCGTTGCCCACATCCCGACGAATCTATAGAGGATTAAGGTTGCACTCAGTAAGAGCACCCAGAAACCTATAGAATTCAAATGCCGATGGTTTTCCCTAAACTAGATAACTATGACAACGTTGCCACGATTTGACGTAGAAGGGCAGGTAGCGCTGGTTACGGGCGCAGCGCGTGGATTGGGACGGGCGATTGCGCTCGCACTGGCAGAGGCGGGCGCGGATCTTGCCTTGGGTCTCAGACAAGTAGACAACGATGGAGGTCTCGCGCAGGAAATCATCGCTATGGGCCGCCGGGCGTTGCCGCTGCAAATGGATATGGCCGATATACAACAGATCCAGCGTGCTGTGAATGATACTGAGCAACACTTCGGTCGGCTGGATATTCTCGTGAACAATGCCGGGATCGCTCCTGAGAATCTGGCGGAGCATGTGACTGAAGAGGATTTTGATCGAACTCTGGCTATCAACCTGAAGGGGCTCTTCTTTGCCAGCCAGGCGGCAGGACGCATCATGATCCGGCAGAAGCGCGGACGTATCATCAACATGAGTTCGCAGGCCGGTTTTGCAGCATTGTCGACCGAGTCAGTGTATTGCATGACAAAGGCCGCGATTGTTCACCTGACCAGGTGCCTGGCTGTGGAGTGGGGAAAATACAATATCAACATCAATGCCGTGGCCCCGACCTTTATCCATACCCCGGGTACCGAGCCGGCGCTTTCCGATCCAGGTTTTCGTACCGAGGTGATCCAGAACATTGCCGCGCTGCACCGCATTGGCGAGCCGATCGAAGTTGCAGGCGCAGTGGTTTTTCTGGCTTCCCCAGCCGCGTCATTGATTACAGGTCACACTCTGCTGATCGATGGCGGATGGACAGCGCGTTAGCTTACCAGTTGTCTATTTCATTTGCTTGCGTGGCTTGCCGTGGCGTTCGCTCGCGCCATCCTCCTCGTGCCGGTGATGGGCGGACTGCTGAGTTCATGTTCTCGAGGCGGTCAATTTCTGGCTGCTCTCGCTGGAATAAGCTCGTTTGCTTGCGCTGGCCGTAGATGCATCCGCCAAGCAGATGCTGACTCTTTCCGGCGGAACGGGACCGCTAGGGTACCATCCAGTCATGGCAGGAGTCGGTTCGATGAAAAGAATTCCAACAGCAATGAAGGGTTTATTGTACCTTTCGATTCTGGTTCCTTTTGCCGCTTGCGGACGGTGCGTTCTTGCGCAAGGCGCGACTGCGGCGAGCGGCAAACAGAAGATCATTCTGGACACCGACATCGGAGACGACATCGACGATGCGTTTGCCCTGGGTCTTGCGCTTTCCAGCCCAAAGCTTCAGGTGATGGGTGTGACAACGGCGTGGGGAGACACCGACCTGCGTGCCCGGCTCGCCGCACGGTTCCTTGTAGAAACGGATCACAGCGATGTGCCCGTCGCTGCCGGCCCGGGAACTATGGCGAAATCTACATTCACCCAGACACGTTGGGCTTCGCAATTTCCTGAACCCCAAAAGGGCTGGCCCGATGCGATCGATTTTGTCCTCAATACGATCCGCCGCAATCCGGGACAAATCACGCTGATTTCCATTGCCCCGTTCAGTAATGTGGGCGCATTGATTGACAGAGACCCTGCGACTTTCCGCAAACTAAAAAAAGTTGTCATTATGGGCGGATCCATTCACCGCGGGTACGGTGACCTTGGCTACACGCCGGATCGCGGACCAAGTCCGGAGTACAACATTCTGATGGATATTTCCAGCGCCAGGAAGCTTTTCGCTTCAGGTGTGCCGCTTTACGTCATGCCGCTCGATTCCACACAACTCAAACTCGACCTAGTCAAGCGGAACGCCCTTTTCAGCCAAGGCACGCCACTGACCGATGCTTTGACCCTTCTCTATCATCAGTGGACGTCGTCCACGAACAATCCGACGCCCACTTTGTTCGACCCAATGGCGGTTTCCTTTGCCATCGATCCCAGTCTCTGTCCCACTCAGGCAATGCGTATAGCGATTGACGACAAGGGCTACACGCGAGTCGAGCCGGGCGAGCCCAACGCGAACGTCTGCCTGCAATCGGACTCCGACCGCTTCTTTCATTTCTATATCCCCGCGGTCCTGGATGCCCCATCGCAACGATATTAAGATTCAGACGGGAGATGGCATGACGACTGAAAAATTGCCAGAATGGCCCTTAACGTGCGCGCGAAAGGACGAGATCACTTGCATTTTGCAAGTGATCTCGTCTTTTCATCCAGTGCAAGATTCAATTCCAGCACGTTGACCCGTGGTTCACCCAAGATTCCGAATTGCCTCCATCGGTATGGGCCTGCACGAGAGATCCCACTTCTGCGACCGTGAGACATCTCTCCTTCGCTACGCGAGTAACCTGGTACTCCGCTGCCGCGGGGGTTATATCGGGATCGAGCCCAGAGCCAGAAGCGGTGACCAGATCGATCGGCACTGCCACGCCAGGATGCAATCGACTGGAACGATTGAACGCTCTGCTCCACGCGTGCAATGAGAGCCGCATTTGTCGGTCCGAGATTTGAGCCGGATGAGTTTGCCGCGTCGTAACCCGTGCCCGCTGCCGAAGGGCGGCTGTTGAAGTAATCCGGCCCGGTAAACACCTGGCCGATCATCCGCGATCCGACCACAACTCCATTGCGCAGGATCAGCTGACCGTCGGCTTGATTGCGCATCAGAAGATGCGCGAGCAGCGTGATTCCCAACGGATAGGCGATGCCGAGAAGAAGTGTCGTGACAATCGTATAGAGAAAGGCAGTCATCAGTTGCTTTCGCATGTTTCAATCCTCAGACCAGGTGAATGGCGGTAACAGCCATGTCGATGAGCTTGATTCCGATGAACGGAAGGATAATGCCGCCCAACGCCATAGAGCAGCAGATTGCGGCGCAGCAGAAATTCGGCGCTCATCGGCTTGTACTTCACGCCTCGAAGCGCGAGAGGGATCAACGCAACGATGATGAGCGCGTTGAAAATGACGGCCGAGAGAATGGCCGATTCCGGCGTGCGCAGATGCATGATGTTCAACTGCATTCAGCACCGGGAACGTCGCGGCGAACATGGCCGGAATGATGGCGAAATACTTCGCCACGTCGTTGGCAATCGAGAAAGTGGTCAGCGAGCCGCGAGTCATCAGTAATTGCTTCCCGATCTCGACAATTTCGATGAGCTTTGTTGGATTGGAATCGAGATCCACCATGTTACCGGCTTCTTTCGCGGCCTGCGTGCCGGTGTTCATGGCCACGCCAACATCCGCCTGGGCCAGCGCGGGAGCGTCGTTGGTGCCGTCTCCCGTCATCGCAACCAGCTTGCCTTCGCTCTGTTCGCGGCGGATCAGGTCCATCTTGTCTTTCGGCTTGGCTTCCGCAAGAAAGTCATCCAGACCCGCTTCGCGGGCGATTGCCGCGGCCGTTAGTGGATTGTCGCCGGTGATCATGATGGTGCGGATGCCCATGGCGCGCAGTTGCGCGAAACGCTCACGTATCCCGCCCTTCACAATGTCCTTTAAATGAATGACTCCGAGCGCACGATTGTTTTCCGCGACGACGAGAGGCGTTCCTCCGCTGCGAGCGATGTTCTCAACATCGGCGCGAACGGGCTCTGGCATCGTGCCGGACAATTCCTTCAGATACCGCTCGACGGAGTCCGCAGCACCTTTGCGGATTCTGCGGCCTTCTACGTTCACGCCCGACATGCGTGTCGTGGCACTGAAGGGTATGAACTCCGCCCGCATCTCGCCCAGCTCGCGGCCGCGCAAGCCATACTTCTCCTTGGCGAGAACCACGATAGAACGGCCTTCCGGGGTTTCATCGGCGAGAGAAGATAGTTGTGCGGCGTCGGCGAGCTGGTCTCTGCTGATTCCGGGCGCGGGGAGAAACTCCGCGGCCTGGCGATTGCCGAGAGTGATGGTTCCGGTTTTATCGAGCAGCAGCGTATCCACGTCTCCGGCCGCTTCAACAGCGCGTCCGGACATGGCGAGCACGTTGTGCTGAACGAGCCGGTCCATGCCGGCGATACCGATGGCGGAGAGCAGTCCGCCAATCGTGGTCGGAATCAGGCAGACGAGCAGCGAGACCAGCACGAAGATCGTCTGCGGCGAATGGGAGTAGATGGCCAGCGGTTGGAGTGTGACCACCGCCAGCAGAAAAATAATGGTGAGACCGGAGAGCAGGATATTCAGCGCAATTTCATTCGGCGTCTTCTGCCGCTCCGCCCCTTCGACCAGAGCGATCATGCGATCAAGAAACGTCTCGCCGGGATTGGACGTAATGCGAATCTTGATCAGGTCGGACAGCACACGCGTGCCTCCCGTGACCGCGGACCGGTCACCGCCGGCTTCACGGATCACCGGCGCCGATTCGCCGGTGATCGCCGACTCATCGACAGATGCGACTCCCTCGATGATCTCGCCATCGCCGGGGATCATTTCGCCCGCGGAAACTACCACGATGTCGCCTACGCGGAGTTGCGCGCTGGGAACTTGCTCGATGTTTTCTCTATCGGTGAGGCGATTTGCCATTGTTTCGGACTTGGCACGGCGAAGCGCTTCGGCCTGCGCCTTTCCTCGTCCCTCGGCCATCGCTTCAGCGAAATTGGCGAACAGCACTGTGAACCAGAGCCAGATCGTAATCTGCAGATCGAAACCGAATGCGGAGCCATGCACGCGAGCATCCCGCAGCAGGAGCACGGTGGTGATGACGCTGCCGACCTCGACGACAAACATGACCGGGTTGCGCATCATGTTCACCGGATTCAGTTTGCGCAAGGAATCGATGAGCGCGCGCCGGATGATCTGTGCGTCCCAAAGCGATCGTTGATTGGTTGCTTTTGTCTTTGCCATTTCGCTTTCCTATGACCACCCTTCACGGTTTTTCGTTTTGTGATTCCGCTTTCTGCCTGCAAGTGCCTTGCTAAAAAGTTTTTCCTGCATACAGGAGCAGGTGTTCAAGAACTGGCCCCAGAGTCAGCGCGGGGAAAAATGTGAGCGCTCCGACGATGACGATGACGCCGATCAGAAGAACCGTGAACAGAGGTGTGGTTACCGGAAATGTTCCCGCCGATGCTGGAACGATTTTTTTGCGCGCCAGGTTGCCGGCAACGGCCAGCATGGGGATGATCATCAGGAACCGGCCGATCAGCATGTTGAATCCCAGCGTCAGGTTGAAATAGTTGGTATTCGCGTTCAGGCCGGCGAAGGCCGAACCGTTATTTCCCGCAGTGGAGGTGTAGGCATAAAGAATTTCCGAGAGTCCATGCGGGCCTGCATTTGCCAGACTGCTGAGGCCAAGATGCGGCAGCATGACGGTGAGACCGCTGAAGCCGAGAATGACCAGCGGGAAAATGAGCACGAACAACATGCTCATCTTTACGTCATACGCTTCAATCTTCTTGCCGAGATACTCCGGCGTTCGACCGACCATCAGTCCGGCGATGAATACCGAGAGGATGACGAAAATCAACATCCCATACAGTCCCGAGCCGACACCGCCGAAGATAACTTCTCCGAGCATGATATTGATCAGCGGCACCATGCCGCCGAGCGGAGTGAAGGAATCGTGCATCGAATTGACCGCGCCACAGCTGGTGTCTGTCGTAACAGTGGCGAAGAGCGCGGAATTGGCGATCCCGAAGCGAACTTCTTTGCCTTCCATGTTGCCGCCGACTCTGCGTCGCGCTTGCCCTTTGGTCGACGCCGTGGAGAAGCGGATTGCCTTTCGACTCCGCGTGATATGCGGTGGTGACACCGGCGAAAAACAGGACCGCCATCGCCGCGAAGACCGCCCAGCCATGCCGAGGAGATTTCGTCATGCGGCCCAAGGTGACGGTCAGGCCGGCGGGGATGGCGAAGATGAAAAGCATCTCCAGCAGGTTTGAAAATGGGGTGGGATTTTCAAACGGGTGGGCGCTGTTGGCGTTGAAAAAGCCGCCTCCGTTGGTGCCGAGTTCCTTGATCGCCTCCTGCGAAGCGACGGGGCCTTGCGCAATGGTCTGCGTGGTGACAGTTTGGGTGATGGATTTACCCACGCTGTCCTGGATCACAACTTTTTGCGGCTGGATGAGATGGGCGGTGTTATACGGGTGTAGATTCTGCACGACTCCCTGGGACACCAGGACAAGCGCACCGACAATCGAGATCGGCAGAAGGATCCAGAGAATCGAGCGTGTAGCATCGACCCAGAAATTGCCGAGCGTGTTGCTCTCGCGGCGGGTGATTCCACGGATGAAGGCGATGGCCAACGCAATGCCGGTGGCTGCTGACGCGAAGTTGTGATATGCGAGGCCAGCCATCTGCGTCAGATAGCTCATCGTTGCCTCCGGCACATAGGACTGCCAGTTGGTGTTGGTGGTGAACGATGCAGCCGTGTCAAACGCCAGCGCGGCGGGAACATTCGGCAGATGTTGCGGGTTCCATGGAAGCCAATGCTGCACGCGCTGTGACAAGATAAAGAACCAGCATGGAAACTACACTGAACAGCAACATGGAAATCGCATATTCCGTCCAGCTCATTTCTTTTTCGGCTTCGACCCCGGTCAGTTTGTAAATGGCGCGTTCGACAGGACCAAGCACTGGATCCAGGAATGTTTTGCGACGCTCGAAAACATTCGCCATGTAGATGCCGAGCGGACGCGCCATCAGGAGGATCAGGACGAAGAAAAGCCCAATCTGAAACCATCCATTCGCAGTCATGGCTAGAACTTCTCCGGGCGCAACAGCGCATAGATGAGATAAATAAAGATAGCTGTCGAGATAACAAATATTATGGCTGTTTCGACATGCATTTAGATCACCTCAAATGCTCGCATCCGTGGGTGTATGCGATGGAAATTACGAAGAAAAAGCAGATCGATAAAATAATTCCGATGTCCCACATTGATTTGTCTCCTTATGACTCATTGGATTGCCTTGTCACACCTGACGAGGCTGCCGCGAACAATGCCGGCAGGTCAGAACTTGACCAGAATCGCTCCAGTCATACGATTTTCGCTGTTTCGCAAATCGGGCGCCCATCCTGGAACAAAGGAACCCGAGGCACCCGTATTACCTCCAGGAGGAGTAACTCCTCCGGGTCCAGAAAAGTAAGGTACGTTTGCTACACGATGGTTATATTCAAGCCTCCATGTTATGTACTGGCTTGGCATGTAATCGATTGTGGCCGAAGCATCCCACGCCTTAAACTGGTCGCCCGGATTTTCAGTGAAGTATGGCGTACCGGATGTTGCAGTTGCTCCATTGATCGGAGGCAATAAGACCAGATAGCGGCCGGGATTATTGATTTTGCCGCCACCCAGGGTCAGGCCGAATAGGTCTCTGTCAAACCACAGGCGGTTATAAAACATAACGCCAAGAAAGCTTTGCTTGGGCCCCTTTGAGGAGTTTCCCGCGCAGCTTACTCCGCCGCCGTGTTCGCATCCCGCATCGCCGGTTAGAGAAAAAGCGCCTTTGCTTAGGATTCCATAGGGTTCGTCATAATACTTGTACTGCACACTATCGTCGGTATGGTACCGAACGCGACCGGGAGTATTGAGAGTATCTTCGCCCAGCCCATACTGATTTCCCAAGATGGATAGTTTCCCAGTTGGACGCCATAAGATTTGGCCGCCGACGCCCGGTCGATTGTTAAACCGGCCGTATGATTGCCAGCCATTTACGAACCATGGCTCAATTTTCAACTTTTCCGTCGGGAAAATCTGTACCCGAACCCCGTTGAAGAACCATGGCGTGTTTGACGACACATAGGATGGCTGATAAGCCCAGTTATCGAACTGGTAATAACTAAAGAGGCCGACATAAGACATGAAGATCCCTGCATCTACATTAATTCCGTGCATTGCATTGATGTGATATCCGCCGTATGCTTCGGAGACGTAGCGGTAAGCGTCGGCCAGGTTCCACTGTCCACGGGCTGGGCTCGCATCGTTCCGTGGGGTCGTTTGAGAATACAGGCCAAACTGTGTCATCAGCCTGGCCCGGACCTGGTCATAATGAAAATCCCCGCCGACGCCTAACTGGGTCAGCTGGACTTCGCTCGATCTAAATACTTCACTCGATCCACCGATTGTGTCGTCTTTCGGGTGGCGGAAATCGTAGACATAATCGACGTCCGTGCGAATCTCCGGAGTAAAAAATTTTGTTGCGTACGGAGTGTCTTTTGTACGCGGATTCCCGTTAAGCCAAGTAAAATCGGCAAACGCGAATGGCTCTGACTTTTCATTGCGCGGCTTGCTATCTGAATTTTCTGCACTGGTTGGGGTAGCGCCAGGAGCCGGTGCAGACGCTTCGGGTGAGGCGGCCGCTTTTGTTGCATTGTTCATGCCTGCGGCCGCCGCATTCGTCGCGCGCAGCGTTGCGCCGATTTTGGAGCTGCAGTTCCAGTTCCTCAATTCGGGCTTTCATTCTCTCAAGGTCGTTCATCATCTCTTGATCCGATACTCCAGTGGCAGATGGCCCTGAAGATTTCACTGCCCGAGGAGTTTCGATACCGGATACCGGATTGGCTGCCAGTGCTTGAGAGGGCGATTCATTTTGCGCTTGCAGCGCCATAGGCACAATTAGAAGCAAACCAATGATCAGAAGCGATTCCATGCTGTGGCTATCCCGTCTTCCGCCGTGTCCCAACGGAAGCACATTGAGGGACTTCTTCCGGCCGCTAATTGCATTTTTCGCGTGAGCAAAACCGCAATGACAAAGAAGTAAAACTCCTATGCCCGCCGCACCCACCAATCCGCTGAAAATCGAGATCAGCATATTGCCTGCTTCGAACGGCTAATTTCCGTCCCAGCATCTAGTCCATGCTTTTTCTCGTAAAGAGTGTGTAAGGAGTTCGTAAAGACTTTATAAGGAAGGATCGTCGAATCCCGCAGGCAGAAATCGGTATCCGACCCAGGGTTCCGTAAGGATGTAGTGAGGCTTGCCGGACGGCTCGATCTTTCGCCGCAATTGGCCGACCAGCACTCGCAGGGATTCCGGCTGGTCTACGCTGTAGGTGCCCCAGATGGCCGCGGCTAACGCGCGATGGGTCAGGACGCGGTTGGGATGCGCCATCATGGTCCGCAGCAGCGCAAACTCTTTTGGAGTCAGGCGAATTTCACTTCCACGGAGAAATGCCTGGAAATTATCCGCATCGATGGAGAAATCTCCAGCCGTTATTTTCGTGTCCTGTCCCGTAGGTGTTTGCGCAGCACGCCGCAATGCCGATCGCACTCGCGCAAGCAGTTCATTCATCTGGAAAGGCTTGGTCACGTAATCGTCTGCGCCGGCATCGAGCGCCTCTACCTTTACTTTTTCCTGATCGCGCACGGAGAGAACGATGATCGGCACCATGGAACGTGTTCTGATTTCCCGGCAGAGTTCAACGCCGTTCCGGCCCGGCATCGAAAGATCGGTGACAATTAAATTCGGATGCCAATCGTCGAAGACCCGTAAGGCCGACTTAACGTCGGGTGCATCTTTCACCTCGTAACCGTTGACAGCGCACGCCATGCGCAGCACGCGGGTAATCTGTGCCTCGTCATCAACAATAAGAATTCTCGTTTTTTCCGCAGCCTCGTGCGTCACGAGGGATCCTCCTGTGTGACGATGTGCACGTCAACGTGCGGAGCCTCCCGCAGAAGCCTTTGGATGGCGGCGTAGTAAAGATACTTGTGCCAGCCGTGGACTGCCGAGCGTCCAATAATGATCTGGGTGATGCGGTGCTCCCGCGCAAACTCCGCGACGGCGCTTGAAACTCGGCGACCCTGCAGATGAACGATGTGGGCCGACATGTTTTCCGCGAATCGCAGGTTGGCGGCCAGGCCGCGGCGCTTTTCTTCGCCAGTATCTTCGGGCAAATCAACATGCAGAACAAAGAATTCCGCGTCCATGCCTTTCGCCATCAATGCGCCACGCGCGATGAGTTGCTGCGACGCCGCGTTTGAGCTGACGCAGACTGCAACCCTTTCCTGCACTACCCATGCCGCCGATTTTCTTGCGCCGCAAATAGGATTCCAGATTGCGGTCCACCGCGTGCGTTACGCGTTTCAGCGCCAGTTCGCGCAATGCCAGGAGATTTCCGCGGCGAAAGAAATTCGCCAGGGAACGCTCCACGCGGTCGGCAGGATAAATGTCGCCGCGCCGCATGCGCGTCTGCAGCGCCTCCGGCGTGACATCGACTAGGACAACTTCATCGGCGCGCTCTACGACCCAATCGGGAACCGTCTCGCGGACCGTAATCCCGGTGATGCTCTGCACGGTAGGGGTCATGCTTTCGATATGTTGCACGTTCAGGGCAGAGAGGACATCGATATTGTTATGAAGAAGCTCAATTACGTCTTCGTATCGTTTTTCGTGTTTCCCGCCGGGTATATTGGTGTGCGCGAGCTCGTCTATCAGAACAACCTGAGGCTTTCTCGCGAGAATAGCTTCAAGGTCGAGTTCTTCGAAAAACGTCCCCTTATACTCCACCCTTCTCGTGGAAACGCGCTCGATACCGGCTGCCAGGTCCGCGACTGCCGCGCGGCCGTGCGTCTCGACCAGGCCGATAATGGCGTCTTCACCGCGCTTGCGTCGACGAATCACCTCGGCAAGCATGTTGAATGTTTTGCCTACTCCCGGCGCATAGCCCAGGAAGAGCTTTAGAATTCCAGCGGTCTTTTCGGGAGCTGTTGTCTCGAGCCACTGTTCTGGTGTCTTCGGTGGAGTATTGTTGATTCGTTGAGGATTCATAACATTCTGCAGCCTGAGTAGAATCTGAATGTGCTGCGATCAAGAACATCATACGTTGGCCGCTATCTTGCGTCGGCGCTCATTGTAGCGCTGGTGGTTTGGATTTACTTTTCATGGCTTCATGTCAATGACACAACCGTCGCCCTGACGCTACTACTGGCCGTTCTGTTCATTGCCGCGCGCTGGGGACTGACGAATGCCGTCTTCACTTCGATTCTTTCCGCACTGGCATTGAATTTCTTTTTTCTTCCGCCGATTGGCAAATTTACGATTGCCGATCCGGAGAATTGGATCGCTCTCGGCTCGTTTCTGATAACCGCGCTGGTTTCAAGCCGCCTGTCCGAGCGCGCCCGCGAGGAGGCGAAGGAAGCCGGTTTTCAGCGGCGGGAATTACAGCGTCTCTATGACTTCAGCCAGCAGATGCTGACAACCGGAAATGTGCTTGATCTGCTTCACTCCATTCCAACGTTTATCTCGGTTATTTTTCAGGCCGAGGGCGCAGTGCTTTTGATCAACGCACGAAACGGAATTTACAGAACAGGAAAAGAACACCAAAGCATCAGCGATGGCGCCCTGCGCTTCGCCGCAACGCAACACGAGATACGCCGCGACGAAACGGCAGACGCATGGCTGGTCCCAGTCCTTCTGGGCGTGCAACCAATCGGTGCTTTTGGCATTGTTGGAGGCATTCCTTCACGCCAGACTTTGATAGCACTGAGCAGTCTGGTCGCGATTGCGGTGGAGCGGGCCAGGGCCGTGGAACTGCTGAGCAAGACGGAGGCAGCCCGCGAAGGTGAACGGGTACGTTCGGCGCTGCTCGATTCTGTGGCGCATGAGCTCCGTACCCCGCTGACCTCGATCACCGGGGCCATCACCAGTCTGCGTTCCGAGTTCGAACTTAACCCTGAACAGAGAGCTGAATTATTGGCCATTATCGAAGAGGAGAGCGGGCGGCTGAATCGGTTGATCGGCGAAGCGATCGAAATGGCACAGCTCGATGCGAATGAAGTCAAGCTCGAACTTCAATTGCGCTCGATCCGGGAGCTTTTGGAGCTGGCGCTCGATAATACGCGGAATCTTTTGAAAGACAATCCTGTGACGGTTCGTTTACCTGAGGAGATGCCCCGACTTTGGCTCGACATTCAAGCTATGGAGAAGGTTGTGCATCACTTATTTGAGAACGCTGTAAACTACTCCGCTCCCGGTGGGCCGATCATCGTGAGTGCGGAGCAAACAGCCGATTCCGTGATCCTGAGCATTGCCGATCAAGGCTCAGGCATCGATGAACTGGAGCAAGCATTGATTTTCGATAAATTTTACCGGGGGCGAAATGATCGCTCCCGAGTTCAAGGAACAGGGATGGGACTTGCGATTGCGAAGGCGATTGTAGAAGCCCACAGTGGTCATATAAGCGTGACCAGTCAGGTGGGGCAGGGCTCGGTATTCTCCGTGGAACTGCCTCTGGAAAATGCTAAATAGCGGACGTGTTTTCAGCGGATCATGTCTCCAATATTTGTTTGGCGGCGCGCAGTCCGCTACGCAGAGCCGCATCCACGGTTCCCCAGTGACCGGTCGGATCCGTGTGCTCTCCCGCAAAAAATAAGGTGTCATTCACCGGTATGCACATTTTTCCCGGAAGTGAAATAGCACCGGCTGGAAGATAGCTATATGCACCCATGCATAATGGATCGCGCTGCCAGTCGTGCGAGTGGCACTTCAACAGTAACCTATCAACGTTTTCTGGAGCGAGACCAAAGAAACGTGACAGAAGGACGCAAGCTCTTTTACCGAGCTCCGTTACATTTATGTTTGCCAGACGATCGGCACCCGGTCCGCCGACCCATCCTGTCAAGCGGCCATTCCGGGTAGGAAATTGTGTCCACCATGTTGAGGGGGTCTCGCGAAAAGCAAATAAGAAGCTAAGATCATCCACCTGCAATGACAATGCAGAGCCTTTCCATTCCGCCCAGAAGCGTTCCCGAAATAATAGATCGACTCGCCTGACATGTCCCATGCGGCAGGATGCCGCATCCGCAAGAATCGCAGTAGGCTTGGGATCGAATTTCACTGAGTTCCGCTGCAAGACTCCCAGCGGCAATGTAATCACGGCGCGATCAGCAAAAAAGCTTTTGGGTTCGCCGCCCACTGAGCAGCGAACTTTGACACTGCCCGGCTGCCAGGCAATCGATTCAACATGGCTATTCAGTGATATTTGTCCGCCGGCCAGCAGAAGCTTATTCGCGATAAACTCCGGAATTTGCGAGTAGCCATCGCATAGATGGAATGCTCGATCGCCTTCGATGGCATCTTCCGCAGCTTCCTGTTTACCAAGGGACGCAACGCCGATGATGCGATGATCGGCGGCGTTGAAGCCTTCGACGTACGATATCAAGTGGTCCCGACGCTCCGGCTTGATGTTCTGGCTCGTCAGATACTCCGCAAAGGAGCAATCCGGCTTCCGCCATTCTTTCAGCTTTTCTATGGGATCGAAGTCCTGCTCCCATTGCAGGCTGCAATCCTTCAACTCACCATTCTCATAACAGATCTGGCTGCCTTGAACTTCCTGCGTGCGCAGGTTTGCCTCACGGATAATCTGCCATAACTCCTGTGGAAGGCCATGGACAAATTCAGCGCCTAACTCGAATATCTCATTGCTGTCGCGCAATGTGTAAATCCGTCCACCGACGCGGTTCCGCGATTCCAGTATGGCAACACTCTCGCCAGCTTCAGCGAGAGCGCGACCTGAAGCCAAACCAGCTATCCCGGCTCCAATGACAATCACATTTTTTCTTTTCATCAATGCTTCCCATTTTGGAACGTGCAGTTATCGTAATCACATTCATCAACAAGTCTTCTGCCTATGCTGATAGATTCACGATCTGCCCCGATGAGTTCATACGCGCCAAATTTATTTGTGGTTATTTCTGCACCGCTGGCCTATGAGACGAACCTGAGGATCTGACAATGCATTGTACAAAAAAATGCGCAATTGGGATTGCATGAGTTTCGTCATCATTGCGCGAAATCCACTGAGGAGCAGCACATCCGAGCGCTATTTTCTGTCTGGCCAGTCGATTGCTAGTACATGGCTTACCGCAGTTGCAAGGAACTGGAACTTCGGCGGTAAGAAGAATCGGAATGACTGGAGCAATCTCTTTTCGGGGAACGAAGGTGGCGAACACCTCGGGAAATAGGATGCTTTTCCAGTTTAGGAGTGCTGACGCAATGGATCGATCTTTACTTCTGAGATATTTCTCAGTGTTTCCGTCTGACTTGGTTGCATCGTAGCGCTATTTGTCACGACACCATTCACGCTTTACGCACAAACGGCGGAGTTTGTTTCTAACATCGTTCGAGTTGCGGGCATTGCGCCCGATCCTCAACTTGCCATTGGCGCTGCCAGCAACGGCCGGCGACGAGCGCGGCGCTGAATGCTCCGGAAGGCATCGCTGTCGATATGGGCGGCAATCTCTTTATTCTGGACGGCAATAATGGCCAATGGCGGCCAGGGGACGATCACCTACACGGCGCAAGCGACCGGGACCAGCCAAGTGCTGCCTGTTACCGCGACTACCATTCTGCCCCAGGGCGGCACATATGTTCTGACGGCAACTTACAATTCCGCTGGGGCGACAAGTTCCCCGACGGAGATGTTTGTCGTCACCAAAGCTCCATCGAAACTGACGCTTTACACCAGCTCAACGGTCGCGGACATGGGGTCAAGCGTGATTTTGAAAGCTATCGCGACATTTTCAGCGGCTGGAATACCGACAGGAACGGTGACGTTCTTTTCCGGGCCGCTCCAACTGGGCACAGTGGTCCTGGATGCACAAGGGGTGGCCTCGCTTCCGGTCAATGATTTGCAAGCCCGCTCCGATACGATCTCCGCGGAGTACGGCGGCGATGTCGATTTTCTCGCCACAACCGCGCAGCTCGGTCAATCGATCCGGACCGGAGTTCCAAGTTTTTCGATCAGCGCAAACCTTTCTTCTTCCATCACAAAACAAGGAAAGGAAGCTACGATATCAGTCATTCTGAGACCGCAATATGGCTATCACGACGCAATCGCTCTCACGTGCCTCGATCTCCCGCCCGACACTACTTGCGTATTTTCACCTGCAACAGTCGTGTTCAGCGGGAACAACCAACCGATGGTGTCCCAGCTAACCTTCAATACCTGGGGATCGATCCAAAACCCAGTCGCCGCGAATCAGCCGCCGAAACGACCTTCGGAGGCTCCCAGCATATTGATGGCGGGATCTTCTGGCTGCCAGGAATGCTGCTCGGCGGCTTTCTCGGTTCGGAGCACAAGAAATTGAAGGCCGGAATGCGCCCCAGGTTGACGATCATTGCCGTGGTGCTCGCGATGAGCGGGTTGCTAGGTGGCCTGACCGGATGCGCCAACCTGACGCCCGACGTAGCGACCGGTTCTTATCAAGTGAACATTATCGCAACAAGCACGAATCGTCAGACACAGAGCACTATGGTACAGATGAGGGTCGTCAAGTAGAGGGAGCGAAACCGCCTGAATACTATCCGCTATACGGCCGGGGCGAATCGAGGCTACTGGATTTTTCAGAACAAATTCGCTTGATTAAAGCCGATTCAAAATTTAAGTTGCAGAAAACTCGGAACTCCGGCCGTTCCACTGGCACTGAACCGTGCAATGAAGTTGCGCTCTCATTTTCTGAACCACACCCACCCATGTTGCTGCATCTAGTTAAAGGTGCACTTGCGGCTGACCCCATCAGTCCGGCAACATGATTTCCTCAGGAGAAATCTTCGATGAGCGATCCATTGGAAACCTATCTACGGGACCACCTAGGCGGCGCGAGAGTTGCGATCGAATTGTTGCAGGCGATGCGGGACCGTGACGATCAGCCGTTGAAGAACTTCGCAGAGCATCTCCAGCCGGAAATCGAGGCTGACCGGGACTTGCTGCAGGGTATCGCCGAGAAGGTCGGCGGTGGCACAAATGTGCTCAAAGAAGTCACTGGGTGGGTGAGTGAAAAGGCAACTCGCGTCAAGCTCGGGCAAAACTCAGGTGACGAATTCAGCACCTTTCAGACACTCGAGTTTCTTGCCCTGGGCATACTCGGCAAGGTTGCCCTGTGGCAGGTGTTGGATGTGGCCGCCGCTTCGGACGAACGGCTGCGCGGATATGACTTCCAGCAGTTGATAACCAGAGCGCGGGAGCAGCATGCGGAGGTGGAATATCGAAGGATCGACTTAGGCAGGAAGGCGTTGAAACCGGCCCATTGAATCCGTTATGAATCAGTAACCGTCTCAGCGGCAGGTGCCAAAAAAAGACGCTGAATTCAGCGAACGGGCAGTACTATCAAAGACAATAGACCAATACTTCAGCCAGATAGGTGAATTCATGAACGGAACTACACTAGGAACAACCCTTAAACCTCGTTTTGAAAGAAGCAGTGGAAGCAAAATCGTTGGCGTCCTGTTGATCATTGCCGGCCTGCTTGCCATCTTTCTGCCCTTCATCGCAGGAATTGCAGTAACGGCCGTTGTAGGCTGGCTATTGCTGGTTGCCGGCGTGGCTCACCTTCTCTACGCATGGCATTCGCGGACTAGTGGCGCAGTGATCTGGCAAGTAATTATCGGGCTGCTGTACCTGTTCGTAGGCCTCTATCTTCTTTTCCATCCCGCGCGTGGGCTGGTTACGCTGACGCTACTGCTGGCTTCCTATTTCGTGATTGAAGGCATCGTTGAAATCGTGATGTACTTCAGCCTGCGCCGCGCCCATCGGGCCAGTTGGTTTCTGTGGGATGGAGTTATTACGCTGTTTCTGGGTCTGTTGATATGGGCGCACTGGCCATTCAGCTCCGTTTGGGTTCTGGGAACCCTGGTCGGCATCAGTCTTTTATTCAGCGGAGTTGCGCGACTGTCTTTCGGTGCATCACGGCCAATACTCGGAGTACCTGGGCTGGCCTGAAGATCGCGAAGAAGCGCACCAATCCTCGATCGGGGCCATAGATAAGATGGACATCTTCTTAGCTTAGGGCATGCTCAACATCGGACAGGGAAGAAAGAAACTGATTACGGTCCCCGCCTTATGACCTTGCCTACTGCGGAACCGCATGTAGCCGCCTTGCTTCTCGATTAGAGTCTTCGTGACCCAAAGTCCAATGCCGGTGCCGGCATCTGACTTGGTTGTAAAGAATGGCACAAATAGGCGTCGTTGAACTTCCGGGGGCATCCCGCTACCGCTATCGGCGAGGGTGATTCGCACACCGTCTTCCATCCCGCGCGTCCAGTTCTTTGTCCTGTGTGCGCGCAGCGACAGCTTTCCGCCTTCTTTCGATGCATCTATTGAATTCGCAATCAGGTTCGATAACGCCTGCTTGAGTTCACCCTGCTTGGCGTAGAGCTTCAGTTCCGCGCCGGCGGAGACTTCCACCTTCAGCCGTTTGTGGTCGAGCTTGCGCTGGAAGATCATCATCACATCACGGATTACTTCAGAGACGCTGAGCCATTTCTGCTTTGCATTGTCTCGGTAGAACCCAAGTGTCTGCTGCGCAATCTGTGCCACACGCGCCAGTTCCTGATCGGCGATCTCCAGGTGGCGACAGACCTCTTCCGGAACACCTTCGCTTGTTTTCGCCAGGTAAATAAAATTCGTAACCGCTTCCAACGGGTTGTTGATTTCGTGGGCGATGGTAGCTGCCAAACGTCCCGTCGCGGCGAGTTTCTCCGCCCGTATGACCGCCCTCTGTGCACATTTTAGTTCGGTGACATCCCGGGACACAGCTATCAGCCGTTCGGGTTTTCCCTCTTTGTCCAGTGCTGGCGTAATCTTCACATCCCAGCTTTTTTGCATTCCACCGAGCGTCGGAGAACCTCCACGGAAACTTCCGACCGCGCCAGCCCTCGCGGTTATGACTGCTGCTTCTGCTGCGGGCCGGTCCTCCTCGGACCAGAATTCCACCCAAGGGCGTCCAAGAAACGGAGTTATGTCATCAATCTCTAGCGCTTTCTGGCCAGGTGGGCTCATGTACTCCAGGCGCCCTTCCAAGTCGAGCACTTTTACGCAATCGATTCCGCTCTCGACAACTTTCTTTGCAAATTGCTCACTTTGCCGAAGTTTTTCTTCCACGTGCTTGCGCTGCGTAATCTCCCGTTCTCGACCTGCTACCGCCGCTTGCAACGTTTGGGCCTTCTGTTGCAAAGAACTGACCATGCGAAGCCGTTCGTCTTCGTTATCGAGCGTGGTATAGCTTTCGGCCGGCATAACCTGGCCGTGCTCCGCGCATATCTGGCGAAAGGGCTCCTGGTGTCCTTCTTCCCCAAAACTTTCCATTGGGTAGGCGCATCGCAGCGAGAAGGAGTGTCGGAGCGCAAGCCTGTTCCATAGTTGCTCCAGCCGGATCGCCGCTTCGCGCTTGCCGTCAGACCATAGCAGCGCAACCATCTCTCCAAAAGCGAAGATCGAGGGCGTATTTCCCTGAATAGCAACTTTCGCTCGTAAGAGCACGGGTTCGATCACATTGCAAAAGAGCGTCTCGTTGGGCCAGCCATCGACCATAAATTCTGCAAGGGTCCCCTCGGCATCCAGACTGATATAACGGCCATTTTGGGTGGCGAAGGGCACGTCGATGCCCCAACCCTTCAGTCTTTCGGAAAGCTTTTCCCGGTGCATTTCGGTCGCAATCACCAAACACGCGCCGCCGGTACCCAGAGCCGAACCTGCGAACTCGCTCAGTCCATCCAGAAATACGGCGTCATCTTCATAGAATTGAACCGTGTGGAACCGCAAGCGGGTGCGGTCAGCGGCATGCTGGTTCGAACCTTCTAAAGTTTCGATTGCGCCATCATGAGATCGAGTTTGTAGATCCAACTTCGCCTCCGGACAGGGCGCTGTGCTAAGTTTCGAATTCTTACAGCTTATTAGCCACTGGGTTGGATGAGACCGAAGCGTCTATTGGTTGCCGAAGACAATCGTCCAGCCAATTTGAACCTGCGCCGGGTCGTCGCATTGACCGCATCAGTCTTACATCTCTTTTTAGGCGAATTCCCTCGCGCCCGCGGGTCTTTCTAGTGTCGGCATCAGTCAGAAACGAACCTATGAAGCGGCGAGGTCGTCGTCCTTCGTTTCCCGGATGGAAAGCAGCCCGATGAACGTCAGAACCGCCGACGCGGAGAGATAATAGCCGACGTACTGCAGCCCGTAGGTTTTGGCCAGCCAGGTGGCAATATACGGCGCCAGCGAAGCACCGAGGATACCCGCCAAACTGAAAGCGAGCGAACTACCCGTGTAACGCACTGAGGTTGGGAATAGTTCGGAAATTACTGTGCCAAGCGGTCCGTAGGTAAGGCCGGTTAACAACATACCTAGCACCATCATGACCACCGCTCCGGCGGTGCCGGCAACGAACATCGGAGCCATAACCAGGCCAAAAGCGACAATCAATCCGGTGATCCAAAGCATCGCGCGGCGTCGTCCTCCCTCCGCCAAAAGGGCGGAAATCGGAATGGTCAGCGCAAAGAAAAATATGCCGAACAGCTGGATCAGCAAAAACTCTCCGCGGCTATAGCCGAGCGCGCTGGTGCCCCACGATAACGCAAAGACTGTCAAAAGATAGAAAATGACGAATGTCGCCAGGCTCACAAGTATGCCCGCTATAAGCGCTCTGGCGTGGTTGCGAAAAACCGCCAATACGGGCATCTTCACCTGCTCACGCCGATGGACGGCTTCCTGAAATACTGGAGTTTCCGTAATCGTCAGCCGCACATAGAGGCCAAGGAAAACCAGCACCGCGCTTGCGAGAAACGGCAGACGCCATCCGAAAGCGAAGAACTGCTGGTCGGTAAGGCACCGGGAGAGTAACAGGAAGGTGCCGCCCGAAAGGAAAAATCCGGCCGGTGCGCCGAGCTGCGGGAACATGCCGTACCAGGCGCGCTTTTTCGGGGGCGCATTCTCGACGGCGAGGAGCACGGCACCGCCCCACTCGCCGCCGAGGCCGAGCCCCTGGCCAAACCGACATATCGCGAGAAGCAGCGGTGCGGCGAAGCCGATCATGCGATAAGTCGGCAAAGCGCCGATGGCAACCGTGGATATGCCCATAGTTGACAACGCGAGGACTAATGTCGTCTTGCGGCCAATACGGTCTCCAAAGTGGCCGAAGAGCGCGGAGCCGATGGGTCGCGCCAGGAATGCGATTCCGAAGGTCGCCAGCGACGCAAGCGTGGCAGACGCCGGATCGGACGCTGGGAAGAATAAGTGAGGGAATACGAGTACCGCCGCAGTGGCGTAAATGTAGAAATCGAAGAACTCAATGGTGGTGCCAATCATGCTGGCGAAGAGGACCTGATGTGGTGTGTTGACAGGATGCGCGGTCCGGGTTTGTGTCGTGCTCAATGGAGTTCTCCGACATCCAGCGAACCACAGGCTAAAACAGGTGTCCAGCATGAAGTGCTGTGTTGCAGAATGAATCGGCGGTTTAAAGTCGAGGTCTGTGGCAACCAGATCCGTTCCCACGTAGCGACCGATGTGATTTCGACGTAGTTCCCGGAATCTGGAGCAGTGGGCGAGTTTATTCGACTGCCAACTCACTTTGTAAGGTGTCGCTCGGCATTTTATCCGAGTGTGCTGGACCAGCCCAGCACCGCAATCGCCGCCAGCGTCACCAGGAGGCCCAGAACCATCCACTGACGATCTCTGAGGCGGGTGAGCTGCCACTCCCCAGCAAGGAATCCGCAGGCATTGACGGTGATTAATCCCGCCATCAGGGTGAGCGGCCAGCCAATGGCGGGGCCCAATTTGCCTAGTTTTGGCGAGGCAAATCCGTAAAGGTAGGTGTGGCCGCCCCACATCAAACCCATGCCGATGACTAAGATATAAAGCCGTGTTGAACCGGGGGCTGCATATTTTTTCCAGGTGCCGTTCTTGTTCAAGAGATACCCGCAAAAGACCAGGCTGGGCAACGAGCCGCACGTGAGCATCAGCAGCCAGATGATGTTCGTTCCACCGAATGTGCTATGGCCCATGCGAACGGCGGTCTGCATGATGGGCTGGCCCAGGCTATAGCCGATATTGAAAACTGCGGAGAGCAGACCCGATCCGGTGCAGAGCAAAAGTCCGATCGCGAAAGGTCTAGCATGGCCTACCATATCGCCACGCGTTTTCTCTGTGTTGCCCTTCTGACTTCTTTCTCTTCGGAAGCCCGCGTAGCCAAAACATACAATGCCAGCAACGCCGATGAGCATCCCGAGGATGATTGCGCGGCCTTGCGGCAAATACAGCCGGGCCGGAGCTAGCACCAGTATCGGAAGCACCGATCCGAAGGATGCGCTGATTGCGAGAGCCAAGGTATTGCCCATCGAAATGCCAATTGCCGATACCCCCTGGCCAAACATGATGGCGCCGAATCCCCAGGCAAAGCCGAGCAAGCAGGCAAACACGACCGCGCCCGGAGGGGAGGCTCCCAGGACTTGGATGAATCCTGGAACTGCAATCAGAACGATCGTAATCGGCATAATTACGCACGGTACCAACATGACCAACGCCCATACGTTTTCCCATGACCACTGGCCGACATATCGCATAGGCAGAGTGAAAACCCCATTCATGATGCCCGAGACAATGGCGCACGCGATTCCCAGAACCAACACAGATACAGTAAGGTGCATGAATTCCTATTCGAATGGGATGGGTGAATCTTTTTAGCTGTCTAGGTCAATGTACGCCCAGCGAGTACGCCCGCGCCGGCAAAGGAAAAAACCCTACCGCGTTCTGTCTCGATCCGTACTCCTTCGTTCCATTTTGCCATGCGTTCCGAACGCGCAAACGCACCTACTTTCAGTTGTCCGGCATTCAGGCCTGTTGCCAGATGCACGATGGTCGTGTCCTCACTCTCACCTGAGCGAGCCGAAATGATAGTTGAGTAGCCGGCCAGCCGAGCACTTTCGAGCGCGGCACGCATTTCGGTAATAGTTCCGGCCTGATTTGGTTTGAGCAGCACCGCATTGCAGGCACCCGCGGCAGCGGCGGCGCAAATTTTTTCGGCATTGGTCACCAGGTAATCGTCGCCCACAATTTGTACTCGCGAGCCCGCCGCGTGCGTAAACGCGATTAACCCGGCCTCATCATCCTCCGCCAGCGGATCTTCGATCGACACGATTGGATAACGATCTAGCCAGCCCAACAAGAGTTCGCACATCCCGTCCGTGTTCAGCTCCACCTTGTCGAGAGCCATGCGGTAGCAGCCCTGCGTGCCAAACTCCGATGCGGCGACATCGAGCGCAATCGAAACATCGGCCCCCGGGGTGTACCCGGCGGCTTCAATGGCCTGCTTTAGCGTGTCCAGTGCCTGCTCGTTGTTATCAAATGCAGGCCACCAACCGCCCTCATCCGCGACACCCGCCAGCAGGCCACGCGCGCGCATCAGCTCACCACCGCAGCGGTAGACTTCGGCGGTCATGACCAGAGCCTCCTGAAACGAGCGGGCACCGGTGGCGATCACCATCAAGTCCTGAATATCGATACGGCTTCCGGTGTGTGCTCCGCCCCCAAAAATCTGGATTTGCGGCAAGGGTAAACTGGCTGGATTGTCGCCGGCGAGATAGCGCCAGAGCGGCAGGCCGGTGGAAGCAGCGGCGGCATTCAGTACGGCCATCGAAGTCGCCACCAAAGCATTCCCACCGAGCCGAGATTTGCTGGGCGTGCCATCAAGATCGATCAAGCTCTGATCGATAGCCGACTGATCGCGAGCGTCTTGTCCAATCAGCAAAGGGGCTATTTCCCGCTCGATTCCCGACAGCGCCTTTTGTACATCGAGGCCAGCCAGCATCGGCGTTCCATCGCGCAATTCACAGGCCTCGTGCAAACCACGCGAAGCCCCAGCCGGCGCTATACCACGTCCATGCGCGCCACACGCCAGGCGTCACTTCAACCTCTATTGTGGGCCGCCCGCGCGAATCCCAAATGCGGCGTGGTTCAAGAGTTGTAATGGCACTCATACCATGAACTCTTTCTTCCAGGCGAATTTGAGTTCGTCCAATCTGGCAGGTGGATTTGCGACAAGTACCATCGCAATCCTTGCAACGGCCTGGCGCAGAGGCTGGTCAAGATATTCGACAGGAGACTTGCCGTGGATACGTGCCAGGGTCAACGCCGGCAGCAAACTTGTAACCCGCTCCTCGATTTTCGGCCTTCGGTTCCCAGTTGACCATCGACAGATATCCATCGGCGAATGCATCAAATGCCGCAAGTAACGACGCCGAGGTGTCCCGGTTTTTCACACTCTTGAGCAACAAATGATTCAGGCAAAATGCGGCATCGAATGCCGGATCACCATAGCATGCACATTCAGCATCCAGAAAAACTGGACCAGCAGGACCGACAAGAATGTTTTTAGGGCTTATATCTCCATGCATCAATGCAAGCTTTTGCGTCTGAGTCCGGACAACCAGGGCGCGCAAGATTGTCGCTAGATTGGGATACTGCTTCGCTGTTTCCAGCAGATAGGGATCGAGGCGTAATGCGAAAAAGTTGTTGTCATTACAGAATTTATGCCTGACCTCTTCCTGGTCGGCGGTTGCCCCGTGAATGCGGGCAAGTGTCATCCCGACCGCTGCAGCAAAGGAGAGATCGACATGCCCCGCCAACAGCTGGGATTTCCAGTTTTGAAAAACGTCCGGAGACAGGAATGACATTACGAAACTATTCGTCGGCCTGTCGACCCCGAGGACCTGCGGAACACAGCCGGGTACAATTTGCATTGCGAGTTGGAGCCAAGCTATTTCAGCGTACACGCGATCGACTGGAGCGTTCCAGAGCTGGGCGACCTTAAGTACGGGAAGAGCCTGCTTGAGACAATATGTTCGGTGTTTTGTCTCAATCCTGAGGACCGTCGATGACACACCACCGGTCAGTGGCACTATCCTGATTGACTCATCGGGCGCGATCAGATTCAGTCGAGCCATCACGTCCCGCAAAGTAGCCCGATCAGTCATCAAATCATAACAATTAGATGTCATAGGATCGACGGCACAGGGCTTCTGAGCTGTTCGGCGCTACTGACATTCCTCACCTTGAAGCAGCACAGTTTGGATTTGTAATTTCGTTGAACCCGGTTCCCAATGGAAGCGGACCAGGTCGGCATCCGCTCCGATGCGCAGCCTGCCTTGATTGCCGACAAACCGGCCTGGATTCTCTGTCGCCATCTGAACCGCATCTTTCAGCGAGAACCCGTCCATGCCCGCAACATGCGCGACACCATCCTTCAAGGGGAGATAGGCTCCCGCAAGAAACCGTCCACCCGAAGCGCTCATCACGCGCCCGTCGGCTGTTACTTCCACCGTGCCGCCAATGGGCGTTTCATAGATGCCAACTCGCATACCTCCCAAAGCGACCGCATCTGAGACCAGGAAACTTCGATCTATTCCCTTGGCTCGCAACATCACTTTCAGGGTATCGGCGGGGAGATGGTGGCCATCGGCAATGAATCCCGCAGCCAGGCGATCATCCGCGAGCTGCGCCCACAGCAGGTTCGGGTGCCGAGGAATCGGACTCCCGAGTCCATTGCCAAGATGCGTCGACAACGTTGCGCCCGCATACGCCGCAGCATGGATCTGAGCCGGGGTGGCATCGCTATGGCCGATCGACAGCAAAACTCCTTTGTTGGCGAGCACAGAAATATATTCCAGGGCGTCTTCCCGATGCGGAGAAATCGTCACCATCCCGACGACGTCGTTAGAAGCACTCTGCCACCGGTCGAACTCGGCAAGATTGGGCGGACGAACATGTTCCCGCGCGTGCGCGCCTCGCGGGCCATCTTCCGGTGAAATATACGGTCCTTCAACATGCACGAACGGAACCGCGTGGGCCACAATGGGATTGATGCGGCGTGCTTCCGAAATCGCGCGCAGAGCGTCGCTGATCTTCTCTTCAGACGCGGTGATAATTGTTGGAAGATAGGTAGTGACACCGGTTGAGATCATCTTGCGAGTCAGTTCGATGACAACACCCGGGTCGACTGTGCCGGAATTCAGATCGCTTCCAAGATAGCCGTTTATCTGAAGGTCGATGAAACCCGGCGACAACCATGCACTGTCGGCTGCGGCGGCTCGAGAAATCTTTCGGATGCGGCCGTCCTCAATGGTTATTTCGAGAGGCTCTCCAGTCGACGGATCCCGTCCGGTGATGGTCTTGGATCTCATAATCACCCCGCTCAAACAGTTATTCCGTACCTGACAAGTCTAATTTCCCGGCGTAGCCTCATCAATCGATGTGAACGGTCCACAAAAAGCTGGACCGATTGTGATTGTCGTTTTCCGCGAGGTAAATCCGGTGCTCATCATCGATGTCGAGATCATGGATGCGCGCAGGCCGTTCGTTGATCTCCGAATCGACCAGGTCGGAGAAGCATTCGATCCGATCGGTGCGGATATCCCAACGAATCAGTTGCGTGTGGCCGTGCATGCCGCCGCCTCCATAAAGAATCCCGTCACGAATGGCCAAAGCCGGCAAACGGCTCGCGGCCATAACATTCGCGACCTTCTCCACGTTTCCAGTCTGTGTGTCGATCCGGCTTAGCACTCCTGCTACTGTACCTGCGTAAATATACCGGTCGCCATCGAATGCCATCGAGTCGCAGAAGCCGAAGTCTTCTTTATGGCGAGTTTCGCTGAGGCTGCCTGTGACACCCTGTGGCATAGGAGGATCGACAAGCAGCTGCTTCGCTTCCTGCCGGAGGGAGCAGGCCATGATCGAACCACACAAACTCGTCATTGTCAGGGTGATACTTGAAGAGCCGTATCGGAATTTACTGGTTGTCTCGTCCCACGCCCGCGTCTCGGCGTAGGTTCCCCACAACCAGCCGTCACGATCCACAACGCCGTTGTGCGGCTGGGCGAACATGATCGCGTTGCCAATGTAGGCCAGAATCTCTGAGCGGGTTCCTTGAATATCTGTCCTGAAAACAGCTTCAGCCGGATAGGTAAAGCCATAAAGAATTTCGCGCTGCCAATCCGCGGCGATAGATTGGATATAGAGATGAGACACGGGCACGCTCAAGATATCGTACTTCCGCGTTTTCGGATCAAAACGGACGAGTTTGCCGCCCTTTGGCTTCGCGCTGCTGGTCAATATCGTGCAGCAAAGACGTTCCGAAATATAGACATCCATCATTCGGATTCAAAAGCAGGGTACGATGAATTTTGACGTCGAACTCGTCGGTCCACTCTTTCGTGTTCAGGCACTCGAATTGTCCGCAGCGAGGATCGAAGGCGTACAGCAAATCTCCATCGATCGAATTTAAGCCACAGTAGAGTTTCCGGTCATTGCTGTTCCAACGAACCGTATCGAAGCTGATCCAACCCGTGGACCAGGTTGGGTCGGCGGCTAGATTCCGATAGCTCCAGCGACCGGCAATCCTCTCTTTCCAACCCGCCAACTTGTAATTGCGTAGTATATTCGCCTTCACGAACCGCAAAGTTGCCATTATTTATTGCTACCTCTACTCGTACTGTGAACCTTCCATCAATTGCACGATAAGAATCGCCGCGCGAGGTAAATGGAACGGATCTTTCACCGGAAGCGCGATGACTTCTGTGGTCGGCTGCCCTTCCCGGGTGAGGCGCTGATACCACTCTCCAAATTCAGGTGCGGGAAAATGTGACCATGCCCAATCCGACACGCGCTGAAACCATTCCAGGCACCACGGTTCTCCTGTGAGTTCGTGAGCGAGGAGCGTCGCATAGATCGCTTCGACTTGAGGCCACCATAATTTCTTTTCGGAATGTGGCAAATACGGTTCGTGGCCTTCGATATCCCGAGATAAAAAGATTCCGCCGTATTCCGCATCCCAACCTAACTCGAGGTGCCATCGTATGACTTCAGCCGCCCGGCGGATTAGATATTTATCTCCGCGCCGACGCGCCACATGCATCACAAACCACATCGATTCGATGGCATGGCCAGGCATCACAAAGGTTCCGGCTGGCGGTGGAACTTCCCCGTATTCGGTTGTGAGGAACTCCAGCAAAACCTCCCGCTCTGGACGAACGAAATGATCCATGATTCGGCTGACATAACCGTCGACCACCGGCTCAAGTGCAGCGTCACCCGTGGTCAGCGCCAGCTCGCTGGCCACTTCAGTCATAATCATCGGAATACCGTGATTTTTCCAGCCCACCGGCAATGGATACGGCGCGGTCTCCTGAAAATCCGGCTCTTCAATGCGGCGGCGAACGCGATCGAAGGTTTCCTGAGCAATTGAAAGAATGCGATCATCGCCAATCGCTCGGTAATATTCGCTGAAGCCATAAACAACGAAGCAATCGGAATAGATGCTCGTCGCGCCCTCGATCACGCGGCCCTGCTGGTCGGCGTGATAAATCCACTTTCCGTCCCGGTCTCGTCCGTGCTCAACCAGAAACCGAATTGAGTTTTCTGCCGCCGCCAGAAATTCCGGCCGTTGCTCGACGCGATTGTAAAGCGCAGAAAACGTCCACACCGAGCGCGCCTGCGACCAGATAAATTTGTCGCCACTCGCAATCGATCCGTCGTCCCTTATGCAGGATAGTACGCCACCATACTTCCAGTCGATCCCGTGCTTCAGCCAAAAAGGAACGACGTTTTCGAGCAGCAGATTTCTATATCGGTTGTAGAGGCTCTTGCGATCCATAGGTCTCGATCCACCCAAATGCTGCTTCATTGTAAACAAGGGGCGAGAAAATTTCAGGGAATCACAAAGAGAAGTCCAACCATAGCTGATGTGAAGTAATTTCGTCGGCCATGCTTCCCTTTCGCTCACAAATTACGTCCTGTCAATTTTTTTGTCACCACTTTGCATCGACGCCTGGCGATAGAATTACCGCAAGTGCGCGACCGGTCAGACTGGGTGGCGGTGTTGAACGCTGAGGCTTTGTCTACGGACCGTAGTCGGCTTCTTCATTTAGAAGGCCGTAAGATTTGCCGTTCCCAAGAACGACAATAAAAGGATCGAACCGCTGAACCGCTTTGGCAACTCGAGGGTCGCGGTCGACGTGCTCGTAATACCAGATGAGATAATCGACAATTCCAGGGCTGCGCGTGCGGTCCCAGCTCTTATGATCCATTTTCGACCAAGTGCCGTCTGGAAGCTGCGTACGAAGCAGAAAATTAAATATTAGGCCGAACCGCCTTCTCGATCCATGATCTCCAGGCGGGGTTGTCACAGTAAAGATCGAATGAAATTACGCCCTCCCAACGTACGCCGACGTTCCATACGTCATCTTCGTCCACAGATTGTAGTCGGTATTTGGATCACCGCGCTTCGCCCAGTCGGATCCTTCCTCCGCCAGGATGTACGGGATATTCTCATCACTCCGCATGGAGGCAATTTCCCAATACTTATCTTTTTTGGTTTTGTGGTACATCCAGGTGAAAACCTCAGCACCTGTGAGTACAGACGATAGAGTGTATTGGTCATAAATTGGACCACTCATCGTATTATTTGCGGCCTTCCGCCAACCTGTGCCGAACGCACCATTCGAATGAATTATGCCGTCACTTTGGCCCGAGTTCGCATAGCGCTGAACGGCATCAAAATATTTCTCTTGACGAGCGTATCGACATGTTTGTAAAGAACAATAAAAAGCCCCAGAGCACTTCCTGCATCCGCCAGATAAACCATACCGTAACCGGTCGCCCGGAAGCCGTTCGGCATTTGTTTTCCCAGGAGATAATCGCCATACGCAATGGCAGTATCCAAGTAACGGCGATCGCCGACAATCTCATACCCGGCAACCAACGTTCGCATGTAATAGCCGCCAACATAGATATCGGGGAATGTACTTTTTTTCTTCACGATGAAGTCGCACATCTTTTTAGCGTTTGGCGGGTTGGGGCGCAATTCGAATTTGCACAGAACGGCGTGGCGACTTGCGCTGACGCCGAAGCAACAAACGGAGCGATGATAATCAGCAGGATGATCCTGGGCCGACCAGCAGGGCCGGCGGGCGATGCGACGTGCTTCGGTCAGACATAAGGTAAAAATTGAGTGGATTCCGGCTCGTCATGCGACATTCGAGGCTGGGAAGGAAGTGGCAATAGCGGTTCTGGGTCTGGATGCTGCCGCGGCGGTTACGTTCGACGATTCCGTCGCCCATGGATTGTAGGCCGGTATGGCCGAGCAGGGGATAACAGTGCCGGACGATTTCAGCGTCATTGGTTGCGATCGCGTTCTTGGCTCCTCAACCCACCCTGCACTTACAAGCGTCTCGACCCGATGCGTTGAGGCGGGAAGAATGGCAGTTGATCTACTCGTTAGCACATTCCGGACAGGCAAAAGATCGGATCTTCGAGTCATGCTGGATACAAGCCTGGTCGTGCGAGCAACGACGGCACTCGCCCATCAGAGAAAACATCCAGGAGTAAAGAATCGGAATAGAAAGCACAGGAGCCCATAAATTTGCTATCGTTTCGTATCGAAGCCATGGCAGCACTAAGAACTGCCCAGGACAAGCCTGTCGACTCGGCGGCTCACATCTCTCAAATAGGCCTCGTCGCCAGGCTCAAGTTCCACGATGGCGCTGCCGGAATAACCTATCCTCGACAAGCCATCACGTACCGCAGCCCAGTCCACGTCGCCATCACCCAGATTTACCCACGCGTAGCCATCCCGTTTGCGTTTGAAATCTTTCAGGTGGATTTTTGCGATCCGCTGATTTAGAGTGTGAATCCAATCTTGCGGATAGCCATAAAGCACGACGTTTCCCACGTCAAACCATGCTTTAATCCAGGGGCTGTGAAACTCATCAATGTACTTAGCCATTTCCAATGGGCTCAGAAGGAAATCGTTCCACACGTCCTCGATCGCAATTACAACGTTCAATTCCTCAGCAGTCGGAATCAGCTTGCGGATCTGCGTTTGTGAACGCGTCCAGGCGTTAAGGTAGGAGGTCTGCGGATTCACAATTGCTGGAACCAGCAGCACGGCATCCGCTCCCCAGAGCTTCGCGTTATGCAGCGATGTGCGCATACCTGCTAGGCCTTTCTCCACCACAGCAGGATCGCTGGACGAAAGGGGATGCTTCCAATGGTCCATGTTCATGACCGAGTCGATGCGGATGTTCGCTTCCCCGGCCGCTTTCTTGATTTCGTCGGCATTGCGGTCGTCCAGCGCCGTGGGCGCCTGCACGACATCAAATCCGACATCGCGCGCCATTTTGAAGCGATCTAGGTAGCTCAGCTCTTTAGGCAGCATGTCAAGCAGCACACCCTTCTTGATTGGGAGGGGCGACGGTCCAGTCGCGGCCGTCTCGGTCAGTATTGCCGATGATGACTGGTCCGACGCTCCACCAGCAAAACCTGCTATGCAGACGGCTGTGAGCGAAGACTTTAAAAACTCTCGACGTGATGCTGGGCGCATATTTAAACTCAGCGAAGCTTATTCAGATTATTTCATCATAAGCTCCCGCCGGGCTCTGGCAAACTGGGTAGAGCTGAAGGTCGAGTCCACGCTTGAGATTCGGCATCGGCAATGAAGATGATCAAAATGGCGCCCAGAAACATCGCGCCATATAGTAAGGATTGGCGGGAATTCCCGGTCTTTGAATCGGAGGATAAATGCAATGAACATCCGCAAGGCGGTTCCACCCGGTCCTGAACATTCTTCCGAAGTCCGGTCTCCTGCTGGGCCGTTTGGGTTCCAGAAGCGGCTTCTTGCTGCTGTTTTGGTTGCGGCCGCAATGGCAACGTGCGGTTGTTTCCTCGCAGCTCAAGAGAAAGTCAATCCGCCCGGCGAGGATTGGGTTTCTCTTTTCAACGGAACGGACCTGACCGGTTGGGTCAAAGTCGGCAACGAGAGCTGGACCGTAGAGGACGGGGTCATCCACGGCAAGGGACTCACAAAAGCATACGGATATCTCGAAACTGAGAAAAGCTATAAGGATTTTCAGCTCTCCCTGCGTTTTAAGTGTGTGGGCGATGGAAACAGTGGCGTGTTTTTTCACACCGGCTTCAAACCCGGATCGGTGGACACGACACAAGGCATGCAATTTGAGATCGATTGCAAAATGATGCATCATACCGCCGGCATTTATGGGGAAGACGGCCGCGGTTGGGTGGTTTGGCCTTCTCCCGAAAATGAAGGGGTGGTGCGTATGGGCGATTGGAATGACTATCTTGTCGAAGTAGTCGGAAACCGCTATCGATCACGACTGAACGGCGTGCCGATGGTAGATTTCACCGATCCAAAACAAAGCTCGTTCGACGGAAAGATCGCACTACAACTTCATGCAGGCGGCGATGGCAATATGGAATTCAAGGATCTTTGGATACGAGATCTCTCAAACCGCTAACCACTTCAGTTATGCAGCTTCTTAAACATGAAGCAGTTCGAAGGAACGATGAGGATCGGCATACTTGGCCTGGGTTTCATGGGTGGCGTTCATCTATCGGCAATCGAGCGTATAGATGGCGCAGTTGTTACAGCTGCGTCATCGCGCACGCGACCAGCGGCACATGGACCATCGAAGGGTAACTTACCTCACCTGACGAGTGGTGCTTTACCTCCTGATGCCCGCTGGTACTCCGATTGGCGGCAGCTATTGATGGATATGGATCTCGATGCGGTCGACATATGCCTCCCGACACATTTCCATAAAGAGGTAATTTTGGCTGCACTCGAGAGCGGCAAGCATGTGCTTTGCGAGAAACCAATGGCACTTACCGCGTCCGATTGCGATCAAATCCTCGAAGCAGCGGACAAGAGTGGCCGAGTCTTTATGGTGGGCCAGGTGGTACGCTTTATGTTCCCATATCGTTACGCCGCCTCATTTATCCATTCAATCTGTGAAGGCTCTGTAATAGCCTGCACGCTGAAACGTAAAGCCGGTTTTCCGCAGTGGAGTGAATGGCTTGCAAAAGAGGAGTACAGTGGCGGGGCGATTCTCGATCTTCTTATCCACGACATTGACCAGGCGCTAAAGTTTTTCGGTCAACCTAGCACAGTCAGCGCTGTAACCGATGGTGAAGTTGACACCATGAAGGGCGCGCTGCACTATACGGATGGACTAACTGTTCAGATTGAGGGTGGCTGGTACACGCGAGAAGTTCCATTTTCGGCAGGTTTCCACCTCGCGGGTAAGGATGCAGTTCTTTCCTTCGAAAAAGGAAGTCTCCGGCTCAATATATCGGGCGCAGAACAATCCATCGACCTACCCGAGCACCTGGAATATGTCGAGCAAATCAGTTACTTTGTCGAATGTTGCAGGAATAATGTGGCTCCTGAACTGTGTCTTCCCGCGGAGTCTGCCCAAGCAGTTCGGCTAGCGACTCTTCTTAGGGAATCGAGAAACAAGAATGGGGTGGAGCTGCGATGCACAGTATAGAACCCGCAGATATGGGATCTCTGTAGGAATATTCAGTTGAGTCTTATACGGCCGCCGATAGCGACAGCGTGAGCAGAAGCGCGATGACGGAGATCAGGGTTTCGCAGACTGTCCAGGTTTTGAAGGTCTGGACCACGCTCATATTGAAGTACTCTTTCACGAGCCAGAACGCTCCATCATTTACATGGGAAAAGACGAGCGAGCCAGCTCCGGTGGCAATCGCCAGCAGTTCCGGATTGACGCCATGTGCGTGGAGAGCAATAGGTGCCATAATTCCTGCTGCAGTCGTCATCGCAACGGTAGCGGAGCCGGTGGCGACCCGCACCAGCCCTGACACAAGCCACGCCATAAGAAGGAGAGGCATATGTGCATGGAGGGCGACATCGACGATTGCCTGCGCGACTCCGCTGTCCTGAAGTATGCTTCCGAATCCTCCACCGGCACCCACTAATAACGTGATGGTCGCAGTCGGCGCCAGGCATTCATTGGAAAATTTTAAAATTGTCTCTCGGCTAAAGCCGCGCATTTTCCCCAAGGTGATATAGCTGGCCACCACACCCACCAACAGCGCAATATCGGCATTGCCAAGCAGCCGCAACACCTGATTTGCTGCTGTCCTGTGCGGAAAAAAAGTATCGGACCAGCTGCCGAGCATCATGAGAACCAGGGGAAGAAGGATCGTCGCTACAGTCAGGCTGAAACTGGGCAGTTTGGTATTGGGGGCCCTATCCAGAAATTGTTCTGCGATGGGATTTTCCGAGCCCAGGTGAATGTGAGGAGAGATCACTTTCGCATATAACGGACCTGCGACAATCACGGTTGGAATTCCAACCGCTAACGCGTATAAAATTGTTCGTCCGATGTCCGCGTTATAAGCCGCGACTGCCAATAACGCCGCTGGATGCGGGGGTACGAGACCGTGCACAACAGAAAGTCCGGCCACCATGGGCAAGCCGACAAGGACCATCGATGTCCGCGTACGTTTCGCGACAGTAAAGGCAATTGGAATTAGAAGAACAAAGCCGACTTCAAAGAAGACCGGCAATCCGACCAGAAAACCGATGACCACCATCGCCCAGGACACATGCTTTTCACCAAACAGATCGATCAGCGTGTGCGCAATGCGATCCGTACCGCCGGACTCTGCCATCATCTTCCCAAGCATGGTTCCCAGCCCAATCACAATCGCGATGTGGCCCAGAATGCCACCCACACCATTCTCAAAAGAACGGACGGTACTCGGCAGCGGCATGCCCGTGACTATGGCCAGACCCAGAGAAACCGTCATCAATGCGATAAATGGATTGACTTTAACGAGGGCGATCAGAACGATCAGGATGATGACAGAACCAACGGCAGCAAGTAAAAGAAATGTGCCATGGTCAAGCATAAAGAAAGTATGCATGCTTCTTCTTTTACCGATCGTGACCTAATAACGAGATTGTTAGAACCAGTGCGCTGGAAATTTTCCGATCCTGGGCTCGCCAATTGTTTGCAGCTTGCGTCCTAGCCTGCTGCTTGCCGACGCTAGTAAGTTTCGCATGAACCTAGGATTCTGGGCGATGACATTTACCTGAAGGACTCCACCGTTGACAGTTGACTCCTCCCCACCAAAAGCAGCCATTCATCCCGCCCATTCCCATTCACCCATGCGGCATCAATACCTTACACCGTTCGAAAGGGCTGTTTACGCCGGAATGCCTGCAAAACGCCCATGTGCTCCGGACGACGGATGTCGCCCCCGGAGAAGACACATCTTGATCATTGAAGTTCATCGTGTGCGGCCAAATCAATATAATTCATTTCGTCGGGTTTGCCTGGTGCCGTTACGTCGATGGAAATCTGCGCTGTCCTCAGGCCGGGAGAATAGGCTGAGATCACTGTTCGACCGGAGCGCGGAGTAGACCGAAATGCCACCCGGGTTCTGCCGTCGACTGCGTTCCAGGTCAGACCCGTTCCATGCCCGAGCCAGGTTTGCTTTAATAGTTCACCCGGGCCGTAGGAGGTGAAGCTGATCGCGGGATGCGCACCCGGAACAATGTTTCCCGACCGGTCGACGACTGAAGCAGTGATGTAGGCAAGACTATCCGGGTTACCGGATGTGATTTGTGGAGTATTCGATTTCAGCAGAATCCTATAGGCTGACCCTGCGGTCGTTTGCTCGTCGCTAATCTCCCCGTTGGAGGTTGCTGCAACCGCCTTTAGTGTTCCTGGCTCGTAGAGGACCTGCCAAATGCGAGGCGGATAGCGTAGACCTGTACCTGTAATATTTTTCTTTGACCCGAGCGATTTCCCATTCAGGAATAGTTCAACCGCATCCTGGTTGCTGTATACCTTCACCAATTTGGTTTTACCGTCATCTCCCGGCCATGTCCAGTGGCCGACAATGTGTATCATCGGCTTCCCGGTCCACTGGCTCTGGTAAAAATAGTAGACCTCCTTGGGAATTCTCCATGTATCCGTCATACCAAACGAAACGACATGTGGAATAACTGGATCGTACGTTTCACCGGCGTAATCAAACTGGTTCCAGATACATCCTCCAGCCATCCATGGGCGCCGGTTCAACTCGCGCAGGTACTTCTCGTGATGTACGAGACCACCGTCTTCGCTGTATGGACCCATACCATACAGTCCGCGTCCAATGAGAGCCGCGGAGTATTCCGCGGTCATGTAAGCACGCTGCGGATGCTTAAAATGATCCTGATCCGTTTCCGGGCTGACGTCAGCACCAACAACATCGACTAGAGAAGCAATTTCCTCTGCGCGGGGAGCATGCATCGCGGTTGGTCTTGTCGGATCGAGTTCACGATATAGGTGCGAAATCGCCCCAACGACCTGGCGGGAAACGCTCATCGGGGCGTTGATCTCGCCGGCGATTCCCCAAACCATAACAGAGGGGTGATTGCGGTCTCGGAGAATCATCTCGCGGGCCATATTGGAAACGTTTGCGATGTATTGATCGGTATTTCCTATTTCCTTGTTGATGGGTAGTTCTTCCCAGACCATCAGCCCCAAACGATCCGAAGCATCCATCGTCGCTTCATCATGCGGATAATGAGACGTCCGCCAGAAATTTGCTCCCATATCACGGACCATTTCCATATCTTTTATCGCCCGCGATTTTGGTACCGCATTGCCCATTCCTGGATATGTCTGATGCAAATTCGTTCCCTGAATTTGAACTCGTTCCCCATTCAGGAAAAACCCACGCTGTGGATCGAATCTGTACCAGCGATATCCCAATGGCGTTTCGAGAAGATCCAGCAGACGAGATCCGTCGCTGAGGGATGTACGAATGCGATAAAGATTGGCTGTTTCCGGAGACCAGAGCTGGGGATTCTTAAGCACGTCAGCGTGCTGAATCACTGATTTTGTCTGGCCAGGGACAACGGTGATTAGCGTAACAACCGAATCAACCTTACTGCCCTTTGGATCAAGAAGTTGCTGGGTCAAGTTAAGATGCATGATCTGACGGCTTCGGTTAGTTACTTCACTATGAAAATCCGTCTCTGCCGTCTCTGCACTGACTTTCGGCGTAACCCAGTACATATCGGAAACATAAGTATTTCCAGTAATGACGAGCGAAACACTGCGGTAAATGCCGCCGTAAAAATCATAGTCTGTTTTCACTGTGGGAGGGACAGTGGCATCAAAAAGGTTATCTACCTTGACCGTGATTACGTTGTCTGCATTGAACCGCGGAGCAATCTCAAACGAAAAGCCTGTGTAGCCTCCCTTATGACGACCCAGATACTTTCCGTTTAGCCAAACTTCTGCCATCTGATTGGCACCTTCAAATTCAAGAACAATTCTTTTGCCAGCATATTTCGAATCAATCCGGAAATGCTTGCGATACCATCCGATACCTCTCCAGTACCCCGATTCTGCATCGCTTACATCATAGGCATTCCAGGTGTGGGGCAGATTGATGCGATTCCATTCGGAATCATCGTACGCGGGCAGGGCTGCACTCCGAAACCGCGGCTCCACTTTACCGGCATCTCCCGTCTCCCGATCGAAAGATCCCAATTCTCCCGTGCCATGGATTTGGCGCTCAAACAACCAACCTGCGTTCAGGTTTAGTCGGATTCTGACTTGGGAGCCATTCACGACGGCTTCCGCTCTAGGACTCATCAGGACTGCTATGACCATTGCACATAGCCCGATGGCAATCGTTCTAGTAACACATTCTCGCGCCCGATTGGACAACTTATGACAACCAGGGGATAGGTGGCCAAGATCGCAATCTTTGCCGAACGAGTTATTCTTGTTTTTCACACTTCTTCCAATATTTTAGCGCCCGGCTCGTCCCGAGCATCTCAGAAGCACCAGCCGGATTGTCAACGCAAAATTGTTTTTTTTGATCCGTGAGCTTATATTTTACCCTTGGAAGATTCGAAGGAAAAACAAATATGCGGCCTCCGGGTCGAAGATTGCACTTAAGAAATAAAAGGAGTTTTTATGGGAAGGGATTTAACCCGCCGTGAGTTCCTAAACACGGCCGCGGGAGCCGCGGTGGGTGGCGCGATCGTCGGCCATACAGCATTTCTCAATGCAGCACCGCCAAGTCTACCGTCCGAGGTATTTGATTCCAGCAGTTCTCGAACCGACGGATCACGCGGACCTCTCGAATCTTTAATCTTTCCCAAACCACAGGAAGTTTCCCCTTCTGAGAGCGACTTCGCTCTTGATAATCAGGTGCGCATTGTTGTGCCCTCTAATCCTTCCGAGCAGGACTTATTTCTTGCTCGCTCGCTAGCGGGTGAAATGGGTGATAGGTTCGATCTGCATCCCAAAATCGAAAGAGCGGATAGTCTCGCACCTGGGTCGCGGGTCATTCTAATGGGTTCGATGAAGAATCCGCTGGTTCGCCAGTATTGCACCCAAATGGGCCTGAATAGGGGTAAGCAGATTGCGGGCCCGGAGAGCTACATTCTCCGGACAGACAAAAACGTCGTCGTAGTGGCCGGCACCGATGATCGCGGCTCTTTCTATGGACTGCAGTCTCTTCGGCAGCTGATATCCAAAGAAGACAACCAGGTACGCATCCGCGGCGTACAGATTCGCGACTGGCCGGACAAGCAGTTTCGGGGTATTTATCTATTTCTCCCCGGCAGGGACAACATCCCTTTTTTCAAGCGCTTCGTAAGCGACTATATGGCGCTCTATAAATACAACACTCTCATTATGGAAATGGGAGCAAGTATGCGGCTCGACAGCCATCCCGAATTGAACTCGGGGTGGGTGGAGTTCGCCCGGGACTGCAACTATAGCTGCCGTAACTATCCTCCGGGCCCATTCCACGACGTGGAGCAAAACTCATCTCACCAGGACACGGCCGACGGAAGTTTCCTTGAAAAAGAGGAAGTCGCCGACCTCGCCCGTTGGGTAGCCAGGCATCAGATCGAACTCGTCCCGGAGATCGCATCCTTCACCCATAGCTACTACCTTCTGACGAAATATAGGGATCTAGCAGCGGTACCGGAAGATAAGTGGCCCGACATCTACTGCCCGTCGAATCCGAAATGCTACCCGTTGGTTTACGAGGTCTACGACGAGTATATCGATCTTCTGAAACCTAAGATGGTCCACATCGGACATGACGAGCTTTTCCTCCCGGTGAATGCCTCTCCCCATTGCAAAGATGAAGATATTGGTGAGCTGTTTGGAGAGGACGTGAAGAAAATCCATGACCATCTCTCATCTCAGGGCATCAAAACCGCACTTTGGGGCGACATGTTACTGGAATCTGTCCGTGGGCGTGGCTTGAAGAAGCATGTAGCTCCGGATGGCTGGACCTACTACACGCCCGGCGGCTTAACTCCGGACCAGGTTGAGAGACTGATTCCAAAAGATTGTCTGATCTTCAACTGGTTTTGGAGCGATGAATCAAAGGGACCCAGCCACAACGCGGAACACAACGAAGCCACACTCGATCAGATGGGCTTTCAACAGATTTATGGTAATTTCGAGCCCACGATCAAGAACTATGAAACACGGAAAAAACGCTCGAGCCTGCTCGGTGGAGCTCCATCGGCGTGGTTCGCTACCAACGAGTTTGGCTTCGGAAAAGAGTTGATGTCTTCGTTTCTTGGTTGCAGCAACATTCTGTGGACGGGCGAGGTTCTCGACGCCAATGATTTAACCGCCAGGGTTCAATCCATGCTCCCAGCCATTCGCCCGCGGCTCAGCGGAATTACCCCTCCGAGCCAGACAGAAACGTCGATTGTGCCGGTGGATATTTCGAGCAAATTTAATCACGAGGATAACCTCCCGGTGTTGGGGACAGACGTCAGTGGGACGACGACCGGAACGATCCAGTTCAACAATGTCTCGTTCGATTTGAAGGTAACCGATAGCAAGCATCTGATCGTCGTTGGAACGGAAGGAAAGGAAGCCACCAGCCTGCCGAAAGTTGTGACCGGAATTCCGATCGGAGCAGCCCCAACCAGTCTACTATTTCTTCATGCTTCGGCAAGAACGGCCGCCAATCGAGAGAGCTTTCGGTTGATCTGGGACCAGGCCGACACGGCCGATCTTCTCGGCTGGTATGAAATCGTCTATCAGGATGGCTTTGTTACGACAATTCCTATCCGATACGGCGTCAATATTCTGGAGTGCAATGGGAACCTAAATGTTCCGTCTAATGACTTTTACCAGGGAGGTTACTGCTATGGCGCAGACGCACTCAGAGTCGGGGGTGGGGCGAACAATCCCATGACTTTTTTTGTTTTCGAGTGGATCAATCCACGGTTAGGCAAAGTCATCGAGGAGATCCGGCTGAAGGGAACGACTGGATTCAGAGGTGCCTCGAACGACTTTATCAATGACTGGGGACCGGTGATTGAGAGCAATGCCGTGATTCTGAAAGCCATCAGCATGGTACAAAAGCGAAGCTGAGCTACGAATTTTTCACACGCTTGAGCCCAAGGTAATCGGACCAAATATTTTGTGCCAAGCGTAGGGTAGCTTTCGGCTGATTTAGCTTGCAATCGTAGCTCGTTGCAAAATGAGTCACGCACCGCGCTTGACACACCACAACAGGTCTCGGCAGTTATTGCCGATTCTTGAGCTTAAAGATTGCACTCCGACTTGGCGGGGCGGCGTCCATCTCTCTTCAGAGGACTACAGCGGCGGCTATTGTCTATGTCCGTGTCCCTCGCATGCGGCTCCTGCATGGCGAGCGACTGGTGGCGACACACTGTAGAATGGCGGGCATATGAAGCGCATCCTGGTGACCGGCGCCACCGGCAAAGTGGGAAGTCATTTTATTCGCCGCGTCCTCGATACGAACGATCGTCAAGACATTACAATTCGCGCGCTGTGTCACAACCGCAGTCTTGAACCCCATGCGCGGCTGGAGGTGGTAAGTGGAGACATCTCTGACCGACAGGTTGCGCGTGCCGCCATCAATGGGATTACCCACGTCATTCATTGCGCGACCTGCAAGGAAAATGAAGACGGTGTGATCGATGTTACTGTCAAAGGCCTGTTCTGGATCTTAGAAGAATGTCGCCTCAGCAAGTCCTTCAAGCAGATCATTCTGATTGGAGGGGATGCTGCAGTGGGGCACTTTTTTTATCCGCACACGATGCCGGTGACAGAACAGCAGAAGCATACCGCCTATCCGGGTTGCTATGCGCTCTCCAAGGTTCTCGAGGAGGTAATCCTGGAGCAGTATTTCGTGCAATACGACCTGTCTGGGTGTTGCTTAAGGGCACCATGGATCATGGAGAAGGACGATTTCAAATTCTCGCTGTCTTTTGGCGAAGATGTATTTGGAGGGCCACGGTGGCGGGAATTCGTAGGTCCCGAAAGAGCTGACGAATACGTGAAGAGCAATGCAGTGCCGCTGATGCTCGATCCGGAGGGCAACCCAGTAAAGCGCAATTTTGTTCACGTCAGCGATCTGATCGAGAGCATGGTCATGGCCATGGATCACCCGAGGGCGCGTCAGCAAACCTTCAACATTTGTATGGATGAGCCGGTGGATTATCGGCAAGTCGCAGACTACTTACGCGAAACAAGAGCAATGCCGTCGGTCGAGATTACGACACCATACTGGTCAACGTGGATGGACAACAGCAAAGCAAAATTTTTGCTCGATTGGAGACCGCGCTTTGACCTGAAGAGATTGATTGACGATGCCTGGTCTTATCAACGAAGCGAAACGGATCCGCGGAAGGTGTGGTATCCGGGCTAAGGTTCGAGTAGAAAATACCCTGATCGAGGGATTCCCAGATGACGCCACGGAGCTAACGAACCTTTAGATGATTCCTCGATCCTGGAATGGGAACGGAAGCATTCCAGTCAACGGGAAGAAGCGCCGATCCGCCTAAATCATCAACGGCGTACCATAAATTTCCGTTAGGACTGCAATGGGCTGGAGGCAAGTATGAACTTAGAGGAGTTCAGATCATCAGTTGCAGAAACGGAGCCGCCCTTCGGTCTGTCAACGCCTCTAACGGCACTATGGTGGGATGCAAGGGGAGACTGGACCCGATCTCACGCGCTAGTGGACGAGTTAGATACTACGGATGGTATGGCCGTCCATGCCTACCTGCATCGCAAAGAGGGGCAGGCATCGAATGCAGATTACTGGTACGAGCGCGCTGGACGCCGGTTCTTCCGGCCTACAATCGAGACGGAGTGGCAGACGCTCGTCGAAGCGTTGCTATCGGGTGCGATATAGGTCTGGCGGGGCGTGGCCGTAGGCCCAGACGAACTGCGCACCGCCGATAGCGAGCGCGTGCCCCTCGCGGAGTCCGATCCATGTAGTTTCGCGAACGTGTTGCCGCGCCGAGCCGACGGCAAGCAATGGCGCGGAACTGTATAGCGTTGACTTGACCTATCGTCACGTATTCAGGCGGCGGCGATACGCTGAACGAGATCGTTCTGTTCTCTCTGTGATTCCGCGCCAATGGTAAATGCATCGAGGACGCCGGTTCCGAGGGCGTACCTGATGGCTTCCGATGGCCGGTGCCTGAGATCTCCCTGGCCAAGTATCTTCATGCCCACGATACCTTTCCCTTGCGCGCGCATCTGCTTGACTACGGAAATCACGTTGTTGGGGTCCGAATCCATATGCGAGCCGGTTGGATTGAAACGTACTAGGTCGATGTCGACCCACGGGGAAGCGGCGGCGGCTTTCAATGCAGGAAGAGTGTGGCAAGAAACACCGTGAGCGCGAATGATCCCCCTCTGTTTGGCTTCGGATAGGACGTCCATCGCCCCACGATAGCGTGTGGTCCAATCCCCTTCGGTGATGCAATGAATGAGAACCACGTCGATGTAATCCACTGCGAGCTCTTTGCGGAAACGGTCGAGGTCGTCACGGACGCCCTTCGGATCGCGCGTATCCGTCTTGGTAAGGACGGTGATTTTATCGCGGGGGAGCTGCTTGAGGGCTGCAGCAATATGAGGATGGCTGCCATAGGAGTCGGCTGAATCAAAGAAGCGAAGACCGTTTTCGTGATAGCCGTTGAGGAGGAGGTTCGTCAAAGCCGACGCACCCAGACGTGTCTGATCGGATTGCCCGCCGCCGCCGATCGTTCCAGTACCTATGGCAAGACGGCTCGTATGAATGCCGGTATGGCCGAGGACAATTTCATCCTGAGCGCGAAAAGTTCGTGTTAAGGGCTCCGAATCGATCAATACTCCGTGAGCAGCGGTTGTTTTCGTGACCAGAGCCGCGCCTAAAATCCCGCCAGAACGGCGAAGAAATTCTCTCCTCAGCATAATGCCAGCTCCGTCCCGTTCGATACAGCATGGCAATCCAAAACCATCATCCAGATCCAGGGGTGGTGCAAGCTTTCGCATCTGCTGGAGTGGACGCGCTTACCTAAGACTTTGCGACAAAGTGCTGTCTAGACAACGTGCATCTTTTGTTTGATGGTCCGCGGACACGAAAGGTTATGCGCGTTGCTAGTCAGCGGTTGAAATCCGGTAATAACGAGAACCCAAAGGACTCCCCAGACCCCGGCGGTGCGCCCGACGGCTTTGAACCAGCGATGTTGTTGCCTTTTCTCACTTTTGACGAGTCGTTACATATAAACAGCGAGTCCTTTAATTATCTTATGCGAATGTTCGTGGGGATTCCGTTAGCAAACGCTGTGCTCGAAGAGCTCTCGATGATTTCACTGCGGCTTCAATGCCGGGGAGACGGGCTGCGCTGGTCGGCACCCGAATCGTGGCACATCACTCTGCAATTCTTGGGAAGTACTGGACAGGAACAATACGACTGCATCGTCGCGCAGCTTCGGCATCTACACTCGCCTCCTGTCGCTATACAGCTTGGCGGGATGGGCTTTTTTGATCGCGCCGGAATTTTCTTTGCCGGTGTTGAGCTTACGCCGGAACTGCATTTGCTGCAGCAAAGTGTTGTTTGCGCGGCTACTCTTTGCGATTTCACCCCCGAGATACGCCCCTATCGTCCCCATGTCACGCTTGCGGGTAGCAAAGGCAAAGATGGAGGACCCGGGCTTCGTAGACTGAGAACCAAGATCGGGGACCAGGCAAGATTCACCAGCTTTGTCGCTGAGATATTCGCTCTCTACGAAAGCTTGCCCGGACCCGCTGGCTCTCGTTACGAGATTCGCGAGCGCTTTCCCCTTAAGCATTGATCCTGTGCTCGGGCCATATACCGCTCTTCTACCGACCGATCAGCGCTGTCAATTTTGCTAGCGCAAGCTACCGGCAGACACTAGCGGACCAGCTCTCGGGAGATCGTGATCGCATCACGCTGGGCCCGTTGACCATTTTGCACGGCGGGTTCATTGTTATAGTGTTGCGGTTATCGGTCATGCGCTCGTTATGAACACTCGAATCAGCTTCACGGTGAACGACAAATCTCAGACCATCGTCACCGATCCCGGTCGGTCATTGCTTGAGGTGCTGCGCGAGGATTTGCAATTGACCGGGACAAAATATGGTTGCGGCGAGGGCGAATGCCGAGCCTGCACCGTATTGCTCAATGGCCGCGCCACACCATCCTGCATCACCGCCATTAGCGACGTAGACAATCAGACGGTACAAACCATTGAAGGGCTGGCCGGCCGGGACAAGCTGCATCCGGTGCAGGAAGCATTTTTGAATGAGGGCGCGTTCCAATGTGGTTATTGCACGGCGGGTATGATTATGGGCGTTGCGGGAGTCATGAAGAACAATCCCCGGGCCACCGAAGGGGAAGTTCTCTCGGAGCTTCAAAAGCATATCTGCCGTTGCTGCAGTTATAGCAAATACCGACAGGCAGTTCGCCGGGTGGTAGACGAGGCTCAACGGGAAAAGATGAGGGTATGAAAATGAGATCTCCCTCAGCTCGGATATTTCAACCAGAAAATGAATTGCTCATATCCCAAGAGTGGGGCGAGGCCTCAGACTACGACCTTGGAATGAGCCGTCGCTCGTTTGTGAAAGGATTAGGCGCGGGACTGCTCCTTGCCGTTTCCTTTCCCACCATGGCCCAGGAAAGCGGAGCGCATGCACTCGGAGGATTTTTCGGCAGCGGCGCGCCAAATTTAGCAGCGCGCATTCACTTCGGCAAAAACGGGACCATCACAGTGCTGGCGGGCAAGGTGGAAGGTGGCCAAGGTGCGCGGGCTGAATTATCGCAAGCCGCCGCGGAAGAACTTGGAGTACCGGTCAGCCAAGTGCAAATGTTATTGGCCGATACCAGCCTGGTACCCGATGATGGCATAACGGCTGGCAGCGGCACTACCCCGCGCACGGTTCCGGCGGTGCGGCGGGGAGCAGCATCGGCGCGGAATCTGTTGATCGCATTCGCCTGCGCGCAATGGAAAGTTGAACCAGCCACGGTTGAGATGCAGGATGGCAAATTGATTCACGCGGCCACCAAGCGCTCATGTTCGTACATGGATCTTGCGAAGAGCACTAAGGCTCCGAAGCTGTTTCAGCAAGCCATTCCGTCAGACGTCAAACTGACTCCGGTGAATGATTGGAAGGTGCTCGGCACGCAGGTTCTCCGGCCCAATGCGCGGAGCATCGTAATGGGCGCGCACAAATATCCATCAGACATTGCCCGCCCCGGATTGCTGTACGGGAAAGTTCTTCGCGCCCCGGCCTACGGTGCGAAGCTGATTTCCATTGACCTTGCACGGGCCCGAGCTATGAGGGACGTTATTGTTGTCGAGGACGATTCATTCGTCGGTGTGGTGGCAGCCACCACCTTCAGAGCGGAAGCTGCGCTGGCGGCAATTTCCGGCACGGCAAAATGGGGAGCAGCACCGCCCCAGCCATCGAGCAAGGATCTCTTCAATTATCTTCAGCAAAACGCCGAGGGTGGAGTGCCGCAAAATCCTTTTGCGAATGAACTCGCTACGGGGAAAGCGATGCACCGCGCCTATCACGTCCCTTACATACAGCACGCGCCTCTGGAACCGCGTGCAGCCGTTGCAGAGTGGAGCGGCGGAAGGCTCATGGTCTGGACCGGTTCGCAAAATCCATTCGGAGTCCGCAGGGAATTGGCGAACGCGTTTCATCTCGATGAGGATAGCGTGCGGGTTGTGATCCCCGATTTTGGCGCCGCGTTTGGTGGCAAACACACCGGAGAATATGCGGTCGAGGCCGCACGCCTGGCTCGGGGTGCAGGCAAACCCGTTTCCTTGCGATGGACGCGCGCGGAAGAATTTACCTGGGCCTATTTTCGTCCCGCGGCAGTCATTGAAGCAGAAGCCAGCCTGGACGCGCAGGGAAAAATTGCCACGTGGCATTTCATCAACATTAACTCCGGCCCGAACGCGGTGGACACGCCCTACTCCGTAGGTAGAAAAAACTGTCAGTTCGTGCCTTCCAGGCCACCGCTGCGCCACGGTTCCTATCGCGCACTGGCCGCCACCGCCAACAACTTTGCGCGCGAAGTTTTCATGGACGAACTCGCCGCCGCAGCAGGCACAGACCCCCTTGAATTCCGGCTCGCTCATCTCGAAAATCCCCGCCTGCGTGCCGTGCTTCAAAAAGCCACCGACGAATTTCATTGGCAGGAGCGCGCGAAGAACAAAAGCGCCGACATCGGCATCGGCATGGCGTGCGGAACGGAAAAGGGTTCTTATCTGGCGGCGTGCGTCGAAGTGGAATTAGATCGCCCCCAGAACAAGCTTAAGGTCCGCCACGTTTGTCAGGCATTCGAGTGTGGCGCAATTGTGAACCCCGCCAATCTGCTGTCCCAGGTCCAGGGAGCAATCATCATGGGAATGGGCGCGGCGTTACGTGAGGAAATGCAATTTGAAGACGGGAAAATACTGAACGCTTCCTTCGGGAATATATCGGGTGCCGCGATTCGATGACGCGCCCGAACTGGAGATTCATCTGGTAGATCGCCCGGATCTGCCGTCCGCCGGAGCGGGCGAGACAGCAATTATGGCCATTGCTCCCGCCATTGCCAACGCAGTTTTCCGTGCGACCGGTGCGAACGTCCCGGCTATCCCCATCCGCTTGCCTGCCTGACTGCAACGGAATCGATTCATGCGCAAGATGACAGCTTGCAGGCTTCTATTGAGCTGCGACATCAATGCTTAGCCCATGACTATTCAGAGGATTGGAAGCTTGCACCTGGAGCGGTTGGCTGAGCACGATATCTGCCGGACGATTTTCCGATCATGAGATCGAAGATGCCCTGTACAACTGTCCAATGCATATCGCGGTCGAGCAGCATCAGATCCTCCGGCGTCAGCTTCAAGGTGACGGTCTTCGTTTCACCCGGATGGAGAGCGACGCGTTGGAAGCCCTTGAGCTGCTTGACCGGAGTCGCTACCGGCGTATAGCGCTCATGCACATATAGCTGAACCGTTTCCACTCCGGACTGCTTCCCGATATTTGTTACATCGACGCTCACCTTCGCATTTCCTCCCTGATAGATCTGTCCCGGGTTCACGCGCAGATTGCTGTATTTAAAATCCGTGTAACTCAGCCCATAGCCGAATGGATAGAGCGGCGTGGCGGGCATGTCCGCATATCCTTTGTCATGAGACCAACCCCGATGCATCCAATATTCCTTCGAAGGCTTGTAGTTGTAGTAGGCGGGTAACTGTCCTATGCTGCGCGGGATCGTGATCGCCAGACGCCCGCTCGGGTTGTAGTCGCCGAACAGCACATCGGCAACCGCCTCGCCGCCGCGTTCTCCTGGCTCCCAGGCCTCCACGATGGCGGGAATATGATCTGCTGCCCAGCGTATCGAGAGCGGCCTGCCGTTGATCAGCACCAGAACGACCGGTGTTCCCGTGGCCTGAACGGCTTTGACCAGATCTCCCTGCGCGCCGGTCAGGTCAAGGGTGGCGACATCGTATCCTTCTCCATCGGTCGCCGGAACATCGCCTGAACCCGCATTGCGCGGGTTTTCGCCAACCACGACAACCGCGACACTGGCCTTGCGGGCGGCCTCGACAGCTTGCGCAAAATCCTCTTTACCACCCATCACTTCGCAGCCGCGAACATATTCGACTCGCGTTCCGGGCGAAACTTTCTGCTTGATTCCGTCGAGAATCGTACTGACCTTCTGTGGCACAGCCGAGGGCGAATAATCGCCCAGCTGGCTCCAGCCATTATCCGCATTCGGACCAATCACTGCGATCGACTTGAGATCCTTCTTCAAAGGCAGCATATTATTTTCATTCTTCAGGAGAACAATGCTTTCCTGGGCTGTACGCAATGCGAGCTGCTGATGTTCTTTTGAATGCACTACCTGCTCCGCCTGGGCCACATCGACATAGGGATGTTCGAAAAGTCCCAGACGGAATTTCAGCTCAAGCACCCGCCGTACTGCGCGGTCCACCAGCGCTTCTGGCACTTTCCCCTCTTCTACATTTTCGATGAGTGGTCCCATGTACGCCGGCTCGTAGGTGATGTCCATGTCGACGCCTGCCCACAATGCCAGCGCGCCCGCCTCCTTCTGGGTCGGAACGATGTGTTCGTAAATGAGACTGTCAAATCCGCCGCCTTCGCTTTCGACAATTCCGCGAAAGCCCAGTTCCTGACGAAGAATCTTTGTATTCCACTTCTCCGAGGAGTGTTCCGGGACGTCGTCGATCTCCGGATATCCGGCCATCACCCCCAGAGCGCCGGCTTTGAACGCTGCAATCCAGGGTGGCAGGAAGTTCTCGCGAATGTTGCGCTCCGACACCTCGATGGCTCCCCGCTCCATGCCGCTGGCCGGTACACTTTGGGTCGGGAAATCGGTCATCAGGGCAACGACCTTATCCGGCGCATCGATATTCGATCCTTGTGCACCTTCAACGATGTTTGTGGCGATCCGGGAATAGAGGTACGGGTCTTCCGTGTAGGCCTCCATGTTGCGTCCCATGCGCGGATCGCGATCTGCTTCCAAGACCAGAGTTGAAAGAACATGAATGCCGGCGGCCCGCGCTTCCTGCGCCGACGCCGCATAGATTGCCTTTACCAGCGGCATGTCGAAGGTGCTGCCAATCGACAGGCCTTCCGGGAAAACCGTCGCCCCGGGAAACATCGCGCCATGAGTTCCCTCTTCATCCTCAAGCAGAGGTATCTTCATCCGCGTTTCCGTCAGCGCAATCTTCTGCAGCTCGTTGAAAAAGTCCACCTGCCGCGGAAGATTGCTCAGCTTAATCGTGTCGGCAAGGGTAAAGAAGCCGGCGCCCGGACCGATCTCGTTGGTATAAGTTCCGGCTACAAACTTCCTGGCGGCCGCCATTTTCTCCGCACTTGTTTTCCCCAGTTCATCCACATAAGCGCAAGGAAGGTTCAGCTGGCCGACCTTCTCCTTCAGCGTCATGCGACTCATCAGATCGTCAACCCGCGCTTCGATCGGTTGCTTCGTATCGAGATACAACGGCGTAGAAGAGCTAGATTGCGCGACGGCTCTCCTTCCGCAGGGAAGCGCCACGACCATTAGAAGAGCAAACCCGTGGAAGAAACGTCTCGAAAATCCAACGGAGTTCAGTGCCTTACGCACGCTGGACTGGCAATTAAGAGCCGCTCGAAGCCGATCTTTCTCTGCATTCTCATCCCGCTTACCATCTCCCTTGACTTGCACCTAAGTTCATCAGAAGCTTGGAACTTTGCATCGGCCGTACGGCTACTGCGGAAATTAAAGCCATCGATTCTGCGTTGCGTACAACCGCACCGGGCCAGATTTTTTAGAAATGAAACTTAGCCGCCACCTGTCCAATGCGAGGGATCGCGTGCGCTCGTCACCACGCCAAAGGTTGAGCTGTTGATCAAGCCGTCAGGAGTATCGAATTGCGCGTGATTGAAAATATTGAAGAACTCAACGCGAAACTCAAGTGACTTCGAGCCGGTGATAAGCACGTCTTTGGCCAGGGCCATATCCCAATTGTTGATCCCTGGTCCACTGAAGAAGCGGCGCTTGGCATTCCCAAATTGCCCGATGTTTTCGAAGCTGAACAGAGCAGTGTTGAAATACGTCCCATCCTTTCGCGGGTTTGTCTGGGAAAGAAGTTTGCCGGGAGTATAGTTGGGCTCATCCGCGGAGCCGGTCGGACCTACTGAGGTGTTGCCGATCAGAGAACGATCATCATTTTCGGCAATCGTAACGGGAAAGCCAGTAGAGAAGCGAGTGATGCCCGACAGAACCCAGCCCTTCGTCAGTCGGTTGGGACGACTGGAGAGCTTGTCAAAGGGCAATTCGTAGGAGTAGCTGACAACAAAATCTTGCGTCACGTTAAAGGCAGACAAGGCCCACTCCAGGCCGGGGTCGAAAGGCTGGACCTGTTCTGTGACCGCTGAGGAATCATCCATTGCCTTGCTGTAGGTGTAGGCCACCAATATCGATGTCCGACCCGATGTGTACTGCAAGCTGCCTTCCAGCGCGTTGTAAGAGGAACCGCCCATGGTGCGATACCAGCCGGTACTTCCAAAATTGATGCCGCCTGACGGACCCAATTGTTGACGGGCCTGAATCACCTGACCGGAGGTCGTAGTGAAGACTCCTGTTTCAGCATTGGGACCACAAACATTGCTCCCCGGGCTACTTCACTCGGCTGGCTCACACTCAAGCACACCGACGGAGTAGCGGGATTCGCTTCATCAATGACCATGTTGTGGCGTCCAACATTTCCTACATAGCTGACTGTCATAACCGTGTTCGCCGCAAGCTGTCGCTGCAGAGACAACATCCAGCTCTCAGCGTAGGGAGTTACATTTTTGTAGTAATAAGTTGGGGAACTGCTGATCGGCTCGTATTGCGCCCAATTGACATTTGGATCCGGGTGCGAGGGCGTGGCATTCGCAACGCCAGTTGGGACGGGAAACCGCTGCCCTTCCGGATTGCCGGTATAGACATCTACAAACGGAGTGGCAAATTTCGCCGGAGTGGGATTCACCCAAAACAACCCGTAGGGAGCGTCGCCATTGCCGTTTGCATTGATGTAGTCTTCAAGATCACTGTAGAACATACCAAACGAGGCCCGAATGCTCGATTTGCCGTAACCGCCAGTCAATTTCTGCAACACTCCCCCTTTTGGATCCGGGGAGAATGCGAACCCAACTCGTGGAGCTATATTGCCGTATTGGGTCGGCGCAACAGTCCTGGGAATCTGCGGATCGCCGGCCACAAGCCAGCCGACTGGCGCGGTTGGAAATACAACGGATTGGCTGCCAGGCACAAGCGCCTCCATGCGGTTATACTTCTCCGACCAGGGTGTGGTGACATCCCACCGAAGACCATAGTTGACCGTCAGATTCTGCGACGCACGCCAACTATCCTGAGCAAACAGGCCGTAGTACTTGGCGCGATTGTAGAGCGGAAATTGAACTCCCTGCTGATATGAAGTCACAGCGCCGAGGAGAAAATCGCCGAAGTCGAGCCCGGTTTCAGAGCCGCCATCGAAACCAAAGGTAGCCGTTATTGGCGAAATAGGTTTGCATGTTGATTTGGCTCAGCGAAAAAATACCGCCAAACATCAGGCTGTGATGTCCCCAAAATCCAGGAATAATTGTCTTGCACCTGATAGGTGTTTTCCCGCAGACCCTCTGAACCAGCGGGGCCGCCGACGGAGAAATTATTGAAGCTAATCGGAGGCAGAGTTTTGTAGTTCGGATTTTGCGGACAAATCCCAAGATTATTGCAACCAATAGTAAAGCCGAGCGCAGCGACATCCACGTTAGGGCCCGTTGGAGTGTTTGCAAACGAGGTATTGCGCGTGTAGTTCAGCCGGAACACATTCACAATGGAAGAGCCAAAGGATTTCGTATCGCTGATCGTGAATAACTGCGCAAGTCCGGAGGTGGCACCGCCAAAGTTACCCGAAGGTATCCTCCCGCAAAAGGGTTGGTCAGTGAGTATTTGTCGATAAAGTAGTAGTTCGACAATAAGCCCAGGCGAGTATTGGCATCGAGGTGAAAGCCGGCTTTATCGTCCTGGAGTGGTGCGGTGGCCACGCCTGTGAAGGCTCCTGTAGGGAAAGTTGGCTGAGGCAGCGACATTGGGCGGCGGGATGAATTGAAATATATTGGCGACCGGCGCCGACCAGGTGTTCTTTGGAATGATGGCATTGGGAAAAACACAGGTTGCGGACGTGCAACCGCTGGCATAGAACGGTTCACCAACAGTGACTGGATATCCAAGTTCCTTGGTGAGATTAGCGGCGACTGCCGGGCCAATGACTGTTCCCGTGAGCGAGCTTGCTTGATCTGCTAAATTCCCTTGCCGGTCCGCAGCCGACGGTACGGGTAACAGTCCAGTGCTTTCACCAATGCTCTGGCGCGTTCCCTGATAATCCGCGAAAAAGAACATCTTGTCGTGGACAATCGGTCCCCCGAAAGTTCCACCGAACTGGTTCTGGTGATAAATACCGCGTGTCTGGCTGTAATAGTTGCGAGCATCCAGGTCGGTATTCCGCAGAAATTCGAAGGCATCCCCATGAAATTGGTTCGTGCCGGATTTTGTGATGACATTGACTAGGCCGCCACTGTAATGGCCGTATTCAGCGTCAAAGTTATTGGTGATGATGCGAAACTCGGCAATGGAATCGACGTTGGGAATAATGGCTGTGCCGTTTGCCAACTGTTCTTGAACATTGCCCCCGTTCACCATGAAACCGTTGGAACTTCCCCGCGCTCCGCTAATCGAAAGTGTGCCATCGTTAAGACCGCCTGATGGGGGCGCATTACTGTAACTATTTACACCATTCGTACTTTCGTTCGACTCCGGGACCACCCCGGGCTGAAGCGCAAGCAGGTCGGTATAAGAACGACCGTTCAAGGGCAGACTCGTCATTGATGTGCTGCCAATCACGTCGCCTAACTGGGTGCTGATCATATCGACCTGAACGGCGTTCGCGGCGATCTCAACGTGCTGGTTGACGGCTCCCACATGAAGTGCTGCGTCGACACGGAGCGCGGTATTCACATCCAGCACGATGCCTGTTTCCTGCAATTCGGAAAAGCCCTGTGGCTTGTATTTGGATGTTGTAATGGCCGACGGGTAGGTCAGGAAAAGAGTAGGAGCCATCCGTATTCGTCCTTGTCGATGTTTTGACACCCGTCTCAATATTCAGAGCCACGACTGTAGCTCCCGGGACGACACCGCCCGTAGTATCTATCACCGTCCCTACAATGCTGCCTGTAACGCTCCCAAAAGCGCCAAACGCTAGAAGAAAGATGCTGATGCTACAAATCAACAAAATAGCTCTCTTCATCACACACCCCCTAAGTTGCTCAGTGTCCGGTTCTGACCAAGGCCACTTCTATGTTGAGACTATTGCGGAAAGTCGGGCGATTTGGCTTCATCGCAACGCATTCATTCGGGAAGCCGAACATTTAGTGCCCCATCCACCCGATTTCACCCCCATATTTTTCATTAATGAAATAACGTAGCGGAGGTAATGGGCAAAAACTACGCTGGTTAATTCAACATGTCAAGCGGAATTGTCCAAGTGAACATCATTTTTGTCAGAAATCCACCATCGTCCAGGCTGGTACCATTGCCTGCGCTGAATCCACCACCATCGGATGATTCCGAGAGATAGCTACGTCCAAGAGGAAACACTCGGCTACAAGCGGTACGTACTTTCTACATCAATCCCCCATTCAATAAATTTCTGACTCGCATGGTAGGCAAACGATTGGACCGTTCCAGATATCGGCGCTGGCAGGTCTCTCACCGTTTACCGAGTTAGACCTGACTGAATGCTTAGCCCATGACTATTCAGAGGGTTGGCAAGCTTGCACCTGGAGCGGTTGGCTGAGCACGATATCGGCCGACGATTTTCCAATCATGAGATCGAAGATGCCCGGTACAACTGTCCAATGCATATCGCGGTCGAGCAGCATCAGATCTTCCGGCGTCAGCTTCAAGGTGACGGTCTTCGTTTCACCCGGATTGAGAGCGACGCGTTGGAAGCCCTTGAGCTGCCTGACCGGAGTCGCTACCGGCGTATAGCGCTCATGCACATATAGCTGAACCGTTTCCACTCCGGACTGCTTCCCGATATTTGTTACATCGACGCTCACCTTCGCATTTCCTCCCTGATAGATCTGTCCCGGGTTCACGCGCAGATTGCTGTATTTGAAATCCGTGTAACTCAGCCCATAGCCGAATGGATAAAGCGGCGTGCCGGGCATGTCCGCATATCCTCTGTCATGAGACCAACCCCGATGCATCCAATATTCCTTCGAAGGCTTGTAGTTGTAGTAGGCGGGTAACTGTCCTACGCTGCGCGGGATCGTGATCGCCAGACGTCCGCTCGGGTTGTAGTCGCCGAACAGCACATCGGCAACCGCCTCGCCGCCGCGTTCTCCCGGCTCCCACGCCTCCACGATGGCGGGAATATGGTCTGCTGCCCAGCGGATCGAGAGCGGTCTGCCGTTGATCAGCACCAGAACGACCGGTGTTCCCGTTGCCTGAACGGCTTTGACCAGATCTCCCTGCGCCCCGGTCAGGTCCAGGGTGGCGACATCGTATCCCTCTCCATCGGTCGCCGGAACATCGCCTGTACCCGCATTGCGCGGGTTTTCGCCAACAACGACAACCGCGACACTGGCCTTGCGGGCGGCCTCGACTGCTTGCGCAAAATCCTCTTTCCCACCCATCACTTCGCAGCCGCGAACATATTCGACTCGCGTTCCGGGCGAAACTTTCTGCTTGATTCCGTCGAGAACCGTACTGACCTTCTGTGGCACAGCCGAGGGCGAATAATCGCCCAGCTGGCTCCAGCCATTATCCGCATTCGGACCAATCACTGCGATGGACTTGAGATCCTTCTTCAAAGGCAGCATATTATTTTCATTCTTCAGGAGAACAATGCTTTCCTGGGCTGTCCGCAATGCGAGCTGCTGATGTTCTTTTGAATGCACTACCTGCTCCGCCTGGGCCACATCGACATAGGGATGTTCGAACAGTCCCAGACGGAATTTCAGCTCAAGCACCCGCCGTACTGCGCGATCCACCAGCGCTTCTGGTACTTTCCCCTCTTCTACATTTTCGATGAGCGGTCCCATGTACGCCGGCTCGTAGGTGATGTCCATGTCGACACCGGCCCACAATGCCAGCGCGCCCGCCTCCTTCTGGGTCGGAACAATGTGTTCATAGATGAGACTGTCAAACCCGCCGCCCTCGCTTTCAACAATCTCCGCGAAAGCCCAGTTCCTGACGAAGAATCTTTGTATTCCACTTTTCCGAGGAGTGTTCCGGGACATCGTCGATCTCCGGATATCCGGCCATTACCCCCAGGGCTCCGGCCTTGAACGCTGCAATCCAGGGCGGCAGGAAATTTTCCCGAATGCTGCGCTCCGACACCTCGATCGCTCCCCGCTCCATGCCGCTGGCCGGTTCACTCTGGGTCGGGAAATCGGTCATCAGGGCGACGACCTTATCCGGCGCATCGATATTCGATCCTTGTGCCCCTTCAACGATGTTTGTGGCGATCCGAGAATAGAGGTACGGGTCTTCCGTGTAGGCCTCCATGTTGCGTCCCATGCGCGGATCGCGATCTGCTTCCAAAACCAGAGTTGATAGAATATGGATGCCGGCGGCCCTTGCTTCCTGCGCCGACGCCGCATAGATCGCCTTTACCAGAGGCATGTCGAAGGTGCTGCCAATCGACAGCCCTTCCGGGAAAACCGTCGCCCCGGGAAACATCGCGCCATGGGTTCCCTCTTCATCCTCAAGCAGAGGTATCTTCATCCGCGTTTCCGTCAGCGCAATCTTCTGCAGCTCGTTGAAAAACTCCACCCGCTGCTGAATGTCTTCATGTTGAAGTGTGAATGAGAGCGTGTGATCCAAACCGGCGACTGGGCCAATATCGTTGTTATACGTTCCGGCAGCAAGCTTTCTGCATGCCTCCATTTTTTCTGGACCTGTTTTCCCGAATTGATCCACATAGACAGCGGGAATGTTCAGCTGCCCGACCTTCTCCTTCAGCGTCATGCGACTCATCAGATCGTCAACCCGCGCTTCGATCGGTTGCTTCGTATCGAGATAGAGAGGTGTAGAAGGACTGGGATTGCGCAAGCATCGTTCTTCCAGCCAGGAAGCGCGACGAGCAAAACAAGTACCAGCACTCCACTGATGGACAAGGCTTCGCAGTCGAAAAAGCGGCCGAAAGCAAGATTTTTCTGGGTCCTCATCGCTTTCAATATCTCCTTGTGCGACGACTAAGTACTGATCATGAAGCTTGAAATCTTACATCCGTGTATCTCTCTACTGCATCCAAATTGAGAGACACTCCCAATCCCGGGCAATCTGGAATCGCGAGCATTCCTTCGGAGTTCAGCTTCCACGGCCTCTCCACGATCTCATCGATAAAAGGGGATCCCGTGAGGTATTCAACTAAATCGGTAGTGCGGCTGGCAGACGCGAGATGAAGGTCCGCGGCCAAACCAACCGCGGTATTCCATCCATGCGGGATAAGCCGAAGGCCGCGGTCTTCGGCCATCCAGGCAATCCGTCCTGCATTCGCTCAACCCACCTGCTTTTGTGACATCTGGCTGGACAATATCGAAGGCGCCCTGCCGTATCCATGGCTCAAACGATTGCCGCCGCGTGAGAACTTCGCCGCCTGCGATCGGCAATGGAGCGAGTCTCACGGAGCAGAACATAATCCGCCAGGTTATCCGGCGGGAGCGGCTCCTCGAACCAATGCACGTCGTAATCAGCTAACATCCGGGAGGTTCGTTCTGCCCATTTATATCCCTGGGACCAGAACGCATCGCTCGCTCCAGCATCGACCATCAACAGCGCCTTCGGATCCGACCGCCTCGCGTGCCGCCTGTACGATGTGCTCATCGGTCGCATTGTTCCGGCGGCCGAATGGTCCCCAGCCGATTTTGAAAGCCTGAAAGCCCTGCTCCCGAATCGACAACAGCTTCTCACTCAGTGATGCTGGCTGCTTCCATCAGCAACGAAGCATAGGGGCGAACGCAATCGCGATAACGGCCCCCCAGGAGCCGTCCGACCGGCTGACCGGTGGCTTTCCCGAAAATGTCCCACATGGCGATATCAATCGCGCTGATGGTATGGGTAATGGACCCACCGCGTCCAAGCCAAAACGTGTTCGCGTGAAGCTTTTCGCTGACCCGCTCCGGTTCGAGAGGGTTCTCTCCCATATACGAGCGGTTCAAGAACGCCTAACGAACCCGACACCAAAGCATCATTCGTAGATGCTGAACCCCACCCGGTGATTCCGTCATCTGTGTAGACAGCTATTAAGGTGTGGATGCAGTCCTCGGGCTTGATCTCATTGGCCCATCCACCTTCGGGCGTTCCACCCCGCAACCCTGCTGCTCTAATTCCCGTTATCCTCATAAATTCGGGCCACCTTTATGTCTCACTAAAATCGATCATCTTCGGGCTGTCTGCGAAAGCCGCGGGTACTCAAGCCAAGGTAGACGAATCCGACGAGAAACCAGATTCCTCCCACAAGCTTCGCGAGCGTGTTCAGGTTCCACCAAATTAGCGCACAGAAAGCAAAACCGAGCAGAGGCAGAATCATGTCAACGATGACTCGCGGTCGACGCTCTTCGCGCCGCAGCACGGTGAACTGCCAAAATACCGACAGATTTACACCCATAAAGGCGAGAAACGCACCGAAGTTCAGCAACTCACCAGCGTGCTCATATGCATTGCCGATGTAATTCAATGCGAGCGCTCCGCCATAGGCGATCGCTCCTACGAGAAGCACGTTGTAGGTGGGAGTGTTTGTTTCAGGATGAAGATGAGCAAAGAAGCCGCGCGGCAGTACGCCATCGCGTCCCATCCCAAAGAGGAGACGCGCTGCCCCGAGGCCACCGGTGAGACCGCTGCCGAGTGCCGCCAGGATCAGAACTAATCCCATTGCCTGAAACAACACCGTGCCGCCTACACGGCTACAAACATCCATAAATGCAGTTTCAAGGTTGGGAAAAGTATGCCAGTTCGGCCAGATACGCTGGCCCAGATATACCTCGACCCCACTAAATATGCCAGTAAGAACGCAGACAAGCACTGTTGCCAGCAGTACGTTGCGCCGTGGATTCTCCACGTCTTCAGATAGCGTGGTGATGCCATCGAAGCCGATGTAGGTGAGAGCCGCAAAGGATGTCGCACCCCAGATACGGCGAGCACTGAATGTTTTTGGATCGTAAAAAGGCTGCGTAGAAAAGATGCCGGCCCAGTGATCGACATGGAACAGATAACGAACGGCAAGATAGAAAAAGGCAGCGAGCACGGCACACATCGCCGCCAACAGAAGTTTGTTGGTCCTCGCCGACGCCTTAATTCCACTCAGATTCAGAGCGGTTATAAAAATGACGACGATCAAGGCCGTAACTGGATATGGAATCACATGAATGTAGCGGCTTTGAAGGGCTACGGAGATCCATATTACGTTCAGCAGCGGCTGCAATATATAGTCGAGAAGCATCGCCCAACCCACCATGAATCCAAGGTGAGGATTGATCGCCCTTCCTACGTAGGTATACGCCGATCCGGCCGAAGGATAGATGGCGGCCATACGGCCATAGCTGAACGCAGTCACCACCATAGCCAGCATTGCGACAAGAATAGTTGTCACCGTATGGCCGTTAGAGAGCTTCTGTGCGACTCCAAATAAAGGAATAGGAGCTGTCGGTTGGATCAGGACTAGCCCGTAAAAAATAAGATCCCATAATGTCAGGACCTTCATCAGGCGGAGCGGGTCTGTTTGCGACGTCTGACCTATCTCTGGCATATGTTCACCCGCTCGCCAACTTACAACGAGTTACCACGCAAGATTACGATTGCAGGTACCTCACCAAAAGCACTAGGGACATACAGGTGTGCTGCGCCGACGTCGGTTTCCATGCAACTCTCAGGAGCCGATCGTCTGCGCAGGGTTTTGCTGCCTAAATCTCGCGACTGCTTAATACCTTCTCAAAGGCATCGATGATGTCTTGTTCGTCTCTGTTGGTCAAACATGACGGAATTGCAAGCAGGATGGTTCGCTCGAACAAACCATCGGCGTAAGGGCAGGTGCCCTTCCTATATTCAGTATGCGAGTCTTTGTTTTCGATAAGCGACCATGGAGAGTTCTTCTTATCCACGCTGGTCTTGTTCACTAGGCTCGGGATGTTGTAGTAGATGTGGAGTCCCCATTGAGTCATAACGACGTTGTTCACGCCCTGCGCCAGCGTGATAATCCCCTCTGCTCTTAACGCGCGGTTTACCTTTTTGGCGGTTTCCGCATCCTTGAAAGTCGAAAGCAGGAAACATCCGGTATCGCCGTCCGGGTCCACAATCCTGCGAAACCGGATCTCGGAATACTGCTCCAGTGCTTTGAGAATACGGTACTTGCTGCGGTGCATATGCGCGATGACCATCGGCATCTTTCTCAACTGGACTCGCAGAATTGAAGCACGCATCTCGTCCATCCGATATCCGCGCCCCCAGAGGCAAAGTTCAAGGTCGTCAAACATGGCGCGTCCATCCGAATCGCGTGCATAGCCTGTGTCGTGGCAAGCTACAGCACGGTTGTAGAGTCGCTCGTCGTTTGTGACGACGCATCCACCTTCTCCACTGGTCATGTTCTTGTTCATCTGAAACTGAAGATGGCCATATCGCCGAAAGTCCCCACCTTCTTGCCACCGATGCTGCCGCCGGCGCACTGGGCGCAATCTTCCAACAAAAACAGCCCATGGTTCCGCGCTACCTTCTTGATCGCTTCGATATCCGCAGGTGCTCCGCTCATGTGAACGGCGATCACTCCCGTCGTTCGTGGGGTGATCTTCGCTTCCACAGCGGCCGGATCGAGGCAGAAAGTGTCATCAATATCCGCCAGCACAGGGATTGCCCCGAGATTTACGACGGCTGCTACCACGGATACCCACATGTATGCCGGTACAATCACTTCCTGCCCCGGACCGACGCCGAGCGCAGCCAGAGCAGTATGTAAGGAGCCGGTACCGCTGTTGATCGCCACGCAATGAGAAATGCCCAGAAATGAGGCAAATTCAGCCTCAAATGCCTGCACCTCTCCCTGCAGATCGATTCCGTAATATCGGAAGGGAGAACGGCTCCGGAGCACCCGCAGCGCAGCGTTTACCTCTTCCTCATCCATATGGTGGATTCCAGGAAACTCCAACGGGAGGGGCTTTTTACGCACCGGCTCACCTCCGTCGATCGCAAGTTTTTCTTTTACGGAAGACGCGGCCTTCACATCAGTTTCTATTTTCATCGGGTCCCTCCAATTCCAGAGACATAATTTCAGATATATTTCCATATGTCAATTAAATAGTATATATCGGCGCGATCTCAGCCAGATATATTTCATAGATGAAATATATAAGCTTTCAGTTTCTTGATTCGCACCTAGAATAAAAAGTTCGGAGAAGTGTGCGGACCGAACCGCAGCTATAGGTTCCCCACTTTCCATCGGCGAAGGAAGCACGCCTCGGCGGGCATCGGACGAGTGCAGGAGAAGATTCTGAACGATCTATACGGGTGATAAACAGGTAATGCAAATAGGGAAACGTTTCGCTATTTGGGGGCAATCTCGGCGAAAAGGAACTTCTCAATGTGCGTCCAGAGAATGGCGATTTATCGGAGAAATTCGGAAAGCGCAAAAAAGCGAAAATATTTCGTTCGCTTCGCGCAGAAATTCATAGTGTTTAAAAGCTCAGAACGCCTCAAATCCGACGATTTTCTTTATCGTGCACTTACCTCCAGCAGCGATGCTCTAGCTTTGGCGAATCAAGCCGTTCCAATCGCACTGGGCGCTCTCCCCTTCCACCCGCCGCGAAGAAAATCTGGAAAATGGACCGGAGCGCTCCCTTGCGCCACCGACTGTTCGCTCAACGGCGCCACCGAAGCCCAGAGCGCTGCGTCATATACATCCATATCGGGCGCAAGCCCTTCGCGGAAACACTGTAGCAGCCTGTAAAGCATGATAAAGTCCATGCCGCCGTGGCCGCCCAATCCCTTCGCAATCTCACCCTCGCGCTTCCACAAAGGATGCTCATATTGCTTAAATTCATCCAGAGTCGTCCATTTTTCTCCGCCTGCCTGCCCGTCAAAGTAGATGCGCGGGGGATAGTCTTCAAAAATACCTGTCGTCCCCGCGATCGCATTCACGCGGCTATAGGGTCTCGGATTGGACGTGTCGTGTTTTAAAGTGATCGTGAGACCCTTCTGCGTCTTGATTAGCGAAGTGTTCATGTCGCCCTCTTTGTAACGTTCCTGCCATTTTGGATTGCCAGCCGGCACATGAGCCTTGCGATACTCGTCCAGTCCGCGCTGCGGCGTACTCATCGACACGATGTGGCTAAAGGTATCCCCTCGCTGCACGCCCATGTAGTTCGCCACCGGTCCAAGACCATGGGTGGGATATAGATTGCCATTACGAAGCGTATTCTCCGTGCGACGCCATAAACCTTCGCCTTCATCCGAGAACAGAATCGAACGCAAGTCGTGTAGATAGGCTCCCTCTCCCCACAAAAGATCGCCGAATCGGCCGGCTTGCGCCATTCGCAACACCAAAGTCTCGTTATATCCATAGCAGCAATTTTCCAGCATCATGCAATGTCGCCGCGTGCGCTCCGACGTGTGCACGATTCGCCAGCAGTCGTTTATTGTGGTGACTCCCGGCACCTCCACTGCCACATGCTTGCCGTACTCCATGGCCGAGACTGCCATGGGCGCATGCCACTTCCACGGAGTCGCCACAATTACGAGGTCCACATCATCACGCCGCACCAACTTCTCATACGCATGATCGCCGTCGGTATAAAGCTCCGGCGCGCTTTGGCCGGTCTTTGTTACCATCGCCTGCGCGTTCTTCGCGTGCTCGTCCCTTATGTCGCAGACTGCGACCACTTGCGCGTCGGCGGCAAGCATATTTTTCAGCAGCGACGTACCCCGGCCGCCCACGCCAATGATGCCGATCCGCGGGTCTTTGCGCTCAAAAGGTACTCCTACCATCGTTTTCACCGAGGCGGCCGTATGGGCCACCCCGCTACTCTGCGCCAGCGTCGCGTCTGCCACTCCCATTCCAACCATCGCCACGAACTCACGTCGCGTCACACTCATCTTGTGCTCCTCATTCCTACAGCTCAGGATTCTGCATCATTACTCATTTCTGTCTAACACTATGCTTTTGTCATTTTCAAGAAGCGTGGCTGCGTAACATTATGTCCAATGTACAAGAGAATGCTCCAAGTCCGGCTATCATGCTGATGCCTTCTGTGAAAGATCAGCGTCGTTTCAGAGCCTCTAGTTCTTCCAGGGTGCGCGGCCAGTCCTCTCTTAAGAGCCGCGACAAACTTCGATCCGCAAGGACTTTGCCACCCGTCTGGCAGAGCGCACAGTAGTTCGTTTCGTTATCGGCATAACGAATGCGCTGTACCTTTTCTCCACATCTTGGGCATGGTTCTCCATAGCGTCCATGAACTGCCATACCCTTGCGAAATGCGGTAACTTTTGCAGGAAATCCGGCGTTCGTCTCAGCTTGCAGCCGGTCAATCCAGAGTTGGAGGGTGTCGCGTGCTGCTTCGAACAGCCGCTCCCAGTCATGCGGATTTCAGCTTGTGCGTGAGCAGGATGGGTGACAATTGGGCGGCGTGCAGAATCTCATCGGAATAGGCATTACCGATACCGCTCACGATATGCGGGTCGGTTAAAGCCCGCTTGAGCGTGCGGTTTTCAGCAGTGAGAGCGGTGCGGAATGAATTGAGATCGCTACGAGAAAATTTCGATTCCGCCGGGATCGATGGAATGCAGACTATCTTCTCCACTGAGAACGTGCAACGACGCGCGCCGTTTGTTGCCCGCTTCCGTAAAAACGAGAGAACCGCCTGGAAAATCAAAGGCTGCCAGAGTGTTGCGGCCTGCCAGTTTTGCGCCTGCCAGTCGCCAGTGCAGCCGTCCGGCAATCATCAGGTGAAGCACCAGCCAAAGATCGTTATCGACGCCGATAGCGATGCGCTTACCGATGCGCCGTATCTCGCGGACAATATGGCCCTCTGCACTTGCAAGCGGCGGTTGTGCGGTACGAAGCAGAAAAGGGCTGGCTATTCGCACATGCTCCAGCGGCTGGCCGAGGATGCGCGGTTCCAATGCGGCTGATATAAGCGGTTATGTCCGGAAGTTCGGGCATGGCTACTAGCTTGCATGCCGCCTATGAGATTTGCAAATCAGCTTGGGTGAGCCATTTTCATTTGTCGGATGTGACTGCTTGGTTCGCGGATGTTCCGAGCGATTCGTGAGATTTCTGCCAGACTGAGTGAAATTCGGAAGAGGGATAAAGATGGCGTCTGGCTGACACTAAAGCGTTAAGCCGACGCCGAATTGCCCGGAGCGTTGGCCGAAGCGAGGACGCCTTCCACCGCGAAATGCTTGTCAAACAGATATGGGCGGCGCAAGATACAACGGAGCGACTTACCCCGTCAATAGGCAAATTGTCATTGTCGTCGTTCTCAGAAAACTGCTATTCGTCTGAAGACAAGATCGTTTTTCAAAGCATCACTGCATTGCTGAGACTGCGTGGCGTTGACATAGCGTCGAGCAACCCGCCATCGTTTATTTAGCAAAGAGTCGCCGAGTTGCAGGGCCACTGACGCTGCTACGCGGAAGGTTTTTGGCTCTTCTCCTCCAGGCTGAGCAAACGGGCTTTGGCATCTAGTCCACCCGCGAAGCCGGTAAGTTTCCCGGACGATCCAATGACTCGATGGCAAGGTACGATGATTGAGACCGGATTTCTTCCGTTCGCTGCGCCGACAGCTCGCGTCGCCCGAGGGTTCCCTAGTTGTATCGCAATTTGTCCATAACTTCTCGTCTCGCCAAACGGTATGGCAAGCAAGGCCTCCCATACGTTTTTCTGAAAACGAGTACCTCTCATATCGAGAGGGATGGAGAACGTTTTTCGTTTCTCGGCAAAGTACTCACCCAGCTGCCGTTCCGCCTCGACGAGAACAGGGTGCTGTTTATCCTCAATCAGTCCGCTCAGGCGCACACGACGGGGATTGTCGTTTTCCCATAGTATGGCCACCAACCCCTTGTCACTCGCAACTGCTTTCAGTTTCCCGACAGGCGACTCAATTATCTTGTAGGCGAGACTCATACTGTTTATCCTTTCTGGTTTGTGAATGCGCTGGCGTATGGCTTCGAGAAAGTCCGGCCAATGGTTAGCGTGAGATATGCGGGCGACTTACGACAGCACTGCTGTCCGCAGCCCAAAGATGCTGCGCCGCATAAGCACGCCACGGTCGCCAAGATTCGGCACGACTCAAGAGGTTCGCAGGTGTTGTTTTCTCCCCGTCCATTGCAGCCACGCTGCGGAGCAGTCCAATATCAGCCGCTGGGAATGCATCCATCTCGCGGATAGCGCGAAGGGCTATGTACTGTGCGGTCCATTCGCCAATCCCACGAATCGTTCGAAAGCGCGCAATCGTCTCCTCGATGCTGGCGAACTGACGGAACAGGTTCGGGATCGGCCAGCGCCGCCTCGGCTACTGCCTTCAATGCCGTCAGGCGCGCTGCCGACATGGCCAGTCCGATGGAGGAAGCCGAGGCCAGCCGCTTCGCGGTCGGAAATACATGCGACAAATCCGGGTGGATCAGGAAGGACTTGGGCACAGCGTGGCCGTGGAGAGCGACGAGTTGGCCAGCCAATCGACGTGCAGCGGCCACACTGATTTGCTGACCGAGGACAGCCCGAACTGCTATCTCGAACCCATCCCAACCGCCGGCGACCCGCAATCCTGGACGTTGTGCCACCAATGGAGCGAGCACCGGATCGCCGGACAGATGGTCGTCGATCATCTCGATGTCAGCTCCGAGATCAAACAGGCGCCGCACCCGGGCAACGATAGCAGGTAACAGTCGAACGTCCGGGAAGCGGATGCGGACGCCAAGGCTCTGTCGATCGAGCAGGTGAGTCACCTCAATGCTGCCCATCGCCCCATCTACCTCAACGGTGCGTAGATAGCGTCCGCCATCTACAGTTTCGACACCTGGAACCGCACGCGCTTGCAAGAAAGCTAGCATGCAGTCCCAGTCATAGGGTGGACGATAGCGAAGCCGAAGTGCGACATCCTTCTCTTCCTGCCTCGCGGAGTTCTTTCTGCGCAAGGCGCGGGGAGGCCGATTGAATAGATCACGAAATGTTTCGTTGAATCGCCGTAAGCTACCGAATCCAGCCGCCATCGCAACTTCAGTCAGTGACATCTGGGTTTCATGTATAAGTTGCTTCGCGAAAAGCACTCGTCGGGTCTGCGCGACGGAAATAGGTGATGCTCCGAGATGCTGGAGGAACAAGCGTCGCAACTGGCGCTCGCCTACTCCCAGGCGTTCAGCTAGTTTTTCAACGCTATTCCCCTCACCATCAAGGGCTCCTTCAGTGATAAGAGCCAAAGCGCGAGAAACTGTGTTCGAAGTTCCACGCCATGAAGCCAAGTCAGGGGCCGTCTCTGGGCGGCAACGAAGACATGGACGAAAGCCGGCATCTTGCGCGGCCGCAGCTGAGCCGTAGAAATTGCAATTCTCAAACTTTGCTGTACGCGCCGGACATATGGGCGGCAGTAAATACCCGTCGATGTGACGCCGACGAACATCAAGCCATCAAAGCGGGAGTCTCGGCTTTGCAGAGCGCGATAACAAATTTCTCGACCGGGCAGTTCCATGTCTGAATTTTCGCACTCACGATGGAGATAAACTAGCGGTTTTCGGACATGGTCATCGGGCAGCGTTTTCGGCGATTTTTGATCGCCCTGTGTCCAACGTATTCGAATGCGGAGAAATGACAATGTTCTTCGGGCCGCTCTTCCCAAGTAAGTCTGGAATTATACGAAAAGGACTCCGCACAAACTAGCTGAGGCCATCGAAAGCCTGTACGCAAGGCTGCATGAGCTTGCTGATGCAGAAGATGGTTCCGGGCGAGAACTGTACGCCAGCACGGGAGCGATGCAGGTGCCCCCCAGAAACCAGTCGGGCAACCGCTGTGTGCTGCCCAATGCCGCCATCGCGTGGAAGCAGCCAAACGGCTTTTATTATCCGCCGGCCTTCCACTCGCGCGATCTCGCGTTCCAGAACGTGGACATCCGCCACTTCGTCGTCCAGCCGCTGTAGCTGCCGCAGAGCTTCACACCGGACCTGACCAGCATTCGGAACACCTACTGCGCCTAAGAACCTGCCGACTTCACCGACGTGGATACGGACAGTAGTGAAGTATGAATGACATTGTCGCAGGCCAGAACAGCGCACGACGAGCTTGACGACTCCGGTAACAGGCACTTAGAATCCGCATGTAACATGGCTGAACCAATTCGCGTCACTACCGCGTAGATTTCGGCGGCCGGATAAAAAGGAAAGGTGCATTCGCGTGCATTCGACTGTTTTCGGATTCGCATTGGTTTTCATCGCCGCAGTTGCTGGCGGAGGGCTTGCGGTTCCCCTCAAGAAGCGCCGGAAATTCGAATTGGAAAACATCTACATACCCTCCACTGTAGTGATGATGCTGATCCTTCCGTTTGTAATGGCAGCGTTCGTTTTGCCGAACTGGCCGCAGGCTGTGCATGCGGCGGGCTCAGGAGCCGTGTGGAAAGGCGCCGCATATGGATTCGGATGGGGCGTAGGCTCCATCATGTTTGGCTACGGTGTCACCATGGCCGGAATGTCGGTGGGCTTTGCGACCATCATGGGAATCAACACCGCGGTCGGGTCCCTTCTTCCATTCCTGGTGAAGTCGCGCGCCGATCTTCTCACACCCGGTGGAATCGTAATTCTGCTCGGCATCGCAGGGTGCGTTGCCGGAGTGGTGGTTTGCGGCAGGGGGGGCTTTCTGCGGGAACGGCAGGCGAGCGCCAGCCCTCAGCAGCGGGGATTCGGCAGCGCGTTGGTGGTCTGTGTGGCATCCGGTGTGCTGAGCGCCTGCGCAAATCTTGGTTTCGCTTTCACGACCCGGGTTGGCGAGGAAGCCCAAAGACTCGGTGCGAGTCCGGTCTTCTCAACGCTGGCCAGTTGGTTGCCCGTCTTCTGGGGAGCGACTGCATCGCTTCTATTGTGGTTCGTCGGGTTGCAGATCAGGCGAGGAACCTGGCGTAACAATATTGGCCCCGATGCAATTTATGACTGGCTCAATGGCGCATTCATGGGGGTGATCTGGTTTGTTGCTACGATTCCCTACGGCATGGGCGCCTATTATCTGGGCCGCCTCGGCACCTCTGTCGGATGGGCGGTGTATATGGCTTTCACGCTTCTCGTTGCCAACATTTTCGGCTTTCTCACCCACGAGTGGACGGGCGCGCCGCGACGTGCTCGGAGAACGCTTTATGCCGGTCTTTCGGTTCTCATCGTCGCCATCGTGGTGCTGGCTGTTGGCAATTCAATGACAGGGTATTAGAGATTTCAGAAAGGCGGGACTTCGGTTATGAAGTACAGTTTGCTCGGCAAAACGGGATTGAAGGTTTCCCGGCTCAGCTTTGGAGCATCGTCGCTCGGAGGGGTTTTTCATCCCGTCGACGAAGCAGAGGCGATCGCGTCGGTTCATGCCGCGCTCGATTGCGGCATCAATTATTTCGATGTTGCGCCGGCTTACGGAGGCACGCGGTCTGAAACGGTCCTGGGTAAAGCTTTGCGCGGCGTTGCTCGCGATCGCTATTTCCTCTCCACGAAAGTCGGCAAATATACAGATCCAAATAATTACGGCAACGACACTTTGGATTATTCGCGAGCGCGTATCCGGGCTTCACTGGATGAGAGCGCCGCGCGGTTGGGGGTCGAGTACTTCGACATCATTCACATCCACGACATTGAGTACCAGGACAGAAAACACACAGAATGGGCTTTCAGTGAGGGATATCAAGCGGTTCAGGAATTGAAGCGGGAGGGCCGGATAGGAGCCATGAGCTTTGGCATCTATCCGATGGATTTGTGGAAGCGGGTTTTCGCATCCTTGGACATCGATGCCGCGTTGGTTCACAACCATTATTGTCTCAACGATACCAGCTGCTCGATCTGCTGCCCATGGCCAAAGAGAAAAACATCGGCATCGTGAATGGATCGCCATTCGCATCCGGCCTGCTGACGGATCGAGGACCGGCCGCATGGCATCCCGCCAATACCGAGGAGCGAAGCCGTTTCCGCGCAGCCGCAGAATTCTGCCGGAAGCAATGGAAGCTCGATCAGCTGGCTGGCGTTGCAGTTTTCAAGCCAAAATCCGGAAATACCCACCACCCTGTTCAGCTCCGCCAATCCTGAAGAGGTGCGCAATAATGTCGAAATGCATGAGCAAGCGTACGATGCCAGCCTGGCGGCGGAAGTCCGGAAGATTCTGGAACCGGACCTGAATAAACAATGGAACTACCGTTGATCGACGCGCACCACCACCTCTGGAAATACAACGAGCGCGATTACGTCTGGATAAGCGACGCGATGAAGTCTCTCCGTCGCGATTTCGAGGTCCCGGACCTGGAGCGCGTCATGCGCGAATCGGGAGTACAGGGAACGGTAGCGGTCCAGGCTCGGCAGACGATCGAGGAGACGGAGTGGCTGCTGGATATTGCCGAGCATCATCCCTTCATTCTTGGCGTGGTCGGATGGGTGCCGCTCGACAAGGAGGATGCCGCCCCACTTCTCGAGCGCTTCGCGCAGCACCCCAGACTCAAGGCAGTGCGGCACGTCCTACACGATGAGCCGGACGATTTTTACATGATGCGCGCTGATTTCAACCGCGGCGTCAGCATGCTGCGCAGCTACGGATTGGCCTATGACATTCTGATATTCGAACGCCACTTGCCGCAGACCCTGCAATTTGTGGATCGCCACCCCGAGCAGGTGTTCGTGGTCGATCACATCGCAAAACCGAGAATTCGGGACGGGCTTCTTTCGCCATGGCGGGAGCAGATGGAAGAATTGGCAAAACGCGAAAATGTCTATTGCAAAGTTTCCGGAATGGTAACTGAGGCGGATTGGAAAACCTGGACTGCGACGAACTTGCGTCCGTACTTTGACGTCGTCCTCTCGGCGTTTGGACCCGGGCGACTCATGTTCGGCTCTGACTGGCCTGTGCTGACGGTCGCGGCAGAATACGGGGCTTGGGTGGATACGTTCCGCTCATTCATCTCCGAATTGTCGCCGTCTGAGCAGGACACCATTTGCCGGAGGACGGCGATGATCGTCTATCGCCTATAGATTAGCTAACGGCAGATCGAAGAATGAGCGGTACAATTGGTACGTCCATTACTACAGCCTATGCGCAGACGTGAATTTCTCAAACTGACGGGCGGCGCTGCCATCGCGGCTGGCGGCATTGTCCCTGAATTTCAGGAGCTTTACGCGGAAACCGAAGCGGACGAGCCCCTCACGCGAGACAGCCATGAGTTTTACGTGTCTCCTGGCGGAAATGACCATGGGCCAGGAACGAAGGAGAAACCGTTTGCGACGCTCTCGCGAGCGCAACGGGCGGTGCGAAAAGCAAAGCATCGCGGACCCACTCATGTCTGGATTGGCGAAGGATCTTATTACTTCGACTCTCCGCTTACTTTTGGACCGGAGGATTCTGGCACTCCCGATGCCCCGGTGATCTATACGGCTTATCCTGGAGCAGACGTCGTTCTCAGTGGCGGCCGTTCCTTGTCCTGCCGATGGATTCCGCACAAGGATGGAATCATGAAGGCTTCAGTTCCCGCCGGACTGAACTTCACCCAGATGTTCGTGAATGGCAAGCGTCAGATTCGCGCAAGGTATCCGAACTATGATCCTTCTCAGCCAGGCAAGTCAGGATACCTGCAGGCTGCAGGGTCAATTCCAAAAGGCGATCGGGATCCATACGCCGGACCAGATGCAGATATGACTTTCTCCGGCGAGGCGTCCGCGCGGTGTTCGATTCGATCCCGCGACGTTTCCCAACAGGCGCTGGTCGAATCCAGAAGATGCGGAGATCCATATTTTTCAGGAGGCCTACTGGGGAAATCTGCAATGGCGGCTGAAAAGCATCGATCACGAAACACAATCCATCTGGTTCGGCGAAGGTGGGCAGCAGATTGGTGCTAAGTGGGATAAGAATCCAGCCATAGTGGGCGGCCGGTCACGCTATTTCATAGATAACGTGTTTGAAGAGCTCGATTCGCCTGGAGAATGGTTCCTCGATAAGCGGCAAAGTATCCTGTATTACTATCCGCCACCTGGTGTTGACCTTGGAAGTGCGCTGATTGAGGTGCCGCAACTTGAGTCCATCATCCACTTTGCCGGCACTCAGGACGCGCCGGTGCACAACATCATGGTCAAAGGTGTTCGGCTTGCCCACACCCTGAGCACATATATGTGCCACTACGACGTGCCGTCGCTCAGCGACTGGTCGATTCACCGGGGCGGGGCTGTCTTTGCGGAAGGCACGCGACAGTGCTCCATTCAGAATTGCTGGTTCGATGCTGTTGGCGGGAATGGAGTATTTGTTAACAATTACAATCGCGAGTTTTCCGTGACCGGATGTAGGTTCACAGAGACCGGCGATAGCGCGATGTGCTTCGTTGGCGACCTGGAAAAAACCAATGGCACCCAGCGGGCGTTTCCATTCGAATGCCAGGCCAGCAACAATCTGGTGCACGACTGTGGTTTTTACGGCAAACAGATCGCTGCGGTTTATATTTCACGGGCGAAACGGATTACGGCCAGCCACAATCTGATCTATAACATGCCCCGCGCAGGAATCTGCATTGGCGATGGAACCTGGGGCGGCCATGTCATTGAGTTCAATCACATCCACGATACAGTCCGCGAGACCAGCGACCATGGACCTTTCAATGCATGGGGGCGAGATCGCGCCTGGAGCTTGGCGCAGTCGCACGGACCGTATACAAGCGATCGTAGTATCGACGCATGGGATGTTCTGGTAGATGCGATGGAGCCGGTAATCGTCCGCAACAATTTATTCAATGAGAAATCGGGTTGGGGATTGGATCTGGATGACGGTGCCTCGAACTACAAGATCTATAACAATATTTCCGTTGGCGGGGTGAGCATGAAATGGCGCGAGGGCGCCTATCGCGAGGTTTACAACAATATCTGGTATATGTCGAAAGCCGCTCCGTGTTTTCACGTAGGAAACAACCTCAACCACGATCGCTACTTCAGCAACATTACGGTCATGGATCCCGGAGACACGGAATGGCCTTCCGGTTGGCCGTGGTGGCCGCAAATGTTTCATTCGGTGATTGCTCCACCCGCAACTGGCCCCTGGTTTGGAGAAGTGGATCGAAACTGTTTCTACTCCAGCAAGGGAGGCTTCCAGGCGGTCGTCGATCAGTTGCGCTCCGAGGACGGCAAGAGAAATCCGCGCCGCTACGACCTGAAAGGCTGGCAGGAACTTGGTTTCGACCGAAATTCCATCTTCGCCGATCCTCTATTTATTGACCCTGCGAACTACGATTTTCGGGTGCGGCCAGAATCCCCAGCGCTCAAGCTAGGATTTGTCAACCTCGAGATGGGCAAATGGGGACTTACGAATGAATTCCCAGAAAAATGGCTTTCGAAGAGTTCAGGGATTCCAACGCACAGGAGGATTTGACATTGAAGCGACTTTCCATACCGCTGTTCGCAGCTGGGATTGCTCTTCCTGCCATTGCACTGATAAGGCGCAATCGCCGCACTCCGGTCCAGAGAATCGGCATGGTGATCGGCATAAAGTCGGATCGCATCGCCGCATATGAGGCGTTGCACTCGGCCTCCAACGCGGGTGTGCGCGACCTATTGGCTAAATACAACATGCATAACTTCTCCATATATCTCGAAAAGCTTGGGAACGACCGATATTATCTCTTTGGCTATTACGAGTACAGCGGCCGCGATTATAAGTCAGATATGGAGAAACTTGCCGCCGAGCCGCGCAATCAGCAATGGCTGAGCTCGACCGATCCCATGCAGATTCCGTTGCCGGGCGAACGCTCCTGGTCAATGATGCGTGAGGTGTACCACAATCCTTGACAATTGCCGGCCGTGGGCGTCGAAAATGCAAGCCCGTCTTATACGAAACGAATCCACTGGCTTCGTGCGATTTCAAGTTGCGCTAAAGAACGCCATCCTACTCGCGAGGGAACAATGACTACCACCTACAATCGACGCGATCTCTTGAAGCGCGGTGTCGCCCTCTCCGCAGGCTGCCTGACCAGCCCACTTGCTCTTGCCGCGGACCACAAACACCGCCCGCATGTGACAGGCGGGAATGGCCCATTCCAGGCTTCGTGGAACTCGCTGCGGAGCATCACGGTTCCTCAGTGGCTGCGGGACGGAAAGTTCGGCATCTACACGCACTGGGGCGTCTATTCCGTTCCCGCTCATGGCAAGAACGGCACATGGTACGCCCACGACATCTACACCAATCCCGACTCTGAGAACACAAAGCATCAGATTGCCACCTATGGGCCGCTGGAGAAGTTCGGCTACAAGGATTTCATACCGATGTTCACGGGCAGTCACTTTGATCCCGACGAGTGGGCGGAATTGTTTAAAAACGCAGGTGCACGCTTTGCCGGCCCCGTTGCCGAGCATCATGACGGCTTTGCCATGTGGAACACGAAATATTCGAAATGGAACGCCGCGAAAATGGGGCCGAAACGCGATGTCGTGGGCGAGCTTGGGAGGGCTATCAAGAAACACGATATGAAATTCTTGACTGCGTTCCATCACGGGGCGCACTGGTTTTATTTCCCCACCTGGGACAAGCGGTACGATGTTAGCGATCCAAGATACGCCGGCCTCTACGGAGAGAGTCATGCGCCAGACGCATTGCCAGATAAGAAGTTTCTCGAAGTCTGGGAAGGAAAACTCGTCGAGGTCGTGGATAACTACGGGCCGGATGTGGTGTGGTTCGATTTTGACTTGGAGTTGATTCAGGAGTGGTACAAAAAGGATTTTCTGGCTTACTACTTCAATCGGGCGGCGGCGTCCGGCAAGGAAGTGACAGTTACGTACAAGCACCACGACTTCACCCCTGGTGTCGGAATCAACGATCTCGAACAGGGGCAACAACTTGATATGACGTACGACGAATGGATCACGGACACGACAATTGATTCCGGCAGTGGATGGGGATATGTCAAAGGCCTTGGGTTTAAATCCGTCGACGAATTAGTAACTGGACTTGTGGATCGAGTGAGTAAGAACGGCTTCCTTCTGCTGAATGTTGGACCGAAACCTGACGGAACCATTCCGGATGCCGCAAAGGAACGGCTGCGCGGAATCGGAGACTGGCTACGAATCAACGGAGCAGCGATCTATGGTACAAGCCCATGGCTGGTGGCTGGCGAGGGCCCGACACGGTTGAAAAAGAGTGGAGCATTCAACGAGAACAACGCGCTTCAATATACTCCGCAGGACATTCGCTTCACCTGCAGGGACGAATATTTATATGCGACCTTCCTCGCATGGCCCGGAGACCGAGCGCTTATTACCAGCCTGGTTCCGAAGGGTCGGACGTGGGCAGGGTTGTATCCGTCGGAGATCGAATCGGTCACGATGCTCGGCAGCGACGAGCCTATTAAGTGGGAGTTCACGAAACAGGCTTTGGTGCTCACGACGCCGAAGGTGAAGCCATGCGATAACGCTTTCGTGTACAGGATTACTCTGAAGAAGCCATTTTGAGAAACTTCGCTGGATAAATTGAAAGAAGCCAGGCACAAAGATTGTTGCTGATGGGTAGATTCCACAGTGGCGAACTAATTGAGTTGGTTGATGTCCACGATGGCTTTGACGAGTGTCTGGCGCTTGGGCAGATATTGAAATTGGGAAACAACCTCGGAGAGCATCAGACGATCGGTGATCCAATGCGAGGTGTCGATGATACCTTCTTCGATCATGCGGATAATCTGCGGAAATAGTCCGACGCTGTTACGACTGGCCAGCAGAGTTATTTCCTTGCGATGAAACAGCACGTCGTCAAGGTAGACTGGATCCCGCGTGAGCCCCACGAATACCAGTGAGCCTCCGGTCGCCACATGAGTCAAACTGTCGCTCATGGCAACGGCATTTCCGGTAGCGTCAAACACGGTAGTCGGCCTGCCGCCCTTCGGCGGTAGATGAGGAGGCGTATCCCATGCGCTCCACAAATGCTCTACGCCACTCGCTTTTTTCCACCATGTGAACCCTGGCTCCCAATGCGGAAGCAAACTGGGCCACGGCGATTCCGATCGGCCCAGCGCCCACGATAAGAGCCTCATCGCCCTTTTTCAATCCGCTGCGCCTGACTGCATGGGCGCCGATGCCGAGCGTCTCCACCAGGGCGAGCTGATCGAGCGACAATCGATCCGATTTGTGCAACTGCCCGATAGGGACGGAAAGGTATTCCTGCATCCCCCCATCCACATGGATTCCGAAGAGCCGGATATTTTCACAGCAATTGTTACGGCCCATTGCGCAAGCCCGGCATTTGCCGCAGCTCATGTAAGGCTCAATGGAACAGCGATCTCCCGGCTGGATGCCGTGATCGTTGGCGGGCGCTTCCACGACGACTCCGGATAGCTCGTGGCCGATAATCCGAGGATAAGTGTAGATTGGCTGGCGACCTGCAAATGCGTGGAAATCGCTCCCGCATACCCCTACTTTCTCGATTCGAACCAGAGCTTCCCCGGCGGATGCCGTCGGAATCGCGCCTTCTCGTTCTGTAAATCGTCCCGGCGCTTCCAATACAATCTGTCTCATTTGATCTCGACCGGTCAATGAATATTGGTCCAGCCACAGTACGAAATTATTATATACACACCGTCTCTAAAACGTCAAGAACATCACTATCTATTGCAGTATTCGCCAGCTCTGAATACTTAAATATGCTGTGCCAATTGTCTGTTGGTCTCGTATTCTCGCGAATGTCCGCGGCAAGAAAGTATCCGGATCAAATGAGCAAGTTCTGCCCAGCTCTTAATGGTGCCATCGACACAATACTCGGTCATTAAAGTGCCCATACAACCAGCAGCAGTGCGCCTTCATGGCCATGAACCTACTCCATCAATGGCAGGGCTTCTCCTGGCGATGGATCAAAGCGTATGGATGGACCAAAATGATAATGACGCGGTGACGTCAAACCTATGTTCCATTCCGACTCAAACACCGTTCATCTCTTGATTATAGGTCATTTACTTTGTACGAGTTGGCTGGCGCACACAATACTTGACAACGGATATCGCGTGGTGGTAGGTTTCGCAATTGTAATTGGTTGGATCACTACTTGGCGATTTGTATGTCAAAACCTTACTCCGAAAACGAGCGGAGGTACAAAGTATGAATTCTCTAAGTCGCATCACCCTTAAAAGCTTGCTTCGCGCAACGATCGCGATGTCTCTCTGGGTGGGCTTTACCACTGCGGCAACAGCTCAGGTAGGCACGGCGTCCGCCGCTCTGAACGGAACAGTGCGAGACGCTTCTGGCGCTGCGGTGCCGGGCGCGACCGTCACACTGACGAATGCGAAGACCGGGTTCAAGCAGGTGACAAAGACCAACCGGACCGGGAACTATTCAATCGTGAACATCAGTCCGGGAACCTATTCTGACGCGGTCACAATGCAGGGCTTTTCTACCACGAAGACGCCGAATTTCAATCTGGCGGTCAATCAAACAGCCACGGTCAATTTCACTTTGCAGGTCGGCGCAGTCAGCAGCACGGTTGTCGTTGCCGCGAATGCGGTCCAGATCGAGAGCTCTACAGCCGAGCTTGGAACTGTCATCGGCAGCACTGAGGTGAATGCGCTGCCGCTGAATGGGCGCAATTTCACTGAGCTGCTGCTGCTCTCACCTGGCGTGAGCTCCGTCAACGTCTCGGGAAATGCCGGTTTTGGTGGGATTGGAGATCCAATCGGAACCGTTGTCCTTCCTTCGGTCAACGGACAAAACAACCGCAGCAACATGTATCTGCTGGATGGCATTAATAACTATGGTGCGATTCGCGATACCTATGCCGTGCAGCCAACACTGGACGATATTGAGGAGTTCAAGGTTCAATCCCACAACGACGAAGCGCAGTTCGGGCAGGTGCTGGGTGGAATCGTCAACGTGGTCACGAAGTCAGGAACCAATGAGTTCCACGGCGATGCGTGGGAATATCTGCGAAACGATGCTATGGACGCGGCAAACTATTTCAACCCAGTCAAGACTCCGCTGAAGCAAAACCAATTTGGAGGAGCCGTCGGGGGACCGGTGCTTTTGCCGCATTATAACGGCCGCAATAAGGCATTCTTCTACGGATCTTATGAGGGATACCGCAAAAACACCGCGTCAAGCAATTTCTTCAGAACTCCCACACCAGCGCAGTTGAATGGCGATTTCAGCAATCTCGACGCCCAGGGCACACAGCTTTACAACCCCTTCAGTTCCGTTCCTCAAGACCCAAACGAACCGCCGAATGCGACCGGATTCACGCTGCTACCGTTTATGTGCAACCGCCGCGGGAGTTCCGCTCCCAGCGAACTCCAGCGGCATCCAGCTAGGGACAGGCACTCCGTGCAACAAGATTCCGTCCAGCATGATCAACCCGACGACGCTGTATTATGCGAAGACGTTCTTTCCTGCTCCGGTCAACCTGCCCGGATATCCGCAATTCAATGGCCGCGATACAACCCCCAACATTACACGGCAGGACCAGGTTTCAGTTCGCTTCGATGAACAGATCGATGTGAACGATCGCGTCTTCGCGCGCTGGACCTCAGCATGGGAACCTATTACCGGATCTGGAGGTTATCCGGGTGTTGTATCGAGGACGAGCGACTCCAATTACAACATTGCGGTGAACTGGACCCACACCTTCGGTTCAAGTTCGGTGCTGCAGCTGACTTTCGGTCGTGTTTCAGCGCAGAATAACCGCACGCCATATTTCAAGAACACGCCTTCGGATTTCTATCAGAAGTCTGGATTTGCAAACTACTTCTACAACCACGCGGCATTTGGCGGGAACCAGGTTCCGTCAGTTGGAATTGACAATTATCTAGCCGGCTTTGACTATGTCGGCAAGCTGCATTACTCCAATATCTGGGAATATCGCGGCGATTTTTCGAAGACCATTGGACGCCACAGTCTACGGACGGGCGCGAGCCTGGCCACCGATGGATGGGAACAGCCATTCTACGGCTCCGAGGACGATTTCTCGCAAACGCAGACGCAGGATGGCAATCTTGACTCGAATACCGGCGATTCCCTGGCTTCCATGATTCTGGGCGTTCCGGCCTATGCCGAAGTGGACAACGTGTATTCGCTGCTGCACGGTGGAAAAGTTGTCGGAGCCTACTTTCAGGATCAATGGCGGCCGACTGACAAGCTAACGGTCAATTTGGGTCTGCGATATGACATCACCGTCAATCCGCGCCAGGGTAAGGCATCCAACGGAAGCAACATCACCGGAGATTTCAACTTCGCAAATGGAACCTACATCCTTCAGAAACCCGCTCCGGCATGCTCCTGCCACTCAGGGAGCACCTTGCATTCCAGGCGGAGCCCTACCCCCGAATGTCACGATCGCCAAGAATGGAAAGATTATCCACGACAATTATGACAACATTCAGCCGAGATTCGGTTTCGCCTATCTCATGACACAGAAAACAGTCATGCACGGTGGATATGGCAGATTCTATGATAACTGGGCGGCTGTAACTGAGAATCAGTCGAACTATACGCAGACGTGGCCTAATGTTGCTTTTGTCGGAGCGCCCGGCGGCTTCAACCTTTATGGGCCACCTACAGGGCTGGCCCAGGATCCTTTCAATTTCGGAAGTTCCCCGATTGGGCCAGCATCATCGCCCTTTTCACCCCTGAATACCAACTCTTATACAGATCCGAATCTCAAGAACGGGTATTCAGACCAGTGGAACTTCGGGTTCCAGCAGCAGATGGCGACTGGCGTGGTGACAACGCTCAACTATGTTGGCTCGCGGAACGCGCGAATTGCCACCAGCATCACGGCCAATGCACTCACCAGCCCAGGGGGGAATCGCCCCTTACTGCGTACATTCCGCCAACGCCTTACACGGAGAGCTTGTCCCACACTGACTACAACTCTTTGCAAGTTTCGTCGCAAATCAGATTGCATTCCGGGATCGCCTCTACGATTGCTTATACCTGGTCGAAAGCGATCACGACCGGTTGTGACGGGTACGATTCCGGCTGCGAAATTCAAAATCCATACAATCTGAGCATAGACAAGGGGCCGGCGGGCTATGATCTGCCCCAAATCTTCACCGCCAGCTTTATACTTCCACTGCCGTTTGGCAGGCCGGAGCGATTTAGCACGAACAACAGCGTCCTCGATTACATTATCGGCGGATGGCAGGTAAATGGAATCGTATCTTTAAACAGCGGGCCGCGTTATGACGTTCAGGATGACAATGGGATTTCCAACATCAACAACTTTTATGGCGTAGAACGAGCGAATCAGGTGGGCAACCCTTACGCAAGCACAACTGCCTATCCTCTTGACAAGCTACATCCTATTAATGTCAACGCTTTCGCCGATCCGCCGCCAGGAACTTTCGGGACGATGGGTCGTAACAGTCTGCATGCCGACTGGGGCAGGAATTTGGACCTTTCTCTGTTCCGTACATTTAAGGTGACGGATACCAAGCGGTTCGAGTTCAGAGCGGAGGCATTCAATGTCACGAATACTCCGGTTTTCTCGGCTCCCGACAATTTTCTTCCGGATGGCCCCGGTTTCTTTGGCGTAGTTTCTTCTACCGCAAACACGGAGCGGCAATTGCAGGTGGCTTTAAAATTTTACTTCTGAGCCTCGTCTGAAAGACCGTTACTCCGCGGCCGTATAGCAGATCTGATGGTAAGTGGCTCGGACCTGGCTTGCTGTGAAAGGTTTCGGAGCCGGAGATGGTACCGCAAACAGTCCGCAATCAATCATGAATTCAGCCTTCGGGAGATTCTCTATGCTCAACCGGGTGTGTATGTGCCGGAGGATATTTTTGTTCCTAGTTTGCACTCTCTTTGTGGGTACTCTGTACGGCCAAGGAAAAGGGTTGGTTGCGCAATGGCCATTTGCCCGCAGCCAGGGTGCAACACCCAGTGACAACGTGCGAGGAATACAGGGGCACACTAGGCGGTTATTACACGTACGTTGCTGGTGTTTCTGGCGATGCATTGAGGTTTGATGGTTATACGACCAGTATGACTGTTCGTTCTCACGATGTGACTATAGCGGGCCGCAAGGACTTCACGGTGGAAGCCTGGGTTGCGCTGAATACTTTCCCGTGGAACTGGGTTCCCATAGTGGACGAGGAGGAAGAGCAACAGGAGGGGTTTTTCTTTGGTATCGATGCCTTTGGGCATGTTGGTCTGCAAGCATCTATCGACGGGCGATGGCAAACGCTCACCTCCAAAGCGACACTTCCGTTAAAGAGATGGATCCATGTTGCAGGCACCTACGAGACAAATCAAGGCCGAGGATTTCTAAAGATTTATGTGAATGGAAAGCAAGCGGGAGAACTTGCAGTCCAGGGTGAACTGACACCTGCTCATACTGACATTCTGATCGGACGCGTTCGTCAACCGATGATGCCGTTTCCTGAGGCAGCAATTCATCCAAAGTACTCCGTCTGGTACTCGCTGGATGGAATTCTGGATGAAGTAAGCGTTTACGACCGGAGTCTGAGCTCCGCGGAGATAGCAAGTGCGTACGCCGCGGTAAAAGTTCCAGCCGAGGATGTCCTGCCGTGGCAGAAGATGCCGTCGGGGCCGGCGGGGAGCGTGCATTTCGGCGCCGATTATACAACCCTGCGATACCAGGACACCTGGGATCGAATTCGACGAACCGGGCCCGATTCAGATGTGGTGGTCGGGTTCGACGAATCTCCTATACGGCTGATCTTTTGGGAGGGCACCAATTTCGCTCCCGCATGGGTGACGGAGAACGATAAGTGGTACAGCGATGAATTTCTGGAAACGTGGGGTTCTGGCTGCCCGCTTGGGGGCGATTGCGAACCAATGTCGGACAAGCAGAACCGCTATTCACATGCAAATATTCTCGAAAGCAACGAACGCGAGAGTTGTTGTTCACTGGCGATATGCACTGGCGGAGGTGGAAAAATATCAAGGTGCATGGCCAGATCCCCAAACAGGATGGTTCGACTGGGCAGATGAGTATTGGACGATATATCCGGACGGCGTGGCCGTTCGCAAGCAGATTCTCCACACCACCTCTACCGTCCTCCCACATGAGTGGCAGGAAACGATCGTGCTCAATCAGCCGGGCAGTCAGCCGGACGACAACATCAACTGGGATGCTATAACACTCGAAAACATGCAGGGTGAAACGAAGACGTACACCTGGCGGCCTAAGATTGCGGGAAGCTTCACCAAGCCCAACGGACCTGCCGGAGTTACGGGGCCGCCCGATCCTAACATTCAGGTTGTCAATCTAAAATCCCAGTGGAAGCCTTTTCAGATCGTATCGCCAGACGGGGCGAAGGCCGACATCTACAATGGCGAAAACACATACTTTGATTTTGAATGCTGGAATCATTGGCCGGTGGCGCAGATTGCTTCCAGTGGCAGACCCTGCGTGGCTAACGATCGCGCCTCGCATACCTCGCTTTCTCACCTTATTTGGAAGGATTATTCAAAAAACGAGAATACTGAGACAAAGATATTTATGGATGGATTGACTACCAAATCGCCGATCGAGTTGCTTCCACTTGCTAAGTCATGGATCTCCCCGCCCAAGATGCAAGCGGAAGGTGAGGGCTATCGAAACGATGGTTACGACCCCACTCACCGAGCTTACGTGTTGACGAGGACAAAAGGTAAGGATCCTGCCACACTGAGGCTGACGTTTGATGCGAGTATGCTTCGCCTATTTTCGATCCTGCGATCGTGATCAGGGGTTGGGGAGAGGGAGGAGCACAGTTAAAGATCGATGGGAGGCGTGTAGATTGGGGAAAGAGCTTCCGGCTGGGATATATCCATAAGTTACAAAGCACTGATCTGGTCGTTTGGATGCAAAGGCAATCGACCGAGCCATTCCGTATCGAACTGATGCCCAACAGTCCGTTGAAGTGAGGCACATCGAGAGAGCTTATCTCGCCCTGCTATGGCTTCGGATCTCCGGTGAACGCTCCCTTCGTGGTTCCTTGCTTGATCCAGTGCTCATCAAAAGTCATATATTTGATGGTTTCGCGGCGAAAGGTAAAAGCGATCTGGATCATTCTGTCTGGCGATTGCGTCACCGAAGGATAGGAGTACTCCGAGTCCTCCCCAGATCGGAAACTCGGAGGCTCGTTCCCTTCTTGCACGTCCCTCACCCAGGGCCAGGTTATTCCCCCGTCAACAGAGAGCGCGACCGAGAGGATGTCGCGCGCAGCTGTGCGTGGCATGCCGCGCGTGGTTCCAGCCTGTGCGTTGTTGAAAGCGATGACCAGAAAGCCATCCTCAAGCCGCACGGCTTGGATGGAGGAGTTGTTGTTCGGCAGTTGAGTGGCGACCGGAGTGCTCCAATGGCATCCATCTGTGGAATCGCTCTTGTACATCCAGTCGGCGTAACGACTGCGGAAGAATGCCACAAGCCGATCGTCGGTGAGTTTGATGATATTCATTTGTACCAACCCGCCGGAGCCCGGTACTTCGCATCCCGTCCACGTCTTCCCGTCGTCTTTGGAAATTTTGACGATGGAGAGGTCGTTCTGCGCATTCGTAGTGATCCCGGCGCTTGCCGAATGGTAGGTCGGGAAAAGCCACAGGTGATCGAAGACGACCAGATGTTGCCGGATGAAAGTGCTTGGCTTTGAAAACAAAATCGTGGGAGCGGTCCAGGTATGGCCCTGATCACCCGAGGTAAGTTGATACACGATGGCTGTCGTCTGGCCTTCGTTGGCCTTCTGCGACGTGTGGAAGAGCCAGAGCCGTCCATCCAGCGAGCGAAAAGGCACCGGGTTCTGATCCGACCAGCCCGGATGATGGGAAATGATGACGGGAAGGCTCCATCGACTGGAGCCATGGTCGAGGCGCGACATCGCAATCGACACGCCTGAGCTTCCTTCCTCACTCCCCGTGAACCAGAAACATAGAAGATCGCCATTCGGCAGCGATAACAGGTTGGCTGCATGACTTATTTTTCGAACAACAGGCAGGTACGCCTCCTTGACTCCTTGGAAGCGCGAAGGACGGACAATGCCGTCTGACATCCCATAGACCTTACGGTCAGCCGCGTTTGAAAAACCAGAGAGTAGAACAGCGATAAGCAGCGCTGTAGTTTGGACAATCCAAGATCTCTCTGCATTCGCATGTCCTGTGGCCTTGTTTCCGATCCGCTGGATAATCATGTGTTCTCAGAAAAGGTTCGCTGACTGCGCTCTGGTTGAGCGATCACAAACGCAAGGAGCAGTAACCTATCAGAGCCATTCCGCTCTGACTCTTAACTCACTCGTTAAAGGTGAGTCGGTACGCATAAGCAAAGTCACCCGGAGCCTGCGCGGGAACGCGAATATGCAGCCCATCGCCCTGCTGTTCGAAGCGTAGAGTTGCATCGGAGCCAAGCAACGCAATCGTCGAGATCTTTTGTTCCCCGGCAGGCCCATTCGTTCGCAGAGATTGGATCACTGTCTCTTCATTGCGCGGCCAGCCCAACTGAAGCGCATAGAGTGTCTTTCCTTTGGCTGTGAATCGAAAATCATACGGCGTAAAGGCGGGTGTGCCGGTGTCATGGAAAGGTCCCGCTGCTACCGCCGTTGGACCTTCACCATAGATTTTCCAGGGTCGTGTGCCATAAATAGCCTCTCCGTTAACCCTAAGCCACGACCCAATGTGTCGCAGCACCTGCTGAACTTCGGAAGGTATCGTTCCATCGGAGCGCGGACCCACATTCAGGAGTAGGTTGCCATTCTTGCTCACGATATCGATGAGCTGGCGGACGATGAATTCGGGGGATTTGAAAGTATCGCTTTGAATGTAGCCCCAGGATTTGTCGCTCACCGACGTATCTGTTTGCCAGTACAGCGGACGAATGTCTGCTAACCCACCGCGCTCGACATCGAGGACGGCAGAATGTCTCTCCAAGGCGTCATACTTGTAATTGATGACGCCGACACTACCATGCTTTGAGGAGTGGTTGTAGTAGAACGCAGCGAAACGGGTCAGATTCGGCCGAATTGCGGGCTGGCCGATCCACCAGTCGAACCACATAATGTCGGGGTGATATTTCTCCACGATTTCGACATCTCTGGCAAGCCAGTCATCCGCGTATTCGGGGCTGACATACGTCCAGTCCGTCAGCAGAGAAGCGTCATCGCCCTTATGGATGTGGCGATGCGCGGGACCGTAGAAGCTGGTGTACCGCGGATCGTTCACGTCAGAGTCGATCTCGCGGCCTCCATCCATAAACCAGTCGTGTTCGATCCGATGCGAAGAAGCGCCGAGGTGCAATCCCTCTGCACGAACGGCCGTTGCCAAATCCCCAACTAAGTCGCGGCGCGGTCCCATCTTGACCGCAGTCCAGTCGGAAAGGTCTGAATGGTACATGGCGAAGCCATCGTGGTGCTCAAAAACAGGGACTACATATCTAGCTCCTGAGTCTTTGAACAACCGTGCCCATGCCTGTGGATCATAGTGTTCAGCCTTGAACATCGGGATAAAGTCCTTATAGCCGAAATTGGTAAGCGGCCCGTAAGTGGGGATCTGATGGTTGTACTCATCGGTGCCTTTGATGTACATGTTGCGCGGATACCATTCGCTGCCGAACGCCGGGACGGAATACACGCCCCAGTGAACGAAAATGCCAAACTTTGCATCCTTGTACCACTCGGGCACCTGGTATGTCGCCAGCGATTCCCAATCGGAGCGGAATGGGCCGTCATTGCTGCGATAATGCGCTCTTTCAAGAAGAGCCCTGCGTACCGCATCGTATTTCGCGCTTGCCCTTTGCCAGACACCATCGATAACCTGAGGGGTCTCCGATATGGTAGGAGCAGTGCTATTTACCTGCTCATTCGACTGTTCCGCAGAGAAATTCGCTGCACTCGAGACAGCCGGAATCAGTGAATAACTTATTGCGCCCGAAGTTAACTGTAAGAATGTTCTTCGATTCATTCATGCCTCCACACAAGCAAGTTGAATTTTTCACTGGTGGTGCATCCTTGGGTATTTAGATAATTGAGCCCGTCGGGAGTTACCCCTGAGTTGGTATCAGCGAAAAGGTTGCAGGTTCGGCCAGGTGCACACGAACCCATATCACAAGACTTGAACCTTCCCAGCGATCGATGTGGCCAATTCGGAAATCTTTGCCCTCCACAATGGGCTCGCCGTTTAGTCGAAGCAACGCTTTCCTTTTACCCCAACCATCCACAACGAATGCGGGATTCACAGCCGGCGATTTCTCGCTGGCCTGAATGCTGAAGACTAACCTGGCGACTGCATTCGACAGCCGGTGCAAGTGATAAGCGCGGTCGTCACGATCGTAGCCGTCGCTGAAGAAATTACCGCCCAGCACCTTCAGTGGTGCCGGCTGCAACCAGGCACGCGCTACCGGCAATGCGGCAGCAATGGGATGATCCGTCAGACCCATCATGAAGCGACCTTCCACGGCACCGTCTTTCGACCGTTTCTTCTGCGGTGGTTCGGGAGAGAGAATTGCTGAACTGGAAACACGGTCGAGTGCAAGTGCGTCCCGGCCGTCCGAGGGTATCTGCGCCACCGGCCAGTGATTCCAGATTGGAAATTTGGAGAACCACGGGCGAGTCTCGGTTGCGCCTCCGCCATACGGGATGATCAGTGCGCCGGGTTCATAAACATAAACTGGCCTGAACTTCGATTTAGTGTTCATGATCGCGATATTTGCGTTTGGAACTGCATGGAAAAAGCGGCCTCGAACATCTCCGTTCGAAGGCCAGGTCTCCCAGCTGAAGGTCCTCGTTTCGCCATTCATGTTAGCCAGCGTAGCCGCTTCGATAGAGACATTGTCCTCCGCTTTTTCACCTGGGTTGTTCAGGGTCGCCGGTTCCGTGATGCTGTACCTTTTGAGAGGGCCATGCACGAGAAAATGACGGATCGCCAATCCATCCGGATAGATCGTGTAATACTCGTCCGCCCAGTCCCCCCAGCCGGTAACTGGATCCTGCTCGCCGATGTTGTACAGGACATCGGTCAGCGCGTAGCGCCAATGCACGACGACGCGTGCAGGGCTGCTCTCTAGGAGACGAACGTGAGAATAGCGGCACTGCTTGTCTGACATGTGCTCGATACATCCATATTTTTCTTGCGGAGCTTCAGCGCTCTGATCGCCGATCCATCGTCCGTTTTCAGTGATCAGGTTCATGTTGTATGCGGTTCCGTGCCAGAAAACCATTTTGTATCCGACATCGTCGAAGGTCACTACGAGATCCGGGTATTCGTCAGTTCGCCAAAGTTGGTCCCACTCCGGATAGAAATTTAGACGCGTATAGAACGCCCCAAATTGGCTTTGCCCCGTTGAAATGAGCGGCAGCTTGCGCCAGGTAAGCGCAGGCGGGGCTGCTGGGCGCGAAGCTTCATACGATGCTTTTACTTCCGCCGCGCCAAGCGGTCGGTTGTAAATCTTCAGCTCGTCGATGATTCCGTCGAATGAATAGGAAGCTGGAATCTTTCGAGATGATGCGGCCGGCATTTCCTTGATATTTCGGCCGATCTGAAACAAGCCATCACTGGGCTGACCGGTTCTCGAGTTCACTCTGCCCGGGGCAAGATGGCCGGCGATTTCAAGACGACCGGACTCTTCCCCGTCGATATAAAGCCGCAGCCCTTCGTTGGGATCGAAGCTTGCGCTAACATGCGACCATTTCATAAAGGGAACTTCCGTGGCTGAGACACACTCTCGCAGTTGACGGTCATCGAATACCCGGAAACCTATATGTCCAGTCGCATCTAGTCCGAAAAAATATCGATTCTCCTGCTCGACGATAGCATTCCAGTTCCATGGATATGCCTGAGGTGCAATCCACGCCTCGAATGTAACGGCCCCATGAAGCACGGGCAGGCCCGAACTCCTTACAATCCGGGTTGTGAATCCATCGAACTTTATGCCATTGCCCCGGACACCTTCCACAACCAAGAAATTTCCCTGAATGACATCCTCGGTCTGTGTAGCGATTTCAGCAGTAACGGCACTGTGCGCTTCGTCAAACGGCCAATACGCCACCAGCCCTGAGCGCATAGGAATTCCTTGTCCCTGCTTGTCGATCTCCTCCAACGCACCGGTTGTCACAGGCAACCCTGTGGCGACTGCGAAAAGCGATGATCCCTGAATAAATTCACGTCTGTTCATGACTTTCCCTCAGGATTGTTCCGGCGGTGAAGTGCGATTGAAACTAACATTGGTCCAGCCACATTGATTACGGATTATATGAAAGTGATCGGAATGCGGTCAAATGATTGCGCATGTCTCTTATTTTTACAAGCTCCCGGCTCCGGACAAATGCTGTGCCAACGGTCTGCCGTCTCCTCTTCTTTCGACGGAGTAAAATAGATCGACAGGCTGGCCACATCCGCCAGCTGGGGATATGGCTATGCCACGCAGGTCTGCCGAAACTTCGACCGAGCCGGATACGCGAATTACGGCGAAGCTCATTGGCCGCATCAAAGAAATGATTGCCACAGGCGCAATTTCCCCCGGATCCAAATTCCCGCCTGAGCGGGAATTGGCAAAAGGGTTTGGCGTCAATCGCGCCTCGGTGCGCCAGGCACTGAAGGTCCTTGAGATCATGGGCGTTCTCTCGCAGCATGTCGGAGATGGTACGTATTTGAGTGACAGTGCAGAGACCATTCTCAATGAACCCATTGACTTTCTGGTTCTGCTGGACGACCTTTCGCAACATGAGCTGTTCGAGACGCGATTGATGATGGAGCCGGAGCTCACTGCTCGGGCGGCCGAACGCGCCACCGCCGAAGATCTATCCGCGTTGCGCAATGCCATCTTTTCCATGGAGCGCAGCAAGACCATCCGCGATCGTCTGAACGCGGATCTGACCTTCCACGAAGCGATCTTCCGAGCCAGCGGTAATCGCATTTGTCACCTTCTGTTTAAAGGCATTCATCGCACGCTGCTCTTGAGTATGGGCCGACTTTCGGATCGCGTTTCGATGGATCAGCCACTGATGTTTCACCGCAAGATTTACGCCGCAATACGAGCGCGAAATCCGGAAGAGGCGAGACGCGCGATGCAGGAGCACATCATTGATGCACGCGACCTCGTGGGCAGATCGCATCCCGTTGAATGAAATTCCTCGGCTGCAATCGCGGCCGTTCTGGCCCGATCGAGTCCGTGTAGCTTTTGCACTTCAACGCAGCAGTTTTCTCGTGCGTTGAATGCGAGCGGATACTTATCGATAGTTCGAAATCAGTCAGAATTTTCGCAGCAGGATCGTTCCATTCTCGGCACACTTGAACCGGCCTTCGATAATGACCTTTTGACCGATGCCTGTCATGGTCAGAATCAGCACGTCACGCGACCCGGCGAGGGGCCGGATGAGTTTCGGCTCCGGCACTCCATCCAACAGCAGCGTTGCCTGTTCGATCGGGTCCACACACCTGCCCCATCCTTCTTGCGGAACAAAGCGCAGACGATATTGGGTAGCCGCCACGATCTTCTTCGACACATCGATACTGAAGGTGTGGTTGCTCCATGTGCCCACTTCATCGTAAGCCCACGCCGTTGCGGGAGCGTCCCAGTCCAAAGGCGGCGGGATCTGCATATCGAACACGGCAATACGCCGGATCTTTGGAGACGCCGCGCTTTCGGTGGCAACCCATCTCACCGCATCTGCGAATGTAGGCGCTACCGGCTGAATTCTTTTGTGTCCGATCGCGCTACCAGTACCGAGAGCGACCCAGACCCCTTCATGACGCGCTTCCACTTTGTAGCTGCGCACACGCTCCCCGAAGGAGCAGTCTTCCTCGAGGATAATGGTGTCTATGCGAGAGCGGGTGGGCAGCGGCAATGTGATCACGGCGCCGGAGCCAGATGTCTCCGCAATACTGCGGCCAAACCGGCGTTGGATCTCCTTGCCAAATTGGCGCGCACGCACGCCGTCCGCATCCGGAATCAAACCGTTCGTGTCCGGCGGAACATTCAGTAGCAATTGCGCGCCTCGGCCGATCGAGCGGTAATAAATCTCCACCAGCGCATCCAGGGAAAGCAGATTGCGCTGGCTTTTCTCGTTCCAGAACCAGTTTGGCCGCAGGATGGAAACATCCACTTCATTCGGTAGCCAGACGGCCCCATTGGGATCTCCGTTCAACGCGGTGGCAACGCCCGTTTTCGCATCGACGGCGGAGATGGAGTTCCATGCCGGATAGGGTACGAAGCCATTCTCATTGCCCGCCCAGCGAATGGTTGCATGCGGTCCCTGGAAGATCATTGCGTGCGGGGCATATTGTTGGAGAATGTCGCCCACCGGAACCACAATCGAGCCGTCGAACCAGATTTCCGTCATGGTGCCATATCGCGAGAGCACTTCCGTAAGCTGGCGGCGATAGATCGCGTTGTATTTCTGTTGCTCCGCCGGGGTTTTGCAGACCCTCCTAGATCAGCTCCAAGGCTGGTATCGCGCGGCGAGATATAGACGCCCAGTTTCAATCTGAATTTTCTGCAGGAAGCGGAAATATCGGCCAACACGTCCCCATGGCCGCCTCGCCACGGCGTGTTGCGAATGCCGTAGTTGGTCGTCTCCGTCTGCCACATGCAGAATCCGCCGCTATGCTTGGCCACAAAGACCACATATCTCGCCCCCGCCTCAACCGCGGTAGAAGCCCACTGGTCGGTGTTCAGCAATGCCGGATTGATCTCCGACAAGGCGGTCGTGAGGTCGTCCTGTTCTCTGCCCTGCCAGGTGTTCGGCGCGAAATGGACGAACATCCCCATTTCTAGATCCTGCCATGCCAGTTGGTCTGCAGTCGGCATTGCGAGCTGCGGATGAGGGCTCTCAAGCGGCGCGGCGTCCCGTTGGCCGCAAGCAGTCGCCGGCCTGGAAAGGATCGCGGGAATCGAAGTCCCGGCGGCCATCCCAACAATCGAAGCGATGAAACTTCGCCGATCCATTCTCTATCTTCCCCGCAGATGTTCTCCGCTTTTCAAGATCATCCGACGCGAATCCGCTCGATGTTGCGCGTGCGCGCCAGATGTTCACTGCCAGAAACGAGCGCGCTGCTCTTGACGGGAGCCGCACATGTCCCCAAAAGGAATTCAATAATGAACAATTTGCGCCAGACAGATTTGCCCGAAAATTCCACGGTAGACTCTAAAGGCGCGTCTAGCAATCAAAAATTGCATATATTCTTCAAAATAATAGTTTGCACCCGCTACGTTATGGCGTATATGATCGCCAGCGATGAAGAGGTCAAGCAAATTTTGAGCGATCTGCTCACGTCGTCGCAATCTGAAACAACTTGAGGCTGGAGGATCCAAACCGATGAAACTGCTCCTTTCTATCTACTGCAGCACCCTGTTAGTAACGGTGATGTTCGTCTCTGCGGCCTTGGGCCAGACGGTGACCGGAGCGATCACCGGTGAGGTAACGGATCCCAGCGGAGCTGTCATTTCCGGCGCTCAAGTTGTCGCCCACAATCTGGGCACCGGGGTGGATACTCCAGCGACGACGAATGCGTCAGGGCTTCTACCGGATCAATTTCCTGCCCATCGGGCGCTACACAGTCACAGTGCAGGCGCCCGGTTTCAATAAAGAGACTGTCCCGGCCTTCTCGCTGGAAGTTCTGCAGATTCCGACCTTCAACGTGACGCTCCAGGCAGGGGCGGCCGCGACCACGGTAAACGTGTCTGCCGGCGCACCCATTCTGAACACCAATAACGCCACTCTCGGCACCACGATAACGGCCAATACCATCCGGAACTTTCCTCTGAACGGCCTCGACTTCTCGGCCCTCACCCTGTATGTACCCGGTTCGATCAATACCGCCGGCACATCCGGTACAACGCGTCATTGAACGGAGCACCTTCAACAGCGATACGCCCAATATGAACGGCAATCGCGCCCAGGCGAACAACTACACGCTGGACGGCATCGACATGAACGAGACGTTCAACAACCTCATCTCCTACAGTCCCGCGCCGGAATCTCTGCAGGAAGTCAAGGTGCTGACCGCGAACTCGCCCGCCGCCTACGGCAACGTGAACGGCGGCGATGTGGTCAGCGTGCTGAAGACCGGCACCAATCAATTCCACGGTTCGGCCTACGGCTATGTGCAGGACTATCGGCTGAACGCAAACTCCTGGACCAACGATCAGGCATCGCCCGAAGCTCCCGATCAATCCGTTTTCGCAGGCGCAGTTCGGCGGCACGCTGGGCGGCCCCATCAAGCGCAACAAGCTGTTCTTCTTTGTCGACTACCTCGGATCCCGCTATCACACCGGGGGAACCGGGCAGGCAGAGCGTCTTCACCCAGGCGATGCGGAATGGAGATTTTTCCGTCCTCCTCGCCCAGCCAAACCCCATCCAGCTCTACAATCCGCAAAACAGCTTTGCGCCTTACGTCGGCGACAAGGGAATCCCAGTCATTAACCCGGTTGCGAAATTTCTATTTGCGAATCCCTCTCTGTATCCGCTTCCCAACGCGACGCCGACCGATGGAATCGTCAACAATAACTTCCAGGGTCCGACCCGCAGCTATAAAGCCAACAACCAGGGCGACGTAAAGCTCGAATACGATCTCCGCGCGTCGGACAAGATCACCGGCTTCTATTCGATGTCGACGGCATACGACGGAGACACATCGGTGCTCGCCCTCAGCTTCCCAGGCGTGAACCTTTACCCGACCAAACTGGGCGGCCTGAACTGGGTGCATGTCTTCTCTCCCACGCTTGTCAACTCCGCGCGGGTCGGCTTCACACGAACCGTTTGGGCGCAGAATTTCCCAATCGACACGACCGGTCAGTTCGGAACCAATGGAAACGCCAAGGTGGGCATCGCTTTCCCCAATCAGGCATACGCTGGCTACACCTACCAAAGCATCGGTGGCGGCATTTTCGGCGGAGGCAACCCCGTGTTTGGCGGCGGCCTGATCGACAACACGTACAGCTATATTGACGATCTAACCTGGCAGCGCGGCCTCCATTCGATCACCATCGGCATCGACGCGAAGCGCTATCAGAACAACTACCCAACCGCCAACAACAGCGGATATCTCGGCAGTCTGAACTACAGCGGAGCCTTCACCTCCAATCCGTCCGCGGCCAATGCCGGAGGCTACGGAGGCGCGGATTTTCTGCTGGACCGTGTGTCTTCGGCGGGCGCCACGCTCAAGAGCGTCAACGTAGGACAACGCCAGTGGCGCGCCGCAGGTTACATACAGGACGATTACAAGATTCGCCCGAATGTGACACTGAATCTCGGAGTGCGCTACGAGTACGACGAGCCCTGGATTGAGCAGAACAACAAGACCGGAAACATCGACCTCAGTACAGGCCAGGTAATTTATGCAGGCCACGTTCCCACCGGCGCGCCGGCAGGGTCGGGCGTCTGCAACAACCGCGCCTGCTATCAACCGAACTACCGGCAGATCATGCCGCGCTTCGGATTTGCCTGGCAGCCTACGGACCGCCTTGTGCTTCGCGGCGGCTATGGGGCCACCAGCTTCTTTGAAGGCAACTCCTCCAACCAGCGCCTGACCTCGGTCACGCCATTCATCCAGGCCGTGAATGTCACCGTAGTCACTCCCACTCCGGGCAACCCTGGAACTCCGCGAACCGCCGAGCAGGGATTTTCCGGCGGCACCGTGGCATACGGCGGCACCTTCAACGTGTATCCGCAAAATATCCAGCCGGCCTACCTCCAGGAATGGAGTCTGACGGGCGAGTATGCGCTGACCCGCTCGACCTCGCTGCAGGTTGGCTATATCGGGGAGCAGGGCCAGCATATTGAGGACTACGGCAACGTGAACCAGTATCTGGTGAACGGAGACCCGACCTCCGCGCCGTTCTACAACAACAAATACCTGGGCATCAACGCCATCGATCCTTCCGTCAGCATCGGCTCGAATTCGTTGCTGATCACGGAGTCCCGCGCGATGATGAACTACAACGCGCTGCAGTCCACGTTGCGCCAGCGCCTGAATAAAGGTCTGGAGTTCACCGTCAACTACACTTATAGCAAGGCGATGACAAACAGCCTGGGCAATTATTCCCTGAACGTCAACGGCTACAGCGGAGCCTTCCAGAACTATTACGACAGCGCAGCCGACTACGGCCCGGCCGGTTACGACGCGACCCATAACCTGTCGTTTACCGCTGTGTATGAGGTGCCGTTCGGGCACGGGCAGCAGTTTCTTTCAAATTCCGGCCGTGTCATGGACGAAATCATTGGCGGCTGGAAGCTCTCTGCCGCCGGTGTCTCATGGTCCGGATTTCCGCAGACGATTACCGCTCCTGGCAACAACTCAAACAGCTTTGGTACCTCGCGCGCCAATCAGTATCGCAAGTTGAAGATCGTCCACCGCTCCGTGGGCGCGGGGCCTGTCGACCCGACACATCCCGGAAACTGGTTCGGCACCGATCCTTCGGCGACACCCTGCACGACTCCCGGTGTCGACAATGGAGTCTGTGCGTTCGGCGTGCCCGCTCCCAACGCGTTCGGCAGCTCCCGCAATGGCGCTGTGCGCGGTCCCGGTTTCCGCAACGTGGACATCTCCGCGTTTAAGGAGTTTGAGACATACAAGATGCAGACGATCGGTTTCCGATTCGACGCATTCAATGCTTTCAATATCGTCAGCTACGGCAATCCCGATACCAGCGTCACCAGTTCCACCTTTGGCCAGATCGGCGAGCGGGGCCAGATTCGGTCGACGGAGCGGCACCTGCAATTTTCATTGCGGTACACATTCTAACCCGCGGGGCTGTTGTGATGTCATGCAACAGCCTGTTTCACCCGATCTTCATCCTTCGTTCAGGTGCTGATGTACGCGGCGGAGAAGCTGGGCTTTGAGAAAATGGAATTGAAATCATCATGGTTCTCGAAATCTGTGTAGATTCTGTGGAATCCGCGATCGCTGCCCAGGCTGGAGGGGCGCAACGGATTGAGCTATGCAGCGATCTGAACGAGGGAGGCATTACGCCGAGCGCCGGGCTGATCGAGGCAGTTCGCAAGCATGTCGGAATCGAAGTGTTTGCTATGGTGAGGCCCAGGGGTGGGGATTCCTTCTACACAGATTATGAATACGATGTGATGAAAGCTGACGCCATCCGAGCGAAGGACCTGGGATCTGACGGTATTGTTCTGGGTCTGCTCGATCAGGATGGCCACGTCGATGTGGAACGAACGCGGGAATTGGTTCGAGTGGCCCACCCCATGCAAGTGACGTTTCATCGTGCGTTTGATATGTCCGCCAACCTGGCCGAGTCGCTGGCGCGAGTGATCGAGACGGGTGCGCACCGTGTTCTGACGTCAGGCGGTATGCAAACCGTTACACAAGGCGCCGAGCAGATCATGCAGCTGATCCACGCTGCAAAAGGAAGGATTAAAGTTATGGCGGGGGGCGGCATCCGTCAGGAGAATATTCGCAAAATTGCTCTGCGTACCCAGGCAACGGAGTTTCATTGCTCTTTGAGAATCAGAATGAGTAGCCCCGTCACTTTCCAGAACCATTCACTGAAATTGGGCACGGTTGCCAATGATGAATTTGCGCGCTATGTCGTTCTCGAAGAGAATGTACGTGGGTTGCGCGACGCATTAAATAATATTTCGAGTGGAGTTATCCAGGGTGTTTTCGAATAGTTCGCGTTTTCCCGCATCCGGCGAAATTGCGGATAGTCCTGTAGTTGTGTCTTCCAAAATCGATAAACGCGCCAAGGAAATTCTGCGGGTGCTTTTGCATCACGGGAAGACTTCCGTCGATGAATTGACGGTGATTCTCAAAATGTCTCCCGCAAGTGTGCGCCGCGATCTGGTGCGGCTGGAAGAGCGCGGGCTGGTCCACCGTATCCACGGCGGCGCCATGTTGGCAGATCAGGCCACGTATGAACCTTTTCGCTTCGACGCCGATTTCAGGATTCGCGAGGCACGGTTCGCGAAAGAGAAGCAGCGAATCGCGCAGGCTGCAGCGGAGATGGTCGAAGAAAATGAAACCATAGGCATTACAGCGGGTACGACGACGACGCAGGTGGCACAGTGTCTACGCCTTCGAAACAATCTTCATATCATTACCAATGCCGTCAATATTGCCATGGAGTTGAGCAGCAGCGCGGGTATGGATACCACGCTGACAGGCGGCCGCATGCGCTGGCAGGGGGCTTTCTCGCTGATTGGACCGGCCGCGCTCGAATCGTTAAGTGTGGTCATGATGAATCGTGTCTTTCTCGGAGTCTGCGGTGTCGACCCGGAACGCGGGGCCACTATTATCGAAGCGGATGAGGCCGCAGTCTTTCGCGCCATGACGCGTCAGACAAAGCAGGTTATCGTTGTGGCCGATTCGAGCAAGGTTGGCATGATCAGCCCGGTCATCATCTGTCCGGCCACGGCCATCGATGTATTGATTACCGACGATGGAATCCCCGACGACGCTGTGGCTGCTTTCGAAAAGGCCGGTGTTCAGGTCCGGAGCGTCTGAACCACAGCTGAATCGATGCGGGAATTGTCACCACTAGTGCTAATTCTTAGTGCGCAATCGAACAGGGAATTTTTACCCCGATATCAGAGAATGCATTTCCCTGATGTGACATTTTTGATTCGCAACAGGTGAGCAGTAACGATGTCGCCAACATCCGCGGTGTCGAGAATGCCGGGTACAATGACATCCTGCGGCACATAACAGAAACGATCCCCCAGAACGGAAAGGTAGGACACCAGGCCGCCGCGGGTGGCAACCGCTCGAACATTTCCTTCATGAAGCGCGGTTAGCATGACCAAAAGGCTGCCGAGAGGGTCGGATTGGTGGAGTACTTGGAGGACCAGGCTGCTGGCCGATACTCTGATCGAGGAGACCTTCCCGCGGATTTGTGGGGGCGAATGAATCTCCCCACAGAAGCAATTGTTTGGGATCAATATCGCTGCGGCTTACGAGATAATGCACAACCGTGCGCACATCTTTCAAGCGCTGGCCGATGGCGGTGGTGCCGAGCATCAATTCGGTTGCCGCCAGAGCGGTGCTCGAATTCTCGAGTGCAGAAACGGAATCGTTATGTGGCGCAGTTTCTCCGGTTCCGCGCACATCGGCCAGGCAGACGGCTACTCCCTTATCCAGAAGCGCTCGAATATCGTTACGCCGCTGCGTAAGGAACGCTTCCTTGCCACCTTGTGCGAACGCAAGAACAACCGGCAGGCGCTGCCGAGAAGTCGCCCGGGGGTTCATCAAAACAACGGGACGGTGATTCCAGGAGCCGTGTCGAATGCGACCGCCTCAACCGAAACGCCCGAAAACCGCTGTGTCCAGACCACATGTGCGTGCGCGTCTGTTGCAGGATCGATATCGTCTAGTTTCTCTCTCAGAGAAGCACGCAACCTGCGAAGCCGTTCGGGGGCGGAGAGAGAAGCACGTGACGCGCGCGCCTGCGCAAGATGAGAATACGCAATTTCAAGCGCGAGGGCACTCACCGTTTTTGGCTTTCGTTCCGCGGCCGCTTTCGACGTCAGAGCCATCAGGTCCACTTCGGGACGAGGATTGTGGTATTGGGTTGCTGGAATCGGAACATCCAACCACCGGTTGAGAATGGGCTATATTTTTACGCGGTGCTGGAGGCCCACGTTCTCGACTTCACCCGGCCCAGCGTTGATGAACCAGGGGAAGAATTGGCCGGCGATGCTCAACCGGAGACAACGAGTCGATTCCCATTCCCCCCATCCCGGATCTGCGAAATCTGAACTGTAGGGGCGCGGCCCCATCGTGTAATGGTCTTCCGGGCTGGCTTCGCCGAAGTTGAACGGAATGACAGCAGCGATACGGTCATCGAGGGCGGCAGTGACCGCGGCAGGATCTCCGGCACCTGCGACCGCGCCCAGCAACACGATACGTTTGGGATCAATGTAGGGCTGCTCGAGCAGAATATCGACTCCGCGGTCGATATCCCACACCATCCACTTGATCAGACTTTCCTCGGCAAGGTAGAGTTGCTCTCCCATGTCGTACCTCGAGTAGTAGCTCTCCCGAGTCCACGGATGCGATTGCAGTCGCTCGCCTGCGCCCAGCTGATCCATGCTGAGGACCGCCGTGCCGGGCTCGAGCCGAAGTCATACCGAGATCCTGCAGCTCCGTTGTACTTTTGGCGCATGCTGGCTGTGGACCACGACGATAGCGGGAATGCGGCCCTGAATCTTCGATGGCAGATAGAGGTTCGCAGTGACCACAGACCCGGACGGCTTCCATAGATAAGATTTTTCGAGAATGAAACCGTCGCCGTAATCGAGCTCCCGCGTCACAGATGTCCGCAGTGCTGTTCGCGGCGGAAAAGTTCCAAGGGAAGCTTTCAGCGCGGCGATTATGGGATCACGGAATTTTGCCAGTCGCTCACGGAATGAACATTCTTCCAGGCCTGGCTTTCCGCGACAGCCGCATCTTTCACCCGAGTAGCCAGATTCTTTCCCCACATCCGATCCACTGCGAGCGTTTTCCGCTCTGAAGCATTCCAAACATTATGTGGAAGAGAAGCCAATACAGCGGGTGACGCATCGGACGCCGACGACCCCCCCCATTACGTTTACGGTTGAAGAGGTCCAGTCTTTTCTGATGACAGCCGGAGGCTCTACCGAAGGATTGGCCGCCGGCAGCCGGAAAGCCAATCCTGGAGCAGGTCCCGGCCAATATGAGCGCAATTCCGGCGCATCGGGTCGGGGTACACGGACCCTCTCTGCCGAAAGTGAACCGACGTCGGCAATGTCACTGATCGGAATCGCAATCTCAACACTCCATGCGTCGTTTTCAACCGCGGCGGAGACGAGCACGGGTTCCGCCAATTTCCGGGCACCCCGACGGTCATTGCTGAGTCCAGTCGAAAAATATCCAGGGCCAAGCACCGATTCCGACAACCGTTGATCTGACCAATTCGGCGGAAGCGGACTGGTATCCACCCGGTAAGCACCCAGCGGATTGATGCTGACCGTGAGGGTTTGGCCAAAAGCGCGGAAGTGAACGGTCCAGATAATCAAGTCTTCGCGCCACCAGTGTGGATTCTCTCCGGTGGATCGGGCGACAATCCGGCCAGGCTCGGGAAGCCGTGCACTCAGACACAAATATTGGCCACGAACCAGCGCCCGGGTCTCCCCGCCCTGCGGAAACTCCAGGCCGTAGTCGCTTGCCTGCATAGGAAGTACAGCCACTTGTTTCCAAATTCCTTCCGTCACCAAACCGTCGATCGTCAGTGGCCCGTTCACTGAAGGGATTTCCCGTAAGGCTGCTCGAGCCGCCGGAGCGAGCAGAAAGCAAACAAGCGGAAGAATGATTTTGGACCCGAGTGAACTCACCTGAAGAATCCGGAGACTCCGGCGGATAGCTCCTTCGATAATCGTGTACTTAGAGCAGATCCTTCCTACCCGGAATTCTGATGCTTTAGACATGTTGCGGCCCTCCAAATGTGACATTTGTCATCTTATGACGGCGGCAATTTGCGTTGACCTTGATTGGACTAATGTTTAGTTCAGATCAAACTGCTCTTCCGCTTCGGTCGCAAAATAGATGCGGCCGTCCTTGCCTTCCCAAACTTGGCATGAATCTGCTTATGCAGGCTTGCAAATGCCACTACGTTGACCTTCACAACACAAGCGCGTTTGTCATTACTAATCGGCCTTTCGGCACATAATTATTCTCAATGAGTGCTAAGGGCCGTTATCGCGATTCCATCAGCAGGAACTGCTCGAACCTCGATCTAGTCCACGATAACGCGGTGCTAGGTCGAGGTTGAGGGGCGTAAGACTCTAAGGCCTACTTTGCGAGATCACGCAAGGTCGAAACGATCAAGGTTCATCACCTTGTTCCAGGCTGCTACAAAGTCATAGACAAACTTCTCGTGTGTGTCCGAACTTCCGTAGACTTCGGCCAGCGCCCTGAGCTGGGAATTTGAACCGAAAACAAGATCGACACGCGTACCCGTCCACTTGAGTTCACCTGTTTTACGATCGCGCCCTTCAAAAACGTCCTGGGCGTCTGAGACCGCCTTCCACTCCGTACCCATATCGAGCAGATTGAGAAAAAAGTCGTTGGTCAGCGCCTCCGGCCGCTTGGTGAAGACGCCATGCTTTGTCTGACCCACGTTGGCATTCAGTACGCGCAGGCCACCAACCAGCACGGCCAGCTCCGGCGCGGTCAGCGTCAGTAACTGGGCCTTGTCGATCAGCAATGCCTCGGCCGGTATTTTGTATTTGCCGTTGAGGTAGTTGCGGAAGCCGTCCGCGATCGGCTCAAGCACAGCGAAGGAGTCCACATCCGTCTGCTCCTGCGAGGCATCCGTGCGTCCCGGCGTAAAGGGAACCTTCACACTATGGCCGGCATTCTTCGCCGCCTGCTCGACACCTGCGCAACCGGCCAGGACGATCAAGTCGGCGAGCGAGACCTTCTTGCCGCCGGACTGCTTACTGTTGAATTCGCTCTGAATACCTTCGAGCGTCTTCAGCACTTTTGCGAGTTGCTCCGGCTGGTTGACCTTCCAGTCCTTCTGCGGCGTCAGGCGGACACGGGCGCCGTTCGCGCCGCCTCGCTTATCGGAGCCGCGGAAGGTGGACGCCGATGCCCAGGCAGTCGAAACCAGTTGGGAGATCGACAGGCCGGAAGCCAGAATCTTGCTCTTGAGCGCGGCAATATCCTGTTCATCAATCAGCTTGTGATCGACCGCGGGAATGGGGTCTTGCCAGATGAGCTCTTCGGTTGGGACGTCGGGGCCAAGATAGCGCTCGCGTGGACCCATATCGCGGTGCGTCAACTTGAACCACGCACGTGCGAAGGCATCGGCGAACATGTCTGGATTCTCGTAGAAGCGCCGCGAAACCTTTTCATAGGCGGGATCGAGGCGCAGGGCGAGGTCCGTGGTCAGCATGGACGGCGCGCGGCGCTTCGAAGGGTCGTGCGGATCCGGCACGGTACCGGCGCCTGCGTCCCCCTTCGGCTTCCACTGGTTCGCTCCGGCCGGGCTCTTGGTTAGTTCCCATTCGTAGCGAAACAGATGTTCGAAATAATCGTGGCTCCATTGTGTCGGCTTGGTCGTCCAGACGACTTCCAGGCCGCTGGTGATGGTGTCGCCGCCCTTGCCGGTGCCGAAACTGTTCTTCCAGCCGAGACCCTGTTCCTCGATGCCGGCGGCCTCGGGTTCACGCCCCACATGGGACGGAGGAGCGGCGCCGTGAGTCTTGCCGAAAGTATGGCCACCCGCGATCAGCGCGACAGTTTCTTCATCGTTCATCGCCATGCGCGCAAACGTCTCGCGGATATCGTGAGCTGCAGCGATCGGGTCGGGGTAACCGTCCGGGCCTTCCGGATTCACGTAGATCAGGCCCATCTGCACTGCGGCCAGCGGATTCTCCAGGTTGCGCTCATTGTCACCACCGCCGGTACGATCTTTCTCGCTGCCATGCAGGTCCTCATCGGCCGTGATCACGCCCTCAGGGGACTGTCCCTTGCCATAGCGATGGTCGCCGCCCAGCCATGTGCGCTCGTTTCCCCAATAGACATCCTCGTCCGGCTCCCAGACGTCCTCGCGCCCGCCACCGAAACCGAAGGTCTTAAAGCCCATCGATTCCAGGGCGACATTGCCGGTAAGGATGATCAGGTCGGCCCATGAAATTTTGTTGCCATACTTCTGCTTGATCGGCCAAAGCAGCCGACGCGCCTTGTCGAGGCTGACGTTGTCGGGCCAGCTATTAAGAGGAGCGAAGCGTTGCTGGCCGGATCCGGCGCCCCCGCGACCGTCGCCGATGCGGTACGTTCCGGAGCTGTGCCACGCCATGCGAATGAACAAAGGTCCGTAGTGGCCGAAGTCCGCCGGCCACCAGTCCTGCGAGGTAGTCATTAGCGCCAGCAGGTCCTTCTTTACTGCTGCCAGGTCGAGGCTCTTGAATGCTTCGGCATAGTTGAAGTCCTTACCCATCGGATCGGACAGGGATGAGTGCTGATGCAGGATCTTGAGATTCAACTGGTTCGGCCACCAGTCACGGTTCGATGTGCCTTCACCTGCGGCGTGATGGAACGGGCACTTCGTTTCGGTTGACATATATTTATTCTCTCCCTTTAACTTTGAATCCAGCTGCTCGGCCCGGTTTGGAGCGCAGGCGCCGATCAGCAAATGTTCTTTTGCCAATGGCATCGTGTAAAGCGCCGCGGTTCCAATGAGTAGCCGGTTATGTGCGAGCAGCGGCCCGCATGGCTCGGCCCCCAGTGATTTCTGGTTGTCGCCAACCGGACGCCCGGGCGTCCGTTGTCAAAACTTTGCTTTTTCATCAGCAATCATTTTTCTCCAGTGCACGCGACAAAACAGGCGCAGTACCATCCACGTTTGTCTCGATTCACAGAATGTAGCATCATGAAGACCGATAGCTCCAATATATACTTAGCATCCAGAGTATAGGCATTACCTATGGAATTTCACCAGCTTCGATACGTCTGTGCCATTGCCGAAACCGGCAGCTTCAGCCGCGCCGCCGAGCGCTGCCATGTCGCGCAGCCCTCGCTTTCCCAGCAGGTCCTCAAACTCGAAGAGGATTTAGGAGCAAAGCTTTTCGACCGCCTCGGCCGCAGCGTCTGCCTTACCGAAGCGGGCCGCGCCTTCCTGCCGCACGCCCGCTCCATCCTCCATCAAATGGAGGCTGCCCGCGCTGGAATCGAAGACCAGCGCACCGACGTCCGCGGCAATGTGGCCGTCGGTGCCATCCCCACCATCGCGCCTTATCTCATCCCACGCTATACCGCCGCTTTCGCAAAAAAGTATCCTGAAGCCAGGCTCCGCATCATAGAAGAGACCACCCCCGTGCTGGTCGAAAGCCTCCGCAACCTTTCCATCGAGCTCGCCATCCTCGCCCTGCCGCTGCGCCACAAGGAATTTGAATTATTCCCGCTCCGAACCGAACCGCTCTTCGCCGTCCTGCCCAAAGATCATCCCCGCGCCGTGCAAAAATCCATCTCCCTCAGAGAGCTCCGTGGCGAACCGTTCGTGATGTTACGCGATGGCCACTGCTTCCGCGACCTGAGCTTCGCCGCCTGCGCCCACGCGCGTGTAACCCCGCGCATTGCCTTCGAAAGTGGACAGTTCAGCAGTCTTCTCGGAATGGTAGCCGCCGGAGTAGGCGTCGCCCTTGTGCCTGAAATGGCCATCGACAACAACGCGGACTGCCGCTACATCCGCATCGGCGACGCCCGAGCTACACGCACCATCGTAGCCGCGGTTCTGCGCGGACGCAGCTTCAACCGCGTGCAGCAGGCATTTTTGTCAGCAATCACAAATTAGACAGCGGTCAATTGGCACGGCATTGGAAAGGATAACTTATTGGCTTGACTGTTCACCGATAGAGAACGGTACTGTCGATGTGCGAACCGCTTCGTGGAGCCGAGGGATTAGCCGTCAGAATTGCTCGCCGAAACTGGCTGAATTCGAAACGATGCCCGGACCTGAGCTGCGCCAGCTTTGATCGGAACTACGGAGAACTCCAAAGCCTCTGGCTTATGCCGCGAGCTGATGATCCCGCTGCTCGCCTACAAGATTCGGGAGCGAGTCTACGGCGGCTGACCCTGAATGTTCCGCTCTCCTTCTCAGTTTGAAAGAGAAGTCAACGCAGAGCGGATTCGCGACAAAATCGCTACCTCGAAGAAGGGCTGTGGATGGGAGGGAAACCTCAGGAAATACACGCAAACTCGTGATTCTCATCGCCGGCGCACAGCCAACCTGACAAAGTAGTACTAAGCGGCCCACCCGGCCAAAGATGCCATTCGCGAAAGAAGTTCCGCTGTTTGTGCGCAAAGAGTTGTGTCTCCCTTCCATTTTGAATGGCTGTTTCCAGCAAGCGAACCATTTGGGCAAACTCGCCCTGACGGCTGCTTTGAATAATTGCGACATCAAGCAAGAATTGTCCAAGTGCAGCCTGCTCATTCGGGTTTAAAGATTGGAATACGCGTTCCCAGTGAGCGCCGTTTCTAGAGATGGACGCTTGCAGGCCCTCTATTAGCGTCACCGAAAATGGCGGGCCTGCAATTTCGAATGGTGAGGCCATTCCTGGCTTCAGAGACAACGCGCAAAGCATTCCCATTACATATGCAGTGTGGTTAGAAGACGCCAAGGCGTATTTTGTTCGTTCGTCGCCCGTCAGCTCCAGTAGCCGCTTTGAAGCCGATGGTCCAGCCGGAAGAAACCCGACCTTGTCCTCGAGAGAGGCGAGGACCCGAAACCCGAATGCGACCGCAGGACTCCAAACGGAGGACGTGAGTGGCCAAGCCATGAGCACCTCGGCAGCAAGGTCGTAGCCTTCGATGATCAGGGCGTGGGCAAGCACAGCCGCTGATTCGCCGAGGAACTCTTCGGTAGGGCGGGGCAGTGGCTTCTGCCAGTTTCCAAAATCGGTGTAGTACAAGATTGCATGGGTATGCGCATAGGCGTCATCCCGGGTGCCGTTCAAAAGGTCGATCGGATTTCCTAGCGCCCTTTTGCGGGCGGTTTCCCCAGGTCGTACCCGGGAATTTCATTGCGCCAAAAAGATCGAAGCCAAATGATCTCAAGTTCCTAGTATGGTACGACTTCATGCCCCCGGCTCGCGCAAGCAGCCTCGGTGCGGTCAAGAAGATCATCGAATGGGGGGTCCTTTACTTGCGCATTCTTTTAATCAATGGTAGGTTTCGAGCGCTAGAGACCACGTACCGCGATCAGCAGCCACTCCAATTCCCTCGCCTACCGGTACACGAGATTGAACTATTAGCCTATGCTCGGATCGAGCGCTCCTCGATTCACCTGAAGAGTTGCTGAGCGCGTGCCAGCGAGCGGACCTGGCTGATCTGCGCCAAGTCACAGCCGCGGCACAGAGTAAATCAAGTCTTCGGATCACAGACGTGCGAAGCGGTGTACGCTCCGGAAAAGGTCCCAGTGACGCTTTGAGCGCGGCTATTTTCGAGTCACGGGATTTTTCCAGTCGGCTAGCAAATGAACATTTGGCCAGTCGACTTTCGGCAAGCGTTGCGTCTTTTGCTCGAACAACTGATTTTTCCACATCTGTTCTGTTACCAAACATTTAGACCAGATACCGCTTGCCCGGAATGCTGCCCGCTTACACATGTGTGGTTCCCTCCTCGAGTTCCCTTGGTTCATGCAAGTACGAAGGAAGACTCGACCACCTGTCCCGTAACCAAATCATGCGCAATCACTTTCCAATTTCCTTTTCGGTCGTTCAGGGCAAATGGAATGCGTTCGATGTGCGGCGTCACTTTCATCAACGCGTTGCGGGCATATAGATCGTAGAGTTCCCCCGATGGTGTTTCGAATTCGAGATGGATCACCCGGAAAGCGCCCTCTGGGCCAGAACCGTCATCCGTAAGAATTGTTTCCACCATCTCTCCTGCCCGCGCGCCGGTAATCCCTACGCGTAATGCGGACAGCGGTTGCGAAGAGCGGGTGTAGACCAATGGTTCCCACGGATTCAGGACAGCCTTCAGCGTGCGGACCTTGCCCAGATCCTTACGGCCCCGCACATCATAGGTTTGACCCTCTTCCGTCCACTCGATCGTGACTTCCTCTTCCTTCTCGAGCAGCGAATTATCGATATCTTCGATCAATGCCGGATCAAGAACAGGCGCGGAACTATCCTCGGACAGCAGCTTAGGATAGGCGGCCCATCCGCTATTGTCGAATTGTGGATTTCTGAAGATACCTACCTGTTCGCAATTTCCGTTAGAGAACCTCACAATCTCCGTTCCTGGCAGGCGCTTTCCGTCCGCTCCCAGTACGCGGACCTGCGGCTTAACGTCCGCCCATGCGAGGATGTCCTCGAGGATCTCGGGAAGGCTGGAATTGGAGCCAGGCCGGAGACGAAGATACCCATAATCCGCTATTTCCAAGTTTAGGAAGATGGCGCGTCCGAAACCGAACTGATTCACAATGACAAGCGGCACATCGCCGCTCCTTGCCAGCGGCTTGCCGCCTGCGGTCACAACCGTTGCATCTCCAGCGCGTAATTCGTGCAGTTGCTTTCCTTCCAAATGCAATGACCTATCGTCGCTTACGCCTTGAATAATTTTGGCGGTGTTTCGCGCAGGGCCGTGGCTGATTCCAAAAACATCATCCAACTGTCCGTTGCCCATGTCTTGACCGCTCGCATTCATGTCGGAGGCACGCCAGTCTGCAATCAGTGTTCCGCCGTTCTGCACAAAGGCCCGAATCTCCGCCGCTTCTTTCGGACTGACAGCAACAGATTCCGGCATGATGAAGACCTTGTATTCTCCGGAACTCAGCCCGCCGGTTTCGATCTGGTTTGTGCCTACAAAGTTGTATTGCAGCGCCAGGTCCTCAATAAGCTTGGTCCAGCTGTTTCGAACCGCAATGCAAAGGCTATCACTCATCTCCGCCACTCTTGAGCATCCATTCACGCGCATGTTTTAGATTCTCCAGCAGCCAGTGGATCTGAATCGAAGGCTGCGAATAGTGGATTGCGATCCCATCGTGTTTCCGCTGGGAGTTAATGATCAGCTTCCCGATGCCGCCACGCAGCTCATGAAAAATAGGGAAGGCAGCCTCGGCGGAAGTCGTGAGCTTCCCGGTGTTCTGGTCAACGAACTTGATCGTGGGCAAGTTCGCATCCCACACCAGAGCCGCGTTGTGAGAATGGAAAAGTCCCCACCAGATTGGGCGAATCGTCCGCTTTTGCTCAATGTGTTCCTTCGCCATCAGCGGTTGGCCCGGCTTGGCGTTGAATGTGTGGGTTGACATCATTATTATCGAGGGTTTCAGCGAACGGACCACTTCCACGTTATTAGCGCTGTTGTAGGGCTCGATAACATCCACAACCCGAACGACCTGCTCATAGTTGTACCAACCAAAGGCGAAGGGAGATTGTCCGCCTTCGGTGCCGCATAACGCATACGGGTCTTCGGCTTTGCAAATATCCGCAGCGCGTTTTACGCTGTCTGCAAATGTCTCGTCCATGAAGTTGCGGAAATTACACCACGCGCTCACATCCCATCCGCGGGTCGAGGTAACCTGACCCAGTTCCTTGTAGAACCGTTTGATGAAGGCGATTACCTGACCCCAGTTCTGAAACTTCGTCGGCTCGTTTGGCACATTCCAGGCACCCACGCTGCCCCAACGCGCGTTCGCCCGATCGAGCGGGCCCATTGCTTTTTCAAGCGAGGCATCATCGAGTACAGGGACGGAAAGAGATTCACGCGCCACGGTCAAAATGGGGTTCCAGCCGTCCCTCGTAGGGACGCTATTCCCCCTCGGCATTGGGAAGCCGGTGCCCCACTCCTGATTGAATTGCCCGATTGTTCTATACCTGCGGGAAATGCTTGCCAGAGCCACAGCTTCAAATGCCTTGTCCGTGGTTGTACCCGCAAGAATCGTGTCCGCTTTGTCCCAGTCCGGGCGTGGATACAGATGCGCACTGTCCCATTGATGGGTACCGGTCCTATGGTGAAGATATTCGGAGTATTTTTCCGTACAGTATTTGGAATGGCAAAAATCGTTTGGATGGATTTGCGAACCTTGTCCCAATTCATCGGCTATGTTGTAAAACAGCGGACGGAAAAGTCGGTGTGCGCGGACATATTGCGTCAGATATTTGCGAAGATATTCGGTGGTTTTCGGGTCGTTCACACAAGGAGTTCGGATCCATAAATCCAGGTTCTCTCGGTTCTGGCTCACTTTTGTAAGTAGAGTCCTCCACTCATTCTCGTTTTTGATGTAAATCGAGAAGATTTCCCACGCCATTTGTTCCACATAGAACTTAAAATTATTGTCCAGAACAGGATCACTGTTTTCCTTGGTGTATGCGATAGTTGCGTCCACGCCTGCGGCGCGCAACTGATCGTAGAACCCGTCTGGATAATGTGCCCAACTAATCGTGTGAAAGTCATCCCATGGCGTATGTGCGGGAGATAACATGAATTTTGCCGTCGCCACTTGTGGGACGCCATTCACTATGACTCGAATCCAATTCACGTAAGTCAGCCCGGCGCGCATATTGAACGAAAACGGGAGCGCCACCGAGGATGGCCCCGTCAATGAGAGCTTCTGTTCCCCGGCCACGCGCCCGAAGCTGTCCATCCATCGGGCTTCGACCGACCCCGATACGGTACGTAGGAAACTTAGCGTTCCACTCAGTACGCCATCCTGATCGGCCACTTCGCGATCCAGCGTGATCCGCCCGAGCACCATCGCATCCGGCCCACCCATCACCGTTTCACGGTCATTGGACATGGCCGTCTGTCCCAGCCCTACTAGCGCAGGGGTTAACATGGCCGAAGCTACGGCACTACGCAGGAATCCCCTGCGACTTGGAAGATGTCTATCTGACAAAGAAAATCTCCTTAGATATTTGTGGATTCTGTTCCCTTGGACAGTTAACTTATTACCCGCGGTTCGACGACCGGCTATGGAGAGTCCTTGTGTCCTGCCAGTCAAACTTACCTTCATGGTTGGGCAATTTGTGAGCCGTCGCGTACCGATTCCGCACGTCCTACAACTGGTTGACCCAATCGACGAAAGGCAACAAGAACTCGCGATCGATTAGATAGCAGACCTTCCAAACGGAATCAGGCATTGCAATGGAGCTGCTTTCCACCGGCACTAATAATGCTGCAATCCATGTTGTTCCGCCTCCCTCCGGAAACCGGGAGCGACTGGGCATACTATCACGCCGGAGAGGAATTCATCTATATGTTGCATGGGACCCTTGAACTCTGGCTCGACTAATTGGAGCGCTGTGTCTTACATAAAGGATACAGCTTCTGGTTTGAGAGCAGCCAGGGCATTGCTCGTTTAATCTTTCCGCATCGCAAGAAGCGCTGCTCTTGTAAGTAAATACGCCGCCCACGTCCTGATATTCAGAACGTATTTGAGAGTGCATTGGCTCCTCACGACCCTACAAGCAGGAATCTACCGAGGCTGGCGACGCTTGCGTACTTAACCTTGACAACAGGCTTTGCAGAATTTAAATAATCTTGTAATAACTACGTCAATTTCAACCTCGGCGAATAAGCGACTTCTAAATACGTCTGTCGGATCATCGAGGTGTCAAACGTACTCTCCGGCAGCTTTTATTTCTTTTTAATCACCGAATTGTTCGCATCATGGGATGAGCTATTGGCACGGGTAAATCTTCCACACAAACTGTCGCTAATACTAGATTGAACTTCCACCAGCGGACAAAAGTAATTCAGGGCAACGGTTCCTGCCGATAGAGCTGCGCCGTGTGGCGAATGGTAACGTTTACCGCCATCACAAACATGCTGACCGCTGCGATGGTTCCTCCCAAATCAAATAGTAGAATTTTATACCCGAACAGCGTGGCATACGGATTGTGCAGGATTGCCGCAGTGCCGGTAATCAATAGAATGCGAATTTCGGTCGGGCCGAAGATGCCTTGCGAAAGTTCAAAACGTGACAAGGTATATGTGGCAAGATAGCTTTCGCTCGATAGCAGTAGAAATGCGATCAGCATCGCAATTGCCGTCTGCCAATGCAGCATCCCGGAGTAGCCAAGTCCACACATCAGCGCTGCGGATCCAAAGATGTCCACCATGTGATCGACGTAAAATCCGTAGCGCGGACGTAGTTGCCTGCGCACTCGCGCTAGAGTCCCATCTAGGCTGTCTCCCACCCAGTTGAGCACAACGCACACGATTACCAGAATCAGAGCGTGTCGGTTATAGCGCGACCATGCATAACAAAACCCAGCCCCAACCTGCGCGCTCAGACCCAGCAGGGTGAGCTGATCCGAGCTGACCCAGGCCGGCGCATGCTCGGCCATGCACTGCAAGGCCCGCTTTTCAAGGGAAGCTGTGAGCGCCTGATTTACCCGGTGCGCCGTTCTAAATTCCGGTGCATTGTTCGTTATGAAGGAGTTCGTACTCACTATCTAGTCCGTCCTTCCCCACGGCTGTTTTTCGCTCCCTCATTCAGCGCGTCATCCGCCGATTTGCGAAGCGCGTCGCAGGCAGAGCGCACTGTAAATTCCAGCGATTCGCGCGGAACGCTTTCCACGAACGGCCCAACCGCCCATCCAAGGCCTGCTGGGATGGATCGCGTCAGCGAGATCGACTCGATTTGTATGTAGAGTCCGCCATCTCGCTCCTCATAACTCCAATAGGTATTTTGCCGCCACAGAAAACCATGCTCATGGCTGGAACTCAACGGATGTAATCCAGAGTTCAACTCGGCGATCTGCGTGCTTCGCGAGATGCTGTATCCCTGTTGCGCGTCGAGTCGTCCGAAGGTGACATCGTAGGTCGTATCCATTGCCACGATAATGACGTGCTGCTGGCGTACTTGCATCCATGCCTGGAGACTGTCACCATTTCGGGTAAGTACCCTTGCCTGAAGCACTTGCGGAGAAAAAACCTCGGGGTAGGTGTTGAAATCCTTCAGCAGCCGCTCAAAAGCAGCAGCTGTGGCTCCGGGAGCAAACCCAGTAGCGCGCCAGTGGTGCAGCAGGGCCCCGGGCAACGCGATACCGGCGGAAGGTGTGAGTTGTTCGACGATTATCTCTCCCCGGCGCAGGCCTATCTCGTTTTGTGGAGCTGAAACTACGGGAGTAAGAAAGGCACTTTTAGACCGATGCTGCTGGGTGAGACGCGCCTCAACCGCATTGACATACGAGTTGAAGGCTGAAATGGCCGCAGGTGCGGGTTCTGCTAAAACGCAGGGAGCGGCCACAAAGATCAATAGCCCGCAAATAACGGGGAATGCTCGGCAATCTGAAAATCGGCATTGCGTCATGATCTGCACTTTGCTTCATCCCGGCTTCAGAAGCAATGCATGAAATCTCATATAGTTGTAGATTGTTCCTCACGCTGCAAGTAATTGCTGCAATTGGGTTTCTGAAAAGTTATACATTGCGCAACATTCCTGGATTGAACTCGCGATCAGATACACTCGACATCAGAGATGACGGAACCAGGGCCAGCCCAGCGCTACCGCTTCGGAACATTCGAAGCAGACGCTTCCACGCGAGAGCTTCGCAGGCAGGGGGTTCGCATTAAGCTAAATGCGCAGCCGTTCCAAGTTCTGATCATGCTCCTGGAGCGACCGGGTAAAGTGCTCACACGAGAGCAAATCTCCCAAGAACTGTGGCCCGAAGGAACTTTCGTCGATTCCGAACACGGCGTGAACTCAGCGGTCAATCGCATCCGCGAAGCCCTTGGGGATACGGCGAGCAATCCGAGATTCGTTGAGACTTTGGCCCGCCGCGGCTACCGTTTCTTGGCTTCTGTGGAACAAATCTCCCTCGGTAGTGAAAATGCGTCACGCCAACCGCCCGAGTCCCAGTCCACGATAGCGAGAGTAGAAACGGCAGTTCCAACGGAGCTTGCGGCCCCAGATATTAGCTGGATTTTGGCCTCCCCGCAGGAACTCCCGAAAGCCCCGTATCCGATGGTGCAGACGTTTTTCGCCCTGCTGCAATTGATGTACATAGGCTTTTACGTTGGAGCACTGGCAAATCTTGCGGAAATTGAGAATCTTCTTTCAACACTGCCGAAGCCAGCTTGGGTACTCATTATCATCATCGTCACTGCAGGAATTTTGATTCCAGTACGCGCGTTCGTACTCTCCGCTGTACTCTTCCATGCGCCCAGAGCACGCGAAAAAATTCTCAAAATCTGGCCAATTTTGTTGCCGTTCGATGAGCTATGGTCGCTCTCGCCCTTCCTGCTGTTGCACCACATCAATTTCGGACTGGCGCTATCGTGCACGGCGCTTCTCGTTTATTCACCCTTTGCTCAGCGTTCGCTCGTCTTAATGGGTGCGGGCGGAGTTCGTCGTGAAATCCCGGCACGTGTTCGTTGAAATCGACCCGGTGGATTTCGATTAACTCTAGATGTGAAGATGTGAAATTAGTGGGTGCGGAACTTTCGAAAGCGGGATTTTCAGAGCTTAAAGGAGAGTGTTCCTTTAAAGTACGTTAAATTCGCATTTGAGGAAACGGGACTGGCCGTGTCGTCTTTTCCGCTTGCTTCTTTGCCCAATAGCCGCGGTCGGGTGGGAATCTCTGCGCGCGCGCAGGTCTTCTCCTTCGAAGATTCCGAACGCTGCCGAGAGCGTCTGCATCGGTCCGGACGAGAGAAGATCGTGCAGTTGCTTTCGAGAAAATCCCTTCAGCCTGAAGATTTATGTGAAACCGGCAAACAGTACTCTGTGGCCGATCTTGCGCCCACCCAAAGAAAAGTAGTGTGGCGGGATGCATCAATGGGTATATAGTGTGGGGCTGTTGGGACTTACGAGGTAAATTCCAGAAATAGGCGAACCGGCGCCAAGGCATGGAACCACATGGGAGGTTTGAAATATGGGCATAGCGTCGAGAAGGTGGAAGAATCTGCGTTGGGGATTCATTCCGCTGTCAGTCTTTGCATTGATCATTGCCTCACTCCTTCACATTGGTCGATTCGTCCACGCTGACCAAACTGCGCCACCCGCTGTCCGCGAGATCAAGTTGGGTGAAGCACGCCCGGACGCGCTCTATGCCCTGACGCTATCGGTGCAGGATCCTGTGCAGCTGCAAGGGAGTGACGCCGTGCTGGCCACAGTGAAAGACGCTCATGGAGAGATTAAATCCAAATGGCTGCACACGGCAGACCTCGATTTCTATCTAACTTTCCGGCCGCGAGGTGCAGGCCCGGTCACCGTGAGTCTGTCCGCCGCTTCGACGGTCCATGTGCCGGAAATCAGCGCCAGGCTGCGCAAGATCCTGCAGGCCACAACTCCTGTAGCGAGCAATGTCTCTGACATACAGCCGGGTGTCATTGCCGCGGCGCCCAACGATTCCTGGAAAAATGCCCAGCCCTTCGAACTTGGGCAGACCATTTATGGCAGCGACGACGAAAGGCCCTACGCTCCATCCAAAAGCGAAGATGCCTATGCGGCTATGCTCAAAGGTTTTCAGTGGTTCAAATTTACCTTTCATGAAAAGAAGCCACGACTGGTCTACTTCGTGTTGAATGTCACGGATCGCGATGTCCCTCTCGACGTGGACATTTTCGAGCTCGGCAAAGATGCCGCCGGACAGCCGGATGTTCTTCCGTTTAATACCGGAGAGTTTGTTTATCAGATTGAAGCGACGCAGAATTATCCCGGACTCTACAAGTTCCGCACACGCATCCTCCAGCCCGGTCAGGAGTACTACGTGCGCGTGGACAGCAACCACCCAGCCTATCAACTGCACACCTATGCGTTCCCTGTGCCGCCTTATTCTGATCCTCACCAGGCTGTGCGCACCGGCATGGATTTCCTCGTCAACATGGGCGACTCGTGGCTATCGAACACGCCGCGCCGTGGCGCGGTTTCCCTGCGTACCACGATGCAGCACTCCGAAACTCAACTCTGCATCGCCTGCCATCCCGCGCAGTTCACCACGCGTGGCTATCTGACTGCCGTGCAAAAAGGCTATGCTCCCACGCAGCGCTCGGCCTTAGAATTCTTGACCGATCGCATTTACAACAACGCGAGGCCTTTATATGGAGAGGCAAATACTAATTGGGTGCGCGTGATTTATTCCGCCCGCACGGTGGCGAGCCGGTTGCCCGTAATTACGAGTGCATACGAGCAGAATGTTACGCATGACCCGCCGCGGGCGCACTTCGATGTACCGTACGCCGAGTTCCTGAAGATCCACTACAAAGGCGTGACTACCATGCCTGGCAACGAGACCGACGGCTGCGAACCGGACGTTAGCCCGTTCGAGATCGCCACGCAGAGCTGGAAGACCTTCAACCTGGTTTACAACCAGACACACAATCCGGAGTGGCTGACTGAGCGCGACAATGTAGAACACCTGGCCATCGCTTATGAGCCCGTGAACATGATCGATTTGAACTGGAAGATCCAGTTCCTGTCGACCGTGAACCGTGCCAAATACACCGCACAAATCAATAAGCTGATCGACCAGCTCTACAGCTACGAAACTCCCGAAGGCGGGTGGCCCTACCCCTTTGACAAGAAAGCCAAGCCTGCGGATTTTATCTCCTATAACTCGGTATTAGCCTTGGCCCAGGCAGGTCGGCGTCCTGAGACTGACGAACATCTGGCGCGCGCCGTCAAAGCGATGATGGCCGCCCAGCGACCGGAAGGCAGTTGGGAAGGCGATCCTGTCTATCAAGGCTTTAACACGCCGTTCCGCGCTACTCAGTTTGCCGTGATGTCTCTGGCAACGCTCTACCCCGGAACCACCAAAGAAAAGAACTGGGATGCGGCGTACCCCACACCACCCACCGAGCTCGCGAAGAACAATCTGCCGTTGCTTCTCGCGCAGCTGGATCAATACTGGGATCTTGCTCCTGAGCCGGTCCTGCGGCAGATCCGGCAGTTGGTCGTGAAGAGCGATCAGCCTCTGGCGCGAGAAGCCGCGGTCCGTGCACTCGGACACATGGCTGATCCTGGTGCAATGCCTGTTCTGATTCAGGGGCTCGGCGATCCAACCAAGATGGTGCAGATCAGCTCGGCATATGCAATCCGCATGGTGTTATCGCGTCGGCAGAAAGTTGCCCCCGAAGGACGCAAAATGCTGGCTGCTGCTCTTGCATCGCCCGATGCACGCACTCGTTGGGGTGCCGCACGCGTTTTTAACCAGCATTTTAAAAACTTGACCGGCGATCGGGACTTGCTGGCGGCTCTTGAGCACGATCTTAACGACCCCGTTCCGTTCGTCAGGTTCGAAGCCGCGTCTGGTTTATGGCGTTGGTACTACTGGCAGGTGGACAAACCGGACGTGCGTCGCAGCACTCTGGAGGGATTGGCGACACGTCTCAACACCGAGCAGAACCCTATGGTTCGGCGAGGGCTCCAGGAAAGTGTCTACGACCTGCTCGACGAGAACACCGGATACCTCACCGCCTGGGTGCGAGCGAGTTCTCAGGACGAGGATAAGGAGCGAATCGGTAAAGGCTACGAAGCGGCAGTGCGTGACCAGGCCCAGGTGCTTGCCAAGGTGCTGCGCGAGGGAACGCCTCTCGGTCGCGAGGCCATCCTCAATGCACTGTGGGATTTTCACATTCGCCACTATGCACTGCCTCCTCTGAAGGCGAACACTGTTGCAGTTGGTCTTCCTGCGGTTCTCACGAAATATGTCAGCGGCGTGCCCGACCTGCATCGTCCCGGCTATGAGTACCCGCCGTATCGTGAGGCTGTCGACTTCAAATACGATGTTCACAACGGCTTCTTCCAGACTCGAGTCGGCAACGACAGCGATCTGATCCACTTCTTTAAGAGTTCAGGGCCGGAATTGGAGAACGCATTGTTGGCTTGCCTCCAAGGCGCCGATGATTCGATGAAAATTGAAGTCCTGAAGGCCGGAAGCACGCTGAGTGAAGCCGGCGACGAACGGTTCACCCTTGCGGCGCTTAATTTGTCGGAAGATCACAGCCCGCAGGTGCGGCAGACAGTCCGTTACGTTTACCAGGATGGCCAACGTGGAATACTGAATCTCGATACTCCGGCTGCACCGGATCCCACACTTGTAAGCAAAGTCGTCGAGATACTCAAGCACCAAAATCCTGACAGCCAGGCGGTAGTGCTTCCCCTTCTCGCAGCGCTGCCCAACGATTCTCCCTGGGGACAGCAGGCGCCGGTTATGGACTCCTTGCGTTCCCTGCTCGAAAAGCAGCCGCGGCCTGCAAATTACGCACAGGTACTTAGCGCCGCATCATCATTCAAAACCCTCATGCAGGAGCCGGATTTGCAGAGGCAGGTTCTGGCAGGTCTGAATGATCAGAATCCAGACATACAGCGCGCCGCGGTGCAGATTTCCCTGGAACATTTCCTCAGTGACCCCCAAACTGCTGCCCTCGTGAAGACGGATTTTGCAAACCTGAACACCTCCGGGCTCACGATCTTGATGGAGGAAGTGGGCGATCCGAAATTCATGAGCAGACATTTGGGTGTTGCGGGTGGCGCCGTGTCGCAGGATCAAAAATACTTTCTAAGCAAGAACCTTGTCTCGGTGAAGGGTCCTGATCTCGTGGACAATCCCATCGTGCTCGACACAGTGCTGGCAAGCCTGCACAACCCAGACAGCAACGTACGCGCCGCGTCGCTCGACGTGTTACGCCAGGTAAAAAATGTTGAGCAACGGCCGGACTTCCACGCAGCCATGGAGCAACTGCAGAATTCCAGCAATCCGCGCCTGAAGCTGATCGCCACGAACGTACTTCAAGGAAAAAAGCTCAGCGAGGCACTGAAAGACGTTCAGCCCGGCTCCGTACTAGATTTTAACTACTTCGTAACCAAAATCGAACCCATCCTGGCCACGACCGGACCGGACGGCAAAGCCTGTGTGTTTTGCCATGCCAGTCATGTGATCTTCAAATTACGTCCGCCCAATGCCGTCGGCGTATTCTCGCCACAAGACAGCGAAGAGAACTACAGGTACGCGATGCACGTTGTGGACATCAACAATCCGACGCGGAGCCTGGTCCTGATCAAACCCACCAGACCCACCGACAGCGCAGGTAACGTCGGCGATTATCTGGCTACGCACAACGGCGGCCAGCGCTGGCATGGAAATGAATCAAGCTGGCAATATCAAACAATCCTGAAATGGATTCGAGGTGGCCGACTAGAAACCGCAGCGGTGCCAAAATAGTTGGGATCGACGACTCTTCACTTGGAATTTCGGCAACCGCTGTCAGTCGAGAATCTAGATCCGCCGACCGTAAGTCGCCAGCACGAGGTGATGGAGATGTTCCTGGATCGCGATCCACTTGGCGGGTATGTGCGGCAGGTTCGATTGCAGTGGTTGCCAGTTCTGTCCATCATCGAACGAAACATAGACCGCGTTCTCCGTTCCCACGAACGGCAGGCCTTTGCGCACCGGGTCCTGGCGGATACAGTGCGCGTAGCTCAATATGCTGGTAGGAATCCCGTGAGTATCTTGGTCCAAGTCTTGCCGTAATTGTTTGTCCTATAGACAAATGGATCGGTTGTTCATCTGGTGCAGATCCACAGTGATATACGCAGTTCCCGTGTCGTACCGGAAAGCTTCAATGCTGGAAATCGTGCCACATTCCCGGGAGTTCAGGAATGTTGGCAGTGACGTTGGTCCAGGTCTTGCCGCCGTCACGCGTAAGTTGTACAAGCCCATCATTGATGCCAGCTCAGATGACGCCTGGGCGATTCGGGGATTGCAAACACCACGTCTTCATATTCCACGCCGAGGTCATCTGCCGAGAGGCCACCGGAAAAACCTTGATTACTATGATCGTTCCGCGTCAGATCGGGGCTGATGACCTTCCAACTGTTTCCCTGGTTGTTAGTAGCCATGACAGATTGGCTGCCCACGTATACCTTATATGATCGTGCGGGCGAAATCGTGATTGGGAATTCCCAGTTGAAGCGGTATTTGACTTCGCTCGCAGTGGCACGCGCGGTATCTACGGGCTGCACTTCCACTTCATGCACCTGTCGGTTATGTATATCCAGGACAGTCACAATGCCGCCCCCGCTGCCGGAATCGGACCCACTCGGCCAAACGATTTTCGGATCCGCCGGATCGGGCGTGGCAAAGCCGCTCTCGCCGCCGCCCACTCGCATCCAGGCACTACGCGAAATCGGCCGGGCCGAATCTGATGGAAAAGGCTTGTCCGAAAGCCAAGCTTGCCGCGCATATCGGTAGGAGCGCCTAGAAAATATGTCGAAAGACGTCAACTTCTCCTATGCACCCATTGGTCCGGCAAGGTGTAGTCAATGAAAGGATCCTGAGTGACGATTTGTCGAACCACGCTGCCCGAGATATGCGAGGCCCCCCTTGGCTGGAGTAACTATTTTTTTATTGATGGTCGCCAATTATGTTGCCACGAACCACTGTGATCGATGCCCTGGGAAGCTGAAAGACCGTGTCCGCGGCGGCGTTCACGGTTGAGCGCACCGGCGGCCCGTCGGGATCGACGTGTCCCATGGGGCCAGTTTGCTGGTCCGCGTACCAGTGGAACTGGGCTGCGCCGAAGGTGATCTGATCGACCGGGCCGGAGAAGAATCGGTAGCTGTTGTTTGCCGCATCTTGAAATTTGACCTTTACCGCGTGGTCATAGTCGTGGTCTTTGTTGACGATCATCACAGCCCATTTGCCATCCGGCCGTTCGACCGGATAGGCAGTTACCAGCACGTTGCCCGCGGCATCCGTTATATCGCTCGCGGCCCGGAATAGCCGATGCGGCTGGTCGACAGGTTCAACCCAGTCCTGGGTAATCATCTGCGTGGCAATATACTGCGACGGATATCCAACCACCTGGTAATTCCTATTGACCATCAGAAATGGTCCGGGCCGCCCCGGCGTGGGAATGTAGTGGAAGTAGAAGGTGCCGCTGGCGCCAGCCGTCATGATCGAGCCGACATAGTCCGCCAGCCAGAGTCCTTTCGCGATGTTCGGGGTCGATTCAAAACCCCACATGTTGCCTTCCGTCATGAAATATGGAACGTTCGCCGGCAAACCATCGTCTTTCCAGACCTGAACGATGTGGCTGACCCTCTCCGGCTCCTTGTACAGGTCGTCCCATGAGCGGACCGGCGGATAATGCTCGAAGGAAAAGAAGGTGAAATCGTTCATCCTTCCATGGGCTTTCAAGTAATCCAGAAAGCGGCCGAGAAAAGATACCCTGCCTTGCGCATCCGGCCACACCTGCACATCTTCCTGCGTTCCTTCAAACGACGGTCCGCCCAGTTTGGCGCTCGGCACCAGCCGGTGAATGGCGGTGGCAAATTGCAGGTATAAAGCGGCGTAGTCCTCAGGAAGCATCCGCTGCCCATCGGCCTCTTCGCCCATCTCGATCCGCGATACCGGATAATGCCTCTTATACAGATAGGCAATTTCGTTGGCCGCGTCCTCCGGAGTGTTATACAGCATCGCAATCGGCACGATCGCCGGCAATCCGCGGGTAATCCCGCTGTGGAAGAAGAAATCGAATCCGGGCTGGTCGCCCTTGGTCACGTCGAGATCGGATGGCGCGTGCCACGGATCGGTGGAGGAGGCCCAGGTGACGGTCTGCTGGCGGCTCGGCAGATGCTGAATGACATCGGTAAACTGCCCATCCGGCGAAATTGTTCCGGCATACACTTCATTGATCGCATAGCCGACGCAATTGCGCTTGTCCGCGGAACCATGCGTGTCGCAGGTGTTGGAGGACTTCGTCATCCAGATGCGGAGATATTGCACCGGAATATTCCAGTCCACCACCTTCAGCGTCGCCGTTCCGCCTTTGCCGTTCTCGACGGAGCCCTTGGGAAATGTCTGCCATGATCCTTTGGTGACGCCTTCGTAAAAAGGTTCTAGCTCGCCGGTCCAGAACTGGACCGCATAGTTCTGCGCATACGGGTTGGCCCACGCGATGCGAATGGCGTTGATATCGACTTTCCTGCCCAGGTCGATCAGCACCCACTGCGGATGCTTTGCATCATTTTCGCCGGTGAAGCGCTTGCGTCAGGTAAGGATCGCTCTTCCAATAGCTGTTGAGGTTACCGTCCGTCAGGCGAGACCAGCCATCGCCGTCGCCTTCGGTATCGCCGCGGTGCGGCAGCGGATAGGCCCAGGAATGGTGAATCATCTCGCCCAGTTCCGCGCTGCCGGTAAAATAGCCTTCCTGCTTTTGTTGATTGCTCCAGGTTCCCTGCGGGTTCCAGTGCCATGCCTCGATCTGCAGCTCCGTGTTCTGCCGATACGTTACCGGTTGCCATCCCGCGCCAAGAATCGCTTTCAGCACCGGCCCGGACATGCAGCTTGTCGGTATTTTGCTCGACCTCTTCTTTCGTAATGTCCTGGCGGGGAATTTTGGGCGCGCCTTCGCCCGCTCGCAACCTGTCCACTCCAGCGCCCAGGGCTTGCATCGGGCTGAAGGTATTGGCGATATGCGAAGGGGTGGCATCCACCACGACCGTTTGCGCCGACGCCGAAGCGGCAGCGGAGCACAAAATGCCAATCCCCAGGCAGATCCAGCAAATTCAAGTTTCTTCCGCAGCGCCATGGTGCACCCCAAAGAACGCTGGCGGATTCATCCGCCAGCGATAGCTTGTGTTTTGAAAAGACCGAGCATTGCCGGCCGGTCCACCACGTTCAGCGCGAAAGAATCAGGAGCACGCCAGCCTTTTGCGTTTGGTTCAGGCCGCTTCCGAACGGATGGCATGCCATCCGTTCGGAGCATCTCGCGGCTAGAACGTCAATCGTCCATTGAGCTGCATCGTCCGGCCGCCGCCTACCAGCGTGGTGATGCTTGTGTCCGAGCCCTGGAAGGGATCGTTCGACGGCCCGACCGCAGACAGGCCTGTGTTCGGCAAACCGAAGTTCGAATGGTTGAACGCGTTGGTCGTATCGGCACGAATTTCCAGGTTGAGTCCATCGTGGATCAAAAATGTCTTGCCAGCTGAAAAATTGACGACCTGAAGCCCCGGCCCATAGACGCTGTTCCGTCTCATATCGCCGAACGTTCCGGGCGCCGGAAGCGTATACGCCGAGGGGTTGTACCATTCGTCGATGGAGTGATTCTGGAGTATTGGGTTTCCGACCTGATTCGGGTACCAATCCCCCGCCTGGGAAAAGGAGTTGTTGCTTCCGCTGATGATGGGCGTAAATGGAAATCCACTGGAAAGAACCAACGTACCGGAAACCTGCCAGCCGCCGGCGACAAGATCAAGCAGCCGCCTTTTGTTCAGGAACATTCTGTCGTGGCCAAACGGCAACTCGTAGACGATTCTCCCCTTGAACGCATTGCGGACATCGTAGTTGGAAGCTCCATAGCTCGCCGCCGGATCGTAGGATCTTTGCACGCTCTGGGTCCCGGCCGAACCGCCGTACGCGGAGGAATCCTGGTCGTCCATGAAAATGCGACCAGACGTAATTGAAATTGAAGCTAAGTCCTGACGTGAAGCGCTTGTCGATAGACGCCTGCAGCGAGTTGTAGTTGGAGATGGCGTTAAACGTATCTCCGGTGATGGCCTGATAGACCGGATACGGCAGAAACGCAGGACTGTCGTTCGGTCCAAGCTTATCCTCCGGTACCTGGTTGATGTCGACCGGGAAACTAAGATTTTTCGCATGGCTGGCAACATAGGCAAGCTGGGCCACCATGTTCGTTCCCAACTCGCGCTGGATGGCCAGGTTCCACTGGTAAATCTCCGGGACCGGGCGTGTGGTACTTGTTATACGTCACGCTTTGCCCGTTCAGCGCCGCCGGATCGGTGGTTGGGCCAACATAGGGCAGGTTCGAGCCGGTACCACCGAGCAGCACCACCGGATAGATTCCGTTGGTCTGATCGGTTGAGTTGCCGACGGATTGCAGCGCGGCTCCCTCTCCAGCGCCGTAGACGTCGCCGCTCCATCGATAGGCAAAGATGCCGAAGCCACCGCGAACAGTCGTGTTCTGTTTCGGCAGCCAGGAAAATCCGAAGCGCGGCAGCACCGTGCTGTACACGTTCGCCTGCAGCGAGCGGCGGCCATGGGCGTGCGTGGACGCGTACCATATCGCGCCAGGGGTGCCGGTCGCCGGGTTGATCACCTCGGGATCGAAAGCGGCCAGGTTGTTCTTGGAGTCCGTCCATCCGGTCTCAATCTGATAGCGCACGCCCAGGTTTAGGGTCAGATTTGGACGCACCTTGATGTCATCCTGGATGAACATCTGCGGGTTCTTCGCGCGCGGTCCGTACTCCGGCACAACCTGCGCGCTCCAACTCTGTGTCTGGCCCAGAAGGAAATCCGCGTACCCCAGTCCAGTGGAACTGTCGCCCACCGTGGATTGCGTGTACGCGCCGGTGTAGGTGAATGTGCCGGAATTGATATTGCCCCAGCTCGTTTCATCGGTCCGGTAGATCAGCAGCTCGCCGCCGAAGTGAATGATGTTCCGCCCCCGGATCATGGTGACGACATCGGACATATCGAAGACCTGCTCCTTCTGGATGGCGTTCACTTCGGGCGCGAGGCTCGTTCCAGCGCGTTGTTGCAGCAGTTTCCCGAAATGTTGATGGTCGGAAAATCGTCGGCCTTCGCAAATTGCCATCCCAGCTTCGCCGGAAAGCCCTTATTCAGGGTCTGGTCCACATAGAAGTTGAGCTGATCGGTATAGCCGATTCGGGCTTCGTTGATGGTCTCGGGGCTGATGTTCCAGACATCGGTGATCTGGGAGTTGTTGCTGTCCGTATCGACGTTGGTGCAGTAAATGGGACAAATGCCGATAATCGTTCGTGAACCGCCGGGCTGTCGCGCTGGGTGTCCGATATGGTCAGTCTGTTGTCGGTTGTAATGTCCTAATCCAGCCGTCCAAAATACTTTGTGGCCGGGCTGCTTTGCGGCGCGCTGTAGTAGTAGTTGTTGGTGACGGTACCCTGAAACACCTGGCCAGGCGACATTCGGCTTGGGATAGTAGGACTCAATCGCCTTGGCAACCGGATCGATCAATCCGGGTGGAATCTTGTTGCCGTTGTGATACTCATCGGCGAACGATGTCCGGGTGACCACCGGGCCATTCGGCGTCTGCGTGACCACCTGGGTCGTCGGATCGTAGATCGTCGGCTGTCCGGTGAAATCGCCATTGAGCTCCGCCTGGCGTCGGCACCGTCAGCAATCCACTGTTTCCGTGCGTGTCGTAAAGCTTGTCGAAATTGAAATAGAAGAACATCTTCTTCTTCAGGATGGGACCGCCGATCGCGAAGCCGAAGTTGTTATAGCGAATTCCGGGACGACAACCGGATTGCCGAACCCATAGCCTTTCGCGTTCAGGGCGTCGTTCTGAAAATACTCATACACCGCCCCATGGAAATGGTCGGTGCCGCCCTTGCTGATCTGGTTGTAGATGTAGCCGCCGATGCCGTACTGGGCCGAGAAGTTGGATGTGTTGATCTGGACCTCGGCCACGGTCTCAAAGTTGGAGACATCGGAGTTGCTGCTGGAAGGCAACGTGGTCGTCGAACCGTCGGCGAGCATGCCATTGTAGGGAAGATTGCCATTCACGGATACAAACTGGCCGGGATTGTCGGGGCCGCCGGTCTGCGCTGGACGGAGTGCCCGAAGTGCCGGGAAGCAGGATGGTGAAGTTTTCCCAGTCCGTGCCCACGTTCGGCAACTGCGCCATCGATTTCGATTCCAGTGTGGTTTCCTGCTCCCCCGACTCCGTGTTCAGCAGCGGCACATTTGAAGTGACCACCACTTTCTGTGTCGTGGAACCGGTCTTCAACTGCGCGTTGACGGTCGTAAAGCCAACCTGGATCGTCACCGGACCGCGCACGAGCTGCTGGAAGCCCTGCTTCGTGAATGTGACCGTATAATTTCCCGTCACGATGGAGGATGTGTCGTACAGGCCATCATGATTGGTGGCAAAAGTCTTGGAAACTCCAGTGGCGACGTTCAGCACCGTCACCGTGACACCCGGAACCAACGCTCCCCTGGCGTCGGTTACAGAACCGCGAATGTCGCCGGAATTCGTGCTTTGCGCGTAGCCAATCCGAACGATGCATAATGCCAGGCAAACTGATATGAAGAGACCTGCATTCCTCATGTTCCACCTCCAGAAACAAAGATCCAGCCCTAAGGACTTCCGCTGGACTCAATCCCGGACCGTTCGCCGACCAGGGGTTGGATCGTGGAGGAGACGATACTTGCTCCGGTCACTGTTTTGGTGCGTTTAAAAGCTTGTGGCGTTGTCCGCGTATCCCGAAAATCTTTCCTGGCAAATCAGCATTTGGGATCGATCCTGTACTGTTTATCATTTCGGAAAGATACCTACGCATTCCTGTCCGATATGAACTTTTAGCGTTTTCTTGCGAAGCTGTCAATCTTTTTTGTTGTGATGTTCATCCAATCGCCAACTCCGTGGGTCTTCGTATACCTTCGCTGATCTCCTTTACTAAATCGTTAAACTAGAAGGTGAGCGCCGTCGCGCCGCCAAATTGGTTTCGAGGAAGCGCTGGCCTGGTTATCGCCAAGTAGTCGGTCACATCCATCACGCTATTCCTGGCATATTCCTATCCAAGGCCCTGTATGGCATTTGTCCCGGACTCCATCGCCTTGTCCAGACTGCATGGAACCACCAGGGATGCGACGAGTACTTCCGTATTCTGAGACGACGATGAGAGCTGTGGCACCGTACCCAATTTGAGCCTCATATTCAGAGATCAGCTTGTTGACGTCGTTGGTGAGTCGCTCCAAGTCAATGTGTCAGGTCCGCTGTAAGCCGAAAACACAAGAGAAGATCCATAGCGTTTCGGCGATGTGCCAAACTTTTCTGAAAAGAGACCTGAAATTCTGAGCACGCCCTCGGCGCTGGAGTGGTGCAGGCATTCTTCGAACGCGGCTACAACGTGGTGGCGAACTCCCGACACATCAAAGCTCCGGCACTGTCCGCGCGTTTGAGAGACTCGCACTCGTGAATGGAAACATCGGAGAGAGTGTGGTCGCACCAAAGATTGTGGAGTCCGCGATCACAAGATTTGGTTCCATCGACGCGCTGGTAAACAACGCTGGGATCTTCTTTGCCAAGCCCTTCACGGAGCTCACAGCGGAAGATTTCACCCCATGTTGCATGCTACTTGGAGCGTCTTTCAAGTCGAGAATCCACACCCCATAATTAAAAGCATCGGAATATATCCTGTCAGAGGAGCTGTTCCCACCTAGATTAAAAATGTTGTTTCCATCCGCAGCGACAGGCCGAATTGCCTGGACTGCAAGAGCGTGGGAACCAGAATTATTGGCGATCACCTGGACATCCGCGAATGGAAGAGCGGTATAGGCCCGCAGAACCAGCGTAAGATCCGGTGCATCGCGCAGACCGGAACATCGCGCAGTCCACTTATGAGCCGAACCCAAATCATCAGCGACGTCGGATTGACTTACTTCATGTTTTGGATAATCGCGGGAACAGACCCAGCGATGATTCACCTCAATTGCGAATTGCGCCTGCAATACCGGTTCTGACAGCCCGTCGGCTCCAATTGCGTAGGATCCATCTGTCTTGTTGATGGTGGCTCTCAGCGGCGCTTCCCCTGTCACCGTCGGCGATAATCCACCTACAGCGGCGGGTGCGGTGAGCACGAAGATAACGAGCGGCAGGAATATCATCGACCGGACAAGCTTAGACTGCAGAGGATTCATCAACCACTCCCTTTAATCTCGCCGTTCCAGGAGATTGAATGCGAATAAACAACCACATTGTGGTGAGGGCCGCCGGGTCTATTATCACGGACGAGCAACACTAATCCTTTGTCGGCATATTTGCCGGTGTCGCCGCTTTCGAGGAACTCGAAATACCCGGAAACCATTTAATGGAATTATCGTGATACAACTTGCGCAGCACGGCTGGAGGCAGCGCAAGGCCCCGAACATCATGTCCTTGATAGCGGATGATTTCATCTGTTGCGAAATACTTCCAATCCTGGGCGTAGGTATTTTGCCAATGTTTGATAGCCTGTTCAACGTTCCCCTGCGGATATAGCTCTAAATCTGTTCCATAGAGGACGTGATCCTGATACTTAATCATGAAGGCTTTCACCTTGTCCCGTGGCTGCAGCATCAGGTAACCAACCCGGGCGGCAGTATCCACCGCGAAATTCGGATAACGATCAAAGTGCATTGCAATATCGTCCACGCTAAGTTCCATGCTGCCGAGGTGTGCTCCCACTACACGCAACTTCGGGTTCTCTTCCAACATGTGATCTCGTGCCCGAAGAATGGTGGCTTTCGATGGCCATTGCGGATGCAAGTATGCATACTCGTCGGGATGTTCTTTATAGTACGAATAGTCAAGGCTTGCAGGATTGGGCGGCTGCCAGCACGAAGTAGGTTCGGCGATATGAGCAATCACTGTCTTGTTATGCGCTGCAATGTCCCGGTAGATGGGTTCGAAGGCAGGATCATCCGGCATCAAATACTTACCCGATTTGGACTTGATTTCCATGCCGATCGTCTTGTATATCTTGACGGCCACGGCTCCCTCTGAAAAGTTACGGTTGAGCTGGCGGATGGCCTTCTGGGCGAATCCTGGCTGTTCGAATGGGTAAGGGCTGAAAGTCGTGCATAACAGGGCTTGCCCGCCGCTGCTATGGACTATTTCTAAGATGTCGTGGAGTTGTGGCTCCAATGCACGGGCGAATGGGTCTCGATCGTCAATTACGGCTATGTCGACGATGTGCAAATTCAATCGCTTGAGAAAAGCGTTGAACGCAGGGTCATTTTTGTACACATGTGTATGGCTGTCGATGGGGTTCATCTTGGCAAAGTCTCGCAACAGCGCACTTCCACCACTCGAGGACTGAGGGAGAGCCGGCTTTGATGGGGTATTCGGTGAGGATGCCCAGCAAGCAGCAAATGATGCTGTCGCCAGAGCGGTTGAAAGTAGCATTTTCAGGATTTTCATCTTGACTCCTTCAATAGGTGGTGAGCATCACCGATATGACCCGAACCGGTCGATTCTATCGTTCCACGAGCCTGCTCAGGTGTTCTTAAGCCATTCCAGATAACTGTACTGGGGATCGTGCTCTGGATTTACGAGGAGACGCAACGTTGAGGGCAGGGCTGCTTCGTGGCCGAAATTGTGCCTATATTGTTCATGCAAGGAAGATTCTTGAACTACATTACCATTTGCATCCACGCCATTCAGGATCCAGCACGGGCGAGGACTTATCCCAATCGCGATCTCCGGAAGATCGAAACTGCGCAGAATACCCGGTACAAACCAATCCAGCTTCAACGAGTAGTTTTTGGATTCAAGAATGGACGCATAGCTCACAAGCGCTCGATCCACGAGAACCGAGCGCGGGCGATGATCCAGGAACGCCGTCATGATTGCCGCCAGACCGGCACCTCCGACACCCGCGATTCTGATTTGTGATTTATCGACATCGGGCCGGCTGACGAGATAATCGATGGCTCGCATCGTGTCCCAGACTCGCTGTCCAATGACAGGCCTGCCCATCACCAGGCATGTCCAGGCAAATCTTTCACCCAGATGGACGCTGGCTTCGTAGTAGAGTGGCCCGCCGCTTGGAAAGCGGGGCTGGGTTATCCCAAGGCCCCGCAGGCTGATTGCGCAGATCGAATGGCCCGCGGCTAACAAACGATTCATTGAGCCTGGTTCCGCGACAACATCATCTCCTCCATCTTCGGTGAGATAAAGAATGGTGGAACGGGAGCCAGTTCCTGAGGCGGGCGCCACAAACCAGCCGGGAATGCGCATTCCAGGGTCCGATTCGAATTGGAATTCCTCAATCACGATATCTTCGCGTGGATTCACTGAACGAATTCTTGAATTGAGAGCCTCTCTCTGATTCGGTAATGCGAGTAACTCGGTGAGTTTTTCGTGAGCACCGCGCCGAAGCACGTTTTCATTCAACGAACCCGTTCGGAATGGGCTCTGCTGCATTAAAATCCGTGCACGGTCGGTATTTAATTGAACTACCGAGCGGCCGCCAATCGAAGTTAATACTTGTCCTGTCGGTGTAGCATTCAGGTGTTCCTCTGGAAAGATGTCGAACGCCGTTTCTTTGCTTCTCGCCGCCGGATTCTTCAACCATCGACTAAACCAGGCGTACGTTTTGGCTCGATTGAAAAAATTTAGACTGTGAGGAAGATGAGATGCGTAGAGTCCAACGCGATCCTCTGCTTCATAGAAGCGGTAAACGCGTTGCAACTCTTCGTAGATGTGGTTCGTCGATTCTTCATAGACAGGGGAATAGGTCACACCCTCGTCGTGAGTTGTGTAACAGATCAAGAGCGGTTTCGGAGCGAACGCTAAGAGCAGGTCCCCGCGATCGATAGCCAAAGGAAGACTGCCCACGATGTTCTGTTCGGCGTCATCCGTTGCTCCTGGAGGATCGAAAAACGGTCCGGCCACATTTTCGGAATTTCCATCGCTTACGACAGCCGCGCTTAGCCGCGTTTCCAAGGCAGCCAGATACATGGTCATGGTGCCGCCGCCCGACTGGCCGGTACATCCCAGGCGGGCGGGATCGACTTCCGGACGGGTGAGGAGATAATCAACTCCGCGAATGCCGTCCCATGCGCAGTACAGGGCCAACGTTTCGCCCATCAGCACCATCGGCCGACCGGCCTGCGAATGTTCTCCGGTTGGGCCATAGAGAGAACGGCCGGTGTGGGGATCGATGTATTGGAGCCGCTCTCCCTGTCCGAAGGGATCGTATGTAAGAACGACGTAACCCGTGCGCGCCAGATTTTGGTAATGATGCTGATAGTAGTGGTAGGCCTTTCCATTATCCGAATGGCCGACGGGCGCCAGAATGGCGGGATATGGTGGCTTTCCGGAGGTTGGGATGTAGAGATTCGCCGTCACATATATTTTAGGAAGACTCTCGAAGATAACTTTCTCTATTCGGTATTGGCCCCGATCCAGGGTCCCGGTGACCTGTGGATTGAGCGGCGTTTTTTCTAACGGTCCTCCGATAACTTCCCAAACCCTGGAACGGACCATCGTGGCCCGTGCCTGCATTTGGGCGACCGACTGGATTTTTGCCAGCTCTGCAAGGCGCCTGCTTCGAGCCTCGTTTATTTCAGCAGTGAGATAGTTTGGCCAATCCACCCAGAAGTTGCGGTCGGAACGAGTGGGATCGATCATCGCAGGATCAGGCATGGAGCCGGCCGGTTCAGAAAACATCCGCGCGGGACTGGCAGCCAGTCCCGCTGCACCGATCAGATTGGCTGCGAGAAAATTTCGTCGAGTCGTCATAAGCCCAATCTCCGGTCCTACCGGACCGAAATCATTTCAAGAAATCTGTTGTACCAGGACTATCGCAGACCAAGCTTCACGGTTTTTCGTTTTGTGATTCCGCTTCACTGTTTGCAACCGTCAGCGAGCCCAGGTCGTACCATCCATCGGACTGCGGCCCTCGATGGCGAAGCGGATCGCAGGCTGCTGCGTTCTTGGATCCAGCATTGCAATGCGGAATTTGTAATTGCCTGCGGGCAAGTCGTAGGGGACGAAAAGCGTCCCGTCGAAAACAGCATCTCCCGGAAGCCATTTTCTTACATCTGCGGGGACGCGGATGATCGCTTTGCCGTTGGCGGACTGCAATTCCACTGCGAGCCAGTACTTACGGTAGATGGGAGCAACGCCGGCATTCAACCACCACATATGGATGGGCATCATCTCCCCCGGCCTCACGGTTTGCGGATATTCCAGGCGCCGCAGAATAAAACGATAGCCCATCTTTTTCTCGAAATCTTCAAACTGGTTTTTCCATTCCGGCGGAATCGGAGAAGATTTCACATTCATCGAGGTGATATGCCAGCGCAGCGCCTGGGCAAGGATGTAGGACACATCGTAGCCATCCTTTTTCCAGCTCGATGGTGTCCCACAGGTTTCCAGCGAAACCGGGCTGCGCTGCCATACATTTTGAATTCCGGTTTGTGCCACTTCTTGCGGATATTGATCCAGCATTTCCGTGGAACGACCTTTGGTCCCCATGGCTCCAACACAATCCAGCCGCCAGCCGGCGCCATGTTGCGTTCCATAGGCCAAAGCCTCTGGCTCATCGAAATTCATCAGCAAAGGTGTGCGATGAAACGCATCGAGCCAGATATCAATCAGTGGCTTTTGGAAGGAGAATGGCGGCATGTAATTGCTCCAGCCTTCTCCCCAGTAACCTACCGAGGATATGTCGACGCTATCGAGGTAAGGATTGCCGTCATAGCGTTTCCCGGCAGCAGCTACCAGCTCCCCCCAATCCTTGAGAAACAATGGGTCGCTAAAATCTGGCTGCCAGATATTGCCATCTTTATCCGTCGGCTTATTGGCGCGCCGGGCACCGGAATTGCGGTACCAATCCGGCAGCGGATTCTTATCGGAATAGGGCATCAGACGGATAGCGAGCGTCTGTCCATGGTTCCGCGCCTCCTGCAATGCGAGGTCGATGATGTCCCAGCGAAACTTTCCCGGTTCCGGCTCAAGGACACTCCAATACCAGCGGCAGTAGGCAATCGAAGCCTGCGGGAAGTCAGGTTTGGTGGCGGCTTGGGGCAGCTTCGCAACCGGTCCGCTTTCGGACCACGTCAGTGGCGGATTCAATGCCTGGCCATTGAAGCGCTGGAAAGTGGTGATTCCCATTCCTGGGTTCACCAGCACATCCTGAATCTCTATCGGCCGGACGACCGTGTCGTTTTGAGCAGATCCGCGAATCCCAACGGCCAGAATGAGAAGAGCCGGCAAACACCAGAATTTTTTCATAGCGCCCTCTGATTTCCTCCACAATTTCAACCCACATCTGCAGGCACCTGTCACGTAGGCGCCCATTGCAGGTGGCATTTTCTCGTCACTGAGAAATATATCCGCATTCGAGCCCGAATTTGATATTTTCTGCGATAGAACTAATAGTACGCGATCGATATCAGCAGATTATTTCTTTACGCTCCTGCGATGACTTGTACCTGGGTCGCGAACGAAACCAGCGCGCAATTCCGACACTTCCCTGCTTCCTACGATGTGAGTAGGACCGTTGAAATTCAAGCTGGGATCTCGCTTCTCCACGTTCGCTTTGATCCAGGGAGGAATGGTTTGAGAATGAGACGACGAGAATTTCTGGCTGGACTGCTTGCATCTTCTATTGCTGCACCGGCGTTGGCCCGCGGACAGGCGCCTGGACAACGTCCTCGGCTGCTGATCGCGGAGGAAGACCCGTTCACCGGTCTCGCGCTGCTGAGGGCGCGATACGCTGCGGGATTAAGGCCCTCCGACGACATGCTCGGCTGGGCACTTTCCTGGCAGCTTACCGGGAAAAACAGCTTTGCTCATCGCGCGTTGACCGAAATGCGGAACACTCACCTGCCTGTCGGCGGCAGGGCTTCACGAAACTGGGTGGATTACACTCGCTGGTCACTGGCATTCGACTGGCTATTCGGGCATCCGGATTTTGATCGCACATTGCAGGATCGCATTGCGCATGAATTGGCGGACGGCGCGGAAAAAATTCTGGCCACTCCAGATCTCCGCGATCCCGGACAAGTCTCTTACCAGAACTATCCCGTGCGGTACCTGTCGCTGGCGGCGTTTCCGCTCGCGGCGCTGCATGGGTATGCGGATTTTGACAAACGCTGCCAGCCGCTGCGTGCCCAAGTGCAGGAAGCTCTGGAGAACATTCTCCAACAGACCGATCTGGTAACACCGAAAGGCAGTTATCACGAATCGATGGATTACATGCGGATCACGTGGGCTTCGCTGCTGCTGATGGTCGAACTGCAACGAACAACGACCGGGATTGATCCGGCTCGCGGATATTCGCTGTTTCGAAATGTCGGCGACACCTATCTCTACAAGCTGCTTCCGAATGGGACTCCTTCGCGCGAGGGAGACAATGAGTATCCTCTTCTGGACACGCGAGACACCGCCGTCATCGGTTATGCGGTCAATCGCTTCAAAGATCCTTATAGCGCGTGGCTTCTACGAAAGAGCGGGTTTTTCGGTAAAGACTGGGTGCTGCCCGTTTTGGAGTTTCTATGGGATGACCCGGAGGTTGTGCCGCGCGATCCCGCTCTTTCCAGCGAAGAGCGATCTGCCGCGCCAACGCTATTTCCCGGGTGTCGGTCATCTCGTCATGCGCGACGGCTGGAAACCGGACTCGACCTGGATCGAGTTTGACTGCGGCCCGTATTTCGCCAAGCATCAGCATCTGGACCAGAACCAGCTCACGATCTATCACAATGGATATCTGGCGATCGACAGCGGAGCCGATTACACCGAATCAGAAAGTCCTCACTATCTGAATTACTATCGCCGCACGGTTGCGCACAATTCCGTGCTGGTCTACGATCCCTCAGAAAAATTCTTCTGGTCTGCGGATGTTCTCGCTGCCGCAAATGATGGCGGCCAGCGGATGGACTCTTCGCGCTTCTGGAATACGGTGCGCAGCATCGAGGATTGGGAAAATACGCGCGACCTGTGGAACCTTGGCTGCATGCGTGTAACGGACTACGTGCCGGGCCAGTATCACTACGCCATTGGCGATGCGACGAACGCTTACTCCAGACAGAAGCTGAGCCGCTTTACGCGCGAGCTCGTCTACATTCCGGAAAGCAACGTGCTGTTTGTCTTCGACCGCGTGAACAGTACGAACCCAGACTTCCATAAGGCATGGCTGCTGCATGGGGTCAATCAGCCGACCGTAGACGAGGACACCGGAAACGCTGCAGCGGGCGTGAGCACCTTTTCCAATGCAAAAACATTCTGCTTCAACGAGGGAACCGGAGAGCTGCGAGTGCATTCGCTTCTTCCCGAGCAGCGGAGCGTTATCCGTCGCGGAGGTCCGGGCAATGAGTTCTACACGCCAGGCAATGACCATGGCGGAGCTTGGGGAACCGGACAGAACTGGCCGCTTGAGCCGGCGGCCGGTGGTCCGCTGCCCGAAGATCCTAAACTGCGCCACATGTGGAAGACATTTTGGGGCGAGGATTATTCCCAGCATCGAAAGTTCGAACCGCAAAAATGTAGTTCCAGGAGCCTGGCGCATTGAGGTCTCTCCCACGGTGCCATGCGAAGGAGGACCTATTCCTCCATGTCTTCGAAATAGGAGATCGCGGCGCAACCGGCGGCAAACGGGTAGATCTGCTGCAGGGAGCGAACTTCGCCGGCGCTGCATTGGAGAAGGGTCCAGCGGTATTGTTTAGCACAGCTGGTTCGGCCCTTACCGAGGGCGAGGTATCCCTGCCTGATTTAGGCTGCGATTGCTTGTTAGTCACGAGCCTTGTGCCACATTCCGTCTATGAACTCAATTTCACCGGTTTGAATGTTTCGAGCTCGCCAACCGCTGTTCCGCCGGGGGCACCCGCGCAGCTGCTTCGATTGCGCGCCAACGAGAAAGGCATTCTTCACGCGGACGTGCGCCAACTTGGCAACCTTAGCCTTCGCATTAAGAAAATCTAGTTGATGATCAGCGCCCAGGCTGAAGTTCCGGTGTAGCGATATCCTGCGGCCCTGGTTTAGCATCCGCAGCTCCGTGCCAGACGCCTCCTCCGTAGGTGGTTATATAAATCTTTTCCGGAGCAACCGGATCGGGGATGACGCGGTGCATCCATTTAAAGTTTGGCCCGGCGATATGCGTCCAATGCTCCCCGCGGTCGGAAGACCTCCACGCGGAGGATTCAAAGCCAGCGGCATATAAGACGGTCGGGATTGCGAGGATCGACCGTAACGTCATACACGTGCTGGTCGCGATCAAGCACATTCTTCCAGGTCCTGCCGCCGTTGTTTGAAACATAGATACCGCCGCCCGTTCCATGAATTCCAACGGCACGGGCCCACGCGGCCAGATAGATTCGCCGCGGGTTGGCGGGATCGATGGCGAGCCCGTTCGGCCCATTCACTCCTGCTGGAAGCGCGACCCGCGTCCACGTCTCCGCTCCGTTCGCCGACTGATAAAGCGCGCCGTCCCCGTCATTGCCGATGCTGCCGTTTTCCGATCGCCGGGCCACCACGAGGTAGAGCGTTCCGTCGTTCGCTCGAGCGAGCCGCCATGCGAGGGGTTCACGCTGGGTGATGCCGTTGTTTTTCAGTTTCCAGGTCGCCCCGCCGTCGCTGCTCTTGTACACACCGCGGCCAAAACCCGTTACGTAGAGGACACGCGATTGCGGGGGACTGGTTGGATCGAGCAGGATGTGAGTGGCGGCAGTTTCCTGCATACCAGTATTGGATTTCCTCCATGTGCGACCGCCATCGTCGCTGCGGCACACGCCCCCCATGAACGTCTCGACCGAAGTGTGACGCCACATCTTCGGCCGCGGCAGATCGTGAGTGCCGCTGTTGACGCTCCACATCCGTCCGGGCACTTTCGGATCGAATACTACCCAGTAGGTGGTGTTCGACCACTTCCGCGGGAACTCCATGGATGCTGCTCTCCCAGGACTTACCCGCGTCCTCACTGCGAAAAAGGCCGACATCTGTATAGGTGATGAACTGGCGTTCGCTGATGAAACGGATCGAAATGGATGCCGTAATTCGTCGTGACGTCGAGGCCGGTCGTGGTCCACTCCGCACCGGGCACTCGCCGCGAATATTTTGCGGTCCAGTTTTTGCCGCCGTCGGTGGTCGCCAACGTGCGTCCGAAATCCGTGGCATAGCAAAGATTCGGATCCTGATCCGCCACGCCGAGCATCAGAGGGTTTTCTCCCCAGTCCGTGCCAAACGTCTGCGTGATCCACGCGTCGTGCACGTTGGGCGCGGGGGTTTGGCCTTCTTTCCACATCAACTCCCAGGTGTGTCCAGCATCGACGGTTTTCGCAACGCCGTGCCAGGTTGTGCCGCCGAGTTGGAGGTGACTATAGGAGATGTAGGCCGTCTCCGGATGGTGCAGGCTCGTCGCGATCGCCCGCACTCTCGCGCCTGTACCGGGCAACGCGATGGCTTGCCAGGATACGGCGCCGTCTCTTGAGACGAAGCCGCCCTGATCCGACGTGGCATAGAGAACAGATTTTCCAGGGCCGGAGAAGCCTGCCGACGAATCCGTCATGATGGCTGAGCCGGGTAGCTCGGATTTGTGATTGCCGGTTGCGCTCTCCGTCACGACAAAGTGTGCGCCCGCAATGACCAGCGTTCTCGATTTGCGCGGCGAGTAGGGATCGATCCAGAGATGCCGCGGCACTTCGGGCAGATCAGCTAGCTTCTGCCAGTTGTCGCCGTAGTTGCGGGAGATAAAAAGAGCTGGCTGCATCCTTCCCGCCCCCCGCTGCGTAAAGAGTCCGTGAATCGGCGGGATCGATCGCCAATGCGGCAATTGTTCCGATTGGATTTGGCCGGGCAAGAATCTTTTCGTCCGCATGGTCGGAGGACATCTCGACGCCCTGAACCGCGGAAGTCTTCGGATAGACCAATCTCCAACTCACTCCATCATCGGTGCTTCGCCAGAGTCCGATGGTTTCCGCATAGATCGTGTGTGGGCGCCAGCGGATCGAAGACGAAGAATTTTGTCGTGCCTCGCAGGTTGAACATTCTCCACGAACGGCCGCCATCGTGCGTGATGTAGGAGCCGGTCATGTCGCAGGAGACCAGAGCGGTATTGGTATCGTGCGGGCTGATGGTCGGATTGAACATCGCGCCGCCCCCGCCAGGACCGATGACGCGAAAACCTCCGGGCCGCGATGCAGCACTGGCGAGACCGCAGGAAAGAATGAACGCCATTGCCAGACAACCGAATTTACGATGCATTTTGCATATTCCTCATATGTCGCCTCATCGAGATCGAGGGCTGATCGGGGATGGCAAATTCCAATTTGCGGGAAACGTACCAGAATGCAGAGTCTTTTGATTTCCAGAAACAAGCCCCATGATGATCCAGTCCGATAGCATGCCACCGAATTTGGTTGGTACGCCATTGGTGTCGGATTGCGAACCGGAATTGTAGGTTTCGGATGCGAAGAGTGCGTAATGCGAAGGATTCAGCGGATCCGGACTCAGGATCGACCATCCTGAACTGGGAGCGTTATAGGTTATTCCATTAATGATTACGCCGTCGTATGCACTTCCGTTTTTGTGAAAGCTGAAAGGCATGTTGTTCGGGTAGGTGGACACGATGCGGCGGACGACCGAGTTCTGCGCCGGTGTACCAATCAAAACCAGATTGTAGTTCTGGATATCGCTGGGCGTAAGCGCAGTATCCGCTTTCGTAATGTAAGAGCCGTACTGAAGGATGGGGTTGGGAACGCCTCTCTCCTTGAGAAAGCCGCTGAGAATGGATTCCTTCAGGGCTTGCCCTATGACAAGCGTATTGCCTTCGCGAGTGCCGTAAACAAAAATAGTGGGCCCACTGAATATATCGAGTAATGGCCCTGAAACACCTGCTCTCTTTACAAAAGGACTGGGAGGGGATGCAACTGACCATACCGATCCGGATTTCTTGAACCACTGTACCGATCCCGTCGGGACATGCAGCGGATTGCCGCCGTCTATCGTGACCGTAACAGAAGGCTGCCCGATGAAGAGAGTGTTGGCGGCAGCTAAATCGAGGTTGAACCCAGCAAGATTGTTGGTCGTGACCGTGATGTCCGAACCTGATGCAGATACTTGTATGCTTCCCGTTTTAGGGACGGAGCCGGTCTCCACCTGCGTGCGCCGTAGACCATGGACCCAATAGGCTCCGTCATATTTCTCGACCGGAGTTAGATAGCTGACGAAGCTCGGATATCTCGGAGCTGGTGGCGTTGAATAAAGAAATTGATAGCCCTTCCGTTGCGTAGCCGGATCGATCTTTCCGTGGCGGGCGTGCCCATCTGTTTCGAGCGCCAGCATGTGCGAATACAGACCGGTGTGAGCCGCCTGAAGACGATCAAACGTGAGCTTGTCTCTGCATTCGTTCGGAAAGTACGCCTCCGTCCAGGAGGTGTCCCCGTTAGGAATGGCCGGAACGGAGGTCGTGCAGGATGGTGTGGGCGCGGGGGAGCCTTGCACGTTGAACGCGCCTCCATGGGAACTAGGGGAGCTATCGCTTGCTCCCCAAATGACGACCGGGGTGTGCGCCATGTTCTGCCAGAGGTTCTGCGCGTCGTAGCGCGGATCGCCGGGCCCGGAAGGCACTATGCCGTTCACGTGAAGATATCCGGGCATTTGATAGCCCGTGCCGCCGGTAAACAACCCCACGCCCTTGAACAGATCGGGATGAACGGCGGAGATATTTGCGCTTCCGGTTGCGCCCATGCTCTCGCCATGGATCGTTATCTGCGCTTTGTCGATGTTGAAGTGGCTTTCTATATCGGCGATGGTGTCTAACAAGCTCTGCTGTGCAGGGCCCGCATAAACATTTCTATCGCACGGATCGATATAAATGGTGTCTGTGGAATTTGTATTGCTGATTGTCGATGGAGCGGCGATAAGAAGTGGCCGCCCCGGTGTCTTCGTGCCATATCCTTCGCTGGTACCCTCAATCGGAATGCTGCAACTGGTAGCCCAGTGTAAATGAATATCAAGCTTGTATGGTCTGGATAGATTGTAGGAGGCGGGAAGCGTGTAATAGTACCAGTCATTCCATCCATCGAATCCTTTAATAGCGATATAGCCGGACAGCTTGCCGGCGTAAGTGTCCGTTCCCGCGATCAGATGAGCGTAGGCATCCTGCGCCGCATCGTGAATGTTTTGCAGCATCGACTTTGTGATGGCGGGGTTTTCATCGGTAAAAAGAGCCGGCTGACAATAGGTGTAGGGGAAAACGCTGAGCAGCATCTGATTGGCCATATCAATGAAGTTGATTGCGCCGTGTGCCGCAATCGTATCGACAGACCGGTAGTGAGCGGCGGCGATTGCACTCTCGTCTTTTTCCGTATCCGCCAACCATGCTGGGAGCGCAGCTCGTATGGAGGGAATCGGCGGCCCAGGCGCTTCGGTACTGGCCGATCCCGTTCCCGGGCAGGCGGAGATTCCTGATATCGATGTGGCAGTTATTGCGGCGGTGCTCTGCGCGGATTCGTGGTTGTGGGAATCCACAGCGGTGACGGTATAGCCGTAGCCAAAACCCGCCGTCAGCCCAGAGTCGTTGTACACGGTACCGCGCTGGCGGGTGGCAACCTGCGTACCGTTGCGATAAATGTTATAGCTGACTGCGTGGGGCGAAGGATTCCATAAGACGACCGCAGTGGTATTGCCGGATTCGACTGCATAGACATGGGCAGGGGCCGCGGCGCTCTGCCCGTAGGCTGTGGATATGCCGAACATGCACCATGCCAGCAAAGCCAAGAACGGGATTTTTATCGTTGCCAACCGAACCCTTTTACGTAACTCTCAAGTGATGCGTTTGCCAACAATCGAAAGCAAGGATTGTCCCGAGTCCTGGGATGGTTAGAAATGATCCGGGCAGATGAAGGATCCATCTGCCCGGATTATTGTGGAAGCGATCGACTTAGAAGGTGATTCGGCCGCGCAGTAGGATTTGCCGGTTGCCGCTGATTCCCTCATTCGGGAACGTTTGATAGTTCTGTCCGAAGTTCCCAAACGGGGACTTTGTGAAGTCGGGAGTGTTGGGACTGTAATTGGTGTTGAGCGGCAGGATTGCCGGCTGCCTCCGCGAGTTGGGAGGTAACGGGGTTTGATCCACATACAAGGCAAACGATCCCAAGCCGGCATAGGAAGGGCCACCCTCCGGGCCCGAATATGCGTAGCTGGAATCGGGCGAACGCATTGCATGGTTGAAGAGGTTGTCAATGTCCGCACCGATCTCAACAATGAAACGGTCGGTGAGTTGGAAGTCCTTATGGGCACCCAGGTTGACCCCATAGGTCCCCGGACCGACTATAGAGTTGCGCTTGGCTACATTTGCTTGTGTGAACAAGTTCGCGCCGATACTTGGCAGGGCAAAGGCGGCGGGGTTCCACTGATACCCCTTTGGTACGTTCTTTCTTGGATTGCTGATGATGAGGGGACGGATGCTCGTGGCCCCAAAATCCCCAACGGCGTCCATTGCTCCGGTAGCAACGTTGCCCGGCGTGACCGGATCGCAGTCGGTGCAGTCCAGGAACGGCGTGAACCACACGCCCGATTTCGCGAACATGTTGTAGGTGAGCTGCCATCCGCCAATTAAGAGGTTCGCCAACTTGGAGGAGTTGGCGGCAAAGCGTTCACCGCGGCCGATGGGCAGATCATAGACGCCGTAGGAAACCAACCGGCTGTGGGACACCCAGCTGTCCACGCCGTAATCACTGTTCGGGTCAAGCATATTGTATGCGTCCCCTGCAAGGCTGGAGTTCCCGATATCCAGACCGGATGAGTTCTGGCTCTGGTAGGTCCACGCGACGCTGAATAAGAAGTGGGGCGCCTGGTGCTGGAACTGGGTCTGGAAGCTGTTTGTATTGCTGCGACCAGCGTTCTGAAAGCCGGTTATGAAATCGCCGAGAAGAGGGAAATGTTCCCGGGCCTTGTCAGCGAGGGAGGATTCGCAAGGAGCGCCGTCGGCCTGGTTTCCGCTGGGATCGCACGGAGTGTGTCCATCGCCGATGCCCGTGAGTCCGGTCGGATCCGTCGATGTGCCGAAAGGGATGTTGTTGGGAGCAAGAAACGAGGCGTCGAGTCCCAGGATTTGACCCGACTGATGCGCGCCGATGTAGGACACTCTCACCGAAGATGCGTGAGGAAGCTGCTGTTCATAGGTGAGGTTCCACTGCTGCTGCCGTGGATTCCTCAGGTTTGTCGGGATCCAGTTTGCAGAGGGCAGGTTGTTTCCACCGGCCGTGACTCCTCCCACATTCGGAGAGACGCCGGGCGCGCCTTCTCCGCCAACCGGCCAGCGGTCGAAGCGGCGCGGTGGGACTGGGCGTAGCAGAGAATTGCTGGTTAAATGGGTTGGTTGCGATCGCATCGCGAACGATTTGAGCAGCGGGGGTGGGATAGTACACGCCGTAACCGCCACGAATCACGCTCTTCTCCGTGATCCTGTAAGCGAAACCGACGCGAGGGCCCCAGTCATTCTTATCCGTCTTCATCAAACCGCGACCGATTCCCAGACCCGATTGGGCCGCGGTCACATAGCCAACCGATTTGAACCCGTTACTGACGTACTGCAGCGTCTTGTCGGATGGAATGATATAGCGTCCCTTTTGCCCTGTGGTCGTGTTCATGTAGTTCGGGTCGAAGTTGGCCTCAAGATCGTGTACGTCGATAAAGGGAGTGTAGATGTCGTAACGCAACCCCAAATCCAGAGTGAGCCGCGGATTTACCTTGAAAGAGTCCTGGGCAAAAAACCCGTCTTCCCAGTTGTAGACATCCATAGGGGGACGGCTCAAGGGAACAAAGCCTACGGATCTATTCGGCGGCTCCCCCAGGACAAGGTCGGCGATCACGTTGGGCCCGGTTCCCTTGTAAGTAAGGGTCCCCTGCGGTGTGCCGCGGGTGGAGGCAAATCCGTCGTCTGCCTGGTTGCGAACGAAATCGCCGCCGAACAGGACGGTGTGCCTGCCGACGTTCCAGGTAAGCGTATCCCCGAAGGTCGACAGATTCTGACTTATGGGCCGGTCCGAACTGCGACCGCCAGTTCCAAACGTTGAAAAACCGGAACCAGACATCGCGATCACCGGGTTGCCGATGAGCGACAGGTTCTGAGCCCCAGCCACGCTGCCGTACGCTGCTATATCAGCAGCCGAGAACCCAATGCTCGAGAGGAAGCCCCGTACCGTGCCGTTAGCTTGGGTAAGCTCATGCTGCAGGTTGAAGCCACCGCGAACCTCATTGACCAGGTTGGCGTTGAAGACGTGCGTATAGGAAACTGCAACCATGTTGTTGAAACGGTTCGTGTGGAGTAGGCCCAGGCCTGAGTAGACACCGGACACCGGAGAGGTCGATGTAGCTTGTGTCGAAACGTGGTAGGTCACGGTGAGGCGGTTCGAGTCGTTGAATATGTGATCGACTCTCAGATCTCCCATCTTCTGGTTGCTCGTCCCGGGAACCGAAGTCGCGTACCCGCTCACCGCGCCGCTGGCGGAGTTGATCGGAGCACTGGTGCTGATATGGGGAAAGTAGAGGCTAAACAGCTTTGCAGGTGACCGGGTTGATCAGACGCTGCGGAATCCTGATGAACTGTTGCCCAAGGCCGCCTACCGTATCGGTCGCAATTTCGCCCGGTGTAAGTATGATGTTCGATGGAACGCTCGGCTTGTCCGCATTATCGATGAGGGAAAAGTTGCCGGCCAACATCGTTGGATGGGGCGTGTTTCCGCTTACCTCGGATGGAGAGATGTTCCACTGCGCCTCATAGGCCGCAAAGAAAAATGTCTTCTTCACTTTCGGTACGGGGCCGCCTAAGGAAAAAGCCGCCACGTTGCTGTTCGATTGCGGCCTGCGAAACGTGGGTATAAACGGCGTCGGCTCGAAGCTCTGCTTGCTCAGTTTATCGGCATCCGCCCAGGCAGCCAGCGCCGAATTCCTGTTGTCGTATTCGGCGGCCCCGTGATAGTGGTCGGTGCCGGCCTTGGTGGTGATGCGGATGTTAGCGACGCCCGCATATTGGGCGCTATACCCGCTTGAAAGAACGTTCAACGATCCTACAGCCAGCAACGAAGGCTGGCTTTGCGTGTTCTGCCCAAAGATGCCGCCGTTCGCAGCCTGACCATCGACCGAGAAGGTGGCGCCGTAGCTCTGACCGCCAATGAATTTGAAATCCCCGGGCTCATCGCTCGACTGAATATTGGGGTTGATATAGAGAAACTGATAAACATCGCGGCTATCGCGAGGAAGCTGGTTGATCGCCGTCGACCCGAGGGTCTCGTTAAGGGTCTGATTCTGAGTATTGATCAGCGCCGCACTCTCCGACACATTCACGGTGGTGGCCGTCTGCGAAACATGCATCACAGGATTCAGGTTCATGGTAGCGGTCTCGAGCAGGACAACCCCACTGAGCGAGGTGACGCCGAACCCGGATGCGGTGACGGTTACGTCATAGCGCCCAGGCTGCAAAGCGGGCGCGGTGAAGAAGCCTCGGCTGTTCGTCTTGAACGGAAAAGCCACCCTGGTTTGCGTATTGGTGATCGTCACCTGAGCATTTGGAACGACGGCGCCGCCCGGATCCGTTACTGTACCTTGGATTGTGCCGAGATCAGTGCCTTGGGCAAAGAGTGTGTGCGTGCTGGCTCCGAAACATACGAACAGGACTGCGGATAACAGGATTAGGAGTTGTTTTAATTTCATGACGTGCGCTCCGCCTTTTTAAAGATGGCTAATGAAACCACAAAATCGAAACAGTATGCAAGGAAAACTTACAAGCTGGTCAGAAAATACCGCAGGAATCGGGAAAGGGACTGTGTTATCTCAGAAAGGATCGAATTCTTACGCTGGCCGTCGAGTTGGCAACATTCAAAAGAGCGTGAGAATGGTTCCGAATGTGAACGCACCAAGGTAGGAGAGAACAGGGACGGCCCTCCGGCCAGCATGCCCAAGCAGGTCTTGTTTAGACCGAATCAGATAAAGAGCTGTCATCCTGAGCCCTTCGACTTTGCTCAGTGTAAACGCGGCGAACAATCCAGACGAGGCCAATTTCTCTGGATTCTTCGCTGCACTTAGAATGACGACTCGTGTCTATACCTGATAGAGAACCGCTCTGAATCGTCAGAACCGGTACTTCAATGCAACTTGAATTTTGCGATTTGCCAGAGAAGTTGAAGTGATCACTCCCGCGGCACCGGGTCCATCGTCGACAAACGGGTCCGGCTGTGCAAAGTTGGGGTGATTCAGCGCGTTAAAAGCTTCGGCGCGGAACTCCAGACTCTGATTCTTTACAGTGGCGAATACCTTGCGCAGAGAGCCATCAAGGTTGCTTATGCCGGGACCGACGAGGTTATTGCGCCTGGCATCGCCATATGAATAAGAAATAGGAAGAGTATATGGGTTGACGTTATAGCAGAGATTTGGGCTACGCTACTCTCTTGGCAGATTTCCCTCCGCATTTGATTCGGGATGGTGTTGTTGGAAAACGGGTCCGAGTGTTGGTTGCTGGATCGTAACTTTTACGGATCATAAATAATGCGTTTCCCGGCCCGGAGAAGTTACCCGTGCGTTGCTTTAGAGTCGGCACGGATGAAACATATGTCACCGGGTTGCGATCGATCGTTCCCTGGTAATTGCCGAACCAGACAGTTTATTTCATAGAATGAGACCACCGATGGTTCCACCAAACTGGTTTTGTTTGATCGATGCCTTCTTAGATTTCGGGTCTCAAACTAACCGCGCGCGTCCAGGGCGGAATTGCGGAAGAACTCAAAAACGTCTTTGTGATAAAAATTTGTACCTGACTTCGTCACCGCGTTAATAGCAGCTCCACCGCTGCGGCCGAACTCCGCCGAAAACGAGTTGGTCTGAATTTTGAATCCCAAGTGCGTCGACGCTGGTGCGCAGCAGCGGGCCTCCGTTATGCGAGAAATGTTCCTGTTACGCATCTGCCGTACAATACCGAGGAAAGCAATAAGATTCAACTGGAAAGTAAAAGATATCCTGCGAGACTTTCGATTCGGCCCACAACGAAGAAGGCGAGCAACATGTTGAGACGTGATTTTCTTGGTACAGGTATCGCCGCAGCGCTCGGGGCTGGTGTTTTTTCGCCGGCAACGAATGGGCTCAGCCTGGATTGTTCCCGCGATACGGCGGACCGGCTGGCTCAGGGTCCCTTCGGCATTGATCAGGATGAGGGCTGGCGAACCCTCACCGTAACAACGCCCTCGAAGGCTCATATCCGTAACTACGGCCTCGGGCTGATCGGCTATACGTGGGAGGAAAACGGTCCCTCTCTCAAGGTGCGCAAAGGCCTGGAAACGCTGGAAGAGTCGGTGGAACGAATGGCGAGCCTGCCTTTCGTCGACGTCCTCTATATAAGGTGTGACTGGCGGGATGTGCAATCGCAGCCGGGGCGCCTCGATCTGAACCCGGTGTGGCAGTTAACTCTGGATGCGGCGCGGCGGTACGGTCTGCGGTTTGCGTTTCGTATCCAGCTTTCGAATCCCGAGTTCGAGCCGGAACAAATCGCGCTTCCTCAATTTCTGCGGGACAAAGTGCCGTTAGTCAACATCGGCCGCATGCGGCGCCGCGGGCGCGATGTAAAATTTGTCGAGCCGCGCTATGATCATCCGGCGTTTCAGAGCGCATTCCGAGAGCTGAACGAGCTGATGGCGGCGCGTTTTGATAACGAGCCGCTTCTGGAATGGATGGATTTGATGATGTATGGCTTCTGGGGTGAAGGCCACACGAACAACCTGCCGAATCCATTTCCGAATTTCCTTACTGCTAAAAAAACCTTTCTTCATATGACACAGCTCCAGTTGGAGATATGGAAGAGAACGCCGCTGGCGGTGAATACGGAGCCGGACATCAGTCGCGTCGGCAATGCGGAGGTGCTCGATCTGGCGGAACGCTCCGGGTGCTGGCTACGTTCCGACAGCATCATTGAAGAGGAGCCGATACAAATCGACGAGCTGGGAAACCGGCCTTCGCGGCTGCCCGTCATTATGGAGGATGGTGCGTTTCGGGAATACGATATCACCCGCATTCCCAGTGATAGCGCCGGCGTAAACCTCCGCGAGAATGCGATGCTTCACGTGCTTGATCTGGGCGCAAATTACTGGGCGCTGTGGACCGAAGCTGAGAATCTGGCCAGGTACAGCGAGCGTTTCCCTGAAGGCTTTCGCGCTTTGCAGCAACGCATGGGATATCGAGTGCGCCCAGCCTGGATCTGGCAGCGAAAGAGATGGGGGACCATGGATCTGATTATTGCGGTGGCGAATGATGGAGTTGCTGGAATACCCGGCTCGCTCCGCCTAACCCTGGAGAATGCGGACGGCTCATTCCGGCAGAGCGGCACGCTTGACCGAGGCTGCCCGCTTCCCGGCAAGATACAGCAGGCATCGATCCTTCTTCCTCCGGGAATCGGCGAGGCGGAACTGAAATTGTCGGTCCAGGTGGATACCAAAGCTGATGTGCGCAGGCCCGTACGGTGGAGTTGCGTGCAGCATCTGAATCCCGACGGTTCATTTCCGATTCAACTGAAAGGCGCAAATGCACGGGGATGGCGAAAGGGCATCTGACCCGCGGTACTAAGGAGCAAAAAACCTCGCGCTCGCTTTGATTCTACGAATTCGGGACAATTTCTGTAGCCCACACGAACCGAGTCGCAGCGAACCAGCGTTGATTCCACAGGTGTCCTCCTTTTCTATCTGATAGCGAGGCGCCGATTTATTCAGGCTCTTATAATACCGTGCTCCGCGCCGCCATGCTCGCCACAGAGCACGGAGAAACAGGAGGATCCCACGATGGTGACTCGTCGGAAGTTTTTAGCTTGCAATGCGGCCGCTGTGGCCACTTCCGCTTTTGGGTTACATGTCCCGGCTATCGGTGGGGTTGCAGATGACGCACTACAAGGCATGGTTCAGGAAGACGAGCTTTCACGATCGCATCGGAGGTTTTGGAACGACTGGCCGAATTACATGATTCAGCGAATGAATCGGGCCCGGGCATCCAGACGAGCTTTGCTGGCCCAGATTCAATCGAAGGAGCAGGTCGCGAATCGGACCGCGACAGTCCGGTCGCAGCTTTGGGAGCTCTTAGGGGGGCGGCCGGAGGAGACTCCGCTCAATCCCCGTGTTACCGGCACGATTGAGCGGAATGGCTACCGGATAGAGAAATTGATCTTTGAAAGTATGCCGCAGATATACGTGACGGCCAATCTATATATTCCGACTGCGGGCAAGCCGCCCTTCCCGGCAATTCTCGCGCCCCTTGGACATACTGCCAATGGAAAAGCCGCGATGCGTTACCAATACACCTTTCAGACCCTTGCCAGGAAGGGTTACGTCGTGCTCACCTGGGATCCCTTCGGGCAGGGAGAAAGAACGCAGTATCTTCAGCCGGGAACGAACCACACCCGGTTTCATGCAATTTCCATGGAACATACTCAGGCTGGAAGGCCGATGGTCCTGTTCGGCAACACGTTCGCGCTCTATCTCGCGTGGGACGGCATTCGAGGACTGGACTATCTTTTGACGCGCCCCGAGGTGGATGCGCAGCGCATGGGATGCACCGGCCAGTCGGGCGGCGGAACCATGACGATGTTTCTTGGAGCTCTCGAACCCCGCATCCACGCAGCGGTTGCTATCGAGGGCAACTTCGAGAATGTGGCCGGGCCGTTCTACGATCCACCCGGGGCAATCGCGGATTCCGAGACTGACGTTGTCGGGAGTCTTCCGTTGCGAATGGACCGGGGCGATCTTCTCGCCGCCTTCGCACCTAAGCCCATGCTGATTTGCTACACCAGACACGACGAGGGAGAAACGTATGGACCGGTCAACACGGAAGCGACCGAGGAAAATTACGACGAGTTGGTGCGCATCTATGGAATCCTGGGCGCGAAAGACAAAGTGCAATTATTTACCGGTGACCTTCCGCACGGAATGGACTTCTTTTCGCGGCGAGCGATCTATGGCTGGTTCAATCGTTGGTTCGATAAGATGGACGCCGGAGTCGAGGAAGCTGAATACGATGACGGTCCAGACATTGCGCTGAACGCCACCACTACGGGGCAGGTGTCTACATCGCTTCGCGGCCGATCAGTCGTTCAGCTAAACAGCGATCGCGCACGGAATCTTTTACCGGCGAGTCCTTTCCGGACGGCAGCCGATCCCTCTTTGGCACGCGGGCAGGTCCGGGCTCAACTCGCCAGCCTGCTTGCGCTTCCTTCGCGACGTACACCTCTCCGCAGCCAAACTATTTCCACAAATGTAAGGCGGAAACAGCACATCGAAGAGATTCAATTTGAATCCGAACCTGGAGTGCGTATCACGGGTTGGTTCGTCGAGCCGCAGGATGGGGCGGACAGGCATCCGTGCGTCCTTTACATCAGCGATGGCTTCGCGAATGAATCAGTTGGGGAGCCAAGCCCTTTCGATGAGATGATCAGCCGAGGGCACGCAGTGTGCGCGATCAGCACCCGTGGCACAGGTCTTTCTGTTCCGCGCCCTCCCAGCGGTGGGCCAAACTTTTACCATCAGATGGATCTGCACGAACGATTCGCCTGGTCCAATCTGGTCCTGGGAACCTGCGTTATCGGCCAGCGGGTGTGGGATATTCTCCGTACCTTCGACTATCTGGCTTCACGTCCCGATGTCGACGCATCTCAGATTCGACTTATAGGACAAGAGGAAGCAGGCTTAGCGGCGCTGATGGCCGCGGTGCTGGATTCCCGTGCTCGATCCCTCCTGCTCACCGGAACAGTGGTCAGTTATATGTCCATCGTCGAATCGCAGGACTATTCCCTGCGGCTGGCTTGGTTTGTGCCGGGTATTCTGCGCCACTTCGATGTTCCGGATCTCTCCGCTGCGATCTATCGCCGTCCTATATGGCTCCTGAACACAATCGACGCTTCAGGAAATCCTGTCTCCGTGCCCGAAGTCAGCAAGCATTACTCGCAAAGAATACCGCTGGATTCGCCCGTCTTTAAAAAAATAAAGATCATCAGCACGCCGGCAGAGGACCGTGCAGCGTACATGGATTGGCTGGCTCATAGCTAGCGCTTTTTCTAGCTTGATACCCGGCGGGCGTACGGACCGCCATCCGCTCAATTGAGCGCGATCGACAAATCCGTGGACAATGGAAGCTGTCTTCTACTGCGGAATGGAAGAGGACATCGCAGCGAGCACCATCATCGATGCCACCACAGAATCCTGCAACGGAAATTTCTCCCGGAAGGAAGCGACTCATGTTTGATCGCGCAGGCTTGGATGCGGCAGCCTCATTGATCTACCGGAATTTTGCAGCCACGCCGCAATATGCGTGGCCGTTGCTGGCTGCACGCACCGGATGCGAGGTGTGGGTCAAGCACGAAAACCACACCCCAACAGGGGCGTTCAAGATTCGGGGGGGCATCGTATACCTCGACAGTCTGTTGCGACCGGGCTCGCGCCCGGCCGGTATCATCAGCGCTACGCGCGGTAATCACGGACAAAGCCTGGCATTCGCCGGACGTACCACAGGAGTACCGGTCACCGTCGTAGTGCCTCGCGGCAATTCAGCAGAAAAAAACGCGGCAATGCGCGCTTTTGGAGCGGAGCTGATTGAGCACGGCCACGATTTTGAAGAAGCCCGAGAGGAAGCGGTGCGCCTGGCAGCCATTCGACAACTCCACATGGTGCCGTCGTTTCATCCAGAACTTGTTCGGGGAGTGGCGACCTACGCGCTGGAGCTTTTCCAGGCCGTCGAACAGCTTGACACTCTCTACGTGCCCATCGGTTTGGGCTCCGGCATCTGTGGTGCGATTCAGGTCCGGGACCTGCTTGGACTAAATACCGAGATAGTGGGCGTTGTCTCACGCAGCGCGGATGCGTATGCGCAAAGCTTCGAACAAGGCCACATCGTGGCCACTGAATCGGCCGAGACGATCGCCGACGGAATCGCTTGCCGCGTTCCCGCGCCGGAGGCGTTCCGTATCATTCTTCGCGGTGCTGCCAGAATCATTCGCGTATCAGACGAAGAGATCAAAGCCGCCATTCGCGTACTGCATGAAGATACCCACAATATGACAGAGGGCGCGGGTGCAGCCGCACTTGCAGCCTTGCTCCAGGAGCAGGATCGTCAACGCGGCCGCCGCACTGCCGTTGTTTTGAGCGGAGGAAATATCGACCGCTCTCTCTATGCAGCCGTGCTCACAAATAGCGCATAGCGCAGGTATCCTTCAATTCGGTAGCGACCATATCTGGTCCGGCTGATTGTGTCCGCAAGCCGCCAGGTTCACTTTTTGCGAAGCGCCAAACGAGCCGCTGCTGCTCAGGCATTTGTGATCGGCGCTGATCAGGTTTCCGAGCAGCGTGTATTTCCAGTGTTGGGTATTGCCGCCGCCACACGCCTGCATCGCTGGCTTGCCGTTGGCTATTCCAAGGCATCGCCCTCCAAATTTCAAGGCTCCGCCAGCGGTAATAGTCCAGGTTTCCGCCGCGGTTCCGGCACAATCTTCGACGCTTCCCGAAGCGGCCAGACAACGGGTGTAGCCTTCGATACCGGGGTGCCTTTCATGACGCTCTCCGGGCGCGATCATAATGATTGTGCCGGTGCGCGTTGGCGTCCCGCAGGAAGAGGTCGCGTGAACACGCCAGATTACGGTATCGTGACTGGCGACTTCGGCGTGCAAAGTGGTCTCGGCGGAGTGCGTTCCGTTCCACAGATTCTGCGCATCGAGACGACATCCCGCGTCGGCGGAAAAACCGAAATCGTTGGGGTGCAGATCAACCTGAACGGGTGCGGCCCCATGGTTCAGCACTGCGACCGCGTAATCGCCGCCGCTCAGCTTCTTGAACAGGACATCCTGGACAGAACTGCGCCGCACCAGTGTGGCCATTTTACCCACCGCATCCTGATCAATAGCAAGAATCGGCTTATTACTGAGAATGGCAACAGCCTGCGGGCTGAGCTTCGCAAGATCGGAGCTGAGGATAAGCGGCGCCGACATCATCGACCACAACGCCAGTTGGCTGCGTGTTTCCGCAAGGCTCATCCCACCATCGCCGCCGATGATGAAGTCGGCGTCATTCCAGTTGCCGGGTTTCTGGAACCTGCCCAGTGGAAGGTTGTAGCTATAGTTCCATAGGACGCTATTGAATCGCCCAGCATCCGGTTTGCTGGTCCTGAAAACTTCAACGTCGGTGCCTTCGCGCCAGAGCTGTCCGTAGTCTCGAACCCAGCTCAGCACATCGTACCAATCGGGCGTGCCCTGAAAATATGCCGGAGCCGATTCCGAAAAAACGATGGGCCTGCCCACCGTTTTCAGCGCTGCACTCTGCGCCGCGTAGGCCTTGCGGTAGGCTTCGGCCTGGGTGATACCCTGCGGCACATATACATTGCAGCCGTCCAGCTTCAGGTAATCAACACCCCAGGACGCAAATAGCCGGGCATCCTGAAGAAAGTGGTCCTTACCTCCGCCATTCGGTTGGCCGCTGCCGGCGAATTTACCGCAGGTCTGGTAGCCTGAATCCTCGTAAATGCCGAATTTAAGACCCAGGCGGTGAACTGCTTCCGCCACCGGTTTCATTCCTCGTGGAAAGCGCTGCGGATCCACCTGCAGGTTACCGTGGGCATCGCGATCTTTTTGCATCCAGCAATCGTCAATCGTCACCGTGTTGTAGCCGTGTGCCGCCAAGCCGGTCTTCACCAGCGCCTTGGCGTTGGCGAGAATCGTCTGAGACGTAAAATTGCATTGATAATGGGCCCAGTCATTCCAACCCATCGGCGGAGTAGCAGCTAACTGCCGTGCACTATTCGCCGGTGCAGCGAGACCGGGAAAAGCCACACCGCAGAAAAAGTCCAGTAGGATCACGAACATAATTGGTGAGAGGCGGCGCAAAAATGAACCTCGGACCATCATTGGGACTTCACGATAGGTGAGATTCCTAATAACGCAAAGTGGCGTGGTATCGACAGCCAGGATCGATAGGCTAGAAGCGTTCCTGATCGTACTACATGGTTGGTTGTTACTCGAGTCATTCATCCTCTACTCCGTTCTAGTTGCTTGTACGAGCATTTCTACCGGGGGTGCGATCATGTCCAGCAAAACAGCGTGAGGCTGTTCAGCAGATTTAACTGCTTCAAGATCATGCTGGCGCTGCTCTGCTGTGACGGTTTGATTATTTTTCAGATTGTTCAGGGCCTGCAGACCGATCACCGCAACCTGGTTCAAACCATGCGAGATCGGGACCAGTTCTTCCGTGAGGTCCGACTTGATCAGCATCGGCTGGAGCTGCGCATCATTATCGCGCCATAGCGCCAGCCATTGTTGAGCTTGCCGCCATTCCTCAGGAGTTGCGTTCCCAGCGACGATCTTTTTGGCAATATCACTAAATTCACGCGCCGTTTCGCTTTCCGGCGGCACCGCATCGACAAGGCGGTTCAGCGGCGTAAAGGTGTTATAGGATCCATGACCTTCGAGATCGTATCGATCATATCCGGTCGGGGGCGCGACGACGGAGGCAAGCACTTTCAGCGGCGCGGGATCAGGAACTCCGCTCATTCGCTGCAGCATTTGATTCACGTCGGCACGGGAAGTAAGTCCGAAATATTCCAGCTTTAGCGATGTAATCGCGAGCCTCTGGTACATGGAATTGACATCACGCACCTGCTGCGGCGACCAAAACCGCTCCGCGATTGCCGCGAGATATGGCCAGATTTGACTGTTGATATTGTCAGGCGTGACAAATTCGCTCCACATGGCTGCTTCCCCGCCCAAAATGCGGGCCTTCTGCTCTGGAGTTAGCGTAGCCGCACCGTCTCCTAACGGATCCGCCAGATAATACTGCGAGACGTCGGAGAATCCAGATTGAGGTAGTAAGGGGTAGAAAGGATTCCACGATTCCCTTGTTGCGCCGCTTGCGCTAGAGAAGCCAGTCCCCGCCAGGACTGAATGACAACATCCTTCGGAGTTTCGGGCTGCAACACCTCGTCCCAGCCCTCCATGATCTTATGGTGTTGAGCGACTAATTTCTGCACCCTGGCAGTGAAATACGCTTGCAGCGCCGCATCGTTGGCAATATTATGCGCGTGCATAAAGCTCTGAATCTGCGGGTTGGCATTCCATTCCTTGCCATTACATTCATCGCCGCCGATATGGAAGTACCTGTCCGGGAAAAGACCCGCCATTTCCTCTATAAATGAATTAAGGAATTTGTAGGTGGAATCCTTGGTGGGATCCATCGCCGCATTCAGCACACCCATGTGGATGGCGATTTGGTAAGGGCCTTTTCCGCTCGCCAACTGAGGATAGCCGACAAACCATGACGTTGTATGGCATGGCATGTCGAACTCGGGAACCACGCGTATTCCCCGGTCCCGGGCATATTCGATGACCTGCCTGATCTGATCCCGAGTGTAGTAGAGACCGTTCGATCCTTTTTCCTGAAGCAGCGGGAACTTCTTGCTCTCGACGCGGAACCCCTGGTCATCCGAGAGATGCCAATGGAAGACATTCAGCTTCACCGCCTCCATACCATCCAGATCGCGCTCAATGACGGGAATAGGGATAAAGTGGCGGCTGACATCGATCATCAGTCCGCGCCAAGGGAACCGCGGACTGTCGTCGATGGTGACGGCGGGTACGCTGAAACCCTGGGGCGTAATCCTTACCAGCTGCAGAAACGTCTGCAAACCGTGGAGCGTCCCCAATGGGTTCGCAGCACTCAACTGCACCTGTGTGGGAGAGACGTCTAGATGATAGGATTCATCCTCTCCCAGTTGCTGCACCGCGTCGCTTGGTCCAGTCGTTTTAATAATGAAGTTTGCCTGGTTGAATTGCGCCTGACGCCAAAGAGGAATCCCCGTTTCCCGCGAAAGGGTATCTAAAAAGCGCTGGCGTGCGCGCAGCAAGCGAGGCTCCGTATAGCCTTGCAGCATTATGCCTAAAGTCCCGTTAACAAGAAATTGACCTTGACCCTGAACAGCGTGTGCGGGAAGCGGCATCATGGGTAATGGAACCTGTGTCTGCGCCTGAATCTGTCGAGAAAGGCTGAAGGTGCACCAGACTGCAAAAAGACAATATACTGTGCGCCTGGAACTAAGACTTATCACGAACAAACCCCCAAATCGATGCCATACTTTCTGCCCGTGTACCCACGAAGCCATTGCTGTCATTCGCAACCGCGATGTTGCTTATAAGTTGACAAAATGCAGCAGTACCATCGTGGTTTAGTTCCTATTTGAGACTAGGTATGCGCAGCGGAAATTCACATGCACAGTACGCTCTGAATCTCCGTTGTATCGACAATGACCAGAACCGCGGGCACCTCAAAGAGCGCTTTAGAATCTGAAAGCTCCTTGAAATGTGATCTGTCGTGGCGTTCCACGCTCAAGCGAGCTGAAGACGCCAAGTTGGGATGTGTATTGGTTTCCGCCCGGCACCGAGATGTCTCCGCTCGGCGGGAGGAACTCAGCGTGGTTGAGCAGATTTGATACCTGGGTCATAAAGTGAAACGTGAGGCTATGGGTTATTGGAATTACCTTCAGAATTCCTAAGTGCGTGATATATAGATGCTGATTCTCCAGACTGAATGGCTTCGCATCACCGAACGTTCCATTCTTGGGAACTGCAAACGCGGCATCATTGAACGCGTCCAGCCTTCCCTTACCGCCCGGGAAGGAATTCGGATTACCGACCAGATCTGGCAAGCCTCCGAAGGTTCCCGTGTTCGAGGAATCCGAGCCGGAATATGCGGGTGAATACCAGATGCCCGAACCCAGATAGGTGAGCGAGGTCAAAACCCAGCCCCCCGCCGCCCTCTCAGCCATCGGCGAGGCATGGGATAAATATTTATGTCCTTTGCCGAAGGGCAGAGTCCAGGATGCTGTTATGGACGCATAGTGGCGCATTGTGGGGCCATCATTCGACCAATGACTTAGCACGTTATAAGGATTCTCGGTATCCAGGTAGTTGGCGATGCTCCGCTGGACACTATAGTTCCCATCGAAGGTGAAGCTGCCGGCGCGCCGCAGGGCTTCTAACTGCAGCCCGTCATATTTTGCGCTTCCGTTATAATAAGTGTAGAAGGCCTGAACGAATTGCGGATAGGGCAGCCTGCTCGAAGTAAATGGAATTGTGCTCGGCTGCGGCAGGTCTATATTGACCAGGTAATTCAGTCCCGAGCTACGGGAGCCGACATAGGAGGCACGCAGACCAATGTTGCCGATCTCCCTTTCATAAGTGCCGCTAAACTGCTGAATTTTGCCAAGGCTCGACTGTCTGGGATACCCGTACACGGTTTGACTAGGAACGGCGGCAAGCGACGTGCTTGCCGGGTAAGGATTGGGAAACTGAAGGAGCGGCTGTTGACCCGGCGTTAGGACGTTCAGATAGGTTTGCGTGATGGAAAATGGCCCCGTCGATCCTAACTGTGGATTGATCAGCTCGAAATTGTTGTAGCTGCCTGCGCCATTGGGGCCGATATCTCCATCCAGGCGCGCCGTATACACCCCATAACCACCGCGAATCACGGAATGCTGACTGAGCCGGTAGGCAGCACCTACACGCGGAGCGAAGTTTGTCTTGTCTGAGATGGCCTGAACCGCCCCGGGTACCACTTTTATAAATGAAGGATACAGCGGGCTGACTTTGGAGATCGCCGCTGGATCGACAATCACATCACCGGTAGATCGATCAAAGTTGTACATCAGGTGGTCAGGGGCCGACGGAGTTCCATAATAGTCATATCTGAGACCGTAGTTGAGAGTGAGTCTGTTGCTTATCTGATAATTGTCCTGAGCGTAGATGCCGAAATCGCCGACGTATTGACTACGGCTCGGAAGTGGATTGGTACGCGCACTCGATTGCGGGATACCCAGCAGGAAATCGGCATACGGATTTCCGGTAACCGATCCATCGAATGTAACCGTGCCGTAGTCGTTCACAAAGCCATAGCCGTTCTTATAACGCTGAACAATGAAACCAAATTTCCAGACGTGGCGGCCAACCTGCCAATCTGCGGAGTCTGACACGGTAACGAGCCGATCATCTATTTTCAGTCCACCCGGAACGTCCGCTATTCCTTGCAGGCCACTAATGTTGACTGTGGGAAGCCCCTGACCTGTCGAGCCGCTTGGGTTAGAACCCTGCAAGCCCACGGCAGCCAGAGCAGCAGCACCATTCGGCGGTGTCTGGCCCCTTTCGGACTGGCCGTCGTCCATGTAGTCATACTCCAGGCCTAGCCTAAAGTTGTTGTCAAGGTGTGGAGAGAAAATGTGAGTATCGCCCATCGCCCACTGCTGCTGTCGGCGCACGCGTGTCCAGACCGCCTTCGGAACGCCATCGTTGAGAACATATGGCGTCTCTCGCAACAACCATCGGACAAACAATGAATCTTTTTTTGTCAGGTTGTAATCAACCCGCCCCATGGGCCAGTCTCCCTTGAATAAATCGCTGTTGAATGGGAACTCGAATGGATAGTTATTGGTTGGCGGTAAGCTGGCATATGGTCCCGTAGGCGCGGGATAGTACGTGTTCTGTATGGCCAGAGACACAGGGCTTATACGATTGGTAGGAATTGTGTTATTTGGAAAGGGCGCGCCGGTCCGGGGATCAATGATCGGCTGCGAAAACACTCCCTGGCGCCATGCGGGCGTAGGAACACTTATGAGATAGGGCGTTCCCAGAGGAATTCTTTGCGCAAACCATTCTCCGTAGAAAAATGCACGATTTTTGAAGATCGGGCCGCCCGCCGCAAGATTCCATTCGTGCTGGATGTACGGCGTCTTAGGTGGGGGGAAATACTCCGACGCATCGAGCACGGAATCGTAGATCTTGTAGCTCGCAACACCGTGAATGGCATTGCTGCCGCGGTGAGTGATCAGAGTAATCTCGGCCGGTACCGCACTTTCGGCCGGGGCGTTTGAGGTCGTAACCGAGGTCTCTGCGAAGAAATTAGAATTGTTATTCTGCTCGCCCTGCAGATCATTGGGGATTCCGTCAAATACCTGGGACTCGTTGGTTTGCTGCTGACCATCCATTACGGGAAAACCACCGTAGCCTCCCTGCACCCCGGAAGCGGTTGTCAATAAGGAATACGTGCTGGGGTAAATGTTGACGAGAGGGGTTCTGTCGTTCTGTGTCGCACTGAATGTCGCAGATATGGTAGCGGACTCCGTGTTGATGACAGCAGCACCAGCCGAAACAACCACTTGAGTAGCCGTCGCGCCGATTGCCAGAACCGGATCCACCCGTCGAATCTGACCGGGATCCAGCAGAATGCTCTGGGCTTCAAAGGATTTAAAATTCGGGGCATCGCAGCGGAGTTCGTAGGTGCCTGGCTGCAGTTCGTCAAATTCATAGTCGCCGGTTGCAGAGGATACCGCTTGTCGAACGACCCGCCCCGTAGCCGGCTCGGAGAGAGTTATCTTTGCTCCAACTATGCTAGCGCCCGAGCTATCTCTCGCAGTGCCTCGAAGGGTGGCATTGACTGTCTGGGCGACACCCTGTGTCGTGACCAGGCCAGCACCCACTATGAGACCGAACAAAATAGCAACGCATGCCCGGGACAACAACAGCCACGAGCTTCGTACATATTCGGCACCACTTGCCTCTTCAGGAATTTGTCTCATCTCTCCTCCACGAAATGCATTACGAATGGCTTCGTTCTTGATCTGGTTAGGGGAAACTTATCAGATGTCTTGGAAGAGCTCTAATTCAATCCCCTTTTTATGTTCAGAATCATTTCGCTTCCAAATAGGAAGATGTCGGTTCGTTATGAATAATTACGCGTCGTCCACCTTGGTGGCCAATTATGCGACTCAGCGAAGATGATGTCAAGCGGTAAGCTAGCTTGAGGATTCAGGCAGGCTGGCGAAAAAAGGTCTGCCGCACTGCATGGTGCCGTCCATCGGAGTATCGAAGCCCGCAATGACCTCATTAGGTCGGGAGCAGGCAAATCGAGTATGGAATACTGGTGTTTTCAACGTCAAAACAGAATTTGCGAATCTCCTATTGGAGGCTCTTTTGCATCACGCGACGTTTCAGGAGAACGATTCAGTTTCTACATCCCTTTCCACAAAACGGCTTCGTATCCGAACCTCATCGATAGCGAGATTGCTCCAACGCAGGCGTTTTAGGAAATGCTCCGTAATCGTCCTCATTCTGGCTGGCAGCATCGCTGGCGCGCTGGGGCAAGCGCACTCATCCGACCTGACCTCTCCCGATCTGTGGAAGCCGGCGAATGTTCCTTTCTCCTTCAAATATGATGGCAAGGAATCCGCGCAGCTCCTGGCCACCTGGCAGACCTCGGACGAAAGTGTCGCACAGGGAAATGCTCAGATCCGTCGTTATTCCTACATGGATCCAACCACTCATCTAAAGGTTGTCGCCGAGGTTCGCCTCTATCCGGATTTCCCCGACGTCGTCGATTGGGTTCTTAAATTTCGAAACGACGGCACCTCGGACACGCCGATTATCGAAAACATTCTGCCGCTGAATTGGGCACTCCCCGCTTCACCCGGCAACTGTGTAATTCGTCATGGGCGGGGCAGTAATGCTAAGGCCATCGACTTCGAACCACTGGAGGAAAGTTTCGGTCCCGGCGATGGTGACCATTTCGAATCCACGGATGGAAGATCCTCCAGCGGACAGACGCTGCCCTACTTCAACCTGCAGACCGGCGATCATGGATTGATCGGGGCCATCGGCTGGACCGGCAACTGGAAGGCCGATTTCAATTACGCTCAGAATGGAAAAACCATCGTAATCGACAGCGGTATGAAGGCGACACATCTTCTGCTTCATCCCGGAGAGGAAATTCGTACACCGCGCATCGTGCTCATGCGCTGGACCGGAGGCAACTGGCAGGATTCACAAAATAACTGGCGGCGTCTGCTCTTCGCGCACTACACGCCACAGCATCATGGCCAGCCGATGCGAGGACCAATTCTCTTCGGCAGCTGGGGTTCGGAGCCGATCGCCGACAAGCTTGCCTATATCAATTGGGTTCACGGCCACAAAATTCCGGTCGAAGTGTACGCCGTCGATGCCGGCTGGTATGGAGCGTCGATCGGATCCGAAATGCATGGGGCCAGTCCATGGTGGAAGAATCGCGGCGACTGGTACCCAAGCCCTCTTTACTATCCAAACGGCATCAAGCCTCTCGGCGAGGCTCTGAAAGCCGATGGCTTGGGTTTTTCGCTTTGGATCGAGCCGGAAACCACCATGGCCGGCAGAAAGATCATCAGAAATCATCCCGACTGGTTCATCCACAGAATTCCCCCGTCGAAGCATGATGCGTGGGAAGCAAACCTGGGAAATCCAGCAGCGCTCAAGGGGATCACGGACATTGTCTCCAATTTCATCACCGACTTTGAAATGACTTGGTACCGGCAGGATTCCAATGAGTGGCCGGAGATGTTTTGGAAGACGGCGGACACGCCGGACCGCATTGGCATGACGGAGATTGGCCACATCGAGGGTCTCTACAAAATGTGGGACGATCTGCTGGCCCGCCACCCCGGCCTGCGTATCGACAACTGTGCGAGCGGCGGCCGCCGTCTGGATATCGAGATGATGTCCCGCAGCTTTTCCGTCTGGCGGAGCGATTATGGCTTCTTCGACACCCTTGCCGAGCAGGCACAGACGCAAGCACTGGCGTATTGGGTGCCGCAGAATATGGGATTCGAAACCTATAGCCTGGTTGGAACAAACGGTGGACCCTGGACAAAGCCCGGCCCTTATAGCACGACAGAGAGTTTATATCTCATGCGTCTCGCTTACGATGCTGGATATGGCGTGACTCCCGGAGCCGCGGGAGTGAACAACGAAGCGTGGGTGGCCTGGATCAAGCAGGCGATCGGCGAGTACCGCGAGGTGCAGCCTTACTTCTACGGCGACTTCTATCCGCTCCTTCCCTATAGCCGGAGCGACGAAACCTGGACCGCCTGGCAGTGGAATCGACCCGAGAATAAAGACGGAGTAGTCATTGTTCTGCGGCGGCCGAAAAGTCCATTTACGGCGATGGAGTTGGATCTTCAACATTTAGACCTTGATGCATCGTACGATGTCGAGATCCGGACCAGTTATGACAAAGCTCCCATCAAAGTAATGAAGGGCGGTGAGTTGGCGCATCTGCAAGTCCAATTAGCCGACGCACCAAGCTCCACTCTTGTTTTCTACCGCCAGAAATAAAGATGGTGTTTCATCGAAACGGCAGGACTGCAGCTCTTCATGCAAAAGAACATACTGGCAGGTTGTCTGTAGGCAACCTGCCAGTATGTGTTGAGATCTGACCAGTTCGTTAGAACGTGTAGACGCCCGATATCTGGAGCTGTCGTGGTGCGGACGACGTGCTGTTGATAATGCCCCACGAGCCGCTACCAGCCCGTGAATTCGGTGGGGCATAGCTGGGTGTATTGAGTGCATTGTAGGCGTCGATGCGGAGCTTCAGATACTGATTCCCCACAGTGCGGAATGCCTTGAAGAGAGACAGATCGACGTCTTTCGCTCCGGGAGCGCGTTCAGAGCCGTTTTTATCGTCTCCAAACTGGTTAAAGCCAGGAACCCCGTAAGCGCAGGGCACGCCCAACGCGTTGATACGAGAACCAGGTGTTTTACACGGTAGCGCCGACGGGTCTGTGCCAAACCAGTGCGCCACAGAGCGATTCACAATCCTCATGGGAAAGTACTGGTTGGCGCGGATAGCGTAGTTGTAATTGAAATTGCTCCCAGCAGCGTTCAGGTTGTCGTGTGGATTGGAACGGACGAGAATAGGATATCCGCTGACGGCCGTCGCATTCGCGGACAACTCCCATCCGCCCACCGTCTCGTCGGTCAGGCGATTCCAGTTGGCGCCATACCGCTTTTCATGGCCGAACGGAAGTTGGTAGACAACCGTTCCACTGAAGTTGTTCCGGACGTCGAAGCTCGAAGGACCATAATCCGCGTTTGGATCGTACGCATTCTGCCAGTAATTGAAGCCATTGGTAGTTCCAGCGACACTCAAAAACCCAACCGGGCTATTCGTCATCGAACGGGCCCAAGTGTAGTTCAATGTGAACTCCAGCCCGTTAGTTTCCTGCTGATGCAGGGTGGTCTGAAGAGCATTGTAATTTGAGTAGGCGCGCGAAGCCGTCTCCACAATCTGGCTCCCACCTCCTACCAATGCATAATAAGGCGCGACCAAGTCCACACAACCCGTGGTATCCGATGGCGCACACGTCGCTGGAACAGGAGCAATGTACTGGTTTAGAAGGACGGGGAGCGCAATATGCTGGCCCAGCTGACCAACATAGCCAATTTGAAGAGAAGTCTTGCTGGCAAGCAGATACTGGGTTGTAAGGTTGAACTGCTGGACCGCGGCCGGGCGGAAATTCGGATCCCAGATATCGTACTGGGAAGTGGGGGCGCCGGGAACCACGGAATTGAAGCCTCTGGTGACGCTTAATGGCGCTCCCCCGTCGGTTGGAGAAGGAGGCGCCGAGTTGTTGGTGTACGCCACGTTGAAAGGCGGGTTCTGGGTCATCCGCAACCCATTTCCTGTACCTTCCATGTCATCGGTGATGCTGTATCCGCCGCGGAGCACCGCGCGGGGCCCGATCTGCCAGGCGAAGCCAAAGCGCGGCATGAACTGCCAATAGTACGGGTTGACAAGCGCGCGGCTATTGCCATTCTTTCCGGCAAACTCCAGCAAGGTGGCGGGATCAGTTCCAACGGGAGCGAAGTAGGCCTTCTTCAAATTGACGCTGACCATCTTGTCGTGAGCCTCATACATGGGCTGGTCGTAGGCATACCGCAAACCAAGATTCAAGGTCAGGTTTGGAAAGACTTTCCAGTCGTCCTGAACATAAAATGCATCGCGCCACTGCCGCGATCCAAATGCGCCGGTGACCCCGCTGACCTGCGAGGATTGAGCTTTATCCAATTCAAAATCGGCATAGCCTTCCCCGGGGCTCGGGCCGGCTGCGGTATATACGCCGGTATAGCTGAATATGCCCAACAATCCGCCGAGATTGCTAGGCTGGACATAATTCTCCTGGTAACGAACGAACTGCGCGCCAAATCGGGTGACGTGGTTTCCATGCACCCAGGTCATGTCGTCCCCATAATCGAAGTTATTGTCAATGGCCTTGGTGCCGGCGGCAATATTGTCGCCGTAGCTGGTATTGTCCGATTGAGAAATACCCATCTGGCTAAATCCCACGATGGGCTGGTTCGGAAATGGGATTCCGACGATGCTATCGCCGTTCTTTCCGAACACCCCGGTAGGATCCGATGTTTCGGTATCCTGGACGACGCGCGAATATCCCGCACGCAGCTCATTCACCAGCGATGGCGAAAATGTATGGATCCAGTCGATCACCCCCATAGCGAATGGGTAGTCGTCGGTCACTGGAAATAGGCTGATGTCGATGGGTTGCTGGGTTGTGGCGTCATGGGCATCGCCGTAAGTACCTTTCAACATCACCGTATCATGATTGCTGAGCGTGTAATCGACGCGGCCATCGCCCTGATTGTTGATATGCTGACCAGCTGACAATCCGACATAGTTGCCGCTTGTAACGGTGCTGGGTGCTGCCGGGTGATTTGGTAACGGTAAGATTTGCGGGTGAGCAAAGAGATACTTGGCGACCGGATTCACGATGGCTGAAATCGTGTTGTTGGGATACATTGTCGCGGTATTCGTCCCGTTTGACGTGTCCCAAATTGAATACCCTTCGACGGCCGCCGCTTCGCTAAAGTTGCCTACGCGCTCTAAAGCGTCGGGAACGCTTGCTGACGACTCACTCGGGGGGCTGATATTACGGAAACCCTCATAATCGACGAAGAAGAACAGCTTGTTCCTGAAGATCGGCCCGCCAATGGCTCCGCCAAACTGATGTTGATGGAATTTCGTTTTGGTCAGGTCTTGGTAATCGTTGCTCCAGGTGTTGGCGGCGAAGTTCTGGTTCTCGAAATATTCGAATGCGCTGCCGTGGAAGTTGTTGGTTCCAGACTTGCTGACCATAATAATTTCGGCGCCATCTACGTTTCCGTATTCGGCATCGGCATTCCCCGTAATGACCCGCACCTCCTGAAGTGAATAGGGGGATGGGTTGTAACCGCTGGTGTTGGCGATCGTCTCGTTAATTTCAATGCCATCCAGAACGAAGTTATTTCCCTGCTGACGGTTGCCATTGAAAGACGGGATTCCAGCTGGAGTCGTATTGCGATAGGACCCTTCAAAGCCACCCATATTGCCAATTGTGGGATTGACCGCGCCAGGCACAAACATGGTCGCGTACAAAGCGTTCAGTCCAGGCAACGGCATGCTTTGCAACTGATTTGAGCTGATGCTGGTTCCCAACGTCGCATTTTCGGTATTCAGAATCGCGCCTGCGTCCGCTGCGACCTTGACCGTCGTGGAGGTCGTTCCGACTGTCAGTTTCGCATCGATTTTGGCGATCTGATCGATCTGCAAATGGAATGGGCCAATCGAAGTGGAATTGAATCCGGCCGCTGACGCAGTAATGGTGTAATTTCCAAGCGTCAAAAACTGGAAATTATAAAGGCCGCTTGCATCTGTGACCGTGTTGGTTGCGACGCCTGTGGCCACATTGGTTGCTGTGACGTTTGCGCCGGCTAAGACAGCACCGCTTGGATCGGTTACCGTTCCACGCACAGACGCGGTAATCGTCTGTGCAACTGCCATGACACCGCTCAAAAACAGAACGATACAACCAAGCCATGCGATTTTTAACACATGTTTCATGAAGCCTCCAAAGAAGATGTCTGAACCCACGTTCAATTGTTTTCGTAATTTTCGGACGAAGTACTTGGTTTGCGTCGGTGTTTGCTTCGATCTATTAAGCTATGCCAGAAAGTTATCAGTGTTTGCTTCAAAAACCTAGACAATTCGGAGAATTCCAGCGTTAAGAGAGTTGCTGAGGCTAAGAAAATTTCTCACACCTTCTCTGCCGCCATAGGTCAGGATTGTCTACATGTGTTCCCGCAGGATGGATAAAGTGCTCAATCTTTTGCTTTGGTGAATGACGAAGAATTTCGCACCTGGTTGCTGTCTTACCTACCGGCACCAGTGCTTGATCGTATTCTTCAGCCTTAACTGTAGGTTTTGGCAATTAGATTGCTCAGGAAGCCCTTCGATTGGAGGATATCTCTCCGCTGCCGGTCTCCTGCAGTTTCTCGTTCGATCGTTATCGAGCCCGTGTAATTGACTAGCTTTAGCTGCTGAAACACGGTGGGAAAATCAACTTTTCCTTTGCCTATTGGCACTTCTTTTCCTAAATTCCTCGGATCCGTCGGAAATAAGCCATCTTTTGCGTGAACCCCGCGGACGAGATGGCCCACGACATCCATCGCGTCTACCGGATTTCCCTTTCCATAAACAATAAAGTTGGCCACATCCATATTTACAAATACGTTGTCAAGCCCAACATCCTGAATCATTCGAAGCAATGTGATAGGAGTTTCCTGCCCTGTTTCACAAAGGAATAGTCGGCCTTGCTCCTTGCAGTACGTGCCAACCTCCTTTACTGCGGCTACTGCCTGCGGATAAAGTGGATTGTTTGGATTTTCCGGGATAAACCCACAATGGGTATGGATAGCGGGAATTCCGCACTGGCTGGCTATATCGGCTGCCAATTTCAGGTTGCGAATGCGGGCCTGACGAGTGGCTGGAGGAATGATCCCAACAGTGAGAGGTCCTTGATAAAAATCGAAGATCCGGATTCCCGGGCCATGTTCTGAGAATGCGGTCGCCTGGATACCGTACTTATCCAATGCCTTCTTTACAGGTCCCGCGACATCCGGCGTTAAATGTTCGAAGCCGATTTGACAGGTGGACAATCCCATGTCATGAACACGTTTCACCGCCTGGTCTGGGGTCTGTCCCTCTGCAATCCATACGACTGTACCCAAGCGCAGCGGAGAAGAACCTGAGTCTGGAGCATTGGATGGGGATTGTGCGAGGGCAGGCTTTATCTGACCTGAAATACATGCGGCGGTGGCAAGCTGTACGAAGCTTCGGCGATTCAGCAATTTCATTCCTCTTTTCCATCGCAATCTGAAATCGAAGCGTCCGTCATGGCTTACTACCTTCTAATGGGTGACCACCACATAAGAAGTCCTAGGTTGCAGGTTGAACGCAAGATCATGCATTAGAGTACATAAATCATCGAACGAGATCAAAGGAGACTTGTCATTGCGATAAGCCTGTGGAATTCACCTAGCGCCCCGCAACAGACGTGCGCGGGAGATCTCCTCTCGTGAGCAGTAGAGTCCATTGTGATCGCAACCATCGCAGGCAAACTTTCTCTGTCACACTGGCTTGATTTTCCTTCGGTGTTGATACCACTGTTAATCTACTGGGAGCATAGCGGACGGTTGGTGATGATGAACCTGATTCGTATATCTTTCAGCGCATTGCTCCTGATGTTTGTCCTTGCACCCCAATCGCAGGCGCAAACGGACTGGCCCACCTATGGTCATGATCCTGGCGGGATGCGATACTCGCCGCTGAAGCAAATCAACACGACAAATGTTTCGCACTTAAAAACTGCCTGGACATACCACATGCGGACTGGAGGGGCAATTTCTGCTCCGTCCAAAGGCGCAAACTCTCCGCCGGCAGATACGACACCGGCGTTAGCTTCTGCAGCTGCGTTGCAGGATAAGTCCTCTGGCAATACGCGTAACAGATTCAAGGCGTCTGAAGCTACTCCGCTAGTTGTCGGCGGTCTGATGTACATTACGACCCCGTACCAACGTGTTGTGGCTCTTGAGCCGGAAACCGGGCGAGAAGTCTGGGTCTGGAATTCGCCAGATCGTGGCCAACTGTCCCTTCGCGGAGTCGAATACTGGCCCGGCGATGCTCGCTCACCAGCAGAGATTCTTTTCGGCACCCGAGATGGCAAGCTCATTGCACTGAACGCAAAGACCGGCCTACCGATTCCAAGCTTTGGCGAGAACGGTATCGTCAACCTGAGGACTAGTCAGATCATGAACGGATATCCGAAAAATATTTATGGGATGACTAGCCCGCCGGTTGTTTATAGGAATCTGGTTATCACCGGAGCATCCATGCAGGAGTTTCCCCCGTTGGGGCCCGCCGGCGATGTGCGTGCATGGAACGTTACCACTGGGAAACTGGTATGGACCTTCCACTCGGTCCCGCGCCCTGGGGAAAAGGGCCACGATACATGGGCAGGAGATAGTTGGCAGGCGCGGTCCGGGACAAATGTTTGGGGCTTTATGACAGTCGATACAAAAAGGGGCATCGTGTATATGCCGTTCGGTGCTCCGACCTGGGATAGATATGGCGGCGATCGGAAAGGCGAAGATCTTTTCGATACAACCCTGGTAGCGGCGGATGCTAATACTGGAAAGCTATTGTGGTACTTCCAGGTGGTCCATCACGACATCTGGGATCTTGATCTGGAAGCTCCACCTTTGTTGCTGAATGTAAAAAGACACGGCAAGAAAATTCCTGCTGTCGCGGTGATTTCAAAGAGCGGACTATTGTTTTTGCTGAACCGTGTGACCGGCAAGCCTATCTATCGAGTAAAAGAACGTCCGGTGCCGGTGAGCGATACACCCGGCGAATCGGCGTGGCCGACGCAACCCTTTCCCGTGAAACCGGCTCCTTTAGGGCGCGAAGGACTGACTCCTGACGATATCGCGACAATTACTCCGGAGCTACATCAATTTTGTGAGCACTTCGTACAGTCAAACCATATTCGATTGGGTGGCCCGTACATGCCCGTCGGCTATAAGACGGTCACGGTAAGCCTTCCCGGAACACAGGGAATTGTGAATTGGGGCGGAGGATCCTTCGATCCTACAATGGGCTACCTGTTTGTTAACACGCTTGACCTTGGCCAAGTATCCTCTCTTATCAAGACAACTGGGAGACCTATTCCCTATGGAGTTGGCCCTTTATTTGGCCGATTCTGGGATCAGGAGCATCGTCTCCCCTGCCAGCAGCCACCATGGGGAAGCCTGGTTGCTGTTGACGTAAACAGGGGAAAGATCGTGTGGCGTGTTCCGTTGGGTGCCACAGATAGTTTTCCTGCGGGAAAACAAAATACCGGGCGTCCGAATATGGGAGGTTCGATTGTCACCGCTGGTGGGCTGGTCTTTGTCGGGGCAACCGACGATGGCCGGATACGGGCATTCGATTCTCACACCGGCAAAGAACTGTGGGTGGCCAGGCTCGATGCCGCGGCTCATGCAACACCCTCCACCTATCTCGGTAAGGATGGGAAACAGTACGTCGTCGTTGTTGCTACAGGAGGAAGCTATCTCGCCGACCCAATCCGTAGCGATTCGGTTACGGCGTATGCCATCTCTGCTGGGTTATTTTCGCAAGCTGCGCCATCCGTTCCGGGTTCACCATCGAAGGATTATTCGAAGACCTTAACCTTACCTGAAGGGAAAGGAAAAGATGTGACCCAACGGATTTGTGGAGGCTGTCATAGTACCGACGTTTTTGTAGAACAGAGGCACACCCGGCAGGAATGGTCTTCTATCGTGGACAACATGGTTACGCGAGGCGCCGAGGGTACGGACGAAGAGTTGAATGACGTTGTCGGCTATCTCACGAAATCCTTTCCACCCGATAAGTCCACACCGGCTAAGGATAAATGACCCAAGCATTGAGTAGTTGCGTTGCGATTCAGGTGCTCCCGATTAGGAGCAAACGGCTTCCTATGTGTGATGATTGTGGTACGAGTTAGCTTGAGGAGGAAAATAATGCGCCAGTGGTGCTGGTTTTATATTTTTCTTTGCTTCATAGCGGCAATGAACTCGACTGGACAATCAGAACAACGGAATCCCATGAGGGTTGAGAACGTTCAGCGGGGTATGGCCCAGTTCCAACGATCATGCGCGATATGTCATGGAAAGGAAGCCGCGGGGGGTGTCGGTCCAAATCTGGTCCAGTCCTCTCTTGTACGTCACGATGAAAATGGCAATCTAATCGCGCCGGTGGTACAAGAGGGACGAGTTGATAAAGGGATGCCTGCATTCCCGCTAATGACTGCTTCCTATATCTCTGATCTTGTCGCATTCCTCCACGCCCGCGTTGATGTTGCCAGTGTCTCGTCTTCCAATGGTCTTGCCGGTGGCTATTCACTCAAGCAGCTTTTGACCGGAAACGCTGACGAGGGCAAGCAATATTTCAATGGATCAGGCGGCTGCATAAGCTGCCACTCTCCGACCGGAGACCTTGCCGGAATCGCCGGCAAATATTCACCTGAGGAACTGGAGACCACGTTCCTTTACCCGCGGGAACATCACGTGACTGCCACAATTTCATTACCTTCCGGAAAGAAGGTGCATGGCAAACTGCTTCATCTTGATGCTTTCTACGTGGCGATACTTAATGACGACGGATGGTATTGCTCCTGGCCGCTTCAGGAAACGAAGGTTCAAGTAAAGGACCCCTTAGCTGGACATCTGGAACTACTCCAGAAGTACACTGACAAGGATATTCATAATGTTTTCGCATATCTGGAAACCCTCAAGTAGCGTAGTGGCTCTGGGGATCCTGCTACTGGCGAGCGTAGGGTGCCTCCTTGCCCAAGACTCAGGTCTCACGAATGCAACACAGTCCGTGAATGACTCGTGGGCCACTTTCAACGGCGATTACTCAGGCAGACGCTACAGTACGCTAACACAGATCAACAATACAAACGTAAAGGCGTTGAAGCTGGCATGGGCTTTCCAGACCCACTCTGTCACACTGAAATCAACACCGCTGGAAGTTGACGGGGTACTGTATTTCACGGTTCCGAATCACGTGTGGGCAATAGACGCTAAAACAGGAGAGAAAATCTGGGAGTTTCAACGTTCTTCGGAAGGTGACGACATCGGGAATAGAGGAGTGACGTTCTACCACAGCAGAATTTATTTCGGAACTCCGGATGCACACATTTTTTGCCTTGATGCGCGGAATGGCAGACAAATCTGGGAGGTAACGATAGCGGATGTTAAGTTCGGGTATTACGTCAGTGTCGCCCCATTAGTTATTAAGGGGCTGGTTGTTTTAGGCACATCGGGCGATTCCGCGAATGTGCCTCACTTTATCGAAGCACTTGATTGGAGAACCGGAAAAATTGTGTGGCGGACTTCCACGCTGCCGACAGCGGGGACGTCAGCAGCGCGAACATGGCCAAACAATATGGCCATGAGCCATGGGGGCGGACCGGCCTGGCTGACCGGCACCTATGATCCAGACCTAAACTTAATCTATGTGGGAACAGGCAATCCACATCCGGTGCTTGCAGGCGGCAGGCGTGTAGGGAGCAACCTCTATACCTGTTCCATACTGGCACTCAATGCAGATACCGGCGCTATCGTGTGGTACTTTCAGGCGTCTCCCCACGATACGCATGATTGGGACGCGGTTGAAACCCCGGTTCTTTTCGACGCAGCATTCAACGGAAAACGTCGAAAGCTGCTGGCGCAGGCGAGCCGTAATGGATACTTCTTCCTGCTCGATCGCAGAACCGGCAAGACTCTGTTGACGGCTCCCTTCGTCCCTACGAATTGGGCGGCAGGAGTTAATGCCGAGGGAAGTCCGATTCCAAATCCAGCAAAGGAGCCGCAGCCGGATGGTGCACTCATCCACCACTCGGAGGACGGCGGAACGGATTGGATGTCGCCAAGCTTCGATCCGGAGACCGGGTTATTCTATGTCAATGCCTGGCGAGGCTATAGCTTTTGGTATCTGGCTTCGGGCGCTGACAATCTTATGAATGACCATCAGGGTGGCGGCTCTGCATCATTAGTCGCAAACTCTGTCCTACTAGCCCTGGATTATCGGACGGGAAAGATCCGTTGGCAGAGGGACAGCGGTGAGGGTCTATGTACTGTGGGTATCTTGACGACGGCCGGCCACGTACTCTTCACCGGCGATACTTCCGGTAATCTATTGGCGCTAGATCCTTCGGATGGGCACGTGCTGTGGCATACCCGGCCGGGAGGTATTCAGAATGCGGCCGCTCCCATCACATATCAACTTGATGGAACCCAGTATGTTGTAACTGGAGTGGACGGTGTAATGTACGCGTGGAGTCTAGCTGGAAGCCTGTAACCAGCGGTCCGCTTCCAACTGGAGCGTTGCGTTTAGCGCGATAACTCCAGGTGATTTTCCGACCATGTTGTCAGAGGTGTCCGCGCCCAACTTGTTTCAAACAGTACTCAGTCCCGGGCCAACCAGATTTCCAGTGTGCAGTTTGCCATCTCGAATCTCAAACAACCCTGGAAGTTTTGAGAGCCACGGCCGGTTGGCCGATGGGACGTATTCGCGCGCGTTTGATTCAAGCGTATCGATTGGTGCGACGTGAGCGGCAATGCCTGCAGACTGAATGAGCGAGGCTCCGGGGCAAGTCAGGTCCTGTGCGGTCATGT
>CAWGME010000003.1:0-105225 GCA_963823595.1 uncultured Acidobacteriota bacterium
GAAGAGTCGCCACACCTAAGTATTTCTCGCCAAGGTCACAAGATTCTGGCATGCGATCTTGAACAGTTGACAATGGCCAATTGCAACTGGTTAACTGTTTCACCGAGCGAGGTAAAGCAGTTAACCTCTCGTGAGATCCAATCGACAAATGACTCCTCGTTTCTGCCATTGGTAATCGCGGTGAGATTCGGATAGAGAAATCCGCAAAAAAGATTGCAGCTTGGAGGCCGGAAAATGCCAGAAAATAGCCCCAAAAAACAATACAGGAATTTCGCCACTGACTGTGGGCCCCGACTCCTAACCCTGGCATTCGGCTGGTTTCTTGCCGCCGGTGTGACCTTTTCGCTTTTCGCCCAGACCACCACTGCGCGTCTCAGCGGCGTGATTGTAGATGCATCAGGAGGGGCGATTTCCGGTGCCAGCGTTACAGTCACGGAATCCGCGACCGGTTATTCCCAGGCAATGAAGGCAAACTCTTCCGGAGAGTACCTGTTTCCGAGCCTGCCTGTCGGGAGCTACGAGCTTTCGGTATCGACGGCCGGATTTGCTCCTTACGCACAACGTGGGATTGTGCTGGCAATCGGCCAGGCAGTGACGGTACGCGTCGAAATGCGCGTCGCTTCGGTATCGGAAAAGGTGACGGTCACAGCAAACGGATTGATGGTGACGACAGATTCGGCGACGGTCAGCCAGGTGATTGACCAGAGGGACATCGTAAAACTTCCACTGAATGGGCGCGAGGTTCAACAACTTGTATTTCTCGCGCCGGGGACTAGTAACGTCACCTCGAGCTATTGCGGGTTTGGTTGCGAGGTGGGGATATTTCCAGGAGAGCAGTATGCCAAAGTCAACGGCGCGACCGCGAATGGAGTGAGCTATCAGCTCGATGGCGTCGACTATAACGACACCTATATCAATACAAATTTTCCATTTCCTAATCCTGACGCCGTGCAGGAATTCAATCTCGTTACCGGCAACATGAGTGCGCTCTATGGGGATGCGATCGGAGGAGTAGTCAATGTCGTCACAAAATCCGGCACGAACAGGGTTCATGGAGACGTCTTTGAATTCATTCGAAATGCTGCGTTGGATTCGCGGAACTGGTTCGCCGATTCGGTCAATCCACTGAAACAAAACCAATTTGGGGGAAGTGTCGGGGGACCCATACTGAAGAACCGCCTATTCTATTTCGGAACATACCAGGGAACTCGAATCAGCACGGCAGTCAATGGCCAGGTTGCTTTTGTACCCAATGCCGACGAACGCAACGGCAATTTTTCTGACCTGCTCCCAGATACACAGCTTAATATTCCCAACACTAACATTCCTTATCTTAACAACCAGATTCCGGTGAGCCCCGTCGCGACTTATTTGCTAAAACAAATTCCATTGCCCAACGGTCCGAACGGCCAACTGACTTTCAACGGAGCGCCAGATCGGCAGGATACAGACGAATACATGGCTAAGGGCGACTTCAATGCCGGCAAACATCACCTAAGCGTTCGCTATTTCCAGTTGAATTACACGAACCCCGTCGTGCTGCCATCTCCGTCCAACCTCTTGCAGATGAGAGGAGATGCCCAGCATCTGGTCCTCAAGAGCGTGAGCGCAGTGGACATCTACACGATCTCAGACCACTTCCTCCTGGGCAGTTACTACGGGTTTACCCAGCAGACTGGGCAGATCCCCTCCGATTCTCCGTTCGGCTTTGCGGAGGCGGGGGTTAAGATTGCGCAGCCGGCTCAGCCGGTATTAAGCATCTCCGTTGGCAGTAACTTCGGCTTGTTTTCTGTGCCGGTGGGTAGCTTTACTAAGACCGACCAATCCCTCCGTGAAGTCGCGTCGCTGCTGAAAGGGAATCACGAACTGCAATTTGGCGGCGAGATTGCGAGAATCCGCCTGCCGATGCAGAACCAATATCAACAAAGCGGAGCATTTGACTTTAGCAATGGGCTAACCGGCAGCAGTTTGGCCGATTTCGTGTCCGGCGCGGTTTCCAACTTCACTCAGGGAGGCGGCTTGTTCCTGGACTTTACGGGATATCGTTGGAACCTGTTCGCACAGGACAATTGGAAAGCGACCGAACGGCTTACGTGGAGTTATGGCCTCCGTTGGGACCCATTCTTTCCCTATACCGATAGCGAAGGCCGAGTCGCGTGCTTCGTCCCTGGTGCGAAGTCGACGCGCTTTCCCAATGCACCCATTGGGATGCTATTCGGCGGGAAAAATCACGATCCCGGGTGTCCTGCTTCATCGATATTCAATAACCTGTGGAATCTCGCTCCCCGAGTTGGATTTGCCTATCAGCTCTCCAAAGATGGAAAACGCAGCATTCGGGGAGGCGCGGGCTATTACTATGAGCCTCCGGAGACGGTAGCATTTGAGGACGTTGTGGGCATACCGCCGTTTGCCCCCATCCTCAGCGTAAACAGTGGTGTAAACAATGGTGTACCGACTCTTGTTAATTTCACAGATCCCTATGGAAGCACCGGAATCCAGAATCCTTTTCCAGCCAGCTTCGGGCCTTTAAACCCTGGCCCCAACGCAACGTTTCCTCAAAGCGCAATCTCGTTCTCTCAGATTTTTGACCGGCACTTTCGTTTGCCAATGGTCCTGTCTTACAACCTGACTTTGGAGCAAGGGTTTGGGTCGAATTGGCTCCTCCGGATCGCGTATGTGGGCAACCAAGGGCATCATTTGTATGGAACTGGCGACCAGGAATATGGATTGCTGCAGTTGAATCCCCCCGACCATCCGATCTATCCCCAGTATGGATCGATCGCGTCCATCAATTCCGGAGTCAATAGCAATTACAACGGTGTACAAGCATCTTTCTCGAAGCGCTTTACCAATGGGCTGTCTTTCCTGGCAAATTTTACATGGTCGAAAGCATTAGACGATTTCGCGCCGGCGGCCAGCGGAAATTTCGCGCTCACCAATAGTTGCTTATGCGGACGGTACTTCGACTATGGCCCATCCCCGGACGATATTGCAAAGGCGTTCAAGTTCAGTGGTGATTACAACATTCCGCGTTTTCATATGGCACGTGGGTTGGACAAGCTTGCGAATGGCTGGGAAGTAACCGCGATTGCAACCTGGAATACAGGAACCCCGTTCACCGTATACAGCGGCGTGGACAATTCTGGCAGCGGAATCGGTGCCGATCGGGCCGATCTGCTTGTTTCCAGCGTGGGGAGGGCAGTACTGGGTTCTGGAAGATCCCATCAGGCCCAAGTCAACGAATGGTTCGATACCACAGCATTTGGCATAAATCGGGCCCGGCACATATGGAGATACGGGCAAGAGTATTCTTCGCGGCCCTAGATTTTTCGACACAGATCTTGCGGCGATCAAAAATACAAAGATCACGGACGCAGTTTCACTGGAATTTCGTGGAGAATTCTTTAATGCATTCAACAACGTGAATTTCGGAAATCCAGACAGCACGGTTACGGACAGCGGCTTCGGACAGATCACCAGCGCCTCTGATCCACGAGTCATCCAATTCGGCCTCAAGGCGTCTTTCTAAAGCTTGCCAAGTAATCGCCACGTAAAGCGGGAAAGAACGCGGGGAATGCAGGGACAAGCGATCCGGGTGAGTGGACTGTAGGATGAGAAAGCATTTCGTTTCATTACTGACAGTACTGTTGCTCGTTGCCGCTGCATGGACTCTGACGACAGCGACGGCTCGCGCTCAAGCCTCTGGGCCCACATCCCAACACGACCAACTGCGTGGCTTCGCAGCATTGCATCCCATCGATGCGCATGTGCACGTATTCAAAACCAGCCCTGCATTCCAGGAGTTCATGGAACGGGCGAATCTCACCCTGTTGAATATCCTCGTCGTCGACGACACACTCTCGTACCGCAAGGAGTTGCAACCGCAGATCGACGACGCATGGAAGCTGGTTCACTCGAGCAAAGGTCACGTGTTCCTGTGCACCACATTCGATCCGTACCGGTTCAACAACAAGGACTTCACCCAATCCAGCGTCAACCAAATCAACCGTGACTTCGCCAAAGGAGCGATCGCAGTCAAGATTTGGAAAAACGTTGGCATGGAAATCAAGAATCGCCGTGGCCAATACATCATGCCGGACGATCCGAAATTCGAGCCGATCTACCAGGACATTGCTCAGCATGGGAAAACACTGATTGCTCACCTGGCCGAGCCGGATCTGGCCTGGCGGAAGTTGGACGTTAAGGCCGACCCGCTTTCGCAGTATTACATCGAAAATCCACAGTGGCACATGTACGGCAAGCCGGGAGTGCCGACGAAGCGAGAAATCCTTCAGGCCCGGGATCATATTTTGGCGCACAATCCCAACCTCCGGGTTGTGGGTGCGCATTTAGGAAGCATGGAAGTCGACCTGGATGGCCTCGCCAAGGACCTCGACCGTTATCCAAACTTTGCTGTCGATACGGCTGCGCGGATGGAGTATCTGATGTTTGGTCCGCGGCAGAAGGTGCGCAGCTTTCTAATGAGATATCAAGACCGGATATTGTATGGAACGGATCTAGATATCGCGCCAGATGCAAACATTTCCGAGTCCATCAAGGAATGGCGTTCGACTTATTTCGATGACTGGAGATTCTTCGCGACTGGGGATACCTTCAACGTCGACGGCAGAAAAGTGACTGGTCTGCGCCTTCCACATTCCGTTCTGGTGAAGATATTTCGAACAAACGCCCAGCATTGGGTAAAGGGTTTATAGCCAATGACGAAACAAGGCTCTATCGGTACGCTATTTGCCACTCTTGTACTTGCGAGCGTTCAGGTCTGCATGGCGGCACAGCCCCAGCCTGAATTAACCCTTTCGAACCAGGGCATCTCGATCTTGCTCAACAGGCGGGGAGCTGCCTTTCAGGTTTCGGCAAAAGGCCTCGCGATGCCGGTATTCACGTCTCGTGTTGGAGCGGAGATTGACCATCAATGGACCTGGTCCAGCGATTACCCTACGCGCACGTTTACGCAATCTACGACGCGGGACGTTCTCGGCAGCGCACACAGAATAACCGTGAATCTAAGTGGCCTTCCAGGAAAACCGGAACTTAGCTACACATTGGAGGTATACGATAACCTTCCATTCGGCGATGTTCAGGTTCATCTCAAGAACCCCGGTGGCTCTCCGGTCAGCGTGCAGGATATTCGAGTGATCGATATCGTCGACGGCTCACCACGCGTGAATCTCGGCGGAAAGGAGAGCTCCGAACGGGTACTGTCGGACAGCTATAGCGAAGACCGTCCTCCGCTACACATCTTCGATCTGGGAAAAGCCAGGAAATATGAAGGTGAAGATTCGTATTCTGATGCGCTAACGAATGTGCATTTCGCGGTCGGGAGCCAGTTGATTTACAACCGGGACACCCATTACAGCTTGTTGTTGGCTGCATTGACCGCCGACAAGTGGCTCACTGTATATCACTTGAAGACGCAGGCCAACGGTGATGCTCCCGCCCAGGCTGCGTCGTACGCGGTTGACTGCACGGGCACAACGGAAATCATGAAGAAGGAATCGCTGAAGGACGATTCACAGCAGGACCAGATGGAATTGAGTCTACCGCTTGCTGCCGGGCAAACCATCGCCTCTGAGAAGGTGATGTTTTCGGTGAGCCGAGACTATCACGCACAACTTGAATCCTATGGGACAACAATTGGCCGTTTGCGGCACGCCCTGGTAGGAGGCCCGGCCCCATGGGGATGGTGGAGCTGGACCGCCTATTACTTTGGCCTGTCCCAAGCGACTGCACTTACGAACGCGGATTGGCTGGCTCAAAACCTGCGATCCTACGGGTTTAACTATTTCCACATTGACGAAGGGTATGGCTATGCGGATGGAGAGTATATAACTCCGAATGCAACCCTTTTCCCAGATGGAATCAGAAGCCTTGGATACAAAGTTACTGAAAAAGGGCTGAGGTTCGGCGTCTGGATGGCTCCGTTTCGTGTGTCCAGGAGAGCCTGGGTATATCAGCAACATCCAGAATGGCTTGTTCATGATTCAAAGGGAAACCCAATTCAAATTGGCTTCGTCGAGGGGAGTCATGATGCGCTCTACGTCCTCGATACGACAAATCCTGGAGCACAAGAATATCTGCGCAAGACATATCGCACCCTGGTGCAGAGTTGGAACGTGCGCTATATCAAACTGGACTTCATGGATGACACTGCTATCGAGGGTTTGCATTATCGACCGAATACCAGTGCCGTTGAGGCGGAGCAGATCGGCCTCAAAATCATTCGCGATGCAGTCGGTTCCGATGTACTCCTTGATAAGGACGGTAGCCCCATACTGCCAGCTGTCGGCTATACAGATCTGGGAAGATTGTCGACCGACACGGGTCACTCGTTCAAGGGAATGCGCGAGGATGCTACCGGGATTGCGGCGCGCTATTACATGAATGGTAGGTTGTATGGTGCGGACCCGGACGCTTTCTCCGTTTCAAAGCAGTTGATTACCGACCAGTCCTGGCACACATCGAAGACCCCCTTGTCTCTCAATGAAGCTGAGGTATCGATCACTCTGGCAGCGGTAGCTGGTGGGATGTTCGAGATTGGCGACGACCTTCCCACGCTCGGGACTCAACCCGAGCGGCTCAAGCTGGTACAAAACGCTGACTTGCTGAACATGGTTCGACTCCAACGTTCCGCTATTCCTGTCGATTTGATGACGTACCTCCCCGAGGATGAACAGCCGAGCATCTTTTTTCTGCGAGAAGATGATCGGCAATCAATGTTGGCGATCTTCAACTGGACGAACGCAAGCCGGTCACACGATCTTCCTCTGTCAAAGTTAGGACTTGCACCCGACTCCGCTATTCACGGTACAGATGTCTTCCGTCCGGATCGAGAAGTTGAAATTGTCCATGGAATCCTGCACCTGCCGGATCAGGCGCCTCATTCTGTTCGACTCATCAAACTTGTCAACACTTCGATTGCCGCAAAAGCGCAGTCTGTGAGCATTTCTGTTCCGAGCGCAGCGCAACTCGGCAAAAACATCGTATTTCAAGCAAACGCGGACCCTGATGGAACCCCAGTGGTCCACTATCGCTGGGACTTTGGCGACGGTACTCGCAACGAAGGAAGAATCGTCCATCATGCATATACCGGAAATGGCACGTATAGCGTGACGCTGGTCGCAGTTGGTGTAAACGAAAAGGAGACCGTACGTAAAGCCAATATTGTTATCCAGGGGACTCTCAGCACTACTTATGATGTGAAGGATTACCGGAGATATCAGGATAGTCCGAATCATTGAAGAACTAGTTCGCGCGCCTGCGCCGTTACGATGAGCAAAGGAAAGAGCCATAAAATTCGAAAGCGGGCATGGACGATTCGGTATTTGCGAGTTCTGAACGGCCCACCGCTACGAAGTGAGCGATTGAGAAGCGAATGAAGGCAAACGGGGCAACTTTGCAGAGGACTTCTGCCGAAAGGGATAGCAGGCGTGCGGTGACCATTCGCGACATCGCCAAGGGGACCGATCTTTCCATAGCAACTGTTTCTATGGTGCTTAACAAGGCTGGCCGCAGAATTCCCGCCAGCACTCAGCGCTTGATCGAGGAAACAGCGCGCCGGCTTGGCTATTCCCCGAATCTGCAGGCGCGCTCGCTTCGGAGTAAGCGGACCCACAGCATTGGGGTGTCAGTTTTCGATATTACAGACCCATATTGCACTTTGATTATCCGCGGCATTGAGAATTACTTAACCCAATTTGGATATATGCCTGTGTTAGCCGATCTTCAAAACACGCCGGGACGACTCCAGAAATGCGCAAGGATGTTGATGGAGCGCCGTGTGGAGGGCGTGATCGCCATCGCGAACCCTTTGCATTTAGGGACAAATCTAGCGAGTGCTATCCGTCAATTCGACCTTCCCGCAGTTGTAATTGGAAGTGAACCGGCGACTAAGTGCTACGCGTCAGTGGTGACGAATAACTATGCTGGCGGGCGGGCCGCCTTTGAACACCTCCATTCGCTCGGGCATCGTAGAATCGCTGTAATCAAAGGACCCCGAGCCATGAGCGACAGCGCGCCGCGCTGGAACGGCATTATGGAAGGCGCGCGTTCCCAAGGGGTTCTGCTTAATAGCAGGACTGTAGTGGAAATTAAGGGAAGAAACTCCAGCTATGAACAGGGTTATGAGCTTACTGAAAGCCTCTTGAAGGGTGGGGCGCAATTCAGCGCGTTGATCACTTTCGACGACCTTACAGCATTTGCAGCGATCGGAGCGCTCAGCAATGCGGGATTGAGCGTTCCGGAAGACTGCTCGGTGATAGGTTTCGATGACATTCCCGGTGCCGCTTACTACAATCCGCCACTAACGACCGTCTGCCAAAACCTGGAAAAGCAGGGGGCCATAAGCGCGGAATTAATGCGGACCATATTGACTTCTGAGACCCAGAAGTCTCTCAGTAAAATGCATACCAAGGTAATGCCGGATCTAATAATACGGAAAAGTACCGCACGGCGGGTCTAGATGGAAAGGCAGCGAATGGAAGGAAGGGGGTAGGAATGCCGTATATCTTGCGACTTGTACAGCAATATCATCCATCCGCGGTTCACAAGTTTATGGAGCTTGAATCGAAATTTCAAGAGCTGGAGCGAGACACGCCTTCATTGCCAAAAGGTAAGAGGCACAAGCCATTCAGTGCAAGTGAGCCAATAAACGCTCTGATTGGGGAATGTGAATTTTCATCTTTGGCCGAAGTTCAGTGTGCGATGGAACGGATGGCGACCCATCCGCGACACGTCGCACTCTTCGAAGAACAGCTTCCATGTATTTCCAAAGCGATGACAGAGATTTACCGAGTTCTTGAGCTATAGTCCGATGAACAATCCTACTGCAAGTAATTTGAACCAAAGCTTTGTCGATCGTCAAATTCTCCTGGCATGGTGCGCCATTCCAGCTGGCGAACTGCCGGGCCAGCGGTGATTGAAAGTAGCCCTATGAGTCCTTTCGGCCTGGCTGCGGGCATGCCGCCGAGAAATCGATCGGATTTCACGAGCCATTCAGAAATGAACACAGCTATCGATCTGGGAATCGCTCTCGCTTCCTTGAGCGTCACTTCACTGCATTCAATTCACCCCGAGATCGACTTAGAGACTCTGCTCGCTTTTGTTAAAGAAAGGAAATTGCTAATCGCTGCTCTGGAGGGAGGAGCTGTGCACTCAGTCGCGACCCCTAAGGGTACAGTCCCTTGAAGTGAGAGCATGGCTAAATGACAGCGGGCAAAGATTAGGGCAGAGCAGGCGCAATTCAACTTCAAAAACCTGGACGTTCAACTTTTCACGATAATCCCAAAAAGAAATGCCGGTCGAATGCCAAACACATCGTCGTCAACGAACGCCGGCCCACGTCTTCGGAGGGCCCTGGGCCTTTTGGACCTTATTTTTTATGGACTCATCGTGATTCAGCCAACCGCGCCTATGCCGGTTTACGGCGTAATGAGCGTGCGCGCGCACGGTCACGCCGTGACCGCAGTACTGATCGCTATGGTCGCGATGCTGTTCACAGCGATCAGTTACGGGAGAATGGCCAGAATTTATCCTAGCGCGGGGTCAGCATTCACCTACGTCGGTCAGGAACTTCATCCGGCGCTTGGATATGTGACTGGCTGGAGCATGGCGATGGACTACATGCTCAACCCATTAATTTGCACAATATTGTGTAGTAAGTTCGCGCAAAATATGGTTTCTGGAATTCCTTACTTTGTGTGGGTAATCTTTTTTGTGGTTTGCTTTACCTTTATGAATCTCCACGGAATAAAAACCTCCGCGCACATCAATGCAACTTTGGCGGCGGGCATGGGGGTCGTAATCGCGATTTTCCTGGTAGCGGCCGGCCGTTACGTCAGTATGATTCACCATGGGCCTGGGTTTTTCACCCACCCGTTTTACGATCCAAGCACCTATTCAACTCGCGCCGTTCTGGGCGGTACTTCTTTAGCGGTTCTTACCTATATAGGGTTTGACGGCATCTCAACCCTGTCTGAAGAAGTGGAGAATCCACGGCGCAACATTCTGTTGGCGACGGTGTTGGTTTGCCTGATTACTGGCGTACTTGCATCAATTGAGGTGTATTCCGCGCAACTGGTTTGGCCAGCGTCGCTTCGCTTTCCGGATGTGGATACTGCGTTTGTCTACGTCGCCGGCCGAGCCGCCGGCCGGTGGCTCTTTTCACTGATTAACCTCACGCTATTGGTGGCCACAGTTGGATCAGGAATGGGATCGCAGCTTGGCGCCGCACGCCTTCTCTACGGAATGGGGCGAAGTGATGCGATTCCGCGCCGGTTCTTCGCGGCGATCGATCCCGGGAGCCAGGTCCCGCGCAACAACGTGCTTCTTGTGGGTGCCGTAGCCCTCGCCGGCGCCTTGTTGATCAGCTTTGAGCGCGGTGCAGAGCTTCTGAATTTTGGAGCGTTGCTGGCATTTATGGGTGTAAACGTTTCTGCCTTTTGGCACTATTTCCTACGCAAGAAGGACCATACAATCTATAACTTCGTGATGCCGATCATCGGGTTTCTTGTGTGTCTCATCCTGTGGTGCAGCCTAAGCCGGCTCGCGATAATTCTCGGCATCGTCTGGATGGCAGCAGGTATCGCGTATGGAGCTTACCACACCCGCGGTTTCAAAAGGGAACTTGTCAATTTTGATATTCCCGTCGACTAGAAGCTATCTCATAAATCTCTTACGGTTCGGCTTTGCTCCATTTCGGGGCATTACTTCCGGTTTGGCCGTCATCCGGGAGTGGCTGCGATCGATTCCCACAAGCCGACATATCATTACTAATTCACAAGCAGATTGCCCACCAGTGCGGTGCCGCCGCTCATGATAGGCGAATCGTGCGAATCTCTTCGGCATGGGTCGGGAATCATGATCTGAAACAGCGACCATTCAATCGTGATTGAAGAAATCGGGCGGAGGCTGAACAATATAGCCATTGATTCTGTCAGCGCTTAGCTTTATCGACTTGACCGTTCGCCGATAGAGAGCGGTACTGTCGATGTGCTTCATGGAGCAATGGTCACCCGTCAGAACTGCTCGGCAAAATTGACCGAACTCGAAACGATGTCCGGACCTGAGCTTCGCCAGCTTTGTTCAGAATTCAGCAAGAATTCCAAAACTTCTGGCCTGCGCCGAGAGGTTCCTTTTGAACGCAGAGTATCGCGATTAATGCCCGGAAATTGCTGGTTTTCGGATCTTTCCTGTTTATCAGTTAGCAATAACAACTAGATAGCGGGCGAAGCAGAACGCAGACCGGTGTTACCTTTTTGTCTGCCGAAAGGGACTCCGCTAATTGCCACCAGAGATTTCCGGGAGAAAGAGCCCGAAAATCCCATATTGCATTCGTCTCTAGTCCCTTTCGAGCGCAGAGAATCGCGAATATTGCCCGGAAATTGGAGGTTTTGCGGTATCTGCTGCTTATCACTTAGATATTAACGACTAGATGGCGGAGGGAGAGGGATTCGAACCCCCGTTACCTTTGCAGGTAAAGCGGTTTTCAAGACCGCCTGTTTCAACCGCTCACACATCCCTCCGCGTGGGCGAAAATCTTTACTTTCATCATTGTACGACGATGGACCTTTTGTCTCATCCGTCGTAGTTGTCCATTCGTTGTCCATTTTTGCCGAGAGGGCGTTCATGGCGGCTAAACTCTGTGGATCTAAGCCGTCTCGCAGTATGTACGCCTGCCGGGTTACAGCGACATCGCCGTGCCGCAGGATTGCCTGAATCACGATATCAGCTACGCCAATCTGATGGAGGTTCATTGCGAGCCCACAGCAGTTGCGGTCCGGCAGTTCGTAAAGCCGTTTCGTAACCCACGCTTGTGGAACAGCCGGATCGGGGATTCGGCCATTGATTTTGGTGGGTTTACGAGGCCTGCTCTTCGAGGCCTTCTGAAACACCTGTCGTACTGCACTTTTCTGGACCGGATGTGTGTTGGCGGATCAAGCGGTGGATAGTGGCGCGGGAGGATGAATGAAGTTGCTCGGCCGCCATCAAATGCTCATAAGCGTTCAACCTATCTACCTTTCTAGACACTCACTGCTCAAATCTCCTTGCCGAACTCCAAAACTCTTCCTGCGGGTCCTTGCCTAATCTAAGAGCAACGGTAGGAGCGTAGTTGAACATCGTATCAGCCCCGATATTTGTACGGAACCTACGGATGTTGACCTGGCACATTACCTTACTTTGAAACTGTCGCTATTCACTCGACGGAATGCAAGCAAGAAAGCCACACACAAAGCGGCATACGGGGTGGTTCCTTCCATTTTGCAGCGGTGAGATAGCGCCAAAAACTCTTCTGCGCTGGTTCTCCAATTAGGTTAGATAGTGGTCACCCGCGGGATTCGTTTTTAACAGTTTTACAGTCAAGGAAAATAGCCTGAACTAATATGTTATGTGCAGAAAATGGTCTTCCGGTATCTCGGAATCCTGGTGGAACATGAAAAGCAACTGACACTGTCTCTCGATAAGATACTCAAGGTCTTTGTTGTATGCCCCTGCTACGGCACCGGTGTTGAAACTTAAAACCACATCTATTCCTTCAGCTCGAATCGAACCGGATGTCCCGAAGACCTGCAAAAGTTCTGAATGGGGCATGCCGATGTGAGTAAGTCCGATCTCTACGACAAGATCAAAGAGAACGTGGCGTTCCGCAGGGAGTAGGCGGGAAGGTGCGGTTTTGGCTTCAAACTTCCTTCAGTTGCACCGAATGTGCCGAACCCAGAGGAAAAAGACGCAGCGATGAAAGTCGCGTAAGCCTTTGGATTGTGAGAGAAAGATTGGTCGGGGAGAGAGGATTTGAACCTCCGACCCCCTGGTCCCGAACCAGGTGCTCTACCAGGCTGAGCCACTCCCCGACGTATTAATTAGTCCCTGAGTTTCATTAGTTTACGCTGCTCCAGCAGTTGCTGCAAATGGCTGACAATTGGGACGATTGGGACTGACAGGCAAGTTTCCTGCCGAGTTTTCCTGTGCAAACAACGCCACTTCAGACGCGATTCTCTGGCGAAAATCGTCTTGGAGAGGGTCATTACGTGCTGACGTTCGAATGTGGAACGCTTCCCGTCCAGTGACATGATGGCGCGTGGCTTGCACCAGCCAACGGATAGAAGGCTACAAGCTCGCGCTCGCATGTGTCTCTGTTTAGGCGGATCACAGACTGAAACGATGTTGCTGCAACGTTGTATGACGGTAGGTCAAGACGATCTTGCCGATGCGGAAGTGTTCTTCGATACGTTGTTTATCAGAGCGTCTTACGTAGCGGCCACACATCTATCGAATTTTATCCTCGATTTGCTGATGGGTTCGCCGGAAACCCGATTAAATATTTCATAGGCCATCTCGATCGATTCGTCTATGGCGTTGATGGTTGGAATCATCGCACATTGAGCTGTTTCTCACGCGCCAGGCGAATACCGGCGAGCGTATTACAGTCTATGGTTCCAATCATCAGCGAATTGAACAACAAGTGAACAGGTCCATTTTCTCTGGCGTGAGTTTGAGAAGTATTTGAGATCAGAGAGACATCCTTATACAAATTGGATCATGTATCGTGATTGGGCCATTGTTTATATTGCGGGAGCGGACAGTCGAAGCTGCGGACGGGGCCTAAAATGAATCTTCCATGGCCGATACAGCCAATAGGAGCTTTGGCGCCTGATAGATTTCTCTTTCCCAACGGCACTGTTTGGTCCTCACCCCAATGTTTGATGAACGGCAATGGCGTTATCTGATATTACTGGCATGAAAGGCCAAATCCGTCGGAGGTAGAAATGAACATGAATTTGAATGCAGGACGACAGAGAGCGCTGCTGTACTCGTGCGCTCTGATAATTCTTTTAAGCTTGACCGCAGGAGCCCACGCCACAACCTGGTATGTGGGCCCCACCCGGACCTACAAAACTCCCTGCGCGGTCAGCACGCTGGTGGCGAATGGCGACACGGTGTATATCGACTATTCTCCATCCACTGGACCAGGCGTGGGCTATTACGACGACAGTTGCGGATGGACCGCAAGCAACCTGAGCTTGATCGGCGTGCTGAACTCGAACGGCAAACGTCCGGTTCTCAATGCGGCGGGGCTGACGGACACACCGACGACCGGGCATATTGCCCATTTCAAGGGCATCTGGGACACCATCGGCAACAACATCACGGTCGAGAACATGGAATTCGAAAATGCCGCCATTAGCAATGACGATGGCGCGAACGGCGCCGGCATTCGCTCCGATGGGGTGAATCTGACGATCATCAACAGCTACTTTCATAATAATCAGGACGGGCTTCTGGAGAGCAACGTTGCCGCGAGCAACATTGTGATCAAGAATTCGGAATTCTACCAGAATGGCGTTAGCGACCCAAACCTCGACGAAGGTTACGGGCAAACGCACAACCTGTATATCGGCCATTGCGCCTCGCTGATCTTTGAGGATAGCTATAGCCACGCCTCCAACATCGGCCACATATTGAAATCGCGCGCGGCTGTCAACTATATCCTCTATAGCAAACTCACCCAGGAAAATGGGAACCAGTCCAGCATCGAAATCGACCTGCCCAACGGCGGCACTTCTTATGTGATCGGGAATGAGCTGCAAAAGGGCCCCAATGAGGGGAACGAACACTTCGTGTCTTACCGCGAGGAAGGTTTCAACTCCAGGAATCCGGGACAGGATCTGTATGTAGTGAACAACACCTTTGTAAATCAGCTCGGCAGCAACGCGACGTACGTTGCCGATGAGGCGACGACCGTGGGGGCGTTCCTGGAAAACAACATCTTCTACGGTGGCGGTACCATCACAGACCAGACGACGCCGCCTCCAACGGAGACCACCAACTATTCCGTGTCGAACGATCCTTCGATGTTCGTAAACATCAACAAATACAACTACGACCTCACGGCGAGCGCCGGCTCGCCTCCCATCGACTCCGGCACGACGCCGGGATTGAGTACCGAGGGATACTCCCTGACACCGCAGTATCAATATATTCAGCACGGCGATGCTGCGGGTAATTTTGAATGCGAGCAGGCGCGCACGACCGTCAACGGCACGATCGACATCGGCGCGTATGAATACGGCAATGATGGCAGGGTGACGTGTCCTGCCAAGTAATATGACGATTCCGATTTCCTCAGCGGAGGACGTGGATCGTTAGGAAAAATAGCGCAGGGCCTCTAATCCGGCCCTGCGCTATTTTTTGCAGAGCTTGGCATGCTTGAGCCCCGGGCGTCGAGTAAACCGGCTATCAGTGCGCACTACTCTTCCTTTGGCTTTACCAAATCTACCGTAGATGAGGATGCCCGATCCTCGACGCGATACGGGATTGGCCGAGTAGAAAATGCTGGCGGTTGTCTGCGGGGTTTCCGTCGTCCTGTAGGAGTGCGCGCGGCTGTAGTCGCGCTCGTAGAGCTGACGTTAGAAGCGAGCGGTCGTGCTGCAGTCGGGTAATCCGTTCGTCAATATGGGAAGCAATCTCGGCAGTATTAATTCGACGATTCGCTCGGTAGAAGTGGGCTTATTTAGAGTCCGTCTGATGACCTTCCGCGAACCAGGCCATGCCATCTGCGCCCCGCCCAGCATCGATGAGCGTCAGGACTTTCCAATGCGGCACGTCGATCACTGCGATTTTATGTTCATTTCCACAGGAAACATACGCCACCAATCCATCGGGACGCACGAGGATCTCCGTTGGGGATTTCGGAACGTCGAGGCTGCGCACAACTTTCATCGTTCTCAGGTCAACGACAGCCACTTTGCTCATGGATGGAATCGTCACCATCAGCGAGCGACTATTTTTCGTCGGGGCGGTGCCGTATCCCAGGCCCGGCAGCGGCACCCACCCGGAGACCTTGTTCGTGGATGTATCGATGACCGCCAACCGAGGCTTCGTCTGGTCGGCCGTAAAGACCCTGCGATCATCGTTCGAGATGGAGATACGCTGCGTGTTGCTTGAAATAGGAATGACCGCGATGGTCTTGCGGGCCGCCATATCGAGGACCGAAACAGTGCCTGGACCGACATTCGCCGTATATCCGCGTCGCCCGTCGTGGGAGATGGCCAGCATATGCGATTCTGCCTGTCCGGTTGGAATCGAACCTACGATCTTCAGCGAGCGGGGATCGATGATCGACACATCATGGTCCAATTCCGTCGTCACATACAGCAATCTGCTTACCGGATCGTAAACCGCGCAATGCGGACGCACCCCGTGGCCGAAGTCAATTTTGCCTACCATTTTGTGGCTTGCTACATCGATGACGTCTATGGAACGGCCATCCGTACCGGGCTTCCCAACCCCGGAGTTCCCATAGATTGGTACAACGGCGATACCGCGCCCCGGAATTACGGCAACCTCATGGCCTGTAATTCCATCCTCAGGTACAACCGCAATCTGCCGGTTTTTTGCAGCGTCAACGAAACTGACGCTATGGTCGCCCTGGTTCGCTACAAGCAGCAACCCGCCCGAGTTCTTTCCCGCAGGGACTTGACCTCGGGCTCGAGGCGAAACGGATATCAGACAAACTCCTAAAAGTGGAAGACTGAATACGGTAGGCAGTTTCACAGTCGGAATTCTACATGTTTACGTCTGCGTTGGCCCGCTTTTCGTGTTCGTCCGGCTCTCTCGCGGTTCGGATCTGAACGACCTGGTGGGGATCAGCTGTCCCGGCGGCCCGTTCTCCGCCGTGTAACAATAAAGACGTCCCCAACTTTCGAAATGATGACACCAGCGTCCTCCTCTGCGATCCCTCAGCCGGCACAGATCACGCCGGAGTTGCTTGCGAAGCACAGCCTTACATCGGACGAATATCAGCGTATCCTAACCGCGCTTGGACGCACGCCGAGCATGACCGAACTGGGCATCTACAGCGTGATGTGGAGCGAGCATTGCTCTTATAAATCCTCACGGGTGCATTTGAAGCGGCTGCCGACCGAAAGCGATCGTGTGGTGCAGGGTCCGGGAGAAAACGCGGGCATCATCGATGTCGGTGACGGCTGGGCCTGCGCCTTCAAGATCGAGTCGCACAATCATCCTTCCTACATTGAGCCATATCAGGGGGCCGCAACCGGGGTGGGCGGCATCCTGCGCGATATCTTCACCATGGGTGCGCGTCCATTGGCGGTGATGGATTCGTTGCGCTTCGGGCCAATCGTCGAAGAAAATTTGGAGAATGTGTCGACAGATCAACCTGTCGCCTCAGCTGCTGTGCTCCACAAGAATCACAGCATTCTGGAGGGGGTGGTCAGCGGCATCGCCGGCTACGGCAACTGCTTCGGCGTGCCGAATCTCGGCGGCGAAACGCGCTTTGAACCATGCTACTCCGGCAACCCACTGGTGAACGCCTTCGCGCTGGGGCTGGTCCGCAAGGACGAAATCTTCTACGGCAGAGCTACCGGGCTCGGAAATCCAGTTCTCTATGTCGGCGCAAAGACTGGCCGCGATGGAATCCATGGCGCCACTATGGCGAGCGAAGAATTTCACGAAGGTTCCGAGCAGAAGCGACCTCACGTGCAGATGGGCGATCCATTCATGGAGAAGCTGCTGCTGGAGGCATGCCTGGAAGCGATGCACACTGGCGCTATCGTAGGTATTCAGGATATGGGGGCAGCCGGGCTGACCTCTTCCTCCTGCGAGATGGGCGCCCGCGGCGGCGTTGGCATTGAGATGGAACTCGACCGGGTTCCGCAGCGTGAAACCGGCATGACGGCCTACGAGATGATGCTTTCGGAGTCTCAGGAACGCATGCTGCTGGTGGCGGACAAGGGCCGCGCGGATGAGGTGTTGCGTGTGTTCGCCAAGTGGGATCTGGATGCTGTTATCGTCGGCAAGGTCATTGCGGAACCGCGGTTGCGCATCCTCCATCACGGCGAGCTGATGGCCGATATTCCGAATACATCTCTGACCGATGAAGCACCGCGCTACTGCCGGCCCGTTGGTGTATGGAAAGCGCCTGTGCCGCGGGAGCCAACCCCGGACATCCTGCAGCAATTGAATGCGAGGCGGGATTTCACCGCCGATCTGAAGCGACTGCTGGCATCGCCGAATATCTGTTCCAAGCGTTGGGTATACGAGCAGTACGACAGCATGGTGCAGACCAACACGACGCAGGGGCCGGGTGGAGAAGCCGGGGTGATGCGGCTGAAGGGAACGCAGCGCGGGTTGGCGATGGCGCTCGATGGTAACAGCCGCTGGTGCTATCTCGACCCGCAACTCGGCGCGGCACACGCCGTCGCCGAAGCCGCTCGAAAAGTGGCATGCACCGGAGCGACTCCGGTTGCCGCGACCAATTGCCTGAACTTTGGCAATCCGGAGAAGCCGGAGATCATGGCGCAGCTTTCCAACGCTATCGACGGTATTGCCCAAGCCTGCACCGCGCTGGGCACGCCGATCACCGGTGGCAATGTTTCTCTTTATAACGAAACCAAAGGCGAGGCGATTTATCCGACGCCTGTTGTCGGCGTTGTCGGAATTATTGAGGATGTGTCAAAAGCAGTACCGGCGGATTTTCAGCGGGTCGGGGATGCGGTGCTGCTACTGACCCTGCGATCCCGAGTCGCAGGAGAGAGACTTCTTCGAGAATTTGGCTCATCCGAATATGCAAAAACGATCCTTGGAGGGCTATGGGGGTGTCCGCCCGGGCTACAGCTTATGGAAGAAGCGGAGCTACACAAGTGTCTTGCGAAATTGGCGGATTGCGGATTGTTACGTTCCGCACGAGATATCTCTGACGGAGGCATCGCAGTTGGACTTGCTGAAGGCTGCTTTGCCAAAATGTTGGAGTACGTGCTTTAATCGGCCGCGGACTACCTAGTGATCCCGTCGCTTGCGACTTATTTGCAGAGAATGCAAGTGAGGTCATTGTCTCCTGCGCTTCTGAATCTATCGATAAGATCAAAGAAATCGTTGACAACGATGGCTTCGTCACCGTTGTCCCGCTGGGTGAAACGATTGCGGGCCGCCTGGAAATCAGCATCGGCGAAAAGCTGGTGATTTCAGAATCCATCGAGAACCTTCGCCAGCCCTGGCTGCGCGGTTTGCCGGCTGCGATCGAATCCACATTTCATCTCGAACCCGCTCATGCGGGTGAGGCATAATGGACCCATCCATGCACCTCGTGCCGAATTCAAAATCGATGACGGACGACGCTTTTTCAGGGGACGACCTCCCCTTCGATAAGTTGCGCGAAGAGTGCGGCATTGTGGCCATCCACAACCATCCCGACGCCGCCCGGCAGGCGTATCTTGCGCTTTATGCTTTACAGCACCGAGGCCAGGAGTCAGCGGGCATCGCCACCGCGGACTACGAGAACATGTGGAACATCAAGGGCATGGGCCTGGTTTCGGAGATCTTTACCGATGATGTGATCGAGAAGCTTCCCGGCCAGCTCGCCATCGGCCATACCCGCTACTCCACTACCGGCGACTCAGCGCTCCTGAACGCGCAGCCGATTCGCGTCGATTCCACCAAGGGCCTGATCGCCATCGCGCATAACGGCAACCTCGTTCACCTCGGAAACCTTCGCGCCCGCCTGGAACGCGAGGGCGCAATCTTTCAGACGACCAGCGACTCCGAGATCATCGTCCAGCTGATCGCGCATTCCAGACAATCCACGCTGATCGATGCCATCGCCGATTCGCTGGGCCAGATCGAAGGTGCATTTTCCATTGTGATGATGATGCGGGACCGCATTTTTGCCGCCCGCGACCCGCACGGGTTCCGGCCCCTCTCAATGGGCCGGATCGTGAATGACGACGGCACGGAAACCGTCGTCTTCGCCTCTGAAACCTGCGCGTTCGATCTGTTGCGAGCGAACTATGAGCGCGAAGTGAAACCTGGCGAGTTGATTATGGTGTCGCGCGACGGCATCACTTGCCGGCAATTTTCTACCGGGGTTCCACAAAACAGCTGCGTGTTCGAGCATGTCTACTTTTCCCGCCCCGATAGCAAAGTCTTCGGGCGGTGGGTTCAGGAAAGCCGCGACCAAATGGGCCGTCATCTGGCGCGCGAATCCGGTGTGGACGCCGATCTGGTCGTCCCCGTGCCGGATTCCGGCGTTACCGCTGCCATCGGTTATGCCGCGGAGAGCGGTATTCCCTTCCGCTTCGGTCTGATACGCAACCACTACGTAGGCCGCACGTTCATTGAACCGGAACAACGCGTCCGTGACTTTGGGGTCAAGCTCAAGCTGAATCCGGTGCGCAATCTGCTCGAAGGCAAGCGCATCATTCTGATCGACGATTCGATTATTCGTGGAACGACAAGCCGCAAAATTGTCCGCATGGTGCGGGGCGCAGGCGCGAAAGAGGTACATCTGCGCATTAGCGGGCCCCCAACAATTTCCCCCTGTTTTTACGGAGTCGATACACCGAACAAGCGTGACTTGATCGCCGCCAACTCTTCCGTTTCGGAAATCTGCGAATATATCGAAGCCGATTCCCTGGCCTACTTATCGCTCGAAGGGCTACTCGAAGCCTGTCACGGCGAGGAAAACAACGGCTATTGCACCGCCTGCTACACCGGCGTCTATCCCACCCAATGGGTCGACGTCGAGGAGATCCTCCCTGCGCCTGCCCTGCATGTATGAACACCTTTGCCCGCCTGGAAAGCGTTCGCACTGCATTGCGCGACAATTCTCATCGGAACGGCAGCTATAAGCTTCGCGGACTGAAGGGTTACTCCAGGTTCCCGGAACTCTAAGTTTTCCTGTGGAGGACGAGTTCTCTCGCTCTCACAATATCTGGATGAGTTTGACTCGAGTCCATAAATTCTCCATTGAGTAGTAATTTCGGCAGGTTGCTCATCTTGCTAAGCGGATTGCGCGGGTCAAGAACGAACTGAACATCGCTTGTGTATCCGGCTTGCAATTTCTTGAGAACTTCTTCGGCCTCGGGATCACATTCCGGCGTCATCGCGGAACAAACACGAAGAGCGTAGACAAGCCAATCGAGGATTCGAGGCCGCACGCCTTCGCGTGCCGGGATTTCGACATCGCCTTTCAGGGGAATCAGGGGATTATTGGGAAAGAAAAGACGGCCTTGCTCGACCAGTGCGGAGAGATCTGAAATCGTCTGATAAAACATTTTTCGATCCGAAGAACCGCAGGCTGCCAGGTAAACGGCATTGCTCAACGAATTCGTGCAATCGGCAGCCCATTTGCGAACCTCCGCATTGTATTGCCGACGCGCACGGAAATCGTTTTCTCTGCTACTTGTTCGCGAGTCCATCCAGTTCTTCGAGAGCGCAATGATGGCCACGATCAAGCTCAATATCGAGACAACCTGATCCAGGTGCGTCCCAAAAACTCGCCAGATCAATACCAGCAGCATTCCGTCCGAGGCGTGAAGCATAAATAAATTCTAGAACGGCTGGTCCCCATGTGGACTGGGTGCAATCGATCTTGAAATCGAGCCCGCCCGTTCGACAGCAGCCAAATCGATAGCAGGTACTTACGTTCCTCGAACCAGCGCAGCGGTCAGTGCCTCGCGTCGATTCGTCACCAGGCGGTCAACCGCCGAAAGACCGCGAACCCATACCAGAATTCCGCCGCCAGCCAGAACAAGGAACACCGGTACCGCCAATCGCTGATGGCCGGCGTGCGCCAAAGGAAGATAAATCGCAGCACCGATGGCAAACACCACCAGCTGGACCAGCAAACTCAACAATCCATTTCCCGTCGCGCCCTGCTCGCGCGACATACGCGTCAGCGTCATGCGGTATGCCATGGTAATCGAGAGCAGGTTTCCCAACGCCAGTTGTACCGGCAATGCAAACAGCAGCCAGCAGAAGGTCGCAGCAATTATTTGCGGTCTGGGCATTCCAAACCGGAGCCAGACAATCGCGCACACCAGCACCAATTCCACACAGAACAAGACAATCTGCACCAGATTTTTTGCCAGCATCACGGTTCTGAACGGTGTCGGCGAAAGAAAATAAAGCTGAATTCCCGCAGCTTCGCCGCCGAGGCTATTGCCTACCAGCCGCGTAAGCCCGAGAAATCCGTACGCCACCCCGACTGGGAACGCATACTGGAACGCGGAAGCGTGGCCGGAGCGCGACGTGCCACCAAACAGAAACAGCAGCACAAGAGGCGCCAGAAGGCTGTAGAGCATGGTTCCGCTTCGAGAGAGATAGCGAACCTCCTTCTCGAAAATCGCGCCAATCTTCCCTGAATCGTGGAGGAAGGGGCGGATTCCCCGCACCGGCGTTTCGCGGATCGATTTCGACTGTACCCGATCCGTCGTTCCCGGAGCTTCTCCCAGGCTTTCGCCGCGATATTCCGCGCGCAGCCGCAATCCAAGCAGGCCAGCAACACCGGTGGAGTACAGAACCAGCCAGCCAAGCGGCGCTGAACTGTCGAGTACGTGGCCTTGGCCGACCAACTGAATGGCCCTCGCGGCCAGAGCCGGAGGAAGCGGACGCTGCAGCCGGTCGCCCATTCGCTCCGCCTGCACCGCAGATACAGGTCGAGAGGAATGATGTCGGCCGCGCTGATGAAACGCCGGATTTAAGAACTGCAATGCCAAGAAGAAAAACAGGATCAGCGATCCCAGAATTTCCCGCGTCTTCCGCTGCGCCAGCCAGCGGTCGAGCCAGGCAAAGATCATTCGAGTCAGCAGTACATTGAACACGGCAAAGAGCGCCAGTGCCAGCGCCGCCCAGAACGCCAGGTGTGGACGCGCAATTACCGTGCCGGTCCAGATGCCGAGGAGAGCGACGCCGCCCACCAACGACGAAAGGTCGAAAACTCCGAAGAGAACGTATAGCAGCGCATAGGAAGCAAAGCTCACCGGGAAACGCAGCAGGATGCTGAGGTCTACATTTCCCTGAAACGAAGTAAGCATCACCGGGAAAATCTGCCACATCAGCAGAACCGGCCATAGCAGCAGGGGCAGCATCCGCAGTTGATTGCCCGCAGCGAATTGGTATGCCCCAAACCCGAGCCCAATGCCGGCCCCGAGCCAGATCAGCAGGGAAAATCCGGACGAGAATATGCTCGCCCCAAGTTCAAGCTTTCCGCGACGCGTCCGCAGCGAGTTCACCATCATCCGCCAGCGCATCTGGATCATTGCGCCATATTGCGCGCGCGCGGCCGTGCCCATTACGCCAGCCATGATAGCTCCTGCGCGGCATCGCCCTCGCTCGCGCCGACGATATTCAGGAAGATCTCTTCCAGGGTGAGTTTCTGCTCGCTTGCCGTTCCGGACAGTGTCGACGCCACGCCAGACCGCAGCTCTTCGAGAGATCCATTCGCAACCACTCGACCATGATGGATGATCGCGACGTGGCTGCATAGCCGCTCGACAATTTCGAGCACATGAGAAGTCAGGAAGATCGTCACCCCGCGATGAATCATCCCCTGCAGCATGGCCTTGAGTGTGCCTGCAGCAACAGCATCCACACCCTCGAACGGCTCGTCGAGGAACAACACTTTCGGTCCGTGGATGACGGCCGCCGCCAGCGCGAGTTTTTTCTGCATGCCATGGGAAAAATCGGTGACCAGCTTTTTCGGCTCGCTCGCTAGATTCATGAAATCGAGCAACTCTGCTGTGCGAAGATTCGCCGTCTCGCGATCCAGTCCATACATCCTGCCCACGAATCGCAGATACTCAGAAGCCGTCAGCCGTCCCAGCAGCGCCATGCCTTCCGGCACCACGCCGATCTGCCGCTTCACTTCGATTGCGCCCGCGGTGAAACTCTGCCCCAATATCTGGATCTGGCCGGAGGTCGGCTCCAGCAGGCCGGTGAGCATTTTGATCGTCGTCGATTTGCCGGCACCGTTTGGTCCTAGAAACCCAAAGAACTGCCCCGGAGCTACATCCAATGAGACATCATCGACCGCCGTAAAATCGCCAAAACGACGCGTCAGACCCTTACACGAAATCGCCGCCATATCCGTCCCACACAAAAAGCGTGAACTCTGTCGCCAAGGAACTCCTTGTATCGCAAGCGCATCTATACCCGTAAGCCCAGCTGCCATGGAGCGCCATGCCTGATCCAGTCGATCCTTACAACCTGCAACGTTTCGTCGACGCCCAGCAGCAAGTCTACATGCAGGTAGTCTCCGAACTGCGGCGGGGAAGAAAGCAGAGCCACTGGATGTGGTTCATCTTCCCGCAGATTTCCGGCCTCGGCCACAGTTCCACGGCTCGGTATTATGCCGTCCAATCCCTTAACGAAGCCAAAGCCTATCTGGCGCATCCGCTTCTTGGCCTGCGCCTTCGCCAGTGTACCCAACTGATCAATCATTCCGGGAGCCGCTCCATTGAAGAGATCCTCGGGTCACTTGACGCACTGAAATTTCGTTCCTGCGTAACGCTTTTCTGGCGCGCTAGTGATGGCGATCCGATCTTTCAGGCAAGCCTGGATCAGTTCTTCGCCGGCCAACCGGACCCACTCACTTTAGCCCAACTGGACGTTATTGGCTTGGCGCGTCGAAATGAATAACACGAGATGCAGGCTAGCGATCGTTTCCGCCGTGAAATCGTTCCAGGAGGAACCTATCCGATGCACAAGTTGACGTGGTGGCAGCGCGCGATCATCTATGAGATTTATCCACGCTCATTTCAAGACAGCGACGGCAATGGTATTGGGGACTTGAATGGAATTCTGAAGCGGCTGGATTATCTCGTGCATCTCGGAGTCGATGCTATCTGGATTGCACCCATCTACCCATCGCCGATGGCCGACTTCGGCTATGATGTTGCCGATTATTGCAGCATCGATCCCCTTTTCGGCACGATGGCGGATTTCGATCGCCTGCTGGAGGAAGTTCACAGCCGCGGCTTGAAGATGATTCTGGACTTTGTGCCGAATCATACCTCCGATCAACACCCCTGGTTTCTTGAAAGCCGCTCTTCGCGCAGCAATACCAAGCGCGATTGGTATCTGTGGCGGGATGAGCCGAACAACTGGTTGAGCAACTTCGGCGGCTCCGGTTGGGAGTGGGACGAAACCACCAGACAGTATTACTACCACTCGTTTTTAAAGCAGCAGCCGGACTTGAACTGGCGCAATCCGGCTGTCAAGATGGCCATGTTCGATGCCCTGCGATTCTGGCTGAAACGTGGTGTTGATGGTTTTCGCGTGGACGTGATGTGGCTCATGATCAAAGATGATCAGTACCGCGATAACCCTCTGAATCCCGGATATCGTCCTGGCGAGCCATCCAACCATCGCCTGTTGCCGGTGTACAACTCAAACCAGCCAGAGGTTCACGAGATCGTAGCCGAGATGCGGGCCGTTATCGACGAATACGCTGAGCGCGTATTGATTGGTGAGATTTATCTTCCCGTCCAGCAGTTGATGACGTACTACGGAAAGGATTTGAAAGGCGCCAACCTGCCGTTCAATTTCCAATTACTGCAGACTGCATGGAGGGCAGAGGCTATTGCGCAGATTATCTCTGACTACGATCGCGCTCTACCTGCGGGAGCGTGGCCGAACTGGGTGCTCGGCAACCACGACAATGCCCGCATCGCTACGCGGGTCGGCAAACGGCAAGCTGCCGTGGCCGCCATGCTGCTGCTTACTCTTCCCGGAACCTTGACGATCTACTATGGCGAGGAAATCGGGATGACCAATGTTCCAATTTCGCCCGAAGATGTGCGCGATCCGGCGGAAAAGAACGAGCCCGCCATTGGCCAGGGTCGAGACCCAGAGCGAACTCCCATGCCATGGGACAGCTCCTTGCACGCGGGCTTCACCACCGGCCATCCGTGGCTGCCTATCGGTATCGATCATGACGCATTGAATGTAGAGGCACAGGAGAAAGAAAAGACTTCCATGCTGCACCTGTATCGCAAATTAATAGATCTCCGGCGCAGCAATGCCGCGCTGGTCAGCGGCAGAATGCAGAATATTGCCGCCGAAGGAAACCTGCTGCGCTATGAACGTGTCGAAGGCGAAAATCGCATGCTGATTTTGCTGAATATGAGCTCTGATCCTCTTCAGGTAAGCAGCGCGAGTGGAAAAGTCCTTGCCTCGACAAATCTTGATCGCGAGGGAGAGCGAGTCGAAGGTTCGATTGGCCTGAGCGCTGCGGAGGGATTGATCATCCAGCTCGCAGATTAGTTTCACCGGAGGATTCGTCGAATTCTCGCCGCCGTGTGCAGCAATTATTTTTCGATTCTTCAGCATCTTCTCCGAATGCTGGTGAGCCAGAACCGAGTGGTCGTGTGCTTTTTTGAAAACTCACGCGCGATCAGGCGATGATAAGTTTGGCGCTTATTTTAACGCATCATCTTTGATCATTAATTGTCTCGTATGCGGCTCGCGTCACATGATCTGCCTTTGATTTCCTCAATCTCGAGAAAAATTCCTCCAAGAACTTGCACTTGATTCGATTCTGCGTATGATGGAAATCACACCCCAGCTGAGTTTCTGAATTCGATTGACCCGTTTGCAGTGTTTCGTTTGGCCGTAGTCTTTCGTCGCGCCTTGGTTTATTTCCCTAGATTTTGGAGCGCGAATGAAATTCATGTTGTATCTCTTCTTGCTATCCACGAGCGGCATTCTTGTGGCTCAGACCTCCCATCCCGCAGCCAACGCAGGCGCTTCTCACAACTCGGCCGCACAATCTTCAAGCGCCCCTGGACACCCTATTACCGCTTGTGGCTCAATTACATCTCCGGGCAATTACTTCCTACCCAAAGATCTTAGCTGTCCGGGCACTGCCCTACTTTTATCCGGTCCTGGTATCAACCTCAACCTGAACGGTCATACGGTGACCTATGGCACAGCTGGGGGAGCCACGGGAGCCGTTTTCGGTATCGAAAATGATGCTTGTTGGGACACCGACCAAAAGATTGTAACTGTACCGTGCGACAACAAGAATGCTGGGGTTGGCGCGAACATCTATGGTGGCAGTGTCGTACAGTCGAGTCATGCTCCCGCCTTCTCCCACGCGTTTTTCTTTGGACAAGACGACAATACGAATCAGGTGATCAATGTCCACAACGTAACGATCACAGTTCAGCAGCCTGGCACCGAGGCTTTCTTAACTAACTTCCAATCGGGCCAGATTTTATTCGAAAATAATACTGTCTATGACAACGTCACATCGATCAACCATCCCGGTCAGAATGACGAGGGTGCGCGTGCGGAGTTCCAAGGTCAGGCGGTATTTGTAAATAACTCAACATACATGGCTTCTCCGGACCACATCGACAACAACAAGATCATCGGGTCGCCACAAGGAGGAATCCGCGACACCTCCACATCCGCAAATATCTATGAAAATGACATCAGCATGAACTCGAGATATTCCAATGACTATTGTGTGGATGTGCCTGGCTCGGGTGAACAGGTTTACAGCAATTATTGTCATCCAGCCAACGGGCGCGGCATCCATGTAAATGGCGAAGGCAGTCACATTTATAACAATGATATCGTCGTTACTGAGGCGGCGGTAAACGCCGAGTATGGTGGCTGTGAGGGCGGAGGTGCATACGCAATCCAGCTCGAAGAGGACATTCATGCGGCCGGAAATATCGATGTTACCGGAAACAAGGGAACTCTGAATACCGGCGCTTGCGGTGGTTCGACTTTCCGAATTACCGGCTGGCAGTCGGGTGTCCCGGCAACAATAAGTGGCAACACCTGGACTGTTAATAAAACCGCCGGTGCAGACCAATACGGTGGAATTTTATATTCCGTTGACAACAGTAACCTGTCGGACGTGCAGTTCAGCGGTGACACGCTGCACACAACGGATTCGTTCTGCGCTGGAATTGATTGGGACGGTGCTCAGAACTTTCATGCATCCCTGGCCGGATGCACGGCACCGGCTGCGATGGCATCTATCAGTGGCGGCGGTGTTGGCACCTTTAGCGTTACCAATGCACCGAATACAAATCTGATGTGCGCCTCACATGTAAACACTACCGGGACAATTAACGGTAAAACAGTGAAGTGCCACTAGCCTTATATCAATAGATCTAGCCATCCAGAGTCGAAAGTTCTTCGGCTCTGGACGGAATTTCTTCGCTTGATTTGCTCTGATAAATTGTTTTGGAACGGAATACGACGAGAAAACGCCAGATCTTATTGACAAACGAAAGAGCCATCCTAAAACTGGGTGGCTCTTCCGTTTTATAAGAATTACTTTTCCGCAAGAGTTTTTGTCGGTCTTTTCAACGTAACGTTTCCATTCTTTCCACGATGACCGTTCCCGGCATGCCCAGAGCCGTCGGATTCGAGCGATCCCGGCCATTCAACAACGTGCAGGCCATTTTGGGATATCCACGATCCCAGGCCATCCTTGCCCAGCTCTCCTTCGCCAGTGGAGTCGTTGTAGAACTCATCCACCACGCCTGACGTAGGGGGCAGTTGGCCGATAGAAAATGGCCCTTTACCCAGACTGTCGAGAGCCGCGGTGAATGCTTTCATGTGGGTGATCTCGCGCGTCATCAGGAATTGCAACGCATCCTTGGTACCCTTGTCATCGGTTAGATACATCAGGCGCTCGTATGTGATTTTTGCCCGCGCCTCGGCCGCGATGTTGTTTCGAAGGTCAACATCCAGCTCGCCGGAAATCTTCAAATAATTCGCCGTCCATGGATTCCCCATTGAATTCAGGAGATTCAGTCCGCCCCCGCCAGTCAGCGCAACCAGTGGTTCTTCTTCCGCTTCGGCCATTTTTTTCTTCATCGGTTTCAAGTGCATCCGGATGAGAGCGCCTACTACTTCAAGGTGGCTGATCTCCTCGGTGCCAATATCCATCAGCATATCTTTCCGTTCGGGGTCATCGCAGCTCCAACCCTGGATGGTGTACTGCATTGCGGCTGCTAATTCTCCATTTGCACCTCCGAACTGTTCGAGCAACATATTGCCAAAGCGAACATTCGGCTCGCCAACATTGACGTTGTACATCAAATTTTTCACATGGTGATACATAAGCGTTTCTCCAGCCGGGATCCGGCTATTTCGATATCGGAATTGTTGCCACTGTCAGGCTCAACAACCGTCGCCCGCAGCAGCGAAGAACTTGGCGCGCTTTCCAGTGATTGAGATGCGGAGCGCTTTATCGACGCGGGTGTGAGTTGAAGCCTCGATTTCGACAATGCTTCACAGGATTTCTGAGGATTGGGCAACCGTTTACGGCGTCCCTCGGAGAGTTCTCCAGCGGAGAAGAGCAGGCTCTTGCGCTTGTGGCATCCGGGAAAACGGGAGCACAGAACCGCTATTTCCGTCACCTTACATGTTCGTATGCCCGTGGCGCATCTCTTCGTTGAAGGAGGGCTTGGTGCGCGCCAGCGCGTCTGCAAGTACAGCGCGATAGTGATCCGATCGCTGCAGCAGCTGCGGCGTGGCGGCCGCGAACTGGCCATCTCTGTCCGGCTGCGCCAATCCTTCGCTCGCCAGATCGGCTGCCGCCTGGTGCAGTTGCTCGACGCTGGTATTCAGGTATTGGGCATCGGTAGGATCCGTAATCCATACCGGCTGACTTTCACCGAGCACGCCGGAAAGCCAGTACAGTTTCAACGCGAGAAAATTTTTACGGGCTTCTTCGTCCGTATCGGTGAAGACGAACTTCTTCTGCCAACGACTGTAATAGCGCGTAGTGACCATGACCGGCTGGCGATTGCCGCTCTTGATCATCTCCATCTGGCCCTGATCAAGCGTCTTGCGTATGGCGTTGTAGATGAATGCTTCCGCGTAGGGCTGCTCCGGCGCCGGCACGATGTCCGCGAAAGTGACCGTCATACTGGCGGAGATCTTGGCGTGCAGCGGGCTCGAGGTACCGTCCTCCAGACGCGCGACACCGTGCACTAAGTAGGTGTCGGCTCCCGAGGTCGAGCGGTGAAAGGGCCACGCGAAGCTGTCGAAACGCACCGGCAGACCCGCCTGCGTCACATAGCAGTCCGGCCGGGGATTGCGCAGGCGCAGCGCGGCATCGCGCAGATAATTCGTCATCTCCGGCAGCAGAGATGGCTGATGGAAATCGAAGGAGTGGCTTAACTCCAGTCGCAGCGTGCGTTGCGATGCGGTGTCGGCATTGAGGCCGAAGGTAAAACACGTTGTCGGAGCGCCCGTGAAGTCTGATCCTGCCTGCACGGACAGAATGGTGAGTCCGGCAGTTCTGGCTGCTGTTTCCATTGCGTCCGTGAGTGCGGTCGACAGTTGCGAATTTGCCTGTTCCGGCATTGCCATATCCACCTTTTTTCAAAAATCTTTCGCCATCTTCATTTTACGGGCTGCTGATGGAAGTTCCCACTGTGCTACACTTCGCGTTATTTCTTTCAAGAGGGTCCCTGGTATGCACTGCTGCAATCCATGCCCGTCGCGCTCTGGCAGGGTGGCTCTATCGATCCTTGGCGGGGTATGTCTTATCGGTATTTTGCTGCCCGGAAACATCGCCGCAGCGCAGAACACCCTGCCTGCAGTCGATCAAGCCAAGGTGGACGCGATCGCCGGGCAGGTGCTGGCGCAGACCGGAGTTCCCAGTGCTTCGGTGGGAATCGTGAAGGACGGCAAAATTGCATACCTGCACGCCTATGGCAAAGCCGAACTCAATCCGCCCGCCCCGGCTGACTCACAAATGCGCTACAGCATTGGTTCGATCAGCAAGCAGTTCACTGCGGCGGCGATTCTGATCCTCCAGCAACAGGGGAAATTGTCACTCGATGACACCGTCGCGAAATGGCTGCCGCACCTGACCCGGGCGAACGAGGTGACGTTGCGTGAGATTCTGTCACATACCTCCGGCTATCAGGATTACTATGCGGAAGATTATTCGATGCTGCCCATGAAGGAACCGACAACTGCGGACGCGATCCTGAGCAATTGGGGAGAAAAACCGCTCGACTTCGATCCGGGGACCCAGTGGCAGTACAGCAATACCAATTTCGTGATCGCCGGAAAAATTGTCGAGATTGTCAGTGGAATGCCGCTGATGAAATTTCTGCAGCGGAACATTTTTACGCCGCTCGATATGCAGGGTGTCATGAACTCCGACGCGCATCAACTGCAGCAGACCGACGCGCATGGTTATATCCGCTATGCCCTGGGCCCACTGCGGCCTGCGCCCCAGGATGGCCCGGGATGGATGTTCGCCGCGGGCGAGTTAGCCATGCCGGTGCGGGATCTGCTGCTTTGGGACATCAGCCTCATGGACCAGTCGCTGCTGCAGCCCGCGTCCTATAAGCAGATGTTCACCGGTGTAAAACTGAAAAGCGGGGACGATACGCATTACGGCCTCGGAGTGGAAATTTCTACCCGGGACGGTCACCTCGTAATTTCACATAGTGGCGAAGTTTCCGGGTATACCAGCGAAAACATGGTTCTGCCGAAAGACAAGGTGGCGATCGCAGTATTGACGAATCAGGAGGCTGTCGACGCCGCCGAAGCCATCGCGAGCAAGGTTGCGGCGCTGCTGGTAGGTTTGCCGGCCGGCGAATCAAAACAGGCTACGGAACAGGCGCGACAGATTTTTCTGGGCCTGCAAAATGGCAAAATAGATCGCTCGCTGTTCACCGCGAATTGCAATGCGTACTTCGACGATCAGGCGATTGCCGACTTTGAATCGAGTTTAAAGCCGCTGGGCGAGCCGCTCGAATTCCGGCAGATCTCGAAAGACCTGCGCGGCGGCATGACGTTCCGCATCTACGACGTGTTCTTTCCGCATCAACATCTGAACGTCACCACGTATCAGATGCCGGACGGAAAAATTGAACAGTATCTGGTCATACCTTCCGAATGAGTGATCGCTTTTGCAGCTCACATCGAGATGGCCTATCTAATATCGCTCTTGTTCAGCGATTATCGGCTGGCGCGGCGGTCGGGCATAGCTGAAATGTCGCTTAAGCTTTAGAAACCGGACTTCATAGAAGGTGTAGCTGATCCAGGCCAGGCAAAGGCTCAGGCTGATCGACACTAAGGAAATGGCGAATTCTCGACGAAGAAGACCGGTCGCGGGATGCATTCGCACCATAGCGCCGTTCACAAGATGCAATACCGCCAGGTGAATCACGTAGATTCCATAGCTATATCTACCCAGCCATCGCATAGCTTGCAACCGGCACAGTCTCGCTGTAATTGAATAGGGATTCAGCGCCATTACCAGCAGCGATGCGAACCCTATAGCGACGATAGAGTAGGCCACATTGGGAACAAAATTGCCCGAGTGCATGGAGTTGAATATCCCAGGCAGGCTGAACAACAGGTACAGGAACCAACACGCCAGGAATACAGGACGCGCAAACTTCGCCAGCCACTGTTGTGCGGGTCCGCGTGCCGCCAGGGCAACCCACGATCCAATCAAAAGTGAATCCATCCGGCAAGGTGTAAGCGTATAGATTAGTTCGCCCGATATGCCGTGACGAGACATGGCAATCCGGCATACTAACGACAGCAAGGAAAGGACAAGCGCGGTCGCCATAAGCCGGCGTCTATCCCGAATGAGAAATATAAGCAGCGGCCATACTATATAGAACTGTTCCTCCACCGCCAGCGACCAAAGTTGGCCGGTGTAGTACCACAGCACCGTATACGGCTTAACGAGAATGATATTTTGCACATAAGAGAGAAATACGGGAAGCATTCCGTTCCATGCGATGCGAAGAGGATGGCTCAGGAGAAACAGGACAAGAAGATAGCCATAATAGAGAGGAAAAATCCTCAGGAACCGACGCATATAGAAGTTTCTAAAGTAGTGATCTTCGCCGAGTGTCCTATAAAGAATTCCGGTGATGAGAAAGCCTGATAGCACAAAGAACAGGTCGACTCCAATGTATCCGGAATTTGTAATCACCGCCGTACCCTGCATCCACCAGGCTTGGTCCTTGCCCACTGCAAAACCAAAATGGCGTATCAGGACCAGCAGAATCGCCAGCCCGCGCAGCCCGTCGAGCGCCAGAACGTGCTTTGGCTCTCCCTGCAAAGCGCCCCGATCTCCGGATTGTTCAGGCAGTCTCGACATAGCTGTGTTCCCGAACGGATGCAGTCGCAATCAGGAACAATACAGAACAGGGGTGATCTGTTTGCAGATCGATGTAAGTCGATCGGCCCGGCTGCTAAAACAACTGACTTTGCCGGCGTGGTTGTTCGATGCCGAAGTGCTGATAGGCGAGCCGTGTCGCTACGCGGCCGCGTGGCGTGCGGTCGAGAAAACCGATCTGGATCAGAAAGGGTTCGTAAACTTCTTCCAACGCATCTTCTTCTTCCGCCAGCGCGGCAGCCAGGGTGTTCAGGCCGACCGGGCCTCCGTCGTATTTATCGATGATGGTCCGCAGCAGACGGCGGTCCATCTCATCGAACCCATGCGCGTCCACCTGCAGCAGATTGAGTGCAGCCATGGCTGTTGGCCGGTCGATGTGGCCGGTACCGCGCACCTGCGCGTAATCGCGGACGCGGCGCAGCAGGCGGTTGGCAATACGCGGTGTGCCTCGGCAGCGCATGGCGATCTCGGCCGCGCCGTCGTCGTCGATCGGCACGTTCAGCACTTCCGCGGAGCGATGCACGATCACGCGCAGCTCCTCGTCCGTGTAAAACTCGAGGCGCAGCAGGATGCCAAAGCGGGCCAGCAGCGGAGATGCGAGCAGGCCAGGCCGAGTCGTCGCCGAGATGAAAGTGAACGGATGCAGGTCCATGACATGCGTGCGCGCTGCCGGCCCCTGGCCGATGATGATGTCGAGTTTGTAATCTTCAAGAGCCGTATAGAGTTTTTCCTGGAGTGCGGGCTGGAGGCGATGAATTTCGTCGAGAAATAGAACCTGGTGTTTTTTCAGGTTGGTCAGGATGGCCGTCAGATCGCCCTGAATTTGAATGGCTGGCCCGGAAGTTTGCTGAAACCCAACGCCCAGCTCATTCGCAATAATGTTGGCCAGCGTCGTTTTGCCGAGGCCCGGCGGTCCGGAGAGCAGGACATGATCGAGCGCTTCGCCGCGATTCCGGGCGGCTTCGAGCGCAATCGACAACTGTTCCTTTGCCTTCTGCTGCCCGATGAATTCATTCAGGCGCTGCGGGCGGAGTTTCAGATCAAGCGCGAGGTCATCCTCGACCGGCTCGGCGGAAACAATACGATCCGATGAACTGTTCAATGCCATTGAAGCGGATGGTATCGCGGCTGCGAGCGCAACGCAACGCGGTTCCGTGTCCGGACGGAACTCCGCGGCCCATCAGCCGCTGAACATAAGGCGTCTGGAAGGTAAGAGAAAGCGGCAATCTGCAACACAAATACCGAAATAGTTGAATGATTGTGCGGAATAGTTGAAGGATTGTGCGGGATAGTTGAAGGATTGTGCGAGATAGTTGAAGGTTTGTGCAGCCGGGATGAGCTTCCGGGGTGCGACCTGCCTGGACGGCTCTTCAATCATCGATAATCGGCGCGGCTGGAGATGGAACTCGAGGAGAAGCGGCCGCGTTGCGAGGCTTTCCCCACTCCCATTGTATCGAGCCGCTGGGGAAAGGTACGCCAACCCGCGCGTTTTCTCATTTCCCAGGCCGGCGTGTTGGGACTGGCTTCCGGACCACGCACTGCTGGACGGTCGATAATAAGAATCCGAAACATGAAAACTTTTTCCGATTATCGAACCGCTGCTCCGTGCCATTCAAGCGGATGGAACCGCGACCGGAGACGCCAGAATCGGTATCGACATTTACTTGAGTCGCTGGACATAAAGTGCGCGATGAAATGGTGGCAACCAGGTCGTGTAATACCGGAGGAAATTTAGTCGCGGCAAAACATAGATCTGCAGGTGACTTGAGAAAATATCTAGGAGTGAATTGTGGCATAAGCACTGTAAAACCAAAGCGTGCATTCTCCGGAAATTTCAAGCTGGGAGTGATTTGGCTCATAGGCTCCCGCAGGCACTTGTATTCGTGCATCATTGACATGGCCACCTCCTGCGATTTGCGCCCACCCGTCGCTTGCCATTCCGGTCATGGATATGAAGTCCTCGGTACACCGGAGCTTTCAACCATCTGAATTGCCCTGACGCAGCGCACGGCACCCTGCAAAAGACTCGTGAGTAGCTCCGCCACTGCGTAGATCGAAAATAAGGCAAGCATGGCCAGGCTCACAGCCGAAGGGCAACTTGGCCGTGACACGCAGCTGATACAGCATCAAGCAGACATAGCAATTGCGGTAGGTATCAATACCAACACATATCTGATCCTGGATCTGATAGGCATAAGTTACCTCTCGGGCATCAGCAGCATCACGTAGCTGAGTGCAAAAGGCCCGAGAATCCAGCTCAGTTCATTCCATGTCCTGGTCCGGGTGACATGACAGGGCAGCTTCAATGGCTTGCGCGCCGCTGACTCGCTCAATAAAGATCAGCGCAGTCGCAATCGTGAGGAGGGAAATCGCGAGTCGAATCCAGCCGGATAATGTGACGTGATTTGCGTTGAATGTGCCTGGCCGCAGCGTGCCCTGTTGTTCCAGGACATGGGAGAGCCATGGCAGCAGCCAAGTATCAAGCGTTCCCACTTGCATATGAAAGGGATCGCGAGCATACCTATCAGAATGAGTGCAGCATGCGCAAATCCGCAGTTGTGCCTTGAAAGGTCACGCTGCGCGCCAAACGGGTAGCCACGCCAATGAAAACCGGGAAAATTACGAGAAGAAGACATAAGAAGGTCTTCATAAGCTCGGCCGCGAGATGACGCAGCATCCTGATGTGAACGGGTCCCATGAAGACATGCTCGGGAACAGAGTACGGCTGCCGGTTAAACCAGTGTAGTGCAGGCTAGCGCGCTGATGAAAGTCAAAACCAAGAGCAGAATTCCGGCCAGCTTTCATTCCGCGCCGTTCACGCAAGAACCACGCTGTCGAAGGCACCATCACCAGCGCGCCCAGCCATGCAATCTGGCGCACCGTGCCGCCGGCGATATTCACCAGGGTTGCAAACACGAGCCAATAGAGCGCAGCCTTATTGCTTTTCGCGGCTACCGCACGCTGGCACATGTAGATGCAAACAACGATGACAAAGAGCCCAGGTACGTCCGTCATGTAAGTCGACGCCAAAGGCAAGAAAAGGGGCGAGAGAGCCATCGTCAAAGTGCCCAGTACGGCGTTGGCCGGATTGATCCCGAATCGGCGCAAGATGTCATGGAACAGATACACGGTCGCCATGGCGATCGGCAGCATCGACAACCGCACGGCAGTAAAGGAAAACCCGAAGAGCTTGATGAACAGCGCGCCCCATGGGATCAGCCAGCCGAGCATCGCCGTGGCCCATCCGTTATAGACGAAGTGTCCGGTGCGGGCGAACTCCAATGCTGTTTTGGTGTAAGAGAAATCATCGCCGAAGGGCATTGCGGCGACTGGATAGATCAACAAAACGCTCGCGGCCAGAATCAACGCGCATATAAGGCCATTACGGTTGGAGCGGGGGCATCTCGTCTATTTTGGCGAGAGTTTGTCTTACTGCAGGAACGCCGGCGGCGCTTATCACATCACTCATGCAGTCTTTGCTCCCCGGCATTGCAACACCAACGATGACCAGTTATGTCCTGAATTTCGAGAAAGTTATTTCGACCCATGTGCCAGTTGTTGCACATAAAGAGTCCGATGGAACGGCGGCAGCCATGTCGTGTAATGGGTTGGGGGATAGCTTGCCGGAGTGAAACACCAGGGCCGAGGTGGATCGGGTGGATTTTTGAACCAGGGAAAGAGAATGAAATATCTGGGCCTAATCACCGGGGCGAATTTCGTAAATCCATCTCTGCACCCATCCGGGAGCATCTTCCAGGGTGGAGGGCTGGGGTCGTATGTTCCGGCAGGTACCTGGATCCGGTACTCGTTGATATGGCCGCCGTTTTCAATCTGAACCCATCCGTCACTTGGAAAAGCAGCCTGGATGGATCTTCTTGGCACGCCGGAGGCTTCGACCATCTGAATTGCGCTGACCTGGGCGCGTGACTCGGAAAAAAAGTCGTGAGTGCCGGCAATGGAATAGAGCGCGAACACCGCGAGTGTGATCAGGCTGATAGCCGGCAGCGTCGATTTGATTCGATCCTGGTACAGCCGGAGGAGAAAGACCACTGCGGCGGGGGTCAACCCCACGAGATATCTATCCTGAATCTGGTCGAAGGCTCCCCTGGGCAGCAGTAACAAAAAATAACTGAGGGAAAATGGGACCAGAATCCAAGCCATGCCCTTCCATGAGATTGCCGCCTTTCCAAAGTTGAGCAGCTTATCGTGCCTTCGGCTCACCAGCTGCTCCGCCATAATAAAAGCGGACGCCAGCACAAATAGAGAAACGGCGAGCCTGATCCACAAAATAATTGCGTTATGCGTCCCGAACATGCCTGGCATGAGACTGGACTGTTCAGCCAGAAGGAACATGAGCCAGGGCATGATCCAGGTTTCGATCCTGCCCCTCGAGTAGGCGAGGATCCAAAGAGCAACCAAAACTACCATGAAAGCGGCAAATCGCATCCAGGCGGCGCGATTCCATCGGCGCGCAGCCGGCAGCCAGGCCACGGTCACAGGCAAAATGACGAGGAGAAGACAAGCGAACGTCTTCACGATCTCCGCCGCCAGGTGGGGCAGCGTCATAAGAGTAAGGGGCGCCCAGATGATGTGTTCGGGGACGGAATAGGGCTGATTGTTAAACCAATGCAGGCACGCCAGCACACCGGCAAGACTGAGGAGCCACAGTACGATTCCGGCAATCTTCATGCCGCGCCGTTCCCGCAGGAACCAGGCCGTAGCGGGCACCATGACAAGCGCCCCAAGCCAGGCGATCTGGCGCACGGTACCGCCCGCCACGTTGATACCCATTGCGAAAGATAACCACAGCAGGGCGACTTTATCGCTGGGCGTGGCGACTGCGCGCTGGCACATGTACATGCAGATCAGGATGACGAGCAGCCCCGGAACATCCGTCATGAAGCTGGTGGCGGAAGGGAGAAAAATGGGCGAGAGCGTGATTGCGAGAGTGCCGAACACCGCATTGCTGGAATTGATTCCGAAGCGCCGCAATATCTGATGCAACAAAAACGCGGTCGCCATGTCGATCGGCAGCATTGACAACCGCATGACGGTGAAAGAAAAGCCGAACAGCTTGATGAAAAATGCGCCCCAGAAAATCAGCCAGCCCAGCATGGCCGTGGCCCAGCCGTTGTAGACGATGTGGCCGGTACGGGCAAAATCGAGCGCTGTCTTGGCGTAAGAAAACCCATCGCTGAAGGGCATATTTGCGACCGGGTCCGTGGCCAGCACGCAGCCCGCAAGAATCAGCGCGCACAGCAGCCCATTGCGCGTTGAATACGAGCGCGGGTTGCTTTCGGTTGAATCGCGCGCGCATTCCGGCGTTCCAGCTGTGCTGATCACTTCATTCATGCACTTTCTTCCATCACTCGGGCGCTTTCGACGGCTCGCGCCATGTTGCGACCCAGCCGCACACTCTCGGCAATGCCTCGATCTTCAGGGTAGTAGAAGCATGTGTCGGCAATCTGCAGCCCATGGATCGGGGTCTGCACCGGCGGAATCTTGGCCGCGAAGCCGGGCTCGCAGATTGGCTGGCCGTGCTTCAGCCGGGCCACTTTGAAGTCGATGATATCTGCCGCGCGTCAACGCCGGATTCAGCCGCTGCAGGCATGAGAACGCTTCCTCGCGTAACCTTTCATCGGACCAGGAAAACTTCTCATTCGTTACTGGCATGTAATAGGGAACGTACACGATGACTGTGCCGCCGACGCTTCTCAGATTGGTGAACTCGATGACGCCGGGTATCTCGATGCCAGGCTCTGAGATGTTCACCCAGAAATGCGGGCTGACGGAGCGCTTCAGCTTAAAAATAACGCAGATCACTCCTATATTGTGAATGGCCTGATAACGCGCTTTCCACTCTGGCGGCAAATCGGGAATCATGCGGGAGATGAGCGGCGTGGGGATGGTCGAGATAACAGCATCGGCGGGGAAATGCCTCCCAAGAGCGTTGACACCTTTCACGCGATCGCCTTCGATCTCCACTTGTTGCACGGGGGCGTTCAGATGCAAACGGCCGCCACGTCGCTCGATGGCTTCGATCAACGCGTCCACCAGAGTTTTCGAACCTCCTTCTATATAGCCGAGTTCTTCCTGCATGATACTTTTTCGAGATTTGCCGATCCTTCGGATTCGCGTCCATATCCATGCGGCAGAGATGTTGTCGGCGTATTCGTAATATTTATATTTCAGCAGCGGACGCCAGAAGCGATCGTAAATATCTTCTCCGCAATAGCGGGTAATCCAGCTCTTTGCCGACTCGTGTTCCAATTGAGGCCAGTGATTTCGCTGCATACATGCAAATACAAACAAGCCATATCGCAATTTGCTAATCAGGCCGACGCCTGGAAGTCTCAAGAGGGAAATGGGATCGCCCCACCGATGTAAGCGTCCCTGGTTGAAAAAACCCATGCTGGTTAATACCCAGCGCATCTTGCCGGGGATGCCGAGCTCGGTCATCAATTCAAATGTGGGATGATCCGACCGGCACACGAAGTGGTAAAAACGTTCAATCGAGATGCCGCCGAAATCGAAATGTCCAGCCATGCCGCCGGGTTCAGGAGAAGCTTCAAGGATATCCACATCGTGCCCATCCAACAGAGCCTGATATGCGGCCGCCAAGCCCATCACACCCGCCCCGATTACGATGATCCGAGACATCAACAAGTCTTCCCCGGCGCGATCTGCGCCATTTGTAGTTCGGGGATTTCAGTCTAGCAGGGCGGCTATAGATCGCCGAAATCGATTGACTGGCGGGTAGCGGTGCCGTTTGAGCCAGTTTCAAAAACAACCACAGGTCCCTCGACTTCGCAGGCCGAAAAACACGGCCTGCTTCGCTCGGGATGACAGATTTTTATCAAACTGCAGCTCTACTCCCAGCGAAGCATGGTGCGGCACAGAAATGACTTACAGACAGAGGGTTTTGTCGTCCTCTAGTAAACTCAGCAGCAGACCCATGCGAATATCCAATTTTGAATTTCGCAGGCCGCAGAGGCTGGCGGCGGCGATGTTGCTCTTGTTTGTCGTGCAGTGTCTGTGGGTCGTGCGCCACCAGGTGCTGACGCGGAGCGATTATCAGTATGCCCGCTGCGGGCGGGAGCTGTGGGAGAAGCCATCGCCGCTGGCCGGGTATTTAACTTCCTGCGGCAACATCAGCGATGGGACATTTGCCTATCGGGCGGCCGGGCTGCCGCTGACGCTGGAGCGCATTATTGCCGGGCTGCCCAGCAGCGCCTCTCCCTGGGAGATGCGGCACCTGGTCTGGGACGTGCTGTTGCTGCTGCGGCTGCCATTCATTTTTTTTGGGGTGTGGCTGGGCGGCGGGCTATGGTGGGTGTCGCGGCGGCTTTATGGGAATGAGGGCGGATTTATCGCGCTGGCCCTGTACTGCTTTTCGCCGGAGATGATTCGCGCCTGTGTCCAGCCGAACAATGAGATTCTCGCGGCCTGGGGAATCTATGGCGTGCTGTATACCGCGATCGGGCTGGCCCACACGATGCAGGGGCCACCGAGAAAATGGTGGCCGAGGCTGGCGTTGCTGACGCTGGCGTTGGGCTTGACGGCGGCGGCGCACGTGGTGGCGGCCATCCTGGGACTGCTGCTGGCGTTTGGGTTCATGCTGTACTGGCGGAAGGAAAACGGTCGCATGTTCTCCCGGTGCTGGCGACCGCAGTGGCTGGCGCATTTCTGATTCTGTTTGCGTCTTACACGTTCAACCTGGATGCGTTGAGCTATGTGTTTCAAAGCGCGGATGCGTTTCTGCGGCTTTCCTGGGGCGGCGCCTGGCACATGTTTGCGGCGCTGCCGAATGCGGCCATTACGATCGCGGCGCTAACTGCGCTGGCGCTGTATCTGCTGCATCGCCGCTCGCGGTATTTCGGCAACACCACTCCGCTGATTGCTGCCGTTCTGCTGCTGTCAATGGAGACCACCGGCGTCCACGCCGAACCGTGGATCTGGGCGCTGCCCTTCGTGCTCACGTTTATCGGGGGAGTGTTTGCGGACGTGCTGGAGTCGCGTCATCGGCGGATATTTCTGCGGTTGACAGGGGCGATTCTGGTGACCCAGGCTGTTCTCAGCATTGTCGGTTTGCGGCTGCTGGTGACGTAGCGCACTTTTACCCTCAACAAGCGCCTTAATCATTGCATCTTCAATCACTTCCAGCAGCAAATTTCCTGGTCCGATCGCTGCTCAATCCCCTCCACACACGGTAAAATAGAAGGAGACCTTCATCTCCATCCGCTCGTCTGTTCTATAAGTCTGCGGATCGGCCTTGGTCCTTGTTTTTCGAACGAACCAACACAAAACTATGGCAGACGAACAAAACCCTCAACTTCCCCTCGGCAACAATGGCAGCGATGGTACCGGCAGCAATGGAACGCCTCCGGGCGGCCCCACCGGTCCGGGCGCGGCGAACATGATCTTCATCAACATTGAAGATGAGATGCGCCGCTCGTATCTCGACTATTCGATGTCGGTCATCATCGGGCGCGCGTTGCCGGATGCGCGCGACGGCCTGAAGCCGGTGCATCGGCGCGTGCTGTATGCGATGCAGGAGATGGGCCTGCAGCACAACAAGAAGTACACCAAGTGCGCCAAGGTCGTCGGCCAGGCGATGGGTCTCTATCATCCGCATGGCGATGCGTCGATTTACGACACCATGGTGCGTCTGGCGCAGCCCTTCACCATGCGCTACACCATGGTCGATGGTCAGGGAAATTTCGGTTCGGTCGATGGCGATCCGCCGGCCGCCATGCGGTACACCGAGGCGCGGCTGACCCGCATTGCCGGGGAAATGCTGGCCGACATCGACCAGGACACGGTCGACTTTACGCCGAACTACGACGAGAGCACCGTCGAGCCGGTGGTGCTGCCGACGCGCATTCCGAACCTGATCGTGAATGGATCGAGCGGGATTGCGGTCGGCATGGCGACCAACATTCCTCCGCATAATCTGACGGAGATCGTGAATGCCGCCATCGAGATGGTGAACAATCCGCATGCCGGGCTGGCCGAAGTGATGAAGCACGTGCAGGGGCCGGACTTCCCCACCGGCGGATTCATCTATGGCCGCAGCGGAATCGCCGAGGCGTACCGGACCGGCCGCGGCCGCTTTCTGATGCGTGCGCGGGTCGCGATCGAGAACCTGACGCAGGGCCGCCAGGCGATCATCGTCACCGAGATTCCCTACCAGGTGAACAAGTCGAAGCTCATCGAGCGCATCGCCGCCCTGGTGAATGAAAAAGTCATCGACGAAATCAGCGATGTGCGCGACGAGAGCGACCGCGACGGCATGCGCATCGTGATCGAGCTGAAGCGCACCGCCGAAGCGCAGATCGTGCTGAACCAGCTCTACAAGAACACGCAGATGCAGGACAGCTTCTCGATGATCTTTCTGGCGGTCGTCAACGGCCAGCCGCGAGAGCTGAGCCTGCCGCAGGCGATCCGCCATTTCCTCGATCATCGCGTGGATGTGGTGCGCCGCCGCACCGCTTTCCTGCTGAAAAAGGCGCGCGAGCGCGAGCACATTCTGGAAGGCTACAAGATTGCGCTCGACAATCTCGACGCGTTCATCCGCATCATTCGCGGATCGTCTTCGCGCGCGGATGCGCGGGAGAATCTGCACCGGTTTGCGATGGGCAAAGAGATTGTCATCAAGCTGGACAAGGACACGACGAATCTGCAGCGCCGAAGCGGGCCTGAGCTATCGCCAGATCGACGCCGTTCTGGAATTGCAGCTCTATCGCCTGACGCAGCTTTCGATCGACGAGCTGCTGAAGGAACTCGCCGAGGTGCGCGAGCGGATCGCGGAGTATGAATCGATTCTGGCCAGCGAGAAGAAGCTGCGCAGCGTGATCGTCAAGGAACTGGAGGCGGTCAAGAAGGAATACGGCGACGCGCGCCGCACGGAAATCCTGGACGAAACCGCCGAGTTGCAACTGGAAGATCTGATCGCGGACGAGCAGGTCGCCATCACCGTCTCGCATTCCGGCTATTTGAAGCGCACGCCGATCTCCACCTATCGCCAGCAGCGTCGCGGCGGCACCGGACGCTTCGGCATGCGCACGCGCGAAGAGGATTTTGTCGAGCAGCTCATCATCGACTCCACCCATGCATATCTGCTCTGCTTTACGAATACGGGCCGCATGTATTGGCTGAAGGTGTATGAGATTCCCGATGTCGGCGCTGCGGGGAAAGGCAAGGCGATGGCCAGCCTGCTGAGCCTGCAGCCGGGAGAAAATATCTGCGCCATTCTGCCGGTGCGCAATCTGGAAGAGGAAGGCAAGTTCATCTTCTTCGGCACGCGTCAGGGAACGGTGAAGAAGACGCCGCTGAAGGATTTCTCCAATGTGATGCAAAGAGGCATCATCGCCATCGGCATCGACAAGGACGATGAACTGGTGGCGGCGCGGCTCACCGACGGCAAGCAGATTGTCTTCCTCGCCACCCATGATGGCATGGCGATCCGCTTCGATGAAAACGATGTGCGGTCGATGGGCCGTCCGGCCTATGGCGTGCGCGGCATCGATCTTGGCAAAGACGATTATGTCGTGGGAGTCGCGGTCACGCCGAAGGAGCGCAAGAAGAACGGCGGCGGCGACGATTGCGCCTGCCTGATTCTTTCCGTGACCGACAACGGCTACGGCAAGCGCACGGATGTGGACGAATATCGCCTGCAAACGCGCGGCGGCAAGGGCGTCATCAACGTAAAGACCATGAAGAAGAACGGCAAGGTCTGCGCCATCAACCTGGTGGACGATGCCAGCGAGCTGATGGTCATCAGCCAGTTCGGCAAGATCATCCGCATCGATACCAAGACGGTGCGCGCGGCCGGCCGGTCCACGCAGGGCGTGCGCCTGCTCAACCTGGAAGAGCCGGACAAGATTGCGGCTGCGGTCGTGATTCCGCCGGAAGAGAAAGAGAATGGCGACGAGCCTACGCTGATTCAGTAAGGGCGCCATTCTGAACGAAGCGCAGCGAAGTGAAGAATCTAGAGAATGTCCAAGTTGATTGTGCTGCTATCACCCTCTGGATTCTTTCGCTTCGCTCAGAATGACGAGCATAACTGGCGAACCGCACCCTCCCGTTCTAAATCAGCAGAAATGCATAGGTTCTTCGCTGCGCTCAGAATGACGAACTCTGCTGGTTCGGCGAACCCCGCTCACGCAAAGGAAGCTTGAGTGGCCATCCCTCCAACTTGATTGTGCCGCTATCACTCTCTGGATTCTTCGCTTCGCTCAGAATGACGAGCACAGCTTTTGAAGGTATAGAGCCTCTTAATCTTCATCGCCGCCGCCGGGCAGATTCGCCGGCTTGCGGTTGAGATCGAGCGGCGCGAGATGGGCAGCGCGCAATTGCTCGTCCATAGCCGAGATCTCGATTTTCTTGAACTGCTCCCACCGTGACAATACGCCGGCAGCCTGGTGGCTGATCCGGTCGGGTGCCTGAAGCTGCGAAGCCGTTGGTGCGGCGTCGGCCTGACCAAGCTGCAGGTAGAAAGGAATAGCGCTCTCGGCCAGGACTGTCGAGTCCTGGCGCTTCTGCTGGTCTTTGTCAGAGGAAGCGGAAGCGGAGCCTTGCAGCAGAACGTTGAGCGCTGTTATCGAAATGCTGAATCGCGCTGTGCAGCACCGGATTCCGACGTGACTTTTCCTCCACTGCTGCGATCTGCTGTGCGGCCCCGTGCGCCTCCAAGGTCGCCTCTGAAATAGTGGTCAGAGTGTTCGCCATCTGTTCTTCGGACTGAAACAGTTGCTGCAGATCGCCAGCCGAGGTGGGCACGCGCGGGTCCATCGTGATCGTAAGTGGGGCCGTATAGCTCTGGCCGGCGGCGATCAGCTTTACTGTGTACGTTCCAGGCAGCGCCAGCGGTCCTTGCGGCACTGCCGGGGTTCTGTGCGGGACTGCGGAGATCGGATACTCATAACGAATCGCCTCAGGCGCGGTGTAGTGCAGATCCCAGATCTGGCGGTGCATGCCAGGGGTTGCCGGCAATGGGCGGTTCATCTGCGGCCAGTAAGGCGGAATCAGTTGCTCAGCAAGCTCAGCCGGAGCGGGCGTAACTGGGCCGGTGCTGCTGTACCGCCGGACGACTGTGCCGTGCGCATCGAGAATTTCCAACTGCACGGGTCCGTTGATTCCGGCAGGAAGCGCATAATCGATCATCGCGCCGTCCGGCGGATTCTCGCCCGCGGGCTCATCCGGTGGAAGCGGCGTGTCGGTGTTGGTGTCGCGGCGCACCCGATACGTAATGCCCGGCGTGAAAAGAAAAGGGCGGCTCGGGTCCGCATATGCCGCGAGCTGGCGCAGAGGGCTGATGCCGTCCAGCACCCAGAAGGAGCGCCCATGGGTGGCGACCACCAGATCGTCGCCGTGAATGAGCAGGTCGCGCATGGAGGTGTGCGGCAGATTGTACTGGAGCGATCTCCAGTGGTCGCCATCGTCGAACGACACCCAGACACCGTTCTCGGTCGCCGCATACAGCAGGCCGCGGCGCTCCGGGTCGGCGCGGACCGCGTTGACTGAGGAGTTGTCGGGCAGATTGGAGGCGATCGCCTGCCAGTGTTTGCCGCCGTCGTGCGTGCGGAAGATGTACGGGCGCTGGTCATCGAGCCGCATGCGGCTGACGGAAACATACGCGGTGTCGTCGTCGAACCGGGAAGCATCGATCTGCGTGATTTTGCTCCATGGGTCGACGCCCGGCGGAGTGATGTTGCTCCAGTGCTGGCCGCCATCGCGGGTGATCCATAGCAGACCATCGTCGGTGCCGGCCCAAATCGTTTGAGTGCTGTGGAACGACGCCGCGACAGCGTAAATGGCGCCCCGCCGCTCCGCCTGCTGCTTTGGCGTCAGCGGCGGCACGGAGGCCGGCTGACCGGTATGTTCGCGCGTCAGGTCGGGGCTGATCGCCTTCCAGGTGCTGCCGCCGTCGCTGGTCACGAAAAGCTCGTTCGCGGCGTAGTACAGCAGGTGCGGATCGACCGGCGAAAAAAGAATTGGCTCGGTGCGGTCGGCGCGGAAGCCTGACTTCTTGACCGGAAGCGGAGTGACGTTCTGCACCTGACCGGTGATGGAGTCGTAGCGGGAAACTTCGGTGCGGCCCGCGCCGTACACAATCTTCGGGTGCAGCGGGTCGGGAGCCGCATAGCCGTACTCGATGATGCCGGCGGGATGCCAGTCGCGAAATGTGATTTCCCCGTCGTTGCCGCGGGTGGAGGTGCAGACCGAGCCGCTCTCCTGCTGTCCGCCGCACACCTGGTAGGGGAAGGTGTTGGTCGCGGCGACGTGATAAATCTGCGCGGTGGGCTGGTTGTACCAGGAACTCCAGGTTGCTCCGCCATTCACGCTGACGACCGCGCCCTGATCGCTGACCAGCAGAAGAATCTTCGGATTTCGCGGATTGATCCAGAGATTCTGATAATCATCGCCGCCGGGAGCGCCGCGCAGGCTGATCCAGGTTTTGCCGCCATCGGTCGAGCGGCAGGTGACGATGCTGGTGCTGTAGACGACGTCGGCATTCTGCGGGTCGACAGCAGGGACGGGCAGATCGCCGCCGCCGATCTTCATCGCCGGGCGCGGGTCGTCGGTGATGCGTCTCCAGCTCTCGCCGGAATCGTCGGAGCGGAAGATGCCGAGTCCATTGGCGGAGGCGTAGGCACTTTCTGTCGTGGTGGAAACGGTTGCGTACAAACGACGGCTGTCGCTGGCCGCCACGGCGACGTTGATCTGAACTAGATTACTCGGGCAGTCCCTTACTCAGCCGATGCCATGTGCTCCCGCCGTCTGTGGACTTAAAAAGACCGCCGTGGGTGCCCTGATAGCTGTTGTCGTCCTCCCACGGAGCGAGCCTTTCTTCCCACATCGAGGCATAGACCACGTTGGGATGCGATGGGTCGATGACAACATCCGAGCCGCCTACGTTTTCGTTCTGGTAGAGCACCTTGGTCCAGGTCTGGCCGCCGTCGGTCGAACGGAAGATGCCGCGCTCCGGATTCGGGCCATAGGGATGGCCGAGCACTGCGGCAAACAGGCGGTTCGGGTTTGTCGGGTCGATGGCCAGCGCGGGAATCTGCTGCCCGTCGCGCAGGCCCAGATGCGTCCACGTGCGGCCTGCGTCCGCCGAGCGATACATGCCGTCGCCGACAGAAAGATCCGGCCGATGCAGGCCTTCGCCGCTGGCTACGTAGACGATGTTGCTATCGGAAGGCGCGACGGCGATGGCGCCAATGGACTGTGTGTCCTCTGCATCGAAGATGGGACGCCAGGTGCGGCCGTAATCTTCAGACTTCCACACACCGCCATCCACCTGGCCCATATAGAAGACGTTTGGCTGGCCGGGAACGCCGGCAGCGGCGCGCGTGCGGCCTCCGCGAAACGGACCGATCATGCGCCAGTGCAGATCGGGCATTGCGGAGTGGTCTCGCATTGGCGACGGTTGCGGCCGAGCTTTGCGCGGCGAAACTCGCTGAAGTGGCGATACACAGGGCAGCAAGAATGAGGATTGCTACCCGGAAAGCTGAAACCATGAACGAGTCCTCAACAGGCATCTAGAAAATATTACAAACGTCGACGCGCAATGATGGAAGCATCTCAAGAGCGTGCGCTCAACTCAGAGCATTTTTACTGTTTGTGTAGAGTACGACATTCAGAAAGTCCGTCATCCTGAGCCCATTCGGCTTCGCTCAGGGTAAACTCCGCGAAGGATCTCTGTATTGCCGAGGAAAGCGAAATGCAGAGGTTCTTCGCTTCGCTCAGAATGACGCGTTGTTATTCCATAACAACCGCAAAAATCTTTAATGCATAACGCATTTGTCCGGCGATCGCTATCGATTTGGACTATTGTCACGCATTGGTTTCAATGGCCTGACGCGATCGCGAGAGCTGAGACCGCAGAAGAGCCACGACATCTTCCATGCCCTGCCCGGTTTTCGAGGAAACCTCAAAAATCTGCATCCCGGGCCGGACGCCTTCGATATTCCGGCGGGCTGCTGCTATATCGAACTCCGCGGCCTCGGCGAGATCCATCTTTGTGATCATCGCGACGTCGGAGCTGTTGAAGATGGTGGGATATTTCAGCGGCTTGTCTTCGCCCTCGGTCGCCGAGAGCAGAACGAAGCGAAGCTCTTCGCCGAGGTCATAGCTGGACGGGCAAACGAGATTGCCGACATTTTCGATGAACAGAAAATCGACCTCGCCGATATCCCACGATTCGAGAGCCTTCTGAATCATCTGCGCGTCGAGGTGGCAGATGGTCCCGGTGGTGATCTGTTTTACATTGGGCGTTGCGCGCTGCAGGCGTGCGGCATCGTTCTCGGTGGCAAGATCGCCAACCAATGCGGCAACGCGATACTCCTGTGCAAGCCTGCCGAGCAGCTTTTCGAGAAACGCCGTCTTCCCCGATCCAGGGCTGGAGACGAGTCCGACGACACAGGTGCCGTTGCGCTGAAACTGCTCGCGAAGAGCGTGGGCCAGCACATCGTTCTGCTTGAGCACCTTGGCCCGCACTTCAACAATGCGCGTGGTCATGCCGCAACCTCCAGCGATGCAACCTCGATCTCGCGGCCAGTAACGATGTCCGGGGTTGGGATCAGGCAGTCCGGGCAGCAGAGATGATAGAGCGAAACCGGCGCTCGCTCCTTTTTGCAGCCGGGACAGAAGATGACGAGCGGAATGGTTTCTATTACGAGGCGCGAGCCTTCCAGAGGCGTACCCTCGCAGGCAAGTTCGTAGGCGAACAACAGAGCGTCCTTGTCCACGCCGGAAAAAACACCGAGCTTCAGGTGCACGGCCTCGACGTCGAGGCCGCCGCGGTTCTCCGACTCCTCGACGATCTGCTCAATCATGCTGATCGCGATTGACAATTCATGCATGGAAAGCCTTCGGCAGGAGCTATCGCGGACTAAGTTACATCCTGCTGATTTTGATGTAGCGAATGAGATCGGGAGCCGAGAAAGCGGCTACCGCAATCGCCAGCAACCCGATTGCGCCCAACAAACCATATCCACTTAATTTTCCCAACATCACGTCACCTCGTTCATTGTTTTATGAAACCGGAGAAAGTTTCTTCTCTGCAAGAATACGCGCGACCAACTCTTCCACCATATCCGCTGCTTCTTCCACCACCCCCTGCACCACTGCGGACAATCCCATGCGGCCTTCCAGTTCATCGCCGAAATCCTGCGGTTCGCAGCCGACGACCAGAACGCGCGCGGAAATCGTTCCCATGGAAGCCGCCAGTGGCAGTACACGCACCGGATCCATCCCGTGAGGGTTCATCGTCATATCTGGCGACGCTGGTGCCTCAGCCGCCGCGAGATTCGGCTCCATCGTATAACAGGGTACCCGGAACTTCGCCGCGCGGCAGCGCATCGACGAGAATCACCGCGCTCCATGGATCAAGCAAAGCATAGGCGAGGTCAAAGCCGCGGATTCCGAAATCTCTGACTGCCACACCTTCCGGCAGCTGACGCCTGGCAAGCGAGCGGACGACCTCAACTCCAAAGGCATCATCGCCGAGGAAGATATTGCCGATACCCGCAACCAGAACGGTGGGGTTCATGCCTGGCCTTCTTCTTGAATCGTCTCAGATTTCTCAATCGGCTCGATTTCTTCGGGAGAAAAGAAGAAGCGGTGCCCTGGCTGGCGCATCATGCCGAACTCGCGGCCAGGATCATCGTCCAGCACTACGGCAAACTGAATCTGATCTTCAAAATCCTGCTCGATCGCTTCGATGACGGCAACTTTGCCGGCAAGCGCCATGTCCATGATGTCCGCCTGCTTCTGCGGCCACAGGCGAACGCGGTCGCCGACGCGCAGATCGACCCCGAAAACACGAACGCTCTCCGGCGCCAGTTTCGCTTCTTCCAGAGGATTCCATTCGCCGTTGCTTAACTCTCGATTCATGGAGCGTCTCCTCCGAATGTCGCGCATTCCGCGGATCACGCCATGCGCCTTCATCATCGATTCAGCCGTCAGGGACTCGGACCGTTCCAATATCTGCCGCGCTCGCGGATCGCCGTTGCGCATCTCCTGCTTCTCCGCGTCGGTCAGGGTCAACACGCGCAGGGTGAGCATCTCGTCCATCTCGGTGCCGTCGAAGAAGTCGCCCTCGCTCTCCGGCGCGATCTTTGGATAGTCGTACAGAATGATCGGCGAGCAGAACATCATGGTCCGATCCGGTTCCTCCCCGGCAAGCACCGGGAAAACGCCGACATTCTGACAGGCTGCGACGGACTCCACGATACCTTTCCGGCGGATCGAGCAGCGAAATAAATTGTGCACCGTTGACGCCCAGCAAGACATGCGCGGAAACGAACGCCTGACGGCAGCGCTTCCTCGCGTTTCGCGGCAGCGCCGCTGACGAGCGGACTCGTGTTCTGCAATTCGAGGTGAAGCTTGCGGGCTCCGCTTTGAAGAGATTCAACCCCAATCGTCAGGACCGCTTCCAGGCGCTGCGGCGGCGTGTCGGATTTGGCCATCGGGCAGTTCCGAACCATCGATCTGCAGCGTTCGCGTGAGCGGGTGATCCATCAGATCGTGAGGCGCAGACTTCTGTTCCGATTTCCGTTCGACTGCTTCTTCCCATGCGAGCGAAGGGTCCGACAGCGAATGCATGCTGTCGGCGGAAGACGCGGATAATCGTTCTGCTGATGAACCAGCTGCAGGAACTGAATCTTCAGGTCAAGCGTGGCATCCTCTGAACCCGCCTCGACCAGACACTCGCGCGACGAATCGAAAAGGCTCCTCCGGGCGCTGCGCCTCCGCATACACGCGCGGATAGAGGGTTCCGAAGTTCCAGCGCTGGCGATTCTTGATTGCGGTGGGTCGATAAGGGTAGAGAATGTATCCCTCATACAGAATCGCAGCGGCAATCTTTTCCACCTCGGCGAAGTTCATGCCTCCACCTCTGCATTTTCTTCTGCCGCTGCAAGAGCGCGCGTAATGGCCTGTTCCCAGGTGGGCAGGCCGTGGCGCATTTTGTATTCGTAAAGCTGCTGGAACGCGTCGCGCTGCAGGCACAGCCACGCTGAGTTGGGGAAGTACATATCCATCATCTCTTTCCAGACAGAGACGGGCAGACGGAAGTTGGCTTCGCGATCCCAGGGAACCTGCGCAATCTGCAGCGCATCATCCATTCCCTTATAGAAAGCCGTGCCGCTAAACATCACGCCGAATGGAATTTCGCCGGAATCAAGGGCGTGGAAATACTTCGTCGTCGCCACATTGAAATCGAACGTGCATGGCAGTTGCAGGTCGACGAGAATGTTGTCGGCGAAGCCGGGCACCGCAACGCTGGTATTCATCCAAAGAAGCGGCCGGACGGTTCGGCTCCATCGCTCCGGTTCGCCGAACAGATCGTGCAATTGTTCCCGCTCCCGCGGCAGGTAGCTGCGGCGCGCTGGTTCGATCTGCACCTGGCAACGCAGCGCAAGCGTATGGATCGCCTCGTTCGCCGGCAGATTCGTGACGCGCAGCTTCAAGGCAATCATCGGCGCGGCAGCGTTGGCCACCGCCTCCGCACCTTCGATGGAGAAATGCAGTTCAGGCACGCGCTGGCTCCTTCACGTCGACGCTTCGGGACTTTAAATCCGCGAAGAACTGGTGAATCTCTTTCCAGACTTCGGTCCCGCCGGAAAGACCGCGCCAATGCATGCGAATCAGTCCGACCAGGCGATAACACTCGTCGATGGGAACGATGTAATACTCCGCCGGCGTGCTCACGCGATTTACCAGGAAGGTCTCGACATCCGGCTCCATTGTTTGCAAAGCCGGATGTTCGGCGGCCATCTCCGCCCACGATTCCAGACTGAGCAGCGATTCGATCGCTCCGGCGGGGCTGGGATACATCGCCATCACCTTATCTGCGGTGCTATCGCGATAGAAAAAGGCGAGATTGATCGGAATCATCAGCGATTCCCATTGCAAATCGGCCATCTGGAAATCGGGCAGCGAGCGGATACGCCGCGGAATCCTGAGATAATGCGCGCCGGGCTGGCCGCAGAAAAGAATCGCGCAACCGTCGCAGGCGCAGGTGATCTGGCGCGTTTTACGGTCGAGCAGATGCTGGTGCAGCGGAGCGAGTTCCACGCTGCAGAGCTCGCAGCGTTTCAGCTGGATGCGCCGGCGCGCAAACTGCCGCAGAAAGGAAGGCGTACTCTCGCGTTGCGGCGTCATTTCTGGAGGTTCGCTCATCGGCAATTTCTTTCACTGAAGATAATGGGTCAGTTTGAATGGGAAGTCCCTCAGCGGCTGAAGCCGGACTCTACCCATTCTCTTTCCCCCGGCTGAAGCCGGGGGTCTACCCGAGAGCTCTTGCCAAACTGACCCACTACACACAGAAGCTCAGGCAGGAGGCATCTGCGGCATGCGCGGATCGATCGGCGCGCGGTCCTGCGGGTTGATGCCGGTAGCGTCACTGGCCATGCGCGTGCGGCGCTGCTGGAGCGGTCTGGCCTTGTTTTCTCCCTTGGGTGTTCCCGGCTGGTGGGACGGCGCATCGGGTGTGGTGTCCTGGATTGCCATTGGAATTCTCCCTTGCTTGCGAAAGCTTACTTGAGAACGACGAGATTCGAACTGGCAGGATGCTCCGCGGCGGCATTCTCGGCCACGATCTCGACGATATCCGGGGCCGCCTCAAATAGCGCATCCTCGACCGCGCTCTTCAACGTGAGTGAGGAAGACGGGCAACTGCCGCAAGCTGCCACGCAGCACCAGCCGAACGATGCCATCGCGCACGCTGGCAAGTTCCACATCGCCGCCATGCGATTGCAGATATGGCCGCACCTTTTCAATGCCGCGCCGGACGCGGGTCTCGATGTCGTCCGGATGGAGCCCATGCAGCAGGAGCATGCTGGCAACCATATCGTCTGCTCAAGGCCTCGCTAAGAGCCCGCTGCCCCTCCGCCGTTTGAGAGAAGGATTCGATCATGCGATCGAGAGCGGCCCCGTGCAGCTCAATGACAGACTGCACCAGATCGAGCGCGGCGGCCCGAGTCTCCGGGTCGCCGGCATTCTCCAGCTTGGCCGCCAGTTTTTCTATCCGCTCCGTTTCGAGGCGGAACTCTCCGCGCTTTGGCGGGCTGAGCGGTTGCACGGTGGCCGCCATTATTCCTGCTCCGCGGCACCCGAACATGGGCGAGTGCCGGGTCTCGAGGATTTTGCCGTCTCCCAGATACATGTGAACGCCGCACGGCAGGCAGGGATCGAAGCTGCGGACGGAGCGCATGATGTCGATACCCTTGAACTTGTCCGGACCGTTTTCTTCGAAGATGGGCGTGTTCTGCACCGCATCTTCATACGGTCCGGGGGTTCCGTAAATATCGCGCGGATTGGCGTTCCATGGCGTCGGCGGATACGGGTGATAGTTGGCAATCTTGCCATCGCGAATGACGACATGGTGCGACAGCACACCGCGAACAGCCTCGTGGAAGCCGCATCCGATCGCTTCTTCGGGGACCTTGAACTCGGACCAGGTGGCGCTGCGGCCGGCCTGGAGTTCCTCGATCGCCTTCTGCACAAAATGGAGGGCCGTCGCGGCCGCATACGCCTGGAAGTAGGTCCGCGCCCGGTCGCGCTCCATGAGTATTGCTCCACTGCGGAATCTTCCACTCAAATTCAGTCTCCGGCAGCATGGCCGTTTTGGGCAGATTGATTTTCACGCTGTGCCCGGTGGCCTGTACGTAGCCGATATCCACCAGCCCGGAAAGCGCAGTGGACCAGAGACGCGCGATCGGACCGCCGCCGGTATCGAGCGCGAGATAGTCGCCGGTCCGCTCGTCATACCAGCGCGGCGACATGACCCAGGTATAGTTGCCGGCGAAATCACGCTTCTGCGGTCGTGGGATGGTGGTCTGATTCCAGGGATGACGCTGGTCGACAGGATTGCCCAACGGATCCTTGGCTACGAAGGTTTCGGCGCTCTGCCAGTCGTCATAATACGAACTGCCCAGCAGAATGCGAATGTTCAGATTGATATCCACCAGGCTATTGGTGACCAGTTTGCCGTCCACAATCACGCCCGGGGTGACGAACATTTTGCGACCCCAGTCCGCCATGTTCTTGTAGGTGTAGTCGCAGCTTTCGGGATCGTTGTAGGAGCCCCAGCAGCCAAGCAGAATGCGGCGCTGGCCGACCTTCTCGTATCCCGGCAAAGCCTCGTAGAAGAAGTCGAAGAGATCGTCGTGCAGAGGCACAACTTTCTTCATGAATTCGACGTACTTCATCAGGCGCACAAGATAGTCGGTGAAGAGTTGAATGGTGGCCACGGTTCCGACGCCGCCCGGGTACAGCGTCGAAGGATGCACGTGCCGGCCTTCCATCAGGCAGAACATCTCGCGCGTCAAACGGCTCATCGCCAGCGTCTCGCGATAGAACGAGCCGGTAAAGGGATTCAGCGCCGTCATAATGTCCGAGATCATCGCGAAAGCCGTGCTTATCGGCATTTGGAGAGGGAGTGGACTGGGCCTTATCCCAGACGCCGGGATTGGTTTCCTTCACCATCTGCTCGCAGAAATCCACGCCGACCAGATTGTCCTGAAAGATGTTGTGGTCGAACATGTACTCGGCGGCTTCGCCGAGATTGATGATCCACTCACCGAGATCGGGCGGCCTGACGTCAAAAGCCATATTCTGCGCATACACGGCGCAGGTGGCGTGGTTATCGCCGCAGATGCCGCAGATGCGGCTGGTGATGAAGTGCGCGTCCCGCGGGTCCTTCCCCTTCATGAAAACGCTGTATCCGCGAAAGATGGAGGAGGTGCTGTGGCACTCGGCTACTTCCCGGTTGGCGAAATCGATCTTGGTGAAGATGCCGAGGCTGCCGACGATGCGGGTGATCGGGTCCCAGTTCATCTCGACGAGATTGCGATTTTTCCGTGCGACTTCGGGCAGCGTTTCGTGGATCGTTGCCATGGCATTTTCCTTTCGTCAGTAAGGTGGTGGGCCGATAGCCAGTGGTCAACTTCGTTCCGCTGTGCCGCCATTTCGGTTCTTTGTTCACCGTCGAATTCGTGATAGCGCGAAGTGCCCGAATGGTGCGGCCATATGCGCCGACCACCGTAGAGGAAAGCGTTCCGCCCGGCGGCTCATCCATGAACGGCATGAATTTGTCCGGAAAGCCCGGCATGGTGCATCCGATGCAGATGCCGCCGACATTGGGGCAGCCGCCGATGCCGCGCATCCAGCCGCGCTTGGTGACATTGCAATCGACCACGGGACCCCAGCAGCCGAGCTTGACCAGGCACTTCGATGAGCCGTACTCATGCGCAAAATCGCCCTGCTCGTAGTACGAGCCGCGATCGCAGCCTTCATGCACCGTCTTGCCGAAAAGCCAGGTGGGGCGCAGTTGCTTGTCCAACGGAATCATGGGCGCCAGACCGGCCACTTGATACAGCAGGTACAGAACCGTTTCCATGAAATTGTCGGGCTGCACCGGGCAGCCGGGGACGTTGACGATCGGCAGACCGGCCTTCGAACGCCAGTCCCATCCCAGATAATCCGCCAGTCCCATGCATCCGGTGGGATTGCCCGCCATGGCGTGAATACCGCCATAGGTTGCGCACGTTCCCGCGCCGATGACGGCCGTCGCCTTGGGCGCGAGGCGATCGATCCACTCGCAGGTTGTAATCGGCTGGCCAGTGTCAGGGTTCGTGCCCATGGCCGCCCAGTAGCCTTCCTCCTTGATCTTCTCGTTCGGGATGGAGCCTTCCACGACCAGCACGAACGGCTCCAGCCGTCCCTTCTCCGCGTCGTAAAAAAACTGCATGAACTCATCGCCATTTTCATACGCGAGCACGGGATTGTGCAGGTGGACCTTCGGCAAGCCGGGAATTGCGCCGAGCAGAACATCTTCAATACTGGGCTGCTCGGCGGCGGTGACGGAAACGCTGTCGCCATCGCAACTCGAGACCGGCGGTGATCCAGAGAATGTGGACGTCCGAAACAGCGGGAGGCTTGGTGAATTTGCTGGCTTGCTCAGGCATGGGATTCTCCTTCATCTGCAAATCTCGCATCGCAATCTGGGATGCGAGATTGGCTGTGGTACACGATGTGTCGAGAAGAGCGGCCGCAATCGGGCAGCGCTGCAGGCACAAAAACAGCGTGGATGGGATGGGCGGATCGGGATGGTGGAAGCAGGTCAAGGTTGCTGCCTCGAGAACTCGGAATGTTTTCCGAACGCCTAACTTCGAACAGGGGCAACATTACGCCGCGCGAAGACGGAATGTCAAACGCGTTCACTATTCTGCGCGATTCTCTGTGGCTTGATCTATCGATATGAATTCGCGCGATTCGTACATGCCAGAATTCGAACGTGCCGTCTGGGGCGCGGAAGTCAGCAGATGCGCGGCAATTGCTCGCCGAACATCACATCCAGCACCCGGGTTCCGCCGACTCCAGTGGTCATCAGCACCATGCCCGGATGCTCTCGAACAACTTCTCCGATGATGACGGCGTCCCGTCCAAGCTCATGATTGCGCATCTGCTGAAGCACGTCTTCCGCCATCTCCGGCGCAACAATCGCGATCAGCTTGCCCTTCATTGGCGACGTAGAGCGGGTCGAGGCCGAGGACTTCACATGCGCCTTTCACGGTTTCGCGCACGGGAATCGACTGTTCGCGCAGGATCATTCCGACGCCGGCGCGCTTGGCGATTTCATTCAGCGTTGTCGCCACGCCGCCGCGGGTCGGGTCGCGCAGGCAGTGGAGGAAATCCACGCGGCCCTCGGCTGATGGAATATCCAGCATGGCAGCCACCAGACCGTTCAACGATGCGCAATCGCTCTCGATAGCGCCTTCGAATTCCAGGCCCTCGCGCTGGGACATGATGGCCATGCCATGGTCGCCGATATAGCCGCTGAGGAGGATCTTGTCGCCCGGGCGCGCGCGGTCCGCCGAGATGTTGACAGTCACTCTCGATCACACCGATGCCGGTGGTGGTGATGAAAATCTGGTCGCCCTTGCCGCGATTCACCACCTTGGTGTCGCCGGTGACAAATTGGACGCCAGCCTCTTCCGCGGCGGCACGCATGGACTCGACCACTCGCCGCAGATCGTCGGTGGCCAGACCCTCTTCCAGGATGAATGCGGCGGAGAGATACAGCGGGCGGGCGCCGCTCATGGCGAGGTCGTTCACTGTTCCATTGACTGCGATTCGTCCGATATCGCCGCCGGGAAAAAAGATCGGCGTTACGACAAAGGAGTCGGTCGTGAACGCCAGGCGAGCGCCGCTGATGGTGACCACCGCCTGGTCGTCAAGCTTGTCCAGAACAGGATTCTTAAATGCAGGAAGAAAAATTTTGTCGATCAACTCGGCGGTGAGTTTGCCGCCGCTGCCATGCCCCAGCACGATCTGCTTATGGTGAAACACGGGCAGGGGACACGAGCCGAACAAGGCGGAAACGTCGCCGTTCGCCTGGGCGGCCGGATCGATCTCAGCTCCATGCATCTTCTCGTCCGTGCTCAAACCCGCTCATCAGATGATGTCCTCTTCGCCCATGGAAATATGGATCAGGTCCCACAGAACATGCAACAGGATGACGTGAGATTCCTGAATGCGATGCGTGCTGAAGCTCGGCACAGTAAAGCAATACTCGGCTGCCCCGGCCAGGCGGCCTCCGTCCTTGCCGGAAAATGCGATCGTCAGCATGTCTTTCCGCTTGGCAGCCTCCAGCGCATAAATCAGGTTGGGGGAATTGCCGCTGGTCGAGATCGCGAGCGCCATGTCTCCCGGTTTGCCGTTCAGCTCGATCTGATCGACGAAAATGCGCGCGTAATCCTTGTCGTTTGCGATCGCGGTCAGCACTGCCATCTGACTGGCGAGATCGGTGGCAGGCAACGCGCGCCTCTTCTCCAGGATGGGATGGATGAACTCGACGGCAATATGCTGCGCATCACAGGCGCTGCCGCCGTTTCCCATCACCCAGAGTTGATGTCCGGCGGCAAAGCGGGCCGCCATCTTTTCGCTTAACTCGCCGATGGAGGCCGCATATTGATCGAGGAATTTCTCCTTGACCTCGACGGACTCCTTGCACTTATGCATCACGATGCCGTGCCAGTCATGGTGTTGTCCGGCGCCTATTCCGGAAACGGTGCTGAGACTGGGATTTTCCGTCATGCCGCGCCCCCTGCGATGGAAGCTACAGGAGCGTGCTGAGCTTCCCTTTGCTTTTCCAGATGCCGGCCATACGCATAATAGGCGGCGCAGGCGCCCTCGGCGGAAACCATGGTCGCGCCCAGCGGTTGCTGGGGCGTGCAGATCGTGCCAAAGGCCGGACAATCGTGCGGCTTTTTGATCCCGCGCAGAATCTTTCCGCTGATGCAGGCTTCCGGCTCTTTTGTATCGATTTCTTTTACGTTGAAGAGCTTTTCCGCGTCGTGCTCGCGGAATTCCCAACGCAGCTTGTATCCGCTCTTGGGAATGATGCCGATACCGCGCCATTTGCGGTCGGCGATCTCAAACACACTCGCGACCAATTTCTGTGCAGGCACGTTTCCATCCCGGTTCAGGATGCGGGAGTATTCATTCTCCACCACCGCGCGACCGCACTCCAGTTGCCGGATGGTCATCAATGTTCCCTGCAAAATGTCCAGAGGCTCGAAGCCGGTAATCACGATGGGCACTTTGAATCGCGCGCTCAGCGGCTCGTACTCGCGATATCCCATGACGGCGCAGACGTGGCCGGGCCCGAGAAATCCCTGCACGCGATTCAGCGGCGATTGCAGAATCGAGGCGATCGATGGCGGTACCAGCACATGGGACACCAGGATGGAAACATTCTTCACGCCTTCCTGCTGGGCGCGCGAGACCAGCATCGCGTTTGCAGGCGCGGTCGTTTCAAATCCGATGGCGAAGAAGACGACTTGCTTTGTCGGATTGCTGCGCGCGATTTTCAGACAGTCCAGCGGCGAATAGACAATCCGCACATCGCCGCCACGCGATTTGATGGTGAACAGGTCTCCGTCGGAGCCGGGCACGCGCAGCATGTCGCCGAAGGAACAGAAAATGACGTCCGGGCGCTGCGCGATGGCGTGGGCTTTGTCGATCATCTCCAGCGGCGTTACACAAACCGGGCAGCCGGGACCGTGGACGAGTTCAATGCCTTCCGGCAGAAGATGATCGATGCCGTGCTTCACGATCGAATGGGTCTGGCCGCCGCAGACTTCCATCAGGACCCATGGCCGCGTTTGAGTGCGGCGAATTTCATCCACAATTTTGGCGGCAATCTGGCCGTCGCGGTATTCGTCGAGATATTTCATCGCCGTTCCCCTTTCCGTTCGACTGGTCTCCGGTACGATCTCCTCCACGACCGGAGATTCCAGCTCCGTAAGTTGGTCCAGATCTCGAAGGGCCTGATACGTTCGCTCGGCCTCGGCTTCATCGACACGGCTGATGGCGAATCCTACGTGGACCAGAACGTAGTCGCCCACCTGCGTCTCCGGCACATACTCCAGGCAGGCCTCGCGAACGATGCCGCCGAACTGAACCTTGGCCATGCGCATGCCGCGCTGGTCGAAGGCTTCCACTACCTTGCCGGGTATGGCCAGACACATGTCAATCTCCTCGTTGCAGCAATTCGTTTGCGATTACGGCCTGTCCCAGAGCGATGCCGCCATCGTTCGGGGGCACCATGGCATGTAAGAATACTCCAAATCCCCTGCCCCGTAATTGCGGTGCGGTGCGGCTGAGCAGATAGAAATTCTGGAAAGTTCCGCCACTCAGACATACCCTGTTCAACCCATCGCGCTCTCGGATGCGGCAGCAAACCTCCACGATCGCCGCGCACAAAGTGTTATGAAACGTCGCGGATATCTCCCCGGCTGATTTGCCCAGAGATACATCGCTGACGATCGCCGCGATTGTCGGACGCAGATCGAGAACGGCCGGGTCGCTGTTTTCGATGTTGAAATCATAACGCCGCTCGATTCCATTTGCAGCAGCCGCTTCGAGCGCTATCGCAGCCTGACCCTCGAACGTAACCTCCGATCCCAGCCCCACCAGCGCTGCGACTGCATCGAAGAGCCGGCCGCTGGAAGATGTCTCGACCGTCTGCAGCCGGCGCGCAATCATTCGATCGACCAACGCAAGCTGCTTGTCCGGAATGGCGCGAAAGCAATCGAGTCCAGAAGGTATTTGCTCGCCAAATGTATCGCGAAGGTAGCTGAGTGCCATTCGCCAGGGCTGCCGCACCGCCGCATCCCCGCCAGGAAGCAGCACATTGCGCAGATGCGCTCTCCGCTCGAATCCGGCCAGATCCGCAACCAGAAATTCGCCGCCCCAGATCCGGCCATCGGTACCATAGCCGGTGCCATCGAATGCGACGCCGATCACTTTTCCGCGCAGATGATTTTCCGCCATGCAACTGGCGATGTGCGCGTGATGATGCTGCACTCCGATCTTGCGCTCGATCCCGGAGGCGAGCGCCATCCGCGTGCTCATATAACTGGGATGCAAATCGTAGGCGGCCACGCGCGGTTCCACCTTGAACAGATTTTTCATGTTGGCAAGCGTTTCCCAGAAAAACTGCATCGTCTCATAGTTTTCGAGGTCGCCGATATGCTGGCTGAGAATCGCGTAGCGGTCCTTGGTCAGGCAGAAGGTGTTCTTCAGTTCCGCGCCGAAGGCCAGCACCTCGCGCATCGGAATTTCCAGATCGATCGCCTGCGGCACGAATCCGCGCGAGCGGCGCAGCACGCGTTCGCTTCCCTCGAACGTGCGAACAACCGAGTCGTCCACACGCATGGCGATGTCGCGGTTGTGCAGCAGAAACCAGTCCGCGATGTCGTCGAGCTGCATGAGAGCCTCCTCGTTCGAGATGACGATCGGCTCCTCGCTCAAGTTGCCGCTGGTCATCACCAGCGCGGGAAATTCCGCTTCGGTATCGGGCGAATCGCTGAACAGCAGATAATGCAGCGGCGTATACGGCAAGCATCACCCCAACGGTGTTGTTTCCGGGCGCAATGCCCTGGCGACAAGTCGGCATCCGCGCGACGCGGCAGAACCACGATCGGCCGGCGCAGGTGCGACAAAGCCGCTTCATCGGCTGGCGATACCGCGCACAATTTTCTTACAGCGCCGACATCCCGCGCCATCAGCGCGAAAGGCTTCGTCCGGGCGACGCTTCCGTTTTCGCAGCTCCGCGACCGCGGTATCGTTCTGGGCATCGCAGGCGAGCAGGAATCCTCCGAGCCCCTTCACCGCGAGGATTTTTCCTTCTCTCAGCAGCTCTCTCGCCTGGTGAAGGACCGGCAGCGACTCCGGGTTGCGAAACGCCTGCTCGCCCAGAGAGGCCCCGCGCGGGATGAGGGCAAGCGATGGTCCGCAGACGGCGCAGGCATTCGGCTGCGCGTGGAAGCGCCGGTCGGCGGGATTTTCGTACTCCGCCTGACACTCATCGCACATCTTGAAGCGCGACATGGTGGTGGTCGCGCGATCGTATGGGATGTCCTGAATGATGGTGTAGCGCGGCCCGCAGTGCGTGCAGTTGGTGAACGGATATCCGTAGCGGCGGTTCAGCGGATCGCCGAAATCGCGCCAGCACAGGTCGCAGGTTCCGGCGTCCGGAGAGATCAGAACGAATTCGCCGGCTTCCTGCCGGCTGTGGAGAATCGAAAACGCAGTATCGCCGCGAGCATCCACATCCGAGACGGTTATGTCGGTAATTTCGGAAAGCTGCGGAGGGTCGGATCGCAGCGTGCCCAGAAATTTTTGGACATCGCTTTCCGCGCCTTCAATCTCAATCGTCACGCCCGCAGAGGAATTGAAGACATACCCCGTCAGGCCGAGAGAAGTGGCGAGGCTGTAGACGAAAGGGCGAAATCCCACTCCCTGCACAATGCCCCTCACCTGGATATGCCTGCGGATCGTGGGGCAAGCGGCCGGTCGGTGCATGGTATTCCTTGGGAGCTGTGCCGCTAAATAGCGGTCTGCTCGGCGCGCGCTTTGAGCGCCTGGTTCATGGCCACAAACCCTGCCCGCGATCCGCTTTCCAGCCGCCGGGCAAACAGCGGAACCAAAATGCCCCGGAATTTTTCCTCCTGAATAAAGCGAACGCGGTTTGCGCCCAATTCCTCGATGCGAAAGGCATGTTCTCCGTCAAAGATGCCCGGCAGGAGCAGGTGCCCAAGCCAGCGCAGTTCGTTGTTATGGGAAGCCTCTAAAACAATCGGGTTAAATCCCATTCCTTTGGAGCCTTGCGGTTGTATAAAAACACGGAGGCGCTGACCGACGGCGGCCTTACCTTCAATGCGCCGCACAAACGGATTCCAGGCGGGAAAGGCGGCGAAGTCTGTAAGGATTTGCCAGACCTTCTCCGCGGAGGCGTCAATCTCGATTTCGGTGCGGATGATTTTCATGGCGTTTTTATGCCGCCAGCTTGATGCCTGGCCACGCTGCCGCTCGGCCTGAAAATATGCTCTTCGCGTTTTGCCTCAGAGTTTATCCATTCAATTCAAGATCATCGTATCGCCGCCATTTGTAAATCGAGATCGATACGATCCAACTGAGCGCAAACAGTCCGATGATGCAGTAGCCGAGCGTGCCGAAGTTCTCATTGAGTTTGCCCACGAAACTCCAGAACATTCCCTGGTGATGGAACTCGCCGGCCAGCAGGCCAAGCCCTTCGATGCTTCCGACCACAACCGCGACGATGACGGAAACCAGCGTGATCGTCATGTTGTAGTAGAGCTTGCGAATCGGCTTGACGAAGGCCCATCCGTACGCGCCCAGCATCAGGATGTTGTCTGTCGTGTCGATCAAGGACATGCCCGCGGCAAATAGCGCCGGAAAAACCAGAATCGACCAAAGGGACAAACCTTTGGCTGCTTCGGCCGCGGAGATACCAAGGACCCCGATCTCGGTTGCGGTGTCGAAGCCGAGGCCGAACAGGATTCCGAGTGGATACATGTGCCAGCTTCGGCGAATGATCGCGAACATGGGACGAAACAGTCGAGAGAGGAAACCGGGGCCGCATAAGAGCAGGTCGAAATCTTCCTCAACATAGCTGCCTCCGCGCCGGACCCGCTGGAAAGCAAGAAAAACGGAACGCAGCACAACCAGGTTTACGATTGCGATCCCAAACAGGAAAAGCGTGGAGATGGTCGTGCCCACCACTCCCCCGATGTGCCGCACTGGATCCAGGCGATGCTGCAGCGACAAGGCCGTAATCGCGATGGCTGCAGATCCCAACAGCACAACCGTCGAGTGACCCAGAGAGAACATGAATCCGACCGCGACCGGGCGCTTGCCCTCCTGCATCAGCTTGCGGGTAACGTTATCGATGGCTGCAATGTGGTCGGCATCGACGGCATGCCGCAGACCAAAACTGTACGCAAGAAATGCTGTGCCGAGAAGAACGGGAAAATGGCGGAACGCGACGACTGCCCACAGCCACGCGGACAGGTTCAAGACCAGCAGGATGACGTAAATCCCGACGACCTTGCTTCGCGTTTTCCCGGCCGCATCGTCGACCAGAGCTTGCAGCACACTTTGCATCGCGTATTCCAGACGACCGGAGAGCACTCATGTCCAGCAGTGCTCAACTGTCCTCGAATCGAACTCTGCCTCAGCCTACTCTAGCAGGCTGTTTTATCAACCGGCCAGAGCGCTCGCAACGTTTCGTTCCTGTGTGGCGCGCATTCGCCATTGCCCGATATCTCTGCACCACGGTTTGCGCTAGACTTACAGTCCATCTGGCGAATCCGGATCGCCGAACACCGCTGGTGATCCGGGAGAGGCCCCGCCTGCGTAACAGAACATGAGATCTCGCAGCCATCCGCAGGGATAAGGCAGGAGACTTTTATGAGATGCAAACGGATCAGATTATCACTCGTTATAGCTATGGGATCGGCGCTTGCGGTCACCGCATTTGCGCAAACCCCAACCCGAATCGTTGGCGCTGTAACCGCCGTTTCTGGCCGAACGCTCACCATTAAACCCGATAGTGGCGCGCCTTCCACCGTGACCGTAAGCGACACCGCGCGCATTCTCCGCAGTGCACCTGGGGCCAAGAAGCTTTCGGACGCCACCCCGATCGCATTCACCGATCTGGCGGTCGGCGACCGCGTCCTGGTGGTTGTGAAAGGCGATTCCGCCACCACCGTCGTCGCTATGAAGCAGGCAGATATCGCCCAGAAACAACAAGCCGAGGCCGCGGACTGGCAGCGCAGAGGGACATCTGGACTGGTCAAGACCGTGGATGCCGGCGCGGGCACCGTCACCATCGCATCCGGTGTTCGCACGCTTACGATTCACGTGACACCCACGACGGTCATCTATCGATATAGCCCCGACTCCGCCCAGTTCGCGGACGCCAAACCGTCGACGCTCGCTCAGGTTCATCCCGGAGATGAGCTTCGTGTGCGCGGAGATCGAAATGCCGACGGCTCCGAAATGGCAGCCGAGGAAATTGTAGCCGGATCATTTCGCAATATCGCCGGAACGGTTCTCTCAATTAATCCCGCCGAAAATACCCTCACGGTTAACGATCTGATCGCGAAGAAGCCGATCGTGATTCACATCACCGCGCAATCGCAAATGCATAAGCTTCCGCCGGAGATGGCAGAACGCCTCGCCGCGCGCTTGAAACGTTCCGGCGGCAAAAACAACAAGGGTAACGGTGAGCAGCATGTGCAAGCCGCACAGCAGAGCGGTTCAAGGCCAAATGGCGGCGCAGGCGATGCTAACGGAACAGGTGGCAGCAATCTCTCGCAGATGCTGGAAGGTACGCCCGCCACAACTCTGTCCGATGTTCATAAACATGACGCCGTCATCATTGTGGCCACGGAGGGCACGCCCGACTCGGCGACGGCGATAACCGTGCTGACGGGAGTTGAACCAATCCTCAGCGCGTTTCCTTCCGGCAACCAAAGCGTATTCTCGGCCTCCTGGAACCTTAACGGCGGGGGATCGAGCGCTGGATCAGGAAGTACGCCGTAACAAAATTCCGCTGGCGGTAGCATCACGGTCATGGAGTAGCCAGCCATTCGCCATTGGGCTGCTCAAGCGCGGGAAATAAATCGAGACGTGCCCTGCTCCCGTGAGTTGGCCCAAATGTCCGATGGGCTGCTCGAGCACCAGCCCAATATCGGCATGGGCCATCGCGGTGGCCGAAATCAGCAGCAATAATAAAATCCAGAATTTTCGCGGATGCACTCTGTTCTTCCCTGCGCAGTTAGATGAATCTGAATTGGACCGCGGCTATCCCGAGTTGCACTCGCGAATTCGATTTCATCCGTTATTTTCGACCGCGACGCACATATAATGTGCGTGCGATCCAACACGCAGTAAACCGGTAATCTTTCATGGAACTTTTGCTTGTCCGTCATCTCTGGGGTGTCGATCTATCGAACGGCTTCTCTTCTCATGTTGGCCATTGGCACGATATGGGGTATGGAGCGCTGGAGGGCTCCGTTCGCACAATTCCAGATGCGAGTCTGCTGCGGCAAACGCTAAAAGAGGAGCGTTTCGCCTGGATTGCCCAGGTTTTCAGCAACATGTTTGTCCGTGGCGGAACAGTCCGGGAGCATTTACTCTCGCTGAGAAGTCAGATCGAAGAATGCCTTGATGGGGAGCCGCTGTTTTTCAACTGCCATAGCGGTTCAGATGCCTGGAGCATGGCCGAGGCGGAAGATTTCTACGGCGCATGTCAGCAGATGGAAAAGGAAATTGGTGTCGTCCTCTCGCATGAGACCCACCGCTCCCGCTACTTTTCGAATCCGTGGAATACTGAGCGGATTCTCCACCAGTTTCCGGAGCTGAAATTGACCTGTGACCTGAGTCATTGGGTCTGTGTCGCAGAACGGCTGCTGCAAGATTGCGCCGGCATCATTGATTTGTGCGCCGCTCACTGCTGGCACTGCACGCCAGAGTCGGTTATGAGGAAGGACCGCAGGTGCCCGATCCACGGGCTCCTGAATGGAGTACTCATCTGCAGGCCCATGAAGAATGGTGGGAAAAAATATGGCGGGCGCAGCAGTTGAAAGGGCAGAAAGTTTCCACGCTCACTCCGGAGTTTGGGCCGCCTCCCTATCTGCATACAATCCCCTACACCCAGCAACCGGTGGCTGACCTGAACGAAATATGCGATTGGATGGCTGAGCGTCAGCGAGATCGATTTGCGGCGCGCAGCTAGATTCCTGAGTCTGAGGTTGACGGTATCGCGCGACAGGATGGTAGAGTGTTAGAGCAAAAGCACAGATGCTGTGATGTGGTGAGTTGGAATTATGTGCAGCCGTTCTTTGGGGAACGGCTGCGCCAAGAGAGATTTCCTACCTTACACCTTCTGTGCTTTTGCTTTATTTCGCGACAATCCGGTTTGAAACAGAGGAGAACTGCATGCATTCTTATCAACATCCAGACTCAGCTAAATGGAGCTTTGCCACTCTGCTGACCGCAGCGATCGCATTTTTCTGCTTATTTTCCGCTCCATCCCAGGCCCAGTCCGTACGATTGGCGGCCACTCCGCCGATGGGATGGAATAGCTGGAATCATTTTGCCGGCAAAGTAAACGACGCGGATGTCCGCGCCGCGGCGGATGCGATGGTTACGAGTGGGATGCGCGATGCAGGGTATATCTACGTCAATATTGACGACACCTGGGAAGGCCAACGCGATTCACACGGAAATATCCAGACGAACAGCAAATTCCCGGACATGAAGGCTCTGGCCGACTATGTCCATTCGAAGGGCCTGAAGCTGGGAATTTATTCCTCCCCGGGGCCGAAGACCTGTGCCGGCTATGAGGCCAGCTATGGGCACGAGCAGCAGGACGCAAATAGCTACGCGAAATGGGGAATCGACTACCTGAAATATGACCTCTGCAGCTACCGGGGAATTATGAAGAAAGAAGCCGGAGCCGACCCGCAGAAGCAGTGGGCGATGATGCAACAGGCCTACGAGAAGATGCATCGGGCTCTGCTGAACACCCATCGTCCTATTGTGTACAGCTTGTGCCAGTATGGTTTTGATGCGGTTTGGAACTGGGGTCCAAAGGTGGGAGGCAATCTGTGGCGCACCACCGGAGACATCAGTGACAGCTACGACCGCATGTCAGTGATCGGTTTTGCTCAAGCGGGACTGTCCAGGTACGCGGCGCCCGGCCACTGGAACGATCCGGATATGCTGGAGGTCGGCAACGGCAAAATGACTGCCGACGAATACCGTACCCACATGAGTCTGTGGGCGATACTCGCTGCGCCGTTGCTGGCCGGAAATGATCTGTCGAAGATGGACGACGCCACGAAAAGTATCCTGATGAACAAAGATGTGATTGCGGTGGATCAGGACTCTCTCGGAATTCAAGGGGATCGCGTGAGCGCCACGGGACCGTATGAAATCTGGATGAAACCTCTGCGAGGCGGAGCCAAAGCCGTGGCGCTATTCAACCGCAGCGAAGCGGTTTATCCCATTACCTTGAAGTTGAAAGATGTTGGCTTGACCGGATCGGTCCATGCGCGCGATCTCTGGTCGCATCGGGATATCGGGACGCTGCAAAGCTCCTACACGGCGACGGTCCCGCGGCACGGTGTCGTCATGCTGCGACTTTCTCGATAAGGGCTACACCTGCGCGAACACGCCATCACCACAACTTTTCGGATTCGGCGTGTTCGCGAACCAGTTCCATATATCTGTTGGAATCGAACTTCTTTCCGGTCGAGCCAGCTGACATATAACGAATCTTCCCGAAGATGGCGCGGTCAAACCATGGGCGATCGTATTTTCCAGCGATAGCCCAGGCGATTCCCGCATATCCACTCGGGTCCCGTCCATCCAGCTCGTAGCGATCATTGAGGGTTATGGCGTGGTCGAATGCGATGGCCGGATCCGGCGACCATTCCAGGATTTTCTTCGCCCAGTACATGCGCATATAGTTGTGCATCCAGCCGAAGTGCACCATCTGCAGTTGCGATGCATTCCATAGCTCGTCATGTGTTTCGCCGCGCTCCATCTGGTCCAGCGTGTAGATCCAGTCGCGGCGGTCCTGCGAGATGTTCGGCCAGCGACTGCGCGGCCCATGGTTCGGCACACTCAATGGAGTCGTAATTCGGCGTGTACTTTACGAAATTCACCGCCAGCTCGCGCCAGACGATCAGTTCGTTGAAGTAGGAGTCACGTGCCCTGGCGAGCGCAGCATCCTTTTTCACCGCGGCATTTACCGCCAGCGCAATTTCCAGCGAGCCGATATGGCCAAAATGTAGATAGGGCGATAGTCGGCTGGTGCCATCTTTCTGTGGCTGGTTACGGTTTTCATCGTAATGCTTGAGGAGATGCTCGATGAAAAATTTCAGACGCCTGCGTGCCGCGTGTGAGCCGCCGGTCAAGCCTTCTACCGGGCCAACACTGCGGTCGAGTTTTTTCCAGCCTTGTGTAACATCGCTGGTCACCGGAAAACTCTCGAAGTTATCCGGCCGTTGCCACGCATGCTGCGCTTTGGCATTTTCCAACGGATGTAGATAGGTCGGAAGCTCTTTACAAAGCCTCGGTCGCAATACATGGGCACCGTACTGCGCTTTGGGGAAAAGCTTGCTGGGAACGACGACATCGGCGTCCACGGTCCAGAAAGGAATCGTCAACCGGCGAGCAATCACCTTTCGCCATCGCTCCGGCTCACGGCAGGGATTCTCATCGCCTATCAGAAGTGCGGCATTGACTTCCTCCAGCAGCTCGTCAAGCGAGTTGCCGGGCGGCCGTCGCACTATGAACGATATGTTCCGCTCTGCAAGATCTTCTTCGGTATCGCGCAATCCCCGGTTCAGGAACGCGTAGTGACGAAGATTTGCATGGGGATAATTCGAGATGACCGAGAGGTAGACGACCAAAGGCAGTCCCAACTCGTTGGCTATGTTTACGGCGCAATCGACGGCTGGGTTATTCAGACCGCGGCCGGCGTGCTGCATCCAGTACACCACGCATGCGCCGCCAGGCTTCGGCGCTCCACTCCGCCGCACGGTGACACGAGGATCGGCAGCAAAGCTGCGAAGGGCCGCCGGCAGGGAGACATCGTCCACAGGTCCAGTTCCGGTATCGGCGCTTCTTCTCACCTGGCAATTTTAGTGGGAACATCGCACCCCAAGCCGAGATCCAGCGCACGACAGCAAGACCTGCTTTCCGGCGTATGAAAATTATGACCGGCGATGCACGTGAGTGAGCCAGAAATGTTCCAGGTTAAAAGCGAAGGTCAACCGGCGAAAACCCCAGCGTCTTCGCTTTTCGCTCTACCCATAGAAATAGCGTTTTCGGATTTGCATTGATCCGAACGCCGATTACAACTCCACTGCCATATTCTTTGGAGACCAGAATCTTGGCGCTTCGAATCACGCCATATTCGCCCGAGGGACCCCAGTCTGACATAAACGTTTTATAGGGATAGGTCTGATATTGGTTGGGGTGCTGCTGCCAGTTCGGGTCGTTGTTCCAGATGCCGAAGGCTTGCGTGTAGTCCTTTGCTTCCAGCGCGGTGAAAAACTTTGACACCCGATGTTCTTCCGGCCAGTTCCAGTTATACCAGGTGAAGAACGCGATGAAAGGAATGGCGACGACAATAGCGATGATGATGTTGCGGCGAATGCGAGCCCGGCGGGCGTCGTACTTTGGTGCGTCCAGCAGCGTCATGGCGTCATTGTAAGACGCAATGGGCCGCGAGGGGAACTTTACAGGATTTGTTCTCTACACTGTAAGAATGAGGCCAGCACCACTCGATCCATCCCCTGGCGCAACCGCAGGTGTTGCGGGTGATGATCGCGCCGCCCATTCACCTCCGGCTGCAGGATGGTTGCCGTTCGTTTTCTACATCTGCTCCTTTGTTATCGCGGTGAGTGCCGCGCTGGTGCTTCATGGCTTCCGTTCCATGAAACTGGCCGATTTGACCAATTTGATGGGTCCGTTGTCGGAGAACCTGGCGCACGGCCACGGCTATCTTGTCTGCACAGATGCCATGACAACCGCCGGCGATGTGATCTGCTTTCACGCCAGCCGAATGCCCATGCCGCCGTTATTGCTGGCTTGCCTGATTCGTATTTTTTCAAATCACTATCTGTTGGTAGAGCTGGCGAAAATTGCGCTGGTTCTGCTGCCGGTTGCGGGGGCTGTTGCGCTGGCTGTCGAAGGAATCCGAAGCACATCCAATTCCACGGCTAGAATTCTTGTCCCCGCATTGCTGTTTTTCGCCTTAGTACTGCCGACACAACTGATTGATGTGGTGAATATGCAAGTTGAGGAGGGCTACAGTTTTTGCCTGCTGACCTACGCAGTGGCCGTACTGCTGTTCGGCGTGCGGAGGAGGAGCCTTTCATGGCGGACCGCGATTCTTTTCGCGCTGAGCGTGCTCGCGTTGTACCTGACGAAAAGCTCGATGATCGCCGTTGCTGCATTTCTCCTATTGATTTTTTGCCTGCAAGTCAGGGATCGCTGGAAGCGTGTGGCCGTCCTGCTGCTGGTGGCGTGTGGTCCTGTCGGCTGGGGATTGTACGCGGTCCATACCACGGGACGGTTCAGCGTTGGCACAAGTCTGGATGGAATCAATCTGCACAAAGGCAACTATCCGCAATTTCTGGACCGATATCCACCGGCCGGCAATGGAAGCCTGGACCGATATGACAGCTCTTTAAACGACGGAGAATATTTCTCGAACGAATGGACGTTCAACGCATTTCACATGCGCGCTGCCGAGAGCTACATGCGATCGCATCCGGCACGAACCGCCGATGCAACGCTGCGGAAGGCGCAGGTGTTTTTTCTGTCACTGCGCAAGATTGGCTCTGAACAGTACTCCGGCTGGCTGATGGTGGTGACGGACGGAAGCATGATGTTGTTTCGCCTCTTGCTTCTGGGAGCATGCTGCTTGGCTGTGTGGCTGCTGGTACGCGGCTCCGGCACGGCACGGTGGGCGGCAATCACATACCTGGGAACAATCTGTGCAGTGGCCGCACCTTATCTTGCGGGGTTCGCGCTGACTCGTCACGCTGGAGTGCTGGTGCTGCCATCAGCACTTTATCTGTCGTGGTGGATTATAAAGAGACCGGCGATCTCGGGAAGCTCCGATTCATTTATTCAGCACCGCAGTGGCTAAAGCCACCCAAATATTTTCAGCGACTTATCCGCGGCCTGAAGGCCGGGTCTACCCAAAGCTCTCAGATCAGCCACTTAATCATAGTCTCCTCGGAGGAGTGGATCGGTTCGACCATTTTTCCTTCTATAGACCGCACGCAGTCTTTATGTGCATCCGTTCTTTGAGGAACGGATGCGTGTGCTTTCTTCCGCTGGTATACACCTGCAGGAAACTGGTCTATCGCGTATAGTGGTTCGCCTGTTTTTCCGCGTGACGCTCAAGTGCCAACTCAATGAGGCGATCGATCAACTTACTATAAACAACACCGCTGGCCTGCCACAGCTTGGGATACATGCTGATGGCGGTGAACCCAGGCAGCGTATTCACCTCATTCAGATAAATTTTGCGCGGACGTGAGGCGCTCGAGTCACCGGGCTCCATTAAAAAGTCCACACGCGCCATGCCGGCACAATCGCAGGCCTGGAAGGCCGCAATGGCCATCTGCTGGATACATTTGGTCTCCGCACGAGTCAATTTCGCGGGAAGTATCAGCTCCGAGCCTTCGCTGAGATATTTGGCTTCGTAATCGTAGAACTCCTTGCTCGGCACGACTTCGCCCACGACGGATGCCTGGGGCGAATCGTTCCCCAACACTGCCACTTCCAGTTCGCGCGCTTTGCCACGTTTCCCGCCAATACTCTGCTCGATGACAATCTTGCGGTCGAAGCCGGCGGCCAGGTCAAGGGCCGTATCCAATTCTGAGCCATCATGCGCTTTGCTGATGCCGACCGACGATCCAAGGTTCGCGGGTTTCACGAACATTGGATAACGCAGCGTCGCTTCAATTCGATTTTTCGCACGGCGCGGACTCTCCTGCCATTCGCGGCGCAAGAGCGTAATGTGTTTCGGAATCGGCAGTTTGGCTGCGGCAAATAGACGTTTCATCACGTCTTTGTCCATTCCGGCAGCGGAGCCAAGCACGCCCGAACCCACATAGGCAACATTAGCCAATTCGAGCAGGCCCTGCACGGTGCCATCCTCCCCGAAAGTGCCATGCAGCACGGGGAAAATCACGTCGAGATCAAGCGATCGTTCTGCACTCGCGCGAAGCCTGACTAGGGAGTTTGTCTCGTGTTCGGTATGCATTGGAACTGGTGGCATCAGGACTTCTTGGCCATGTTCCAGCAAAGCGGCGCCGGGCGTCGCATCCGGATTTCCGGCGCGCAGGATTTTGCCTTCGGTAGCAGGCGGGGATGGTAGCAGGTGGGCGGCATCGGCAGCGGTCAGCCAGCGGCCATCCTTGGTGATACCAATCAGTTGAACGTCATATTTCCTACGATCGATCGCCTTTAGGACGGATGCAGCCGAGAGCAGCGACACTTCATGCTCGCCGCTGCGCCCACCAAAGAGAATGCCTACGCGCAGTTTATTCATATGTGATTGAAATTCAGTGTACAAGGCAAAAACCTCGATGAAACGAATGTAGCAATGGAATTTTCGCGAGTGAATCTGAAGATCAGAAGCAAGCCAGGCATCCATATATAGGAGCACGCAAAACAACACGGGGAGTACTTCGATGCAGCAAAGAACACTAGGTCAGGAATTGAAAGTTTCAGCGCTGGGGCTCGGGTGCATGGGGATGTCGGAGTTTTACAGCGGCCGGGAAAGCGAGCAGGACTCGATTGCGGTGATTCACCGCGCGCTCGATCTCGGCATCAATTTCCTGGACACCGCCGATATATATGGCCCGTATAAGAACGAAGTGCTGGTCGGCAAAGCCATTCGTGGACGCCGCGACGGCGTTGTGCTGGCGACCAAGTTCGGAATTATGCGAGACGAGTCGGGAGGCTTTCTCGGCGTCAACGGAAGGCCGGAATACGTGAAGAGCGCGTGCGAGGCAAGTCTTCAGCGACTCGGCGTTGAGACGATCGATCTTTACTATCAGCATCGCGTGGACCCGAAGGTTGCGATTGAAGAGACGGTTGGCGCGATGGCGGATCTTGTGCGGGAGGGGAAAGTCCGGCATCTTGGGTTGTCGGAAGCCGCGCCTGCAACTTTGAAGCGAGCCGTCGCCGTACATCCCATCACCGCTCTGCAGACGGAATATTCACTCTGGACCCGTGATCCCGAGGACGAGATCCTGGCAGCGTGCCGGGAACTGGGCGTCGGGTTCGTTGCCTACAGTCCGCTGGGTCGTGGCTTTCTGACGGGACGATTCACCAAGCCGGAGGACCTTCCCGAAGACGATTACCGCCGTAATTCTCCGCGATTTCAGGGTGAAAACTTCAGCAAGAACCTAGAACTGGTGCACCAGGTACGGCAGATGGCTCACGAGAAAGGCTGCACCGCGTCTCAGCTGGCACTCGCCTGGGTGCTGGCACAAGGCAAAGACATCGTGCCGATTCCGGGGACGAAAAAGCTGCGCTATCTGGAGGAAAATGCAGGCGCCGCAGAGGTGAAGCTTACGGCGGTCGATCTGGAGCGGATCGCCAAAGTTGCCCCACAGGGAGCAGCATCGGGCATGCGATACCCGGAGACCGCGATGGCGCAGGTAAACCGCTGATTCAACCTGTGGTCGACCCGATAATCGTAGGGTTATCGGGTTCCGCTATGACGGACGCGCTTTGCAGTGTGCCCTTCTGCACTGGTATCCGCCAGCGCCTGATCGATGATCTGATAGAGCCGGTCGAAATCCGTCACTTCGACATACGGAACGCCACTGGTTTTGTCCGTCACCACCCAGACGGTGGGGGTGTGTTCGATCCCAATCCGTTGTCCCAACGCGAAGTCCGCCTTGACCTGGGCCGTAAGCTTGCCTTGTGGATCGACGACAAATGGAAAACCGATGCCATGTTGCTGGGCGAATTTCTCCGCAAAGGCGCGGAGGTCCGGCTTGGTCTCGATGCTCGACTGATTCGCAAACACGGCATCTCGGAAATCATCGCCCAGCTTCTTTGATTTGGTGTCGAACCAACGCGCATCGACAGCCGCATCGAAGCTCCACACGTGCATCTGGAGCGGAAAATCATGGCGAACCCAGGGAATGTGATATTTTTCAGACGCTGCCTTCAGCACGGGATTGACACTGGCGCATCTGGGACATTCCATGTCCTCGAACTCCACAATCGCGACCCGAGCGCCCGCGGGCGGCTTGAGTGCCGTTGCATCGTGAACCTGGGTTGGGGCTGTAGCCTGCGCCTGGAGAGCGGGAACCGTTGCCGCGAATACAAGGAGCGAGAGGGCGAGAGCAATACGCTTCAAGGATACCTGCTGGATCGCTGGGTGCGATATTCATATTTTACGCGCGCCTGGCCCGGAACAACGGCATGGCAAGAAAGAACGCCTTGCTCGGCTGTGGACCTGACCACCATGCGGCTGGTGCGAAATACGCCCACTATCGCAAACAGCGCCAGTCTCAAACCTTGAGCGATTTATCTGTGGCGTGATTCGCTGGCACGCAAGGGAAAGACCCGTTTCGCACAGGCATACTCCAGAGGCTGGCCCTTCGAAATATACCGATTTGCGCCATTCGCTATAATTCAAGCAACGGAGAGATGGCCGAGAGGCTGAAGGCGGCGGTTTGCTAAACCGTTATAGGGCCAAAAGCTCTATCGAGGGTTCGAATCCCTCTCTCTCCGCCAGAGAGTCTTCTCTCTCCGATTCACTCAGCCCAAAACAATCAAAATGCCGCCATTTGTGCGGGCAATTGTGCAGCACTAGCTATCTCAGAGAATCTCTGCTTACAACTTTCGGCCAAGAGTCGACGAGGTTTCACACGTTGCGGTCTCTCAAGAGATTTCTCGACACAAGAGCAACCAGATGGCGATCTCGAATCTCGAATCCATCCCCCCCGGCCTGCGGGGTATCTCGCACTTGATCATGCACGGCGAAGAATCCTGTCTTGATGTAAATGCCAGGCGCGGTATAGGGCGAAGATACAGCTTGAAACGCTCGCGGCCATTTAAGGCGACAAGAGAGGCATCCTTAGGGATGTAGGCGCCGTAGAGCCAGTTCACCGGGAGCTGAGTGTTGACGGGGGATTGGAGCTGACCGCTGGGGTGCTGGCCGCACGGGCACAGGAGGTTGGGAGTCTGTGGCGGTCGCGGGTTGCTGGCGCGGGCAGGGGCTGCTCCGCTGGCGAGGAGAAGGGCCAGGAAGGGGACGAGGAAGCTCGCTCGCGTGGGTAGGTGCATAGGTAGAGCGACCTATTCGCGTCACATTATCGCTCAAATGGCGCCAGCTTGAATGTTTGAGGGCTTGCGGGTGCAGGCTGATTCCGCGGGGGTGATGTATCTCGCTCCGGCGTCGCCCTCGGTGACCGCGGTTGAAGCCGACCACCGCGATGTTTCTAATGATGACGGGGTTTCCATCCCATGGGATAAGGCGTTAGTCCTGAGTCATTGTTTAAGAAGAAACATTGGCTGCTGTCCGGTTGCATCAACCGACTTCAACTCCAGATATGCGTGGAAAGCGGGATGAATATGATATCGCTTTTTGCCCAGAGTTCGAGCCGTCTTCTTGGCGAGACCCAAGCTTTGCCTTCTCTTCTTGATCGTAGGCGAAAGCGAAATGGCCGGGCGACGTTTCGTATGACAGGAATGTGAGTTCTTGGAGAAGGCCCACAACGTAGTCGAGGTTCGTGACCCCAAGGCCGCTCTCCTCAAGTGCGTCTCTGATTTCGTCATTGGTCAGAACACTTGGGCCGCCGAATAACTGAATCATGAATTCTTGCAATGGACGGAATTGCGGCGCTCCTTCTGCCATAAGAGACGCAAAAGCAAAGCTTGAGTATTGCTCAAGTCCAGAAAGAATGTCTTTCTCTTGGATTTTTGTGTGTCCTCGATTTACTGCATGTTGAAGGCTAACTCTCACTAAGTAGATCAGATCACGCGGTCGCGGAAATACGGAAGAGATCAAAAACTCCTTCGTTGACACCCCACAAACTTGATCGGCGAAATATTTATTCCAAACTTCGTCCTTGTCGATGATTTTTGGGTCGGAGGTCATAATTCGCTTTTCGATTACTCGCGCAAGCAATTCGGGGTCATTCCATTCAATTTTCCGGATTGGGAGCTTGTCAGGTTCTCGCGCATGAGGATGTATGGCTGCGAAGATATCGCTGCGAATAAAGATGGTCATCAGTACGTCAAGGCGCCGCTTACCGCGGGAAGACTTCTCGAAGTCCTCGGCAACGCGCGGGCCTACGCTTAAGAGGGCGAGCAACAGCTCGCTGGTCAATTCGATATTTGCTTTGTGTGTCCAGTTCTTATCGAGGTTATCCACCAAGAGAGCAATGGTATGTGACTTTTCAAGGCTATCGCAGATCAAATCCCGAAGATGGTTAAGTAAATCTTTGTGTACACTTTCGCTTATCCTGGCCTTAATCTCGATCGACGCCTCCGACTTGTAGCTCATCTTGGACAACCTTCTCACTAGGGAGTCGAGTCGCATTGAGAACTCAGGCAAGATCAGTTCTTCATTGTTCGCAACAAAGGAGACTAAGTTCTCCTCGGCTTGGGTTCGTCCCAAATATGCCGGCTTCGCGGTGATAGTGTCATAGACGCTTTTCGCAAGCTCTGTGTATATCAATGCCTTCCAGAAGCTTTCAATTAGATAACCCTTTTCTGAAACCGTCATCTGTTGTTTCAAGATTGATAACAGTCCTTCCAGTTCATAGTCGACCGGCCTGACTACACATATGTGATTTCGGGGATCGGAACGAAGCTGGTCGGCTACCTTCAGAAGTGTCGCAGTTTTTCCCGCGCCCTTTCGTCCAACAAACACTGAATATTGTCCGTTTAGGGCATCTGCGTATGCAGAAGTGGGGATGAAGTATTCGAAGAGTTCTTGCGGCTCGTACTCCGCGATCGGATCGCCAATATTCAACTGTATTAGGCCGCCATGAGCAGCAATGGCTTTCGTGTGAACCGCTTTGCGCTCGAAGTCGTGTTTTTGCGTTTCTAAAATCCCCGACAGCCAATCTTGGTAAAACGCTTCTGCCTGCTTGGCGTCGTCATGAACTCGCAGCAGATCGTGGTAATCAATTGGGGAGGTATATGGCTTGTGCGCCAGCATCAATAAGGGTTTCTGAAAACCATATGCGAGTCCAGCTACAAAGGCATTTTTGGCGTTGGATATTCGGACATCTTCATAATCGTCGGATAGAAAGTGACAGATCACGCCCACTGCAGCTTTGGTGTTCGTGACATACCACTCAAGGGGCTGGACACCAATCTCGTTTGGATCATCAATCGTCGGAGGGATCGGGGCTCCGGCTACGCGCCTGGTGATTGTCATGACAGCTTCCGTCGAGAATTCTGGCTTGATATATAGAAGAGAATTGTTTCGCGTGGCTGCCGTAGCTGATTGTGGCAAGTCATTTAGAAGGGTTTGGTTAAGTGTCTTATATGGTTCATCCTTGTAGAATTGCGTGACTATCTCTCTGCTATTTGTATAAGGGGAATAGCCAACGGCAGTTAGTAATTGGAATCGGTCGAATAGAACTTTTGCCCCGACTACCTTAGGGTTAAATATTAGCCAGACCCTTTTAGGGAGGGTTAGTGCATAGCCGAGCTCGAAAAGGACGTTTGGATTGAGATTTGTAATATCGGCAATGAACAAGTCTGACGTGCGGATTTCATCGCAAATCGCGCCAATAATGGGGCGCCCAGAGACCGTCAAATCTTTCCAGCTTTTTGCTTGTACGAGTCCGCCCTGATTGAGTTCGGCAACGGCTGCTTCGATAGCATCACCTTTGCTCGGCAGACTTGATGCGTACGCAACAAAACACTTGGGACTCGTTTCCACGATGGTCCTCCATTGCTCAAGAAAGTCGTCGCGAAGTATACCACGGTAAATCGAAGAGATTTCGAGTTCATCCGATTCTTCCAAGCTGTTCCCGGCACAGGGCGGTTAGGTGGAGAGGTGGAGTTGTTGGAGGGCGGTGCGGGCTCCCTGGAGGTCGGTGAGTTTCATCTCGGAATATTTGCGGGAGAAGATGACGCCGTCGGGAGAGCACTGGCTGTGGGTGGGCTCGGTGGGGACGTCGACGTCGATGCGGGACCAGAGCAGGGTGTTGGTGCCGCGGAGACCAGCGCGGAAACGCTGAGTTTCGCGCAGAACATAATCCAAAGAAAAGCCGGTGAAGGGAATCTTAGCGAGAGATTTCTCCTGATAATTGAGGACGCGGTAGTGGAAGTCGAGGAGCTGCTGCGGGGGCGTTGAGTAAAAACGATTCCTTCACCGGTCTAGTAATTGTGTCCGCTGCTGGACCCAGTCGTCCGGGATGTTTCCGAAACATGCGTCGAGCGACAGGCCAGGGGCCTGCTTCCTTCCAGAATCGCTTCTGTTAGGTCTGGAGCCAGAAAAGCGAGAGGAATGATGCGGCTGATGTAGCGTTCATCGAGGCCTGTTTGTTTTGCGATGGATCGCTGGTTGACGGTCTCGCCTCGCAGAATGCGATCCACCCAATCGTGCGCTCTCGAGATCGCGCGAATCAGAGAGGGAACCGCGTGTGGTTGGACGCCCGGAGAATCGGGGGGCAGGACCAGGCGCACTTCTCCGCCACATCGTTTCAGTTGGGCAGCAGTTTCAATCACGACTAGCTTCATCCGGAACATTACTGACCAGGCGTTCCGGATCGTCGGAGACCCCCAACACAGTTTGGCGAAGAGCTGATCTGATTGATCTCGATTTCGATTCGATCGTTATGAACAACAATTCTCTTCACCGTGGATTGCAAAAGGCATGAACCTTGTCCGAAGATGCTGTCTCCCACTCTCGCGACACTTCCGTGACTGCCATGCATTTCTGACTGTGGACCGTCGGCGCCGACGAGAACGTCCAGCAACCGTTGCGGCGACCGCAGCAATAAGGTCAGTTGCGAAAGCACCAGCTCCTCGATCTCAGACGCTGGAATTCGTACAGGGCCACTTGCGTTTTTCCCGACGATTCCTGATTACAGCTTGGGAGACATAGTAGCGATAGCGCCGTCCTTTTTTCGTAGCATGCGACGGCGTGAATCGATTGCCTTGTAGTCATAAAGAAGGCCCATCAAGAGACTTTGTTCCGTGGCTCTGGCCGTTTCCGTGGCGCCTGCAGATTGGATTGAAACTTAACTTGTACTTGGTCCCAAAGCTTCTGATCAATGATCGCCGGATGCTGGCCAGGGTAGGATGCTTTCTTGTGAGTGATCTCGCCCAGATAAATCCGGTTGTGCAGTATCAGATACAGGGCGCCACGAGAATAGTGAACTCCTCCCGAGGCTCGCCCTGTGCGGCTCATTCGCTTCTTGCTGAGGACGCCTGCTTGTTCCAGATGCTCTTGCAGCTTGGTGACACAGCCCAGCTGGAGGTAGATCCGGTAGATCTCTTTCACCTGATCCGCTTCGCCTGGATTGAGGACGAGATGTCGGTCATTGAGGTCATAGCCGAGCGGGACCACACCGCCCATCCACATCCCTTTTCGCTTCGAGGCGGCAATCTTGTCCCGGATACGTTCTCCGGTCACTTCCCGCTCAAACTGGGCAAAGGAGAGAAGAACGTTCAGCGTCAGCCGTCCCATCGAGGTCGTGGTGTTGAACTGCTGGGTGACCGAGACAAAGCTGATGCCCTGTTTGTCGAACTGCTCCACGATCTTGGCAAAATCTGCCAGAGAGCGTGTCAGCCGATCGACCTTATAGACGACAACGGTATCGACCCGTTTGGCTGCGATGTCTTCGAGCAATCGTTTGAGCGCCGGTCGTTCCATGTTGCCGCCGGAGAAGCCGCCATCGTCATATAGGGTATGGATCAGCTGCCAGCCTTCATGCCGCTGGCTAACGATATAGGCTTCGCAGGCTTCCCGCTGGGCGTCGAGCGAATTGAAGGATTGCTCCAGACCTTCTTCCGAGGATTTGCGGGTGTAGATGGCGCAGCGGATCCGGGAAGGAGTGGTCATGCTTTCTTCCTGGTTCCGAAGAAGAGCTGGCCCAGACCACTGGGTTCCGGTGATCTCTCTGGCGATCTTCGACAGGCTGGAAAACGTGATCCGCGGTATACGATAGCCGGTATCGGTCACGATGACCTCATGCACTTTGCCATGCCAGGAGCGAAGCAGGCGGGTGCCCTGCTCGGAACCGGGCTGAATCTCTTTCTGTGGCCGCTTTTCGGAAGCGATCGATTTCGCAATCTCGCGCAGCCGTTTCCGGGCGGAGTGGGATAAACCGCCATATTCTTTCTCCTGCATCCGGTACGCGAGAATGGGCACCATTAGCTCTTTGCGCAGCTTGGGTGGCGGTGCTTTGGTGAAGTTCTCACCCCAGACAACGAGCAATTGGGCCTTGTTGAGAGCGGGTAAAGCGGAGATTCTATCGGCCAAATCCCGGTCCATGCAGGGCACCTTGGCTGTCGATTTCTCTTTGAGAGAAAGGCCGCACACACAGTGACGCTCTGACCTGGGCGGACAGTCAAGTCGTATCTTGGCGCGGAAGATCGCCTTCCAGCCGGTCCATTAACTTATAGAAGTCGACATATCTCTACCGATTTATTCTCGATGAGCGCATTGGCGATTAGGAGCTAACTCACGACCGGCAAGAGCTCGCGGCATTGAAACGCGTTTTCAGGATTGATGGAGACAACGCCAGAGATAGTGTTCTCGATACAGTGAGCTTGGACCCAGGCGTCAGCATTTGGCTTGGAGAGATCCACAATGCTTCGGGATTAAAGCGCCAATGCTGCAAATCATACGACCACCAATCGTCAGATCATCGCCTATTTGCTCAGTCTGGACTCCTCAAAGTGGAGCAGAAGATCCGCGGGGTCGTTCCAGACCTCAACGCAACCGGCAGCGAGCAGGTCGCGTGCTTTCCAACCTCCTGAAGTGAGACCGATCATTGGAATGCCTAGCTTAGCCGCCGCCTCAGCATCCCACGGTGTGTCACCCAGGCCGATAGCTTGCTCTGCACGCATCTTTACCTTCTCAAGAGCGGCGGCAAAGATATCGGGATCCGGTTTTGAGTTCTTTGCGTCATCGGCGGAAGACGCCTCATCGACCAAATCCTCCATGCCGACCAGTTTGCCGTAAACAGGGAGGTCTTCTTTGTCGGAGGAAGTCGCTAAAGCAATCTTCTTCCCGGCACGACGCACCCGGATCAGCAGATTGCCGGCCTGCGGAAATGCAACCATACGTGCCATGTAGTCGCGATGGAAGATTTCCTTGCGGAGTTTCTTCAGAGGAACCTCTAGCCGGTTGCGATCCAATTCTGGAACGAAGAGGGCTATGACCTTGTCTCCGCCCTTTCCTATCTGCCTCCATGCTTCGTCGAGGCCCACCTGAATACCAAAATGCTCGAATGTACGACGCCAAGCTTCAGCGTGCAGTGCATTGCTGTCGACTAGCGTCCCGTCAATATCTGTTAGCAAAAGGTCTGGCATACTAGCGCTCTTTCCGTAGAATCGCCTGATTTAGATGCGTAAAGCGAAGGACCCGGGCACCCCTCTCGGCACGCAGATTGGATGGTGGAACAGGCGAGAGGTTGAACAAGCTTGACTTTTACTTCAGGAATCTACATTCAGCAACGCCCGCCATAGCTTTCCTTGTCGCCTGCGGTCAACAGAATCGGCAAGTCGACGAGAGTGTCCATCGATTCGACAGCGCGATTGTCAACTGGTGACTTCAGGCCGAGTCACTCATCGAAGTTCAGTACGGCTGAGCAGCACTCGCCGCGCCAGCGGCTCGGTTCAACTTCAGTTGTGATGACTAATTCCGGACGATCAGCCCGAAAGTTCTCCTGGGCCGATCGATTGGAAATTGTGACCGTGATCGTCGACAACCGCAAGGGGCTTTGCTTTGGCGGCAATCTCCAATGCAAGAACCGGCGCAAGAGACGTTATTGAACCCTGGTCCACGGACTTGTTGCGGAGGGCCGCCAAGAACCGAGTAGTCGGATTGGCCGATCTGTGTGGCGATTGGCGGGTTCGCGAATGCGTTGGGGTTAAGCCATTGCGTTGCGTTATGAGCGCCTGCATACGGATTTGTCCCGGCACCAGGTTGGCATCGCAGCCGAAATCCGAAGTTGTCGCAATCGGGCATCCAACTGTAAAAGGCTCCCCGCTTTGCCTTTGAAAAGCAAGTTGTCGTGCTACCTATCGACATTATTGTGCCGCAAAACGCATATTGTCCATGCTTTTGGATGTTCGATGTTTTTGCCGGCTCTCAGGGCTTGATACAGCTGCATGAACGTATCTTGCGCGAGATCTTCCGCGGTTCAGCATCCTGAACAAGACCCTTCCTTACCACGCTTTAATATTGACTTGGCCTGACCGCGCTGCCGATAATCACACTCGCATTCAATGAAAGCGTCTAACAAGCCGGAACGAAAGCTCATCCTCAAAGCATGCTCCATCGTGAGTTCCGGAGTGAGGCTTGGGTTCGAATGTCTGTGGACACGGTAGTTGTCGAATCAGGTAAGTTGCTCTGCGAGGCATACGTCTAGAAATTGGGGGAAGGCTGGCAATGAGGGGTTTACGGCAGTCGTTCGTATTGTATGCAGTTGGTTTCGGGCTGTTCGGCCTAATGACAATGGTCACTCCGCTGGCCCAGGCCGGAACCGACTCCGTTCTGGAGAATGGGCTGGTGCGGCTGACGATCGATCAGCATAGTGGACAATTGAGAATTCAGCTTCCCGAGAATGCGTCGATGGAGCTAACGGGTGGGCCAAGCGTTCAGGTAAATGGCCGCACAATCTCGGCTAGCCAGGCCAGCAAAGTAGAGGTGAAACGGGAGCCCTTTCAGGACGCACTTGGATCGGGAGAGAAGCTCGTGGCGGAATATCATTTTGAAGGGAGTTTTCCGGGTTTCCGCTATGAAGTGGAGCTATACCAAGGCAAAGCATGGGTGAGCGCGACTGCATATATACCCAAGGGGACCTACCAGGTCGGCGACTTTGCGCTGATGGAAGGAAAATTGCGAGTCCCCTCGGCGTACGATTCAAGGATTTATGTGAACAGTGGAGGTGCGGGCGGCAACACCGGGGTCTGGAATTTAGGAATGCAGCGCTGGCAGAGCTCCGCGCTGTCGGTGATCTATTCGCCGAAAGTGAAAAGGGCCGTGGAGTTGGGATTCTATTCTTTCTCTCGGGCGAGCACGGCCGTGACGGTGCAGTACTGGGATTCGAGCACGGTCGGGCTGGATGCGGTAGCGCATTACAACGGGTATAAGCCGGAAGGCGGGGAGCTACGGACGGAAAGCTTGCTGATGGATTTTGGGTCAGACCCGCTGAGACTGCTCGAGGAATGGAGAGACGCCGCCGTGAAGGTGGTGAACCCCCAATTCAATCACAATACCCGCACGGGCTTCATCAACACGTGGTACGCGTTTGGAGACAAAGCCTCGGAAGAAGCACAACTCGAACAGGCGAAGAAGCTGCGCGATTCAGTTCTCCCAGGTTACGGGATTACTTTTGTGGAGCTTGGCGAATGGCAAAAACAGCGCCATCAGTACGGAGATGGTGGAGATGCGCTGGGCTATGGAGAAGATGAGGTGGACCAGAAACTATTCCCCCATGGCGTTGCGTGGCTTTGCGAGCGTTACCATGATCTGGGGTTCGGGTGCTCCTTTGGAGCGAACTATGCCTACGCAGCCTGGGAGTCTTCATTAGTAAAGAAAAACGTGCCCTGGCTAGTTAGAGCCGATCGAAGCCGCATGGACTTCGGCATACCGATCGACTTCACCGATCCCGATGCCCAAAAATGGGTCTACAACCTGTACCACCAGGCGGAATCGTTCAATGCAAAGTGGGTGTGGTCCGATTTTGACGGCGGTCCCACTCGTGGAACTCTGCACGATCCCACAAAGATCATGGGGTTTGAAGACATTCGGGAGGGAATGAAGGCGATTCGGAGTGCTGTTGGCCCTGACACGTTTATTCACAAGTTCTGCTGCGGACAATACTTCAACTATCTTGGGCTCGCTGATCGGGTCCGTACCGGCCGTGACATGGTCGGCGTGGGGAATTGGAACGGCCTAATGGAGGTTGCCCGCCAGTCGGCGGGAACATATATGTTCCACCAGCACTTCTGGATCAATGATCCGGATCCGCTTTATGTGGGTGGGCGAGATTACGTACACAATTACGGAACGGGACCAATTCCTTCCGATCGGGCAATTCGCGACGAGGTGAAAATGCGCTTGCAGTTGCAGATGACCTCCGGCGGATTCGTGACAATCGGCGAGAACATGGATGACCTGGACGCAGAGAGAATTCATCTGCTGACTCTGGTGTTGCCAACATATGGGCAAGCTGCTCGACCTTTGGACCTATTCACCCATACGACGCCTGAAGTCTACGATTTGCCTGTCCAGACAGACTGGGATAGCTGGCATGTGTTGATGCTGCAGAATTGGAATAATCGGCCCAGTACCTACAGTATTGAATTTTCACGGCTGGGTCTCGACAAGGCAAAAGATTACCTAGTGTATAGGTTTTGGGACCAAACCTTTCTTGGTGAATATCGAGCAAACGTGTCGCTGGAAGTGGGAGCAAGGCAGGGAGAGGCTTATGCAATTCGAGAAGCGCGGTCGTATCCCTGGATACTTTCCACAGATATGAACCTGACGCAGGGCGGGGTTGAGACGAAGGAGGTGAAATACGATCAGGCATCCGAACGACTAAGTGGGACGGCGAGCCGAGCTCCCGGGGCGAAAGGGCAGATGGTGATATACGTTCCGCGCGGATATAACGTCAGTTCGGCATCGGGGGAATACCGGATAGATCAGGAGCCCTCGGGCGCAAAAGCGGTCCACTTGCGAGTGAAGTTCCAACAGGCGGATGATCCCTGGTTCCTGCAGTTTGAAAAAAGCAGATAGATCTCGGAGAGGTTTGTTCTTGCACGTTATGGCCAGGAAAAAAATGCGGACCTACTGTTGACCCGACGCCTGGCATGTGATGGCACGCTGCACTGCATCGCTGCGCGTTTACTGAACGGGGCAGGTGAATGAAGCATTTAATGGTTGGAACAGGACGCTGCGATATCACACCTGCCCCTGGTACTCCCCAAGGAGGATGGGCGCAAACACACCAGAGGGGTTCTGGGGCGGACATGCCTTTGTTGGTCACCGCTTTGGTTATTTCAGATTCTCAACAGCGATGCGCCATCATCGATATTGACAACTGCGGGTTCGAGACTCCATGGATATCGAATACCATCAAGGTTGTTTCGGATTTAACTGGGATCCCCGCTGATAACATTCGTCTGTCATATAGCCACACGCAAAGTCCAGAACGAAGTTCGGGAAAGTGTAGAGGCTTTGAACCAACTACGCCAGCGCCAAATTCCTGAAGAAGAGATGCGAGTCGCCACGGCCAGAGCCGTTCAAGCGGAGGATAAGTTGGCGGCTGTCCGCGAATACGAAGGAAAAACTCATACCGACTGGCAAATGATGGGTATTCGAATCGGTGATATTGCCCTGCTCTCGGTTCCCGGCGAACCGTTGACCGAATTAAACCGCTCTATCGTTGAGAAATCTCCTTTCCCGCACACATTGTTTTCGGGATACTCGAACGGCGGCTTTGGCTATTTGCCACCAGCCGAGCTCTATAAGGAGGGCGGATACGAAGTTGGAGCATCGCCCTTCTCACCCGGTGCGAACGATCTGATGGTGACCGAAGGACTTGAGATGCTCAAAAGACTGTGGGCAGCGAATTAGTACCGTCTGATATCGCCGGTGTGGAAAGGCTGTTTGCGACCGTATTCAATGACCAAGCAATGGCTGTCGATACGCAAGGTAAAATTCGGAAAACAAGAACGAGGGGAATCGTGCGAAGAATAATTGTTCTATTGTCGGGATTGGCACTCATGTTTCCATCGTGGGGCCGCGCCCAGCAAACGGATTCCGCGATCCAACTGATGAAAGAATTCACCAGGTCCAACGGCCCGTCCGGGTTTGAAGGTCCGGTACGGACGCTGTTCGAGCGGGAGATGCGGAATGCTGGCGCGGAAGTTTCGACTGATGGCCTGGGCTCCGTCATCGGCCGGGTTCCGGGTGAGATTGCAAGTCCGCGCGTTATGGTCGACGCGCATATGGACGAGGTAGGGCTGATGGTGCAGTCCATTACCCGGGATGGATTCATCAAGGTGCAGCGCTTGGGCGGTCAACTCGGGGCAAATCTAATCGGCCAACGATGGACCATAATCACCAGCAAGGGTACCATCCCCGCCGTGAGTGGGGCGGAAGACGCGCACATCTCGAGCCCGGAAGGTGTCAACTGGTCAATCGATGCCAAGAATGTTTTTCTGGATGTGGGAGCACGTTCGAAGACGGAGGCTGAGGCTCTGGGAATACAACCAGGCGATGGTATCGCTCCGTCGAGCCCATTCACCGTTCTCGCCAACCAACGGTATGCGACCAAAGCCTGGGATGACCGCATAGGTCTCATCATCGAAATTGAAGCGTTAAAACAGCTTCAAAAAGACGGTATGAAGTCTCCTAATTCTATCTATTTCGCAGGCACCGTGCAGGAGGAGCTGGGTGAGAGGGGGGCCATTACCGCAGCCCATCAAATAAGACCCGATGTAGGTATTGCTTTGGAAGCGGGCATTGCCGACGATTATCCAGGCGTGAACGCCGACGAGCCAGCAGAAAGACTCGGCGGCGGACCTGCGGTTTTTGTCTACGACGCCTCCGCCATTCCCAATGCAAAGCTGCTTAAGCTGGTCCGGGACACAGCCGCAGCCAATCATATTTCCCTGCAAGCAGACCTAGTGCCGGGGGGCGCGACTGATGCAACCTCCATCCAAAAGTCAGCCAATGGCATACCTGTGATCTGTATTGTGGTCCCGACCCGGTACACCCACGCCAATACTGGCGTTCTTGCACGCTCCGACTTCGATAATGCGGTAGCCCTTTTAGTCGACCTACTGAAACGCCTGGACGCCTCGACTGTAAAAGGTCTCACCGACTTTCAATAGGGTCATCACGGCGAGCGACGCGTTGCTCGCCGGCTTGCACTTCTTCGGGAGCCATTACTTGGCGGCTGAAATCACGTGTTAATGCTTCGGTACTCTTTCATCGATCTTATTCCAGGCGAGCCGATCCCCAAAAAACGTCTGGCTTCAACAAGCTCCTAAATCGGGGTCCCGCCACTTTGTCAGAAAGTCTTGCGTTCAGAAGAGTGAACACAAACTGTCTAGGATTGTCTCTCGGAAGGTTATAAAGGTTATATATGTCTATTGTGTGATTTATAGTGACCTTGCAAGTCGTTACTATACTCCCCTCATCACGAAATGCACCTAGAAAGGCTCATGTCATCCTATCCGGAATCCGAAGCTATCCTCAGACATAACTCCGACTTTATTACCGGAGGCGTGGTATCTACTAATCGCGCTGTCGATCCTCCGATTGTGTTTAAACGTGGAAAGGGCGCCTTGCTATGGGATGTTGCCGACCGTACCCTCATTGACGTCGTCGTTGGCATCCCCATACCAAATGCCACGTTTGAGCATCTCGGTCTTAAACGATGCGGCAGACGGGTCGATGATCACCTTAGGGTTGTTGACGGGGCCAATGAACTGAACAAGATCGTCGGCATACTCGGCGTCAGTCTTTTGGCGCATTTCGACGGATGAGTCCCAATAATATTCGCGAGTGACCCAATAAATCCGCCCATCGTCGTAGATGTTCAGCTTTCTCGATCCTTTAGCGACGGCACACTGCTGACTTTCGAACTCAGCTCCCGGGTTGAGATTCAGGCCAGCTAGTTAAAAGCGCGAAGGGGAAACCTGAAGCTGATCCGGAACTATGGCCGGATCTCCGGAGCTCCTGTTCAGAAGAACTGAGTGGTTAGAAAAGACGAGCATCACTGAGGAATACGTGCCAAAAGCAAGTTCAAGTCCTGCCAATCAGGATTCCCCTCATATTTATGGATTCCACCGTTTTGCCTGCTATCTCCGGCGGTTTCGCTTACCCGACTTCATACTTGTCAGATTGAGAATTCTCGTCTCGCTTGCCCTAGCAGGTCTCGTATCCCAGAGAGTGTAGGAAAAAAGGCCGGAAGACCGCCGGGCTGGCCATTGTTCCCAGAAGTTCAAGCCCTTGCGACGTGGAGTCCACCTGATCGTCGTGCTTGCAGCCGGGAAAGCCCGTGATCTCCCGCACATATTCTTCGAGCCAGGGTGCGTGGCTCGGCAGGTACACTCGGCCATTCTCGAACTTGATCGACTGGGCAGCCAGACGCACGTGTTTGTCGCTTCCCGGCTCTGGCTTGTAGGAATTGATGCAGTAGACGCCTTCCGACTGGAGTTCCTGGATCAGCGAAATTCCGGAAGCTCTGTCCTCAATCAGAACTTTGAAAGGTTGAAACTTGTTAAAGCGTTCGGTCACGGCCCGCTTCAACTCAGGATAGGTGAGCCGTTTTCGATAAACGTCCAACAAGTAGAAGTTCATGTCGTCCAGGCCCCAGGTCGTACAGACGCTATAGTCGTTCATCTCGCCACTCTTGCTGGCAGTATCCCAACTTTGGAGCAGGTAGCAAAAATCCTTCGGCACCCCTTCGGGATCGTAGTATTTGATCCACTCTTTTTTGATCACCCCGCCCTCGCGCGACATCGGGTCCTGCTGGTACTGGCTTTGAAAGGTATACTCGCCCACAGCCTCGCGGATCTTTCGGTACGTTTCGACCGAATCGCGCTCCGGATGCAATGCCTCGCCGGCTTTGCGGACGTAACAGCGATTCCCCAATGGGGATTTGATCGGGTAGCTCTCATGCTGAACAGCAATTGCGGGCAGCGATAGGAGGTCCCAGAGTTCGCGATCCGTTACTTCGCCTACCAGGTCCTCCTGATGCAGTCGCTGCATTACGAGGATAATCACGCCGTTGTCTTTGCTGTTCAACCGGCTCAGGAGGGTGTTGAAGTACCAATCGTTCGCAGCCTTGCGTCGTGTCTCAGAAAGAGCGTCATCGGGCTTCAGAATGTCGTCGAGGATGATCACATCGGCGCCGCGACCGGTCAGGACCCCATTGACGGACGTGGCCATCCGAACGCCATTTCTAGTGGTCATGAAGTCGTTCACGGAAAGTTTCTGAGGCCACAGGACAGTCGCTGGAAACAGGCCACGGTAGAAGGCGCTGCCCATCAGTGTGCGGCAGTCACGTGCGTGCTTGTCGGAAAGATCCTGTCCATAGCTGGCACAGATGATCTGCCTGGCAGGGTCGTGTCCGAGCAGCCATGCGGGGAAAGCAACACTGGCAGCATGAGATTTCAGGGTCCGCGGAGGGAGATTGATGATTAAGCGCCTGGTCTCGCCGCTGCGACATTTCTCGAGTGTTGCGGCCAGGAGCTCGATATATTGAGCCATCATGAACTTGGCCTGTGGGTTCAGTTCGAGGAACGAGCGCTCGATGAAGCTCGCCAGGTCATTGCGCAGGATGACGCGGTATTCGCCATCAGAGAGTGATTGCTGGCCGATCATTCCGGAACCTCCGTGGTGGACTCGTCGCAACTGGATTGGAATTCTTGCATGCGCCGGCGAATGCTTTCCATTACTTGTTGGTCCATTTCGTGAAAGGTAAGTGGCGCTGCGTTTGAATTAAGGCTCTCCTCGGATTGTCGGATAAGCGAGAAGAACTCGCGTTGTGCGCGCAGATCGCCCTGCGCTGCCTTGTTGCCAAGTTGCATCATTGCCGCTTCGGCCTTGTTCACTTTGCGACTTCCGCGCGGACCCTTCACCAGCACCGTTTGTCGGCTTTCTCGCAAAACAATGGTGGCAAGGTTTTTGGACCCGCGGGGGCGTCCCTTCGGATTGCCCGACTTACCTTTCGTAAACTGACCGTTCTTCGGTGGCTTTCCGTAACCGACCTCGTATGGGGCATCTCCATCAACCATGTTGGACCTCCATCTGAGCAGCGAATTGATCGAAAGTCTTGCCCGTTTGCGCGTGGATAGCCGCTTCGCCGGTCGTGTTTTGCCAGCGGCGGATGGCAACATCGACGTACGCCGGATCAATCTCGATGCCGCAGCAGACTCTTCCCACGCGTTCGGCGGCCATCAGTGTGGTGCCGGATCCCAGGAAGGAATCGAGCACAATGTCACCCCGCGCAGTGCAGTCGAGCATCGCATCAGCCACCATGGCAATGGGTTTCACTGTCGGATGCAAGAGAAGCAAGTTCCCTTCCCCGCTCTGTTTCGAGAGCGTATGAATTCCCGGATACTGCCAGACGTTCGTCCGGTTGCGGCCATACTGGCCCAGTTGAATGTTGTTCCGGTGAGGACCCTTGCCTTTCCGGAAAACCAGGACCAGCTCATGCTGCGAGCGGTAAAAGCTTCCCATGCCGCCGTTGTCCTTGACCCAGACGCATAGGTTCAGGAACTCGTCGTAATTTTGCTTGCCGGCAGCGATCAGATCTCCGGCATGCCGCCAGTCCATGCAGATGTAATGGGCGGAATTGCTCGCGCTGTACCGTGCCAAGAGACTCAAGCTACTGTTCAGAAAGGAAACAAACTCGTCTGCGCTCATCTCCCCGGAAGCCATGGCAAACTCGCGATGCCGGATGGCTCCTTTTCCTGTAGCATGACCGTCGATCTTTACGTTGTATGGGGGGTCACTGAAGACCATCGCCGCCCGGCGGTTCCCCATCAAGGATTTATAGCTGTCTTCCTCGAGCGAGTTACCACAGAGCATCGTATGCTTCCTCAAGTGCCACAGATCACCCGGTTCGGTGACCGAGATTTCGCCCGGAACCGGTTCGAGTACCTCTTCATCCTCAGCCACCGGACCGGCCGCGTCTTCCAGGATCAGGTCAATCTCCGGAATCTCAAATCCGGTAATCGTGACATCGAAGTCGGCGCAATCGAGCGTCAGCAGATGCTGGAGCTCAATGGCCAGAATCGACTTGTCCCAGCCTGCGTTTTCGGCCAGCTTATTGTCCGCAATTACATATGCCCGGATTTGCTCTTCAGTGAGATTTTCCAGGCAGATTGTCGGGACCTCGATCCATCCAAGCAGCTTGGCCGCTTCTAATCGGCCGTGGCCAGCAACCACGCGGTTCTTCGAATCGATCAGAATGGGGTTCGTGAAGCCGAACACCCGAATACTTTCGGCAATCTGCCGGATCTGATGCCTGGAATGTGTGCGGGCGTTCTCCGTATACGGCCTAAGTTCGGAGATCGTTTTATATTGAACCGCGAGCGTTCGGCTGCTGGCCCTGCTCTCTGGCTGGTGATTCGATACCATGTTGGCCACCTCTGGTCCTACAATGCATTCAGACCAGGCCAGCGTAAAGAGAGTAGATTAACGATTTAAAATGTCTCTATGTGCTTTCATGATCTTCATACGTACTCTCGATATAGCGACGTAGCAAATGCGCCCCAGAAACGAGAATCCACGCTTTGGTCCGCACCTGCCGCACAGATCAAGGATTTGGAGGAGTATGCCAATGCCGTGGTGGGCAACTATTTCCGTGCGCTGGGGTTAGGGAAGGTTGATTGGCAACAAGCACTCAATGACTTGGAGCTTGGCGACTCGACCACTGCTCGCCTCCTCCAAGCCACACGCAATTCGCGCTCCACTGTCCAGAAACTGTTGCCGAACCAAACCGTTCCCGGTTGCGTTGATCTCCGTACAATTCTCGGTCCAACCAACACTGGCTTTGCTTTCCTAGGTTCGATGAACGCTGGCAGGGACGCGGCGATAAGGGAGGCCTACAAAATTGCGGAGCAACATCTCCTTAAGTTGTGTTTCAATTCCCACGATGACAAGCGGGGTCGCCCGTGCGGCCATTGTGGCCAATACTGGGTGAAGAAAAACAAACGGCAAACTGTTTACTGCTCTAAGCTATGCGGCTCGAAACATACTGCGCTGGCCTCCAACCGTAAGCGACGCCAAAACGATCGCGCTAGTCTGGTTGAAATTGCCAAAGCATCCGCTGCTGAGTGGGCAACAACAACCCGAAATGGCGATTGGAAAGAGTGGGTCGTCTGCTGTCATCCCGAGATCAGCAAGAAGTTCCTCACTCAGGCTTGTGAAAAAGGGTGAACTCATCGAGCCGGTCAAATGCACGTCCCAGATTCGGCGCAGCTAGCCTCAAAGCTGCTCAATCGGATCAAGGCCCAAGGCAGTGGAATAAAACCAGGCCCTGGGATTCGATCGCGATCCTGCGCTCGGATGGCATTCTTGGCTATGACTTTTTTCAACAGTTAGTCCGCATTATCAACTATCGGCATCTCTAGTTGACCTTATGCGGCCCTACGTCCTTTCGCCCGCGCGCAGGACAACCGGTGCCACTTCACCTCGAAAGCAAACAGCCTTACATCGATGTCCAGATGGAAGGAGTGAACGGAAGTCCGGTCAATGCTCCCTGGAGATTCATGCAGGAAAGGGCGACCCTTTCTCCGTAAGCGCCGCGTTCGCACGCAAGAATGGTCTCCGTGTACTGTTCTCAGGGTTGTGGGCGCAAGCACAATCAAGAATCTTCATTCAACAGCAACGGCAACAAGAGCACCTAGAAAAAATCGAGAAGGCCAAAAGGTACCTAGTAAGATGGGCCTCGAGTAACACACGCGAGGAATGGAAAGAGTGGGTGTCCGACAATACCTTAATCAGCAAACATTGGCTTTCACGATCTGTAGGGAAAGGCGAGCTCGTCGTGCCAGTCAAATCAATTCGAAGCAGGGTCATGATCTCTTCCGGCTCATAAGCTTTCCCTGCCTTTAACCCTCGGCTCCTTCCGTACCAACTTTTCTCTTCTCTGAGCCTTTTCTCCGGCTCGCTGAATGTGTGGTCCGCATATGAACCACTACTTACAGATGGGCTCCCGGTCCTAGAAGCCCTAACATCTCTTTCTTTAGATTAGTGTGTAAAGTACATCAACCTCCGCAAACGATGATTCAATTTCTTCGGCCTGGAAATTGCTTAATCCCACTCCAACCAACCGGTAGAGTTGTCGATGCCCCAAGTTAACACGCTCACAGAGACGAAGTGCAACCTCGGTAAATTCATCACAAGAGCACGGTGGTGCAGGCAGTGTCCGGCTCCGGGTCAGCGAGCTGAATTCCTTCGTTTTCAACTTCAGCACTACGGTCCTTCCGCCACGAACATTGTTACGCGATGCAATCCAAACTTTCTCAGCGAGCTTCCGGATGTGGGGCTCGCATTCCGTCAAAGGCACGTCGTCCTGGAAAGTATCTTCAGCTGAAATTTGCTTCCGCACTCGGTTGGGAACGACCGCATTGTGATCGATGCCTCGTGCGAGTTCATAAAGGCGCATACCCCATCGCCCAAAGCGCATTTCTAACATTTGTGCATCCATTCCATGAATTTCACCGACTGTTTTAATTCAAATCTCTGCCATGCGTGCCTCTGTGACCTTGCCGACACCGGGGATGCGACCTACGGGCAGAGGCAGCAAAAAGGCTTGCACTTCATGAGGCTGAATTACGAATAGGCTATCGGGCTTTTTCCAGTCCGAGGCGATCTTTGCCAGGAATTTGTTTGGAGCCACGCCTGCCGAGGCTGTCAGGTTCAACTCTGCTCAAATTTGTTGCCGGATCGCTTTTGCCACGAGGGTTGCGGTGGGCAGGCCTGTTTTGTTCGTCGTCACGTCCAGATACGCCTCATCGAGCGACAGTGGCTCGATTGCGTCGGTATGACGTTGGAAGATCTCTCGCACGGCGAGCGACACAGCATTCAAAGTCTTTCACCACCTGCGGCAAATCCAGGTACGAGAAGGAAAAGCGGGGTGACATAGTTCTGATTTCATATAAGCGTGCAGGTCTGCGAGACCGCAGATTTCCGAATCCATCTTGAACTGGCCGGAGCATCGCGCCCTGAGAGCGGTTCGAGCGGTTCAGCCGTTCCTTCCTACGCGCGTCGGTTTCCACCCCATCCAGTCCAGCATCCAGTGCCAAGAGGTTTCGTGAGTGGGATGGACCGGCGGCGGTGGGATAGGCTGGGTGGGGAAAATTACCGGCTTCCCTCGATAGGAGTCGGCGAGCTGTTTGAATACATTGCCCTGTTCTTTGACTCTGCCGCCGTTGTTGAGCAAGCCGAGACTGTATTCCAATGAGTTGAACTTGAACTTCCGATCCACATCATGGCTGTCCCAGTAGGTGAACCAGCTGACTCCTGAATCGATGGCCGATAGGACCGCTTTTTCCAGCCATTCTGCCTGCTGCTTTTCTGTCAATGATTCGATGCAGGTGTTGAACTCCTCTGCCCAGACGGACTTTCGAGGGTCACTGGCGTACGACCGGATCAGAGTTGCCATGGCTGCGAGCAGCTTAATGCTCGGTGGGTCCATGGGCCCGCCATACCTCAGCGCGCCTGTCCAGTAGGGATAGCAGTGTATCGTCGGCATGGGCAGGGCCGCCAGAGCTTCGGGAGAGAAAGTCGTCGATTCGAGCCACGGCGCGTCATCCACTCCGTTGACGTTGATGCCCTCGGGATAGACAGTGCTCATGAGAGAGAACATCCTTGTCATCCAGGCGTCGCCTATGCGCGGTTCTGTGCTCCAGCACGTGTTCATCTCATTGCCAAAGTCAAATCCGATTAGGTTTTTGTGCGGTGTCATTACGTGCGCCAACTGCCGGATGATGAGCTCCTGGGCCGTCCAAATTATGTTGTCAGTGTAAAACTCAATTCCGGGCCGATTAAATGGCGGCAGGAAGAACCAGCCGCTGAGCTGGCCTGTAAACACGGTTACCACCGCATCCAGATTGCGTTCTCCCATGAGCGTAAGCAGTTGATCCAGTCGCTCCAGATGCACGTGGCTCACCCACGCTGGATTGGGCTGGAAATAGGGCCAGATCAGCATAAGCCGCAAATGGTCCGCTCCAACAGACGCAATTCCATCCAAGTCCCGCTTGATCGGGTCCGCATCCCAATCGTTCCAGCAAAACCACCAGTTTTTCGACGGCGTGTAGTTTACCCCGAAGCGATGACGGTTCAGATCGTGCCCGGAAGCTGGAAGCACGCGCGAACTTGCAATCTTCATGTGACTGACGTCCACTTGCTCGGCAAGCAACGGCGGTCTGGCGGATGCCAATGAGCCCGCGACCGCTGCACCCATCGCGTTTGAGATAAATTCGCGTCTATTCATATTTCCCCTTGTGCCATCGTTAACCCGTGGGGTTTCACTCAGGAACTACTCTATGGTTCGACGTGTTCACTCAGAGTGTAATTAGCGATTGATTGTTGCTCAGAGTCATCGCCGAGCTTCCCGTCCATTGGCTGCAAGCCCCACGCCACGATTGCCCGATAATCAGCAGCCGATCATGAAGAAATCCCAGCCGCGCAGAATAGTCATATGCGAGAATGCCGATCGAAGCCGTGTTCGAGCGCATCTGGCGTTGCCGGCTACAATAGACTGCCGGCGGCATGAAAATCGATGCCCTCTGGAATATCGCACGTGTCGTCGGCTCCCAATGGCTTTCGCGTCAAAATCTTGAACATTTACGTACGTCTGCCCCGCTGGAGTAGTTGATCGCTGAGTTCCCGCGGAATAGTGACATTCCTAAGACCGGCACATTGACTGCGAAAACGCTCCGGTGGCTAAAGCGGTTCTCAAGAGATCCCGTCGGTCGATGCGTCACATTGCGCTGCTCCTTCTAACTCGCGTCGCAGGGTTATATTCGTCGACAGCTATATCTAATATGTGCCCATCTTCACATGCAGAATGGATCCGTTATCCCCAAAGTTCAGCCCATAATCCGTCTCGTCGCCATTTAGCCACCGCGCGCTTTTCCATGCTGTTCCTTCGTAAGTTCCTTGCTCCACACGCAAATACTGCGGGTGCTCGTGGACTTCAGGACGTGCCAGCGAGAAGTCGACACGGGCATCGAAGCCGAGAACCAGAAATTCGTCCGGGCCAATTGGAGCAATCAAAACGCGACCATCCCGGAGCCGGGAGACCGGCGTCAGCGCGTTTGGACTCACCCAATACCGATGGAAGGATACGGCCGCTTTCCACTTGCCGAACTCGAGCACCACGTTATTGACTTGAGGCTCCTGAACGGCGGTTTTTACTTTTCCTTGGTATAGCAAGTCGGCCAACTCCCGGTCCATCGATCCCAGCAGGCGGTAACTTGCGGCGTCGCTGTCCAGTTCCGGAGAAATGTGTTTTGTGAACGCATCTTCAGGAAGAGAGTCAATCCCAAACGGCGAAAAGCCGATCGCATCCTGGCCCAGCGCGTAGAAGAGATAGCGCGAGAGGTCGAACAGGTCCCCCACCTGAGACAGCCCGAGCGTTTCCGGTATGAATAATGGATTGTCCGGGCGGTGGTATTCGCTCAGTACCTTAAACATGACGTCCTTGTTTTCGAAGTAAATATCCGGTGCGATAAGATCGACATTCGGCACGGCGGCTTTCCAGATGTCGAGCATGTTGTAAGTCGGTCCTCCGCTGGGATAGGAAACGCCGGGTTGCACATTAGCCGCCGGATTGCGCAGCCAGGCATTGCAGTACATTGGCAATGCATATTCCGCCTTTCCCGCCGCCACCACCTCATTGATATAACTCGCCACACCGAAGGCGGCGAAAGACTCATCGGCATTGTTGCCAAAAACTTGTTGCCAGGTCCCGGGCTGCTTATGCAGAGCGGCGACCAGCATTTGCGGCACCGCCCCGGCAAACAGCGTGTTCGCCTTTGGCGAATAATCGCGCACCGTTCCCAGCGAGCCGCTTTCGTTTTCCACCTGTACCATAATTACTGTTCGTTCCGCGGCATCGATCGCTTTTACATGCCGCATCAATGCCGCGAAGGCTGTCTTGTCGGCATTGAGAGTGTTTTGTGAATATGGCGACATCACATCCACGGCGTCCCCGCCGCGGGTTGTCATCAGGGGATATGTTTTCGGGTCGGCCTTTATCCAGCCTGGCACATAATGGTTGCGTCCATTCTTCCATGTGCCGAACCACAGTAAGACCAGATGCATATGGTGGTCTCGCGCCTGGTGAATCAGCATGTCCACAGTGGAGTAGTCGAACTCACCCGGAGTCTGCTCGAAATGTTCCCAGTAAATCGGCGCCTCGATGGTGTTGGCGTGCAACCCTTCCGCCAATGTCCAGACCTTGGGCAGGGATTCAGGCCACGAGCTTGAATTGTGGATTTGCGCGCCCAGGATGAAAAATGGGCGGGCGTCCAGCATGAGCGCTGAATGGCCGTCATAATTCACAATTTTCGGAAGACTTGGCGAAGTCTGCGCCCGCAGCGGAACGCTGCGCGGAAGAATCAGCAGGGCGGCCAGCCAGAACAATAAGCAAGGACGCATGTGGCTCCTTCATGACTGATAAGGCACGTTCATTTGAAGCGGCGTTACGGAAGCTGGATCAGTTCTTTCTCCGTGTTGTAGCCTTCCAACCGGAGCCACGGCTCTTTTCCGGAAAGTTCCGCCGAACGGAAATGGCCGCGGATGGTGACGGTTTCGCCGGGAAATACGGTGACATAGTTGTTGCTGTAGATGATGGGCAGCACCTCATCGCCATCATTCCCTTGCGTCAGCGCGGCGCGCTCGAAGAACGCAATGTGTTTTGAGGGATTGTGCAGCGTGAGCACAAAGTTGTCCTGACCGCCAGCAGCATGCAGCGTGCCGGTGATTCTTACGGGAACTTTCGTCATGGAATTGAGAGCAGTGAAATTTGCCCAGCTCACCTGCTTCAGGAAAAATGCCGAATCGTTTGAACCGGGACCTAGATCATCCAGCGTAGTGGACTGCCAATATACGTTATCCACAATTCTTGTTTTGTTCGGGCTGAACAGTTCACAGCGCACGAAGTATGTGGAGGTCAGACCCTGGATTCGTGGCATCGTCAAGGCGAGCGCGACACCTTGGGCCTTTACGTCGATGTTCTCGATTTTCTTTTCGTATCGGACCTTGCCGTCCAGATCGTAAATCCGCACGCGGGCGCGCAGATGGTGACGATCTTCCATGGATTGATTGGTAACGCGGATTTTGGCCTGCTGATGGTTGCCGGTCGCATAGTAATCAAAAACGATGGAGAGCGGCCGCAGTCCTTGCTTTGCTCCGTAATATGCCCCGGCGGGTTTCATGTAGTAGCCGTAAATGCTGCCGAAAAAGGATGGCCATCCATCGTTGAGCCTCCAGTAGATGGTCATTTTGTGCGTGGCCCAGCCGTTTGCGGCAAAATCCTCGAATTGCGCCCGCGTGTCTTCATACTGAGCCAATTGCGCTTTGCGTGCAAAATCTTTGACGTTGTCCGCGGGACCGTATCTGCGATTGATCGCCAGCTGCTTGCTGGTCAATGTGTCGTTCCCTTTCAGGCCGCCAGCGTGGAAATACCAGTATTCGTTGATCGGCCAGAGTTTGTTTCTTGGAATGAACTTCTCAAGACTACGGTACGGCTCGACCGTTTCGTTGTCGCCCTGTTCCGCAAGCGAGCCCTGAGTGGCGCCATATAGTCCGCTGAACCAATAGGAAGGCGGCCGCCAACTATAAGGGCCGTCCATATGGATGCCGTCCCACGACGGGTTTCCATTCGCGTTCTTCGCGTAGGAAGAGACCGTGTCGATAACCGCATTCTGCCAATGTAAGTCTCTCAGAATGCGATGATAGTCGCTGCGCAGAGGCTCGGGCGGCAGCCCATCGCTTCCATTGGTCCACAGAAAAACAGAGGCATGAGATCGCAGCATGAGAATTTGGGAGTGGAGGCTCTCACGAGCGACGCGCTGGTCCTCCGCGCTCCACGACTTCCAACTTTCCCAGGGAGGACAGCACATCCAGCCAAACATGGTAGGAATACCGGCTCTGTCCGCCAACTCAATCATGTGTTCGCTGGAGATTTTCCCTTCCCAGCGAAGCATATTCAATCCCATATCTTTTACGTAGCGGATGGTGTCCGCTTCACCTTCAGGGTCGTACTTATATAGAAGATCGGGGGCGTAGTCAGCGCCTCGCACGAGAAAGTTCTTCCCGTTTACCTGGAAGTAGAAATTTCCGCCTTTCCCGATTTTAGGAAATTCATTGTCCTGATCGCGATGCTGCGTGACCTTGCGAATGCCGAATTGGATCGAGTTAGTGTCGGAGATCTGGCCATCGCTAACGAACTGCAGGGTCAAATCATACATATTGGGTCGACCCGTCGTATAAGGCCACCACAGATCGGGATTGTGAACTATAAGTTCCGGGAACTGCGTTGGATCGAAGCTCAAATCGCGAGTTTCACCGGGATTGAGCGATACCGGCTGTTTCAAGTGGATCATGGGCTTGCCGGGCCGGGAAATGGTTCCTTCTAAGTACCCATTCACTGAATGTGCGGAGCCATCGGAAACGGTGGCATACACCGTTAACTTGGCGGGATCGATTGCCGGAAGCGGTAGATCGGTGTCGACCAGCACATTCGACACCTTGACCGGTCCGGTGATGTGGAGCAGCACCGGCTTCCATATCCCTGCGTTCCGATCAGGCACAAAGGAGGTGGTGGAATCGGCCCCTTTCCCTTTGTATCCTAAATACTGCCAGTTGATCGAATCGAACCAGCTGTCCGCCAGTTCAACGCCATTCACGCCAGGGATGGCTTGTTCCGGCGTTACCTTCACCGCCAAAACGTTCGTTACCCCAGGACGAACAGCATTCGTGACGTTGAACTCATGGGCAACGTACATGCCGACCACCTGTTTACTGTCGGCAATTCGTTTGCCATTCAGCCAAATGTCGGCACGGTAATTGATCCCTGGGAAGTCGAGCCAGTAAATTTTCTGTCCGGCGGGAACCCGGAAGCTAGTTCGATACCACCAGTCCTGCTTATATAGGTCCTGGGGAACTTCAGTCGCAAGATTCATCCCGTAATACAAATTCGGGTAAACGCCATCTTCCTCGAGAACTTCAAGCACTGTCGCCGGCATGCGGCGGATCGGATGCCAACGAGATGTCTCGTAGGCGGGCTGGGAGATCGCAGCTCCCGTGTCAATCACCTTGCGGGCGGAAATCAACTTCCAGTTTTCCGCAAGCTCCTTGACTGACGACCCTGAGGCAAACAATGAGGGGACAGAAAACAGCAGGTACAGAAGGGACATCGCAAAAAGGATGGCTCGGTGAAACTGCTTCCGCATTTAAATCTCCGCAAATCAGCCTTCTCAATCATTTCATTGTTTAGCTGCGGTTGTGTTACGTATGCTATCGCCCGTGTTTCAGAATCCAGCACAAGTAACTCATCGATCTACTTCGAATCCTCCGCGTTCGTGAAGGGATGTTCTGCAAGGCGCAATTGTTATTCATACCAGCAGCAATGTCAATCATCCGCAGGCGGTTGGATGAGATCGTTCTTCTCGGGGACAAACTCACATTCCATTTAATCAAGAGAACGGCTATTTCCTTTACTCTTAGGAGACCTCTTGACCGTCAGCGAACCATATGATAAAGTGCCGTGCATCGGCAAGTAATCGGAATGATACGCGTGCTAATTGCGAAATCTTACGCAACCATTCTATGCGAATCGCATGGAACTTATTATTCGGAGGGGCGGTTTGCATGCCGTTCTAAAGGAGCCTTCCTGGCAACGCGTTTCCAGTCTCAACGCCAAACCTGAATTCGAAATTTGCAGTCGTAGCAATCTGCAAACAAACGAGGGGAGCAGGCAATCCACGAATAGAACTCAAATTTCTTGAGGGGCAGAGTAATGAAATCGACAATCATCAAAATCACGGTGACGGTTCTATTATGCGTATGCGGTGCTGGTATTGTGCAGGCGCAACAAATCACCGGGACGATCTCGGGAAGCGTGTCGGACCCAACCGGCGCTTATATCCCTGGCGTCAATTTGACCTTGACCAATTTGGCGACCGGCGTTAAACAAAACACGGTGACACAGCGCTCGGGCACCTTTTATTTTAACAATATAAATCCAGGGACCTATGGCCTAACGGCCGAAGCATCTGGATTTAGAACTGCTCTTGTTAATAACGTTCAGGTGGAAGTTGGCAGAACGACGATCGCAAACATCCATCTCCTGGTAGGCAAAGCAACGCAGTCGGTTACCGTTACCGGTGCGACGCCGCTGATCGATACCACCGACGCCCAATTGTCCACCACCGTTTCAAATGCCTATATCCAGCAACTGGGCAGCTCGAGCCGCGATGCCCTCTCCTATGCCGACATGTCCCCCGGGGTGACCGTCACCCTTCAAGCCCCCGCGGGCGCAGCGGCTTCGTTGTGCATCACATGCGGGGCGTACGCCACAGTCAACGGCTCATTTAACGGACACAGCAGCTACTACTTGGACGGGATCGAAAATTTCGGCGCATATCGGAACTACGCGCTGCAGTTCCCGAGCCCTGATGCAGTTCAGGAAGTGGCGGTGATGACTTCGAACACATCGGCAGAATACGGCTCGCAGATGGGAGGGACAATCAACGTTATCACGAAGAGCGGCACCAACCAGTTCCATGGCGATGCCTTCTATTTCTTCAGTCCCGTAGCGTTAAGCGCCAATGATGCCGGCAATAAATTCTATGACGTTCCCATTGTACCCAACAACTTGAAGGAAGTGGGCGGCACGCTGGGCGGCCCCATTATCAGGAACAAAACCTTTTTTTTCCTTTCTTACCAGCGCTACTCGAATTCGACCGCGCAACTCGAGAGCTCGGTGAGACCGGGGACCCCTGCGATGATGCTGGGCGATTTTAGTGCGCTGCTCCATCCCACGGCCGCTTCCGGATTGTCCCCAGTGCAGTTATACGACCCCAATTTTCCAGGTCAAACTCACCCGATTCCGAACGACGATCTGCAAACCTATATTTCACCAATAACTGGCGCGTCCCTGATCAATCCGGTGGGACTTGCCCTGGCGAAACTGATGCCGACGGTCTCCAACTATGGCGATCAATTCATTTGGTCGTTTACTGACCCGCAAGTCAACAATGAACTTCTCGCGAAAATCGATCAAAGCATCGGCAGTAAACAGCATCTAGCTGTGAGCTTTTTCGGCACCAATGGGAGTGAAACTCTGCCCGGCATGGGGGATAATTGGAACAATGTTCCTAATTGGGGTCCGGAAGTGGACACGGCGAATCAAATTGATCTGGCCGTTCACTATGCATGGACGGTGTCTCCCACGCTGTTGATTGAGCCGCACTTCAGTATGGCTTTTGCAAACGCCGACCGCGGCAATTCGCAGATAGGCAGGGATCTCAGCAGCTTCGGCGCCATGAACGTTCCGACAAGACAGGCAGGAGCGCGCAAGTATTTGCCGAGCCTCTACTTCAATGGAATGACGGCTGGGGAGGGGTGGCTCAGCGTCTTCGACCAGCACAGCTACGAGTTTGGGGCCACGGTTACCTATCTCCACAACCAGCATCAGATGAAGTTTGGTTTCAGCATGCAGCATCCGAGACTATATCAGGATAACGACCAGGACAACGGAGGCATATCCTTTAGCGGCGCATTTTCCACGGGCCTTTATGGCGTTTCCGCCCCCAACGACACGGGATCAGCTTTGGCCGACATGTTGATGGGCTATGCGGACGGTACCAGCAACAATGGAAGGAGCCCTGGGTCTTCCATCGGTTTCCAGCAAACCGGCATTCTCCTGGAGAACGATTCTACCTGGAGTGACTCTTTCTTCGCGCAGGACCAATGGAAAATTACCCCCCGGGTTACCCTGTCTCCCGGACTTCGTTATGAACTTTATTTGCCCCCAACTGAAGCAAACAATAAGTTCTCGACCTTTGTACCCGGTTATAAATCCACACTGTACCCCAACGCATATCTGGGAATGGCTTTCCCTGGGGACCCAGGCATTCCCAGGGGTCTTTACAAGACCGACTACACCGATATCGCGCCCCGGTTCGGCGCGGCCTGGGACGTGAAAGGGGATGGTCGCACGGTCCTCCGCGGAGGGGTTGGCTGGTTTTATTCCATCAATCCTCTCCAGAACGCACTGAACAACTCAGAATCAAATCCATGGTATCCATCGGCCGCGTGCCAGACCACCATCATCAGCAATCCTTGGCTCGACTGTAAACTGCCGTCATATGCGGCTCCCCCTACCCCTTTCAGCGTGGCGCCGGCGGCTTTGAGAAAGCTCAATTGGCAGCAAAGCTTCGGATCGTTCGGAGCCGTAGGTTACGCGCCCGGTTTCAAAAATCCCTATAGCATTCAGTGGAATATCACGGCTGAACATCAGTTCTCCCATAACATAGTCGTGAGCACTGGCTATGTAGGCGATCGCGGCTTCCGGCTAACGGTGAACGTGCCCATTAACTATGCTGTATATAACAGCACCGCAAGTCTCGATCCTGCAAACATCCTGTCTCGCCAGCCCTACTCGAACGGCGCCTACGCGGGGAACGGCGGAGCTGGCCTCTACAACAACCAGCTGGTTCAGGAGACAGCCCGTGGCGAATACTACTACAACGGCTGGCAGACCACTGTAATCCTGCGTCCCGTTCCAAGCCTGCAGGTACATGCCAGTTATGAATATGCTCGCGGCCAGACGAATGATCTCACAGGGGACACTACCGGTGGCGGGGTCAATATGGTTGTGAATCCAACTGCCCCATTTTCAATGTGGGGTAACTACACGAATCGTGACACGTTCAAGGCATTCTATCTATGGGAAATTCCCTTTCACCCGAAGAACCGTTGGTTGAATAGCATTGCCGGCGGATGGCACTTCACCGGCGATGTCCATGCCTATAGCGGCTACCCGTCTCAAATCAGCCTCGGCTACGATTGGGCATACGACGGCCTGGGACAAACGAACCCTAGTCTCAGCGGACCGGTCACATACGAATGGAAAAGAGGCCCGCAAAACTTTATCCAATATCTGAATGTCGGAAATACGAGTGGCCAGCCCGGTCAAGACAGCAATGGCTATCCTATTGCCCAGCGCGGACCGTGGACTCTGCCTGGTGGAGGGACGAACCATAGCGTCTACGGAAACGCTCCCAATTCTCCTGTTTTCTTCCGGGGACCTGGAGTGCAGATACGTCGTTGCTGAAGGATTTCAATATTACGAAATCCCAATATGCCGAGTTCCGCTTTGAGGGATACAACATCTTCAACCATGAGGCTTATGGATGTTTAGACACAACCTACACGGATCCTCAATTTGGGCAACTGACGTGCAACTACGGAGCACGAACGGTCCAGCTTGGACTGAAGTATTATTTCTGAGGCGGACTAGAAGCGGTCTCCTAGGTTTTATCAGAGGGAGGCTGTAGCGACAGATGAGGCCCGCCTTGAAAGCGGGCCTCTATTTTTTCAGAAACAGCCAAGATGATATAGGTAAGTGAGCGCGTAATAGAACTCGTAGAGCAATGCAAACAGCACAGAATCAACTCTGAAGTGACTGCGCAATCCACATGTAGCCATACCCGGAAAGACTTTCCTGTGAAGGTTAGGCAGCTGATTTGTTTTCTCTTTCTGCTGTTACCCCTCTCGTCTTTCTGCCAGCCGATGAAAAGCAATCCGGCAGAGGCGAGCGGGAATATGACATTGGACGAGGGATGGGAGATCCAGTCGTCTGCCAAGGTCGTGGCAGCGGGAGAAATTATCTCTACTCCGGGCTTTCAACCCGCCAACTGGTATGCGGCGGCGGTCCCAACGACAATCGTGGCCGCACTGGTCAAGGATAAAGTTTACCCGGACCCCGACTTTGGAATTAATCTGCAAAAAATCCCAGGTGCCGACTATTCCAGACCTGTCGTAAACGGTTTGAGAACTGTTACAAATCTTTCCGATCTTCCGTTGGAGTCGGGCAACCCATTTGCAGTTCCCTGGTGGTATCGCAAGTCATTTCTACTGCCCACCGGCTATAGAGGAAAAACGATTTGGCTAAACTTTCATGGAATCAATTATCGAGCCAACATTTGGGTCAACGGCAAAAAGATCGCGGGTCAAAAAGGAGTTGCCGGAAGCTGGCGGACCTTCGAATTCAACATTACGGCAATCGCTCACCCTGGGACGCAGAATACCCTTGCGGTCGAGGTTTATCCGCCAGGGGAGTGGGATCTTGCGATCTCCTTTGTCGACTGGAACCCGACGCCGCCGGACAGGGACATGGGCTTGTTCCGCAGCGTGACCATCGACACCAGCGGTCCGGTGGCGCTACGCTACCCGGCTGTGATCTCGCATCTGGAGTACCCGCGACCGACCAGGCTCGACTTACGGTAGTAGCGCAATTGCAGAATGGAACCGACGAGCCGGTGGAGGGCAAACTCAGGGGGCTAATCGGAACGCTTGAGTTTTCACAAACGGTCAAGCTGCAGCCGGAAGAAACCAGGGACGTGACCTTCGAGCCTGATAAGTTCCCGCAGCT
>CAWGME010000004.1:0-245388 GCA_963823595.1 uncultured Acidobacteriota bacterium
GAGTGCAAAGAGGCGCGGACGTTAGTTCCTCAATGAGCAGCGGCGCGTGTGAAACCACGATGATCTGTGTGTTTTTCGCCGCGGCGAGGATCAGCCTGGCAAGCGCTGGCAATAGGTCTGGATGCAGGCTGGTTTCCGGTTCGTTCAGCACCATCAGTTCTGGCGGTCGCGGCGTAAGCAGGGCAGCAGCCCATAAGAGATAGCGCAATGTTCCATCCGACAGCTCGGCAGCGGAAAGAGATCGAAGCAATCCGTGTTGCTGCAAATGCAGTTCGAACCGTCCGTTCTGCACCTTTATCGAAAGCCGGCTGCCCGGAAAATCGTCTTCAAGGTAGTATCGAGTGCTTCATCCGACCGAATTTCAAGGATGGTCTGAAGGGCAGCGGCAAGATTGCTGCCGTCATGGTGAAGTACGGGCGTGAAGGTGCCAATCTGCGCAGACCGCGCGGGCGAGCCAGCATCGGTGCGGAAATGATCGTAGAATCGCCAGCCCCCGAACGGCTTCACGAACTGCGAGCATCTCCGGCGCCCGCTGCGGGTCGGCATGCTGGCGAGCATACTGTCTGTGTCAGAGAGATGCTGCGTTAGCATCACTGGCTCCTCGTCGCGTGTCGTCGCGAGCCAGACGAAGTTGTTTCTGCGATCGACGAGGGCAGAAGCTTTCCGGTAGACCGGCCCATGCCAAATGCACTCCCTCTTCACACGCGGATCAAGCTCAAACATCGTCGCCGGTGGAGGCGGCGGAGGATAGCCAAGATCGATGCTGTAACCGTAGTGTCGCCGCCAGAAGCCGAGTTTGAGACTTTGCGACCTTCCGGTTCGCAAGAGGCTCCACCGCGTAGGTACCCTGACGAACTCGCGCGCGCGATAATCTCCGGACCTGCCCAGAAATCGATGGCAGCCCACATTCGCAGGCGAGCGAAGCCACAACTGAGTTCAGAGCGGCGTCTGCGAGCAAGCGTAGCGAGCGATAGACACTGGATTTGCCACTGCCATTCGCACCGGTGATCACGCTCATCCCAAGCGGTAGCGATAAATCGCGCATGATCGATAACCATGGACAGCAACGGTGCGGATCATGAGGAACAGGATATCGCGGCTGCCGCTCTAATACGGAAGTTAACGGTCAGTTGGCGAGAACAGGCGTTCCCGTGAATTGTCTCCCATCATTGGTGCTAAAATCCCGCCAGTACCCAAAGTTCTCCATCGTGTAGTGCGGCATCCGTGCTGCGGACAATTCAATTCAACTCAACCCCCGGAGATTCGTATGGCAGAGGATAAAGAACGCGCGCGCGCAATCGATCTTGCGCTTTCGCAGATTGAAAAGCAGTTTGGCAAAGGATCGATCATGCGCCTGGGCAGCAAAGAGGCGATCGTTCCCATTTCGGTCATCTCCACCGGATCGATCTCCTTCGATGCGGCGCTTGGCGTGGGCGGAGTTCCGCGGGGCCGCGTGATTGAAATCTTCGGGCCGGAGTCCTCCGGCAAAACCACGATTACCCTGCAGATTATCGCCGAGGCGCAGAAGATGGGCGGCATGGCCGCGTTTGTCGATGCCGAGCATGCGCTCGATCCGCAGTATGCGAAAAAGCTGGGCGTCGATGTGGACAACCTGCTGATCTCACAGCCGGACTACGGCGAGCAGGCGCTCGAAATTACCGAGGCGCTGGTGCGTTCGGGCGCAATCGACGTGCTGGTGGTCGACTCCGTCGCGGCGCTGGTGCCCAAGGCGGAGCTCGATGGTGAGATGGGCGACTCCCACATGGGGCTGCAGGCGCGCCTGATGTCGCAGGCGCTTCGCAAGCTGACGGGAACGGTATCGAAGTCGCGGACGTCGCTGATTTTCATTAACCAGATTCGCGAAAAGATCGGCGTCATGTTCGGCAACCCTGAAACCACCACCGGCGGCCGCGCGCTCAAGTTTTATTCCTCCGTGCGCGTGGACATTCGCCGCATCGCCGCGGTGAAAGAAGGCGATGTCGTCGTCGGTTCGCGAACAAAGGTCAAGATCGTCAAGAACAAGGTTGCCGCGCCCTTCCGCGAGGCCGAATTCGACATTCTCTACGGCGAAGGAATTTCGCGTGAAGGCGATGTGCTCGACCAGGCAGTGCTGCACAATATCGTTGAAAAGTCCGGCGCCTGGTACAGCTTCTCCGGGGAGCGCATCGGCCAGGGCCGCGAGAATGTCCGTCAATTCTTCAAAGACAACAAGGATACGTTTGCGCGGGTCGAAACGGCGCTGCGTCAGAAGCTGGGGATTGCCGCCAAGAGCGACATTCCCGAGATGCCTTCAGTGCCGGTAAATGGCGCTGTGGCGGCGCAGGATGTTGTGAAGTCGGCGGCCAGGAAGTAGAACCTGTCCGGCAGATATGTATCTCCAGATACATATCTGCCACGATCGGGCCGAACCAGCCCGAACGGCCTTCGGTCGGCTCCGCCGCGCTCAGAAGCCCGTCTGAGACGTAGCAATCGGCCCTTGTTCGCATAAATATCTGGACACCCTGCCCGAAGTACTTTAATTTTTGATCAGACCTTCATTTACAGCAGCACAAGATACTCGCCCGGCCGTCAGGTTCTGGCCTGTGTCCCATTGAACTTTTTCTGCTCTTGGCCGGTGAACTCTGCTAAACGACTCTCCCGCCATTGCACGCATCCACGCGCATTCCAACCCCCATTGGAGTTGTAGCCATGAATTTGTCCTCGATCTGCCCTCGTAACTTCCTCCGATTCGCCACTTACGCGGTTTTGCTTGTCGCGCTGCTGGCCTCGCGCGCCGTGTATGCGCAGACGACCTACACCGTCACCGACACATCAGACAATGCAAGCGACACCGGCTCTTTGCGCTATGCAGTCAATACCGCCGTCGACGGCGACACCATCGATTTCTCGGGAGTGATCGGGACCATCACGCTGACCAATGGCACGCTCGCGGTCAATAGCGGCGTAGCGATCGAAGGACCCGGCGCGAATATGCTGACCATTTCCGGAGCCAACGCCGTACCCGTGTTTACGATCACTACTGCCAGCACTGTGAACTTCTCCGGTCTGACCATCGCCAACGGGAGCAGCAGCAGTGCAGTCAATGGCGGCGGCATTTCGCACATTTATACCGGCACCTGGACAGTGAGCAACTGCACGTTTTCCGGCAACACAACCACTGCGGGAGAAGGCGGCGGCGCGATTGCCAACGGTGGCACGCTCACTGTGGAGAACAGCACCTTCTTCGGCAACAGCGCCCCGAATGGCGTCGGGGGTGGCCCCGGGGGAGCCATCTTTAACAATGGCGGCACGCTGACGGTAGAGAACAGCACTTTTTTCGGCAATAGCGCGGCCGGACCCGGCGCGGGAATCTTCAATAATGGCTCCGTAACCCTCATCAACAGCACCATTACCGGAAACACGGGCGACGGCATTTTCAACAATGGCGGCGGGGGGAACACGGTTACGCTGACTAACAGCATCGTGGCCGGCAATAGCAGCGGCGACTGCGACCAATGCGGCACTCAAAGCGCCAACAACCTGATCGGCGGCACGCCCAATCTGGGTCCGCTGCGATATAACGGCGGCTCAACCGAGACCATGCTTCCCTTGCCTGGTAGCCCGGCTATCAGCGCCGGAACAGCGACTGCCAGTCCGGATCAGCGGGGTTTTGCCCGGCCATTGAGTTCTGCCAGCGATCTAGGAGCAGTCGAGACCAATTACCTGACGGTCAACACACTGGATGACAGCGACAGCATCGCCGGCGGAATTTGTACCGGCAGTGCAGCCTGTTCATTGCGGGAGGCGCTTGGAATCGCAAGCGATAACAATTCGGGCGACATCATCTTTCAAACCGGATTGTCCGGCACAATTACTTTGAGCAGCGGGTTGGCGATCGGTGGGAACTTGAACATTCAGGGTCCCGGAGCCAGCAAATTGACGGTCTCTGACAACCACCTCTCGACTGTGTTCATTATCTCCACAGGGGTGACGGCGGCGATATCCGGACTGACCATCGCAAACGGAAAAAATAATATCGATTATGACAGCGGAGGCGGTGGCCTGTTCAATACCGGCTCAGTTGCTACAATCGAAAATTGCACATTTGCCGGTAATTCCTCCACCTCGGACGGCGGTGCCATCATACAAGGCTTTGGCACCTTGATGGTGGAGAACAGCACTTTCTTAAACAATAGCGGCGTTAATGTCGGCGGCGGAATCCTAAATCTCGCGCTTCTGCGTGTTGAATAACAGCACCTTCTCCGGCAACACCGCATTGGATGGCGGCGCTATCTACAACAGTGGCACCCTCAGCAGCGGCGGCTCGCTCAACAACATTGCGGCGATCGTGAACGACAGCACCATCGTCGGCAACACGGCCGGCAATGAAGGCGGCGGAATCGCTACCTATGAAGGCAACCTGATGCTGAAAAACAGTGTCCTGGCGGGGAATGTGTCCACCTTGGATCCCGGTGAGGATTGCTATCAATGCGGCACGCAGGACGCGTCAAACTTTATCAGCACCTCCTCTGCGCCAATCACACTCGCGCAGCTCATGCTCGGGCCTCTGGCCTACAACGGGCCGAATCAAACCGTGGAGACGCTGTTGCCGCTGCCCGGCAGTCCAGCCATTCAGGCGGGAAGTCCGGCGCTGCTGCCGTTGGGGCTGTCAGAGGATGAGCGCGGACGTCCGCGCCTAGTCAACAGCAAACTCGACCTGGGTGCGGTCCAGACGAACTACACCTCAGTGCAATTCGTGCAGCAGCCCACGAACGGCTTCGTAAACGTTGCCCTCGCGCCGGCGGTGACTTTGAGCGTGATCGAAAGCGGGGCGGCCGCGGCCAATGTGCCCCTCCCCCTCACCTTCAACGGCTCCGGAACTTTGAGCGGGGCCCTTACCGAAACCACCGTGCCATCGCAAAGCAGTGGCGCGGCTGTCGCCAGTTTCAGCGATCTGAAGGTTAACGCCCTCGGCAGCGGCGACACGCTGACCGCTTCGCTGACCGTGACGCCAGCTGGGGTGACTCCGGCGAAGACGCTGACCGCAACCAGCAGTCCATTCAACATTACAGCACCCGGCTTTGCCCTGAGCGCCAACCCTGCCTCAGTCACAGTGCGCCAAGGGCAAACCGGAACGGCCACCCTTACCGTGACACCGCAGGGCGACTACAGCGGCACAGTGAGTCTAAGCTGCACCGGAATGCCAAGCTACGCCACGTGCGCCTGTCCCCGGCGAGCGTGACACTCGATGGGAGCGGAAAGGCTATGACCGCCCAGTTGACCATCATCACCCAGGGGCCAGTCAGCGGAACTGTGAGCGAGAATCGTGGCGGCACACCGCCGCATCCGGGCTCCATGCCGGCGTTGGCAGCGATCTTCTGGCTTCCGGGTCTACTGCTGGCCGGCTTTCTTGGGCAGGAGCGCAAGCGGCTGGGAAGGGTAATACGCCAATTGCTGCTGCTGGCACTGATGGTCGGCCTGGCGGGTACGATCGGCAGTTTGAGCGGATGCGGCGGACCGAGTTCATCCGGTATCTCGAGCACACCCCCGAACACCCCGACGGGCAGCTATACGGTCACCATTACCGGCAGCCCGGCGCAAGGCTCAGCAAAAAACACACCTTTTGCCCTGACCATCACGCAATAACCGGCGCAGGAAATGCGCCTCTCGCGAGGATGCAATCCTGCATGAAATCTCGCATGTCCTGAAGCTGTTCTCGTAATAAAAGGGCCTCTTCGGCCCTTTTATTACGAAGGATCGGGTCTTTGCCGTCTGACGATTCAAGGAATCCATTCCGTTGCCGGGGTGGCTGCAAATCGCCTGTAACTTCGGCGCCGGATGTAAAGAATTCCACGGCCGCACAAGAAATCACTTGCTAATTGACCGTTCGGCATGTTAACTACAAAGTCAATAATGTACGGATAGCTAGCCGGAAACAGCGTGCATCCGCAGGCCAGATCAGTACGCACACTCCGCCGGTTATAGGTAAGGAGACTCATGGAAGCGATTAAGATCGGCACGACGATTCGTGGAGTCCGGCTTCAGAAAGGCATGTCGCAGGGAGATATCGAAAAGCGCACGGGACTGCTCCGCTGCTATCTTTCGCGCGTGGAGAATGGGCATACGGTTCCATCGCTCGACACGCTCTATAAAATTGCCGGCGCGCTGGATGTCCCGATGGCGCACTTTTTCGCCGAGAACGCGCTCAGCTATGAAATGCCTTCGCAGCGATTCAGCGACGACGAACTGCGCTTTCTGACCCAGATCCGGCGCTATTCGGCCAGCCTGAATGAAAGCGACCGCAGGTTGTTGCTGGCGATGGTGAAGAAGTTCGCCGGGGCAGACGGCAACTGAGCGCCATCTCGCCAGCTAGGTCCAGAATCGTACGATTCCGTATCCGAACAATGCAAGCAGCACGGTCACCGCGGCAAAAACCACGCGCTGCCGTCGGAAATACGGGTCTCGCGCCCGTTCCCAGCACCGGCGCCAGGGGCACGCCCATCGCCATTCCAGAGAGAAAACCTCCCAGATGGGCCATGTTGTCGATTTTGATGCCGCCGGCATAGAGCAGCGTGGAAGCGCCAATCGCCAGATTGATAACGGCAAAATAAATAACGCTGCGGCGCAGGCGGCGCAGTTCCGCGCGAGGGAACGGCAGATGCGGAGAATTCAGCAGCAGAATCAGAACTCCGGCAATGCCGAAGACAGCACCCGACGCGCCGGCTCCTACCACTCCCGGTTCAACAGCGGAACTGAGCAGGTTCCCAGCCATGCCGGTCAGCACGTAAACGGCAGCCATGCCAAAGCCGCCCAGCAGCGGCTCTCCCAATAAGCCCAGGTTCCACAAGCACCACATATTGGTGCCGATATGAATGATGCCGACGTGGACGAAAGTGGCTGTCAACAGACGCCACCATTGTCCATAGAGCATTTCATTGGCGCCGCGGTTTGCGCCCCAATGCAGGATGTCTTGCGCCGTGGGTGCCCACCAGGAGACACCCTTCAGCGTCATCAGCAGGTACACCGCAACGTTAATGCCAATCAGGATGTAGGTTGCCGGAGCATAGGCCCAGCCGGCGAGGATGCGGGAACCGGTCTGCCGCGTGGGAGGCTCCTGGGTATAACGGCCAGTGCGGAGATCGTATTCAGGCTGTCCATGGTCACTCGCGCCGTAATGGCCGTTTGCAATATCGCGGGATGCCGGAGGCAAAATTTCCACCCCTCGACCTCCGCGGTTATTTCGATTGTCATTCCAGTTGCTCAGATCGAACTCTCCCGCATGAGCGTGGCTCCGCTTGATACAGGCTATCGGGCGCCAAGCAAGAACACAATGGTAGCCTGCGGCACGCGGCGGAAAAAGAATTTGTCGCATTTGGCTCAATCATCAGATCATCTGTGATCGCCGCCAGAGATGAAGCCGGCGTGACGCATACATTAAAATTGATTTTTATTCCATTCCAGAGCGGAGCAACATGAAGCCAATTCGGCGCGTCCTCGTCAGCGTTACAGATAAGTCCGGCATCGTCGAGTTTGCGCGTGCGCTGGAGCAGCACGGGGCGGAACTGGTCTCGACCGGAGGAACGGCGCGAGCTTTACGCGAAGCCGGGCTTACGGTCCGGGATATCTCCGATCTGACCGGCTTTCCCGAGATGCTGGATGGACGTGTCAAAACGCTGCACCCGAAAGTGCATGGCGGCATCCTGCATGTGCGCTCGAATCCTGAGCACCAGGAAGCGATCGCGGCCCATGAGATCCAACCCATCGACATGGTGGTGGTGAATCTGTATGCGTTTGAGGAAACGCTGAAGAAGCCGGGCGTGCGGTTTGCGGAAGTCATCGAAAATATCGACATCGGCGGCCCTTCGATGGTGCGCTCGGCGGCCAAGAATTTCGAGGATGTGGCCGTGGTTACTTCATCGGCAGACTATCCGGCGCTGATCGAAGAGCTGCGCGCGAACCAGGGCAAGCTCAGCCGCAACACTCGTTGGAAGCTGGCGCAAAAGGCTTTCGGTGTGACTGCGGCGTACGATCTCGCGATCGCGAATGCGCTCGACGCAATGTCAACACTGCCCGCGGAAGACGCCGAACTGAACGTAGCCAAGCGCGAGCAGGAGCCCTTCCCGGCCACGCTGCGGCTGGCCTACACGCAGGTGATGTCGCTGCGGTATGGAGAAAATCCGCACCAGCGCGCGGCGCTTTATGCCGACGGCAGCGGCACCGGAATCGCCGGGCTGCGGCAGTTGCAGGGCAAGGAGCTGAGCTATAACAACCTGGTCGATCTCGATGCCTGCTGGGGTTTGGCGCGCGAGTTTGGCGATCCAGCAGTAGCCATCATCAAGCACACCAATCCTTGCGGCGCGGCAACGGGCAGCTCCATTGCGGAGGCCTATCAAAAGGCGCTCGCTGCCGATCCGGTCTCCGCCTTTGGCAGCGTGATCGGCATCAATCGCGAAGTGGATGAAGATGCGGCCGCCGAGATCGTCAAGCTGTTTGTGGAGGCGATTGCCGCTCCCAGCTTTAGCTCCAAAGCGCGGGAAATCTTTGCTGCTAAGAAGAATCTGCGGCTGGTGGAGGTTCGTCCGGCGAATCCGGCGCGCGTGCTGAAGCAAATCTCGGGAGGGCTGCTGCTGCAGGATGCCGATCGCGGCCATATCGAAGCCAGCGATTTGAAGGTCGTCAGCCACCGCCAGCCGGACCAGGCGGAGATCGAAGCGCTGCTGTTTGCATGGCGCGTCTGCAAGCACGTCAAGTCGAACGCGATCGTTTACGCGCGCGACGGCCAGACGCTGAGTGTCGGCGCGGGACAGATGAGCCGCGTCGATGCTGCCAGGTTTGGCGCGATGAAAGCTGTGCTGCCGCTCGATGGCTGCGTGGCCGCCTCGGATGCTTTTTTTCCTTTTCCGGATGGATTGGAAGTGGTGGTTGCAGCGGGAGCCACCGCCGTCATCCAGCCCGGCGGCTCGGTTCGCGATGCCGAGGTAATTGCGGCCGCGGACCGGCTGAATGCCGCCATGGTATTTACCGGGATGAGGCATTTCCGCCACTAGAAAGGCTTTTCTAAATGCAAGGCCTCGCATTTACGATCCGAAAGGCCAGCGTTGCCGAAGCCAAGTATGCGTTCGAAGTGATCGATGAGTACTACGATGAGATCGGCGTCATCGTTCGCGAAACCCGCGCAGAACTCGAACAATATCTCTCGATGAATCAAAGCGGCATTTGGCTGGCCTGGTGTGATGCCGAGCGAGATACGGGAAGGCCACACCACACCCTCCCTATCGGTTGCATCCTGCTACGTCCACTGACCCAGATCAAAAATGCAGGGGAGATCAAGCGACTCTATGTTCGCCAATCTTACCGTGGCTCTGGAGTCGCCAAGGCCATGCTGCTTGCGTTGGAAGATCATGCAGCGAGCCAGGGAATAGGCTGGCTTTATCTGGATACAAAGCAGGATCTGCAGGCTGCAATACAGTTCTATGAACGCTCCGGTTACCGCCGTTGTGAGCGCTATAACGATAATCCTCAAGCAACGATTTTCATGCGGAAACAGCTACTTTAAATAGCTGTATGTAGAAATTCAGCGTGTCTATCGAGCGACTTTTCCGATACCGCTTAGGGAGCCGGATTCGCTCGCGTTTTGCGGGGAATGCCTTTTCCGACGCTCGTATCTGGGTATCTTCTTCCGGTCTTTTGTCACGTTTTTCATCAACTGCCGGGGCGCTGCGGTGCACGCTGGTTCCGATCGATGTCCCCATGGGTCGCAGATTCATGGAAGGCTGCGGCATCACCGATCTGATGCTGGGTGACGATAATGGCGGTGGACTTTTCCGTGCCGGCGCAGCGGTAACTGTGGGGCGTGCTCGCGTCGAAATAAACGGAATCACCGGGCTCTAGAATGTAGGTCTGGGTTCCGTGGCGGATATCCATCGCCCCGGTTAAAACATAGAGAAACTCAAAGCCGGCATGGACATGCGATCGGACTTCAGCATTCTTTTTGAGCGGGATAAACTCCGCCAGGTAGGGGTCCAGGGTGCGGTCTGGAACCAGGTAGCCGAGGCTTTCGAAGAAATATGTCGGATCGTTCACCCCGCTCTGGGGCAGACGAACACGCTCGGTTTTTCTATGCACGCGGAACAAAGTATGCGGCTCTGGATCGAAAAAGTAGGAGAGATCCTTGCTGAATACCATGGCAATGCGAGCGAGGTTGCGAAGCGTCGGCACCACCCGCCCGGTTTCCAGTTGCGACAGAAAGCTTGCCGACAGACCGGTGTGCTTTCCCATCTCGACCAGCCCCATGGATTTCTTCAACCGAAGGCGCTTGATGCGCTCGCCGATCTTCTTCTCGCCGATAAACGATTCAGCACTTTCCGAGTCAACCTGCTTCGCGGCAGGGGTACGCTTTTCCACTGTATATTTCCTCACGCTATTGGATGCGTCCAACGATCCGTCCATTGTTCCTTTGCCGAAGAATTCGTAAGGAGTAGACGCGGGCGCATTTTGCTGTGGGATGAGCGCCATCCTGCCCCTGCATGCTTCTTTCGCCGACTGCGCTGGAGCACCGCTCTACAATCAATGGCATGATTGTTGCCCCCCGCCCGCATTTCCGCTGGGTCCTTCGCGCGCGCACCCTCGCGCTCGGGGAGCGCACGTTGTTAGTAGGGGTGGTCAACGTCACGCCAGATTCCTTCTCCGACAAGGGAAAGTTCTTTTTGCTGGAAAAGGCTGTCCAACATTCTCTGCGGCTGCTGGGCCGCGGCGCGGACATCCTTGACTTGGGCGGCGAATCGACCCGCCCTGGCACGCGACCGGCTGTCTCCGCCCAGCAAGAGATGGATCGCGTGCTGCCGGTGATCGAAGCCGTGCTGCGCGAGCGACCCGGGACCATAATCTCCATCGACACGTACAAAGCGGAAACCGCACGCGCAGCCGTTACCGCAGGCGCGGAGATTGTCAACGACATCAGTGGATTTCTATGGGACGGCTCCATGGCGGCCGCCTGCGCCGAACTTGGCTGCGGTACGATTCTGATGCATACGCGGGGAAAAATGCACGAATGGCGCACGCAGCCTCCGCTGCCGCACGATGAGGTGGTGCCATTGGTGCTGCGCGAGCTGGGCGAACGTGTTGCGCACGCTCGGACTGCGGGAATACGGCCGGAACGCATGGTGCTCGATCCGGGCTTCGGATTTGGCAAAGCAGGGGATGAAAATTATCCACTGCTGGCCAATCTCGACGCGCTGCATGCCCTGGGATTTCCGATTCTCGCGGGCACCTCACGGAAATCGTTCCTGGGCCATACGCTGAGTTCGATTTACAGAAACGTTGTGCCCCCGGATGAACGCGACGTTGCCAGCGCCGCCTCGATTACTGCCGCCGTGCTTGCCGGAGCGCACCTGGTCCGTGTCCACGATGTCCGGACCGCGCGCGAAGCTGTCGCCGTGGCCGATGCGATTCGTGCTCACTCGTTAAATCTCAATTCGAAAGGTTAGAGGAATACCCGGAGAGGTCTTCGCTATCCCACCGCTCCAAACAGTGACCCTGCACCGGCCGTGATTGCCATCGCGAGAGCGCCCCAGAAGGTGACGCGAATGGCGCCCGCTGCAACTCCCGCTCCGCCAGTGCGAGCCGCCAATGCACCTAACAGTGCGAGAAACAGGAGCGAAGTCCCCGCCACCAGATAGATCAAAATGCTCTCCGGCGCGAGTGCCGTAACTAGGAGCGGTAGAGCCGCTCCTACGGCAAAGCTTGCGGCCGATGCCAACGCGGCTTGCACAGGATGTGGCGCGCCCGTTGTGGTGATGCCAAGTTCGTCGCGGGCATGCGCTCCCAGGGCGTCATGCGCCATCAATTGCTGGGCAACCTGCTTCGCCAGCGCCGGATCGAGCCCGCGCGCGGTGTAGATCGCCGCCAGTTCCTTGTGCTCGCCCCTGTTATCCGTCTTTAGTTCCGCGCGCTCCAGTTGCAGTTCGGCTCGTTCGGTATCTGCCTGGGAATGGACGGACACATATTCCCCCGCCGCCATCGACATCGCTCCGGCCACCAGGCCCGCGACTCCGGCAAGCAGTACGTTGCTGTGGGTTGTGTGCGCGGTCGCGACCCCGAGCACCAGACTCGCAGTCGAAAGGATGCCGTCATTCGCGCCCAGGACAGCCGCGCGCAGCCAGCCGATCCGTCCGATACGGTGTTGCTCCTTCATGCGTCGAGGCATTCTCCAGTGTTCCTCCTTCGGTTGCCAAGGGGAGCTTACTGCTTCGACGTTTCTTCCGATGCAGCCAGCGCAATCGGTTCGTCCCAGTGGTCGGACTGCAAAATTCGTGGGGCGATTTCTATCGGCGCGATTTCGGCTATTTCTTCCTGGCCGATTTTCAACTCATGCAGTCTGGCGGCGAGCGGGAAAACGCTGCCGCGGCCTTCCACCGCGCCCACCAGATTGTTGAAGTGCTTCACCGAACTGCTCAACGCATTGCCCATCTTCGTAAAGTGCTCCTGCGTTCCCGCCAGTTTTCTATAGAGCGCTTCTCCGGCATTGCAAATCTCGATGGCGTTGCGCGTAATTTCCATCTGCTGCCAACCGTAGGCGACGGCCTTCAGCAACGCGATCAGCGTCGTCGGCGTCGCGAGGATCACGTTCACTTGGCTGCCGACTTCAATCAGGCTTGGGTCCTGCTCGAGCGCGGCGCTGAACAAAACTTCGCTTGGCAGAAAGCAGACCACAAAGTCCGGCGAATTATGGAACCGCTGCCAATATTGTTTTCCGCCAAGCTGCGAAAGATGCGTGCGTACATGGGTCGCATGGGCCTTCAAACAAATTGTCCGCTGGATTTCATCGGCGACACTCATCGCGGACAGATAAGCATCCAGCGGCGTCTTGGCGTCGATGATGATGGCGCGGCCATTCGGCAATTGCACGACTACATCCGGCCGCTGCGCCGGATCTTCGGCGGCACGCAGGAATACCTCAGTTCGAAGGAGCAATGCTCCACCATGCCGGCGAATTCGATACAGCGCTTAAGCTGCAGCTCGCCCCAGTTGCCCCGCGCCTTCGGCGCAGCGCAATGCCTGCACCAATTGCGTCGTCTCCTGGCGGAGGGTTTCATGGGTCTTCTGAATGTTCTTGATTTCCGTCAGAACTTCCGTGTACGCTTCGGCGCGCCGCGTTTCCAGCTGCTGCGTCTGCGCTTCCATCTTGCCCAGCGTTTCCCGCACGGGCGACAGCAGGTTTTTGATCGCCTCTTCTTTCGCGGACAATTCGCGATTCGCTATTCCGAGAAACTGCGCGTTGTTTTCTTTCAGGATGTCGCCGGCCAGAGACTTGAAAGCGTCCGTCAATTTTTCCCGCGCAGTCGTCAGCAGTTCGCGCTCGCTCGCCAGCGCTGCCTGCCCTGCCTTCAATTGTTCCTGGACGCGAGCCGCTTCTGTGGTCAGATCCGCACACTGGCGGCGAAGATTTTCGAGATCGCCCGTCTGCTCCTCACATTGGCGCGCTGAATTCTTTTGCCTGAGTTTCAAATCCTGCACGGGCCGCCAGCAAGCGAGTCCCGTTCCTGCCGCAGACGCTCGAATTCTTTTTTGTTTTCACGCAGCGCATCTTCCAGAGGCGCGGCTGCGGTTTTCGCGGCGCGGCTGCCCAGCCACCAGCCCGCCACCAGGGCCAGCACAACCAGCAAAGCCATTCCCAATAGGGGTGCGATATTCATTTGGAGTCTGCCTTTGCTCCAATGGTAAATGGACGGCTGGCCACATGAAACAGCAGCCGGCTCCAAGTTACCTGTGCGTCCGTTTCCCCGCTACGCTTTACACTGGTATAGGCGCTCAGTACACTCGAATTTCGAGCATGGACATCCAGGACAGGGAGGGCATGCCTCCGCCGGGGTTTTCCCTGTACTCTTAATGGAGTATCCGGTCGGGCTTCTCGCTGTGTTTTCGCGGAGAGGCCGGGGTATGCCGTGTCCACGTTTGAGAAAAGTAACCTGCGGAGTTAAACAAAAGTTCAGGAGAACGAAATGGCCGTTGAAGAGAAAGTGAAGCAGATCATTGTGGAGCAGCTGCAGGTCGATGAAGCCGAAGTCACCCCCACTGCATCCTTTCAGGAAGACCTGGGAGCGGACTCGCTCGATGTCGTCGAGCTGGTGATGCAGTTCGAAGAGGCGTTCGATCTCGAGATTCCCGACGAGGAAGCCGAGAAGATCAAGACCGTGCAGGACGCCGTCGACTACATCAAAAAGAACGGCAAAGGCGGCAACTAGACCGGTTTCCCTATAGGTCTAGATCAGCGGAAAGAAAGTTTACGCATTCGTCTCGTCGAGGAACGGATGCACGAGAGGGCTGCTTGCAAGGGAACGGCAACAGGAAAACCGGTTTAGTTCTTGAAGCGGCGTGTCGTTGTCACGGGTATTGGTCTCATTTGCGGGGTGGGCAAAACCGCTCCGGAGGTGTGGAGCAATCTGCTGGCGGGCAAGAGCGGCATGGCCCCGATCACAGCCTTTGACACGACCGGGTTCTCCGTCACCTTTGCGGCGGAAGTGAAGAACTTCGATCCGCATGTCTTCATCGAAAAGAAGGAAGCGCGCAAGATGGGCCGCTTCATCCATTTTGCGCTGGCCGCCGCGCACGAGGCGATTGAGTCCTCCGGTCTGAAGATCACGCCCGCAAATGAGGAGCGGGTCGGGGTTCATATCGGCTCCGGCATCGGCGGTTTCGACATCATCGAGCGCGAGCACAGCAACATGCTCGCCGGCGGTCCGCGAAAAATCTCGCCGTTCTTCATCCCCGCTGCCATCGTCAACCTGGCCGCCGGACAGGTCAGCATCCGTCATGGGGCCAAAGGCCCGAACGAAGCCACCGCGACCGCCTGCACCACCAGCGCGCATTCGATCGGCGACGCGTACCGCATCGTCGAACGCGACGATGCCGACGTGATGATTGCCGGTGGTTCCGAAGCTGCCATCACTCCGATGGGGGTGGGCGGATTCGCAGCCATGCGCGCGCTTTCCACGCGCAATGACGATCCCACGCACGCCTGCCGCCCCTTCGACAAAGACCGCGATGGTTTTGTGATCGGCGAGGGCGCCGGCATTCTGATCCTGGAAGAACTGGAACACGCGAAGGCGCGCGGAGCGAAGATTCTGGCCGAGATCATCGGCTATGGCATGAGCGCCGATGCGTATCACATGTCCGGCATGGCCCCGGAAGGCGAGGGCTGCGCGCGGGCCATGCGCAATGCCATCAAGAGCGCCGGAATTCAGCCGCACGAGATCGACTACGTCAATGCGCATGCGACCTCGACGCCGCTCGGGGATGCGCTGGAATCGAACGCCATTGCAACCGTGTTCGGCGAACACGCCACCAGCCATAAGCTGAAGATCAGCTCGACCAAATCGATGACCGGCCATCTGCTGGGCGGCGCTGGCGGGCTGGAGGCAGGCATCACTGTGATCGCAATGAATGCGGGTCAGCTACCCCCAACGACAAACCTCGTCGATCCCGACCCGGCCTGCACCCTCGACTACATCCCGAATAAGCCGATCCAGGCGCATGTAGATATCGCGCTGTCGAACTCCTTCGGCTTCGGCGGCACCAATGGCTCGCTGATCTTCCGCCGCTGGACGGAATAGGCTGTAATCCGTACTCCGCGAAGCCATGCGGGTGCCCAGGTTCGCGAAGCCGTGGGTTTTTCACTTATGATACCCAACGATGTAGGCCCGCCAACCATGCGATGCAGTGGAAAGTAGCAGGATATACTCTTCGCTGGAGAGTTAGCCGCGCAATGATTTACTGCCGCGATGTGGTAAAGCGTTATAAACAGTTTCTGGCGGTAGATCGAGTTTCTTTCGAAGTCCCTTCGGGCATTTGCGCATTAGTTGGACCCAATGGAGCGGGTAAGTCTACCCTTCTAAATCTCCTGACCGGATTATTGTCTCCCGACGCCGGAGAAGTCCGGATCGCAGGACTCAATATTGTCTGAGAAACCAATCGAGGTTAAACGACTGATCGGCGTAGTTCCTGAAGATCTTGGCCTGTTCGATCTGTTAACGATCGAAGAGCATCTGGAACTTGCCGGGCCAATCTACGGCCTCAAGAAGCAAGAGATCCGCGACCGTATGGCCCCACTTTTGCGAGTGCTGAAACTTGAGCACGCGCGAAATTTTCTCCTAAGCCAGTGTTCCTACGGAATGCGCAAGAAGACGGCTCTCGCACTGGCGCTTCTACATAATCCTCGCGTGCTGCTGCTGGACGAACCGTTTGAAGGCCTTGATCCGGCCTCTTCGAAGATGCTGCAGGAGCTATTCGTCAACATCGCCGAGCGCGGCGTGACTGTCTTTTTTACCTCCCATATCCTCTCTGCCGTCGAACAAATCGCGTCGTCCATCCTGATGATCCGCAGTGGACGAATTATCTGGATGTCCAAAACTGGCCGTCCAGAGCAGCCGCTCGAAGAAATCTATCTTAAGCTCGCTGAAGAACCCAAATCAGAGGATATTTCTTGGCTGGGCTTCTAGCTCTTCTGCAAGCACTTGTGCGCATGCAGCGACGGGAACTGCGTTCGTTCTTCTCTATTGCGCTTAACAACTTCTTCCTATTCGTCGCTGTACTTTTGATAGGTGGGCTGTCGAGTTTGCAGATGGGAGGGAAACGACCACTCGCAGGCTTCGCACCTTTTTTCCTCGTCCTAGGCCTTGTTCTTTTATTTCCGCTGTCGAGCAATCCTCTGAGCAGAATGCCAGTTTCGCGCTTAGGCCTATGGCCTCTCGGCCGTACGCAGAGGGTTCTGCTAAGGCTGATCATCCTTGCACTCAGCCCCATCCTTTGGATTATGGTCATCCTTCTGGCCGTAAAGGTAGACGCCGCAAGCGCGTTTCTTTTCTTCTCGATTGGAATGGCTATACAAGCTGCTTCTATTTTTGGACACCACTTGTTCGACCGGCTTCCAGCGATCCGGCCGGGGCGATACATACCGCATCTTCCGATCCGGTTAGGAGGAATCCTTGGGCTGGCGGTGCGGCAGATTGCAACTACCCTGGACTTCTACCTCGCCCTGCTTCTCACTCTTGCAGGCTGCGCGTACCGGTGGTTTTCGCCGTATCCCGATCCCGATTCATTCCCTATCCTCGCGTTGTTGGTCGCCTTGGCCCTGAGCACCTATGCCCAACAAATATTTGGAATGGACGCGGCACCCGCACTCTCTCGGTATCGGCTTCTGCCGTTGCGAGGCTGGCAAATCATGCTGGCAAAAGATCTCGGCTTTTTAATGATATTGGCGGTTCTCGTGCTGCCATTAAATTTAAGTTCGGGGATGACATTCGGGCTGGTAGCGCTCGCTATTGGACGCTATCCGTCGCTAAGGCTCGCGTCCCAACAGCAACGCTGGCGATTCACAAGCGGAAATATCTGGTTTGGAGCTTGTCAAATTATTGCAGGCTTTGCACTTGGCATTTCGACCGCTCGTGTCAGTCTTTGGTTCCTGTCAGGTACAGCGCTGGTGTACGCGGTTTCAGTAATCTGGAGCGGCTGGCTTTGGGACAGGACAGGCGCGTGCAATTGATACCCGAATCTCAGTCGGGAAATCAAAAACTATCCATCAGACTCTCAGCGCGATATGCCTATTTCGCCGCTGATACCAACCTTCGTTACGCGGATGAAGGACGCCCACGTTTTTCAAACCTACTTCAGCAACCCAAACACCGCCACACCGTTCTGCGTTCCCACATACACCTTGCCGTTCGCAATCATCGGCGTGATGTATTTATTGCCCGCGCCGAACTGGTCGCGTCCGTTCGCGGCCTGGTTGCTGTCGTATAACTCATGCCCTAGATTGGTCGCGTCGTAAGCGTACAGCACCGCGGGGTTGCTGTTATCTTCCACCCAGACAATTCCGTTCGATGTGCCGTTGGAGGAAACGCCCGGCGTTGCTCCCGGATAGGGAAATGAATGGCTGCTCTGCGAGCTGGGGCTGGTCGCGAGTTTGGCCTGAGAAATGGGAAAGGCGCGGATCACATCTCCAACCGCGCCGTAATAGACGGTGTTGTTCCAGTAGGCTGGCATGGCGAACTCGCCGCCGTTGAGCCCTTTCGGCAACTCCTGGTAGATGTTGTTGCTGTTGGAATTGAACTTGCCCAGATTGTCGCGATCGACGACGTAGATGTTTTCGTCCTTGCCCGCTCCAACCGCGAGGTGACGCACGGTACCCGATGCGTCGGTCTCATCGGGCAGGAGCAAGTCTCCACCCGAGCCGAGGTCCTGATCCGCGTTCGACTCCGCGCCGGTGTTCGACATATTGAAGTAATCCGCCACTGCCAGCTTGCTGCGCGTTGGTCGACAGCTTCAAAAACGCGTTCCCATAATCGCCCTTCGAAGGAAATCCGCTGGAGTTCAGCGCAGTGTCGAAGGTCCCGTTGCCGGTCAGCAGGTAGATGTTCCCGTTTGAGTCCGCAGCGGGCCCGGCGCCGGAATTCCAGAACGCTCCTTCCGACCCGTTCGGCGTCACATCCAGCACGCTGGTCTGCGCCAGGTTGTCTTCGTTGTATCCCATCACCCAGCCGGTATAGGGATCAATATCGCAATGAGACCCCCATGCGATATAAATAACGCCATTCAACAGCAGCAGCCCGGCGCGATCGTTATATTGCGCCGGGTCGAAGACAATCTGGTTGTTATGACTCTGCGGTCCCATGCTGGGATAGGTCGCCTGGATGGTCACCGGGCTTCCGGACTGCTCCGCGCCCGTGGTCAGATCGAGCGCATGGAGGCGCTGGTGATAATTGCCGGAGCTGTCCTTCGACGCCGCAACGAAAAAGATGGTGCCATGCGGGCCGGCCTTGGGGTCGATGACCGGCGTGTTGGTGATGCCGATCTGCGGCGTTACCTGGCTGCAGTTACGCGGATCGCTCGGCGTTTCATTCGGGCCAGCGGCGGAGACATGCCACAGCGCCGTGCCGTTATCGGCGTCAAAGGCATACGCGGAATCGTTCTCCGTCACCACGTAAAGCACGTTATGGGTCGCGCCGCCGATGGTCTCCGCAGGCACATAGAGCGGTTCCGCATCGACTTTGCCATCGACCGCGTAGAAGCCCACCTTGCCGAAGGAATTGGAGTTCACGTTGGCGGTCGTCAGTGCCGTTTCCTGGGTATTCTGCCCGGTACGCGCATTGTCATTGTGATACGTCAGCACCGAAACCGTACCCGGTGTAGACGAGCCGGAGCCGCCTGAGCCGGTCCCCGTAGTGCCGGTGGTGCTGGTGGTACCGGCAGACGAGCTCGAGCTGGAGCCGCAGCCGCTGCATCCCACGAGGCACGCCAGGGATAAACCACAAAGGACGAGCAGAACTCTGAAATTACCGCGGCTGCCGAGGCGCATAGTCTGATCCTTCTACCGACAAGAGATTTCTGATCCCGGCGACAACATCCATCTTCGGGATCAGTTCCACCACAAGGCGTCTTGATTGGATGCTACAGAACGCGCGGATATTTCTCCAGCCCGTTCGGTGCTATCCGGAATTTGCAAATCCACCTGCCTATAGGGAGAATTCCAGCGCTGTGAGACGATTGGGGTGATGGAAGCGAAACCGTTTTGCGATTGCAATTCTGGCTGCCGGCAAGGGCACGCGGCTCAAATCGAAACGCGCCAAAGTCCTGCATTCGATTGGCGGGAAGCCCCTGCTGCAACATGTACTCGACGCCGTGCTGCAGAGTGCGCCGCCGGAGCAGGTTTTCGTCGTCGTCGGCCACCAGGCGGACGAGGTCGAGCGGCTGGTTGGCGGAAGCGGCGTGCGATTTCGTGCGGCAGACCCGAGCAGCTCGGCACCGGCCATGCGGTTCAGATGTCTGCGCGAGGCCGTAGGCGGATTACAGCGATCTGCTGGTGCTGTCCGGAGACGTGCCGCTGATCCGCCCGGAGACCATCGAGCGGCTGCGCGATTTTCATCAGAAACAGCACGCGGCCATGACCATCCTGACCGCTCGTCCGGAGAATCCATTCGGATACGGACGGATTGTGCGGGTATCGCCCACAGGCGCGGATGTAGCGGCGATCGTCGAGCAAAAGGCGTTAACGCCGGAGCAGCAGAAGATCGGCGAAATCAACTCCGGGCATTTATGCATTCCACACCGAAACGCTCTACCGGCATATCGATTCGCTCTCCGCGAACAATGCCCATGGCGAGTATTACCTGACCGACATGGCGGCCATTCTGCGGGCGGCCGGCGAGCGGGTGGTGGCGCTTGAAACCGGCGACGCGACGGAGGTGCTGGGGGCGAACACGATTGCCGAAATGATGCAGCTCGATGCCGCCCTGCGGCTGGCGACGGCGCGCCGTCTGATGGCCGAGGGAGTCACCATTTTCCGGCCGGAAACCTGTCTAATTGACAGCATGCGTGTCAATCGGACAGGACACTGTCATTGAGCCGTTTGTGCAGCTGCTCGGGAACACCCGCATCGGGGAGGATTGCCGTATCCGCTCCTACTCCGTGATCCAGAATTCGACCCTGGGAAACAATGTGCTGGTGCGCAATCAGCTGCGTGCTGGATGAGGCGGTCGTCGAGGACGGGCGCGTTCATCGGGCCCTTTGCCCATCTGCGGCCGGAGAGCCACATCGGACGCGAGGCGCACGTCGGCAACTTCGTCGAGACAAAGAAGACCCGCCTGGGCGAGCGGTCGAAGGCCAATCATCTGGCCTACCTGGGAGATGCGGAGCATCGGTTCCGGCTGCAACATCGGCGCCGGCGTGATCACCTGCAATTACGACGGCACGGACAAGCATCCGACAGAGATTGGCGACGGCGTTTTTGTCGGCAGCAATTCGACGCTGGTCGCGCCGGTCACGCTCGAAGAGAACAGCTATGTGGCCGCCGCCTCCTGCATCACCGAAGCCGGTTCCTTCCGGCGCGCTGGCGCTGGGCCGAGCGCGGCAGACGATAAAGCCGGGATGGGTGGCGAAGCGCAAAGCCGCGCAAAAGCGGAGAAGTAGCTTCGGGTACCGACTCTGCCGATGACCTCACATCTGGATATTGACGAGTTCCGGCGGCTGCTCTGGCGGCAGGCCGGGAGAGGTCTTCGAGGTCTGCGGGGCGCGCCAGTGGTCGATGTAGGAAACCTGGTGGACGCAGGAGATGGTGCAGTTGGGGGCGCAGGTCTTCTGGGTCAGAAATTCCCGCTCGACATCTTCGCGCCGGTATTCGGATAGCGGCGTTCCCGGCCAGCCGCGCTGCTGCGAGCAATAATGCACCAGTCCGTTTTCGCAGATGTACAGATAGCGCGATCCGGCGCGGCAGCGCCAGTCGTTCGGCTCGCCATTGGCGATGGCTTCCTGAAAATGATTGAAGCGGGAGTAATTCCGCTTGCTCAGTTCCCTCACCTGATAAAAAATCTTCGCGTTCTTCTTCGCGCAAGGGCTTTAGCTGGCCGTCGCCGTCGTGGATGATGCCGATGGTGGAGGTAAATCCCAGCTCCAGCGCGCGGCGCGCAATCGTCAATGCGTCCTGCGGATACTTGATGCCGCCGCCGACGACGGAATTGATGTTGACGTGGAAGTCGGCGTGTTCGGCGAGCATCTGCAGTTTCTTGTCGAGAACTTTCAGGCTCTTCTTCGAGACCTCATCCGGCTGCACGTTGTCGATGGAAATCTGCATGTGATCGAGTCCGGCGCGGTTCAGCCGCGCGATGCGGTCCGGCACCAGCAGATAGCCGTTGGTGATCATGCCGGCGATGCGGCCGTGGTGGCGGATGCGGGCGATGATCTGGTCGAGCTCGGGATGCAGCAGCGGCTCGCCGCCGGAGATGGTGATGACGCTGGTTCCAAGCCGCGCCAGATGGTCGATGCGGGCAGCATTTCGGCGAGCGGAACCGGGCTGGAAACATCGTCAAACTCATTGCAGTAGGTGCAGGCAAGATTGCAGCGCCGCATGGGCACGATATGCGCCATGTAGGGATGGCTGGTCGAGGCCAGCGCATGGCCGATCGAGGCCAGCTCGCGCACCCGGCGGGCGGCGGCTTTTCGGCGTCGAGCGAGGCTGGGGGACTGTGAAGCCATCTCTTTTATTGAATCACAGCTGCATCCAGGCGAACAGGAGCGTGCGGAGCATGCGATTAGATGCCGGAATCGGACGCCGGACCATGCCGCGCGCAACCTGCGAGTGCACGCGTGATTCAGGATTTGCTGGCGGCCAGAGTCAACAGCAGAATCTGCGGCTGCCGGTGGCGCAGGATTTTCAGCTTGATGGCATCGTGCCGATTGTCTTTCAATATGTGGTTCCATCGGCTGCGGGAGATCATGGGTGCATCGTTGGCCTTGCAGATCACATCCCCGGCCTGCAATCCAGCGCGCAGTCCCGGGCTGTCGGGATCGATGCTTTTCACCAGCAGCCCGGTTGAGTTCTTCAGGCCGAAATACCGGGCCAACTGCGGATTCATCACATCGAACATGATCCCCGTATAGGGCAGCGTGCCGGGGATATAGCTCATCAGGCCGCCATTGGAGCTGAAGGTTTTGCCGATCTCCGCGGCACGGCGCCGAGAAATCCGGTCGGCTGCGCGGGTGGAGGAGCAGGGTCGGGCACGGTGTAGTGCTGCGACCATGCCTCCTGCTCGATGGTCTTGCGGTCGGCGAGCACGATGCTGACCTGAAACGCAGATGGTCGCGCAGAATATCCAGCACCACGGTCTGGCCGGGGTCCATTTTATGCAGCGCCTCTCGCAGGTCTTCGGCGTGCTGCGCCCGGCTGCCATCCAGTTTGACGATGACATCGTTCGAGCGCAGGCCGGCTTTGCCGGCGGGGGCGTCATGATCGACTGCCGCAATGGCGACGCCTTCCTTGGGAGGCGCGTCCAGCTTCGCTCTTTGCTGGCTGGTGAGGTTTTCGAAGTCCACCCCCAGATAACCGCCGCCGTGATGGTGAAAGCTGGCGATGGCGCCCGCCGGTCCGGCAGCCAAGACCGAAAACGCCAGCAAGCGCCATGCAGCCGGCCCTCGATTGTAGAGATCGCAGTTTCATGGATACTCGAAGTATCAGTTCGCTATTGTAACCCTCCGGACTCGGGTAATCCCGCAGGCATAGTGTGTCGGCATGGAGCTTGGTGCGCCTCCGCGAGGAAGCGTCCGCGGATTATTCCGTTGGAGGAATGGCCGCGAGCGCCTTCAGCGAAGCCTCCCGCATGGCCGGATTGCCGTCCTGCGTGGAAACCGTGTGCAGCACCATCCGCACGCTGCTGTCCGCCTGCACCGGCTCCAGCATCTGCAGGGCGCGGCTGCGGATCGGCTGATAGGAATCGTGCATCAGCGCTTCGAGCACCGCGTCGCGCACGTGTGCATCCTGGCCGACGTAGGGCTCCAGACCTTCGAGCGCCGTCAGCCGCACGCCGGGATCGTGGTCATAGCGCAGCGCCACCATCAGCGCGGTGCGCACCGCTGTGCCGTCGCAGTCGAGGCCGGCTTTGCATTGACTGGCCAGCAGCCCCACGGAGTCGCTCTGCACGCCTGGGATCGGCTGCATTTCCGGTGGCCGCCAGCAGCAGCTTGCGCACCTCGGGATCATCGATGGGACCTTCCACGGTGGCGGGCACCATCTGGTTGAAGTGCACCTCGACCATTTTTGTGTTCGGGTGCTGCACGATGCTGTTTACCTTGATGACCGAAGGGGCCGAGCCCGGCACCGCCGGGCCCGATGAATTGAGCGGTGGCCGATCGACGCGGCCACCGCATGTTTCCCGTTCCAGTAATGCCCGGCAGTTGCCCCGATGCCCAGTCCCGACAACTGCCAGAGCCATGGCCATGCCGGGCGCGGCGCGCAACTGCGCGAAGAATCCGAAGAAGCCGGTTTCCAGCCGCAGCCACAGGCTCGGCGGGGGCAGTTGATCTAAAGCATTCTCCAGCCGGATACGGCTTTCGGCGAGAAAACTGGGGGAGGGTTCCTGGATTGGGTCGAGGGAGAGTGAATGCCGAAGCGCTTCATACGCCTGCAGCTCCTTGCGGCAGTGTTCGCAATCCGCGAGGTGCTGCTCCAGCTGGTCGCAGCCTGCTCGGGCAGCTCTCCGTAGATGTATTGCACAATCAGTTCCTGTGCGGCATTGCATTTCATGGCCTGCTCCTGAAATTGAAACGAGTCATCCCAACACCACCTGTCTATCGCAGCTCCGCAAGATGCATCCGCAACTTGCGCGTGGCACGGAACAGCGTATTTTTCGCTGTTTCTTCCGTTGTGTTCAGCATTTCGCCAATGGTCCGCAAACGCAGACCCTGGTAGTGCTTCAGTTCAAATACTGTCCGCTCCCGCGGAGTTAGTTTTTCGAGCGCCGCCTGGATCTGCCGGCTCAGTATCTTGCGATCCAGCTCCCGATCCGGGTTCGACATGGCGCGGTCGTCCGACACATTGATCATGGTGTCGTGCTCTTCGCCGGCGGCATCGATCATGACCGCGGAATCTTCTTTCCGCGTTTTCTTTCGCCGCAGATGGTCGAGGCAAAGATTGGTGACGATCCGGTAAATCCAGGTGTAGAAGGAGCACTCGAAGCGAAAGCTGCCAATGTGCCGATACGCCTTGAGGAATGCTTCCTGGTGGATATCCTGGGCGTCCTGCTCCGATCCGGTCAGGTGCATGGCCAGGCGCAGGACCGCCTGATCGTATTGCCGCACCAGGGCGTCAAAGGCCGCGCGCGAGCCCTTCTGCGCCTCGCGGATCAATTCGGCGTCCTGCACCCGCGCTGTACTGTCGGCGAACATTCTCGTACTTCGATTGTATGCGGGGACGGGCGGGTAGTGGGCGGGCGGGCGCGTCCAGCGGCAAAACTGCAAGATGTCGGCAGCTCCATAGGTCTCTCCATTTAGTAAGACGAAATCTCTCGCCGGAGGTAAGCCGCTCGCCATTCATTCGATCCGGTTCCGATCCGATACACTGGGCCGATGAGCTTAAAAGCAGATTCTTCCTCCGCCCGGCCGCAGTCGTCGCTGTTTGGCGTCGAATGCAGCCGCCGAGGCGAGGGCCTCCGGCTGGACGGTGGCGTTTACCGATGGCGGCTCGCGGGGCAATCCCGGCCCATCCGGCTACGGGGTGGTGCTGCAGGCGGAGAACGGGGCGACGCTGGCGGAACTGAGCGATTTCATCGGGATGCGCACGAACAATGTGGCCGAGTATTCCGGCCTGCTGGCGGCGCTGGAATACGCGCTGGAGCATGGGCTAGGGCGGCTGCGGGTGGTCTCGGATTCCGAGCTGATGGTGAAGCAGATGCGCGGCCAGTATCGGGTGCAAAGCCCGGAACTGCGCCCGCTGTATGAGGAAGCGAAGCGCCGCGCGGCGAAACTGGAAGGCTTTCAGATTGAGCATGTGTTGCGCGGGAAGAACAAGAAAGCCGATGAGCTGGCCAACCAGGCCATGGACCGGGGGATGCGGCGGAAGCCGGAGGCTGGCGGACCGTCTGCGATCGCTTCCAGCGCGGTCGCGCCTGCGGTGCGCCCTTTGCGCGGCATCGTCAAAGGAGGAAAGATTTCTCTGCTGGAAGGGTCGATTCCGGAAGGGACGATTGTCGTGGTGATGCCGGAAAAGGCGCTAGGTCAGCGAGCTTCACCGCCTCGCGAGAAATAGTCCAGCCTTGCTTGCAACCCAAAATATCTGCGAGCATCCTTCGCCATCCATTCCGTCCTCCTATGCAGAAAAGGAAGAACGAAAAGATGGATAACCATAGGCTTGCTGATCCAACCGACGCTCACGTGGAACGTATGTATATGGAATGGGACAAGGCGCTATCCGCCAACGATTGGAAAGCATTGCTGGCGCTGTATGCAGAAGATGGAGTCATTGAGAGTCCGCTGATTCCGCATCTGCTTGGGAAGCAGGATGGTGTCTGCCGCGGTCACGCGGAGATGGGACCGTTTTTCGAAATTGTGGCCGAACGCAAGCCCGCATTACGCGAATATTACCGGCGTGGCTACTTCACCAATGGCCATACGTTGATGTGGGAGTACCCGCGCGAAGCTCCGAACGGCGAACAGATGGATTTTGTCGAAGTGATGGAATTGAACGACGCAGGACTCATTCAGCATCACAAGGTCTATTGGGGATGGCGCGGCGTAAAAGTAATGCAGGACGATGCCTACCACTCTCAAGAACAGATGCATATGCAGCGATAAATCGCAAATTCCTACGACGCAGCCAGCGCCGCCTTCACCAGTTCGCTGACCTGTTTGCCTTCGGCCCGCAGACCCACGGCCTGAATCTTGGCCTGCACATCTTTCATCACCGCGCCCATATCTTTTAAGGAGGGATTTTGTCCGCCGGTCGACATCTCCGCGAGGTCGCTTCGACCATCGCGCGAATCTGATCTTCGCCGGCGGCCTTGGGCATGTAGCTTTCGATGATGGGAATTTCGGCGGCCTCTTTGGCGGCCAGTTCCGGACGGTTGCCTTTGGTAAATTGCTCGATGGAATCGCGCCGCTGTTTCACCAGCGTCGTCAGAATCTGGGCGGCCTCGGCGTCGGTCAGTGGGGCGCGTTTGTCGATTTCCTTGTTTTTCAGCGCCGTTTTCATCATGCGCAGCGTCGATAGGCGGTCTGCTTCCCGCGCCTTCATCGCCGCCACTATGTCCTGGTTCACCTTCTCGGTCAGGCTCATCTTGTTCTCCCTCTGAACACTATGTTAATGAAAAATAAACCAATCTCTCAGTATAGAAGGTGAGCGCCCCGTTTCTGGTTTCAGTAAAATCAGATTATGCCACAGGAAACCTTCCGCAAAACTCGCCTCTTCACCCCCGGTCCCACGCCTCTGCTGCCGGCTGCGCAGTTTGCCATGGCCGCCGCCGATATTCACCACCGCACGCCGGAGTTTCGCGCGCTGTATCAGCGCGTGCTCGGCCAGTTGCGCACGTTTATCGGGACGCAGAACGATGTGATTCTGCTGACCAGTTCCGGCACCGGCGCGATGGAAGCGTCGGTAACGAATCTGACCTCTCCCGGCGACCGGGTGCTGGTGCTGGCGGCTGGAAAATTCGGCGAGCGCTGGACCGGGCTGGCGAAGGCGTTTGGCTGCCAGCCGGATGTGGTCAGCGTGCCCTATGGCGAGACGTTTTCGCTCGACGCGATCAAGAAGGCTCTGCGCGACGACACCCGCCTGGTGTTGATGCAGGCGACGGAGACCTCGACCGGCGTGCGCCACGATGTGCAGGCGGTGGCGGAGTTGCTGCGCTCCTCCGGCAGCGAGGCGCTTGCTGGTGGTGGACGCGATTACCGGCCTTGGCACCACGCACCTCGACATGGATGCCTGGGGCATCGACGTGCTGATTGGCGGATCGCAGAAGGCGGTGATGATTCCGCCGGGCCTGGCGTATCTTGCCGCCAGCGAGCGTGCCTGGAAGCGCATGGAGACGACGAAAAATCCGCGCTATTATTTCGATCTGCGCAAGGAGCGGAAGGCGGCGACAAAACGGCGAGTCCGCCTATACGCCCGGGGTGGCGCTGATTGCCGCCCTGGGAGCGGCGCTCGACTACATTGCCGCGCAGGCGGACGGCGACCTGGCGCGAGGACGCGTGCTGCTGGTCGAAAACGCTGAGACCTGCGCCGCCATGACGCGCGCCGCGGTTCCTGCACTGGGCATGCGCCTGTTCGCGCCCACAGCGCCGGCCGCCGCTGTAACCGCCGTGCTGCCGCCCGAGGGCGTCGATTCCGGAGTTATCGTGAAGGAGCTGAAATCGCGTTTCGGCGCCGTGATCACCAATGGTCAAGGCGAGATGAAGGGCCAGATTTTCCGCATCGCGCACCTGGGATTTTTCGATCCGCTGGATACGCTGGCGCTGCTGGGCGCGCTCGAACAGGTTACGGCGGACACGCTGCGTGTGAAGGGATTCGCAGCTGGGAGATGCGCTGACGGCGGCGCAGAAAGAATTCGCGCGACGTATTCATGCTGCGAAGAGTTCCGCATCTGCAGATGCTTCTCCCGCTACGCTGGAGACTGTCGCCGCTGTGCGGTAGCGTTTCCTTACCAACCCAGGTCTCAGAAGCGAGACCTGGGGCACCCGGTTCCGCGCATCTAACCGCTGAGCGATCGCTCCGTATGTTCCGGTCGAATGGCACTTATTCACATGTTGAGGATAAAACGATGAAGGTTGTTCTTGCTGAAAAAGTCTCGCCAGCGACGCTGGCCGTGTTTGCCGATGCCGACCACTGGGATGTTGTCACCCATGATCAGATCAAGAACGGTCTGGCCGCGGAACTGGCCGATGCCGACGCGCTGGTCGTTCGGTCCGCCGTGCAGGTGGACGAAAAACTGCTTGAAAGCGCGCCCAAGCTGCGCGTGATTGGCCGCGCCGGTGTTGGCGTCGACAATATCGACGCGGAAGCCGCGACCCGCAATGGGATCGTGGTGATGAATACGCCGGGTGCGAATGCGGTGGCGGTGGCGGAGCTGACGATTGGCCTGATGATCGCATCTGGCCCGCATGGTTCCGCGCGCGAATGCCACCATGCATGACGGGCGCTGGGAGAAGAAATCGCTGCAGGGCGCAGAGCTGCGCGGCAAGACGCTGGGCATCGTCGGCATGGGCCGGGTGGGGCTCGAAGTGGCGCGGCGGGCGCGTGTCTTCGGGATGGAACTGATCGGCCACGACCCGTTCGTCTCGGCCAATCCAAAAGCGCGCGCGGCGATCGCCCGTGAATACGGTGCACAGCTGACGTCGCTTGAAGAAGTCTTCCGCGAGGCGGACTATCTGACGCTGCACGTCGGGCTGACGCCGGAAACCGAAAGCATGATCAACGCGACTTCGCTGGCGGCGATGAAAAAAGGCGTGCGCATCGTCAATTGCGCGCGCGGCGAGTTGGTTGTCGAAGAGGCACTGGCCGAAGCTCTGAAGAGCGGCCAGGTCGCGGGCGCGGCGCTCGATGTCTTCCGCAAGGAGCCACTGAAGGATTCGCCTTTTTTTGCGCTTGAGAACGTGATTCTGACGCCGCACATTGCCGGCTCGACCGGGGAAGCACAGGAGGCGGTCGGCATCCAGATTGCCGAGCAGGTGCGCGCGTATCTCACCACCGGCGTGGTCCAGAATGCGGTGAATTTCCCCTCGTTGTCGTACGAGGAGTACACGGCGACGGCGCCCTATATCGAGCTTGGCGAGCGGCTGGGGAAATTTCTTGCTGCGACTTTTACTGGAAAGGTGGAAAGCGTCCACATTGCCTACTCCGGCGCACTGGCGGAGATGCGCACAGAGATGATTCGCAACGCCGCGCTCTGCGGCCTTCTTGGCAGTCTCGGGGCATGTGAACCGGATCAATGCATCCTCCGCGGCTGCAGGCCAGGGGATTCATGTCCACGAGCAAAAGGACGAAGTCGTATCCGGCGGCAGCAGGCAGTATGCTGAAGCTGACCGTGCACTCCGGGCTGCAAACGGCGCAGGGCAGCATGACGGTCAGCGGAACGGTGCTGCATGGAAGATTTCCGAGACTGCTGGCCTGCGACGGCATCGATATTGAAGCGCCGCTCGATGGAACGCTGCTGTTCATCCGCAACCGGGACGTCCCCGGAGTGATCGGCCGCGATCGGCACGATCCTGGGCGATCACTCGATCAACATTGCCAATTTCGCGCTGGGCCGGGCAGAGATCACCAAAGGCGCCGAGCGGCGGAGATGGACGGCGGGAGGCGCTGGCTGTGGTGCATGTCGATGCGCTCACGGAAAATTCGCAGATGCAGAAGGCGCTCTGGTAGCTTTGGAGGCACTGGATGCCATCAGCAGCGTGCGGCTGGTAAAAGTGAAATAACAAGACTCCGCAGCATCTCACGCAAGACGCTTATCATCAGCAGCGAGGTTTCCCGTTCATGCCGTTATATGAGTACGAATGCAGGCAGTGCCACCAGCGCCTGGAGAAGATTCAGAGTTTCAGCGCGCCGCATCAGAAGGTTTGCCCGAGATGCGGCGGAGAACTGGAGCGGGTGATCTCCGCGCCGGCGATCCAGTTCAAAGGCGCCGGGTGGTATGTGAACGATTACGCGAAATCCGGCGCAAAATCCAAGATCTGCGGATGGCGCCGGCGAGAAGGCGGAAGGCAAGTCGGACACGGCCTCCGGCAAATCGGAAGGCGAGAGCGCCGGCGGAGCAAAATCATCGAGCGATTCCGCATCAGCCGGCACGTCCAGTACCAGTAACGGTGACTCGCAGTCGAGTTCTGGCGGAAGCAGTTCCGGCGCTGCTGCGGGTTCGACCGCGAGTCCAGCAAAATCGGATTCCAGAAAAGCTTAGTCTCTCGAACTATTTCCAATCTGCAACAAACGTCTTCTGCAGCCAGCCGGGCAGCGCGTCCGCTGTCGTGGAGCAGACCAGAGCCGATACAATCGGGCTGTGTTTGAGTATTCGCTGGCTGTGCCGGAAACCGCATTTGACGACTGGCTGAAGATGGTGCCGGACCGTGCAGCCGTGTTTGCACTGTTCGGTCATGATGCGCAGAGCGAACCGTATATCTCGAAGACCGCGAACCTGCGGCGGCGGATGCATCGGCTGCTCGCGCCACAATCCGCATCCACATCCTCGCTGGGGGCCAGCAAACGGCTGCACCTGGGCGGCCGAGTGGCGCGCCTGGAGTATTCGGAAACCGGCTCGCAATTCGCGACCTCTCTGTTGCTGCTGCGGGCGACCCGCGAATTTTTCGGAGACCGCGCCAAGGAACGGCTGCATCTGCGCCCGCCCGCACTGTTGCGGCTGGCCTCGGAGAATCCATATCCCCGCGTCTATGTCACCAACCGCCTGACCCAGCGCGCGCTGGCTTCGACCTATGGACCGTTTGCTTCGAGAGCGGCGGCGGAGCGGTTTCTGGATGAGTCGCTGAACTTTTTCGAATTGCGGCGCTGCACGCCGGAGCTCGATCCCGACCCGGCCTTTCCGGGCTGCGTCTACTCGGAAATGAAGATGTGCCTGGCGCCATGTTTCCGCGGCTGCACCGATGAACGATACGCGGAGGAAACGGAACGGGTGCGGGAATACTTTGCTACACGCGGCGGCTCGACGATTGCTCGGCTCGAAAAAGAGCGGGAGGCGGCTTCGGCGGCGCTGGACTTTGAACAGGCTGCCCGGCTGCATCAGCGGATTGAAAAAATGCGGGCGGTCGCCCAGCAGGCTGCGCCGCTGGTGCGCCCGATCAGCGAGCTGGACGCGATCATTGTTCAACCTGCGGCGCAGCAGGGAATGCAAGGCGCGCCGGCATCCGCGAAAACAGAGAAATTATCGAACCGGGCGCTTCGATCGGAGGCCACACATGTCGCCGTTTTTCTGGTTCGCGGCGGCAGGATCCTGGGGCCGGGATTTTTATTCGGTGGAAGGGATGCGCCATCCGAATGAGCGCGCCGGTTCCACTTCTCTATTCGCACATCCCACTCTGCTGGAACCGACACCGCTGGAAGCGGCACCTGTGCCGGATGCTTTTGCAACACACAGGGCAGGCAGATTGCCGCGCGGCCAACTGGAGCAGCGGCTGCAAGCGATATTGGAGGAATTGGAAGCTCAAGAACGCGGCTGTCGATTTCCGCCGGGCGAGTTAAGCGAGCATTTGTCGCTGCTGGCACGCTGGTACTATCGGCCGCCAGCGCAGCGCACCGGGGAAATCTTTTTTCGTGACGACGCCCGCAATTTTCCCTTATCGCAAGTTCTGCGCGGTATTTCCCGTGTGTTCTGTGGGCAGACGGAGCATCTCGATCTTTCCCAGAATATCTCCTCGCAAGCGCCAGCCAAGGACTCCCTTGCGCTGTGATACGATTTTTTCCACTTGCATGAAGACCCTTCAGCACCGGCTCCCGCTGTCGTCTCGCTGGCTTCGGCCTTCTGTCGCTCGGCGCGATTGCGTTGTCCACTCTGGCCTGTCTGGCCGAGAGCAGCAAGGCGGCAAGCGCAAAGCCGCCGATCAGTCTGGACGAGTTCTTCAGCTACATCGAAATCCACGGATTAGCGCTGGCTCCCGACGGCAGCACGGCCGTCATCGGCACGAAGCGGGCGGACTGGAAGCAGAACCGCTTCCGCGACGATCTGTGGATGTGGCATGCGAAGGACAATTCCCTTACCCCGCTGGCCACGACCGGACACGACAGCAGATCCGCATTATTCGCCGGATGGGAATTACATCGCGTTTCTCTCGAACCGTCCGCTGATCGCTGAGGGACAGGCCGAGAAAGACGCCGTCGAGCGCGTGTGGATTTTGCCGGCAGCCGGCGGCGGCGCATTTCCTCTGTACCAGGAGCCGCTGAGCGTGGACGCGTACACGTGGTCGGGCGATGGAAATGCGATCTTTATCGCCACGCAGCAACCGATTTCAAAAGACGCCGAGAAGGCGAAGAAGGAGACATGGAAAGACACCGTGCGCTGGCGCGATCAGCGGCGGGGAGATGACATTCTTCGCGTGCCTCTGGCAAGCGCCGTGCCGAAGCCCAAGCATCTGCTGGCTTCCGACGCGGCGCCGAAAGACGACGACGAGAAAAAGCTCCCGCTGCCTGCCGATGCAATCGTGGTCGCGCAGAGTCCGCTGGCGATCACTGAGATGACGGCTTCGCCCGATGGAAGCACGCTGGCATTTGAAAGCCGTTCGGTGCTCGAACCGTCAGGAAAATCCCGCGCAGTATGAGATCTTCTCCGTTCCCGCGGACGCGAAAAATGCAACTCCGCGTCAACTGACGCATAACCAGGCGTTACGAAAACGAACTTCGCTGGAGCCGGGATAGCAAGACGCTTTATTTCATGGTGCCCGCCGCGTCAGGGTCGGCGGAGCAAGCCTATGAAGATGTGCAAGGCCGCTTGTACGCCATGGATCCGGCAAGTGGAAATACCAGGCGGCTCGGCAGCGACTTTGGCGGAAGCTGGGATGGATACGCGGTCGCTCCCAACGGCGGCCTGCTGGGGCAGGGCTTAAAGAGCGTTGAAACGCAGCTCTACCGGGTTTCCGATCGCTCGGATGGACAAAGATCCAGCAAGCTGCCGGGCGTCGCCGGGCAGCTATGGTCGCGTGGTGACGGCGAAAGGCACGCCGCGGGTGCTGTTTGTCCACTCTGCTATTGACGAGCCTGGAGAGGTGTACCTGGCGGAGGACTCCGCGCACCTTGCCCAGGCCAAGCCGATCACGCATTTCAATCAAACTGTTCACGGAACGCGCGCTTCCCCGATGGACGGTGTACCGCTGGAAATCTACTGACGGCACTCCGATCGAAGGCGTGCTCTTGTATCCGCCGGGAAAATTCGGCCAGAAACATCTGCGCATGTTCACGCTGATCCACGGCGGACCGGCGGATGCCGATGGCAACAGTTTCGGCGCCGACTGGTATGACTGGGCCGAGCTGGCCGCGGACAACAACTGGCTGGTCTTTCGCCCCAACTATCGCGGCTCCAGCGGCTATGGCGATCGATTTGAGCTGGCGATCCGGCCGGAGATTGTATCTCTTCCGGGCAGAGACATCCTGGCGGGCGTCGACAAGCTGGTTGCCGATGGCATTGCCGATCCCAACCATCTTGCGGTTGGCGGCTACAGCTACGGTGGATACATGACCAACTGGCTAATCACGCAGACCACGCGCTTCCGCTCCGCTGTTTCGGGCGCGGGCGCCGTGGAACATGCCGCCAACTGGGGCAATGACGATATGTCGTATGACGATGCCTACGTTCTGGGCGGCCTGCCATGGGAGCAGCCGGCCCGGTACCAGAGTGAAGCGGCGCTGTTCCGCTTCGAAACGGTCAAGACACCCGTGCATGATGTCATCGGTGGCGCAGATATCCGCGTGGCCGCGGAAGAGGGTTATCTGTTCGAGCGCGCCCTCGAAACGGAAAAGGTTCCGCATGCGTTCCTGGTGTTCCCGGGCGAAGGCCATGGGCTGGCGAACAATCCGTGGCATGGATACATCAAGGTGCGGGATGAGCTGAAATGGCTGGAGAAATATGACCACGCCAGTCAATAGCGTGCTGATTACGCTTAGACGTGCTTACCCTGATCTCAAAAACGGGATCTGGGAAACCCGGCTTTCGATATCGGATTTGCTCGAGGGCCGCGCTGCGTGACTGAATCGGGGTTGCGCCGGGAGTCCGCCGCCGCTGAGGGAAGCGGACAGGCTTCGGGAACAGCATGGAGCCGCTGGCGGGTGCGGATCGAGGTACTGGTAGGAGCGGCGGCGCTGATTGAGATTGCGCTGTTCCTGATTGCGGCCCTGGGGCGGTTGCACTATCCCTTCCCGCTGGAGCAATTGGAAGGCTCGATGCTGCTGGGGACGATGCGGGTGGCTAAAGGGCTGCCGCTCTACGCGCGACCCAGCTTTCACTTCATTCCATATATGTATGCGCCCGCGTACTACTACGTATGCGGATGGGCGGTGCGCCTGCTGGGTCCGGGGTTTCTGGCCTTGCGACTGGTCTCATTACTGAGCACATGCGGGGCGTTTGCGCTGATTTACGCTTTTGTATTGCTGGATTCGGGTGGGACGCGGAGGCGCAGGAATCTGGCAGCGCTGGCCGGCGTTGGCCTCTATGCCGCGGCGTATCCGTGGACACGTGAGTGGTTCGACCTGGGGCGACTGGATTCGTTTTACATTTTCCTGCTGCTGCTGGCGCTGTTGTGCACGCGCCTGAGCGGATCGCGGCTGCATCCGGTGGTGGCCGCGGTGGCATGGACGCTAACATTTCTGGCCAAGCAGACGATCTTCCCGGTTGCGGTGGTTATGCTCTGCTTCGACTGGAAGCGGCCTCGACGGGTATTGATTGGACTGGGAAGCTTTCTGCTGATGGTGGGCGCGAGCACGGCGGCTGCTGAACTTTACGACACGCGGCTGGTTCCGGTTCTATGCATTTACGGTGCCGCACGCCAATGCGGATCTGCTGGGGCGCCCGGCTGTGTTCTTTATTTTTTCGCAACTGATTGCGCCCTTTGGAGTCGCAGTTCTGATTGCGGCGGTTGCCTGGGCTCGCATGCCTTTGACGACGCGCAGCTTGATTGCAAATCATTCGGTGGCGCGGTTTTATCTGCTGGCCGCGATTTCTTCCTTTGGGCTCTGCTGGTTTCTGCAGGCGCATGCGGGCGCGACCCTGAATACCGCGATGCCGATGTATGCGGTGCTTGCCGTCATCTTTGGAATTTCTTTCGGGCGCATCGACAGCTCGTTCGCACTCGAAGGCGGCCGGGAGGCGGCGCGCGTGCTGCTGCTGGCCGTCGCTGTCATTCCGCTCGTCAGCTGGGTTTATAACCCGCGCGATTTTGTTCCTCACCCTTATGTCGCTGGCTCGGAGAACGAGTTGGTTGCCTGGGCGCGCACGTTTCCCGGCGATGTATTTGTCCCCAGTCATCCGTATGAGGCGGTTCTGGCAGGCAAGTCCTGGCGCCCGGATGTCGCCGCGCTGCATGACGCCCTGCGTCCCGACATTCCGCGGATCCATCAATTAGTGCTGGAGGAAATTCGAACCGAGATTGATGGAGAAAAGTTCGACGCAATTGCATTCGACGGCATGCCCGCGCAGGCTCTCGCTGACGAGACATGGCTGCCGCGTGACCTGGAAGATCACTATCCGATCCTGGGCGTGGTGCCGGGCAGCGAGGTGGGCAATCCGTTCACTCCGCACCCCGTTTATTTTTTGTTGCCCTGCCGGGAACAGGCGCGGGCTGCGGCGGAGGGATGGACGCTGTTGCGGACCGGTGGGCAAGTTCCCTGCCCGCACTGATTTCATCCTGCGGGGACTTGTGCCCCAGGTCTCCGAAGCAAGACCCGGGAGGCACCCTGGCTTCCGGTATCTATTTGGCCTTGCTCCGCTGATAGACTAAAAACACCGTGGTGGAGCTTGTACCCTCAATTCTTTCCGCCGACTTCGCGCATTTGGCTGACCAGATCCAGGCCGCCGAGCGCGGTGGTGGAACCGTCATCCATCTGGATGTGATGGATGGCCATTTCGTGCCCAATATCACCCTTGGTCCGCCGGTGGTGGCGTCTGTGCGGAAGGTGACGAAGCTCCCCCTCGATTGCCATCTGATGATCGAGAATCCGGACGAATTTATTCCCGCGCTGGCCGATGCGGGGGCGAACTGGGTGAGCGTGCATTACGAGGCCTGCAGGCATCTGCATCGCTCGCTGGAGTTGATTGCGCAGCACGGAATGCGGCCGGCGGTGGTCATCAATCCCGCGACCCGGGTGGATCTGCTGATCGACATTCTGCCCATGGTGCACCACGTTCTGGTGATGAGCGTGAATCCGGGGTTCGGTGGGCAGAACTTCATTCCGTTTTCGCTGGGTAAGATACGGCGGCTGTGCGCACTGCGCGACGAGTTGGGTTTAGACTATCGCGTGGAAGTCGATGGCGGCGTGGCCGAAGATACCATCGTCCAGGTAGTGGAAGCGGGCGCGGACCTGCTGGTGGCCGGCAATGCGGTATTTGGCGAGGGAAATGCTGAAGAAAATGCGCGCAAGCTGCTGCGGACCGCGCGCATTGCAGCGGGTGAATCCTTGCCTCGACCCGGCAAGTGGGCAAATAATTCTAAGCAGCCGGAGAATCGCAGACGTCCGGCGAGCCATAGCCAGGCGCAACCGTCTGCGGAGGGTGAAGTAGATCATGAGTCGTTTTCTGAAACGTACATTCCGTCGTTATGGCACGTTCTGTCTGTTGGCCGCACTGGGCGGAAGCGTTGCCCACGCGGGAATCTTCCACCGCAAGAACAAGCCGCTTTCGCAAAAGGACGATGCGCTCGCCAGCGTCGCTTCCCAGCAGCCCGACAAGGAATTGTTCGACCGCGCCATGGTGGCGCTGAAGAAGGGCAAGTTCGATATTGCCCGGCTGGATCTGCAGACCCTGCTGAATACCTATCCTGAATCCGAATACGCGATGCGCGCCAAGCTGGCTATCGGCGACACCTGGTACAAGGAGGGTGGAACGGCAGCCCTGCAGCAGGCCGAAGAAGAATATAAGGACTTCATCACCTTTTTCCCGGATAAACCGGAGGCCGCCGAAGCGCAGATGAAAGTGGCGGACATTTACTACAAGCAGATGCAGAAGCCGGACCGCGACCCTACCAATGCCGTCCGTGCGCAGGAAGAATACCGGGCGATGATCCTGCAGTATCCGGACTCAAGCCTGATTCCGCAGGCCAAGCAGCGGTTGCGGGAGGTGCAGGAAGTTCTGGGCGATCATGAATTTGCGATTGGAGCGTTCTACCAGACGCGGATGAACTACGCCGCTTCGATTGCCCGCCTGCAATCCATCGTCGACAGCTATCCGGTCTACAGCCGCGTCGACGAGGCATTGATTGACGTAGGGGATGCGTATGCCGCACAGGCGCGCAACATTGCAAATCTTCGCCTGGACCCGGCGGCCAAAGAGCGACTGAAAAACGCTGTATACCAAGCGCGCCTCCCAAGCCTATGACCGTGTCATCCTGGAGTACCCGATGGCGCCCCATGTCGATGATGCGCGAGACCGGCTGGAGGCGCTCGGTCAACCAGTTCCCCAGCCGAGCCAGCAGGAAGTAGCAGCCAGTTCCGCGATTGAACAAAGCCGCGCTCCGGTAAATCTCAAGTACAGGACGGTTCTGTTGATTACGGCGCGGCCTTCGGTTGTGCAGGCGGCCCGGGTCGGTGAACCGAGCCTTGCCGACTCGACACAGATCATCGCTCCGGCGGTGGTGAAATCATCCATGGCCGATGTGCAATGGGCAGTCAAGCCGGATGGCAAACCTGCACCCGTCCTCGCAGGCGCTTCCAATAACGTGAGCGCCGTCACCCTGGGGAGCAACGGCAGCACCCAACCTTCGGCAACAGCGATGGGCGCCCCCAGTACTCCGGCCACGAACGCACCGGCCAATGCACTCGAAATGCATGATCTCTCCGGCGATAACAATGTGAACGGTGGTGTGGTCGATTCGAATGGCGCCAACACCGGTACGGCCCCGGGGGCTCCAGAGAATGCCGTGCAACCTCCCGCGGGAACGGTGCCGAATACAGGCAATCCTCCGCCGCCGGCAGTTCCGGCGGTTCCCGACAATGCCAATGGTCAGCCTGCCGAGTGGCCTTCGGCCACGAAAGACAACGGCGGATTGCCAACCGTCGCGCCCAAAGACACGACCCCCTTGCCGGCGCCGAGTAAGGCGGCCGAAGCCCCCGCACAGGTGAACGACGTCCCGCCGAGCGCACATCCGGAGAACACTGTCGGCCAAAGCACCGCTGCGGCTGGCAAGAAAAAGAAGAAAAATCCGAAGCCGAAATTCAGCAGCGGCGATGAATCGTCGAGCACTCACAAGAAGAAAAAAGGCCTGCACAAACTTTTCTAGACCGAATCGTTCAGAACTGGCGGAGGTAAGTTGGGACACTCACGGCTTTGGACTCCATCTCTGCTGCGCAGCTTCCTGGGCGTGTTTCTGCTGATTCTGTTTGCCGGGTGGAGCGTGAACGCCCAGCAAGTCGCTAAACATGCAACGAATCCGGAGGTCCCGCAAACTCCTGAAGTTCATGCCGACCACCGGGTCACGTTTTATTTTCTCGATCCAGGCGCGAAGAACGTAGAACTGGTTCTCGGCGGCGTCGCCCATCCGATGCCCATGGAGAAAAACAGCGAAGGCCTGTGGAGCATCACAGTCGGGCCATTGGAACCTGAGATTTACTCCTATCAGTTCCAGGCGGACGGAGTTTCGCTGCTCGACCCCGCCAATCCGACGATCGTTCCGAATCTGCGATCGCCGTCCAATTCATTTGAGGTCTCTGGCCCCACGCCAGAGATGTGGGATGTGCAGGATGTCCCGCATGGAATCTTGCACCGTCACTTTTATAAATCCGCAATTATCGGCGACCGGCGCGATTACTTCGTATACACTCCGCCGGGGTACGACCCACGCGCGGATACGAAATACCCTGTGCTTTACCTGCTGCATGGCTACACCGACGATGCGCAGGGCTGGACAGCGGTGGGGCGGGCGAATGTCATTCTGGATAACTTGATTGCCGAAGGCAAAACGCGGCCCATGCTGATCGTGATGCCGCTCGGCTACGGCGCGCCGGAGATTGTGACCGGGCCGCGTGCCGATTTCGAAGACAAGCCACTGCGCCAGAGGAATTTCGACCGGTTCACGCAGGCCCTGCTGACGGAAGTAATACCGCAGGTGCAGTCGACGTATCGCGTTTCCACGGATCGCAATGATCGCGCCATTGCCGGACTTTCGATGGGCGGCGCGGAAAGCCTGTTGACCGGGCTGAACCATATCGACACGTTTGCCTGGGTTGGATCGTTCAGCGCCGGCGGACTTGATCGGGATTTCAGCGGAGATTTTCCATCGCTGAACGCGCAGAGTGCGGCCCAGTTGCGGCTGCTGTGGATTGCCTGCGGATCGAATGATCGTTATGTCGGCAAGACGCCGTTGATCACGGCCAACCGGAACCTGGTCGCATGGCTTCGATCGAAAAACATTCCAGTCACTTTTGTCGAAACACCGGGGACGCACGAGTGGCCCGTGTGGCGCGATAATCTGATCCACTTTGCGCCGTTGTTGTTTCAGCCGAAGTAGCGTCGGCACAATCCGTCCGTGCGAACGCGCTGTGCTATCGTGAAATTTGGCTGGATGTATTTGCCTCCGGTCCTTCCCAACATGCCCCGCGATCTCCCCAAAGCCTACGATCCCACTGCCATTGAAAACCGCTGGGCAGAGTACTGGGTGCGCGAGCAGATTTTTTCAGCTCCTACGCCTGACCCTGCTGCTCCCCATGGCAGCGTGTTTTCGATGCTGCTGCCTCCGCCGAACGTCACCGGCCGGCTCCACATGGGGCACATGCTGAACCAGACGGAAATGGACATCCTGACCCGGTGGCATCGCATGCGCGGCGAGCTGTCGGTGTGGGTTCCGGGCACGGATCACGCCGGGATTGCGACCCAGATGATGGTCGAGCGGCAGCTGACAAACGAAGGAAAGACCCGTCAGCAGCTGGGCCGTGAAGCCTTCGTCGAGCGCGTGTGGGAATGGCGCGGCGAATACGGCGGCGCGATTCTGGACCAGATGAAGCGGCTGGGCGCGAGCGTCGACTGGTCGCGCGAATACTTCACCATGGACGAGCGGCTCTCTTTGCGGTGAAAGAGGCGTTCGTCCGCCTGTATGAGCAGGGACTCATCTATCGCGGCGCTTACATTGTGAACTGGTGCCCGCGATGCCAGACGGCCATCAGCGATCTCGAAGTGGTCCACGAAGAGCAACAGGGCAAGCTGTACGAGATCCGTTATCCGCTGGCTGACGGAAGCGGCAGCGTCACGGTTGCCACCACGCGGCCCGAGACCATGCTGGGCGATGTGGCCGTGGTGGTGAATCCGAACGACAGCCGATACACCCATCTGCAGGGGAAGAAACTGCGGCTGCCTTTAACTGAGCGGGAAATTCCCGTCATTGCGGACGAGTGGGCCAATCCGGAATTCGGCACCGGCGCGGTGAAAGTGACGCCCGCACATGACGCGAATGATTTCGCCATCGCGCAGCGGCATAAACTGACGCCGCTGGTCGTGATGGATGAGACCGCGCACATGAATGCGGCGGCGGGAGTGTATGCGGGCCTGGACCGCTATGAGGCGCGGAAGCGAATACTGGCCGATCTGGATGCGCAGGGTTTGCTGGCGGGAGTGAAAGACCATGTGAACTCCATCGGCAAGTGCGACCGCTGCAAGACGGTCGTCGAGCCGCGGCTTTCGACGCAATGGTTCATTAAAATTCAGCCGCTCGCGGATAAGGCCATTGAGGCTGTGGAGAGCGGCGCGATTCGGTTTACGCCGGAGCAATATAAGAAGACGTACTTCGAGTGGATGCGGAACATCCACGACTGGTGCATTTCGCGCCAGCTCTGGTGGGGCCATCGCATTCCGGCCTGGCACTGCGCGAAGTGCAAGGAAATCACGGTTGCGCGGGAGGCACCCGCGAAATGCGCCCACTGCGGCAGCGCCCATCTGACGCAGGAGACGGACGTGCTGGATACCTGGTTCTCCTCCGGCCTGTTGCCGTTCACCGTTTTCGGCTGGCCGGAGCGGACACCGGATCTGGCCGCCTTTTATCCGACGCAGTTGCTGGTTACGGGCTTCGACATTCTGTTCTTCTGGGTGGCGCGCATGATCATGCTGGGCTGCCATTTCATGCTCGACATGCCCATGCCGGACGGAAGCCCGCGCGCGTTGAAAGATGCGGTGCCGTTTCGAGAGGTCTACATTCACGCCCTGGTGCGCGATGCCGATCGCCAGAAGATGTCGAAGACCAAGGGGAACGTCATCGACCCGATCGAAATCATCCAGCGCTACGGTACGGATGCGGTCCGGTTCACGCTGGCATCGATGGCTTCGCCGGGAACTGATATTGCCTTCAGCGAAGCGCGCACGGAGGGCTATCGCGCCTTCGCGAATAAGATATGGAACGCGGCGCGATTCATCTTTATGCAGATGGAACGAGCGAAGGAGGCGGGGATTGAGGTTGACCTGCAATCATTGCCGCCAGAGATCGCCGTCGGAGGAAGACGATCCGCTGGAAGCGCGCTGGATTGTTTCCCGCTTGAACCGCTGCGCGGCCGATGTGAATCAGGCGCTCACGAATTATCGTTTTGACGACGCGGCAAACCTCATCTATCAGTTCTTCTGGGGCGAGTTCTGCGATTGGTATCTGGAGATCGTCAAGCTGCGGCTGGAGTTCGGCGAAGGCTCTGATCGAGATGCCGCGGCCCAGGCTTTTTCTACATTGATTGCCGTTTTTGAAGCTGCGCTGCGGTTGCTTTCGCCGTTCATGCCTTTTCTAACCGAAGAGATCTGGCACGCACTTTATGACGGCCGGACCCCTGCAATGATCGATCGCCCTGACGCAATATCCAGAGGCTTTCGATCGGGATTCACAGCCAGTTGAATCGGAGATGGCGATGCTGCAATCCAGTCGTTAGCAATATCCGGGATCTGCGCAAGGAGCGGAATGTACCGGAGAGAGAACCGGTTCCGGTGTGGCTGAACGCATCCTGACGAGACCGCGCTAGGCCATCGCCCAGAACATCGGATTTGTGCGGAGACTGGCGAAAGCCGCGACGAATTTCGCTTTTCCGAAGCTCCCCTGAATGCTCCAGGAGTTCGCAGGGCCTGCGAATATCGAGCTCGCGATCGATTATGACCAGCATGTCGATATTCCCGCGGAGCGAGAACGCCTGACGAAAGATCTGACCAAATTCGAGAAAGAAATGGAGTCGAAACAGACACAGTTACAAAATGAAGGATTTCTCGCCAAGGCTCCTGCCAAAGTCGTCGATGGGCTGCGCGCACGCGCCGGAGAACTGACTGTACTGATCGAAAAGACGCGAGACGCGCTCGATGCAGTTGGGAGCCGGTAAGCGATGGACTGGAAAACAAAGCGGGTCACCGCCATTCTGGAACAGTCGCTGATCGAAGACAATGCCACGCACGATGCCACCACCGAGCTGACGCTTGATCCGAAGCTGCCCGCTTCGGCGACGGTGCTGGCGAAGCAGGATTGCGTTCTGGCCGGCTGGGAGGCGATTCCTCGCTTTCTGGAGGTGTTTCGCAAGCTTGACCAGACCTCTACGCGGCGTTTCGATGTGGTGCGGCATCCCGAGGTTTTCGATGGAGTGCGAATCCGCAAAGGGCAGGCGATCGCGGTAATTCGCAGCGATGCGCGCACCATTCTTGCCTGCGAGCGGGTCACACTGAACCTGCTGCAGCGGATGTGCGGGATTGCGACCGAAACGCGGAAGTATGTCGATGAGGTCGCAGGAACAGGGGCGCGAATTCTCGACACGCGAAAGACCGTGCTGGGGCTGCGGGTGCTGGATAAATATGCGGTGTGCTGCGGCGGCGGCCATAACCATCGCATGGATCTGGCCGATGGCGTTCTGATCAAAAATAATCATATTTCTCTGGGCGGAGGAGTCTCCCAGGTGCTGGCACGCGCCCGGAAGCGGCGAAAACCGAACCAGAAGATTCAGGTGGAAGTGCGTTCCATGAAGGAACTGGAAGAAGCCATCGACGGCGGGGCGGACTCTCTGCTGCTGGACAATATGACGCCGGCGGAAGTGAGGCAGGCGGTCCGTTTTGCGCGGAAACGGGACACCAAGGTACCGATTGAAGCCTCCGGAGGCATGACGCTGGAGACAGTGCGAAAGTATGCGTTGACCGGTGTGGATTACATTTCGGTGGGAGCCTTGACGCACTCGGTGGTGGCCATTGATTTGAGCATGCGGGTCACTGCGGAAATTTTTTGAGACGCCTGCGCGCATGATCGATCTGCTTCAGCCCGACGCTTTGGAATCCGCTCTGCGAGGAACGATTTTCGCAGGCAAGCTGCAGATATTTCCAACAATCGATTCCACCAACTCCTATGCCATGCAGGAAGCCGCCAAGGGTGCGGCGCACGGAACCGTGTACGTAGCGGAAGAGCAAACCGCCGGGCGGGGGCGCGGGGCGCACACGTGGCATTCGGAGCCGTATGCGGGACTTTACATCAGTATTGTCCTGCGTCCACAGATGGCTCCGGCGGATGCACTGTGGATATCTCTGGCAACCGGGCTGGCCGTGCAGGCGGCCATTGAAAATGTAACTGCTTTGGTTGCAGATATCCGCTGGCCCAACGATCTGCTGCTGAATGATCGCAAATTCGCTGGCATTTTGACCGAAATGAATGCGGAAGTAACCCGGGTGCGCTACGCCGTCGCCGGAATCGGGATCAACGTGAACCACACTCGCTTTCCGGCGGAGCTGCGCGAAACCGCGACATCCTTGCGCCTGGAAACAGATCGGCCCGCAGCTCGTCAGGACATATTGATTGCGGTGCTGCAGGCGATGCACTCCGAAATCGAACCGCTCATGCAGCCCGGTACCTTCGCCGCCGCGACCCGTGGCATATTGACGCGCATTGAGAAAAAATCGACCTGGGTTTACGGCAAACAGGTCTTCGTCGACGAGGGCGAAGGATACACTGGCGTCACCGCGGGACTGGACGCACGCGGGTTTCTGCGCGTAGAAACAAAGGCCGGGCTGCGCATCGTGTTGTCCGGCGGAGTTCGCGAGGTAAAAGATTGAGGAAGCCATGCTGCTGGTACTGAACGTCAACAACACAAATACTGTGATCGCGCTTTATCCGTTGTCGGAGCAGCGTACCGGCGAGCTGCTTGCCACCTGGCGTATCAGTACGCGGCATGCCCAGACAGCCGATGAATACGGCATTCTGATCCGCAACCTGCTCGAGACCGAGGGCGTGGACAGCAAAGCAATCAGCGGCATCGTGATCGCCTCGGTGGTTCCCCCGATTGACTGGATCCTGCGCCAGTTTTGCGAGCGCTATTTCAATCACAAGCCGTTGTTTATCGAGCCCGGAGTGAAAACCGGGCTGCCGATCCTGACCGATCATCCGGGAGAAGTAGGCGCCGACCGAGTGGCGAATTGTGTGGGCGCATTCCACCTGTATAAGGGACCGACGATCGTGGTGGATTTCGGCACAGCGACCAACTTTGACGTTGTCTCCAGGCAGGGAGAATTTCTTGGCGGCGCCATCGCTCCGGGAATGAATGTTTCCGCGGAAGCTCTCTTTGCGCGCGCGGCGAGGCTGCCGCGCGTGGAGATCAAACGGCCCCCGAAGGTGATTGGCACAAACACGGTCGACAATCTGCAGATCGGCCTGTTCTACGGCCATATCGGGCTGGTGGACGGAATTCTGGAACGCATGATCGCGGAGCTTGGGCCGGAAACGAAGTGCGTGGCCACAGGGGGACTGGCGCGGCTGATCGCCGGTGAATCGAAATATATCTCCGAGGTGAACGAAACCCTGACGCTGGAAGGATTGCGCATCATTTATGAACACAATCTTTCCGCCGGGCCGCGTCAGCGCGCGCGGCAACCGCACAACAAGCAAGAGGCATGAGCCGACGCCTTGCAAAATTATTTCAACTTCTTTACGGAAATCGAAGAGCATTTCCAGCGCCGCCGCGGCACTCTGCTGATGTTGTCCACTCTGGACTGGGCGCTGATCGCTACCTGGCAGGAGGCTGGATTTCCGCTGGAAGCCGTGCTGGCGGGCATCGACTCCACCTTCGACAAGTACGCCGCGCGCCAGACGAAGGGCCGTGCGCGCCGCATCAACGGGCTGGCATATTGCTCGCAGGAAGTGCTTCGCGCGGTCGAGGACATGCATGAGGCCGCCGTAGGAGCCGGGCGAAAAAAGCCACTACACGCCGGAAGAAAGTGGGTTCGAAGCGGCGCGCATCGGCGCGTATCTCCGCAGCGCAGCCGCGCAGTTGCAGAGAGTTTCTGTTCCGCCGGAGGTGCAGCCTGTGTTGGCGCAGGCTGCGGCCAAGCTGGGCGAGCTTGCCGAATCGTCGAGGGCGGCAGCGAAAACGACAGCGACGCTCCAACTATGGAGGTCTCTCGAACGGCACCTGCTGGTCCTTGAGGATCAGCTTTTTGCCGCCCTGCAAGCCTTCACACCAGCGGAAAAGCTGGTCGAGTACCGTGAGCATTCGGCGCGGGAACTGGCGCCATATCGCAGCCGGTTGCAGACGACGCAAATCCGCCAGATCGAACAACAGTTTCTACGCCGCTGTCTGTTTGAGCAGTACCAAATGCCTCGGCTGAGCCTTTTCTACATGCGCCAGACATGAAACTCGCGATTGAAAAGATCATTTATGGCGGTCAGGGCCTGGCGCGGATTCCGGCGGAATCCGGTCCGCAGAGCGGGATGCGTATCTTCGTTCCGTTCACCTTGCCGGGAGAATTGGTGGAAGCAGAAATTGCCGAGGAGCACCGCGGATATTGCGTGGGCGATGTACGGCAGATCGAGCGGGCTTCGGAGTACCGCACCTCTCCACCCTGCCCATGGTTTGGGATCTGCGGCGGTTGCCAGTTGCAGCACGGAGCTTATGCGTACCAGGTTCAATTGAAACGCGAGATTCTGGCGGAAAGTCTCACTCGCGCGGGCATCCGCGATTTGCCTGAGATTTCTACGCTTAGTGGGAGAGCCGTTTGCTTATCGCAACCGCGTCCGCCTGCGGGTCCAGACGCAGCCGGAGTTTGCCATTGGGTATCGCCAGGCGAAATCGCATCGCATAACAGCAATCGATCATTGCCCCATCGCTTCGCCGCTGCTGCAACATTGCATCGCGGCGGTGCGAAGCGCTGGGGATGCGAACCGAAGTTCCCGTGGACACGCAGGAGATAGAACTTTTCACCAATCATGATCAATCGGAACTCCTGCTGACGTTATGGACCGGCCGGCGCTCGAACTTCGATGCAGATTCTTATGCGGTATTTTTCACGAAGCTGCAGACAGAAATTCCGCAACTGGCGGGCGCGGCTGTGGTGGCGGCGATGGGCGAAAAGGATGAGGATCGCTCTCCGAAGCCGCTGCTGCAATGGGGACGTCAGAATCTGCGGTATCGCGTGGCGGGGCGCGATTATACCGTCAGCCTGGGATCGTTCTTTCAGGTGAATGCGACGCTGCTCGATGGCTTTGTCGACGCAGTTATAGGCGGAGAAAGCGGCGCGACGCGCGTGGGATTTATATGCCGGCGTGGGGCTGTTTTCGCTTGCTCTGGCAGAGCGCTTCGAGCGCGTTCTGGCGGTCGAATCCAATCCGACTGCGGGCAAAGATTTTCGCAGGAATCTGCAAGGCACACGGGCCGCCTTCGTTGGTTCCGCTACGATGGATTTCCTACGAAAGGCGACAGCGGCAGAGAACCGCCGCCCGATCTTGTTCTGCTCGATCCGCCTCGCGCCGGGGCAGGCCCGGAAGCCTGCCGTCTGCTGGCCCAGTGCAAGGCGAGACGCATTGTTTATGTTTCCTGCGATCCGGCAACGCTGGGCCGCGATCTTGCCGCATTGATACAATCCGGCTACCGCCTTCTTTCACTGCAGCTGGTCGATATGTTTCCGCAAACGGGACACCTGGAAACGATCGCAAAGCTCGAGAGATAAGTTCGCGGTTTCAACCATGGCTCTCCCCGCCCCCCCGACGGAGACATCGAAGCCGCCGCGCCGCCTGCGCGGATATCAACCTGCGCCGTTGCGCGCAACCCGACACAAACTGGCCCGCGAGCGATTGACGTTTGCTGCCGCGCCCATGCTGCTGGCCGCGAGCGCCATGGCGCTGGGAATTATCGATGCGCGCTGGGTTTGGCATCCTCCTCTGGTTCCGCTGCTTGGGGCTCTTCTGGCATCCGGCCTGACACTGCTCGCGATTCGACGCGCGGAACGCGTGGTGCTGCTTCCGCTGCTGCTGCTATGGTTTGCCACCGGGCAGTTCTGCGCGTTCGTCGCTCCGGTGCACGCGCCTTCCGGGCTGCTGTTGCAACTTGCCGACGGCTTGCAGCGAAACGTGACCGGAACGGTGATTGCGATTCACTCCCCGCGCGCCGAAGTCAGGAGCGCCCCGTTCGGCGGAGAGGAAAAGACCGAGTGGACGCAGCAGATTGATTTCTCGCTGGATCATGTCGAGAACTTTACCGCCGATCGCGACTGGCAGGCCGCGGTCACCGGCGGTCTGCGGCTGACGATGTATGCGCACGCGGGAGAAAATCTGCCGCAGCTTCACTGTGGCGAACGGCTTCGGATGAACCTGCGCTTTCATACGCCAGAGCGTTATCTCGATCCCGGCGCGTGGGACTATCCGGCTTACCTGGCGCAGCACGGCATCGCTGTTCTGAGCAGTACGGATGCGAATGGGGTCAACGTTTCCCCGGGCAAAGGCCATGCGACGCTCGCATGTCTGGCGACAGCGGCACAGACCTGGGCGGGCGCGCGGCTGGATCGCATCGTCAGCCTTAGCGCTTCTCATCGATGGCTGCCGCAATGGCTGCGGCTGAGTTCGCAAGACAGCGGCGTGCTGGCCGCGATGCTGTTCGGCGATCGAACGCGCCTGCAACACACGATGCGGACCGCTTTCGAGCGCACGGGTTCATTCCACCTGCTGGTCGTCTCCGGGCTGCACATCACCATCATCATCGGCATCATTTTCTGGCTGGCGCGGAAGCTGCGGCTGGGCCAGTTGCCGGCGACGATAGTTGCGCTGTCGCTGGCGCTGCCGTATGCGTTTCTGACCGGCTTTGCGCCGCCCGTGCAGCGCGCTCTGTGGTTGAGCGCGGTCTATCTGGTCAGTCGAATTCTGTATCGAGAGCGAGCCGCGCTGAACGCGATAGGGATTGCGGCTTTGGGCGTGCTCGCGGTCAGACCTTCGGCGCTGTTTGACGCCAGCTTCCAGATGACGTTTCTGGCCGTGCTGGTCATCGCGGGCGTGGCTGCGCCGCTGATCGAGTCCACCATCGCGCCGTATCTGCGGGGCGTCCGGTTGCCGCGCCAACTCTCGCTGGACCCTTACCTGCCGCCGCGAGTGGCGCAGATGCGCGTCGCGCTGCGGATGCTGGTCGGCGGACTGCGACCGCTGATCGGTTCCCGCTGGGCATGGCGGCTTCCCTTTGGCGTGGTGCGGTGGGGCTTGCGATTTACCGAGGCGCTGATCGTGGCATTGGTGGTGGAACTGGCGATGGTGCTGCCGATGGCGATCTATTTTCATCGCATCACGCTGGTGGCGCTGCCGGCGAATCTGCTGGGGTCTGCCGATGCTGGCGGTTCTGTTGCCGCTGGCGCTACTGACCTTTCTACTCGGCTGCATTCATCCGGCGCTGGCTGTGCCCAGTCGGTTCTCTTACGGCGCTGGCGCTGCACGCCATTTCCTGGCTGATTCATCTTTTCGGCAATCTTTCGGCCGCGGGCCTGCGCACGCCGGATCCGCCCTTGTGGTCTGTCTTCTGCTTCGCCGCCGCCTGGATCGCGGCGCTGTGGATGGTTCGCATCAATCAGCGCTGGAGGAAGGCTGCGCTGGCGACGGTCTTTGTTGGCTCTCTGCTGGTGCTGTGGCCGGTCCGTCCCAGCTTCCACAAGGGAGTGCTGGAGGTAACCGCGATCGATGTCGGACAGGGAGATTCTCTGCTGATCGTCGCGCCCGATGGAAAGACTTTGCTGGTGGATGCGGGCGGCCCTATCGGCGGCCCGCGCAGCAACGAATCGCAATTTGATATCGGCGAGGATGTCGTATCGCAATATCTCTGGCACCGTCATATTCGGCGTCTCGACGTGGTCGCGCTGACCCACGCCCACAGCGATCACATGGGAGGAATGCCGGCGGTGCTGCGCAATTTTCATCCCAGGGCGCTTTGGGTCGGCAATAATCCGATGATCCCGGAATATCGCGCGCTGTTGTCGCTGGCCACGTCAGGAAAAAATTCCCGTGCAGCGAATGGTCGCCGGAGAGCGCTTTCTCTTTGGCGGCACGCATGTTCGCATCCTTGCGCCCGCTTCGAATTATCAGCCCGGGCTGCGCGCGTCCAATGACGATTCTCTGGTGATGCGCATTCGATATGAGAAGACTGCCGTTCTGCTCGAGGGCGATGCGGAAGCTCCGGTAGAAGAGCGCATGGTGAGCGACCGAACCGCTGGCGGCGGGCTTGTTGAAGGTCGGCCATCACGGCAGCAACACATCGACTATCCCGGAATTTCTCGCCGCGGTTCATCCCACATATGCGGTCATCTCCGTAGGGCGACACAATCCGTTCGGGCATCCGCGCGTGTCGGTACTGGATGAGCTGGGAGCGGCGCACGTCCGCGTGTATCGTACGGACACGCTTGGGCTGAGCAGTTTTCTGCTGAATGGGGCGACGATACAGCCGGTGCGCTGAACTGCTATTTGTTGCTGGCGCTGGTCAGGCGCATGGTGATCGTGCCCCAGAAAAGCCGGGCGCGCACCTGCACCGGCAGATGGCTGCGCGTCATCGGAATACCAGATCAAAATGCTTCCGCGATTTTTCACCACGCCGGCATCCGCCGTCGGCTGTACGCGAATCGTGGAGAAAGTTCCTGCCGGAGTGACGATCTTTTCTTTCGCCTCCACTTTCACGGTCACGGCGACCACCTTGCCGCCGTCGGCAAGCGGAAACTGCAGATCGTGGCCGATCTGCAAAGGCTGCGAGGCCACGTAGAAAATTCCGGACAGCACATCGGTCACGCAGCCCGGAATGGGAGACGTCTGTACTTTCGATGTTCCTGTGACTAGATTTTTTTCGCTCAGTTTTTGCAGATGATTTGCGTAGTCGAGCTGCATCAGCCCCGTGTGGCGGCGGCGACCTTCCTGAATCTGCTTGCGGTATTCATACGAGCATCCGGTCTGCCGGTTGAAGACGCTGTCATAACGATCGGCGACCGGGAAGAGAAGATTGACGGTCCCAATCGACGCTGCCGTGGCGGTTACATGCTCGTTGGGACCCTCGGCCTGAAGGTGAAATGTAGCGGTGCCGGCGGGGAAAACGCGCCAGTCCACGGCATAGGTCAGCGTCTGCGCTGGCGGGAATCGGAAACTGCGGAGCGGGCGGCGGGAAGCGCGGGCGTTTGCGCGCGGGCCGGAGCCAACAACGCCAGCAGAAGCAATGCAGGCACACAAACGGGGAGGAATTTTCGCATCATTCGAATCCAATGAAGAACATAAAGCCAGCCTGGCCGCACGCGCATTCAATGCCAGAAAAACATGCGCGCGACCAGAGCCAGATAGATGCAGATTGTGCCTAGAAGCGAATTGTACTCGCGGTGCTCGCCGATATAGCTCGAGAGAAAATTCTCCGCCGATGTTGTCTCCGCGGGTTCGCAGGCGGGGCAGCAGACGCGGCACGCGCCGGGCGTAGCTTTCGTATCCGGAAAAATGGGCGCGCAGATATTCTTCTTCCGAGAGAATGACCGGCCAGTAGATCGCGAGAAAAAGTACGGCCAGCGCCAACACAATCCAAAGACTGCGCGCCGCCAGCGCAAAACCGAAGGCAATCAGGATGGAGCCGAGATAGAGCGGGTTGCGCGTGTATGCATACGGGCCGGTGGTGGCGAGTTCCGTGTTTTTCCGAACATATCCGGAGGCGTAGCCGCGGAGAAGAATCCCGGGCACGACCAGTACCAGACTTGCCAGCAGCGATTCCGGGGTGGGCCTCGCCAGCCAGAAATAAAAGACGACAAACAGAAAGCCCAGCGGGACGCGAATCCGCCGGGCAATCCTTGTCCATGCCAGATAAAAGCGGCGCTGGGAATTGGACTGGCTCATGCGGGGCCGAATGCCTCGAATGATTTCGTTGGGCCGGAGTGCTCCGCGAAAAGTTGCCGCGCCGCTACAAGAACATCATCGACGGTAATGGTCAGCAGGCCGATCTCGGGTTCGGTTCTTCGCGTGTGGTCCCGCTGGCTGGCGGGATGGCGCAATACTCGCGCAGGCGTTTCATAAGGACCGTTCCGCGCCGGGTCCGTGGGTCCGTAAATGCCAACCACTGGAATTCCGAGCGCCGCGGCCAGATGCAACGGGCCAGTATCGCCGCCGATGAACAGGCTGGCGCGGCGGGTGCACGCAATCAATCGACCGATGCTTCCGCTCATCGCGAAGGCGCGGGCGGCGGCATCCGCGCAGATGATTTCGGCCAGTTGCGATTCGCCTGGGCCGGCATTTACTACGGTTGCATATCCCATCCCGGCGAGTTCGAGGGCGATGGCGGCGTAACGCTCCGCGGGCCAGCGCTTCGATCCCCAGCCAGCGCCGGGATTCATCAGCACAAATCGTTCGATGCCGCGCTCGGCCAGCCAGCGGTCGCACCAATGTTCGGCGTCGGGATCGATGGGCAACGCCGCCGGGCACGGCGAAAGATTTTGTTTCAATGCTGCCGACGACTACTTCTCGAGCCTGTTCGACGACATGGACACCGGTGGTTTCCACTCGTTCAGAAAAAAACCATCGCGCCAGCGGCTCCCGCGGATGCGCTTCTCCGATGATGCGCGGCGCCGCTGCCATGCGCCCAATCCAGGCGGAACGGATTGCGCCCTGCAGGTCGATACAGAGGTCATAATGCTGCGCGCGCAATTGATTCCGAACAGCTTTGATCTGGAGCAATGTCGAGACGGAAACGGGATTGCGCGCCCACTGCTTGGCCGGAACGGTATGCAGCACATCCACCACCGGCATTTGCGGGCCGCGAAGACAAGGCTGCGCCGCCGACGCGGCACACAGCAGCGGCGACCATTGCGGCTCGATCGCCCATCCGATCCATGCAGCGGGAAGCGCCGCACGCAGCGCGGTCACCGCCGGCAATGCATGGAGAACATCTCCCATCGCACCCAGCCGCACGATCAGGATGCGCAGGCGTTGTGATTGGGTTGGCAAGCAATTATCATCGCACGTTCGCCGGGCCGGTTTAAAGCGGCCTTGTGAGCAGCGACTCCAGCAGTGCGATCGAAGCGGCTTCCTCACGAAGAGTTAATTCCAATCCGGCGACGATCACAGGCAAGTCCGCTTCGAGTTCGGCGCGGAGCGGAGCGGCCAGACGCATGCTGTCTTTTTCCGTCGTGACAAAGCAGAGCGCGCCAGAGCTTCGGGCTGCCTGTTTCAAGCGGTCGATGTCCGTTACGGTGTAGGAGTGATGATCGCGGAAGGCGATCTCCTTTTTCAGGTCGGCCCCGGCTTGCTTGAGTGCCTGAAAGAATCCGCGCGGATCGCCTATGGAGCAGAATGCCAGCGCCGGTGAAACGAGATTCGGAAGAACCGTCCGGCGCTCGATGATCCAAACGTGCGCGGCGTCGGTCTGACGCATGAGCCGCAACACGCGGCCTCGAAGATCAGCATCTTGTGCCCGCAACACACAGATATCGGCGCGTTCGAGTGCGCACACCGACTCTCGCAGGCGTCCGGCCGGCAATAGTTTGTCTTCCAGATCTGAGCGCTGCAACAGAACGATATCCACGTCGCGGGCGAGCTTGCGATGCTGGAAGCCATCGTCGAGGAGGTGAATGCTACGCGGGCTTGTGGCGCTCGTATTGCGTTCAGCGAGCAGCCCCGCCTGATAGCGGTCTCCGCCGACGTATACGGAAACGCCGCGCCGGGCCATCAACAAAGGCTCATCGCCAAACTCTTCCGCCGCGTTTTTTTCATTTATGTGCGGGTTGACGTGCGATACGCGCCGGCTGGTGCGGCCATAACCCCGGCTGAGCACATCTACGGACCAACCGCGTGCTTCGAGCAGCTCCGTCAACAGCAGCACCGTAGGAGTTTTGCCGGTTCCGCCCACCGATAAATTCCCGACGCTGAGGACCGGCCACGACAAACGCCGCGGCTTCGACCGTCCGAGATCGTAAGACGCATTTTTCAGCCGAATTGCCATGCCGTAGAGCAGGGCAAATAGCAACGCGAGCGGCGAGGGAATCCGCATCAGAACCGACTTCTCGCGCGAGGGATTCATCGTGCACCCACCGGGTGCAAACCGGGGGCAGAGTTCTCGGCAAGAATTTTTGCGATCGCGGCAAAGCATTGCTCCGAAGCGCCTGCGTGCTCTGCATAAACCTGCCGCGCCCGAGTGCCCATTGCTGCGGCTGCGGGGGATGCAAGCAATTCCTGCAGAACAGAGGCTAGTCGTTCCGGCGGGGTGACGCGAATGGCTTCATGTTCCAGGAGCATCGCAACCATGGCGCGAAAATTCTCGATGTAAGGTCCCATGACAATCGGTGCGCCAAACCGGGCGGGCTCCAGTGGATTATGCCCGCCTGCGGGGACCAGGCTTCCTCCCACAAAGGCAACGGAGGCCAGCGAGTACACCGAAGCCAGCTCCCCCACGGAATCGAGCAGAAACACACTGCCGGGCGCAATCGGCTGGGGCTGCGGGAGCCACGCCGATCTTCGAACGGAGCAAAACTGCGCTTGCTGAATGAGATCGTCAACGGCGCGGAACCTTTCCGGGTGGCGTGGCGCGAGGATCAACACGAGCTGAGGGAATTCAGGGAGCAATTCGCGAAAAGCCTGGAGAAGATATGTTTCCTCGCCCTCCAGTGTGCTTCCCGCAACGATAGTCTTTGCGTCTGTCGGCAGGTGTTTGCGGATTTCCTGTGTGATTGTTGAATCACCTGCGGCGCGCACATCGTATTTGAGATTGCCCGCAGTACGCACGGCGCCGGACGGAACGCCGATTTCCACGAAGCGTTTTTCATCCTGCGCGGTCTGTGCCAGCACCAGCGTCAGCCGGCGAAGAAATGGCCGCCACAGCCGCCGCAATGCGCGATATCTCGGCAACGAACGATCGGAAACGCGGCCGTTGACAACGATCACAGGTACTTTTGCGCGATGCGCTTCGACCAGCATTCGCGGCCACAGTTCGCTTTCCATCAGCACAAGCATGCGGGGCTGGAGAGCACGAAGATAGCGGCGCACGATCCAGGCAAAGTCGAGCGGATAGTAGAAAACGCGGGCGCTGGAGAAACGCTCCTGTGCCAGTTTCTGTCCGGTACGCGTGGTGGTTGAAATCACCACCGGCAGCTCGGGATCAATCTCATCGAGAAGCTCGACGAGCCGGCTCGCGGCGATGACTTCGCCGACCGAGACGGCGTGAACCCAGATGGTGCGGCGCTGTCCGACGAACTGTCGCAAAGCATGAGGCACCGCACCCAGCCGCTGGCTGAGACCATCGCGATACCGGCCGCTCCAGATCATGCGGAGGAGCCAATAGGGAGAAGAGAGAAGGATGGCCGCGAGCAGGCCCAGGCTATAGAGCAGCATGGTCGAAAAAGGGCCTCTTCACGAACGATTTTTCCCTCGAACGATCATGATCCGTTCTTCCAATCGCACGCGGACCGTGTCGCCCACCTCTTTCCCGATGATCCGGCGAATGTCTGCCTTCACCGGTAACATATGCGAGCCGTCACCCTTCGCCATGAACGAGCTTTGGAATGGACAGCCATCCATTTCGCCTCGGACCTTCACCGGGCCGCGAGTTCCAAAAAACTTTACTGAACCGGGCCAGACCAGATACGTCCAGCCTCCTTTATTTGGGCTTTTTTGCAGCTTAGCCGTGAAGGATTTATTCAACATCGAATCTTCCTTTCGCGCCGGTCAACTCCGCATCTTCGCGACAAGATTATATTTCTACCTTACTCCTGCCGTTGAGTAGCTTTGGCTCCGGGCAGCGGCACAGCCGTTACCATGGAATCGGAGGGCATGATTTTCTCATGACCGATGCGACTCCACGAATTCGTGTTCTCGGCGCCGGACTTGCCGGCCCGGAAGCTGCGCTTGCAGGCGGCGCGACGCGGCTGTGCTGTCGATTTATACGAGATGCGGCCGGTGCGCTCGACGGAAGCGCATCAGACGGCGGAGTTCGCCGAGCTGGTCTGCTCGAATTCCCTGAAGTCTGAAAGCGAGTACACCGCGCCGTGGCTGCTGAAGCAGGAGATGCGCCGCGCAGGATCGGTCCTGCTGGAGGCTGCGGACGCGAGTGCCGTTCCCGCCGGGCATGCGCTGGCTGTCGATCGCGTGGAGTTCTCCCGCCTGGTTGCCGAGGCGATCGCCTCCGAGCCGCGCATCACCGTGCATCGCGAGGAAGTGACGGCGCTCGATCCGGATGAAGGCTGGACGATTGTTGCCTCGGGTCCGTTGACTTCGCCCGCGCTTTCGACTGCGATCGCCGAGCTGACCGGCAGCGAGCATCTTGCCTTTTACGATTCCATCAGCCCGATTGTCGACGCGGAAACTATAAATATGGAGCGCGTCTACTTTGCCGCGCGATGGGACAAGGGGACGGCGGACTACATCAACTGCCCGATGACTCAGGAGGAATACAACTGCTTTTATGACGCGTTGCTCGCGGCTAAGTCGGTCCAGGAAAAGGAATGGGAAAAGCTGACCTATTTCGAAGGCTGCCTGCCAATCGAAGAGACGGCGCGGCGTGGGCGAGACACGCTGCGCTTTGGCCCGATGAAGCCGGTGGGATTGCGCGATCCGCGCACGGGAAAGACGCCGTGGGCAGTGGTGCAGTTGCGATGTGAGAATCTTCGTGCAGATTCTTATAACCTGGTCGGGTTTCAAAATCATTTGAAATACAGCGAGCAGACCCGTGTACTGCGCCTGATTCCCGGCCTGGAAAATGCAAAATTTCTTCGCTATGGGCAGATTCATCGCAATACATACATCAACGCGCCGCGCCTGCTGACAGAGACGCTGCAGTTGCGGGATCATCCGAGAATTCTTTTCGCCGGACAAATCTCGGGCGTCGAGGGCTATACAGAGTCGATTGCGACGGGGATGCTGGCGGGAATCTATGCGGCAGAGTTGGCGCAAGGGGCACAACCGGAACCGATTCCACGCGCCACCGGGCTGGGATCGCTGGTGCATTACATCACGCATGCGGAATCGAAAAACTTTCAGCCCGCGAACATCACCTTCGATCTGCTGGAGCCGCTGGAAGAGAATCTTCGCCGCAAAATTCGGGATAAGCGCGAGCGCCACAAACTACAATGTGAGCGATCGCTGGCGCAGTTCGATGGCTGGTGGCACCGAATCCGCGCTAACGCTGCGAGCGTGGCTTCCTTGCCCGTATTTTGAAGCGGATCGGCGAACCCTCAAAGCCGAAGGCCTCGCGAATCTGGTTTTCCAGGAAACGCTCGTAGGAGAAATGCAGCTTCACGTCTCGATCCGTAAACAACACAAACGTCGGCGGCGCGACACCGGCCTGAGTCATATAAAGAATTCGCATTCTTCGCGACATGGGCACCGGCGCGCGCTCGAAATCGACACGTTCCAGAAATCGGTTCATCTGCCCCGTTCCCACGCGCTTCTCGCGTTCTGCGGCGACGCGAATCACAGTGGCGAAAACCTGCTGAATATTCTGGCCTTCCGCGGCGGAAACGAAGATTACCGGCACGTAGCTGAGGAATTTCAACGCGTACCGTAACTGTTCCTCAAAAACTTTACGATCGGCTGGCGGCTTTCCGTCGGTACGTTTCGATGTGACCAGATCCCACTTGTTCACCACGATGACCATCGACCGGCCGCTCTCATGCGCGTAGCCGCCGATGGTGGCGTCTGCCGCGAGCACTCCCGCGGTGGCATCGATCACCAGCAGCGACACATCCGCCGCTTCGAGATGTTTGCGCGCCATCATCACGGAGAGCTTTTCCGCCATCTCGTGGGTCTTGCCCTTGCGCCGGATTCCCGCCGTATCGATGAAGCGGAATTTCTGGCCATCGCGCTCGACCAGCTCATCGACCGCATCGCGGGTGGTTCCGGCGACGGGGGAAACGATGGCCCGGGAAGTCCCCGTCAGCGCATTCAGCAGCGTACTTTTGCCAACGTTCGGCCTGCCGATGATGGCGACTTTCACTTCATCCGGAGCATGCGCGGGAATTTCGGGCACGTCGTCATCGGAGTTGGCAGCCCATCCGGGCGCATGCTGCTCGCGGTCGCTCGGTTCCTCTTCTGCCGGAACAAAATCATCTTCCGGCAGGACGGCGAAGAGAGCGGTCAGCAGGTCTCCAATCCCGAGACCATGCTCGGCGGAGATGGGCAGCATCTCCTTGAATCCCAGGCGGCGATAATTTTCCGCCTGCGCCAGCAGCGACTCGGCATCCACTTTGTTGACGGCGAGAAAGAGCGGTTTGCCCAGGCGCATCAGAAGACGGGCCAGTTCCATGTCGGGCGCGGCCAGCTCCGTGCGACCATCGACGACCATGACGATGGCCGCCGCTTCGTCAAACGCGACCTTGGCCTGGCGAAAGATTTCGGCGGGAATATATTCCTGCTCCGAAGGAAGAACGCCGCCGGTATCCACCAGCCGCGCATGACGCCCGGCCCATTCCACCACGCCGTAGATGCGATCGCGGGTGATTCCGGGCTCATCGCCGACGATAGAACGACGGGTGCGAGTGAGACGGTTGAAGAGAGTCGACTTGCCCACGTTCGGACGGCCAACGATTGCGATGAGCGGCCATCGTGCATCCGCAGAAGATGTGCGGCGTCCGCGACTGCGCGGTTCGCCGTGTTTATTTTTTGTGGGAGTCATAGGATTCGGAAAGCGCTGTGCTTCCCTATTATAGAAACGAGTGGAAACCTCCCTATTATAGGAACAGGCGAAAACCGGAGCGCCGCCATTCTTGACATCCCATTCCCCCACCACACAGGCGACCGAGCGCAAGCTGCCGAGACTCGAAGAATTTTTCTCTCCGGGTGGAATACTGTCGCGCTCCGGGCTGCCCTATGAATACAGGCCCGGGCAACTGGAGATGGCGCGCGCCATGGAACGCGCATTCACCGAGAAACGTCATCTGATCGTGGAAGCCGGGACCGGCACCGGGAAAACGCTGGCATATTTATTGCCAGCGCTGCGTCTGGGCCAGCGCGTCATCATCTCCACGGGAACCCGCAATCTGCAGGAGCAGATTTTCTTCAAGGACATTCCTTTTCTTGAATCGCTGGTGGGGCCGCTGCATGTGAGCTACATGAAAGGCCGCAGCAACTATCTCTGCCGCCACAAGCTATATGCGCTGCGCGACCAGCCCATCCTGACCGGCATCGACATGGTGGACCAGTTCCGCACCATCAGCGAGTGGGAACAAACGTCGGAACACGGTGACCGAACCGAACTGTCCACGCTGCCCGAGAACAGTCCTTTATGGAGCCGCCTGGATGCGCGCGGGGAGGCATGTCTGGGGTCATCCTGCCCGAATTACGAGCCCTGTTTCATCACACAGATGCGGCGGCGCGCGCTTGAAAGCGACATCGTCATCGTGAATCATCACCTGTTTTTCGCGGACCTGGCATTACGGCGGCAGGCGCAGAATGCGCCCGATGCGGGTGTTCTGCCGGAAGCCGCAGCGGTGGTCTTCGATGAGGCGCATGAGCTGGAGGAGATTGCCTCCAGCTATTTCGGCGTGAGCATCAGCAATCTGCGTTTTGAGGAACTCGCGCGCGACGTGGAGATTCTGCTGCGCGCCAGGCAATCTCTCTCCGCTGCTCTCAGTGCCGCCGCCCAGCTGGTCCGGGAACGCTCGCGCATGTTTTTCGCGGCACTGCCGGAGCCGAAAAATGCCGAGGGGCGGATGCCCTTCGGAAATCGCGATGAGTTTCTGGAGCAGTCGGGCGACGTGTACCTGGGCGTGTTGAATGCGCTCGAACGCCTGACCGGGGAACTGGAGCGGCTGCGGGGCGTGGAAGAAGCCAGCGGCCTGAAAAAGCGTGCCGCCGAGCTACGCAGCCAGCTCTGTTTTCTGCTGGAGTCTACCGATCGGGGGTATGTCTTCTGGATTGAGCGGCGCAGCAGCACCGGGCTGCGGCAGGCCATGAGCAATACGTGGCTGCAGGCGACCCCGATTGAAATTGCTTCGCTGCTGACGAGCGATCTGTTTGAATCAGTGCCGTCCGTGGTGCTCACCTCGGCCACCCTGACCGTGCAGGGGAACTTCGAGCACATCCGCGGACGGCTGGGAATGACCGAGGCGCGGGAGCTGGTGGTGCCCTCGCATTTTCGCTACGGAGAACAGGCTCTGCTCTATCTGCCGCCGGAGATGCCGGACCCGCGCGAGGCAAGCTTTACCCGCGCGGCGGTTGAGAAAATCTGCGAGATTTTGCAGATCACCGAAGGACGCGCCTTCTGCCTGTTCACCAGCTACAGCCAGATGCGCCAGGTGCACGAGCAACTGCTGGCTCGCGTAGGATTCCCGCTGCTGTTGCAGGGAACGGCTCCGCGCAACGCGCTGCTGGAGGAGTTTCGCATCACGCCGAATGCGGTGCTGCTGGGAACGTCATCCTTCTGGCAGGGCGTGGATGTGCAGGGCGAGCAGTTGAGCTGCGTCATCGTCGACAAGCTGCCGTTTGCTGTGCCCAGTGATCCCGTCGTGGCCGCGCGCATGAAGGCAATTGAGGCAGATGGCGGAAATCCTTTTGCGGAGTATCAGATTCCCACGGCAGTCATTGCGCTGAAACAGGGCTTTGGCCGTTTGATCCGTTCTTTGCATGATCGCGGAGTTCTGGTGCTGCTCGATCCGCGATTGCAGCGCCAGCGCTATGGCCGCGTGTTTCTGGAGAGCCTGCCGCCGTATCGGGTTACGCAGAAGATCGCGGATGTTGAAGCCTTCTTCAGTCCCGACTGCGCCCGATAGCTCTACAGCAGGATCCGTTAACGCCGAATTTCAATTCTTTCTTGACTGGCCCTCTTTGTGCGCGCATGGTGTTGATCATGCCTCGAGTGTGCCTGCCTGCCGCATGTTTATTCCTCCTCTCCACCTTTATCCTCGCCCAGAGCGCTCCGCCGAATCCGCTCGCGCCCTATATCTCGATATCCGATCCAGTGATCGCGCTGACTGCATGTGGAGATTATCGATGGCACCGGCGCGGCTCCTCTCGCAGATCAAACCATTGTGATCGACCACGGCAAGATCGCCTCCATCGGCGCCAGCGCCACCGCGCAAATTCCCAGCGGAGCCAAAGTGATCGACCTTCACGGCCACACCGTCTATCCCGGCCTGGTCGGAATGCATGAGCATCTCTTCTACACCGAACCGGGCAGCCAGACCCTGCATGCATTCTTCATGGGGGAAATGCTCCAGACCGCGCCGCGGCTGTACCTGGCCGCCGGCGTCACGACCGCGCGCACCACCGGCAGCATCGAGCCGTATACCGATCTGAACGTCAAGCATGATGTTGATGCAGGGCTGGTTCCCGGCCCGGACTTCGACATCACCGGGCCGTATCTGGACGGCCCCGACAATCTGATTCCTCAACTGCATCATCTCTCCGGGGCTGCCGACGCAACCAATACCGTGAACTACTGGGCTGGAGAGGGAGTCACCTCCTTCAAGGCTTACATGTTCATCACGCCTGCAGAGTTGAAGGCCGCAATCGATGCCGCTCATGCGCACGGATTGAAAATCACCGGGCATCTTTGTTCCATAGGCTTCACCGAGGCCGCCGATATGGGCATCGACAACCTCGAACACGGCATGTTCGTGGATACAGAGTTCTACTCCGGCAAGAAGCACGGTGTTTGTCCGGACGATCGGGCGGCGGACCAGGAGATGGCCGACAAACTGGATGTGACGAGCGCACCGGTGATGGCCATGATCCACGATCTGGTGCGTCATCATGTAGCGGTCACATCAACGCTTGCGATATTTGAGCCGATCACCCCCAATCGTCCGCCGATGGACTTTCTGCGGCGCGAAAGTGATTCCATGATGCCGCAGGCATGGACCAGCGTGCTGCAGGCGCGAGCGCTGATTCCCGAACATCGCCGGCAAGTCTGACTGGCCGGTATTGATGAAAAAAGAAATGCAGTTCGAACGCGAATTTGTGGCCGCAGGCGGCCTGCTGCTGGCCGGCTGCGATCCGACTGGCTACGGCAGTATCCTGCCCGGCTTCGGCGACGAGCGCAATCTGGAATTGCTCGTCGAGGCTGGTTTCACGCCCGAGCAGGCAATCCAGATTTACACCCAGAACGGCGCGAAGTATCTGGGGCGGGAAGATCGCATCGGGACAATTGCAGTGGGCAAGCAGGCGGACCTGGTCATCGTGACCGGCGATCCGGCAAAAGATATTTCTGCCGTGGAAAATGTCGAGACGGTTTTCAAAAAAGGCGTGGGATACGATTCTCGAAAGTTAATCGATTCCACACGCGGAATGGTCGGTATTCGTTAAGGAAAAATCGCAAGGCCACCCCAGGTTAGCTCCTGCCGTGCAATCCGGTCACGAAACAGTTCCCGCGATTCCCGCTCCCCGCTAGACTGTTAGCAGCCGTCTCGCGCTCGTCATGTCCCGCAACTTATACATTCTTGGCGCTGCACTTGCTGTCCTGGCAATCGCTTGTCTGGGCATGTCCTGGACCCCTGGCGCGCACCAGCCGGGATTTCCGGGCGAGGCGCAAATGTGGCGCATGATGGCGCTGGTCTTGTTTTTGCTGGGCGCGCTCTCGTGTTTCATCGGCACCATCACGAATATGTTTGAGCAGGTCAGCCGCCGCCATGACGAACGTGAGCGGCGGAAACGCGGACCCTCCGCCTAAAGAAAACGAACACCGGCCGGTCGCCTCGGATCGATGACGCATCCTAAAGCCAGCAATTCAGGAGGACGTCCCTATGCCGTTTCTTCTATTTCCCGGGTCGATGCATTATGCCGATTGGGGTTTTCTGCTGCTGCGGATTATTGCCGGAGTGGTCTTCTTCTGGAGCGGATTCAGCCACGTGAGATCCCCGCAGGAACGTGCTAAGAGCCTGGGCCTGAGCGTTGGCTTCACCATTTTTCTAGGCTGGGCGGAGATACTCGGAAGCCTGGGAATTATCTTTGGGGTGCTGACGCAATTAGCGGCGCTGGGGCTGATTTTGATCATGTTTGGCGCCATCTACATGAAAGCCACGAAATGGCATACCGGCTTCTGGGGAGAGAAATCCTCCGGCTGGCATTACGACCTGGCGTTCCTCATCATCAACATCGTAATTCTGCTGACGGACGGTGGAAGATTCACTCTGATGAACCTGTTCAGTTGATGAATGGCCCAGGTGAGCTTCTCCCATCCCGGTTTCGCGCACTTGGGGCAGCCGCCTACTCCCCGCTCACGCACGCCCGCTCCCGATACAATGAAGAGAGCCGCGATTTCAGGCGGCGTTTGAGGAGCGGCATGTACGAAGTCACCGTGGAAGCGGGATTTTCCGCAGGGCACTACCTGCGCAATTATCGGGGTAAGTGCGAAAATCCGCATGGCCACAACTACAAGGTTCGCATCACCTTGCACGGGCAGGAACTGGACCAGGCAGGTCTGCTGCTGGACTTCAAGCAATTGAAGCATGTCATGCGACCGGTGATCGAGCGTTTCGACCATCAGATGATCAATGACATCGGCCCTTTTACGGAACTCAATCCTTCGGCGGAAAATCTGGCGCACTATTTTTATGACGAGACGAACCTGCAATTGCGGGAGATGACCGAAGGCCGCGTCCGGGTGAAGGATTGCACCATCTACGAAACCGATACCACCACCGCGACCTACTACGAGTAATCTGTGGTCCTGATCGAACTCTATTCATCTGTGCAGGGGGAATCTAGCTTCGCCGGGATGCCGTGTATTTTCGTGCGGCTGGCGGGTTGCAATCTGCGCTGTTCCTGGTGCGACTCGGAGTATACGTTCGCCGGCGGAGAGAAGTATTCGCTGGAACAGGTGGAAGAAAAGATTGCCGCGCTAGCGCCCGTTAAGCTGGTGGAGTTTACCGGCGGCGAGCCGATGTTGCAGGCCCGCGAAGTGCTGCCGCTGATGGATCGACTGCTGGCGCAGGGCTACACGCTTCTGCTTGAAACCAGTGGCGAGCGGCCGCTCGATGCGGTGCCAGGACAAGTTCATAAAATCATGGACGTGAAGTGTCCGGCATCCGGCGAGAGCGGACGCTTTCATCTGCCGAATCTCGAAGCGCTGACGATGCGGGACGAAGTGAAATTCGTAATTTCAGATCGCGCGGACTATGAATTTGCCCGGGAATTCATGCGCCGGCATGATCTGGCGGCGCGCTGCGGTCATATCCTGCTGTCGCCCGCATTTACAAAAACGCCGACTTCGGAGCGCAGCACGGAAAATTGCAAGCTCGATCCGCGGCTGCTGGTGGAGTGGATGCTGGCCGACCAGTTGCCGGCGCGGCTCAGTTTGCAGATTCACAAATTCATCTGGGAGCCTCTGAAAAAAGGCGTGTAGCCCGGAGGGAGCATACGTTTATGACGGAACCTATTCCCCCGAAAAATCCGCCGGTTTCGCTGGAGACGGAAGCTGCGTTTTCCCCGGCGGTCGTATGCCAGTGCTCGATGTTGAATGAAGCGCAGATGGTCGTCAGTCTGCTGGCGTCGTTTGGCATTGAGGCAAAGATCGAGTCTGAAAATTACTTTCGCATGCTGGGCAGCATGGTGCCCGGGAAGGGCGGAATCAGAGTCCTGGTGCGGCAATTGGATGCAGAGGCGGCGCTTGAAATTCTGAATGAAAGCCCCAGCACTCCATACATGGAAGAGAAGGACGATGAACGCTGACTTACGTGTTGTCCCGAGGGACGCGAACAGTCACCCGCGGGCCGTGGTTTCACTTTCCGGCGGCATGGACTCCGCGGTCTGCCTGGCTCTGGCGGCGCGCGACTATGAGGTCTACGCGTTGCACTTCAGCTACGGCCAGCGGACGGAACAGCGCGAACTGGCTAGCGCAAGTGCAGTGGCGGAGACGTCGGCGTCCGGCAGTTTCTGCCGCTGCGTATCGATCTGTTCCGGCAGATTGGCGGTTCGGCGCTGACGGACCCGAATATACCTGTCCCGAACGCGCCCCCGGCAGAAGAGATTGGCAAGGAGATCCCCGTCACCTACGTACCCTTTCGCAATGCCCATTTTTTATCCGCTGCCGTCAGCTGGGCGGAGGTGCTGGACGCGAAGAAGATCTTCATCGGGGCCGTCGAGCAGGACAGCTCCGGATATCCGGACTGCCGGCCCGCATATTACACAGCTTTTAACCAGCTAATCCGGACAGGAACGCGCGACGGCGATATCGAAATCGTTACGCCATTGATCGGGCTGAAGAAGAGCGAGATCGTCCGGCTTGGACTGGAATTGCACGCGCCCTTCCAGGCGACATGGTCGTGCTATTCCGGCGAGGATCGCGCATGCGGCGTGTGTGAGAGCTGCGTTCTGCGCCTGCGGGCGTTCGCGGAAGCCAGCGTCACCGACCCGCTGCCGTATGAGACTAAATCGCTGGCCCACCAGACGTAAGTCCGGCGCATCCAATTGCAACGCAGGTCGAGCAGGCAAGCCAGCGGCCAGGTGCGGTTGACATCGTTGTGGCTTTAGAATTGATTCCAGGTTGGTTGCGGTGCTGACGGAGAACGGAACGGCCGCCCTGACCATCACGGTAAGGAGAGCAGGAATGAAGAATTTCGGGTTCGCGGCAATTTCCAAATCCGCAATGATGTCCGCGGTTTTATGCGCGGCAATGTGCATACCGTGCGGTGGTATGCTGGCTGCAATTCCGGCCCGGGCGCAGGCCGCTCCCGGCGCTGCCGCGGCAAATCCGGCCACTACGGCAAAGATCCACGGCCATGCCCAGGATCCGCTGGTCCAGCCCATCGCGAATACAAAGGTCGAGATCACAACCGACGGAAAAACGGCGCTATACACGTTTACGACGGATGCGAACGGCGACTACACCGGCTCCGGCATCAAGCCGGGAACCTATTCGGTGATGTTGTTCGGAGATATTAAGGACAAGAGCGGCAAACCCGCTCAGGGCATTATCGATTACCAGAAAGATGTGAAGTTTGCCGCCGGGGCGGACGCTACGGTCAACTTCGATCTGAGCCGGGCAGACTATATCTCCAAGCTGCCGCCGGAGGTGCAGAAGCAGATCGCCGACACGCGCAAGGCAAATGCCGCTGCCCAGCAGGCAAACAGTAAGATCAAGAACGTTAACAAGCTCCTCACCGATGCGCGGGCCGCCCGCCAGGCCGGTAACTTCGACCAGGCGATTGCGCTGGATACGCAGGCGACTCAGGCCAAGCCGGATGTCGGTCTGACCTGGTACGAACTGGGGGACAGCAATCTTGGCGCCAAGAAATACGATGCCGCAGCCACGAATTATCAGAAGGCGCTGCAGGTCATGACTACGGAGAAGACCCCCAAGCCGGAAGTGCTTGCGGCTGCGAACAACAACCTGGGCGAGGCACTGGCACATACGGGGAAGGTCCCCGATGCCGTTGCGGCGTATGAAGCGGCAGCCAAAGCGAATCCGACCCAGGCGGCACAGTATTACGGCAACGAAGCGATCGTGCTTTTCAAAACCGGGCAGGCGGATGGCGCTGCGGCCGCCGCGGATAAAGCTATTGCCGCCGATCCTTCCAAGCCAATCCCGTACTACATCAAAGGATGGGCGCTGGTGCAGAAGGCCACCGTCGATACAAAGACCGGCAAAATCGTGTTGCCGCCGGGCTGCGCGGATGCTTATCACAAATTCCTGTCGATGCAGCCGACGGGTCCGCTGGCGGACGACGCGCGCAACATTCTTGCCCAGGCCGGAGAGACGGTTCACGGGTCGTTTAAGAAGTGATGAATGGGACGCTGATCGCAGGCGTACATGCAGCATGGTGAAAGAAGCAGCGGCTCCCGACTTCCAGTTGGGAGCCGCTGTTGCTTTCGCCATAGGAGAGTGCGATGGCGCATGATCCACCCCAGCAGCGCTCCTGGCCACAGACTGCCGCGCTGCCGATCTCTTTTGCCGTGGCGAGTTCGATTGTCGCTGCTCAGGCAGCGGAGATCGTGTCAAGCCTGCGGCTCGAGCAGCAGCAGTGTGAACTGAGCGAGGCTCTGGGCCGCGTCCTGGCCTCCGCAGTAAAGGCCGACCGCGATCAACCGCCATTTCCTCGAGTCACCCGTGACGGGTTTGCCCTGCGCGCTCAGGACCTGGCCAGCGGTGCGCCTTTGCGCGTGATAGGCCAGCTTCGCGCCGGAGAAGCATGGGCTTCTGACCGGCCGCCGCTGCGGGAGGGAGAAGCTATCGAAATCATGACGGGTGCGCCGCTGCCGCCTGGAGCAGATGCTGTGCTGATGGTCGAGCACGCAGAAGAAATTCCGAATGGAACGGACCGGTCGATCATGCCGCATTCTGGACGAACTCTGACCGCCGGAGAAAATATCGTTCCCCAGGGGGGCGAAGCGCGGCAGGGACAAACGGTGCTCGAAGTTGGAACGCGCTTGCAGGCGAAGGAGATTGCCTTGGCTGCTTCGTGCGGGCTTGGTTCCGTCCTGGTCTATCAAGCACCCAAGGTCGCAATTCTGGCGACGGGCGATGAACTGGCGGAGCCTTCCGGCTCTACATCCGGCGCCAGCGATCCCATTCCATCTCACCAGATTTATGATTCGAACAGCTATTCGCTCGCCGCGCTTGTTCGGCAAGCCCATGCCATTCCGCTGCGCCAGCGGGCCGCCCGCGACCAAACAGAAGACCTGACCGAGTGCATTCGGCAAAGCCTGAAGGTCGCGCCGCTTTTGCTTCTTACCGGCGGAGTTTCGATGGGCCGCTATGACCTGGTTGAAGAGGTGCTCGCCGGGCTTGGCGCGGAGTTTTTCTTCACCGGAGTAAAAATGCAGCCGGGCAAACCGGTGGTTTTCGGCCGCGTACCCGCCGGTGACGATGTCCCAAGCCGCTTCTTTTTCGGATTGCCGGGCAATCCTGTTTCCGCCATGGTGACGTTCCGCGTGTTCGTCGAGCCTTTGCTGGCGGCATTGGCCGGGGAGCTGCACTGGCAACCGCGAATCGCATCGGCATCGCTGGCGACCGAAGTGCGAGTCAAGCCAGGGCTGACGCGATTTCCTCCTGCCCATCTGGATACATTGCAAGCCATTCCATCGGTGACTCCCGTTCACAGCCAGGGTTCCGGCGACCTGACTGCGAATGCGCGGGCAAATTGCTACCTGATCGTTCCAGACGATTGCGAAATCCTTCCGGCGCGGCAGACCGTTCGCGTGTTGCTGCCTTAGGGTTCCCTGCTAGGCTGAGAATTATGAACAAGCTTTCTCATTACGATTCCGCAGGGCGCGCACGAATGGTCGATGTAAGTGACAAGCCGGTCACTCGCCGCGAGGCCGTGGCAACCGCGTTCGTCGAACTCTCCGCCGCGGTGCTGGCCGCGCTGCCCGAAAATCCAAAAGGCAATCCGCTTGAAGTGGCGCGCTTTGCCGGCATTCAGGCGGCTAAGCGGACGGCGGAGCTGATCCCAATGTGTCATCCATTGCCGCTCAGCTTCGTGGATGTGATTACCGAAATGCGGGCGAATGGCGTGCTGATCCGCGCCACCGTCTCCACCGCCGGACCGACCGGTGTGGAGATGGAAGCGATGACAGCGGCATCGATTGCCGCATTGACGATCTACGATATGTGCAAGGCGCTCGACAAAGGAATTGTTATTCGGGAGATTCTGCTGGAACGAAAGTCGGGAGGCAAGAGCGGCGATTACCGGAGAAGCGCCAAATAGCAGATGCTGAACATCATCAGCCTCGGGCGTGAAGTAAATTCCTCGTCGAACATTCCTTGTCGAACAAGGGATGCTCTCCGGGAAGAGCCCTAGCGCTACTTGCCGGAAGGAGGTCTCATCACAATGCGGAATGTTGTCCATGCGTTCGCAATGATCAAGGCGCTGATCTGAATGATGACGGAGGTAAGATGGCCGGCCTGCGTGCTGCGCAATGCGGGAACAAGAAATTCCAATATCACGCAGAAGATCATCGCAAGCAAAATGGAAATTCCGGCAATTCGATTGGCGTGATACCACAGGACACGGTCGGAGCGGGTGCGTCGATTGCGAAAACCATACAGCGCATTCGGTTTCACCCATCCGAAGACGAGCGGCAGCGCATACAGCGTGGCGAGAATCGGAAAAGCAAGCAAAAGAAACATAAGCCGGTGTGGAAAAACAGCCATTTAGAAATGAAAAGGCCACCCGGCAACAGGGCGGCCTTTTCTTCAAGGGAGAATAGTTCCAACGGAGGCAAAGCCATCAGAACTTTCTGGCGTCATACTATGAGCCACGCCGGAGAGTGTCAAGGCAATTTGGGAATTAAAATAACTCCTTTATTTTCATCAATTTGATTGAAATTTCTTTGAACCTCGATCCTGAGTTCCGATCTTCTCTTAAGTTTCGCCTATGCTTTGAATTTCCAGACGCAAACTGCTTATTCCGGGTAACTTATCCTCGAATGCACCGGTTCAGGTTCATTTGGGCGGGATTTGTCCGATGGGTTCCCATCTGAACGCCCAACGACAATTCAAATCTGAGCATTCAGTTACTTAAGATTCAGGCGAATAAATTCCGCGGAATCATCCTCGGGCGCGCCGGATTTCGCGCGCATTTTTCTCCACATCACGCGGCCTCCTCCCAAAGAAATTCCCGCGACGATTGCGATGAGCGCGAAAATTCCAACGAGAAAAGCAACGCCGAGAATAATCTGAGCGACTCTCGTCGTGTCCGGAACATAGTGGGAGGAATTACCCATCGTGAAGTTCACTTCATAATGGACGCGCTGCAAAAGTTCCCGCGCGACTTCTCCGGAAAAGCTGCCCGACGTAACCGCGACCAGCGGACCCGACCGGCGCGATTGCAGTGCCGCCGGATTGCTGTCGGCCAAAGCGGGTGTCCAGGAATACTGCGGCTGACCTGGCGCTCCGTGGGACGCGCCGTGCGAGGCGAAGAAGGCCTGAATCGCATGCTCACGATCGACGGCGATTTCCGGCGTCGGATAATCGATGATGGTCAGCGTGCCGGGGCCGTTCAGCGCGTAATATTGTGCGGTCACGACTTCGGCGCTGCGGTTAAAGTCGACGATCTCAGGCGGTAATACGCCGCCGCTCTGCCGGTAGGCCTGCGGGCCAATGGAATACTGCACGGTGTCGGGTTGAAGATGCTGCGGAGGTAAGTATGCCGGCAGGCTCGGCATCGTGCCCTGGTTGCCGACAGGCCGCGGCAGTTGCGTCACCAGGTCGCGCAGCTCGGCAGCGGACATGGGAGTCACGTGATCGAATTTCGCGTCGACCAGGACAATTCCACTCCAGAAGAGCACACGCGTGCCATCAAAGGCAGCACCCTGTCCGATCTGCTCGGGCGCCATGTTTGGGCGGCGATAAAAGGTGAAGGACCCATACGCACCCGTAGCGTCGCCGAACTCCATGGCTTTCACCGTCAGAGTGTCGCGGTCCCGCGTATAGTTTGCCTGTTCGTAACGAGTGAACCCGTACTCGTTCAGCACAGCGGCGTCGCCCTCATCCGCCACTTGCGAATTGGTAGACTCCTGCGGCGTGCCGCTCAACTGCCATCCGGCGAATGTTTTGGGCAACAGATTGCCGGGCGGATTGAACAACGGCGTTGCCCTGGGCGCCGCCGGATGGGCGTTTCTGACCGGTGTGGTCGAACGCGCAACGGAGGGGAAAGCCACAATGGAAACAGCAAGCAGCGATACAAGCGGGCGGGGGAGGAAAAAAGGCCGAAGCATGGTTTCGACCTCAGACTATCACTCAGCCGATGATTCGGCAGACTCCGCGGGCGCTTCCACCGGAGCGGTTTTCGCCACACGAACACCGCTCATTCCATCCACGTATCGAGCAACGCCGCGACAAAGCGCCTCGGCCAGCCGCTCGCGGTATGCCGGCTGCGCCAGTTCGCCGGCATCATCCGGATTTGTCAGGAAGGAAATCTCCGCCAGAATCGATGGCATATTCGCGCCAATCAATACCATGAACGGGGCCTGCTTCACTCCACGATTTTTGAGGCCCGGATTTCCGGATGCCATGCCATCGTAAAGCGACTGCTGCACGTCTCCGGCGAACACGCGCGATTCATCGATTTTGTCGCTGAGAGTAATCTTGCGCACCAGATTGGAAAGCTCATGCACGGAGCGGTTCGAGATGGCATTTTCCCGCGCTGCCACCTGGAGCGCATCCGGCGATGCGGTGAAGTTCAGGAAATAGGTTTCCACGCCGCGTACCTCCGGGTCGGAACTGGAGTTGGCGTGGATGGAAATAAATAGATCGGCATGGGCGCGGTTGGCAATGGCGGTTCGTTGCCCGAGCGGAACAAACTTGTCGGTCCGCCGGGTGTAGACGACATCCGCGCCGAGTCTTTGGTGTAAGAGATGTCCCAGGCGCAGCGCCACATCGAGCGCGACATCCTTTTCTTCCAGGCCGCCAGGGCCGAGCGTGCCGGAATCGTATCCACCGTGTCCGGCATCGATGACGATGCGGCGGATTCTCAAGCCGAGCACGCGGCTCATCGAGTGCTGCCCATCGTCGATCGTTGCCCTGCGGCAACAATGCCGTTTGCGACGGCAGAGCGAGTTCCGGCTGGGGCATGTCAGTTGAAGCTTCGGCAGGCGCAGGATAGGCGACCGGAATCTGTTGTGCGGCACGCCTCTCGGGTGTGTTTTTCCGCGCTTCAGCTTGCGCGAAAGTAGGAGAGGGACCGGCGGGGCGTTCCGCGTGAACATCCAGAATCAACCTGTCCGGATTCGACAACACGAAGGAAGAAAAGCTTGCGGCGTGATTCAGATCGAGAACCAGCTCCGCCTGATTGCTGGTAAAAACGCTTGCGCGAATGGAACGAAGATTGCCATCGTGCCCCACAGCAACCGAATGAGTCAAAGCTTCCGATGGCTGCGCACCGAAGATGATCAGCGTAATCTGTTGGCCGTTTTTCGTGATGAATGCGTGATACGGAGCCGGGCCGGTCATATCGACAGCCACCCTGCGTAGAGCTGCCCTTCGCCCAGTGGCGCACTGCCTGAAGGGTGACAACCGGCGCGCTGACGGTGTGTGCGACCGGCTCAGCAACTTCTTTCACCGGTGACGAGTACGTCAGGCCTTTGTGTTCTCTCGCCAGGTAAGGTTTCCGCCGGAGTCGCGGAGGTGCTCTCGAATGTTGAGCGTTGCCTGGCGGGATGGACGATACCTGGCTGCTCGGACCGACGGGCATCGGCGACCGTGCTGCGGTAACGTTGGTTCGGAGATGTCGCCCGCGCGCGCTGTTCCTGCGAAACGCCGTCGAGCCTGGAGCGCGCTTGTTCCGTGACTGGAACGTGCGAATACCGCGCTCAGGAATCTTCCATGCATCTTGCTGGCGGAGCCGCGATCGTGCAGGTCCTGCTGTTCGATCTGCGCTTCCTCCACCAGCGCCCTGCGCCGCAGCGGACTTCCCGGATATTCCCGCCGCAGAAATTCCCATTGCGCGATAGCGTCGCGGGAGAGCTTTGCATCGTGAAAGCAGCGTCCTTCACTGGCCAGCAGATCGGCGACGGCGGCGATGCTGCGGGCCGCGTCCGGCGAGGCCGGGTCGCCGTGATAAACGGCGCGGTAGGCATCCAGCGCACGCTCGTACTCCTCGCGCGTCCGGGCAGAAAGAGGTTTTACGTCCAAACGGCGCTGAAGAGTTTCCGCGCGCGCGTATCTGGCCACGCTCTCCCGATGCGAGGACGAGGCCAGCGATATCGGACCGCACAAAAGAAGGCTCGCCGACAGGCCAAGCACTTTCGCTCGCGCAAAAGCACGCCTGCGGCTGGAACGCCCGGAAAGAAAGAACCGATGGCAGAAGAAAAGAGGCACGCGTCTCAAGTAGCAGACAACACGCCAGAGCCTCTCCAGTATAGATTTTCGCCACCCGGGCGGCAATGAAAAATGGCGCCGGCAGACAGGTTGAACCTGCCGCGCCAACGATGAGAACTAATTTGGGAATCAGCCGTTTGAGGGGGTTCTCAGCTCAACAAAGACTGCACGACCTGCGGCGCGCTCCGCAGCGCGGCGTCGAGCTGGCTGGCATCTTTGCCGCCGGCCTCGGCCATGTCCGGGCCGTCCGCCGCCGGAGCCGCCGACCTTCTGCGCCAGCTGCGCGACAATTTTTCCGGCCTGCACGCGGCTGGTCAGGTCTTTGGTCACGCCGACCGTCAGCGCCACTTTTCCATCCGCCTGCACGCCGCCCAGAACGACGACGCCGGAGCCGAGCTTGCTCCGCAGATTGTCGACCAGCGTGCGCACCTGGCCGCGATCGAGCGCATCGACACGCTGCGCCAGCACCTTGACGCCGGAAACCTCGACGGCTTCGGCTGCCGCATTGCTGACGCGGCCGCGGCGGACTTCATCCGCGCCTCATCGAGTTCGCGCCGCAGCCGCTTCAGTTCTTCTTCCTGCGCGGAGAGTTTTTGCTGCAGTGCGCGCGGCCGGCGTCCTCGCGTCGGTCTTGCCGGCGATCTGCTCGGCAACTTTTGTCACCGCATAGCCGCGCCGGAACTCATCCAGCGCGCCGGTGCCGGTGATGGCCTCGATGCGCCGCACGCCGGAGGACACGCTGCCTTCCCCGAGCAGCTTGACCAGGCCGATTTCGCCGGTCGCCGCAGTATGCGTGCCGCCGCAAAGCTCGGTCGAGAAATCGCCGATCTTCACCACGCGCACGCGGTCGCCATACTTTTCGCCGAACAGCGCCATGGCGTGATATTCGTTCACCGCAACATCGATCGGTACATCTTCCAGTGTTTCCACCCGCGTGTTGGCCAGAACATTTTTGTTGATCAGATCTTCGACGTCCTGCAACTCTTCGTCGGCGACAGCGGTGAAATGCGAAAAGTCGAAGCGCAGGCGGGTAGGGATCGTTTAGGGAGCCGGCCTGCTTCACATGCGTGCCGAGCGTCTCGCGCAGCGCGGCGTGCAGCAGGTGCGTGCCGGTATGGTTGCGCACCGTGGCGGCGCGAAATTCCCGATCGACGACGGTCCGCAGCTTGTCTCCTAGATGAATCGGCTGCTTCGCGACAATTTGATGCGCGAAGATTCCCTGCACCGGCTTGGTGCAGCCGAGCACCTCCGCAACCACCACATTTCCGTCATCGGAATAGAGCCAGCCATGATCGCCGACCTGGCCGCCGGAGTCGGCATAAAAGCTGGTGTGGTCGAGCACAACTTCGGCGGACTCGCCCGGTTTGATTTCCTGCGCGCCCACGCCATCCTTCACCAGCGCCAGCACTTCGCAGTTGGTCGAGACGAGTTGCCGATAGCCTTCGAAGACGGTCTTCGGCAGCTCGCGATACGCCGGGCTGGCGGTCGCTTTCGATCCGCCTTTCCAGGAAGCGCGAGCGCGGGCCTGCTCTTCCGCGCGGGCGCGCTCGAAGCCTTCCATGTCGAATTGCAATGCCGGCATCGTGGGCCGCATCGACCATGAAATCCAGCGGCAGGCCATAGGTTTCGTAGAGGTGAAATGCCTCCGCACCCGTTGAGTCTGAAGACTTATCGAAGTTGCTGAGCGGTCTGCTCGAACTATGATCGGTCCGAACCTCTTCGGTCGAGCTATCAGCCATGACTGGTACATTCTCGACTGGTTGCCATCGCGCATTGCCACAGCTCTTGAGTTGATACTCTAGCGCATCCGAGCTTGACGAGCTCCAAGTCTCCAAGCACTCGCGCAAACTGCTGTTCTTCCGCCAGCACAACCTTCGCCACGCGCTCCGCACTGTCCTTCAGTTCCGGATACGCATCCTGCATCTCATCGCGGACGGCGTAGACCATCTCGTGCATGAACGGTTTTTCCTGTCCCAGCAGACGCCCGTGCCGAATGCCGCGACGCAAGAATTTTCCGCAGCACATACCCGCGGCCTTCATTCGAAGGAAGCACGCCATCGGAAATCAAAAAGGTCGCGGCGCGAGCGTGGTCGGCAATGATGCGCAGGGAGGCATCACTTTTCGCGGCGCCATCATGAAACTTCGTACCGGTTAATTGCGAGGCCTTCTGAATCAGCGGAACAAATAAATCGGTCTCAAAATTCGAGATCACGCCCTGCTTCACCGCGGCGAGCCGTTCCAACCCCGCGCCGGTATCGACGCATGGCTTGGGCAGCGGGGTAAGGGTCCCATCCACGCTGCGGTCGAACTGCATGAACACCAGGTTCCAGATTTCGACATAGCGGGCTTCGTCTTCCGGGAACGGCAGGTCTTTGTCCGGCGTCTCCGATGCGGCCTGACCCATGTCGTAAAAGATTTCGCTGCAGGGGCCGCAGGGGCCGGTATCGCCCATCTGCCAGAAGTTGTCCTTCATGCCCATCTCGAAGATGCGATCTTTGGCGACGCCGACGTCCAGCCAGAACTGGTAGGCATCATCGTCGCGGGCGACGCCATTCTCGCCCTTGAAGATGGTCACGTAGAGCTTGTCTTTCGGCAGCCCGAACCACTCCGGCGATGTGACCAGTTCCCAGGCGTAGGCGATCGCGTCGCGTTTAAAGTAGTCGCCAAAGCTGAAGTTGCCGAGCATCTCGAAAAATGTGTGATGGCGGCGGGTGAAGCCGACATTTTCCAGATCGTTATGCTTGCCGCCCGCGCGGACGCACTTCTGCGCCGAGATGGCGCGCGTGTACGGACGCTTCTCCAGACCAAGAAAAACATCCTTGAACTGGTTCATGCCCGCGTTGGTGAACAGCAGCGTGGGGTCGTTCTGCGGAACCAGCGAGGAGGAATGGACGCGAGTGTGGCCCTTGCTTTCAAAAAAGCGCAGGAACATCTCGCGGACTTCAGAACCGGACAGCTTTTGCATACCTTTCAAGTTTAGCAATTTAAAAGAGAAGACTCGGGGCTCGCTGCTCGATGGATCTAATCGGGTTCAGCGGCGTCTTCGTCGATGCTCTCCACGGCGGCGAGCGCCGCATCATCGACCTTCCAGTCCTTGAGCAATGCAAATACGGTCCCGAGCGAAAATCCGGCACGCACCAGGCTGCGAACCACGCGCGCCGTCTCCTTGTCATTGGTGGGCTTCCGCAGGCGTTTTCGTGCGATGTAGCGTTGCGCCAGTTCCCGCTCCGGCATATCGGAATAGGCGGTATCGAGCGTGGTTTCGATGATGTTGCTGTGGACGCCGCGCCGAACCAGTTCCTGCTGCACGCGACGGCGTCCGAAGCGTTCATTTTCCTGGCGGATGCGGGTATAGTCGGCGGCATAGCGCGTGTCGTTCAGATATTGCTGCTCGATGAGCCGCGTCACGACGGCATTCATCTTCGCCTCGCCCGCTTCTCCCGGTTCCACGCGCAGGTGCATCAGACGCTTCAACTCGGCGACTGTACGCATCTTGCGGCCCAGGCTGCGCACGGCATATTCATAGAGCGCAGCTTCTTCGAGCGGCTCCCGTGGAGCGCGTTTCCGGCCTCTGCTGCTGCTTCCATTCCATGCCATGGATGGGTTGAACCTGCCTCCTGTGCGATCGTACCGCGTCTGAAGCATGGATTTTGCCGTAAATGATGCGGCCCAGCGTGCCGGGGAAAACATCCGCTTTTCCCTTTCTGACCCGGCCGTGGACATTGGTAACGTGATCGCTGCCCGGAACATCCTTCAATATGCTTCGATCGTCTATGGTCGGATGGGGAAGGACAGGAGTAGTCTGTCTTCGAGAGGGTCTACTTGATCTCCGCCGACCTGTCACCGAGGCTTGCACGGAATGCCTTGAGGAGATTCTGCGTCCACTGCGCGATATTCGTCGCATTGTCCGCGATCTCCACGACTGCGCTGGCCCAGTCTCAGTCCCAGTCCCAGCCTGCGCGGTCGCCGGCTCATCGTCATGTGCAGGGATTTACTCCCGCGCCGCTCGATTCTGGATTTGGGCCGCTCGATACCTCCCGGCTGGTTGGCATTTCCCCGCCGAAAATTATCAAGCGGTTCGCCGCCAAAGAGAGCCAGTTCAAGCTCGCGCTCGATAACTATACATATCGCCGCACGGTGAAGTTCGAGACCATTGATGATAATGGCAACGTGGATGGGCAGTACCTGCAGGTGGATGACATCGTTTTTACTTCCACCGGCCACAAGCGGGAAAAAGTGGTGTACGCACCGGACAATACCCTGACGCGGGTAGCGATGAGTCCAGCCGACTTCGACGACATCGAGCACCGCCTGCCCTTCACGTTGACAACAGAAGACATCGGGCGGTATCGAGTCACCTACGTTGGCAAAGAAGCGATTGACAGGGTACCGACCTACGTTTTCGATGTTGCGCCGAAGCAGATCGAAAAAGGCCGGCGATATTTTACGGGGCGCATCTGGGTCGACACCCACGACTTTCAAATCGTAGTAACCAACGGGAAAAATATTCCGGACGATACCCATCCCGGCCGCGAAGACCTTTCCGTTCCTTTCACCACCTACCGCCAGCAGATCGACGGAAAATACTGGTTTCCCGTTTACACGCGGGCAGAAGGTGTTTTACATTTTGCAAATTGCAAACAGTGCCTTCCCGAAGACGATCATGTAAAAGAAATCGTAAAGTATGGCGAGTACAAGCGGTTCGGCTCCGATGTCCGGATTGTCTTTAATGGGCTCGCCGACAAGTCTCAGCTCTCGTCCGATTCCAGCCCTTCGGGTCCGCAAACCGCCAGTTCCAATGCAGCACCTACCCCGCTGCCTGGGCCGAGTGCCTCTTCTACCAAGGAATAGAGTGGTAAAAAAGAGGTTTAGCTCGTATATTGACGAGCGAATCTCATGGCTGGCATGAAGGGCATTCCTCGACGTAACGGCACATCGGAGACGTCTGCGCCCGGGCCGTCGGATGAAGCCCCTCCACCTGATGCCGAGAGTCCAACCGATAGCGCTGAACCTGACTCTACACGCCAGGAACCCTCCGGCGTACCCGCCCCGGGCGAAGAAAACTCGGAGAATGAAGGTGACGATGACCCTCTGACGGAGATTCCCGGTTCCGCCGATGAACCGCAGGAAGATGTTGGTTCTGAGGGGTTTTCTGTTGAAGAAGCGCAACTTTCCCCCGGCGAGCGTGTCGGAGAGGGTATGGGCACGATTGCACTGGAGCGGGTTCCGGGAGATCGGCTGGCGAGTGAACCAGGTCGGCCGTTATTTCCGGGTGCGCTGGCTGGCGAATTGAGCCAGATGTCCGATTCCGAGATCATGCAGCGAGCTGGAGCCGGCGACGATGCCTGCTTCGAGTTCCTGGCGGTAAAATACCGCCGGCCCATCATCAGTTTCATGTATCGAATGGTTCACAACCAGGCGGTCGCGGAAGAACTGGCCCAGGAAGTTTTCCTGCGGGTGTATCGAGCCAGGGCAAGCTATCGCGCGGAGGCTCGTTTTACGACATGGCTGTACCGGATTGCGGCCAACATGGCGATCAATCATGCCCGGGATACGAAACACGAGCGCTCGTCCGCCAGCGTTTATCTGGACCAGACGGATGAAACCACCGGTATTACGCCGGATGTGGCGGACCTTCGCCCGTTAGCGGAACAGGAGATGTTGCACGACGAGCGGATGCGGCGCATACGACAGCACGTAGCGGCACTCCCCGAGCGGCAGCGCATGGCGGTAGTAATGCATAAATATCAGGACCTGGACTACAAGCAGATCGGAGCGGTGCTGAAATTGAGCGAGTCTGCCACGAAATCGCTTTTGTTTCGCGCCTATCAGACCTTGCGTGACCGCTTGAAAGAGTTTGCTTAAGATGACAAAGAGAGAGAGAAAGGAGATAGCTGCGATGACATGTGATAAATGCCGGGCATTTTTGCCGGACATGCTGCTGGACCCCACCCATGCGCCCGCGCATATCTCCATCGACATGCGGCAGCATCTCGCGGAGTGCACCGGTTGCCAGACGGAATGGAAAGAGTTGCAGGCCACAATGGAGCTGCTGGATGAGTGGAAAGCGCCGGAGCCGAGCGCCTATTTCGGTACGCGGATGGCGGCTCGATTACGCCAGGAGAAAGAGGCCCCAGCTCCCGGATGGCTGGAACGCTTGCGCACCCGCGTGCTGTTTGACAGCAATCTCCATCTGCGCCCGGCCATCGCGGCCGCCCTTGCGCTGCTGCTGATCGCCGGCGCAGGATCGTATGAAGGATTTGTGAGCCTGAATCACACCCCACGTCCTGCGCCAACCGTCTCCGCCACCGTAAACGATTTAGAGCTCCTGGATCGAAACGCAAAGACATTGCAGCAACTGGCTGCATTTGACGATTCGGATGCTGCGGTTCGATATAAAACCGGCGGCAGTTCGGACTGATACGAACCGGCCAGCCGGGCAGGTGCCGCTAGACCGGTCTCGCTTATAGGTCTGGCAGCGGAATGAGGCCTGTGCATCCGTTCTTGAAAGAACGGATGCACATTCACAGTTTTCGCCACCTCACAGTAATTAGGAAAACCGGTCTTAGTATTCATCTTTGAATTTCAAGGATCACCGTGGAGCAGGTGCAATCCTCGTTCCCGCAAGACTTCATCGCCTTGCAGGCCGGAGATGGCAAATCCTCAAGCGGTGCGAGTGGGCGAATGGGAATCTCTGATCGAGTTCGCAGGATCAGCGCCACGTGGCTGTCTGCGCGAGGCGCGGGACGAGCTACGATTCTTCCTCAAGCTCGAAAAAAGAAAATTATTATCGTGCTGGCGTTCTGCGCCGTTCTCCTGATATGCGGCGCCGGGCTGGCAATGCCGAATCATCCCCAGGCAAAAGCGACAATGGGGATGCAAAGGCGAGGAGAGGCGCGGCACTATCCCGGTCCTGGACCCTACGGTCACCAGTTTGCGGGACATCCGCCCGGGCGCGGGGAACATCTGCCGCAGTGGTACCGCCGGCATCAGAACCTTCCTCCTCAAGCCCAGGAACGCGCGCTGCGCACCCAACCTGGCTTCGATCGTCTCCCGCCCTGGCAGCAGCAGCGGTTATTCAACCGTTTAAGGCAATTGAATGCAATGCCTCCGGCCCAGCGGGAACGTACCTTGGAACGGATGGAGGCTCTCGAAAGATTGTCTCCAGAGCAGCGTCAGCAAGTCCGAAGCACGATGCAGCAAATCACCCAGATGCCGGAGGAGCGGCGTCGAAGGATGCGCGGTGCGTTTGAGGCGTTGAGCCAGGTCAGTCCCATGCAGCGCCAGGCCCTGCTGAATTCTCCGGAATACAAACGCCGGTTTTCGTATCAGGAGCTGCAGATGCTCACCATCCTGATGAGCATCCAGCCCTACACACCGAACCCGCCCTACGGCCCCGGGATGGTGTACGGCGGTCCGCCAAGATAGATCCCGCTTATACCTTCCCTACGGACGGAAAAGCTGTGAGCAGAGGCGCGGAAACAGTACATGAGCAAATGGCGCCCCAGGTTCGGAGCGCCATTTCTACAACCCATTGATCCTGCTGCCGTTTACGCCGTCAGCGGAACTTTGACCCGAAAACGCTCCATGGTGATCTTCAGAGCGCGTTCGATGCGACGCAGATCGCCCTTCTCTTCCGGAGCGGCGAAGGTGGAAGCCACGCCGCTCTTCGAGGCGCGTCCGGTGCGGCCGACCCGATGGACGAAGTCTTCCGCCATCTTCGGCATATCGTAGTTCACGACATGCGCGATATGGGCAACGTCAATGCCGCGAGCGGCCACGTCCGTCGCCACCAGCACGCGATGCTGGCCCTGAGAGAAGCTCTTCAAAGCCGCGCTGCGCTGCGCCTGAGTGCGGTCCCCGTGGATGCGGGTTGCGTTCCAGCCCAGGGAACTCAGCTTTTTTGCCACTCGATCCGCGGCATGTTTGGTGCGGACAAAGACCAGAAAGCTGCCCCCTTCGGAGCGCAGAAGGTGCTCCAGCAGCGGCATTTTCTTGTCGGTAGAGACTTCGAACGTCTGCAGCCGGACATTTTCCGCCGGCTTCAGCACGGAGCCGATCTCGATGCGCACTGGATTTTTCAAATAATCCCGCACCACTTCCTTGACCGGCGACTCCAGCGTTGCCGAGTAGCAAAGGGTCTGATGCTGCGCCGGCAGCGCGGCAACAATGCGCTTGATGGCGGGTTTAAAGCCCATGTCCAGCATGCGATCCACTTCGTCGAGCACAAGAATCTGCACCTGATCGAGCTGGACCAGCTTGCGGCGCAGAAAATCTTCCAGGCGTCCCGGTGTCGCTACGATGATGCGTGCTCCGCGGCGAATTGACTGCAATTGCGGCCCTTCGGACAGCCCGCCTACCACCAGCGCCGACTGCAGTGAGGAGTCGAGCGCCAACTGGTGGTATGCACGTTCCACTTGCATGGCAAGTTCGCGTGTCGGCAAGAGAATCAAAGCAAAGGGACTTTTGCCGCGGCCTTGAGATCCTTGCCTGTGGCCCTGATTGTGGTCCGCCGGTTTCGCGGACTTTTGCAGGCCTTCGATGATCGGAATCAGAAAGCTGAGCGTTTTTCCGGTTCCGGTTTGCGCCGTGGCCAAAACGTCGCGGCCCTCGAGCGCGGGCGGAATTGCGCCCTCCTGCACGGGGGTAGGGATGATGAAATTGGCCTGCGCCAGCTTTTTCTGGAGCGCAGGTAAAAGAGTGAAATCTGTAAATTGAGCCAAGGTTTTCCTTTGGTCCGTGCCTGCTCTGCCTTGCACCCGCACGCAGACTGGCCGGAACACACTGCTTGCCTCTGCGGTCTTCGCGCCGCGGGAGGAAGTCGAGATACACGAGGGATACCGGAGGTTTCAGGAACGCGTTGAAACGCAGTTTAGAAAGCTCTAAGGGGCCGATACGAAGAACCGGTTCGGCCTCGGATGCCGCATGACAGCTGATAAGGGGAAGCGCATCGCTTCACCGCACCGCAGTGCAAGAAATCATCTTGCAAGCGATCACGCTGTAGAGGCTTGGGAGGGTGCAACTGCGGACGGCCTGCACTACAGGCAGGAACGGCTCACAACCAAATCACTGAGCGTAAGACAATGGTAACACATACAGGCACAAATACCGAACGGCGGCGGGTCGGTTCCCGCCTCTTGATAGGCTGGGTTCCGCTTGTTAGTAAACACAAGCTCGGCTGCCACGGTTTATCGGATCAGGATTTTAGACAGAGAGGATCGGACAAATCCGGAGAGGAAATTGTTTGTGGTTGCGGGATTCACAACGTGGTACACTCATTCGGCAACACAGGGGGAGACTATGGCGAACATCAAAGAGATGGAAGAAATTATCATGGTAATTGGCCGTATGGGCAGCGATGCAGGCTATACGGTGCTGACCCCAAATGGCCCGGTGCATGTTCCCGGCAATAATCCTATGGCGCGCGAAGCGGTTGATTCGCTGAGGAAAAGCTACACAAAACTGCAGGAAATCGCCCAAAAGGAACGAGCGGCCCAGCAGGCTGGCAGGTAGCGCGTTAGCCGCAGCGGTTAGCATTCGTTGACCGCTTCAATAGTTCGTGAACCATCTCGTCTTCGCAACCTCACGGAGGGGCTCAGCTTACCCGCTGGCGCCCCGCCTGACGGTAAAAAGCCGTTGGTGGTTCTTCGCCATTTTCAATCCGCAAACTATTTGGGGTGGCCAGAATCGAAGCGAGAGGAATTGGGAATGCGTCGCGAATTGATTACCTGCATTTAGCACCGAATTTAGCACCGACCAATCGCGAACTGATTGGTCTTTAGTAAAACCTCATGTTTTGAGTTACGACAGGCCCTTGTGCTCGAGAGCATCGAGTTCAGAGCAGGGCTTCCAGCCTGACTCAAGCTCGTACCCTCGGGTCAAATAATCCTGCCACTGTTAAGAAGGCTTTGTGGTCAAAACAGAGAGGGTCGGGTTCCCGGCCCGATCAGCGCATCACTGATCGTGCCGATGGTGTGATGGCCTTCATCGCCGCCCCAGGCGAACAGCAGGTAGATGACGGGCACGCCACCCGCGTGAACGGTCAGGCCGGCGGAGTAGCTGTGGCGCAGATGGTTGAAGGCGATGTCATCGCGGCGCAGACCCACCTTAGCTTCATCGATCCCCAGAAAAAGGCCGATCGGAATTTTGCCCAGACTCTGCTCATACGCCCCATGAAGGAGCAGGACATTGGGCGCGCGAAACCGATAATCCGGGTAACTCGGCAGGATGGACTGGCCATTGATGTCCGAGCCGCCGATGGTGGGGTCGAAGTAGAAGGGTACAGTTCGGCCCGCATTCGCGATGGACTCCTGAATGAAGAGCCGCACAGAGAGCGAGCCGGTGACATCGCGCGTCGGCGAGATCGGCGGGATGGTGCGCACCTGTGCTCCGGGCAGCGGAGGCGGGGGCGCGGACCGGGGCTTGCCGACATCCTTCGTGTAGAGGACCAGGCGGTGGTCGAGATCGGTGGTGAAGCGGCGGAAGCTGTATTGAGACGCCGACGGCGCGGTGAACTGCTGAAGCTCCACAAGATAGTTGAGGTTGAGGTGAGCGGCCTCCGGCAATGCGGGAATGAGACGCAGCCCCTCGCCGGTCTGCAGATACCCTGGCTGCGAGACCAGGCCGGGAGCAGAACCCTCGGTATTCAAGATCTCAATGGAGTCGCTCGTATCGCCGTAGCTGCCGCGCACCGAAGGAAAGCGCCCGTTGATCTCCCCGAGCAGGGCGATGCCCGCGGATGCGAGCGGCGAAGAGACGAGCGGGACGGTGGCGCTGATTCCGGTAATGTTCTCCGAGAAGCCGAAGTCAGTGCGGTCGGCCGGCGGGGTATAGGGGCCCAGCCCATAAAAGTACACACGGTTGAGCGAATTGGTTTCGGAATAAAAGCTGACCGTGGGTGATGGATTGGTGAAGGTGGCAAGGTGCTGGCGCGTGCGGGACTGACCGGGATAGTGAACTACCGGCACGCGGGCGGAGATGCGCGCTGCGGTGAAATAGACTCCTGTGCGCCATGATGCGTTTCCGCTGGCCTGGCCGTCGGCGTTTATGTTCAGCGACCAGTGACAGGCGTTTCGTCTTCCCGCGGGCGGAGCGTGGGTGAAATCAAGCCACGACGCGCAGTAAGTAGGATGATAGAACTCCGCAAAGGCGAGGCCGGCGCCGATACCATTCTGCGGAGCGAGGCTGCCGACGGCGATGTGGAAGGGCGTGCCGGTGAACAGGGTTTGGGCGCAACCGGGTATGCCTTTCAAGCCCGAGGTGCAACTGCCAAGGTTCACCTTCTCCTGGACGAGGTCGCGATTCAGATCTCCGAAAAAGCTTGGGTTGGAGTTGTCCGCCGGCGCCACCGCCGGCGCCACCGGAACCGCAGGGTTCTGACCCGTCATGAACAGGCTCTGCGCCAGGCACAGCGCAAGCGACGCGAGCAGCGAGGGGCGGCGCATCGTCATTTGCCTGATCTCCCCGACTTCGATTTTGACTTGGACTTCGAGCGTGTCTTCTTCGGCTTGGAACGGGGCGAAGCCGGAGCTTCGGCCTGTGCGGCAAGGGCGATTGCGGCGGCAGGCGCCTTGCGCTTGCGTTTGGGCACAAGTTTGAGCGGCGGTCGCTTGACGCTCATCAGCCGCTCCGTCACGACGGCGATGAAGTTGTTGGCCGCGGCCGCGTCATCAGGTGACGGAATAGGCATATCGACCCGGAGTGATGGCGGAAGCCGTTGCGAGACTTCAATGAAGTGCTGGAGTTGCTCGCGGACAAGATCGTTGGGCGGCCGATTCGGATCATAGGAGTCGGGCGGAACTGGGTGACGGCGAATCGTGGCCATGGTTCTCTCCTGAAACGTGGTGAGCCAGTGAGATTACTCGAAGTCAGGGCAGTCGTCGCGCATCGTATCAAGCGTCAGGTACTGCAGGAAGGTGTTCGCTGTGGCTTCGCGGACGGAGCGTTGTGTGTCATCGAAGCCGGGCAGAAGATGCTCCGTGGCTGTGGCGGGAATGGAGGCGTGCTCGAAGACGTCGTTGATCACCGAGCCCTTCTCCACCCAGGGCGAAACCAGAATCGCCGGCACCCGCACACCCAGTCGATCGAAGTGAAAGGGCTCAGCGGTACCGGTCGCGTCCGTCTGCGCGGTGAACTCTTTATCGACGCGCGAAGGATCGAGGTTTGGCGGAGGCACGTGGTCGTAGATGCCGCCGTGCTCGTCGTAAACGATCAGCAACGCGGTTGTCGGCCACAGCTTGGGATTATTCCTGATGCGGTTGTAGATGTCCGCGATGAAACTCTCGCCGGCACGGACGTCGTTGTCAGGATGCTGATCGTTGGCGAGCAACTGACCGTTGCCGTCGGGCGAGGGGTGGTCCTTATAGTTGGGCTCGATGAATGTATAGTCGGGCAGCTCATTGGCATCGCAGGCGTTCAGGAAATCTGTGTAGGTGCCGAAAAGGATTTGCTGGTTCTGCAGCAGGTTGACGACCTCCAGCGTGGAGCTGCTGGGGTCGAAGTAGAAGAGTTTGGACGTGCGGCCGCCGGCAGTAAGGCGCTCGTAGATGCTCTTGAATTTCGGGTTGACATAAAAGACGCTCATGCCGACGTTGTTGAAGGATGAGCCGTAGTGCGCGAACGCGCGATTGCAGAGCGTAGGTCCCGGGATGGAGGCAAACCAGCGATTGAAGACGGCGAACTCCGTGGCCAGCGTATGCAGCACCGGCAGGTTGTTGGGTTCATCCGCGCTGAAAGCGTAGGCAACGTGGTGCGAGGAGGCGACATCGGGCTGCTGCTGTTTCTGATAAATGCGGATGAAGCCATCCATCGTCGGCTTCCGATCGGCTCCGGTGGCCCCATTGAAGAGCTGGAAGTCCACTGAGGTGAAGTCGTGGTGCGGGTCGGGCAGAAGCTGGCCACGAAACTCCGCCAGCTGCTGAATGGGGACCATCGCGCCGGTGGAGTCCGGAATGGACTCATTCCCTATCAGGCCATCAATGTTGGGATGAGTTTTCTTGAGACAGCCAAGCATGTGATCGAAGGAGCGATTCTCCAGCATCAGCACCACGATATGTCGAAGAGCATCGATTCCGGGCGGCATCCGTTCCTTCCTAATATCCTGAATGTGAGCCGGATTCGACCTGAAAACAATTGGCCGAGTTCCGGCAAAGCGAACATCAGTGGGCCGCCAGAATCGTGGTCAGGGCGCGCATCGCATTCCCACAAGCCATCGCTGGCCGCGCGAATTGAATGGAATATTAGCCCCGCGGGGCGAAAGAGGCAAATAGTTTTTGAGAATCGTAATCGCTGCCAGACAGGCATCTCTTGGGACGGACAGTGCACATTTCTCGATCGGCGATGACGGCTTGAGATAATTGCGAGATGGAGTCATCGCATGACAATCCCGCCGATGAGTATGCCCGGCGGTTGAATGCATTGCTGGCGGTCGAGGCGCGCGCTGCCGGCCAGAGCAAAATTTTTGGAATCGCCAAACTGCTGGCGATTACCTTCACCGTGATTGCCGGCCTGGTGCTGGCGAAATATGATCCCGGTTATATCGCCACCCTGTTCGCGCCGCTTGTCTTGATCGTTCTTTTATTCGTGCTGCATGAGCGGATCCTGCGAACGCTCCGCCGGTGTGTGCGGCTGAAGGCGTTCTATAAGCGCGGGCTGGCGCGGCTCGACGGCAGCTGGCCCGGAACCGGACAGCAGGGCGAGCGTTTTCTTGAGCCCAATCACCCATACGCGCGCGACCTGGACCTGTTCGGCAAGGGGAGCATGTTCGAGCTGCTCTCAACCGCCCGCACCCGCGCCGGAGAAGAGACGCTCGCTGCCTGGCTGCTTGCCCCGGCTTCGATCGAGGAAATCTCAGCCCGGCAGGCAGCGATCAGGGAGCTCCAGCCTCTTCTCGATTTTCGGGAGCAGTTGGCGATGGCGGGGGAAGACATCCAGATCGGTGTTCGGCCCGATTCTCTGTTGGCATGGAGTGAAAAGACGACCCGGCTGAATCCGAAAATGGCGCGAATTGCGGCTCCTGTGCTGACGGCGCTTTGGGTGGTGAGTCTGGTGACGTGGGGAATTTTCGGCTGGTTCGCGGCTGCGATTCTGATCAGCCTGCTGAATCTGACGGTGACGTATCGATATCGATCTCAGGTGGAGAAAGCCGCCGCTGAAATCGAAGAGGCCATGCACGATCTCGACCTGCTCGCTGCCATTTTCCGCCAGATTGAAACCCAGAGTTTTACGAGTAGGAAGCTGGTCGATCTGCAGGCGATCTTGATTTCGCAAAAGGAGTCTGCTTCGGAGGCCATCTCCCGGCTGAATCGGCGCGTAACGTGGCTCGAATCCCGTGAAAACCTCTTTGTGAAGTTCGCCGACCTATTCATCTTCTGGACGGCGCAGTGGACCGCCGCAATCGAAGCGTGGCGTGCTGAATATGGAACCGCCATGCGCGGCTGGCTCGGCGTCGTGGGAGAAATGGAGGCGCTCAGCTCGCTGGCAGGCTACGCCTACGAGCATCCCGAAGATACGCTTCCGCAGTTCGTCGAGCATGGACCGTACCTCGATATCGAAGCGTTCTCTCATCCGTTGATTCCGCGCTCCCGCGCAGTTGCGAACGATCTGAAGCTGGATGAAAAACTGCAGATGCTGGTGATCAGCGGACCGAACATGGCCGGCAAAAGCACCTTCATCCGCAGCGTTGGCGTGAATGCTGTGCTGGCCCAGGCGGGCGCACCGGTTCGCGCGCGGCGGATGGCATTGTCTCGGCTGACGGTGACGGCGTCGATCTGCATTCTCGACTCGCTGCAGGGTGGGCTTTCCCGTTTCTATGCGGAGATCATGCGGCTGAAATTGATCGACGAGCAGAGCCGGGGCGCAGGCTCCCGGTCCTGTTTCTTCTGGATGAGTTATTGTCGGGAACGAATTCTCATGACCGCCGGGTGGGGACGGAATCGTTCGTGAGAACGCTGCTGGCTCGGGGCGCCATTGGCCTCGTGACCACTCACGATCTTGCGCTGGCGGAGATTGCGGAGGATATGGAAGGCCGGGCAGCGAACTTCCACTTCGAAGATACGTTTGAAAACGGTGAGCTTCGCTTCGATTACCGCCTGGCGCCCGGAGTTGTCTCGACCGCCAATGCGCTCAAGCTGATGCGTTCGGTAGGGCTTGATGTCTGAAGAAACAAGAGCGCGGACACTCGTCGAATGTCCGCGCCCGGCAGTATTACCGTGCTGGTACAAGCCCAGGATAGGGCAGCACGGGAGTGCCTTCCAGCCGCACCGCGTCCAGTTTCAGCGGGTCGAGACCGAGCGCCGTCAGGATGGTCGGTGCAACCTGATTGGTTCCCACGTCTGTATAGATGGTTTTGGCAGGAAGATACGGGCTGGAGACGAGCATCATGACATTAGTGTCATCATGCGCGAAACCGCCGTGCTCCATCAGTTTCGCCGAACTGCCGGTATACGTGACGCCGACATTCGGAGCCACGATAATATCCGGTGTGCGCGGATCGCCGTTTGGCGGCAGGCCAGGCATGTTGTAGTTCATCGCCAGGCTGCGTCCATAGTAGATTTGACCGATGCCCGCCTTGGCGGCGTTTTCTTCAAGGATTGATACAGCGTTCTGCGTCTGGCCGGAGTCGGCCAGCCACAGCAATGAAACATCGTCTTCCGTCGGGCCGATTCCGGTGGGATTGTTCGGTGACTCCGAGTATGGCAGCAGATTGGCAATCAGGCTTGCCGGGGACTCTCCATTGTTGCCGCTCGATCCGGGGATCGGAAAGTACCGATTCGGATCGATCGGCGACTGGCCGTGTTTCGCGGTGATGATGATCAACGTGGAATCATAAAGTCCACGCGATTTCAGCTCCGAGACCATTTCGCCGATGGAGGCATCGACGAACTTAATCTCCGTCAACAAGGAGGAAGTCGGCGTGCCTACCGCATCCATATAACCGCCGCGTGGCGACGTTCTTTTCGATCAGCTTCTGCCCGACGCTGACTGCCTGAAAGTTCATTCCGAAGATCGCAGGTACGGGAGCGCTCGTTTTGCCATCATGTTTTTTGCCGGCAATCTCGTTCAGGATGGCATTGACTTTGAGCGTGTCGTAGCACTGGATGTTCTGGAAGCTGTCCGTCCATGCTCCGGTCTGAGACGGATCCGGCACGGTGGAGCAGGACAGGCCGGTAGGAGTGGTGACCCCCGGCAGCGCGACCACCAGGGAGTTGATTTCCGGCGCGTAGAAATCATCAATATTGGTGCCGTAGCCCGGACCGGAAACCGAGGAGTAGGCAGGATGTTTATCTGACCAGGCCGTGTAACCGCCAGCCGCATGGATCACGCCGAAGATGGTGTTTGTCCGAACGAAGTTCCACGGATAGACCGGCGCGCACCCACTCCTGGGATCGCGGATCAGGCGCTTGGGATCGATTGATGAAATACCGCCGTCCGTCAGCCCAGCTCCGGGAGCGCCGCCGTTCAGCTTGGTTTGATCAAGGTCGATTCCTTCTTCATATTCCGTCCGCGTACCGGTCGCCGCAGCGCCCGGCGTGCAAGGTCCCGCCGCTACACCGTTTCCCGTGGTCTTGGCTGGGGCGTCGAGCGAACGGTCATAGGCGACATCGTAGTAGATACCCATGGTGCGCGGAGTTGCGCCGGTGATCATTGCCATCAATCCCGGAAAAGAGTCTGAAGGCTTCGAGGTGCTGGCGGCGACGTAGTTCACTCCATCGTTGCCTAGGGCCGCCAGGTTCGGACAGTAGGGTTCTCCGCTGTTGACGCCGCTAAGGCCGTATCTGCAATTCAGGTAATCGACCGCATGCATGCCATCCACGCTGATCAGCAGAACATGCCGGATTGGAGTACTGTTTTGCGCTTGCGCAGCCAGAGCTGTAAAAGCCACGCCGAATACAATAGCGACGAATTTCTTCATAACTACCTCCCTGCTCAGGATGCAGGGAGGTAGCGGAGCGAGTATGAAGCCCGCATCAATTTCTCATGAATCGGATTTGCGGATTTAATTCGTGAAAATAAAAATTGAGAGCACAAGGATTTCCATGCGCTCTCCCTCTGGCCGAAATGCCTGCACAAGACTATTGCTGGGTTCCAGAGCTACCCGCCGCTGAACCGTTCGTCGACGAAGAATTTCCCTTCCCGCCCCGTACCGAGACATGGTGGGACTGGGCCATCTGTTCGGCCAACTGAAGGTGCTGTTGTATAACCTGCGTACCCTGTGATGCCGCATCTTTCAGAGATGAATCTTTGCCGCTCTGCGCTTCCTTACTAAATTCTTTCAGGTCCATGCGATGGTCTTTCACCATGGCTTTGATATAGGTCTTGTCAAACTGATCGCCGGATTCTCCCTGCAGCTTGGTCAACAGCGCCTGATCCTTGCCTGAAAGACTTGCAGGTGGATTCACGCCGATCTGCTGTGCGATGGGCTTTAGCTGATCGCCCATTTTGGTGTGGTCGTCCACCATTTTCTGGCCGAACTGCTTTACATCATCACTACCGCCCTTCTGCGCGGCCAGTTGGCCCAGCTGAACTTCGGCCATGCCGCCCTGCAGCGCCTTTCTCGCGAACATTTTGTCCGCCCGGCTCGCCTGGCCGGACGAGGTGGCCGCAGCGGCATTTTGTCCGGCATCCGTGCTGGACTGTGCAAACGCAATGCCGCCACACAGCAGTACAACGCCGGATAGCGTCACAATTCTTTTCGACATTCGATTGGAGATCATAGAACGTTGCTCCTCAAAATCTTTTGGTGGTTGCCGGCCAGGCCGGGAAATGGTCGATCAGCCAGAGCTTGTAGACTGGCCGGTATTCCGCAGTGGGCCGAAGCTGCACCCTTCCATGTAAGTGAGTGGGTAAAACGGGCCGGAGGGTTGTCTTCAATGGATGTATCAAGAATTGGCGGCAGCAAATATGTTGGAACCAGTCGAGCGGAATTCGAGCGATTCCTGCAATGATCGACCGTGCGCGCGGAAGGATGAGCACTTATTCCTTCTTGACCCTGGTGGAAACCTGCAACTTTCGCTAAACAAAAAGGCAGGCCTCTTCGGCCTGCCTTTCCGGTTTGAACAAGCTATCGATCTAAATACTTACTCCGCAGCCATTTCCTCAGCTTCACCTTCCTGGCGCATCAGCTCCAGCTCACGCTCGGCAGCTTCGGTCGCCTCGGTGACCTCCTGCTGGACGCGCGCTGCCGCCTCTTCGAGCTCCTGCGACAGCCGGACATTGCGGTAGAACTCCATGCCGGTACCGGCTGGAATCAGCCTTCCGACGATGACATTCTCCTTCAGCCCGCGCAGTTGATCGACCGCGCCGTTGATGGCGGCCTCGGTCAGCACACGCGTTGTTTCCTGGAAGGAAGCCGCGGAAATGAACGAGTCCGTCGAGAGCGACGCCTTGGTGATGCCCAGCAGCAGCGGACGGCCTACAGCCGGACGCCCACCGTTGTTGATGGCGCGCTCGTTTTCCTCGCGGAAGCGGAACTTGTCCACCTGCTGCTCGACCAGGAACGCGGTGTCGCCCGGATCCTCGACTTTGACCCAGCGAAGCATCTGGCGAACGATGACTTCGATGTGCTTGTCGGAGATGGCCACGCCCTGAAGCCGGTAGACTTCCTGGATTTCGGTGACCATGTAGGACTGCAGTTCCTTTTCGCCGAGCACAGCCAGAATGTCATGCGGGTTCAGCGGCCCATCCATCAGCGGATCGCCGGCTCGCATGCGCTCGCCTTCCTGCACGTTCACGTGGACGCCGCGCGGCATCGAGTATTCCTTCTCTTCGCCGCTGTCCGCGGTCACGTAAATCTTGCGCTGACCCTTGCTGACTTCGCCGAAGCGGACCGCGCCATCGATTTCGCTGATGATCGCCGTCTCGCGCGGTTTGCGCGCCTCGAACAGTTCCGCCACCCGCGGCAGACCGCCGGTGATGTCCTTGGTACGCGTGGTTTCGCGCGGGATCTTGGCCAGCACATCGCCGGGAAAGACCTCGTCGCCATTCTGCACCATCAAGTGCGCTCGGCTCGGCAGCAGATATCGCTTGGAACCTTTGGCGCTCTTGATCATGATGGCCGGCTGACGCTTCTCATCGGAAGATTCCGCGACCACCAGGCGGGAAAGTCCGGTGACCTCATCCACTTCCTCATTCAGCGTCGTGCCTTCGTGCAGATCGTGGAAATGCACCGTGCCGCCGACTTCCGTCAGAATGGCAAAGGTGTACGGGTCCCACTCGCCGAGCGTCTGGCCCTGCGTGACCTGCGCGCCTTCTTCCACCTTGAGCTTGGCGCCGTATACCAGCGTGTACCGTTCCTTCTCGCGGCCGCGCTCGTCGACGACAACGATGACGCCGGAACGGTTCATGGCGACCAGATCGCCCTGCTTCGAGCGCACCGTCACCAGGTTGAGGAAGCGCACCGTACCGGCGTTCTTGGCCTCCAGCCTTGATTGATCAGACACCCGCGATGCCGCGCCGCCGATGTGGAATGTGCGCATCGTGAGCTGCGTGCCCGGCTCGCCGATCGACTGCGCGGCGATGACTCCGACCGCTTCGCCCATCTCGACCAGACGCCCCGAAGCCAGGTTGCGGCCATAACAGAGGATGCAGACGCCGCGCTTCGATTCGCAGGTCAGCACGGAGCGGATCTTCACCCGTTCCACGCCGGCCGCCTGAATCGCGCTGGCCATGTCCTCATCGATCTCCTGGTTCACGTCCACCAGCACAGTTGCCTTCGAAGTCCTTCAGCTTCTCAAGCGATACGCGGCCAATGATGCGGTCGCGCAGCGGCTCAATCACTTCGCCGGCTTCGATGATGTGACCGACGTAAATGCCTTCCACCGTTCCGCAGTTGTAGTCACTGATGATGACATCCTGCGCCACATCGACCAGTCGCCGCGTCAGGTACCCGGAGTCGGCGGTCTTGAGTGCGGTGTCGGCCAGTCCCTTACGAGCGCCGTGCGTCGAGATGAAATACTGCAGCACCGTCAGCCCTTCACGGAAGTTCGCCGTGATCGGCGTTTCGATGATTTCTCCCGACGGCTTCGCCATCAGACCGCGCATCCCGGACAGCTGACGAATCTGCTGCTTCGATCCGCGGGCTCCGGAGTCGGCCATGATGTAAATCGGGTTCATGGCGCCGGCCTTGTCTGCCGCCTTCATGTTGTTGAACATTTCATCCGCAACCTGCTCGGTAACCGAGGACCAGAGCTGGATGACTTTATTGTTGCGCTCGCCGTTGGTGATGGCGCCGTCCAGATATTGCCTCTGCACGCTGACCACCTGCTTCTCTGCGTCGCTGACCAGCTGGTACTTGGTGTCTGGAATGACCATGTCGTCAAACCCGACCGAAAGGCCGCTGGTGGTGGCGTACTTGAAGCCCAGATCCTTGATGCGGTCGAGCATCTTCACCGTGACTTCAAGACCAAGGTTCAGATACGAATAGCTGACCACCTGGCCAATTCCCTTCTTCTTCAAAAGGCCATTGACGAACGGCATGCCCTCCGGCAGGGAGTCGTTCAGAATGACACGGCCCACCGTCGTCGAAAGATACTGGTTCGTGTACTGAACCGGCTCGGTATGCAGCAGGTCCTGATCGTCGTACGCGGTCGACATGTCGAGCACCGCGCCGGTGTAGCGCAGGCGAATCGGGCTGAGTGTTTCCACTTCCCCGGCTTCGAGCGCCATCAGAACTTCATCTGTATTGGCAAAGACGCGGCCCTCGCCCTTGGCGCCGGCGTGAGTCTTCGTCAGGTAATAAATTCCAAGCACCATATCCTGCGTCGGAACGGTGATTGGCTGCCCGGAGGCCGGCGACAGGATGTTGTGCGCGGCCAGCATCAGCACGCTCGCTTCCACCTGCGCTTCCGGCGACAGCGGAATATGCACGGCCATCTGATCGCCGTCAAAGTCCGCGTTAAACGCCGTGCAGACCAGCGGGTGAATCTTGATCGCCTTGCCTTCCACCAGCACCGGCTCAAATGCCTGGATACCGAGGCGATGGAGCGTTGGCGCGCGGTTCAGCAGCACCGGATGATCCTTGATGACCTCTTCCAGCACATCCCAGACGATAGGATCCTGAAGCTCGACCAGTTCCTTGGCCTGCTTGATGGTGGTGCAATGGCCGATCTGTTCCAGGCGATGGTAGATGAAGGGCTTGAACAGTTCGAGCGCCATCTTCTTCGGCAACCCGCACTGGTGCAGCTTCAACTCCGGCCCGACAACGATGACGGAACGGCCCGAATAGTCGACGCGCTTGCCGAGAAGGTTCTGGCGGAAGCGGCCCTGCTTGCCTTTGAGCGTGTCGGAGAGCGACTTCAGCGGCCGGTTATTCGCGCCGCGCAGCACGCGGCCACGGCGGCCGTTGTCGAACAGCGCATCGACGGCCTCCTGCAGCATCCGCTTCTCATTGCGCACGATCACTTCCGGGGCGTGCAGGTCCATCAGCTTCTTCAACCGGTTGTTGCGGTTGATCACGCGGCGGTAGAGATCGTTTAGATCAGAGGTCGCAAAGCGTCCGCCATCGAGCGGAACCAGCGGGCGCAGCTCGGGTGGAATCACCGGCACGACATCGAGAATCATCCACTGCGGCTTGTTGCCGGACTTGCGGAATGCCTCGACCACCTTGAGCCGCTTGGCATACTTGAGGCGCTTCTGCAGCGAGGTTTCCACCTTCATGCGTTCGCGCAGCTCGACCGAAAGCGTATCGATGTCGACTCTCTTCAGCAATTCCTTGATCGCTTCCGCGCCCATCATGGCCTTGAAGCCGGAGGGACGATACTGCTGGTCGAGTTCGCGATAGCGGGTCTCGTCCTTGATGATTTCGCGTTCCTTCACTGCCGCATCGCCTGGATCGATGACCACATAGCTCTCGAAATAGAGCACGCTCTCCAGCTCGCGCAAAGAGATGTCGAGCAGGTGGCCGATGCGCGACGGCAGTCCCTTGAAGAACCACACGTGCGAACATGGCGAAGCCAGTTCAATGTGACCGAGGCGCTCGCGGCGCACGCGCGACAAGGTCACTTCCACGCCGCACTTGTCGCAGATCACTCCGCGATGCTTCATGCGTTTGTATTTGCCGCAGAGACATTCCCAGTCGGTGATGGGGCCAAAGATGCGGGCGCAAAACAGCCCATCGCGTTCCGGCTTGAACGTGCGGTAGTTGATCGTCTCCGGCTTGGTGACTTCCCCGTGCGACCAGCTGCGGATTTTTTCCGGCGAGGCAAGGCTGATGCGAATGGCATCGAAGTCCGATATAGGATTGCTGAGCTCGAATGGATTAGAGCGGAACAAGATGACCTCCGTGCCGGGTCTGCGCCGCACTGTACAAACTGTGGCGGACCGGCTCTCGCGTTCCCAGGATTTCCATCATTCCGTCCGGCAAGTCCGTCCCGGGAGCGCGTTGGCTGATGTGGACTGCGGTCGTGTATCGAAAAATTTTTTCTGCTCGTGCGGAAATCTCGTGTGCCGCAAAACTGCGGTGCCCCATCCTGGCCGCATTCTTTGCGCCAGGGTGGAGGGTCGACTTAATCCGCGGCTGCCACGGATGGCAGAGGCACCTTTTTATTGTCCGCCTGCTTGATCAGCTCGACATCCAGGCACAGCGCCTGCAGCTCGCGCACCAGCACGTTGAACGACTCCGGAACGCCGGGCTCAATGGCAGCTTCGCCCTTGACGATGGCTTCGTAAATCTTGGTACGGCCATAGACATCGTCGGACTTCGCCGTCAGGAGCTCCTGCAGGATGTAAGCAGCGCCGTACGCTTCGAGCGCCCACACTTCCATTTCACCGAAGCGCTGTCCGCCAAACTGCGCCTTTCCGCCCAGGGGTTGCTGGGTGATCAGCGAGTACGGCCCGATCGAACGAGCGTGAATCTTGTCGTCGACCAGATGCGAGAGCTTCAGCATATACATGTAGCCAACCGTGACCGGCTGCTCGAACCGATCGCCAGTCATGCCGTCGTAGAGGTAGATCTTGCCGGAAGTCGGCAGATTCGCCGCTATCAGCAGTGACTTGATTTCTTCCTCTTTGGCGCCGTCGAACACTGCCGTACCGAACCAGATGCCGCGCTTCATGCCGCGCGCGACCTGGAGCAGCTTCTCGTCGTCGAGATCGAGCAGTTGCCGCAGCAGTGCGGTGCCGCCGAAGCGCTCTTCCATCAGCTTGCGCACTTCGTTGGCCTTCTGATTTTGTTCGACCAGCTCTGCAACCTGCTTGCCCAGTTCATGCGCTGCCCAGCCAAGATGGGTTTCGAGAATCTGGCCGACATTCATACGCGAGGGCACGCCCAGCGGGTTCAGCACGATGTCCGCCGGCGTTCCATCCGGCAGATACGGCATGTCTTCCTCGGGCAGAATGCGCGAGATGACACCCTTGTTGCCGTGGCGGCCGGCCATCTTATCGCCGACCGACAACTTGCGCTTCATGGCGATGTAGACCTTTACCTGCTTGATGACGCCCGGCGCCAGTTCATCGCCCTTCTGCAGCTTGCTGATTTTGTCGTTGGTGATCTTGCGCAGCACATCGATCTGACGAGAAGTCATCTCCTCGATTTCATCGATCTGCTCATTCACCCGCGGATCTTTGTCGGCGTAACGGATACGCTTCAGATTGCGCGTCGAGATCAACTCGATCATCTCGCGGTCAAGCACCGCTCCCTTGGCCAGCAAGCGCTTGTTGGTCCGCTCGTCGTGCAGGTCGGCCAGAACTTCCTTGCTGCCCATGATCGATTCCAGACGCTTCAAGCGCTCGTCGGTCAGGATTCGGATCTCGTCTTCCAGGTTCTTCTCAAGCTTCGCCACCTGATCGGCTTCGATCAGCTTGGCGCGCTCGTCTTTTTCCTGGCCCTTGCGGGAGAAGATGCGCACATCGACAATCGTTCCCTCAACCCCCGGAGGGCACGTCAGCGAAGCATCGCGAACGTCGCCGGCCTTTTCGCCGAAGATCGCGCGCAGCAGCTTTTCTTCCGGCGTCAACTGGGTTTCACCCTTGGGCGTCACCTTGCCGACGAGGATATCGTTGTGTTTGACCTTGGCGCCGATGCGGATGATGCCGCTCTCGTCGAGGTCGCGCAGCGCCGATTCGGAGACGTTGGGAATGTCGCGCGTGATCTCTTCCGGACCAAGCTTCGTGTCCCGCGCTTCAATCTCGTATTCCTCGATATGAAGCGAGGTGTAGTAGTCCTCGCGCACCAGCTTTTCGCTGATCAGGATCGCGTCTTCAAAGTTGTAACCGCGCCAGGACATGAACGCGACCAAAACATTGCGGCCCAGACCGAGTTCGCCCTGCTCCGTGCAGGGTCCGTCGGCGATGACTTGTCCTTTCAGCACGCGGTCGCCCTGACGGACGATCGGCTTCTGGTTGATGCAGGTATTCTGGTTCGACCGCTTGAACTTCACCAGTTGATAAATGTCCGATCCAACTTCGCGCGACAACTGCGTCGGGTGATGCTCGCCCTCGACACGCACGATGATGCGCTCGGAATCGACCGAGTCGATGATGCCATGGCGACGAGCCAGCACCACCGCTCCGGAATCCCGTGCCGTCACGCCTTCCATCCCGGTGCCCACAAAAGGAGCTTCGGAGATCAGCAGCGGCACCGACTGGCGCTGCATGTTCGCGCCCATCAGCGCGCGGTTGGCATCATCATGCTCAAGGAACGGAACCAGCGAAGCCGCAACCGACACCAACTGCTTCGGGCTGACGTCCACATAGGTCACCTCGCCGCGATTGACCAGGACGAAGTTGCCCTGACGCCGCGCCGTGACCAGCTCGTCCTTGATGCTGCCGTTTTTATCGAGCTCCACATTCGCCTGCGCGATGGTGTAGCGATCCTCTTCCCACGCCGAGAGATAGAAACTGTACGGCTGGTACTCCATCGGCCGCTTCTTCTCTTTCGTCAGCTGCTGGTTACGCTTGATCGCCTCCGGCTTCTCCAGATGATCGCCAACTCGCAGGCCGCTGTCTCCGGCATTGATGACCTGCACGAAGTCCAGCAGCAGGCCATCCCGCACGCGGCGGTAGGGCGACTCGATAAAGCCATACTCGTTAATCCGCGCAAAACAGGACAGCGAGGAGATCAGCCCGATGTTCGGACCCTCCGGCGTCTCGATCGGGCAGATGCGGCCGTAGTGGGTGGGATGAACGTCGCGCACTTCAAAGCCCGCGCGCTCGCGGCTCAAACCGCCCGGCCCAAGCGCCGACAACCGCCGCTTGTGAGTGATCTCCGACAGCGGATTCGTCTGATCCATGAACTGCGAGAGCTGGCTGCTTCCGAAAAATTCGCGGATGGCCGCCATCACCGGCTTGGCGTTGATCAGGTCATGTGGCATTGCCGTCGACATGTCCGGATACACGCTCATCTTTTCCTTGATCGCGCGCTCCATGCGCACCAGGCCGATGCGGAACTGATTCTCCATCAGCTCGCCGACCGCGCGCACGCGGCGGTTGCCAAGATGATCGATATCATCGACGTTCCCGATATTCTTACGCAGCTTCAGCAGGTAGCGAATGGTTGCATAGAAATCGTCCGGGGTCAGGGTGCGATGGTCGAGCGAAGTCGCATCCTGCTTGTCATACAGCTTGATGTTGAATTTCAGCCGTCCCACGCGCGAAAAGTCATACTTGCGGGAGTCGAAGAACATGCCTTCAAACAGCGCCGTCGCCGTATCGAGCGTCGGAGGATCGCCGGGACGCAGCTTGCGGTAAATCTCGATCAGCGCCTCTTCCGGCTTATGAACGGTGTCGCGGCGCAGCGTATGCGAAATCACGTTGCCCACATCGTCGCGCTCCGGCAGAAAGATTTCGATCGCAGTCACGCCGCTTTCAAGAATCTGTACCAGCTTTTCTTTCGTCAGCTCCTGGTTGGCTTCAAGCAGCAGGTCGCCCGTCGTCATGTCGACTACATCCGCCGCCGACATCGCGCCATCGAGTTCGGAATCCTCGATTTCGACCTCTCCTACTTTGGCCGCGCGCAGCGCTTTCAGGATGCTCGCGGAAATCTTGCGTCCGGAATGAGCAATCTCTTCGCCCTTGACGACCACCGCATGAGCTGGTTTCACGCCCAGCAGATGAGTCGCCTTACCCTCTTCCTGAACCGTCCAGAACAGCTTGCCGCCCTTGGTCGCAATGGTGTCGACGGTGTAGAAGTTCTTGAGAATTTCTTCATCTGAATTCAACCCCAGCGCGCGCAGGAAAACCGTTCCCAGAAATTTGCGCTTGCGATCGATGCGGACGTACAACGTGTTTTTCTGGTCGTACTCAAACTCCACCCACGATCCGCGGTAGGGAATGATTTTGCCTAGGAAATAGGTGCGGTTGTTCGCCGTCTCAAAGAAGACGCCGGGCGAGCGGTGCAGCTGACTGACAATGACGCGCTCGGTCCCGTTCACCAGGAAGGTCCCGTTCTTCGTCATCAGGGGAATGTCGCCAAAAAAGACCTCCTGCTCCTTCATGTCGCGGATGGTCTTGACGCCCGTTTCAGGGTTCTTATCGTAGATCTTCAGCCGGATGGTGACCTTAAGCGGCGCAGAATACGTCATGCTGCGTTCTTCGCATTCGCTCTGGTCGTACTTCAACTGCAGGCCCACCGGGTCGCCGCACTTGTTGCAGAAATCCGGCGTGTTCTTGTTATAGGTGCCGCACTTCTGGCACAGCACATCGCCCGGATGAAACGGGTCGGTGATCACCATGTTGCCGCAGTTGATGCAGGTAGTGCGCAGGTGATGAAGCCCTTTGAGGTGACCGCATTTGCACTCCCAGTTGCCGATCGAAAAATCGACAAATTCCAATTCAGAGAGGTTGCGGAAATCGGTGATCGGAAACACCGATGCGAAAACAGACTGCAACCCCAGATCGTCGCGTTCGGTGGGCAGCTTATCCATCTGCAGAAAACGCTCATACGAGCGCCGCTGCACTTCGATCAGGTTGGGAATCTGGATTTCGGTGGGAATTTTAGAAAAATCGAGACGGCTGCGGATCGCGCGGTTCTCGTTCGACATGCTTCACTCCTGGCTGATTTGCCTTCGCGGCCAACTCCCGGCGGCAACTCGGGAAGTCGGTTAGGCAGCTCTCCGGTTCGTCCACGGAGGGCACATGCCTAGTTCGGTTTCGTTTACTTCTTTCCGGAATTCGGTCATTGAACTCATTGCGCCGAGTTCGCTGCTGCTCACGCTGCCGGTCGATTGGCTTGCTGAATTTGTTTCAGAGACACCAAACCGCTCGCAAGGGACAATATGCCTCGCGAGCGTCACAACCGGATTGTGCACTGTTTAGATAGATGGGTTTTTGCTTCCGCCTGCGCCGGTCTGTCGGGCGCCTTTGTTGGACCAGTGAGCCTGTTACAGCCAGGCTTCAGCCCGGCGAACAGAACCCACAGGTCAAGAGATGATAGATCAAGTAGGTATGCGGGCGAAACGGATCACTTGTTTAGTGTAACCCAGATTCGCCCTGCAGGCAAGCTATTTCAGGCAAGCTACTTTACGTCGACCGCGGCGCCGGCATCGGTGAACTTCTTCTTGATGGCCTCTGCCTCGTCCTTGCTGATGCCTTCCTTCACCGTTTTGGGAGCGCCATCGACCAGGTCCTTGGCTTCCTTCAGACCCAATGCAGTCACTTCACGGACTACTTTGATGGTGTTGATCTTGTTGGTTCCCGCATCCTTCAGGATGACGGAAAACTCCGTCTGCTCTTCCACCGGAGCCGCTGCCGCGCCCGCGCCGCCGCCCGCCACCATGACCGGGGCCGCTGCCGCCGCCGAGACACCGAGACGCTCTTCGAGCTTCTTCACCAGGGCCGCCGCATCCAGCAAAGTCAGCCCGACAATTTGATCTTCAATCTGCTGCAAATCCGCCATGTCCATTCTCCAATTTGTTACGAATCTTGTATTCCGCTACTGCATTGCCCGAACAGGGCGGCCATCCGCCCCGATTGCTGCCCGCGCGGTTTCCGTTGTGCCCAGACAGCACCCCGACGCGAATGCAGCGGATACTCCGCCGAAGTTTTACGGCTTTGCCGCCTTACGATGCCGCCGCTTCGGCAAACTTTTTCTGCTCGACCGCCTGGCCGAGAACCACCGCAATGTCCCGCCCGGTGGCATTGATGACCGTCGCCAGCCGCTGCGCCGGAGCATTGATCAGGAACAGCAGCTTCGAGTACAGCTCCTCGCGCCCGGGCATGGTCGCCAGTTGCTTGATTTCAGCGACCGATAAGACCTTGCCATCGACAATGGCCAGCTTAAAGGAAAACTCGGCGTTGTCCTTGACCCACTCCGACAGCGCCTTGGCCAGGGCCACCGGATCGCCGCTGCTGTAGGCGACCGAAGACACGCCCTTCAGACCCTGCAATGCCTGTTCGACCTTGGTGCCCTGCGCGGCACGGGAGGCGAGCTTGTTTTTCACCACCCGGTACTTGCCGCCTGCATTCCGGACCACCGTCCGCAGCGCAAAATCCTGAGAAACCGTCAGCTTCTGAAATGTGCCGACGATTGCAGTCGTCGAGCCGGCCAGCTCCTCTGCCAGATGCTGAACCTGCTCGGCCTTCTTGGCTCTTGAAATTGCCATAATCTTAATCCTTAATCCTTCACCACTCAGGTCGACCTAAGCTTATCGGGCTGGCTCAACCAGCATGACTGTGCCAAACCACAAATACTGTTATTGCACCAAACTAAAAGCGCCGTCATCCTGAGCAACGCGAAGGACCTCTGTATTTGTCTTCGCTTGTCCAGCGGGTGCGACCCATTCCAGCCGCCCCTTGGCTGGAATGAAATCGTTTCTTACGCCCTGCCGGCTGCTTCCACGATCGCGTGGTCGAGCTGAATGCCAGGTCCCATGGTGGAACTCAGCGTAATCCCTTTGACATACTTGCCTTTGGCGGCAGACGGCTTGGCCTTCACCACGCTGGTGATCACCGTGGTCGCATTCTCCACCAGCTTTTCCGGGGTAAACGAGAGCTTGCCCACAGGCACATGCACCAGCGCCGTCTTGTCGGTGCGGTATTCAATCTTTCCGGCTTTGATCTCCCGCACCGCCGACGCTACATCGGTGGTCACCGTGCCGGTCTTCGGATTCGGCATCAGCCCGCGCGGCCCCAGGATCTTGCCCAGCCGCCCGACGGACTTCATCATGTCCGGGGTGGCGATCAGGGCGTCGAAATCGGTCCAGCCCTCTTTCTGAATCTTCTCGACCAGGTCGTCGCCGCCGACAAACTCCGCGCCCGCGGCTTCGGCATCGCGCATCTTTTCGCCGGAGGCAATCACAGCCACGCGCTTGGTCTTGCCCAACCCGTGCGGAAGGACGACGGTGCCGCGCACCATCTGGTCGGCGTGCTTGGGATCGACACCAAGGCGCAGCGTGATCTCGACGGTCTCATCAAACTTGGCGAATTTGACCTTTTGGAGAAGCGGAACCGCTTCGGTCAACGGATAGGGGCGCTGCTCGACAGCCGCGCGCGCCTTCTCAATATTCTTCCCTGCCTTCGACATAATCCCTCAGTCTCCCACCGCGCGGACCTTATGCAGCGCTTGTTTCCGCTGAACCGCCCCGTATTGCTTGTTTTCAACTGCCTTGTTACAGGTACTCGGAGCGGCCGTCCGGCCGTGGTATGGTATACATCCGCGCAGCAGTCTCCCGCTTCTCGAACATATTCTTTTATTATGCGGGGGCAACCGCCAATTTGCAAATCCCTGCTGAATTGAATACCACTTCAGTGTTGATTATCGAAGGTTAGTACCACCTCAACCCAAGGGCGGCCATAACAAGCATACGGACTACAGAAAGGCCCGCGAGAATCATCTCGACGATTCCCATCCACTTAGTAAAAACTATGAACTTTGGAGAGGCGAAAATACGGAAACCGAATCGTGCATTGATTTTTGCAAAGACCTCCGGGTAGCGAAACGTCAGGTAACCCCATCCACCCACCCAACAGACTGCGAAAATGTCAAAGATGATCCTGGCGTTTCTCTGATCCATAACGAATTGCCCAATGACACTTGAATGGAGTCAAAACCCCCGTTTCGGGGCGACCTTTCCGGTCGGGGACGCTCGACCTCCGCTATCTTGCCGGGTGCCCCATCCTTCGCCTGACCGGGGCCCCCACAGACAGGTCTTCGTCTGTGGGGTGGTTATGCGAAAGGTCGGATCGATCACTCTGGTTTCAAGGGCATACTCCATCGTGTATCGACCTCAATCTGTCCTGGCTCTCCCAAAAGATAATACCGAAAACTAATCCACTCCCATCGTTCAGGAAGAGCAACCAGACCGCGCATTACCGGATTGCCATAACAGCAATTCTCCGCGGAATCTACGACAAAAAGGCTGAACCGGATGGTGAACTGGATGTATTGCCAACGGGAACACTCAGAAACGCGGCTGTCCTTGGTGATACGTTCGGGGCAGGAGGGTATTTGAGTGAACCAGGCCACGTTTGCCCTGAAATGTCTTTGGAAGTCGCTGATTCAGAAATCCAATTGTCCCTATTGCGGCAGCGCTGACACGCGCCTGATCGAACGAAAACACACCGTTCTGCAGTTGAGACGATGCCGCGTCTGTCGCTTGTGGTTCCGCTTCCCGAAGGACGACGCCAGCGAGAACAAGGCCTTCTATCAGCAGGGCTATCAGGAAAGTACGGTCACCGATCTGCCGGCAATGGCAGACATTCCCTCGCATATCGTCAACCGGTTCGCCGGAGTGGGCCGCGATCTGACGGAACACTTGAGGACGATAAAGGCCTTCGCCCCAGAAGGGAAGCTGCTCGATTACGGCAGTTCGTGGGGCTACTGCGTCTATCAGTTCCGCGAGGCCGGTTACATCGCCCAAGGGTTCGAGATTTCCCGGGTGCGTGTCGAATACGGGCGGAAAGTCCTCAATGTGGACCTCACGACGGACAGTGCATCCCTTCCCGACGCATTGTTCGACGTCATCTATTCGGCTCACTGCCTCGAGCACATCCCCAATCCAGACCTGCCCATGCGGGAATTCCAAAGACTACTCAAGCCGGGCGGCCATCTCTTTATCTATGTGCCCAATTGTGGAGGGGATGAGGCGGAAAGGCTGGGGGTAGGGTGGGGACCGATGATCGGCGAAAAGCACGTCCTGGCGCTCACGGCTGGCTTCTTCCATGCCAACCTGCCGCGATACGGATTCGAGCTCCTGTTTGCCAGTTCGCCATATACGGCGTACCCTAAATGCATTCGAATCGGCCAGGCTCTCAGGAGAAGAGTTGCTGGTGATTGGGACGCGGGTCGAGGCTCTTACTGCGGGCAGCTTACCGTTGTTCCATTAAATGTCGCCGTCCAGCTTGAACTGCCGCCAGAATTCGGTATCTTCATGCAGGTAGGTGTGGACATGCTCAGGCCTCACCACATAACCAATCACGGAAAACTGATGCCGCCAGCGAACCCGCTCCAAAGCGACAGGGTGCCCCACGTCTCGATTCTGAGACGGTGGGTTCACCGAGGCCGCCGGTGGCGCTGGGCGTGACCCGGACGACACTTTCGGAGCTTGTCAACGGAAAGCGCGGCATCTCGCCCGGGATGGCGATGCGCCTGTTGTAGGTCTTTGGCGGAAGCGCGGAAAGCTGGCTCACGCAACAGGCGCACTATGATCTTGCTCAGATTCGCACTGATCGCATCAAACTGAAGCCGCTTCAGGTGGCATAATTTCCCCAATAGCCCACGACGCCTCAATCCCATGGATCGTGAGGTTCGCCTTGAATGAATTGTGCCTCTCCAGAGAAGCCGCGTTCTACTTTAAGCTGTCTGCTTTCGCGAAAGCTCCTGAAGTTCATACAACGATGCGGTGCGTTGCTTTCGAGGGGACATTGGAAACTGCTGAAATGAGAACCGCGCGAAATCCGCAGTTCTTCCCCGTACCAGCCGAGACCAGACTTCGAACTCATGGGTGATGTCGCCTGCATAGATGAGAAAGCAATCAGCCGCATGGTAACTCAGGATCAGTGTCCGGCGTGGCCGATTGGAGCGGTTGGTTATCGATGCATGCGGCGTCATACAGCTCATGAAAATGGCGGTTCCCGCTTTGCCCTCCAGAGGAACTGCCTCCGATTCGTCGATAGGCTCCACGATCTTTCCGACAAAGTATCCATCCAGAGTGTGGTCGAAAATTCTGCCATTGTGACGCCCCGGAATCACTTGAAGGCAGCCATTTTCTACATCGGCGTCGTCAAGATATATCAAGACTGCGATCGAAGACGAGTTCGTCAACGGATAATAAGTAACGTCCTGATGCCATTCAACGACTGAACCAACAGATGGAGGCTTCATGTTGATCTTGCTGTAGTGATATATCAGGTTCGGTCCGAGCAACTCCTCAACAAGGTTCAGCAATCTTGGCGAATCCGATAGTTCACGGAAGAGTGCGTAATGGCTGCACGGCTCGTAGATTCTGCGAACAAGCTTTCCTTCCGGCTTCTGATCGGTTTCCATCTCCAGGCGGGATTTGTCGTGTACGGCCAACGTATTGTCGCCGCAAATTCGATCGATTTCCGTCCGCAATTCGTTTAACTGAACAGAATCCAGCAAGCCAGGATAGGTCACATAGCCGTTCCGGAGGTACTCTTCGCGTCGCAGGTCGTTCATGTACGCCTCGCCATGTCATTTGCGCAGTGATTCGATTGCCAGTCTATCCAATATCGGACCAATAAAACACAAATGGACATCGGCGGTATTGGCTAGCGACTTCAATCCATGGAGCGTGTCGGATGACCTTGCAAACCCCCCTGCAGCTAAGCGAAACTGCTTGACTGGAGTGGGTAGGCACCGTGGGCCGGCCTGATGCCCCGGATTTGGTAAAATAGGAATCAGAGAAACTTCTGCCGCGGGACAAAGTGCATAGTTTAGAGGCTTGCAATCCCGGGCCGCAGGCGAAGGATCTTACGTTTTACCCGCATCATGCTGCTGCAGAAGCACTTAGGTGCGATCGGCGTCCTGCACAATCCTTCAACTATCCTGTACAATCCTTCAACTATTCTTCATAATCCTTCAACTATTCTGCACAATCCTTCAACTATCGTGCCACTCCCGTGGCCTCGCCCGCCGAACGGCAGTACCGGGCCGGATCGGAATTGGATGGAATTGCGGGAGGGCTGCTCAGAGTCAGGCCGCTAGGCGACGACTTCAATCCCCATCGACCGGGCGGTTCCCTTGATCGACCGGATGGCCGAATCCACCGATGCGGCGTTCAAGTCCGGCATCTTCTGTTTGGCAATTTCGGCTACCTGCTTCTCTGTCACCCTGCCGACTTTGTCCTTGTTGGGAGTGCCCGCGCCCTTGGCCACGCCCGCCGCTTTTTTCAGCAGCACCGCTGCCGGCGGCGTCTTGGTGATGAAGGTGAAGGAGCGATCCGTATAAACGGTGATGACCACGGGGATCACCAGACCGGCCATATCCGGGCCCTGAGTGCGGGCGTTGAACTGCTTGCAGAACTCCATGATGTTCACCTGCGCCTGCCCGAGAGCGGGGCCGATCGGAGGCGCCGGAGTCGCCTTGGCGGCAACAATCTGCAATTTCACCTGGGTCTGTACTTTTTTAACTGGAGGCATATTCCTGAATCCCTTTCAAAAACCGGGTAAGCACTTCGCGAAAACGAATGGCTAAACCGCTTTATGCAATTTTTTCGACTTTGCTGAACTCTAGTTCGACCGGTGTCGAGCGCCCGAAGATGGTCACCATGACCTTCAGCGTTTCGCGATCTTCGTTCACTTCATCGACCACACCGTTGAAGTTGGCGAACGGCCCATCGGTAATCTTCACTTGCTCGTTCTTCTCGAACTTCACCTTCATCCGCGGCTTGTCTTTCGACACATCGGAACGGAAGACGATGGAGCTGATCTCTTCTTCGGTCAGCGCCACTGGCTTTTCGCCAGTGCCGAGAAAGCCCGTTACCCGGGGAGTATTCTTCACCAGGTGCCAAATCTCGTTGTCGAGATCCATTTCCACCAGCACATAGCCGGGGAGAAAGACGCGCTCGATGGTGTACTTTTTGTTATTGCGAATCTCGGTGACCGGCTCAGTCGGAACCATGATCCGACCGATACGATCGTGCAGCCCGTAGGCCTGGACGCGGCTCTCGATCGATTCCTTCACCTTGCGCTCAAACCCCGAGTACGCGTGGATGATGTACCACCGGAAGCGCTCATTCACGGGAGGAGCCAGTTCGGGAGTCGCCTCGCCGGACGCCGGTTGCGCTTCGATTTTTACGTCTTCTGCCATCAAAATCCTCTTCCGAACCGAACTTCTCTACTGCGCCAGCTTAATGCGTCATCCAGGCCAGCAGCGCCTGAATTGCCCGGCCCACCACCGCATCCACGACATAGAAATATGCAGCGAAAAGAAACACGGTGATGATGACTACCGTGGTCGTGGTCTGGACTTCATGCCGCGACGGAACGACCACCTTGTGCATCTCACTGCGAACTTCCTTCAGGAAATTCCAGAACCGTTCCGGTTGCTGCTTCCACTGCGGTGTCGCCGTGCGTGCCTCGCCCGAGACAGCGATTGCCTTTGCCATAACGCTTCCTTCTTGTTCCATTGCATCCGACAGCGATGCCGGGATTGCTGCTACTGGGCCAATCTAATAAAACTGGTAGAGCTGGAAAAAACTGGCAGGGGCGGAGGGATTCGAACCCCCAAGTCCGGTTTTGGAGACCAGCAGTTTAACCGTTGAGCTTACGCCCCTGTATCCTTCAACATCTTTACTAGAAGCCGCGGCTACTTGGTTTCCTTGTGGGCCGTGTGCTTGCGGCAGCGGTTGCAGAACTTCGAAAACTCGAGCCGCGCCGGTCGTCTTCTTCTTGTTCTTCGTCGTCGAATAATTCCGTTCCTTACAGTCCGGACATTGCAATGTGATAATTTCGCGCATTTTTCTATCCTATCCGATTTTACCAGCGTTCGCCTGGTGGATTTTTTACGTTCGAATCTCGGGCCTTTTCATCGGTCCACTACTCGAAAAGCTCTTCTGCCAAAAAGATTTACTTCAAAATCTCGGCAATCGCGCCGGCGCCGACCGTCCGGCCGCCTTCGCGGATCGCAAACCTGAGCCCCTTTTCCATGGCCACCGGCGTGATCAGCTCGATCTCCAGCGCCACATTGTCGCCCGGCATCACCATCTCGGTGCCGTCCGGCAGCTTGGCCACTCCGGTCACGTCCGTGGTGCGGAAGTAAAACTGCGGCCGGTAGCCATTGAAGAACGGCGTATGCCGCCCGCCCTCTTCCTTGCTCAGCACGTAAATCTCCGCCTTGAATTTCGTGTGCGGCGTGATCGAGGCCGGCTTGGCCAGCACCATCCCCCGCTCCACATCTTCCTTCGGAATGCCGCGCAGCAGCAGCCCGGCATTGTCGCCCGCCAGGCCTTCATCCAGCTGCTTCTTGAACATCTCGACGCCGGTCACCACCGTCTTGCTGGTCTCGCGGAAGCCGACAATCTCCGTCTCCTCGCCCACCTTCACCTTGCCGCGCTCAATCCTTCCCGTCACCACCGTCCCGCGGCCCGAGATCGAGAAGATATCCTCGATCGGCATCAGGAACGGCTGGTCGATGGCGCGCGCCGGCAGCGGTACGCTCTTGTCGACCGCCTCCATCAGCTCGTCGATCTTCGCTTCCCACTCCGCCTCTCCGTTCAGCGCACCCAAGGCCGAGCCGCGAATCACCGGCACATCGTCGCCCGGAAACTGGTACTTCGACAAGAGCTCACGTACTTCCATCTCCACCAGATCGATCAGCTCGGGATCATCCACCGCATCGCACTTGTTCAGAAACACCACGATGTACGGCACTCCGACCTGGCGCGCCAGCAGCACGTGTTCTTTGGTCTGCGGCATCGGCCCATCGGTCGCCGCTACCACCAGGATCGCGCCATCCATCTGCGCCGCCCCGGTAATCATGTTCTTGATATAGTCGGCGTGGCCCGGGCAGTCGACGTGCGCATAGTGCCGGTTCTTGGTCTCGTACTCCACGTGCGAGGTCGCAATCGTGATGCCGCGCTCCCGCTCTTCCGGCGCATTATCGATCGTGTCGAAGGAACGGAACTTGTTGTTCGGGTTGTGCTTCGCCAGTACCTTCGTGATCGCCGCCGTCAGCGTCGTCTTGCCATGATCGATGTGCCCGATCGTTCCCACATTCACGTGCGGCTTCGACCGGTCAAATTTTTCCTTCGCCATTATGTCTGTTCTCGACTCTCGATTGGTTGAATTGATGCCGGTAAAATTTGCGCCTTCTGGAACTCAGTAATACGCGTAAATCTTCAGATATTTTCCACGCAGCTCCAGCGGCACGTGCTCTACGGAGCGCAGATAGAGTTCCCGAACCTGACCGCGATCGCTGTCGCCGAGCTGCGCGTAGCCGGTTTTCGCTGCATCCCCCAGCAGGCCCTGCGCCAGGACCTGTTCAAAGTTCCGCACCCGGAGTTTCGCCTGCTCGACGCGCTTCAGAAACTTATCCACCGCAGGCACGGTAAAGCTTGCGTCGATGGCCGCCTTGACAGCGTCAAACACTGTGGGATTCTCGATTGGAATCGTCGCCTGCTCGAACATCTTTCCCATAATGGTCTGCCCGGTTCTCAAAACTAATTTCTGGAGCGGGAGACGGGGATCGAACCCGCGACCAACAGCTTGGAAGGCTGTGACTCTACCACTGAGTTACTCCCGCGAGCTCGCAATTCTGGAGCTGATGATGGGGCTTGAACCCATGACCTCTCCCTTACCAAGGGAGTGCTCTACCGCTGAGCTACATCAGCCCGGTTGAACAGGCGCCTGCTATCACTCAGGCCTCTTCGTCTTCGTCGCGTTCCTCTTCATCGTACCGCGAACGCGCCGCGTGCATCACCACGCGAAACAGAAACATTCCCAGAATCAGCAGCGAGACCAGCCGAATCTTGCCGGGCTCAAGCGTGAACCATGCCAGCGCCATCAGCCCCAGCAGCATTCCCGATGCGACCCTCGATTTCACCGCCGCATTCATTTTGCTCGCCAACCATTCAATCTCTGGTGCACAGGGGAGGATTCGAACCTCCGTAGCTCGCAAGGAGCGGCAGATTTACAGTCTGCTGCCATTAACCGCTCGGCCACCTGTGCACAACCTTTTGTTCCTTTGTCGCTCGCGATTCCACACCCCGCCGCCGCATTGACCAGCTCTGGAGACACTTCCGCGGGAAGCGGTTGGAACCATATACATATTCTATGGCAGGGGAGACGGCTACGAGAGACGGAACCGAACCTTGCTGTGCAGTCTTTAATTTGTTCGCTGCGCGCCGATGCTTTGGAACTGGAAGCTGCCACCCAAAGCTGACTTTCTGGAGCTGGCGAAGGGATTTGAACCCCCGACCCTCTGATTACAAATCAGATGCTCTACCAGCTGAGCTACGCCAGCCCTGAAACCAATCCCAAACCGCGGCGGACACCTCCGCGCCGCGACACACAACACTCAAATTACCATGCTGGGCTTTGCATCGCAACAAAACACATCTCAGGTAGCGGGCAAGTTTCCGAATCGATTGTGACTTGACCGCAATCCTGCAAATGGAGATTCAGTTCTGTCGTCAGATATCCAAGCCGCTTTCCCATGAAGTCCATCTTCGACCCTAGAATCTTTCTCGGACTGTCGCCGACCGGCTGTTTCAACCGATCGGCACCAAATAGAATGGTCATGACATGCATCAAACCGCACGCGGCTATCGAGTGTCGACTCGGAGATACAAAAATTGAAGAAGATACAGATGCTTTGCGCGCTTGTGGTTTTAAGTGTGACGGCTGCCATGCCATTGGCGGCCGCGACGGTCGCGGTTGGGACGCAGCCCGTATCGGTCGTGCACGTTCCCCACGGCGGCGAACCCATCATTGCGAGAACCGGCCCGGATGGCTCGATCCATCTCCTGTACGACCTGGATGGTATTCCCTACTATGTGAAGTCCTCTGATGGAGGGTCGACGTTTACGACTCCACTGCCGGTGGTGAATCGAGAAGCGCGCAAACCGGGGCTTACGTTCGAAGGATCAAGTATGGCCGTGGGTGAATCCGGCGCCATTTACGTCGCGATGTCCACGAACAACTGGCAGGTGAAGCTACCGAATGTACCGGATGGACTTGTCTATACGATTTTGCAACCCGGGGCAAAGTCGTTCACTGGGGTGCGAAGCCTGAATGGGCGTCCGAGCGAAGGATTTTCGCTCGCCGCGGATGGTAAAGGTCGGGTGACGGCGACATGGCTGGCGAACAAACTTTATGCCAATTTTTCCACGGATAATGGCCGCACATTCACACCCAACGCCGAGCTGAACCCCGCCTATGACCCATGTGAATGCTGCACAACTCGCTCGGTGTACAGTCCGAACGGCGATTTGTCGATACTTTATCGAGAGAAAAGCAATAACGATCGCGATATGTATCTCGTTATTCGGGACAAGACTGGCCGCCTGACGCGAACGCGGGTCAGCTCCACGCCCTGGCATGTGAACGCGTGTCCGATGACAAATTACGCCTTGACGAGCACCCCGTACGGTTATTTAGCGGCATGGCCGACAAAGGGCGATATTTATTTCGCACGGCTCAACCTAAAAGGCATGGTGTTGCCGCCAGGCGAAGTGAAGACTCCGGGGCATTCCGGTATGCACAGCGGTTTGGTGGCCCTTAGCGGTCACGATGGCCGCATCCTGATTGCCTGGAAGCGGAATGGTGAACTGAGCTGGCAACTGTATAACCCCGAGGGCATTCCGCAAGGCGCTCCGGAATCGGTTGCGAGCATGGGGAAGGGTGCTGCGGGCGTTACCGACCGAAAAGGGCATTTCATCCTATTCGAATAACTTAGATCGCATGGATGCTTTCAGGTGTTCTTCCGCCAAGTGGGTCTCGTTTGCAAACACAACAGTAGCCTTCAGATAGTCGGAATCCCTCCATTAACCAGTTCTCCTATTCAGTTTCCCTCGTGGGCGGTTGCCAGATATCGATTCCGCTCTCCTCAGCGCCCGCTGCGTCTCCGGTTCGCCGATGAAGTTCAGCAAGAATCGCTAGAATAATCTTCATGCACGCGCGGAGCGGAACCTGGGCCGACGCGGGCGGGAATGAAGAGGGTCGTGGACCGGATGAAAGCACGCTTACTGATTTTGACAATCGCCATTCTTGGCGGATTTTATTTTGTCACCACGCATACGCGCTCGGCGGGAAGCCGTGGCTGGCTGGCGCATCCTTTTACCGATGCCTCGGTGCAGCAGGTTGCGCGGAATCTGCCGAGCAATATGCAGATGACGCAGGCACAGGCCGCGCCGGGGCTGCTCCCCGGCGAACAGAACAATATTGCCGTCTATAAAAAGGCGCTGCCCTCGGTCGTCAACATTACTTCGACCACGGTGACATTCGACTTTTTCTACGGAGCGGTACCGTCCGAGGGGCAGGGTTCGGGATTCATTCTCGACCGGCAAGGCCATATCCTGACCAACTACCACGTGGTCTCAAATGCGCAAAACGTGCAGGTGACGCTGCACAATAAGCAGCAGTACAAGGCGAAAATTCTGCTGACCGATAAAGCGCACGATCTGGCGCTGCTGCAGATTGACGCTCCGAATCTGCAGCCGGCGACGCTGGCCGACTCGCGCGGCCTGCAGGTGGGACAACTGGTGTACGCGATCGGCAACCCGTTTGGGCTGAGCGGAACCATGACTCGTGGCATGATCAGCTCGATTCGTTCCATCCGCGGACCTATGGGGAATTTGATTTCGGACGCGATCCAGACCGATGCGGCGATCAATCCGGGGAACTCCGGCGGTCCGCTTTTGAACTCGCATGGAGACGTGATCGGGATGACGACCATGATCGACACCGGCGGCGGCGCGGACCAGAACGCGGGAATCGGCTTTGCCATTCCGATCGATACGGCGAAGGCCGCGCTCAACGACTTTTCCCGCTACGGCAAGGTGCTGCGGCCCACGCTCGGGATCGCGGCAGGCTTGCCGATCGGACCCAATATCGCAAGCCAAATGGGACTGCCCGCAACCTACGGCGTTCTGGTGGAGCATGTCGTTCCGGGTGGCCCAGCGGAGCACGCCGGAATCCACGGCGGCACGCAGAAGGCATACCTCGGCAACACGCCGATTTTCATCGGCGGAGATTTGCTGGTGGCGATCAATGGCGAGCAGGTGAGAAACGACGAGGACGTCGCCGAGATTATGGACGGCTATCAGGCCGGTCAAACGGTGACGCTGACGATTTATCGCGGGCAGAAGAAGATGGATCTGAAAGTGGTGCTGGGCAATGCCGGGGAATCCAGAGCCGTGCAGGTTTAGGGACACAACCGACACATCGTCATCCTGAGCAAAGCGAAGGATCTTGCGGTATACAGAAAACCGCGAGGTCCTTCGCTTTGCTCGGATGACAATCTTCTGACTGGACTCTTCGCTGCTTAAGCCGCTTTGGCGACGCTTCCGTGAGGATCGATGACGAACTTTTTCGCTGCTCCTTTGTCGAAATCCTTATAGCCTTGCGGAGCCTCGTCCAGCTTGATGACGGTTGCATTGACGATTTTTGCGATCGGAATGCGATCGTAGAGAATCGCCTGCATCAACTGCCGGTTGTATCGCAGCACCGGGGTCTGGCCGGTATAGAAACTAAGCGATTTCGCCCAGCCTAAGCCGAGTCTCATGCTGAGATTTCCTGTCTGCGCAGCCTTATCCTTCGAGCCGGGATCATCCGTGACATACAGGCCGGGGATGCCGATGCGTCCACTGGCGCGGGTGATCGTCATCAGCGAGTTAAGCACTGTGGCGGGCGCCTCCTCATTATGCTGCGAGCCGTGTCCATGGGCCTCAAAGCCGACGCAATCGATCGCCGCATCGACATCCGGCCTGCCAATCACGGCGGCGATCAGCTCTTCCAGCTTGTCGCTCTTGGTCAGATCGATGGGCTCGAAACCAACTTTCTTCGCGTGGTCGAGGCGCTCGGAATTCATATCGCCGATCATGACCACCGCAGCGCCCAAAATCTGCGCCGAGGCAGCCGCGGCCAATCCGACCGGGCCGGCGCCGGCGATGTAAACGGTCGAGCCTACACCTACCCCAGCATTGACCGCGCCGTGAAAGCCTGTCGGCAGAATGTCTGACAGCATCGTCAGATCGCGAATTTTGGACATCGCCTGGGCCTTGTCGGGGAACTTGATCAGGTTGAAGTCCGCATAGGGAACCAATACGTATTCGGCCTGGCCGCCAACCCAGCCGCCCATGTCTACGTAGCCGTACGCTCCGCCCGCGCGGCCAGGATTCACGTTCAGGCAGACGCCGGTCTGCTGCTCGCGACAGGTGCGGCAGCGTCCGCAAGCGACGTTAAACGGAACAGTGACGAGATCGCCGATGTCGAGATATTCGACATCCTTGCCCTTTTCGATGATCTCGCCGGTAATCTCATGCCCGAGCACGAGGCCGGTGGGAGCGGTGGTGCGGCCGCGAACCATGTGCTGGTCGGAGCCGCAGATGTTGGTTGAAACAATCTTCAGAATGACTCCGTGAGTGATCTCTTTCCCCGCGGGATTCTGCATTTTGGGATAGTCGATCGACTGGATTTCGACCTTGCCGGGACCGAGATAAACAACGCCGCGATTTGTCGCCATGACCAACCTTTCTGATTTATCAGTTAGACATTCAATATGCGGCAGCTCCGGCTTCGGCGACCGCCTGGTCCTGAGCTCCCAATCCACCGCTAACGCCGATCGCTCCTATGACCTTGCCGTCGAGCTTAATGGGAACGCCACCAGCAAAGATCATAATCCTGCCGTGATTGGAGGCGTGAATGCCGTAGAACTGCTGCTCCGGCTGGCTGAGGGTTGCAAGCTCCTTCGTGCTGATGTCGAAGGCGCGCGAGGTAAAGGCCTTGTTGATGGCGATATCGATGCTGCCCAGCCATGCATTATCCATGCGGACCTGGGCAACTAAGTTTCCGCCATGATCGACGACAGCGATATTCATGGGCTGACCGATTTCCGTGGCTTTCTTTTCCGCGGCTGCGATGATTCGGCGTGCATCTTCAAGATGGATCATGTGACAACCTCTCCGTGATAAGCGTTCTGTGATGTACCTATTATTGCCCGAACTCAGGGCAGGCGCACGACAATGCCGCTACTGATTGTTTTTGGATTGAAGCTACTACCCAGCCCCGACAATCCGCCGTAGCTGAATTCGACGAGACGCCAGTCGATGCGAGGCAAAATCGTCCAATCGAGGCCACCGAGAAATTGATACTGAAACTTGGTGACCGTGGTGGGCGCATTTCCCTGATAATACCCGGCGTTTCCTATGCCGATGAGTCCTTCAATGTATGGCATGATAGGCAAAATATGCGGCGTGACCACGAGGCGAGGCCCAATCAGGCCGCTATCCAACGTATTGTTGCCGGAGCCAAGAATGGCGCCACGAGCATCGATGCCGGTCGAAAGAATCCAGAATTGACCGTGATCGAGGTACGCGCCGAAAGTTGGTCCGTAAATCCAAGTCGAATTGGTAACGTTGGCCTTGGCCGCGCTGAATTCTGCATAGAGGCCTACCTGGGCTTTCGCGTAGAGCGGAACCAGAAGAAGCAGGAGGAATGAAAGATATTTATATATTTTCAAGGGACGAACTCTCCTGAATCGAGGGATCGATATTGTTCAGCGGTCTTGTCGAGAGTTGCGCGGGACGTCCATGCTCAGGAACAGCAGCAAACCGCCCGCGTCGCAATGGGCGGTATGCAAAGCAATTGCATACTGTCAGAGCATTTATCGACGCTTACGCGTTTCTCGTTTGGACTTGGCCTTCCGCTTCTTACTTGGATGCGTGGCAGAAGGGCGGGTCGCCTTCTTGCCGGAGGGATTTTTCGCTCGCTCTGGCAGCTCTTCAACCAGCGCGAACTGCAACTTGTTTTCGACAGCATCGATGCGGTCCAGAATCACGCGAACGGCATCTCCGACGGAGATTCGATGACCGCTGGATTCGCCGAGGATTTGCCGGCTGTACTCGTTGAACCGATAACGGTCGCCCTGCAGCGTTGACAGTGGCACCAGCCCTTCGATGAACAGATCATCGAGTTCCACGAACAGGCCGTACTTCGTCACGTTGAGGATGATGCCGGAAAACTCCTCGCCGATGCGGTTCTGCATGAACCGGACTTTTTTCCACTCGATCAGTTCGCGTTCGGCATCGGCGGCGCGGCGCTCGCATTGGCTCACCTCCTGGGCAATCCCCGCGAGCTCCTGCTCATCCAACGGCGGCGAGATAGGCGACGTGTGCGGTATGGGAGCCCCGTGATGGTGGCGCTCTCGTGCCGTGCGCGTTGCCGCGTTCTGCGGAATTTCCCGATGCGCGTCTACACCTGCCGCCAGCAGCGTCTTGGCGATGCGATGCACGATCAGGTCGGCGTAACGGCGGATCGGGGAGGTGAAGTGCGTATAGCTCGGGGTTGCGAGGGCGAAATGGCCCTCATTGTGTTCGCTGTATCGCGCCTGTTTCAGAGAGCGCAACATTAAATAGGTGAGAATGCGCTCTTCCGGTTTACCGGCCAGGCGTTCGGTCAGCTTCTGGTACATCTGCGGCGTGACCACGACATCTTCCGGTATTTCGTGCATGCGTTTTTCGCCGCTGCCGCGGCGCATGCGGTCGCGGCGATCGCCACGCAACTCGACGCGCTTGATCGGGAGTGCGCCGATCCCGAGCGAATAGCCGAAGTGAGTGGCAATCTCCTCGAAATTGGCGACGCGCTTTGTGTCCGGCCTTTCGTGGATACGATAGATACTCGGCACGCCGAGCGACTCGATCCAGGCGGCAACGGATTCGTTGGCCGCCAGCATGAACTCTTCGATCAGGCGATTGGCCCAATTGCGTTCCGAGCGGACGATGGCCTGCATCTGGCCAAGCTCGTCGAACTGAATGACGGGCTCCGGCAGGTCGAAATCGATCGACCCGCGCTTCTCTCGGCGCGCGTTCATCAGCTGGGCCAGGGTGTACATGCGCTCAAATTCCGGGACAAGACGCGCAAACTTCTCGCGCATTTCGGCGTCGTTTTCGAGGATGGCGTTGACCTGGGTGTATGTCATGCGTTGCGCGGAGCGGATGACACCTTCACAGACTTCCGAAGATAGCAACTTCTCCTTGCGCCCCCAGACGCATGATGCAGGAAAGCACCGGCCGGTCTTCATCCGGGCGCAGACTGCAGAGGTCGGTCGATAGTTCGATGGGCAGCATGGGGATGGCGCGATCCGGGAAATAGACGGAGTTGCCGCGCAGCCGCGCTTCAAGATCGAGCGCCGTGCCCGGTTGGACGTAATGCGAGACATCGGCAATGTGCACCTGCAATTCATAACCGCCATCCGCGAGCGAGCGGACCAGCACGGCATCGTCGAAGTCGCGCGCGGTCTCGCCATCGATGGTGACGATGGGAAGGTCGCGAAAATCGCGGCGAGCGCAGTTCGGTTGGCTGCGGACCAATCGCTCGTGGCGCGAGGCCCGGCGATGGCGCGGGCTTCCTGCAGCACGCGATCGGGGAATATGTGCGGAAGATGATGTTTGCGAATGAGGATTTCAACGTCCACGCCGAAGGCATCGCGCTCGCCGAGGATTTCGATAACACGTCCGCGCGCCGGGCGCGTGGCTGTGGGCCAGTCGGTGATGGCGACATCGACGACCAGGCCCTCCAGATCCTCGTATTCCTCTGTGTGCGCCTTCGCTTCCGCACCCAGCACTCGATCGGGCGTCTCCAGCCGTGCCGGTATTTCCGCGCCGAAGGGAATCGTCACCGCCTCGTTCAGGCGAGCATTGAGCGGCGTGACAAAATTGCCGCCCATCCGTTCGCCACGCCTGCCCGACTGGGCGTAATGAAAGATGCCGACCACCGTGGGATTATGGCGTTCGAGCACGCGCAGGATACGGCCGGAGCGGCGGCCGTCGCCGGAAGCGGGGCCACGCGAGGGCAGCAGCTCTACCAGTACCAGATCACCCTGCATGGCGCTTTCCAGGCAATCGGGCGGAATAAAAATATCCTCTTCTTCGCCGGTTTTCTCGCGCGTGCCTGCCCCCCGCGTCTGGGGTCGCACAAATCCGTAGCCGTCGCGATGCAGATCGAGCCGGCCGCTGACCCAGTTGTTCCGTTTGCGCGCGGGGGCGGGAAGCGACCAGGATTCCCGGTCCACCTTTACTAAACGCCCGCTGGCGGTCAGTCGATCCAGTTGCTCGAGCAACAGCCGCCGCTCGCGGCCGCCGCCCAGGCCCAGCTCGCGGACCAGCTGCTTATACCCGGCGCGCTGTCCGGGGGAACGCTCCAGACGCTCCAAAAGATCGTTATCTGTCATCGGCGGTTTCCATCGACCAACCCCCTCGGTTTGTACCCGGATTTCGCCGGCAAGGCTTCCGAACGGCTCCGGGGCAGTATTCAATCATGTTACCTGTGCAAGTCGAATGCAAATTTTGTCAGATTCATTCCCCATTTCGCGTAGTAGCCGGTAAAATCTGGGTAACTCGACAGGACTGTGCGGCTCACGGGGTGTTTTCTGCCTCGTGGGAAAACTATCAAAACCGAAGCGCCGCTCGAGCGCATTCCGTCTTTACGGGATGTGTTTGCGGACGGCGAAGAGCACTATATATGAGAAAGGATTTATGAGCGCAATGTGGAAACCGAACCAGCCCGGCACCAATCCCACGACCCCTTCGGACCCGATACGCCCGCAACCGCCTGTCCCCATGAACCCGGAACCGGCGCAGCAGCGTCCCAACCCAACCCCCTCCTGCCGCCAGCAGCGAGCAGGCGACGATTGGCAAATCCCTTACGATTAAAGGCGAAATCACCGGCAGCGAAATGCTGTACATCGATGGCCACGTGGAAGGCTCCGTCACCCTCCCCGGGAACCGGGTGGTGGTGGGCCGCAACGGCCATGTCGGCGCCAATATCTCCGCCCGAGAAGTCGTCATCCTGGGCAAAGTGAACGGCAATATCAACGCCACCGACCGGGTCGATATCCGGAATGAGGGTTCGCTGACCGGAGATGTGGTTGCGCAGCGCATCAGCATTGAAGACGGCGCATATTTCAAGGGCGGCATCGATATCCGCAAGCCGACTGCGGGAGCGAAGGACACGGAGACGGTGAAATCCGCCGTCGCGGCACCAGTTCACGCTTAAGCTTCTAATCGTCGTACCCTTTAGTGATCCAGTCCCATCGCACGGCTTCGCCCGGGGGTGAAGCCGTTGCGCTGTCTTTCATGCTTCCCGCTTCGACCCGCAACCAGGCTGCATCCTTTATTTCCCGATTACATCTACATAAATAAACGGCTGACGGAGGTATGTCTATGGTGGATATCCGGCTAAAACGAGGATCGCGGCCATCGAAACCATGGCTGGCTGGACACGCATTACACGTTTTCCTTTTCCGATTATCATGATCCCGAAACACATGGGTTTTCGCGCCCTGCGCGTGATCAACGAAGACTTTATCGGGCCGGGAAAGGCTTTGGCAAACATGGCCATAACGATATGGAGATTCTGTCCTACGTTTTGAGCGGAGAACTGGGACACAAGGATTCGCTCGGTTCCGGCGGTGTGCTGAAGCATGGCGAGGTGCAGTTCATGTCGGCGGGAACGGGGATCCGGCACAGCGAAGCCAATCCGTCTGCGGAAACCACAACGCACATGCTGCAGATATGGCTGTTGCCGAACCGGTCCGGGCTCGATCCAAAATATGAGCAGAAGTTTTTTCCCATTGCCTCCGAGCCGGACCAGTTGCACCTGATTGCTTCGCGGGACGGCAGAGACGGATCGTTTCTGATTCACAGCGATGCGGAAATGTATGCCGGACAACTGCTTCAAGGCACGGAGTTCAGGCAGACCCTAGGTGGCCGGAACGGATGGGTGCAGGTTGCATCGGGCGAGATCGCGGTGAACGGGCGCGCGTTACATCCTGGGGATGGAGCCGCGATCAGCGATGAGGAATCCGTCAAGATCGGTGTTGTCAAAGACGCCGAAATTCTTCTATTCGATCTAGGTTGACGCCTTATTTGATGCCAATCCATCTACGCTGTCGAACCAGGCGTGCGCCCCGGCAGCGCTGCTCCCATGCGATCAAGTGACCCAGGGAGTTCCGAATAATACTTCAAGGTCACTTTTCGTCCCGTCGCGTCGAACATGTGGATGCGCATTAGTCCCGATTTGTGGCGCGACGAAACTGGCTGTTGTTTTCAGCACTCCTATTCCGTATTCGACACTGCGCTTGAAATTGATCGATGAGGCTTCCTCGAAGTACTTTGTCGGGCAGGAGATTTCACCGATTCGAAAGCCGAACATTACGGACTGGGCGATCATCTGGTTGTCAAAAACAAAATCATCGGAATTCTCCAGCAGCGGAAGCGTCTGCAGCAGCTCCCGCGAGAACGCCCGGAAGCCGGTATGGTACTCCGACAGTTTCGCCCCGAGAAACACGTTTTGAAATGCCGTCAGCAGACGATTGGCGATGTATTTATAACGTGGCATCCCGCCTTTCAATGCGCCCCCTCCAAGAATCCTCGAAGCCAGAACCATGTCATAGACTCCACTGGCGATCATGCCAGCCATGGCTGAAACAAGGGTGGGCGCGTACTGGTAATCGGGATGAACCATCACCACGATATCGGCACCGGCGGCCAGGGCCTCGCGGTAACAGGTCTGCTGGTTGCGGCCGTAGCCATAGTTGGCATCGTGGATAAAGGTTCGCACACCGAGTCTCTCGGAAAGGAGCGCGGTTTCGTCGTTGCTGGAGTCGTCGACGAGAATCTTGATATCGACCTCGGGGGGCAAGTCGCGGACGGTGATCTCTAGAGTTTTGGCGGCGTTGTAGGCCGGCATTACTACGGCAATACGTTTTCCCTGGATCATGGAACGAGTCCTCCCTGCCGCATGCTTGCGGTCAAGCTCGAAATGTTTTTCTGCTTCGCGGCGACGTTCGCGGCACGTTGCCCCGGCGAAAGATATGGGGACACTGCGGCGGGTTCGGTGTCCGGCTGCACCAGCCAGACATGGCGATCCCTGTAGTAGTCGATCAGTTCGCGATTCTCGGCCGTGCCCATGTCCCATGCCCAGATGACTTTGGAATTATCGAGGTCCGACGTGTTGTAGATCCATTCGACCAACGGATTGTGTTGGGGTGAATACCGGACCAGCAGAAGCTGCTTTCCAGCCTGCTGTTCCATCTCGGCTTCCACGGCGGCGCGCCGCAACCCTGAAGGCCCGAAACCAAACCATTCGGAGGCCCACGCAGCCGGCCATACTGCGAGTGCAAAATGAAGAGGCTCAGCATATAGGCGCAAACCGGCGAGCACAATGCAGAGCGCGACTGTGCTGCGCGCGAGGAACAGGCCGACCGGCTGGTCTCCCGGCCGCCAGACCCGCAGATGCCGCATGGCCTGCAGGCCGATTGCATAGAAGGCCGCCGTGAACGGGGCCATGTAGTGCGGGATCAGAAAGATCTCGACCAGCATCCCAGCCGCGAGCACCAGACAACAGATGAGTAAAAAGCGGATACGCCGGTCGAGGAACACACGCCGCAGCATGATCAGGGGAAGGAGCAGCAAAATGCCGGCATAAAACAGGAAACCTCTCGCTGCCTTTAGGAAATTCTGTGGCACAAAACCGGACACGCTGTGGATTTTGTTGAAATCGTTCAACTCATCCTGGTGATAGAACTTCCGCATGACCGCGTGCCGATAGGCAGGCTCCGGCCGCGCTGACTGCCAGACAAAGTACGGGGCCATCGCATACGTCGCGCGATCGACCGAGTAGGGGGGAGTCAGCGGATTGCCGAATGCGCGGTAATCGTAATACCCCATCCACGCGCCGGCGGCCACGATCAAAGCCAATGGCAGCGCGGTGCTGCGAATCATCACGGCCGCCGTGGGCCGATTCTTCCCGAAGAGGATCCATCGCGCTAGAACAATAGCAACGGGAATGCATAGAAGGACACCTTCATATGGCCGCGAGGTGACGAGCAGCACCACCCCGACGCCCATTGGCAGGCTGTCGCGCAGCCGCGCCGTTTTCATAAATCGCGGCAGGCCCCCCAGAACCAGCGCCCCGCCCAGTGCCGCGATGGAGCCGCCGCCGGAGTAGGTGTCGGTCCAGTAACTGAACAGGCCAATCCGCAGGATGGCAATGACTCCTCCCAACAGCGCCCAGGTGGGGGGCAGCCAGGCCTGCAGCATCCAGACCAGGCCAGCGCACATCAGCGCGCTCATGCACAAAACGCCGTACCAGGCGTGACCTGCCAGCACCTTGCCCGCCGCCAGCACCAGCCCCTGCGCGGGGAAGTACATGGACATATAGGTCGGCTTCATCGCGACGTGGATCGTTTCGAAGTGCGTCCACATCGCGGGTGTGGGATTGGTCAGCCTTCCCGACGCGAAGGTGTTCGCCGCCAGCAAAAAGCTGAAATCGTCAGGAATAAAGGGATGCGGAATCGGGCATAGAGGCAGAATGGCAAGACGCAGCAGGAACGCCGCTGCACCGACAACCACAACGGATAAAGCCTTCCGGCGCGCCAGCCGTCCGAAGGCATGCTCGACGCGAGAGAAGAAGCCGGAACCGAGCCGGGGAAACGCGAACGCCAGCGCCACCGCAATTGCGGTCAGGCAGCCTTCGATCATGATCAGCGAAACGCCGGAAACTTGAGCAGGAGGCGAAATCATATCTTTAATATTTTGGGCGACATGAATGCATTTCCCTGGATCGACCATGAGCCTGGCCGGATCCGGCGAATTGTTTCAAGGGAAATTTGTCATCCTGAGCAGAGCGAAGATCTCGCGTTAAGCCCGACAAATCGCAAAGATTTTTGCTCCGCTCAGGATGATACGAGCGCCTTCTAAAACGACTCCACAAGCGTTACAAGAGACAACGAAGCAGCCCCCGAGGACTGTCTCGCTTTCCACATCTGTACATCCCTGGAAGCGTGGATGTGGTTAACCGAAAAAGCCATTGCCAAAGAGCCGTTGTTACCGTTATTAGCCGTTGTTGCCGTTATTACCGTTATTCCGTTGTTCCGTTGTTGCCGTTATTACGTTATTGCCGTTGTTAGTTGTTACCGTTATTGCCGTTATTGTTGCCGCCTCCGCCGCCGGTCGTGATGTAGGTAGTCAGCGTGGTGCCGGCGTTGGTAAAGGCAAGGTTGATTTTGGTCGCTATCGATTTCATGCCGACAGTCGCCGCGAAGGCGATCAGCGAAACCAGCAGCGCATATTCGATCAGATCCTGACCCTGGGTCTTCATCAGGAACCGAATCATCGACTTGAATTTCCGGATTGTTTTCTCCATTGCAGTCCTTCCCCCGGGGAATTGTTTTAGTGCCTGATTCCAACCGTCAGGGGGAGCACGCCGTGGGACCCGACTTGCTCCGCAGCGCGCTCTCCCCCGTAAAAACGAACAAGTTCGTCGGCTTGCCCGGCCTGTTACTCTGCAAGGCCTACGTGACGTAGGTGGTCAACGTGGTCCCGGCATTGGTAAAGGCAAGGTTAATTTTGGTTGCGATCGATCTCATGCCTACAGTCGCCGCGAACGCAATCAGAGCGACTAACAGCGCATATTCGATCAGATCCTGGCCCTGGGTGTTCATCAGGAACCGAATCATGGATTTCAACTTACGACTTGTTTTCTCCATCTCAGTTCCTCTTCCAAGGCGCTTCTGTAATATCCGACTTCTACCGTGAGGGAGCGCACCGTGAACCTGACATGATCCATTGCGCGCTCTCCCCAAAAAAATCGAACAAGTTCGTTGGCTACCCGGCCAATGTGCTCTGAGGGGAACTAGGTGATGTAGGTGGTCAGCGTGGTGCCGATGCCCACGAACGCAGCGTTGATCTTCGTGGCCAGCGCGGTCATACCGACGGTCGCCGCAAAGGCGATCAGGGCCACGAGCAGCGCGTACTCGATCAGATCCTGACCTTCTTCCCTCATCAACAGACACTGCATGGTAACGAACATTTTCACTAGCTTGTCATTCAATTTAGCTTTCATTTAGGTCTTCTCCCGTACATTGAAGTGCCAGCCTCAGGCTGGGTATGCACCTGCTATTGCAAGCGGCGCACCAATTCAGCGGCGCCGCATCGCCATTGAAAATGGAAGGTTTACATATTGACCGCATCATGCGGGCGTGAACGGCTGTATACAGCGCGGCGGGAACAGATATGCGGCGTATACACGCGGCAGCGCAAATCGATGCTGTCGCGCTGAACGATGCTAAGGACCACGCCGGTTCCGGCAGCCTCAAACCCAGGAAGAGCCATCATCACCGCTTCACGAACGGCCGCCTTATAACCAACTCTGCCATCCTGAGCAACGCGAAAGACCTTGTGTTGGCCGACAAAAAGGCGAGATCTCGCGTTGCTCAGGATGACTGACCTGCTGCATTCTCGCGAGTTATTCGCCCGCTCAGGATGGCAAATGGTTTGCATGACAGTGTATGACAGGCCCAATGGATCACCGGGCCAAAGAATTCTTGACCCAACCGGACCGTCCTCCAGAATGGATGGACAGTTCCCCAACCAGGTTCGAGCGAGAGATACCGTGGATCGACCGGACAATTCTTCTCCATATGCCGCCGCAGTTGCGGATAACGAGGTCTCCGCGCCGGACTCTGCCTTCACGTCTCGGATGGAAGACGGGCTCGAGGCTGCGCCCGAGATTGTTTCCGAGTCTAAGACTGCTTTCGCGCCTCCCGGCTGGAGTCCGCTCACCCGGCTAGGCTTCCGCATCGCCTTCATCTATTTCTGCTGCTTCATGTGGCTGTACGGAAACGACGGAGCCGACTTCAACGCCATCGTGATCTGGCGCGGGCTGAGCAACGTTCTCAACTGGCCGCTGAATCACGTGCTGCTATGGACCGGCCGCCACATCTTTCATGTCAAAAACATGCCGCCGCACTGGCATGTGGCCGATCGCGGCGACGCCCTGGGCAACTGGGTGCTGGACCGGGTGTTTATCGTCGCTTCGCTGGTGGGTGGCCTGGTGTGGACGGCGATTGCGCAGCTGCGAGGCAGCACCCGCACCGAATACCGCACGCTGCTGGCGTGGCTTCGTTTTTTTCTGCGCCTCACGGTCGGCTTTTTCATGATCGCCTACGGCATGCTCAAGGTCTTTCCCCTGCAGATGCCTACCATCTCCCTCGCCGTACTGAATCAGCCGGCGGGAGAGATGACGCCCCATGATCTTCTCTGGTCGCTTGTCGGCCTGTACCCGCTGTATGAAGTGATCTGCGGCGCGATTGAAGTGCTCGCGGGCACGCTGGTGCTGTTCCGCCGGACGGCCCTTGTAGGCACGCTGTTCACAATTTTTGTGATGAGCAACGTCGTGCTCTATAACTTCTTCTTCGGCGTTTCCGTCAAGTTGTTTGCTCTGAACCTCCTGCTGGCCGCGATCTTCATCGCATTACCGGACGCCCAGCCGCTCTTTGATTTCTTCTGGAGGCATCAGCCCGCGGCACAGACGGGCATCTGGACTCCGCCTTTGACGGGGCGTGGCGTTCGCATCTATGTCCGCGCGCTGGAGATTATCTTCATTGTTGCTTCCTTCACCATTAATCCCCTGTTCGACGGGGTGATGTGGCACCACCTACAGGTGGTCGCCCGGGTTCAGTCGCCGCTGCGTGGGCGCGATGGCGGGTTGATCCAACGCATCCGGCAACCGGACCTTTCGTCCTCCAGACGGGTCCCGTGACCGAACTGTATATCGACACGGTGGAGCGTGCGATGGCGCGCTCCGGCCGATGGCAACACTCTGGCGCACCTACCTGCAAAGTGAATGCCGCCGCCCATACCATCCGGATCAGCCCTTTCCTCGGCCAGAACGTGACGTACGACTGGCGGATGCCCGATCAAGACCACCTGATCCTGACTCCCGCGCCACCAACGAAGCCGGCGCAAGCCGCGAAGACGCCGCCGAACGCGAAATCCTCGGCCATGGACACTCCCGAGGTCGTCACCCTGACCCGGATTCCGCTTCCGGCCCATTATCTGTTGTTCGAAAGCAAATTCCAGATTCGTCAGCTATTTCTAGGAAGCTGGGCCGATGCGCGGTTGCGTCTCAGGCAGAGCGTTGCCAGCACAAGCGACGAGGCGGCCAGTATTAAACCTGCCAGCACATCGGTAAAGTAGTGCCAGCCCGTGGTCATCGTGGAGAGGACAATCATGGCGCAGAGCAGCGCCACCGGAATCGCGCAAGGGACGGAACCCCCAAAGAGCGGCGGCGCACAGCACCGCCCAGACAACGTGGAACGAGGGGAAACAGACGATCCCCTCCGCCTGCCAGAGGAACGAATAGACGCCGGGATGGCGCAGCGCCAGTAGCTGCGACTGGCAAAAGCTCTGTATCGGGTCCGGCGTCAGGTGGTAATAGCTCCACGGGCCAATGGCGGGCAGAGCGGCGAAGAGCACAGAGCCGATGCCCAGGGCGATCACATTGGCCAGCAGGAACTCCTGCGCGTGCCGCAGCTTGCCGGCAAGCGCGGGAACGAAGATGGTGAATAGCAATAATGGCACCAGCAGGTTATAAACGGTGCCGAGCGCCGGATTCAAACCATGATGGCGCGCCCATGCCATGATGCCCGGCACACTCACTCCGAGCAACCGATCGATGTGCGCCAGCAGCGCGTCCTGCAACGGCATCCGCAGCCGGGCGCCGACGAGAAAAGGAAACGGAAGCAGCACGGCGAACAGCAGCATCCACGGAATGGTCAGCGCGGAGTCCCGCAAGGCCCAGCGGCCCTTCTCATGCCAGTAGGCCGGGATCGGCGACATCATCGCCAGCACTGCCAGCACGGCGATCACCTGGGTACCGGCGCCTTCGATGCGAATCGATGCGAGATACGATCCGGCGGTGGCAAGCGCGATAAGAACCAGACCCGCGCAGGCCATCTCGATCTGAAACCGGCGCGAAGCGTTGGCTGGCTGCGCTGCTGGCGGCGCTTCGATCTTGGGCGCGAGCGTGCTCATACATCAGTCGCCTGGATCCGGATCATTTGGATCTGCGGAAGAGAACTCCAGTTGGTCGCCGGGGACGGTTCGGGTGGCCGCGACGGTGCCGGCGGGCAGCTCGATGACCGAATGCGCGGTGAGGCAGGCGGACATCCGCCAGGGACGGACGCCGCTTCTGACCTTGCGCACGCGGTGCTTGCGGTCGACATAGACCAGATCGATCGGGAACCTCATGCCGAAGGTATGGACGGATTCACAGGGAACGATCCACATGCCTTCTCCCGGTCCAAGGCCGTTGCGTCCCAGCAGGCCTTTTCTGCGTTTGGCTCCCCGATCGGCCACTTCCACTCGTTCGGCGAGCACCGACTGGCGGGTCAGGTTTGCAATCCGCAATCGCACATCCGGCTTCGGCTCCCGGCGACTGGCTTGCGGTCCGAGATCGAGCGGGGAGAATTCATCGCGTCTTCATCGTACCGTTCCGCGGAGGCCGGGCAGCTCGGTCGCGCGCTCAGTTGAAGATCGCTCCCACGGTATCGTTGGTCGTCAATGTGACCGTGCAACTGTTGGGCCCGGCCGCGGTAATCGTCCCGATGTTCGCGCAGTTGGAGGACCATCCGCCAAAGGCGGCTCCGGTGGCTGGCGCGGTCAGGGTTACGGTGGTGCCGAACGGGATAGGTCGCCACGCAGACGGAACCGCCGTGGCGCCGGGGCCGCAATGGAGCACGTCCGGCGTGCCCGTGGCGGAGGGAGCCGTGACCAGCCAGTTGGTGGTATTCAGGCCCTCGTTATAGACAGTCAGGGTCGACAGAAGGTCAGGGACGCCTGCGAACCCGGATAGCATGAACCCGGAGTTGTTGGTGGGTTGGGGAGAACCAGCGGGCAGTTGAAGTTTGCCGTGGCGGTTTGTAGCGATCCGTCGCTGCTCTTCGCTTCTACAGTGATGACCGCACTTCCATTCCCATACGCAGTGACGATCCCGGCGGTGGCGCCCAGACTTCCCGCGGTGTTGGTGTTGACGGGGAAGAGACTCGGAAAGGACAGAAATCCAGGTCATCATGGATGAGTTTGTAATATCTCGTATGGTCGGGGCGGCCGAATACGTTCCGATCGCCAGGAATTGCCCGGTACCCTGCAAATTGCCGACTGAAATCGAGCTGGGAATAATGGTGACCGAAAGCTAACTGCCCCGCACCTGAGCCTCCGCCTGACGCCTGAAACTACGAGGGTTGCGCTGGAGCTGACAGGACCGTTGAACCCGATGCTCCGGCTGTGATCGTAGTTGTGCCGCCGCTCACAGCCGGTCGCGACGCCGGAAGCATTGACGGTTGCCACGGCAGGAATGCTGGAGGTCCAGGTCACCGTGCTGGTTATATTCTGCGTCGAAGGGCGACTCGCATTGCCGTATGTCCCGACCGCGGTAAATTGCGCGGTCTGGCCTACCGCCAAAGACTGAGTTGCCGGCGTAACCTGGACGGAATTCAATCCTTTGCTGCCGCAGCCGGCAAGCAGCAGAACAAGGGCCGTGCACGCGAGCGCCCGCAATCTTCGATCGGTCAACATAACATTCCTCCTGGCAGTTTCAGCAAAGTGATCCAGCTTCCATCCCGCAGTTTCAGCAGCGATATTTCTCCATCTCATTGAGGCACCATCCACCGCCGCCACCGATCCCGCCACCCCGCACCGCCACCACCGCCGCCGGTACTCAGACCACCCTGGCCCCCGCCGTAACCGCCGCCTCCACCGGTTCCGCTCTGCACCACCAGCGGCTTCTCCGGTTTCATGCTGTCCATCAGTTTCTCAATCGAGATGCTGGGCGGCGCGGGAGGCAGCGGCTTGGCGCCGGTGACCTCCGGACCGGGGTTGCTCATGGGTATTTTGGAATTGGGCTTAAGGAACTTGGTCGGATAATGCAATTTGGGCAGCGGCACGCCGGCCGGGATGGGGGCCACGATCTCCGGCGTCACGATGACGATCAGCTCGGTGTTGGTGCGGGTCCTGTGCATCGACTGGAACAACTTGCCCAGGATGGGAATGTCTCCGAGGAACGGGACCTTGTCAAAGGTCTCCGTATCGCGGTTGTCGAGCAGGCCGCTGATGGCAAAGCTCTGGCCATCACGCAACTCGACTTCGGTGTTCACCTTGCGGGTGTCGATTCCGGGAACGGTGAAGCCGGAGATGGTGATGCCATTGGCATAATCGAGCGAGCTGACCTCTGGGGCGACCTGGAGCCGGATGGTGTTGCGGGGAGTGATGGTGGGGATGAAGTTCAGGCGCACGCCGAACTCCTGGAACTGGATCGTGACCGCTCCTACCCCTCCCCCGGTGACTCCCTGCACCACCGGATAGGGATATTCGCCGCCGGCGAGAAAGCTCGCCTCCTTGCCATTGCTGGCCAGCAGATTGGGTTGGGCCAGCACCTGCACGACGCCCTTGGTCTCCAGGGCTTCGAGGGTGGCGCCTACATTAATGTTCGGACTGAACACAAAGAGATTCAGCGGACTGGTCACGGTCGCAATCGGATTGGAGCCTGGGGTGGGTATGCCGACCGTCGGCGGAGAAAACTGTCCCGTGGTGACGGTGCCCATCACGTTCCCTGCCCCGGTGCTGAACACGTTGATGCCGAGCTGTTTTTCAAGGGTCCGGTCAACGCTGGCGAAACGCACCTTCAACATAATCTGCGGCTCGGCGGGCGGGACATCGACGTAAAGCAGATTGACCACCTTGCCGCCGGTGGCGGCGATCTGCATGGCGCGATCGGAACTGGCGAGGTCCTTCACCGTTCCCCGCAGAAAGATTATTCCGTTCTCAGAGCTGAGCTTCAGGTTTTGTCCGGGAAGCTCCAGACGTAGCTGACGGCGAAGGCCCTCCAAAGCGTCGTTGGTCGCATAGGCGCTAGGGCGAACGGTTACGTTGAAGAACTGCCGCGCGCCACCTGTTTCCCATATGATGAGGCTGGTTTCTCCGGGTATTTTCCCGTTGACCAGCACCTCATTTGGAGCTGGTGGCCTGGGCCTCGGCGACGTCGCCCATGCCCACCGTCACCCGGGTGATCGGCTCGGCGGTGTCGACCAGGACCGACTTGCCCACGGTGACGGAAAGGTCATTCGAGGCGTCCTGCGTGGTGGCCGCAGGCGGCTGCTGAGGTGAAGGCGGAGCCTGGGCCCGAAGGGCCGGCTCCGCGCAAATTGTCACAATCAAGACACAAAGACAGACGCAAGTAGGACAGATTCTCGCTCTCACTATTTTCCCTCGTTGTTGTGCGAGTTTCCCTCGTTATTGTGCGAGACAAATTTTGCTTCACTCCGCTTCGATCCGTTGAAAACTTCGACCAGGTACACGCGCGCAACCGCCGGCGGCAATCTGCGGCCCTTCACCACTGGACGGGGGGCGCTGACATCGCCGAAGAGCTGACCCATGGCCGCTCCTGGCGGCGTGCCCATCTTGGTATCCAGGGGATTCCGCAAGGCAAGCTGAATATGCGTCTGATTGCCGGCCAGACTCAGCAGTTCCGCCTGTTGCGGCGTCACCAGCAGGTTGACCACCTGCACCTGCTGCGGCTTTCCCTCGGCGTCCCTCTGGATATCCGTGCCGGCGGAAAGGACTTCGATGTTCTGCAGCAGCGTTCTTACCTTTGTCCCCGCATTGCCCGCCTGGCTTGAATTGCCGGAGATCATCACATCCACGTGCATTCCCGGCGTGGCGAAGCCGGCGACGCCGACGACATCATCCACTTTGACGGCGCATGCCCGCATCCCGGGAGGGATGGTCGCAGCCAGACCGCCGCCGGAACCGGGCGCTGGCCAGACGGCTCTCCATAATCGGTTCGCCCGCATAAAGATTCGAAAGCACCCCGCGGCCGATGATGTTCGAGCCTTGGAGAATCGCGCCTTTGGGCAGCGGTCCGGAGATGGCGATCGTCGTCAGATCGTCGCCCCGAAGCACGGTTCCCAGCTGAATATCCTTAGCCGCAGCGACAACGTTCGTGCTCGCGTGCCGGCCCGGCGTTCAGGCGATTGCCAACAACACGTAAAACAAGAAAGCTGCACAGAGCCGCAACAGCGAACGCACTCAGCAGGATGACGAGGAGTCTCCGATTCATTCCAACACCTTTTCGAGCGGGTCAAAACCAACTCCGCTTTCCTCCCCCTCAATCGCAATTGTTGTGCCAAAGAAGTCACAGGGTGCCTTTCACGTCAAATCAGGGATTTAGAGATTGGGATGGGAACGAGTGTGAACGCGTGTATACCACCTGCGGCTCCTGTGTAGCCGCGCAGACACGCTCCGAAACGGGTGAGCGGGATTTAGAGGGGGTTACAGCGATATTGGTTGGCCAGACAATTGCAATCTTTTGCCTATCTGGCCTGCGCCGGGACTGTGACGATTCGGTTTCTTCAGAGCGCGCTTCACCGCGCGGTCCCGGAGCGTCATCATCGGACGGAGACGGGCCGGAATGGGAGCACCGACCGTGAACTCTTCGCGTACCCTCACGCTTTTCGCGCCTCCGCCGCCAATCCGCACAGGCCCCTCTTCATTTCTGGTATCGGTCGTCACACATGGCGTGGTGCTGGTTTTGATGTTCCTCGCCATCAGTCATGCACCGCGCATCGCCGAACAATCTCTTGCTCAACGATATACAGTGCGTTTGCTGCAATTGCACAGGCCGGAACCGCGGCTGCGCTGGTCTCCCGGCAGCGGCGGAGGACGTCCGCAAACGCAAGCCCTGGCCCGCGCTGCCCGCTCTGGCGGACAGTCGTCCGCGCCGTCCGCTCCCAGGCAGCTCGCCCAGCTCTCTACCGCGACCCACACACTGCTGCAGCCGGATGCGCCCCTGACTCCCCCGCTGCTGCGAGTGACGACCGGTCCCCGCCGTGGTTATGTGGACACCGGAAAGGGTTCCCATGCCGCGGATCGTGCCGCCGCCGCCGCAAAAACCGGCCACAGCCCAGGCGCAGCCTACCTTTACGCGACCAAATCTCGAACGGAGGATCTCCGATATCCAGCTCTCTTCGAGCACATTCAGCACCGAGACACTTGCGCTTGCCGCCAGCACGACTACGCCGATCGCGATGCGACTGCCCGGCTTGGCCAAGGTGCCGGAAACGGCGTCAAAATCCGCAGGGCCGCCAACGCCGGCAACCGTCGTGTCGGTTTCCGATGTTCTTGTTCCCGCGGGTACGATCGCGTTGCCGCTGGCCAATCAGATCGCCTCCGGAGCTCCTTCTGAATCGCTGACGCCGGGACAGTCGGAGAATCCGTCGAATGCCGGGAACGCGTCCGGTGCGGGAAGCGGAGCCGCGAACGGCCAACAGAACGGGAGCGGTTCCAGCGGGAACCAGGGCGATCAGGGAGGCGCGCAATCCGCCGCCAACGGCCTGCGGTGGCAACAATGGCGCGGGAATCGGCTCCAGCAACGGTTCGGATACCGGTTCTATCCCGGGAAACCCGTTCGCCCTTGACCGGATCACGCTGCCTAGAAATGGCGAATTTGGAGTCGTGGTCGTGGGCGATTCCCTGCAGGAGGAATACCCGGAGACACTGGGAATGTGGTCAGGCAGGCTCGCCTACACGGTCTACCTGCATGTGGGACTGCAAAAAAGCTGGATCCTGCAGTATTCCCTGCCGCGGGTCGTGCAAACTGCGGCAAGCTCCACTCGCCCCGACGCGCCCTGGCCCTATATTATGGTGCGCCCGCACCTGATGCCGGCTGACTCCGATTCGGACGCGATCATCGTGCATGGGTTCATCAATTCCGGTGGCCATTTCGAGCGGCTGGCGATCGTTTTTCCGCCGCAGTTTGCCGAGACCAAGTTCGTGCTTGGCTCGCTTCAGCAGTGGGAGTTCAGGCCCGCCATGCAGAACGGGCGGCAGACTCCGGTGGAAGTCCTGCTGATCATTCCGGAAGAGACGGAATAAAATCCTCGGAGCGAAGAGATCTGTCCAATCCCAGAGCCGGCGAGTCGCCTTCGCCCTTCATTGCGAAATGACCATCTGCGAAGTGCTGCTCATGTTGAGCGTGCTGCTCGGAATAAAAGGAATCGACAAAGGATATTGATAGTTGACTGTCACCTGCACCTGATTCCCGGGATTGTTGCAACTGGCGCTGGGAGCGCAAACCCCCCCGGCGGGGTATGCCGAATAGGTTGTGCTTACGGTCATCGCCGCTGGATCGATTCCGGGAAATCCGAGGGTCTCGACGTAACTCTGGATGTCGTCCGGAGAAGCCGGGCAGGGCGTCATCGGAGGGTTCGCGCACGACGAGCCGCGGACGATCGCATACCGAGTGCCCTCGCGCGCGGCCTCGGAAATGAAATGATAGGTGTAGAGCGCCAGACACATCTCCATAACGCCGAATAACATCGTCAGCAGGATGACGGAGGCGAAGGCCATCTCCACCATGGCCGTACCCTGCTGGCCGAGAGCGCGGCGCAACCACGGGAAGTGGCGGGCGCGAAAATTGCGGGTCCGCGCAGATCGGAAACCTGTCGAGGAAGCGGATTGTCTTGCCATTGCAGCCATCTCCCCGCCCACAATGGAGCGCGAAATGCGGTTTGTAGGCATTACTGCCACACTCTCATGATGGCCTGCCCGTTCAGGGTAAACATCCTCGGCAGCCCTGGGCAATACACCATCGGATTCACATTGGCGGTGGTGTTCACCTGAACATATTCAATGATGCGGGAACCGGCGCAGTCGCCGGAGGCGCAGGTGGAAGCCGATCCGTCAGAGCAGCCGCAGAAATGCGTGGCTGTGGCGGACATCCTGCGAACGTTCGATCCATCGCGGACGGCCGCGGTCTGCATCCCGGCAAAATCGGAAGCGGTCACGTGGTTTTGCGCGCCGTACTGGACACCGGCTCGGGCGGCGTTGGAGGTTTCAATCGCGGCATACGCCAGCCGCGCGAACTCAGCCGCTCCCAGCAGCAAAATCATCAGAAGCGGCATGGTCAGGGCCAACTCGAGGATCGCCTGGCCACTCTGCCAGCGCCCGGATGCCCGCGCTGTCCGCGGCTGTTGGCAGTTCTGCGAATCTTCAGTGCCTGTGCGATTCATTTTTTCACTCCACAAGTTTCGCCGCCGACAGGACGGACGCGTTGTTGATGGTGTTGTAGTTCTGCAGCGTGCCGGTCCCCGCGAGAGTGAGCGAAGCGGCGTCCACCGATTCATACAAGGTTGCCGTAGGGTCGCCATTGATGGTGACAGCAGCCGTCGGAGCGTAGATGATGCCTTCCAGCGTCGAATTTGCTGCGCTGTTGAAGTCAGCGGATTGGTGTCGCTTGGATCCTGATAGAACAGCATTCCGTTGTAATAGGCGCCCCCACCGGCGGGCGCGGCCGTCGGCGCGGTAATGTTCCATGTTTCCGTGCCACCGTCGACGAAGGAAGCAGTTATGTTCGGAAAATAGAAGGTGATGCCTGTTCCGGTAATGGTGGGCGTGGCAGGGGCGGCGGAATGGTGAATGCGCCGTTGATGATGTAAATGCCGGGGTTGAGCGTGATGACGGTGCCTGTGGCGCCGCCGATGGTGAGCGCCGTTATAGCAGCCTGGAGTCAGCGTGGTTGGTCGCGGCGGGGCTTGGATCGGCCATACAGGATCCGGGCGTCGAACGCGGGTGGTGTCAGATAGGCCAGAGGGTCGCTGACCGGTGCGATGCCGGTGATCGGTGTCGGGGTCACGGTGGCGCCGCCGTTCGCGTAGCCGCCGACCGCGCCGATTTGCGACGCGGTCACCACGCCTGAGTTGGCAGCGAGGGCCGCGGCGGTGCTGGAGTTGTCGACAATCGCACAGGTTGGGAGGGAAACGGTCATGCCACTGAAAGTGAGGCCGGTTCCCGCCGTGGCTAATGTGTAGATGCAGCCTGCCGGGCCGAGCGTCGCCACCGCCCGGGCGGCCACATTGATGGAGAACAGATTGAACAACTGGGCAAAGAACGTAGGCTGATTCTGGGTAACGATCGCTTCCACATAACTCACGTTGTTGGCCACACCGGCGTAGGCCCCGTAGAGTGGCGGGTTATTGATCGTGACCACAGCCCCGCCCGCCCCGTTGGTTACGCCATTCTGCGTCGCAGCCGCCTGGCCGGCGGCACTCCAGTTTCCGTAATTGAGTTCCGCAGCTCCGGCGACTGCAGCGGCGTCGGCTGCAATCTGCAGGTTTCTCTTGTTGCGGAACATGATTCCGATGTCCGCCGCGAAACCCACGAAGCCGAGCAGAATGGTCATGCACAGCAGCGTGAGGATCATGGTCTGACCACTGTCGTCTTTCAGATTCAGTGCTTTCATGGTTTCCCCCTCTGGCGTGCCGGGGTTTTGACCCTGACTCAACAATTTCCGCCTTATGTTTCGTGCGATGAGCTTCGGTGGTGCCTTCAAATTTCCGAACAGCCCCGCCCGGTCTCATCTTTCGCCCAGATCGCTTGCATTTTGCAAGTGATCTTTCCCCTCCAGGAACTCTTCCAGCGCCTTCCTGTCCGCCACAGTCCGTTCCCCGTTCTGTCCCCGGTGCTGTTTCTGGACTTCCGGCATGATGAGCGCGAACGCCACGCCATCGGTTCCCGACCGGACCACCTTCGCCTGGACCATAATCGACCGTTCCGGCCCGGTAGCGGCCAATCCCGGCCTTTGCAGCGTCATCGTCACCAGCGTTCCCGGATACCAGCGCTGGTCAGTCACTACATACAACCCGGCCAGGCTGATCTCGCGCACCGGGTGGGAAACCGACGCCCCTCCATCCCAGTAGTAAGCGACCAGCCCGTGTGTTTGCCTCCTCTTCGACTTCCGGCTTTCCGAGGCCGAGAAGCGTTGGAACCATCGCCTCCCAGACTTCCCCTCATCCGTCCGAAGCTCCACGCGCCGTTTCCTCCATAGGGACCGTGAGGCAGGCGGCGCCGTCCTCGCTTAAACGAGCCTCCATCTCCTCGGCGTTGCAGATGACCAGCTGGTCTCCCTGTTCCGTACGCGACGAATAGATGGTGTGGGGGGGCAATTCCAGGACGCTTGCCGCGTGGGTCTTCAAAGGGGCGACGCGAAATATGGGGAAGTGCTCGGTCAGATAAACGACCCGATGGCTCTCGTCCAGATAGATCAGATCTATAGGAAACAGCACGCCCCAGGTATGGACTCCGATCGAAGGTACCACCCAGAGCCCCTCATCACCCCTCAGCTTCAGTCTTCCAATCAGGCCCTTCAAGCGCGCGAAGTGGGTGTCGGCCACACTCACGCCGAGCGAGAGAAAGCATTCACGGGTCTGGTTGTATACACAATATGTCGGTGCTTCCATTTGTTCCCGCCCTAACATTTGCCCGTCGATGCGGCATCACATTTCGGCCCGGGTCCACTTATGAACCCGGTCGAGTTTCATTCCATGGTTTGTTCCGTCCCGCTTGGTCTGCTCGAAGTGGGACAAAAGCCTCACCGTTCCAGGCGCGAAAGACTGTAGGCGACGGAACGGCTTCTGTTCCAGGTTCACGCAAGAACCGCTCTATCGGACGCGAGTCCGGCGGCGCTGGATCAGAATGCACAATACGATGACGAAAAGCACGCCGGCTACTATCCGGATGATGGTCACGTTATCCACGTCGATTCTCCTTCCTTACTGATTCAAGTACTTGTGAAAATTCTGCATGATGATGATGATGGCCGGTCCTATGGTCACCAGAAAAAGCGATGGGAAGATAAAAAAGACCAGCGGGAAGACCAGCTTGATGGTGGTCTTCGCTGCCTTCTCTTCCACGCTCTGGCGCCGCTGGGTTCGCAGCGTGTCAGAATGGATGCGCAGGGTCTTGGCGGCGCTGGTGCCGAACTGCTCCGACTGGACCAGCACGGAGACCAGATTGCGGACGCTCTCGACGCCGGTGCGTTCGGCAAAATGCCTCCAGGCATCGGATCGTGGCCTGCCGGCGCGTTGTTCCAGAACGACGATGCCAAGTTCATCGGTGATGGCCGGCTGGGCGTCGCGCAGTTCCTCGGCTGTGCGCACCGTCGCCTGATCGATGCTCTGGCCGGCCTCAATGCAAACTACCAGCAGATCCAGCGCGTCCGGCAGACCCCGCCGAATGGCGGCCTGCCGTTTTGTGATTTGCCTGCCCAGCCAGAAATCCGGCGCCAGAAACCCGAGACCCAGCGCCAATGCGTAAATGATGAAAGGGCTGAAGCTCGCCACGCCAGTGATCGTGACCAGCACGCAAAGCGTGAGCGGGACCAGGACCTTAGCGCTATAGAAAGTCTTAACCGCCGATTCCTTGCGAAAGCCGGCGCGGATCAGCCGTTGTTGAGCGATTGACACCTCGGCCTGAGATCGCGGCAGCACACGTTCGAACTGGCCCATGACATCGCCCAGCGAGTGACCAGTCTGCTGAATGGTGCTTCGCAGCCCGAGCTTGGGGCGCGGCGCGACAACGGCGGAGATGCGCTGCAGCATCGCTTCTCGATAAAACAGCAGCAGGCCGCCGCTGCCGACCAGGAGAAAAATCACGATAAAGGTAAAGGCCGCAATTCCCATAGCTCACCTTCAGACATCCATGTTGACGATCTTGCGAATAATCAAAGCACCGACCAGTGTCAGTCCCGCCGATAGATAGAGAAGCTTGAGGCCCAGCGGATCGGTCCACAGGATGCTCATGGTTTTGGGATTGACCAGATACAGTGCGATTCCGAGCACGGGCGGAAGAAAGGAGAGAATCCACCCGGTCAGGCGTCCCTGGGCGGTGTGGACGCGGACCTGGCGCTTGAGGCGGAATCGCTCCCGGATCACATACGCGGTCTTGTCCAGCACTTCGGCAAGGTTTCCACCGCTTTCCTTCTGAATCAGAATGGCCGTCACCACGATCTTCAGATCCTGCAGCGGCACCCGGGCGACCAGGTTCTCCATGGCGGTCCGCAGCTCAAGCCCATAGTTCTGTTCGTCATAGCAGATGCGGAACTCGCCTCCTACCGGCTCAGGCGTTTCCTGCGCGACCAACCCCAGCGCGGAAACAAGGCTATGGCCGGCGCGAAGCGCGCTTACGATCAGGTCAATTGTCTCCGGCAGCTCCTGCTCGAACTTGTTAAACCGCTGCTTGCGTTTCTTGACTACAAACACCAGCGGCGACGCACCCAGCAGCAAACCGAACAACACCGCGAAAAAGATCGCGCCGGTCCGCATCTCGATCAGGTACGCAGGGATCGCAAAGCAGGCGAGCGACATCAAAATCACCCCGCCCGCCGTCCAGTTCAGTCTGGCCTGGTAGAGCAAAACACGCAGCCGCGGCGCAATTTCGAGCCTCAACAGCCAGCGATTGATCCACGGCACGGCGCTGAGCAGCTCCTGCTTGCGCAGATCCACGACCTGGTCATTCGCGCCGACTCTCTCCGAGGCCAGTGCGGATTTGAGCGAGGCCAGCGTCCGCTTGGTCTGCTCCGACGCGCCGGCGCCGCCGGCAATCAGCAGCAGCGCCAGAACGATGAACACTCCCGAAAACACCAGCACCAGCAGCAGCAGCATGTTTCCACCCTCGACTTGCTTAGCTCACTTCCAACGTCTGCTCGAACATGCCGGCAGGCAGGACAACGCCCGCGATGCGCAGCTGTTCGAGGAATTTCGGACGGATATGGGTCGGTTGAAACGCTCCAACCACCCTGCCGTCCGGTCCGATGCCCCTTTTATTGAAGCCGAAAATCTCGTGCATGCTGATGACGTTCTCCTCCATGCCGGTGATTTCGGAAATGCTGACCACCTTGCGGGTGCCGTCGCTCAGACGCGATACCTGGACGATAATGGTGATGGCCGAGGCGATCTGGTGCCGTACTGTCCTCTCCGGCATATTCAGGTTGCTCATCGCGACCATCGATTCCAGTCGTGACAAGGCGTCCCGCGGGGTGTTGGCGTGGATCGTGGTCATGGACCCCTCGTGGCCGGTGTTCATGGCCTGAAGCATGTCGAAGGCCTCTTCTCCGCGGACCTCGCCAATGATGATCCGATCAGGGCGCATACGCAGGCTGTTGACCAGCAACTGGCGCTGGCGGATCGCGCCTGCCCCCTCGATATTGGGCGGCCGGGTCTCGAGGCGCACGATATTCTCTTGCGCCAGCTGCAGTTCGGCGGCGTCCTCGATGGTCACCAGACGCTCATTGTGCGGAATGTATTGCGACAGAATGTTGAGCAGCGTCGTCTTGCCAGCGCCCGTGCCCCCGGAGATCAGGATGCTGATGCGCGCACGCACGGCCGCAGCCATCATCTCCATCATTTCCGGCGAAATGCTTTTCATTTCCAGCAACTGCTTGGCGGCTACCGGGCCTGTGCCAAAACGCCGGATGGAGAGGGCGGGACCGTCGAGCGCCAGCGGCGGGATGATGGCGTTGACGCGCGATCCGTCGGGCAGGCGGGCATCGACCATGGGAGAGGATTCGTCCACCCGGCGGCCAACGCGCGACACGATGCGGTCGATGATCTGCATCAAATGCCGGTCGTCGCGGAAGGTCGCCTCGATCCTCTTGAGGACACCGCCCCTTTCAATGAAAACATGGTCTTTGCTGTTCACCAGGATGTCGGAAATGGTGGGGTCGCGGAGCAGCGGCTCCAGGGGCCCCAGGCCGAAGACCTCATCCAGCAGGTCGGACTGGATTTTTTCCTGCTCGCCGAAGCTCAATGGCACCTTTTGGCTGCCGATGATCTCGTTGACCATACCAGCCACCGCTTGCCGGGCCTGGCTGTTGTTGACGCGCGCCAGTTTCTCCAAATCGAGCTTGGAGATCAGCACCCGATGCGCTTCGGCTTTGAACTTTTCCAGGTTCAGTTGTTCCACGCTATGCCATCCATGCAATCATTCAAGATTGACTTCCATCTTCAGCCGAACAGGCTGAAGAGCTTTTTCTTTTCCGGACTCTTGGGCTGGCCAGAGGCGGCCCGGGCCATCTGCCGGATCACTCGGGAAATGGGCGAGTCTTCCAGCGCCAGCGCATTGGCTGTGTTCTGCGCCCGCAACGCCGTGCCGTAATCGCTGGGAATTTTCCATTCCGGAGAAACTTTCAGTGCCTTTTTGATTTCCTGCTCGTCTATCCCGAGAGCACGCGCCGTAAAGCGGTTTAGGACTACCTCCAGTTTGGAATTGGAACTGGAGCCGGAGAAGAACTCCGCGATCAATCGGTTGGAATTCCGCAGCTCGGAAACGCTGACCTGGCTGACGAGGTACACGCTGGTCGCCGCGTCGAAGAGGAGCTTACTGACGGAACCGATGTTCGATCCGGCATCAACCACAATGTGCTCGAACTCCTGCCGCGTGACCGACAGCAGCTTCTCGACCGCTTCCTCGGTGACCTGAATGGGAGTGTATTCATCGGGCGCGGCGAGCACGGAAAGACCCGAGCTGTGCTTGACCAGCAGCTTCGAAAGGAAGTTCGCGTCCATGCGATGGTAGTTCTGCAGAGCGCTCGCGGTGGTGAACTGGGCGTGGATCCCGAGACCCAGCGCCGCGTCTCCAAAGGGAAGACCGAGGTCGATCAAGACCGTCTTCTGTCCCGATTCCTGCGCCAGCGAGACGGCAAAATTGCTGGCGACTGTAGTAGTTCCGGAGCCGCCCTTGGCGCCGATGAACACGAACAGCTTGCCGCCTGTTTTTTTCACTGGCCGCGGGATTGGCCGTCGCACCGAGGCCCGCACCAAGGCCTCCGCGATCGCACCGGGGGCGACGGGCTGCGTCAGAAACTCGCGGGCGCCGGCGCGCATGCAGCGGACCAGCATCTCCGAATCGGCCTGCCCAGAGTAGACCATGACGGTTATGGCGCTGTTTCCGCAGATATTCTCCACCAGATCCAGCGCATGCTCCGGATTGCTGTCCAGCTCGACGATGATGACGTCATAGTCGCCCTCCAGCAGTCGGGGCACATCATCGAGGTCGGGATATGAGGGAAATTCCCGGGTGACGTTAGCTTGCGATCCGGTCAAAGCCCGTGCCATCGCGTTGCGCCGCTGCTCCTCCGGGCCTATCAGCGCAACGGACAAGACATTCGCGCCGAGCGCGTCCCGCTCCTGAGAAGTAGTAGACATCAGCAGTTCGCGCCTCCCCGTTGCCTGGACTGTTCCCGTCTGTTGGACTGAGTTGGATCTGTTATTCATTTCGAATCACCCTAAGATGTTCGCGTTTCCATTCTCAGCGGGAAAAAAAAGAAACGAGTGTTCCGATTGCGATGGCCGGCGCGTATGGCATTTTGCGCGTCAGCGGATTGTCGAGGACCAGTTCGGGATGAGGGCGGATTCCGCGTTTTTTGAACCCGAGGATCAGGTCGCCGGTACTCTTGAACAGGTCGCCGGCAAATCCTCCGGCAACGGCCCAGCCAAGGGCCATAACGCCTCCGGCCATCGCGGTGAGAACCAAGGCCAGCAGCAACTGCGATGGACCGATCCAGGCGCCAATGGCGGCGCAGAGTTTCACGTCGCCCATTCCCATCCCGCCCATCCAGCAAAAAAAACCCAAGATCAAAGTGGCTAAACCAATCCCCATAAGACTTTGGCCAACCCCGTGCCATCCGTGCGTCCATCCTGAGACAACGATCCCGGCAACCAGAAACGGCAATACCAGCCAATTGGGAATCCGGCAGCTACGCAGATCGGTAAATGTCGCAATGGCAAGGACGATCAGCGTCGGCCACCAGGCGATTGTGTGCATACACAGGCTCTTTCCTTCCCTTTTGAAGGGGACGTCCATGCAATAGCAATCCGTCGTCCAAATCACCGGTCAACGGGCGCAGCGAAGATTCAGGAGGTTACGGGCCTTGCCGTCCAGGCTGGTGTGCACGGCTGTTTACAGGCAGAGCTTCAGAGTGACGCGACGCATATACACCGTGCCGGGCAGATGCCGCTTCCGGAAAAAGCAGAGGCAGGTCTGAAATCGGGCCAGTGACAAAGTCGTGGCCGCCGGCATGAATGTCTTGCAGGCCACGGCCGGGCAGTTTGTCCTTCACCGCTTGCAGGTACGCCCGGTAGGAAGCGCCGCTACCAGGGAGAGGAAAAAGCACGAAACGGGAGTGATCTTTTCCCGGCAGGCTTGGGAGAAGATGAGTGTCGCGCTTCTCCATGACAAAAACCCGGATTCCTCCCGGCATCTTCACCTCTGGATATTCAACTGTGACATAACCGGGCAGGTAATAACCGGCGTGACGGTATCCGAGGAAGTGCGAGTCGAACCCGATAATCAGGGCGTCCGTTGCCGGAGCTATGTGCGGAAGCTCGGCTCGAATCCCGTTCAGCTCTGCCTCGAATGTCCGTACCGACCTGAAGGAACAATAAAAAGGCGAGAAGAGAAAAATAAGCACGTTGGCGGTAGCGCATGCCGCGATGGTTATCCAGCGGAAGGATCTTCGCCATGAGCTCTTTTCGTACCATTCAGACGCCCAGAATCCCAGCCAGACACAGGCGGGAGCTGAGAGCAGCAGGAGATATCCGCTGTTCACGAATCTGAGGAAAATGAAGGTAAAGAAGCAGAGCGCTGGAGCAATCCAGACCAGCGTGAATATCTTCTTCCGCCGATCCATTGGATTGTCACGCAGTGCGGCCAGCGGTGCGATGGAAGCCGCCCCGAAGCTTAAAAAGTAGATGAAGACGATAGTGCAAGCACGGGCAATCGAAGTGGCCGGCGAGGAATTGAATACCGTGTTTTTGGAAGGCACCATTTCCAAAAGCCAGAACAATGCGCCGAAATAAGCAGCGAATCCGCCGCTGGCAGAGATCATCGGCACAAACCACGCAACCAGCGTAATCAGAAGCGCCGCAATCCCGCCGAGCCTTCGTTTCGGCGCGGTGGGGTACAGGGCGAACAGAAACAATGGCCCCAGAAACAGCAGAGAAGATGGCCGGACTCCAGCGGAGATCCCGAGAATCACGCCGGCAGGTACGACAAATGCCTCGTTGCCGCAATAAATACGCCAGCAGAGATAACCCAAAAGTGCCGAAAAGAACGCTTCGACACTGTAGGTGAGGGCCACCGTGCCGTGAAACCATGCAAGGGGAGAAAACAGGAATAGAGTGCCAGCGAACCGCGCCGCAGGGGTACCAAACCAATCCAGCGCCATTCGATAGATCAGGAGAACTACCCCGCAACTGGAGATAATGCTCAGGACAACCAGCGCGAGATTCGCATCGTGGAACACTGCATTCAACAGCCGTCCCAGACAGATGTATAAAAAATAGCCCGGCGGGTGGGGCTGATGGACATGAGGATCGAAGCGCCCGATTGCCAGGGCGAAATTCACAGAATCCAGATCGTAAAGCAAACGGCTTCGAAACAGAAACCGGGTTATCGCAACCGTGCCGGCCAGCAGCGAGAGATCCAGTTTATTCTGCGATGTCATGCCTGCAACTCAGCAACTGGACTGCCACTTCAATTCTGTTGGAGGTCGGCGTCGGATAAGTTTTCTCTTCATCTTCGGTTTCGCCGATCGATTGTATTGAATAGGTTGCCTATGGTTACCAAAGTTTTCTCGACGTTATTTTCCTATTCTGGTACTACTGACTCGCTCAGAGAATCCGCAGACGAGCTCCTCGGGCCGCCGTTCCCCGCGGGCAAAAAGACATCAAGGAAACAAGACTTTCCACCCCCCTGTGGATAGTTTCGTTGATTGTAGCCAGGCGAGCTGAAGGACCTGCCACAAAAACATATGATCCGGATTGGGCTTTATTCGGATGACCGCAAGCTGCAACCGCTGCTGTCTTCCGCACTGGGGAAGGAATTCCGAATTCTGCTGAAGTCAGCCGAGGAGGAGATCAACCGCATGGTCTCCGCAGAGGAATGTGATGTTCTACTCCTCGATCTCGACTCCAATTGCGAAGCCCTGGAAGAGAGGCTCGCGTGCTGCCGGCGGATCATAACGTCGCCGGTTTCCGCTGTGGTGCTGGCCGACGATGGCCATCGTTCCAACGCAGTCGAGCTGGTGCGGCTGGGAGCATACAACTACTGCCGCAAGCCGCCCTCGATTATCGATTTAAAAGCAATGTTGCGCCGAGCCCATGAAAGCTCCTCGCTCAAGCGAAAGCTCCGGACTGTGCAACTGCAGCTGGATGCCGCCAATAGCTGTGATCGCATGATCGGATCGAGCGCGCAGGTGCGACAGGTTTACGATCTTGTGCACCGTGTGGCGAATCTCAGCACCTCGGTACTGGTGACGGGTGAAAGCGGCACCGGAAAGGAACTGATCGCCAGCGCTATCCATAATCTGGGCAGTCGAGCAGGCCGTCCGTTTGTCGCCGTCTCATGTGGCGCCATCCCGGAAACACTCATTGAAGCGGAGTTATTTGGTCACGAAAAGGGCGCTTTTACCGGTACCAACGGCATGCGCGAAGGCTATCTGGAGCAGGCCGGCGATGGAACATTGTTCCTCGATGAAATCGGCGAACTCAGCCAGAGCACGCAGGTGAAACTTCTGCGGGTGCTGCAACAGCGCGAATTCAGCCGCCTGGGAAGCAGCCGGCTTATTCCGTTGCGGGCGCGCCTGGTGTTCGCCACCCATCAGGATCTGGCCGAGATGGTGGCTCAAGGGAAATTCCGCGAAGATCTTTATTACCGCATCAACGTGATAAGGATTGATGCTCCGCCGCTGCAGGAGCGGCCGAAAGATATTCCGCTGATCGCCATGCATTTTCTCCGGCGCTACTCGGACATGCATCAAACACCCGTCGAGGATATCGAGCCGGCCGCGATGGCGTTGCTACAGGCATATTCCTGGCCGGGAAATGTGCGCGAACTGGAAAACGTTATTCAGCGGGCAATTATCGTCGCTCATGACGAAATCATTCGGGTAGAGGATCTGCCCGAAAATATCCAGGCGGAAAACATTGTCGACATAGAGGACTATCGTCCGGTAGGTTCCTTCGAGCAGCAACTTCGCGATTATAAGATCAAGCTGGCCGAGGCCGCCGTTCGGGAGCATAAGGGAAACAAGACGCTGGCTGCGCGCAGTCTCTGCATCTCCCGCGCCTACCTGCATCGCCTGATCCGGTCTCCGGAGGGATATCCTCTTACGGACCCAGAAACCCGTGAGGTGGGGTCTGCGTGAGCACAGTCTACGTGGCTGGCGAACGTGCGGCCAGTCACGGACGGTTCTCTGTTCTGCGCAGGGCTTTCTCGTTCCCCGTCATGCTGTCGAGTCTTCTTTCGGTTCTAGCTGTGCTGACGGTGCGCTCGCGCTTCGACGATCCCGACATGTGGTGGCACCTGAAAACAGGTGAAATCATCTGGACCGGACACACCATCCCCACGAAGGATATTTTTTCCTACACGACCAACCATCACGCCTGGATACCGCACGAGTGGCTCTCGCAGGTAGTCATCTATGGCGCTTACAGGTTTGGCGGCTATTCCGGCCTGATGGTCTGGCTGTGCTTCTTTGCCGTTGCCCTGCTCATCGCCGGGTACGCGTTATGCTCGCTCTATTCAACGAACGCCAAGGTCGGTTTTCTCGGAGCAATGGTCATCTGGTTTTTCGCAACCACAGGGCTTGCGGTCCGCCCGCAGATGGTCGGTTATCTGCTGCTCACAATCGAGCTGCTGCTGGTGCAGCTCGGACGCACTCGCGATCCCCGCTGGTTTTTCGCACTGGTGCCGCTGTTCGCAGTTTGGGTGAACTGTCATGGTTCATTTTTTCTCGGGCTGATCGTGGGAGCAATATTTCTACTCTGCTCTTGTTTTGAGTTTCAAATAGGCCCGCTGATGTCAGTGCGCTGGGATCGGCGTCATCGGCGAATGCTGGCGTGGGCGTTGGCGCTCTCGGCCGCGGCATTGTTCCTCAATCCAGTCGGGGTGAACCAGGTCCTTTATCCGCTGGACACCATGCTGCATCAGCATATTCAACTCGGAAACGTCGAGGAATGGATGCCGCTCCAGATCAACAGCGTGCGCGGGCTTGGGCTGCTTGGAGTTCTTGGATCCATCGTGTTGTTGGTCATCGCACGGCGATCGGAGTTGTTCTTCGACGAGTTGGTAATCCTGGTGCTGGGCATGTGGCTGGCCATCAGCCATCAGCGGATGCTATTTGTTTTCGGCATACTGGCCGCGCCGGTTTTTTCACGGCTTCTTTCGAAATCCTGGGATGGATATGATCCCGCTCAGGACCGCCCTTTGCCGAACGCGGTGCTGATCGCGATATCGCTGGCGATAATCTTCTGGGGATTTCCCAATCGTCAAGACCTAACGGCACAAGTAGACCAACGGAGCCCGGTAAAAGCAGTGGAGTTCATCAAGACCAGCCATCTCTCCGGAAACTATGCTGAACGACTATGGCTATGGAGGGTATCTGATCTGGGCAGCACCAGAACATCCGGTCTTTGTCGACGGTCGCGGTGATGTTTTCGAATGGGCCGGCGTGCTCGATGAGTTTGGAAAGTGGGCGACGATTCAGGATGACCCAAAGATTCTTTTGGACAAGTACAAGATTGATTTTTGCCTGCTGGCTCGCAGCTCTCCCATGGCACACGTATTTCCGCTAATGCCGGGCTGGAAGGCCATCTATCGCGATGGAATGTCTGTGATTTTTGTGCGGACCAGACAAATGACAGGCACGGGATATATTCAGCCGAAGCCGCCGGACTCCCTGAAAACTACGCCCAACATTTGAACAGGAAATTAGGACAAACCCGCAGAATATTCGTGTCTTAAGAGCGCCCGTTTGGGGCTGATTTCGATTGGGTCGCAGTGGACGCTTGGATCTTCTCTCCGGCTACTCTTTTGGATTCCGTCTGCGCCGGCTTGACTGCGGAAGACGAACGCTTCGCCGGTACTAGCTCCCGCTTTTTCCGTTTTTCCCGTTCGTGGCCGTTGGACGGCCGAGTTTCGTTGTCGCCTACCATATGCAGCCGCATGAAATTAGTCGATCCGGTCTTGGTGCGGGTGCCGGCAACGATCCCCAGAATCTGTTTTGCGCGCACATGGCCGGCGCTCATCAGCAGGCGTTCCGCGGTTTCCACCATCTGATCGGTATGTTCCAGCTTCGGACAAAGCACCGGATGCACTCCCCACAGCAGCATCATGCGTCGAATGACTGCTTCGATGTTGCTGAGCGCAAAAATGGGCGGGGCGGGATGATATTTCGAAAGCAGGCGGGCGGTCGTGCCGGTTTCCGTGAACACGGCGATGGCGGATAAATCGAGGTCGTCCGCCGCATGGGCCATCGACTCGCAAATGGTCTCTGGAATTGAAAGTCCACCCTCTGCGTGGTAATCGTACCGCTGGACCTCCGAGCGCATCTGCAGTTCCGTTTCGGAGACGATCTTGGCCATCATTGCCACCGCATCCACGGGATATTTGCCGGTCGCGCTTTCCGCCGAAAGCATCACGGCGTCGGTGCCATCATAAATCGCGTTGGCAACATCGCTGGCTTCCGCCCGCGTTGGCCGAGGATTTTCAATCATCGATTCCAGCATCTGCGTCGCGGTAATCACCGGCTTCCGCAGCTCGGCGGCCCGGCGGATGACCCGCTTCTGAATGGCCGGCACTTTTTCCGGCGGCATTTCAACACCCAGATCGCCGCGCGCCACCATCACGCCATCGGCTACCTCAAGAATGCTCTCCAGGTGCTCGATAGCCTGCGGTTTTTCCAGCTTGGCGATAATCCAGGTCTCCGCGCCCAGTGCGGCCACGCGATGTTTTACCAGCCGCACATCTTCCGCAGTCCGCACGAAAGAGACGGCCACCATGTCAATACCGTTGTTAACGGCGAACTCCAGATCAGCCTCGTCCTTCGTCGTCAGCGATGGAACGCGCACGGCGATCCCGGGCAAATTGATTCCCTTGTACTCGCCGAGTATGCCGCCATTGATGACGTTGCATTCCACGTCGGCTCCGCGAATGCGGTTCACCCGCAGCTCGATCAAACCATCGGAAAGCAGAATGCGCGATCCCTCTTCCAGATTCTCGGCGAGTGTGGGGAAGGTGGTGCCGATCACCTGGGAAGTACCGGCAACATCGCGCGGGGTAATGGTCAGATGCTGGCCGGATTTTAGAGATACCGGGATGCGATTCCGTAACCTGCCGGTGCGGATCTTCGGCCCCTGAAGATCGCCGAGGATACAAATCGGCTTGCCTTCCTCGGCGGCCACTTTGCGGATCATCTGGATCAGCTTCACCTTCTCCGGTTGCGTGCCGTGAGAGAAATTCAGCCGGGCAACGTCCAGCCCAGTACGGACAAGTTCCCGAAAAACATGTTCCGTGTTGCTGGCCGGCCCGATGGTAGCCACGATCTTTGCACGGCGTGGACTATCGAATGAAAGCGCTGTTGGCATTGCTGCTCCGGAAGAGTTCCATTTGTTCTCTAAGGATTGATTCAATCTAGATTGTAAAGGGTGAACAGCCCGATGCGCCGGGCAATGCCTTGAAGGGCTGATCCAGACGGAATGTGAGGAGAAATCAAATTCACTGACTTCACGGCGATGCCCGTCGCCGCTTGGGGAAAATCTCCGCGTTGAATTCCGCTCCAATCATCACGCTGACCAGGATGATGTAGAGCCACACCAGCAGCGCGACTCCGGCGCCGAGCGATCCATAAACCTGCCGGTAGTGGGCGTGGCGGGTGACATACCAGCCAAAGGCCAGCGTCGAGGGAAACCACAACGCCGTCGCCAGAACTGAGCCGGGCAAAACTCTGCGCCAGGACTGCGTACGGGGAGTGCCCATATGGTAGATGATCGCAAGCACAGTGACGCTGGTGGTGACCGCCAGGATCCAGCGCACAAGCCGCGCGAGAATCAAAACCAGGGGCCGAATGTCGTAAGCCGCCTGGTAATTCATCCACATTTCGATCTGATGGCCGAACACCACGAACATCGAGGCCAGAGCCAGCGGGAAAAGCGAAAGAAACGTAAGCACGAAAGCGATCACGATCTGGCGCGTCATGCTCCACATATCCTCGGGCAAGCCATAGGCCCGCCGCATCGCTTCCATCAGGGTGGTCATGACACTGTTGGAGGCCAGCAGAAATACGGTTGCGGCCGACAGCACCAGCCGAAGCGACCTGTGTGGGCCACGAAAATAGGCAAGCACCAGGGGCGGAATGTCCGGCGGGAACATCTGATACAGCATGGCTTGCAATTCGGTCCGCACCATTTCGGCGGCGGGCGAAAACGCAAGCATCGCCGCCAGTACCAGAACGATGGGAAAAACGCACAGAATCGCGGAATAGGCGCCGGCGCGCGCCAGCATCAGCACGTCGTTATGCAGGCTGTTCATGACGGTCCTTCGTAAATGCATTACCCAGCGCCGCATACTTATGCCAAAGATTATCTGAAAGGCAGAGGGGAATTCCATGCGCAAGGAGGTCGGTACTCCAAAATTCTCATTTTCTTCGTCGGCAATATTGCACAAATCCTTTCCGCTGTCTTGCGATCGGGAACTGATCTAGCATCGAAACTGTTATGAACTTGCCCCGCCGCCGCGCCGCGATGTTTTCTGCCGCAGGGATTTGCGTGCTCCTTGCTTTCCACGGTCAACTTACACGGGCCGAGCCCCGCAATCGACATGGAGCAAACATATCTGCCATGACGCAAAATCAGTCCGGTACTCCATCGAACCAGGTGCCGAATCCCCAGCTAACCGGCAACGCACTTAATAAAAAAGTGGATGCGTTGCTGGCAAAGATGACGCTGGAGGAAAAGGTGGGCCAACTGGTGCAGTTTTCCTCCGGCACGCCAACCGGCCCGGGTACCGGACGCCAGAGCTACGACGCCATGATCGCGGCCGGAGAGGTCGGGTCATTTCTCAACGTCGCCGACCCCAAAAAGGCGAACGCCTTTCAGCACATTGCGATGGAAAAGAGCCGCCTGCATATTCCGCTTATCTACGGCTTTGATGTGATTCATGGGTACAGGACGATTTTCCCGGTGCCGCTTGGGATGGCTTCGAGCTTCGATCCGCCGCTTGTGCAGCAAACATCACGGGTAGCGGCCGAGGAGGCAAGCGCTGACGGCATTCGCTGGGTATTTTCGCCTATGGTCGATATCGCGCGGGACGCCCGCTGGGGCCGCATTGTCGAGGGCGCCGGCGAATCTCCCTATCTTGGCTCCGCCATGGCGCGCGCATATGTCCAGGGATACCAGGGAACGAGCCTCAGCAATCCTGATTCCGTCGCCGCCTGCGTGAAACATTACGCCGCCTATGGCGCTGTGATTGCCGGCCGCGAATACAACGCGGTCGACATGTCGGACGTGATGCTGCGTCAGGTTTATCTTCCGCCGTATCAGGCGGCCATCGATGCGGGTGCGGCCACAGTGATGAGTTCCTTCAACTCCCTGAACAGCGTGCCCTGCAACCGCCGATCGCTATACGCTCACAGATATCCTGCGGAGGGAGTGGAACTTCGGCGGACTCGTCGTCAGCGACTGGGGCGCGGTTGGCGAGTTGGTCGCACACGGCGTCGCACTCGACAATGCGACCGCTGCGCAGAAGGCAATCCTCGCGGGTCTCGATATGGACATGGAGAGCGGCGCATATCATTCGCGACTGGTGTCCCTGGTCCGCGCCAACGCAGTGCCGGAAGCAGCAGTTGATGAGGCAGTGCGGCGGGTTCTGCGGGTGAAATTTGCGCTCGGACTTTTTGACCATCCCTATGTGGATGAGAACGCCAGGCCGTACCAGGCGACGCCGGAGAAACGCGCACTGGCGCGCAAGGCGGCGGAAGAATCGATTGTGCTGTTGCAGAATCGCGCGCAGGAAGGACAGCCGAAACTGCTGCCTATCGCGGCAAATGGGAAATTGGTCCACACCATGGCTTTGATCGGGCCGCTGGCCGACTCTCCGGTGAATATGCTCGGGTCCTGGACCGGGCAGGGAAATCCTGCCGATGCGGTGACCCTGCGAACGGCGCTGGAGCAGCGCATGAAGCAAAGCGGCGGCCGGCTGTTGTATGCCGAGGGAACCCAGGTTCTGACAGCATCGGAAGCTGGATTCGACGCCGCAAAACAGGCCGCGCAGCAGGCCGACCTGATTGTCATGGCTCTCGGCGAGGATGCGCCAACGATGACCGGGGAGGCGACCTCGCGTGCCCATCTTGACCTGCCCGGCAATCAAGAGCAGTTGCTGGAAGCCATCGTAGCTACCGGAAAGCCTGTGGTGCTGGTTGTTTTCAGCGGCAGGCCGCTTGTGCTCGACTGGGCAGCGCAGCATGTGCCGGCGATCATTGAAGCCTGGTATCCCGGGATCGAAGCGGGGCCCGCACTGGCGAATATTCTTGTTCGGGGACACTAACCCCAGCGGCAAGCTGCCAGTCAGTTTTCCGCGCGCGGTCGGGCAGGAGCCTCTTTATTTAAGTCAGTTTCCCACCGGACGCCCGGCCACCGGCCTGGACCTTTCACATCCGCCAACCGACGGCGCTGAGAAATATGTATCGCGCTATATCGATGTGCAGAATTCTCCGCTGTATCCGTTCGGGCATGGATTGAGTTACACGCAATTCGATTATTCGCCGGTCACGCTGAATACGAATTCGGTACCGCTGGCGCAACTAACCTCATCCAGCGGACAGGGAGCGGCACAACCGGCAGTTCGGGCTACGACGACCCTGCGCAATACCGGCGCGGTTGCCGGCACAGAAGTGGTGCAGCTTTATCTTGAGATCCGGGGCGCCAGTGTGGAAGAGCCGGTGCGTGTGCTGAAAGGATTCAGGCGCGTGACGTTGCAACCTGGCGAATCGAAGCAGGTTCAATTCCCGCTTGGCTTTCAAGAGCTGTCGTTCATTAACGCCAGAAGCCAGCGTGTAGTAGAACCCGCGGAGTACAAAGTTTTCATCGGCGGCAGCTCGCAGGCAACGCAGAGCGCCACATTCAGCGTTGTACCTTAAGACAAAACGAGACTTTTTGGGCCAGTAGTCCGTCTAGCTATCCACTACGGCTGGAATTTTCGATCTGCAGATCCCCTCCAGTCGATACCAGCACGTGCGCAAATCATGTGTCGAAAACGAAATTTTGGGACAGTGCGGATGATTGCGAACAATGCTCTTTTTTCTTCTCTTCTAAGGAGCGCCAGATACACGGCAGAGATCTCTGGAAGACAACAGCCATCAGAAACACAACCTCTACGCAGAGCAAATACTGGTATTTGCTGCGGCTGCGGGTTTAGGGATTCTGGCACTATGCATCGGCTGTGGCGCTTCCGGCCCGGTCTACTCCACCGATAATCCCCAAGTGGCGCTCTACGTCTTCCAGGCGCGGAAGCCGGGAACCGTCAAAGTCGACTTCGGCACGACTACCGCCTATGGGTTGGAGACGGCGCCCGTGACCATACCCGCTGGCGGCGTGTCCATCCGCATCTTTGTTGCCGGTATGCGGGGTAATACTCTTTACCATATGCGTGCCGTGGCGACCTATTCGGACGGAACGACTGAAACAGACACAGACCACACATTTATGACCGGAGCATACCCGGCGCTGCAGACACAAATAACGGCAGCCACATCCCCGGGACAAACACCGCAACCCGGCATTGAATTGATCAATGGGCTATCCGCACCGGCTGAAATAACAGCAACGGATCTGTCTGGAAACGTAATTTGGGCGTATATTCCGTCTCCGCCCATTCCTGCTCCATCCTTGATACAAGCCCCCAACTTGTTACCCAATGGAGATTTCCTGTTCGTCATTGCCCCCGGTTCTTCCCTGGCGATACTCAATCCGAGCGCGATTCCAGTCGGAGCACTCGACGAGATCCGCGAGATCAACCTGACTGGCGATACGGTGCAGGAGCTTACCCTTGCGCAGCTCAACCTGGAGCTCAGCGCGGCCAACTACAACCTGACGCTGCTCACTCTTCACCATGAAATCACGCCTCTGCCCAACGGTCATGTATTGGTTGTTGGTAACACCATCAAAAATGTCGTATTGACCGGCCAGACCACCCCGACGCAGGTTCTCGGAGACGTCGTGATTGATCTGGACCAGAATATGAAGCCCGTCTGGGTATGGAATGAATTCGATCATCTGGATGTGAATCGACACCCCTGGAACTTCCCCGATTGGACGCACACCAATGCGGTCATCTATTCGAAGGACGATGGCAATATACTTGTTTCAATACGCCACCAGAACTGGGTGGTCAAAGTCGATTACAACAATGGCGCCGGAACCGGCAATATCATCTGGCGGCTGGGCGAAGGCGGAGATTTTACCCTTCAGGGGGGCGTGGACCCGACGGACTGGTTCTATGCGCAGCACGGGCCTGCATTCACAACCGCAAACACAACCGGAATCTTCGGCCTGACACTGATGGACAATGGCGACGACCGGATGTATCCCGGCGGTACAACCCAGACATGCGGCGTAAATGGGGCTCCCGCATGCTATAGCACGATTCCGGTGTTTCAGATCAATGAGTCCACGATGACCGCGGCGCTCACGTTTCATCAGATTCTGCCGCCGGCGCTGTATAGCGTATTCGGAGGAAATTCTGAAGTGCCGGAACATGTGCCGGGAAGCGATCATATCGAATATGACCTTTGCGGAGTGTCACTTAAGCCCGCCAGTTCACAGATATTCGAAGTGACGAATGAGCAAAATCCTCAAACGGTCTGGAATCTGGAATTGACCGGAGCGAATGCGTACCGTGCATACCGCATCCCGAGCCTTTATCCGGGAGTGCAATGGTAGCAGTCTCGGACCCGCGTCTTAGCCGGCCTATTCTCCGGCTTTTTGGGACTTCTGGATCGCGCGGGTGCGTCTGCTCGGTTTCCACCTCTCCAGAAACGCGGTGACAACGCCGGAATCCAGCTTGCGCATCGATTCAAATTCGCCGTTGCGCTGCGCATAGACCACGCGACCGGAGCCGCCTTCGAGCACCGCCAGCGCGGGTACACCTTTATTGAGCGGAATTCCATACTTGCGGGCCAGGTCAAGGTTTTTATCGTACTGCCCCACGTTCACATCTACCAGAATATAGTTGGCGGCCAGCAGAGCGGCATTGCCCGGATCATGGAAATAGATATCGAGCAGATGGCAGTCTGGACACCAGTTTCCGCCGAAGTCCAGGATGACGCGCCTATGTTCCGCGAGCGCCTTCAGGATCGCCTGATGGATCTCTTGCTTTGCATCCGCCGTGTCGGAATAGATATTGCGCGATGCCATCTGAAGATGCATGCTCCCCGGCAGCATCGCGGGGATGTGGGCAGGCGCAGCGATCGCAGGAATGGTCATTGTTGCCGCCAAACTGGCGCAAATCGCAACGGACAAATTGAAGATTTTTCTGAATTTCATAACGCCCTCCGCTCTCTTACCATTCACATCCCGCCGTGAGCGGTCAATTTTACGTCCACATTGCCGCGGGTCGCGTTCGAGTAAGGACAGATCCGATGCGCTTCGGCGATGAGAGCTTCTGCCTCTTTCTGGTTCAACTTTGGAATTGTCACTTCAAGCGCGACGGCGATTTCAAAACCTTCTTTATCGGCGCTCGGGCCAATGCCGACCTCCGCTTCCACCAGCACGTCGCCGGTCTCTATCTTTTTCTGTCCAGCCGCATACTGCACGGCTCCGCCGAAGCACGCGGCATATCCAGCCGCAAACAGTTCCTCCGGATTGGTTCCGGATCCGCCATGCCCGCCCATTCCGGAAGGCGCGGAGAGATGCAATTTCAGACTGCCGCTGGCGCTTTCGACGTGACCGGCACGGCCGTTGTGGGCCCTGACATTTGCAGTATAAAGGGTTTGTTTCAGCATTCGGTATTTTCTCCACAGATCATTCTATCGGCCTGGACAAAAAAGTTGTCATGCCGGCACAGTACACGCCGCAAGGCGAGAACGAAGTGGAGGGACTCGCTGCCTGCCCGCAGAAATAAGATTCCTTCGCAGGCCTACCCCTTTCCAGCCCCGGTCTGGCGCCAGGACATAGTTGCCGAACGGCGAAATCAGGAGTGTTGCCCGGTTTCGCGGTAGCTCAGCATCCAGCCGATGCCGAACCGGTCCGTCAGCATCCCGAACCGCCCGCCCCAGAATGCATCGTGTACGGGCATGGTCACTTTGCCGTTTTCCCCCAGCGCGGCAAACAGTCTGTCCATTTCCGCCTGGCTCTCGCAGCTGATGCAGATGGAAAAATTGTTGCCCTGCCGGAACGGCATGCCTGGCATCGAATCCGAAGCCATCAGCACCACCGGCCCGCGCTTCAGCTCAGCATGCAGGATTCGCTCCGGAGCATCCTTCGCCAATGCCGCCATCTCCGGCGGCCCAGCCGAGAAAAGCGTAAAGTCCGGCTGCGCCTCCAGGCATCTTCCGTAAAATGTCATCGCTTCGCGGCAACTTCCATCAAAGGTCAAATAGATATTCGTGGCTTCCATAATCGGCTCCTCCAAAATTGTATGCCGGTGGGCATCATCCCACAGCACTCGAGGCGGCCCATCCATCCAGTTGCAGCCGCGTACCCCATTCGAGCCTACTCTGAGCAAGCGAAAGCGAGTCGAACGGGTTAGCTTGGGTGGGGAGTTTCCGAAAAAGTCGTCATACCGACCGAAGTTCTCGCGCAGGTGAGAATGAAGTGGAGGAATCTCCTGTTTATGCGCCATACGATGTTCTTCGCCACTCTCAGAGCGCCACGTATCATAGATGAGACCACTTGAAGGAGCGCTGAAGCTCGCCATGCAACCAACCACACGGCTCGTCCGCACGGGGCTGCCCGAACCGCCAGAGAAATTGGATCCGGGATCGCCCATCCATCCGGGACCGGTTTTTGCTTCCGCTTTCGCCACACCGGGGGAGCTGGCGGATTCGCCCTACACCTATGCTCGTTTTCACAATCCGACATGGCAGGAACTCGAACACGCTCTGGGTGCGCTGGAAGGCGGCTTCGCGCGGGTTTTTCCCTCCGGTATGGCAGCAGTCACGGCTGTGTTTGCCGCATTGCTCAAACCCGGCGATATCGCCGTAGTGCCCGCCGACAGCTATCACGCGACCCGCGCCATCACGCGTGAGTTTTTTTCTTCCTTCGGCATTGAGACGCGTCTTGCGCCCACGGCGAAAAACGCGCAACAGGAGATTCTGGAGGGCGCAAAACTGCTATGGCTGGAAACTCCGAGTAATCCCCGGATGGACGTTTGCGATATTCGCCTGCTGGCGGAAGCAGCGCACAAGCAGGGCGCGCTGGTAGCCGTCGACAACACCACGGCGACGGCATTGGGTCAGCAGCCATTGTCTCTTGACGCCGACATCTCGGTTGCTTCCGATACCAAAGCGCTGACGGGCCATAGCGATCTGCTGCTCGGCCATGTGGCGGTGAAGGATGCTGAACTGATCGCCAAAATCGACCGCTGGCGCATGCTCTCCGGTTCCATCGTCGGGCCCATGGAAGCATGGCTCGCGTTGCGGTCACTGTCCACTCTGCCGCTGCGCCTGCAGAAACAATCGCAAAACGCGCAGGCGATTGCGGAATTTCTCGCTGGCCGTCCGCAGGTAAATGCTGTTTTCTATCCCGGCCTGCCGACCCATCCGGCGCATGGAGTGGCCCGTCGCCAGATGCGCTTTTTCGGTCCGGTCGTCAGCTTTGAACTAGCCGGCCGCCGCGCCGCCGAAAGCTTTTTGAAGAATTCGCAATTGCTAGTGGAATCTACCAGCTTTGGGGGCATCGTTTCCTCTGCCGAGCGTCGTGCGCGCTGGGGGGGCGACAACGTTTCCGAAGGCTTCATCCGGCTCAGCGCAGGTTGCGAGGCGATTGAGGATTTGCTCGCCGACTTCGATCAGGCGCTCGACGCCACCATGGTTGCGTGAGCCGTGATCGCCCGACCAGCCTCCCGCGATGAGAGTTTCCCGCATGATGAGAGTTTCCCTCATGAATGGATAGCTGAAATTTTGACAACTCCGCCGCTGATAAACCCAGGACGTCAGTACGTGTATCCGCAGGCCATTGAAGAAGCGGAGCTCGGCGCGCTGCAAGTTCTGTTACGCGCCCGCCCAGGAGTGGCACCGGTGCTTGCAACCTTTGCCCTGGGATTTGCGGACCTCTCTCTTCCGCACGGGATATGGAGTTGCCCTAATCCGGAGCAGATCTGCGCGGTTGCGGGCGGTTACGCCTACATCATCCAGGCAGATCAGCCCGACCAATGGATGCAGATTCCCTATCGGCCAGTCACCGCAATCTATCCGGCGGCAGAACAAAATCTGCTGATCTTTGCGGGTTTTCACAAATTATGGGCGCTCGGTGCGGAGGGTCAGGCCTGGGAAACGGAGCGGCTATCGTGGGAAGGCCTGCGCGTGACCGGAGTAACCGCAGAAAAGCTTGACGGCTACGGATGGGACTTCAAAACGGACGGCGAAATTGCATTCACGGTCGACCTAGCGACCGGCCATCACACCGGAGGTGCCGGTCCGAAATGAATCTGGACCGGGCTGGTTTCTGCCACATGCCAGGCTCCCCAGGTCTCGCAATGGAGACCTGGGGCCTCTCCTTCAGAGGCGAACTGTGAAGCTACTGACCATTGACCAGCATCGCCAGCATCGTTTTGGATGGCAGAGAATAACTGGCCACATCGGAGTGGGCTGCGCGGTAATTGCTGAACGTCACCTGGCTGCCCTGCGGACCATCCAGCAATAGCCCAAAACGCAATGGCTTTCGCCAGCTGGTCAGGATGGTGTTGGATTCCGAATCCCCCAAGGGATGCCATGTGCCGTCATTCTGATGTCTCCAGAAGAACCGCACGTCCGCCGGGGTTCCACCCGTCACGCGAAATTCAAGAGGTGAACTGGCATTGACCGGCTGGCGGGCAACCACCCTGGCTCCAGCGGGATCAAGCTGCCATAGAATTACGCTGCCGCTTTCCAGGCCGATGACCATGGCGTGTTGCGCATCGCTCAGCACCGCCAGGCCGGAAATAGAAGAAGTGCTGATAGGAGCGCGGGTCAACGATACTTCCGCGGCCGATCCTGCAGCATCCGCGACTCGGCTCAGCAGCACCGTGCTGTGGTCACGGGAGGTAATCCGCACCTGATTGCCGTTGAAATGGAGCTTGGGGCTCTGGCCTGGGAAGGAGTACCATCCCGACCGTCTGGATCCGTCAAATACGACGGATTGCAGATGCGCTGTCATGGTTCTTTGTGACTGTTGCGCAGCTTGTGCGGAGGCTTGCGTGGACGCCATAGAAAGGAGGCAGACCAGTGGGGTTAGCGAGAGAACCGTCGTGCGCAGAAAAATGTTTTTTTTCATATTATCAATCCTCGATCGTCGAATCTGGCCTCACCCGTTTGTTCGGGGAGTGAACCTAAGGTAGCCAGACGCGTGCCACGGAACAAGGAAAATGGTCACAACACTTTGGTTACGTACAGGTAACCCCTGCGCCTGTGCACATAATAGGGCTTTTGGCGTGTTTCAGCTAATGAAAAATGATGGGCAGTTACTTAGATTCGCGACGGCGGAAGAAGGTCAGTGCCGCTTCCCCGTGCTCGATCGATCGATATGCTTCCAGGGCTTCGACAGCGGGAAGAAGCGGCAGCCGGCGGGAATGCTCGGCGACAATGATGGCTTTCGCGCTCAAAACAGGCTCTTTCGCCAGGAAATGCAGGGTGGTTTCATAGGAACTCTGGTCGTTATATGGCGGGTCCAGGAAGACAATATCCAACTGGCATCCCTGCTTTAGAAGGCGCCGTAGCAAGGGAAGGGTTCCACCGGACTCCACTTGCGCCTCCAGTCCAATTCGTAGCTTTTCGAGGTTACTCCGTAACGCCGCCAGAGGCGGTTTCGCGTTTTCCGCGAAGTAGACGCGCTCGGCACCGCGGCTCAAAGCTTCGATTCCAACTGCGCCGGTGCCGGCGAACAGATCGGCGAAAATCGCTCTCTCAATCCGCGGAGCCAGCACATTAAAAAGTGTCTCGCGAAGGCGGTCGCTGGTGGGTCTGGTCTTCCATCCTTTGGGAGCGACCAGCAACTGCGACCGGAATTTCCCCGCAACGATGCGCATTTCTATCGATCGGCGCTGCATGTCCATCATCGCTGCGCGCATTTACCGCGAGCGTGAGATTTCGCGGCCTCTCCATCTACAATACCGGCAGAGGCATAGCATGCGTAGTTGGTCGATCCCTTTGGGGCGAATTCTGGGTGTAGAACTCCGTCTGCACTTTTTATTCGCGCTGCTGCTCGGGCTTGTCATTGCTGTACACGGGAATGAGCGGCATGGCCGCCCTGCGTGGCATCGCGCTGTGGCTGCTGCTGCTGGCTGTTGTCGGCCTGCGGGAGATTGCCCGCGCCATCGCCTCCGCCTACCACGGCCTGCAGGTCCGCAGCCTGATGCTGCTGCCGATCGGCGGCCTGCCTTCCTATGTGACCCCGGAATCGGCCGAACAGGCCTCCGAAGGAATCACGCAAGTGTCGCTCGCCGTCGTCGGCCCCATCGCCAATTTTCTTGCCGCCCTGGTACTGCTGGCGTTCATCCTGGGAGTGGCTCCCGGAGTTTCCCTTCTGGCCAAGCCATGGATCAGCGCCCAGCACCTGCTGCGGAGCGCGTTCTGGCTGAATATTTTTCTGGCCGGCATCAACCTGCTTCCAGCCTATCCGCTGGATGCGGGAAGGCTGCTGCGCGGCAACTTTTCCCGCTCGCGCGGCGCGTTGCCCGGAACCCGCGCGGCGTCCAGTGTAGGCCAGGTCATCGCCCTGGCGTTTGTTTGTCGCCGGGGTATTCTGGCAGAATCCATGGCTGGTGCTGGCCGGGTTTTTCATCTTTATCGGCGCACAGCTGGAAGACCAGGGACTCGTCTTCCAATCCGTGGTCGATACCGTTCGAATGCGCGACATCATGCTGACGGACTTCGCCTTGCTGTCGGCCTCCGACACGCTCGAAGATGCAATCTACAAATCGATTCACAGCCTGCAGGACGATTTTCCCGTGGTCCGCAGCGGCCTGCTGGTCGGCGTGGTTTCGAAGCAGCGGATTCTGGAAACGTTGCAGATGGATGGCAATGGCTACGTGCAGTCGATCATGTCGCGCGCCTTTCAGGTGGCGCAGCTGGAGGATTCGCTCGGCGTGACACTTTCGCCGCATCAGCGCCGGACGCGGTCTTTCGCTCGTCCCGGTAATGGATGGCGAGCAGATCGTCGGCATCGTCACGCTGCAGAACCTGATGCACAGCATGGGACTGCTGGCGGAAAGCCGCCGTCTGCAGCAGTCATCCTGACGGGCCTCGTCCAGAACGCGGTCGGATCTCAAGAACGCTGTCCTTCGCGTCCATCTGAAATCCAGATTGATCGATATGAAATCAGCCGCCGATAAAGACGCCGCTCCGCTGTCCCCCGGCCTTTACATCGTCGCGACCCCGATCGGAAATCTCGAAGACATCACCCTGCGGGCGCTGCGCGTCTTGCGCAGCGTCGATCGCATCGCCTGCGAGGATACCCGCCAGACGCAGAAACTGCTCTCGCACTTCGGCATCGCGGTGCCGACCGTCAGCTGCCATGCCCACAATGAGCGCGAACGCAGCGAAGAACTCATCGCCGCGATGCAAGCCGGAGCCCGCATCGCGCTGGTCTCCGATGCCGGCATGCCGGGCATCTCCGACCCCGGAGCGCATCTGGTCCGGCAGGCCGCGGCCGCTGGGATCGCCGTCATTCCCATCCCCGGAGCGTCGGCGGTCGTGTCCGCGCTGGCCGCATCCGGGCTCGACACAACTTCATTTCTATTTGCCGGATTCCCGCCCTCGCGCAGCGGAGAGCGCCGCAGCTTTTTCGAGAAATATCGCGACGCAACCGGCGACGTTGATCTTCTATGAAGCTCCCCATCGGATACTGGAAACGTTGCGGGATGCAAAAGAAATTTTCGGGGCCGGCAGGCAGGCGGTTGTGGCGCGGGAGATCACCAAACTGCACGAGGAATTTCTGCGGGGAACATTGGCGGAATTGAGAAGACCACGCTGGCCGCCAGGGATTTGCAGCGCGGCGAAATGACGCTGCTGATCGCTGGAGCCGATCCGGCACAATCCACCGGCACCGCGCCGGAAGCCAGCCTGCGCGAGCGCATGGCCTTCTATCAATCGCAGGGACTGGACGAGCAAGGCGCATTGAAGCGAGTCGCCCGCGAACGCGGCGTCTCAAAGAGCGAAGTCTATCGGGAGTGGCAGCGCGAACAGGCCGCGCCGGAAATGATATCGGCTTCACGGCTACCGCAGTTACGCTCGCCCTGCTGTCCGGCACACGATCTGTTATTCCATCACAGACTGCTCGCGACGCCCAGCGCGATTTCGCTCAATGTGATTCGGTGGCGGCTTCGCCTGCGGATCGCGGCCCTTCAGCCGGTCATATAGGTACAGATCGCTCACCGTGCCCAGCGCCAGATTGTAGTAATCCGGCTTGCCCGGCGGCTACGGCAGATCTCTTCCTGAAACAGGTGCAGGGAGCGGAGATGATCGGCTGTTGCGGCTACTGCAATCCGGCTGGTGACCAGAAATTTCTGATACCCGCGATCCACCAGCGTCGCAATTTCCCCACCGACCAGGCAGCCCGGCCCGGCTACATACGCGGAACCGCCGGCTTCCGTGCGGGCCAGCACCGCGCCGCAGCCATATTTGCGGATTTCAACCTGATTTGCGACCCCGGGCGCCTCCCGAACATCAAATGAATGCGTCCGGAAGATAGGCAAGTGCGCTGTCGAAGCTCTTGTACGGGGAGTTTTTGTTTTCGACTCATGCGGTTCTCGATATGCAGTTAAACGGAATTGCTGTTTGAACGATTTGCGGCAGTCCGCCAGCAACGCTACACTTTGAGTATACCGTGGCCGCTCTCGGCTGACATCGTCGCTCTCGAGCGGAGCCGCGAATCGAGGACCTGCGGCTCGCCGCAGATACCAAACAACGCTCGATTCGATTGGAATTGAATGCAATGCCGACGCTACAAAAATCCGCGGGAGATGCCGCCAGCGAAACTGCTACGGACAGCGCAGTCGGCGTGCTTGGCAGCCGGATTCTGGATCGCATCGGCAACACCCCGCTGGTCCGTCTGGAGCGGCTGACAGAGCATCTTCCCGGCATTCAGATTCTCGGCAAGGCGGAGTGGGCGAATCCCGGCGGCTCCGTCAAGGATCGCGCCGCCAAGGCGATCGTGCTGGATGCGATGGAGCGCGGGCTGCTCGGCGGTCCGGAGAACAAGAACCTGCTGGACGCCACCAGCGGCAACACCGGAATCGCCTACGCGATGCTGGGCGCGGCCATGCGGTTTCCCGGTCACGCTGGCGATGCCGTCGAATGTTTCGCCGGAGCGCAGGCGCATTCTCGCCGCCTATGGAGCGAACATCATCTGGACCGATCCGGCCGACGGCACCGATGGCGCGATCCGCAAGGCGCGGGAACTCGCGGCCAACGAAGCCGGAAAAATACTGGTACGCCGACCAATACTCGAACGACAACAACTGGCGCGCGCATTATGAAACCACGGCGAACGAAATCTGGCGGCAGACTGAAGGCCGCATCACGCATTTTCTGGCCGGCCTGGGCACCAGCGGCACATTTGTCGGCGCGACGCGGCGATTGAAGGAACTGAATCCCGCCATCCAATGCATTTCGCTCGAACCCGATTCGCCCTTCAATGGACTGGAAGGTTTGAAGCACATGGAGACCGCGATTGTGCCGCGCATCTATGATCCGGGGCTGGCGGACCGTAAAATTGAAATGGCGACCGAAACCGCCTATGCGATGGCGCGCCGGTTGCCGCGCGAAGAGGGGCTGCTGGTCGGCATTTCCGCCGCCGCCGCTGTCGCCGGTTCGTCTGCGGATCGCCGAGGAATGCGCGGCGCACGGCGAAGAAGCCGTCATCGTGACCATCTTGTGCGATTCCGCGGACAAGTATCTGAGCGAACGATTTTGGGAGGAATAGCCATCACGATGCACGGTTACGGTACTCCGGATGGAGCAGGCCCAATTCGACGCGATTCGCCGGCACGGCGAGGAGAGCTATCCGCACGAGTCCTGCGGCGTGCTTCTGGGCCATGCGAACGAAGGCGTCAATAGCGTCGTCGATGCGGTGCGCGCGGAGAATACCCGCACCGACTCCGCCCATAACCGCTATCAGATCGCTCCCCAGGAACTGATCCGGATTCAGCGCCAAGCCCGCGCAGCAGGGGCTCGACATCGTCGGCTTTTATCACTCCCACCCGGATCATCCGGCGCAATGGTCGAAGACCGATCTGGCCGAAGCGCACTGGTTCGGATGTTCCTACGTCATCACCAGCGTGCAGGGAAACGGCGCGGACCCCGAGCGATGTCGGGCGACTGAGACCAACTCCTTTCTGCTGACCGGCACGGGCGAAGAAGACAAGCGCCTGGAAGCGCAGCCCATTGAAGTGGCAGCTCCGGTCGCTGTCACTGTCGGCGCATAGCCGACGCGCCCTGCCAAAGAACAAGAAATTCTGAGGATTGCATCATGCAGATTCATATTCCTACTCCGCTTCGCCCCTACGCGGGCAAGCAGCCGGTCGTCGATGTCTCCGCAAAAACTGTGGCGGAGGCGCTGAAGGCTCTTGACCTCGCAGTTTCCCGAGCTGCGCAAGCATCTCTATACGGATGAGGGCAAGCTGCGCGCCTTCGTGAATGTCTATCTGAACGATGAAGACATCCGCTATCTCGACCACAAGGAAAATGCGCCGGTGAAGGAATCGGATTCGCTCTCGATCATTCCGTCGATTGCCGGCGGCGCGCCGGTTGCCGAAGCTCCTGCCGCGGCCGCATTGACGCCGGAAGAGATGGGCCGCTACTCGCGCCATCTGATCCTGCCGGAGGTGGGCGAGGCCGGCCAGCTGAAGCTGAAAGCCGCGCGCGTGCTGTGCATCGGCGCCGGAGGACTGGGCGCGCCGCTGACCATGTATCTGGCGGCGGCCGGCGTGGGCACGCTCGGCATCGTCGATTTCGACGTGGTCGAGGCCAGCAATCTCCATCGCCAGGTGATCCATGGAACCAACGATATTGGCCGCTCCAAGCTCGATTCCGCCGAGGAATCGCTCAAGGCCATCAATCCGCACACGAAGATCGTGAAATTCAACACGAAGCTGACCAGCGAAAATGCGCTTGAGATTTTCAAGGACTTCGACATCGTCGCCGACGGCACCGACAATTTCCCCACGCGCTATCTGGTCAACGATGCCTGCGTGCTCTCCGGCATTCCCAACGTGTATGCATCGATTTTTCGCTTTGAGGGACAGGCCAGCGTCTTCGGTACGGAAGATGGTCCCTGCTATCGCTGCCTGTATCCCGAACCGCCGCCGCCGGGCCTGGTTCCTTCCTGCGCGGAAGGCGGCGTGCTCGGCATTTTGCCCGGCCTGCTCGGCATCATCCAGGCGACGGAAGTCATCAAGCTGATCCTCGGCCAGGGCGAGCCGCTGGTCGGCCGTCTGCTGCTGGTGGACGCGCTCGCCATGCGCTTCCGCGAGCTGAAGCTGCACAAGAATGCCGACTGCCCGGCCTGCGGAACGCATCCGACGGTGACGAAGCTGATCGATTATGCGGAGTTTTGCGGATTGCCGTCGAAGTCCGCCGCAGCCTGCCGCCGTTGTCAACGGCGTGCCGCAGATGCACGGTAACAGAACTGAAACGCCGCATGGATGCGGGCGAAGATGTGTTCGTTCTCGATGTCCGGGAGCCATACGAATTCGCCATCGCGCAGATCGGCGGCCATCTGATTCCGCTGAACGATCTGCCGCAGCGCGTCGGGGAACTCGATGCCGAACCGCGAAATCGTCGTCCACTGCAAGGTCGGCGGCCGCAGCCAAAGAGCGGCGGAATTTCTCGCCCAGCAGGGATTCAAGAAGATTCACAATCTGGCCGGCGGCATCAATGCCTGGTCGGACGAAGTAGACCCGTTGGTGCCGAAGTATTAGTGTTCGAGCGAAAATCGCGGGCGCCTCCACGTCGCGCGAAGCTCAGGCCTGGGCTTCCCACTGCGGCTACGGCTCCGCCATCGCGCGCCAGACGGACCGTAGCCCTGAGTCCGGACGCCTCGCACTGAGCTTGTCGCACCTCGATCTGTCCATTCCGTATCCGCGCCTCCATGCAGGGCTGAGGATGCACCGCCGGCCCATTGATCACGTGGCCGTCCTGCAAGCGCGAACCGAGAGCTATGCCACGGACACACGATGCTGTCGCCCTCGAGCTTGCCTTCTGAAAGCGGGGCGCCGAAATGGGAACAGGTTTCGGCCAGCGCAAACACTCGCTCGCCGCGCCGCACCAGCAGGATGGGCACGCCATTGTGCTCGGCGCGAGTGGGTTTCTCATTCTGCAGTTCCGTCTCCGGCATCACCGCGGCGAAGTCCTCGGGAAACGTCTGGCCATCGGTGCGGTCGACTCCCACGCGATACTTGTAAACCAACTTGCCGCCAAGCTTGGCCGCGATCACCATCGCGAAAAACCCAGCGCGGCGTAGATGCGTCCCCGGGTGCGCATTCTCTGCCGTGCGAAAAACGAGCGAGCTGGCGAAAAACACGGTGGCGCTTACATTCAGCAGGCCATGATACATCCCAACGCGGCGCGCCGGCGGATCGACATCCGACCAGTCGGCAGGCCGGTCGTCGCCGCCGCCGCCGCTCCCAGCAACCCAATCGCGATCGATGTATCCGCGGCTTTGGCGAAGCGCGCGTTGATGCTGCATCAGGTCCAGCCCATCGAATACCAGAGCGACGCGTCCAGGCGCCGATGGGTATATCGGTCAGGATGACATGCAGCGGCTCGCCCAGCCAGGTGCCGTTCAGAAAATTTCGGATCGTTTGCGCAATCGGCGATCCACCGGCGTAGAGAGCCTTATCGACCAGCTTCTGCAATTTCTCATCGATCGGCTTCGGTTCCTGCAATTGTCCTTCCTCGTCCGCCATCATAGCCCTCCTGCCCCGCTGAATGGTTGGGATGAAGCAGCGTCAAGGCCCGTTGTCCGACGGCCTGGCACCACGATGCTTTCTGCTGCGATCACCTCCCGGTTACGCAATTCTCCGTGACTCCGAACAGTTTTCATGGCATTGTTAATTGACCCGCTATTGTAGCGTTCTTAATTCTTGATTCAGGGATGGGGAACAGTTCCATGAAGCTGATTTTGTCTGTCCTGATGGTAAGTCTTTGTCTGGCGACGGTTGCGCGTGCCGATACGATCGTGGTTCGTGGCGGCTCCAGTTATGCCGGCGAATTCCAAAGCGGAGCTAAGATCCAGTTCACGGATACTCAGGGGATCCAGTATCAGTTTCCCCGGCGGGATGTACAGTCCCTGGTTTTTTCTTCCTCGCTCGACACGGTCACGCTGCGCAACGGCAAGAGCTATTCCGGCCACTTTATCGGGAAAAATCCGATTGCATTTGCGGGTACAGAAGGAATCCATTACGACTTCCCAATTGACGATGTGGACTCGATCGTTTTCGGCGCTGATCCTGCTCCTGTCGCCAGTGTCACGCGAGACGTAAAAATCATTCCCGTGGGCACCGAACTATGGGTGCGTGTGGACGAGAACATCGACTCTTCGCGTTCCTATGCCGGGCAGCTTTATCGTGCCTCTATCACGCATGATGTTCTCGACACCGCCGGACATGTTGTGATCCCGGCGGGTGCGCCCGCGAAACTGCTCATCCGGAACTTCCAATCTGGAGGCGCGGCGCACAGCGCGGAACTCACTGTCGATCTGTACTCCGTATCCATCGATCATAGGGAGTTTCGTGTGGCCGCCTCGAACGTTGACGTCAACAGCGGGCGGGGAATCGGCAAGAATCGCCGCACGGCGGAGTTTCTCGGCGGAGGGGCGGCGGTGGGTGCGCTGCTCGGCGGAATTTTCGGAGGCGGACGCGGAGCCGGCATCGGAGCATTGGCCGGCGCGGGTGGCGGCGGCCTTACCCAGGTGTTCACGCGCGGCAAACAGGTCAAAATTCCCGCGGAAAGTGTCCTGGACTTCTCCCTGGAAAGGACGCTGGTGCTGCGCTCAGCGCCGTAGGATTGGAAGATCTCACAATTACAACTTCCAATCCGTCTGCCATCCCATTGATTCGCGCAACTGCCATGCCGAGCCGATCAGCACCAGCAGCAGCAAAAAACTGACGATCACCACCGCGGGCCAGAACTCCCAGCGGCGGATGTGGAGCAGCCGCTCCAAATACCAGAAATATGCAATCAACAGCAATAGCCAATTGCGCGCGGGGCCTGGGGCGGCTTTCAAGGCAATCGCCAGACAAAATATCAGCAGCAGAAAATCGTAAATCTGATGCTTAAAGCAGAGCAGGCTTGCCGCCGTGAGACAGGCTAGATGGATTCGTCCATCCACTTCTTTGCCCCGCATAAAAAAGTAAACAGCTATCGCCACCGCCAGCAGAACCCCGCACGCATACGGCGCTAAATCCATCCATCCTCGCGACGAAAGATAGAACGCATCCGGCGTAGGCAGAAACAGCGGCGGATGCCGCAGAGCAATTTCGCTGAGTGCCATTGCATTCGCCAGCCCCGGCGAGACATTGCTCGTAGAGCAGCGGAACGGTTCCATTAGCAACGTCCAGAACGGCGTCCGCAGCCACCCATAGAAAAATAGAAATCCCACAAGCGGCGGCAGCGCAGAGCAAAACAGTAGCCGCCAACGACGGCGCAGCAGCAGGAAGATGCTCAGCACCGGAGGCACGCTGTACTTAACCCAGGCCACCCCCATCAGCAATCCACGGCCTTCAGCAGAGGCCACCACCGCCCACAGCGCCAGCGCAACCAGAATCAGCGCCGTTACCTGGCCGTTGCCGATGGTGACGCGCAAGGGCGTGCTCGTCAGTACAAAAATCGTCAGCAGCCACGCCCTGCGGCGCTCCAGCTCATAGAGCCGCGCCACGCACCAGCAGCTCACCAGTACCAGAACCAGGTTCACCACCGCCCAGATCAGCTTCGCCGGAAGGATCGGCAAATATGCAAACGGCAGCATCCACACATACAGCTCATGCAGGTAATTTGGCACCTGGTTCAGCAGGATATTGTGAGCGGGATCGCCGGAAAGATACGTGGCCCATGGATCGATATGCCGCGTCAGCAGCCATGCCGGGCTCCATTGAAAATCGAGCGAATAAAGAATGCTGTTGCGAAATCCATCCGCAACCGAAACGATCGCGAGAAATGTGCCCAGCCAAAGCACCGGTCGCGTCAACAACCAATCCAGCCATGGATCGGCCGCGACCATCCGCGCCTTTTGTTTCAAGGAAACGTTCATCCATCCGGACCTTGCAGCGAGTGTATCGGATTTCACGCTGACGAGGACTTACCAGATTCTGCGACTAGCGGAGACTGTATGGGGCAGGAACGACGGCGGCCAACTCACCGAATTCGGCATTCGTAAGCTCAAATGTTGCCGCGCTCAGATTCTCCTCGAGATGCGCTATGGAAGATGTTCCTGGTATCGGCAGCATCACCGGAGAGCGACGCAGCAGCCATGCGAGCGAGACGACGGGCGTCGATACTCCCCGTGCTGCCGCAATCTTTTCAATCACCTCATTTGCCTTCCGGTTCTGGGCAAGCGGGCTCCAGGGAAGAAACGCAATTGAGTTTGCTTCGCAATAATCGACCACGTAATCCCACTCTCTGTCCGAAAAACTGTAGCGGTTTTGGACCGAGACAATCTGCACGACTTTGCGCGCACGCTCGACGTGCTCGAGCGTAACGTTCGAGAGACCGATATGCCGAATTTTCCCTTGCTGTTGCAGGCGGGCGAGCGTCTCCATCGATGCGTCGAAGGAGACTGCGGGATCCGGGATATGCAGCTGGTACAAATCAATGCGCTCCAGACGCAATCGCTTCAGGCTTCCGGCGACTGCTTCTTCAAGGTGGCGGGGACTCGCATCATGCACCCATTGTGCCGGGCCGATGCGCGTCCAGCCGCCCTTGGTTGCAATCACCAGGCCTTGCGGGTAGGGATGGAGGGCTTCGGCGATCAATTCCTCTGAGACATTCGGCCCGTAAGAGTCGGCAGTATCGATGAAGTCGACGCCCAGTTCGACGGCGCGGCGCAACGTCGCCAGGGCACCCGCGTGGTCTGCCGGAGGACCCCAGATTCCCTTGCCGGTGAGGCGCATTGCGCCATAACCCAGGCGATGCACGGTCATATCCCCGCCCAGTGTTATCGACCCGGCCCGCTCCGCAACGGATAACCCTGTTGCTATGCTCATCAAACCTCTTCCTGATCTCTGCATTGTTATTTTATGAGATGCCAAGCTCACAATGCTGAATGGTGCAGCCTTCGAGCAGCAGCCGCGCTTTTCGTCCGCATGGCTAGCATATGCAAGCTGCCGCAAGCGCTGGCCGCTCGCCGGTCGATTTTTCCTTTTCCATGCATACGATGCCCCCAACTCGAAAGGCTCAATACGGTGAAATCCGGATTGTTGATTCCCGCAATTTCCACGTCGCCAGCACTATCGCAGCCGCGCACATCGTCGTCAAACCAGGCGGATTGCGCGAGCTGCACTGGCATCAGAACGCGGACGAGTGGCAATACTACATCGCGGGCAAAGGCCGCATGACCGTCTTCTTCAACGGCGGCAAGGCCAGGACAGCCGATTTTAACGCCGGCGATATCGGACTCGTGCCCCGCACTTTCGGGCACTATATTGAAAACTTAAGCCACACTGATCTGATTTTTCTGGAGATGTTCAAGGCTCCGCGCTTTATGGATCTTTCGCTTTCCGAATGGGTTTCGAATACTCCACCCGAACTCGTCATCCAGCATCTCGGTATCAGCGAACAAACACTTCAAGCCATTCCAAAGACCAAGCAGGTCATCGTTCCTCGTTAGTCATCAGGTTCGCCGATTGGAAGCGCGAGCAATCAGCACAGCGGTGTAGGCTGCGCCGAAGCCATTATCGACGTTGACTACGGTCACGTTCGGGCTGCACGAGTTCAGCATCCCGAGCAGGGCGGTGATACCCGCAAAGGACGTTCCATACCCCACAGAGGTTGGTACAGCGATCACCGGAACCCCAACCAGTCCGCCGACCACCGAGGGTAATGCGCCTTCCATGCCGGCGCAGACAATCACCACGTCGGCGGTCGCAAGCTGCTCGCGATCGGCCAGCAAGCGGTGTATTCCCGCGACGCCAACGTCATAAAGGCGCGTGACGCGAGCATGAAATGTTTCTGCCGTAATCGCGGCCTCTTCTGCAACGAAACAATCACTGGTTCCGGCGCAAACGACAGCGATATGGCCTTGCGGCATTGCCGCTTCTGAACCCTGACTGAGAGAGAGTGTGCGCGCGATACGGCTATACGTGGCTTGGGGGTGCTGCGCGAGCACGGCGTCGGCGGTCGCGGCATCCACTCGAGTCGCCAACACATCGACGCCGCTCGCAGCCAGGCTGGAAAAGATCGAGACTGTCTGCTGAGGTGTCTTGCCCGCCGCATAGATGACTTCCGGCAGGCCTGACCGCAGGCTGCGATGATGATCGACACGCGTGTGGCCGAGATCTTCGAAAGGCAGCGCTTTCAGGCGATCTGCCGCAGCTGCCGGAGTGAGCGAACCACGTTCGACCTCAGCAAGGATTTCAAGCAGGGAGAAGGGTGTCATTGTCCTGGTGCTTCTTCCAGCACGGGCCTGAGGCGATAGGCCGCTATCGCAGCCTGCTGCACTTGCTTGACCGGTACATGATGCTGCAACGCTGCCGTTCGACAATCCTCAAACTCGGGCGCTGTGTTGAGTTCTTCACCCGCCAGTGATCCGATCTTCATGCGAATTTCTCCATATTCTGTCTGGACAGTTATGTGGCGTCGGTCAAGGCAGGAGCGCCGCTCCTTCCGGATGCGAACACCGAGTGTGCTGGTCTCCGTGAGGATGAGGTGCTCCAGCGCGCGGGTTTCTGAATCATTGCAAAGTACCGTAAGCAATGTGCCTGGACGACCTTTCTTCATGATTACCGGCGTCAGCATTACATCGAGTGCGCCTTTCGCAAATGCCGTTTCCGCCACGTAAGCCAAAATTTGCGGAGAGAGATCGTCCAGCGCGGTTTCGATCACCGTCACGCTCTGACTATTATCGTGATCATTGTTGGCATGCTGATGCAAATCGATTGACAACAGTTCCGGTATTGCAATCTCAGTCGATTCTCCGATACTGAGCCGCAAAACGTTTGGGAAGCCTTGGGAATTGCGCGTTCCGGCACCGTAGCCGATCTGTTCGACCCTCATCGCGGGCTGCTGACCAAACGCAGGGTCGAGCGCACGAAGCAGCGCCGCACCCGTGGGAGTAACAAGCTCCTTCTGCACATGAGCCGAATAGGTGGGGAAACCGCGCAAAAGATCGGCGGTTGCCGGGGCTGGTACGGGGAACGTGCCATGAGCGCAAACGACAGTACCGCCGCCGACGTTTAATGGTGAGCAATGCCAAGCTCCAATTTCGAGGTAATGAACTCCCGCGCTTGCCGCAACAATATCGACAATCGCGTCAACAGCGCCGACCTCGTGAAAGTGAATCTCTTCGATTGAGACGTTGTGAATCGTGGCTTCGGAGTGACCGAGAAGCTCAAAGGCGCGGATTGCTGTCTGCTTTACCGCCTCGGCCAGGGGCGCTGATTGGATCAGCGTGCGAATCGTGTTCAGCGAACGTCCGTGGATGTGCGGATGTGGCACTCCCTCCTCATGCGTATGTGACCCCTCATGATTGTGGCTGTGGGTGTGACCGGCGGTATGCAGATGCTGCGTCTTTTGCTGTGCCGGGTCCTTCTGCGGAAACTGATCGGACGATCTGCCGTGACGATGCGTATGTTCATGACTGTGAGAGGTTGCTTCCGCCAGAGAGTCGCCTTCGAACACATGGACTTTGGTGCAGGAGATCCCGCTGCGATCCACGGTCTCCGCCTTCAAACTCGCGTCAATGTCAAGCGCGGCAACAGCATCCTGCAGCACGTTTGCCGGAACGCCTGCGTCAATGATCGCGCCGAGAAACATGTCGCCGGAAATCCCGGCAAAACAATCAAGATAAGCGATACGCATAAGATGTTCTTTCGTGAGCTAACTGCCAGGTATTACTTCCCCGACCTGATGGCCGTGACCGGCAATACATCATTCATCGACCCGGAGCGGTAACCCTGGGTGTCAAGCGTGATGTAGGAGAAGCCGAGGGGCCGCAGGGCTGCCGTAATGCGATCCAGCATGGAGAGCGTCAGCGCGCGAGGCAGATCGTCGCGCGCAATTTCCACCCGCGCCAGGTCTCCATGATGACGCACGCGAACCTGCGGAAAGCCGAGCGAGTGCAGTGCGTCTTCGGCCTGCTCCACTTGACTGAGATTTTCGGGAGTTACCGGCCGGCCGTATTCGATACGCGACGAAAGACACGCGCTGGCGGGTTTGTCCGCCAGGGAAAGCCCGGCCTCTCGTGCGAGGATACGGACCTCAGCCTTGGTAAGCTGAGCCGCCGCCAGCGGAGCCACCACATGATGCAGTGCCGCCGCCTTTTGACCGGGGCGGAACTCACCCCGATCATCGAGATTCATTCCAAAAGCAAGATGCGCGAACCCGAGCCGTAATCGCTCGGACTCCATCCGGGTAAAAAGTTCGTTTTTGCAGTGGAAGCAGCGTTGGGCGTCGTTGCGGATGTAATCAGGCTGGTCGAGCTCGCCGGTTTGCACAATGTGAGTGGGGATAAGATGCTGTGCGGTGAATGCGACCGCAGCTGCAAGCTCCTTGCGCGGTAGCGAGGCTGAATCGGCGATCACGGCCAGCATACGGCTGCCGAGTGCCTGGTGCGCCGCATAAGCCAGGAAGGCGGAGTCCGTCCCACCCGAATACGCCACCAGCAGCGATCCCAATGAAGTAAGGGTTTCATGCAATAGCGCGGATTTTTCTCTCAGTTCCATTAATAGCAATTCTATCGAAGGCACGAACAGGCGATTTGATGCGTATCTGACCGGAAACGGAGGTATTTCCGCTCATCAAAAAGCAACGCGAAGATCGGGACGGTCGATCTCCCCTGGATATGTTGCCAGGCATCCAACTCGAACAGTATGGCGACCGACGGTTCTGTTCCACTCAAGCGTTTCGGCAAGACGGACGTCCACATCTCCGCGCTCGGTTTAGGCGGTCATCACCTCGGTGCTGCGAAGGATGAACAGACCGCAATCGAGATTGTTCACCGCGCGACGGATGGCGGCTTGACCTTTTTCGATAATTGTTGGGAGTATAACCGGGGAAAGTCGGAGGACTGGATGGGCAAAGGTCTCAAAGGACGACGAGACCGGGTCTTCCTGATGACCAAGGTGTGTACACACGGGCGCGATGCCGCGCTCGCGACCCAGATGCTTGAGCAAAGTCTACGGCGTCTGCAGACGGACCACCTCGACCTATGGCAAATTCACGGGGTCTCCTTTCAGAACGATCCAGCGCTCTTCATCCGGCCTGGGGGCGCGGCCGAAGCTCTGCTGAAAGCGAAGAAAGATGGCAAAGTGCGGTTCCTGGGTTTCACCGGACATAAGGATCCGGATCTCCATCTCGCGATGCTCGATACCGGCTTTCCATTCGATGCGGTGCAGATGCCGTTGAATCCGTTCGATGCGAACTTCTTCAGTTTCGAACAGAAGGTGCTGCCGGTGCTTAATCAGCGCGGCATCGCTCCCTTAGCCATGAAGCCGATCGGCGGCCATGGAGAACCTGTGCAGAAGGGTGTTTTCACCGCTCCCGAACTGCTTCGCTATTCAATGTCCCTTCCCGTTGCCACCACCATCACCGGCGTCTCCGATCTCCAGATTCTCGAGCAAAATCTGAATATTGCCCAGAACTTCACTCCGCTGAGTCAGGTCGAGATGCAGGCGCTTCGCGAACGCGCCAAGCCTTACGCCGGAGATGGCCAATTCGAGCTTTATAAGACCTCCATCAAGTTCGACAATCCGGAGGCGCGCATTGCCCATGCTTTTCCGTTGGACATGACACAAGTTGAAGTCAAGCAGATGGTCAGTACAACACAGAATACCGGACGTCCTTACCCAGAGGTGTCCCAATAACCGGTGACTTCAATCCAAATCATCAACCGGTTGCCTTAGCTGAGGAGATAGAGAGATGCCCGTAAGCAAATTCGAGAACAACAGCCCTGAAGCACAGAACACCACTATTCCGGCGAATGGCGCGAGTCACTCTCAGCTTTCGCGGCGGCGTTTTCTGCAGGGCACTGCTCTCTCTGGCGCCGCCGCCGTGATGCCTGCGGCCGCTGTAGCTCGCGAGGCCGAAGCGCAGGCGACTTATCTTCACGCGACCGGGCAGGGTGCGGAGTCACAGCTTCCCAATCCTATCGCTCCCAACTTTGCAGGCGAGTACGGCAGTTCTTCTTCGCCGAGCTTTCAGGTTCCAAAGCGTCCCATGGGGAGCACCGGCCTTCAGGTCTCGATCATCGGTCATGGGCGGATATCACCTTGGCACGGTGGGCATTCAGGACGAAGTCAACAACATGGTTGCAAAGGCGCTCGATTACGGCATCAACTTTTTTGACAATGCATGGGATTACCACCAGGGCCTCAGCGAGGAGCGCGTCGGGAACGCCCTTAAAGGCAAGCGTGACCAGGCTATCGTGATGACCAAGGTCTGCACCCATGGACGCAAGAAAGATGTCGCCATGCGCATGCTCGAGGAGTCGCTCACACGTTTGCAGACCGACCATCTGGACGTGTGGCAGATTCACGAAGTCATTTACTACAATGATCCGGAAAAGGCTTACGAACCAGATGGAGTGCTGGAGGCGCTGACGGCAGCCAAGCAACAGGGCAAGGTGCGTTTCGTCGGATTCACCGGTCATAAAAACCCCTCGATTCACCTTGATATGCTGAACCGCGGGTTTCATTTCGATACCGTGCAGATGCCCATCAATCCTTTTGATCCCAGCTTCCGCTCGTTCGAGCACAATGTGCTGCCGATCGCCGTTCAGAAAGGCATGGCGGTTTTCTCGATGAAGAGCATGGGCGGCTCTGGTGAGCCGATTGTTCACGGCGCGCTCACTCCGACGGAAGCGCTGTCCTATGCGATGAGCGTTCCCGGAGTCTCAACGACCATTTCAGGAATGGACTCGATGGCGGTGCTGGATCAGAATCTTGGTATCCTGCGCAACTTTCGGCCGCTCAGTGAAAAGCAGATGTCGGAGTTGCGCGAGCATGGCCGCCAATTCAATGATGGACGTTACGAACTTTTCAAAGGCACCACAAAATATGACGGCGCAATTGGCAGAGAGCAGCATCATTATCCAACCCCCACCGAGCTCCCGGCCTGAGCGAAGATTGTCATCCATCCAACTCGGAATATGTAAATCAATGAAAATCGTGCGACTTTACGTCCAGCGCATTGCCGGATAACTCCGTCAGCCGAACAGCCTTTACATGGATTACGTTGTCCAGGTTTTGCAGAGGCCCTTCTGCCAGAAGAAATTTGCTGCGAGTGACTAGCAGGCGATCCTTGTCATAAAGGTCCGGCGTGACGATGACATTGGCAATGCCGGTCTCATCTTCTAGCGAAAGAAAGATGAAGCCCTTTGCAGTTCCGGGTCTTTGCCGCGTGATGATGCAGCCTGCGATTCGTACAAATTCTCCATTCCTGCAATTTTGCAGCTCTTCGGCTGACCGGACGTCCTGGCTCCGCAGTCCGGGTCGTCGATAGTACATAGGATGTTTCCCAATCGTGAGCCCTGTGCCTGCATAGTCGGCAACAAGACGCTCTTCTGTATTCATCTGCCGAAGAGGTCGCACTTCGGAACTATCCTGCAATAGTTCACTACGTTGTTTCAGCAGAGTACCTTCCAGCTTGCCGGCACGTTCTACCTGCCAGAGAGCATCGCGACGATGTTCCATGTTTTCGATTTTGTTCAAAGCACCGATAAAAGCCAGCAGGGTGAGTTCTTTTTTGTCGAGCAATGGAACACGCAGGGTAAGGTCTTCTGCTGAACGAAAAGGACCATTCTGTATGCGAGACGCAACGAGCGCTTCCGCGGACTGTTTGCGTAGGCGTTTCGCGTAGCAAAGCCCTAATCGAAGAGACAGCGTTCCATCGGGTTCGTTTTCGATGATGCAGGGCCAGTCTGAGACCTGAACGTCAATTGGTTTTACCCGCAAGCCGTGACGTTGGGCATCCTTGACCAGCACCGCGGGCGAATAGAAACCCATCGGCTGATTGTTCAGGATGGCGCAGGTGAAAGCGGCAAGATATTTAACTTTGAAATAAGCCGACGCATAAGCGATCAGCGCAAAACTGGCCGCGTGCGATTCCGGAAAGCCATACAAGGCAAATGAGCTGATGTACTGCACGATATGCTCTTGCATTTCAGGAGCAATATTGTTCACACTCATGCCGGCACGAAGCTTGCCTTCCAGGTTCTTCATGCGTTCCCAGGAGCGGCGCATTCCGACAGCACGACGTAGTTCGTCTGCTTCCGATCCAGAGAAATTGGCGACAGTCATGGCCATACGCAACAGCTGTTCCTGAAATAGCGGCACACCCAATGTGCGCTTCAGCACCGGTTCTAATGAAGGATGAGGATAGACGATCTCCTCCGGCTTTTGACGTCGAATCATGTAGGGATTCACCATTTGCCCGACAATAGGGCCAGGCCGGATGATGGCAACCTGCACAACAAGATCGTAGAACCTGTCCGGCTTATTGCGAGGCAGCGAGGCCATCTGGGCCCGGCTCTCAATCTGGAACATGCCTACCGTGTCGGCTTTTTGCAGCGTGCGATAGACCTCGTCATCCTCGGGCAATTGCGCCAGATCTATTTCTTTCCCATAATGCCGTGGAATCAGCTCCAGACAATCTTTCATCACGGCCATCATGCCAAGGCCGAGCAGGTCTACTTTGATGATGCCGAGATCAGCGCAGTCTTCCTTGTCCCATTGAATCACCGTGCGCCCCGGCATCGATGCGCGTTCCAGCGGAACAATGCGATTCAATTGTCCCTGGCAGATGACCATGCCACCCGAGTGCTGACTGAGATGGCGTGGCAGGTCCTGAATTCGCATGCAAAGCTCAAGGTATTTGGCGATGCGCGGATGCTCGATATCGAAACCGGCGTGATGAAATGAATGTGCCATCGTTTCGTCTTTCCCTCGCCACTCCCACTGCCCTGCCAGGCTCGACAGCCGCCCCAGCGATTCCTCGTTAAAACCGAGGGCTTTGCCAACTTCCCGCGCCGCCGATTTATTGCGATATGTACTGACGTTTGCCGACATGGCAGCGCCGAGTTCGCCATAACGCCGGTATACATATTGGATGGCCTGTTCACGTTTTTCCTCGGAAGGAAGATCGAGGTCAATGTCCGGCCATTCGCCGCGGCTCTCGCTCAGGAAGCGTTCAAATAAAAGATCCATGCCGACGGGATCGATCGCCGTAATTTCAAGCGCATAACAGACGGCAGAATTGGCCGCGCTGCCGCGGCCCTGAATCAGAATGCCGTTGCGTTTGCAGTATTCGACAATGTCCCAGACGATGAGGAAATATCCCGCAAAGCCGAGTTTTGCAATCAGCGCAAGCTCATGTTCTACCTGCTTTTTGGCTCGTTCAAGCAATGCTCTGTCATTCTTCGGACCATAGCGCCGCTGGGCACCCTCAGCAACACGCTTGCTGAGAAAGTTATCCATGGTTTCGCCCTCGGGCACAGGATAATGAGGAAACTCGTAGCCGAGATCATGCAATTCAAACGTGAGTCGCGAAGAGAGTTCGATGGTATTTTCAATCGCTTCCGGCACGTCTCGAAAAAGTACTGCCATCTCATGCGCCGGGCGTAGATAGCGTTCACTGTTTAGGGTAAGAAGACGGCCAGCGTGATCGAGTTCCGTGTGACGGCGGATCGCAGTAAAGAGATCCGCAATCTCGCGGTCATAAGCGGTCGCGTAACGGACGCCATTGGTTGCAATCAAAGGGAGTTTCAAAGAGCGGGCAATGCGGATCGCGGCTTGATTGCGCCATTCCTCTTCACGTTCACAGTGGCGTTGCAACTCCACATAAACATTCCTGTGGCCAAAAATGCGAACCAACTGCTCAACGATTTCGCGTCCCGATTTCTCCCCGCCACGTGTTAGCGCCGCGGCCAATGGCCCTTCGTCGCCACCTGTCAGGCAGACCAGCCCGGATGCGTATTGCTGTAAGTCATCGATTGTTGCCGCGCCTTCCTTCTTTTTCGTTTCACGCATTTTGAATTGTGTGATGAGTTGACACAAATTCTGATAGCCTTCCCGCGATTCGCATAACAACGGCAGACTTGCCGGTTCTGTGACATGCTGGTGAGGCAACCAGGCAGGTGGCGTCAATCGCGGCCCGAAACTGGCAACCGATATTTTGGCTCCAATGTGGGCTCGAATACCATTTCTTTTGGCACTCGTGTGGAAGCGAGCGGAGCCATACACGCCGTTGCGGTCGAGCAGAGCCATCGCCGGCATTTCCAGCGCAACAGCGCGCTCGATCAGCGATTCCGGTTGGGAGGCGCCTTCAAGGAAGCTGAACGCGCTCGCCGCGTGCAGTTCCACATAGCGCTCAGTCATAGAGCGCCGCCATGTGCCATTGGTCACGCATCGTATCGCGTGTCAGGCAGCAGCACAGCATCATGCCGTCTGTTGCACGCGCGACCAGGTCCCATTGTTCAAGACCCCACAAATACTGAGTCCACCAATTGCCACTTGTCCTCCACGGGCCATAGGCATGTTCCACGCAATAATCTCTATCGCGAAAAACAAATGCTTTTGGCCGTTGATTTTGCAAAGTGACGGAGATTGCCTCTGGCGGCCGCAGTTGCCGCGCAGCGGCTTTCGTTTGATCGGCAGCAGGAATCGCACTCTGTCCAGAAGGAATAGTGAAAGGTTCCATGCGGAAGCCGTCGGGCATGTGTGTGTCGTTCAGTACAGCGCGGCCAACCCGTTCCTCGCCAACGACGGCGCGAATACGCGCGAGCGTCACATCGAGCCGCGCCGGTTCAGGAAGCTGCGGAGAGAATAATCCCAACTGCACCTTGCTGGCGTTGCCGGATTCTGCCGCTAATGTCAGCGAAAATATCGCTGCCCTGGGCGGATGTGCCTCAAGGTCAAGATGAAGAAGTTTGATCCATATCTGCTTCTCATTCGTGGGCAACGCCGGCCGCACGGTGCGCGCATGCGTCGTTCCTCCTTCGAGAGTCAGCGTAATGCTGACGGAAGCCAGCGCCAGCACGCGGGTCTCTGCGCGAAGGATGAGCTGATCCAGCATTACGCCGACAACAAAGAGCAGCGAGTCCAGCAGTTCGACAGGTGAATCCAGTTCCATGCGTTCTTCCAGTACGAAAGCGGGCTTCAAAGGCTGAAACAGATGCGGCAGTTCTCCCCGTGCCAACTGGCGAAGGCGTTTTCCCTCCTGTCCCATCCGCGCAATCAGCTCTTTCTCCGGTAAAGCCACCAGCATCTCCAGGTTATGAATTCCCCAGAGCGCGAAAGTTTCTGCCTGCTCTTCGCTTAGGTCGAGCACTGCGAGCGGTAGTGGTGCGAGTGCCGTGCCTTCATCTCCGGCTGATATGAATTTCACGCCAGCCTGCAGACCTTTTGCGGAACAAACAGCCGCGTGAAAGTTGCTGCTGACGGTAACGCAAGCCATAATCCCAAGCGCTTTGACACGGTTCAGAAGCTTGCGTGCCAGAACCTCCGGCGGTCCGAACAGCTTTTCTGTTCCTGCGATATCAACGACGCACAAAAATATGCCGTCTTCACTTTGGTCCTCAACGCGTGGGGAAAATGCACCCGCGCATTCAAGCAGCACCGCCTTCGCCGCAGTCTCTTCTTCTCCAGAACGCGGCAGCACTATGACAGGAGAAAATGTGTCTACTTCAACTCGTGTCATTTTATGAACGATGCCGAGTGTACGTGCCTTTCCATTGAACGAGCAGACCTGTTGCAACGGCGGTTCTCCCTCCATCACCACGCATGGTTTGGCGCGCAGCTCTGGCCTTAAACGCAGCAAGGCTTGCGCGGGAAACTCCTTCGCATAAAGACAAACATATAGCTCGGTGATCTTCATCATCGACGACCTGCCCATAGGGTTTGACTGCGCCAGCTTGCAGCGCTTGCCCTTTGCGGTGGCTTGCGCAATGGAATGACATTTGTTGAAGCTTCCATGAATCGCCGGCGCACTACTTCCACGTGGTGCTCGATTCCGGTAAAAAGAGTGGCTTCCTCGCCAAGTGCATGCCCTGGCTGAAGACGAAGGAGCAGCTCCGCGCTGCTCTTCGCGCACGAATGCTGGGTCAGCAAAAGAATGCTTGCCTGTGTTTTCTCCGCAGCAGCACGGTAGCGGAACCATGTCGCCAGGGGTACGCGCGTGGCATATTCGGGCGCAATGCTGCCCATATCCAACACAATTGCGCTGAACCCGCCACCCTGCAAAAGAAGATCGGTTACGCGCATTGCCTGTTCGATCCTCGACAAGGATTTTCCGAGTGGAATGGGTTTTCGATTGTGCTTTACTCCTGGCCGCTGCGGATTTGACCGGTAAACTTCTCTTTCCGGTTTCACTCTGGGTTGCGGCTCAGCACATCGTGGAACGAGCGTTTTCGGTCGCAGCAAACCGCTGACGGCATCGGAAAGTCCCTTCGCTTCATTGCGTGGATGCGAACCGAAACCGCCGCCATGCAGACCCTGCTTAATTGGTGGAGGAATAAAGTACTTCTCAGGAAGAGAGAATGCGGGCTGCAAAGCCGGCTGTACATGTGTCCCCGCCGGAACTCCGCATCGCACCCAGAGCAACCGGGATAAATCCACGCCTGCCGCTGCTGCCGACTCAGCGTTCAGAACATCGGACACATCAATCCAGGCACAGACTTTTGCTGTCTGTGTCATGCAGGCAATGAAGGAAAGTGCAAAAGAAGTACGCCCGGAACATTCCGGGCCGACTATTTCGGTGATAGCTCCCAGAGGCAGTCCACCTGTCAAGCAACGAATCGACATTTTGAATGCCGGTGGCCGCAACAGGGCGAATGATCCTTGGAGCGGGGGTTAGGGCGGAGGGAATCCGGTCTGCCAAAACAGATTCGATTCGGGTACGAATTGCAGCGGCGGAAGACATAGGCGGATGTATTCGCCTTATGTTCGCCTATACAGAATAGAAACAGCAAGCCGCAGTTGCATTCATTCGAGTGCAATTGCTTGTAAACACTTGAAATTAAATGGCATTTAGATGACAGAAAAGCGATTACTTTATCTAAGAAAGGCAGCTACCTGCCGCAAATCCTGAATAAAAGCTTCCGTCTCGCGATGACGATCCTCATCCGTTCGAGCACGCAAAATCGCCGCAGGATGCAACGTCGCGATAATCGGTGGGAAACCCGCGGCCTGCTGAAGTTCTCCATGCGACTGTGTGATTTTAAATTTCGAACCAAGCAGGGACTGTGCTGCAACGGCGCCCAGACAGACGATCAACTTAGGACGAATTGCCTGCAATTCCGCTTCGAGCCACGGCCTGCAAGCATGAATCTCTCCCATACTGGGTTTTTTATGGATACGCAGCTTTCCGCGCGGCTCCCATTTAAAGTGCTTCACGGTATTTGTCACGTACACTTTTTTCCGATCGATTTCAGCCTCTTCCAGGCAATGATCCAGTAATTTCCCGGCAGGCCCGACGAATGGGCGACCCTCTCTGTCTTCCTGATCTCCAGGTTGTTCTCCAATCATCATGATCGAAGCCCTGGGATTCTTCGATCCATTCCCTGAGTCCAACTCACCGAATACGGCCTGCGTGGCATTTCGATAAAGGTCACAACCTCGACACTGCTGAACTGCCTCCCGCAGGACAGGGAATGTTCGATCTTCTGGCACAAATTGCGCTGCGCTCTTCTTTGTATCCGCTAGCATAAGCGTCCTTGAACGCTTAGATGCTGCAGTCTGTTTGAGAGATAGGCACCGTTAGCTTTCCCAGGTTACGTCTCTTTATGCGATGGCCCAATTAAACCGCAAGAGTGGCGCGGATCAGGCTGAGATAATGCTCCGCAGTTTCCAGGTCTTGGCCTTGGCTTTCAATCTGGAAACGCTTTCCTGCTCCTGCGGCTTCATAAGCGGCCTGAGTCGACTTATATGCTAGTCCCGCCACGTCCGCTCCTACCGTGTTCTTCATGGCGTCCTGAGGTGCTATGAGGGTCAATGGACGGCCGGAGATGGCGGCTGCGACTTGGGGAAGATCAAAGTGCAAAAGCACGTCGGGAACAAAAACGTCCGCGCCGTAACGATAACGGTCCACCTCGGTCAAAGCGCGGTAGGATAGAAGACTTTCGACGGAGATCAAACTGCGCATGCGTGGATCGAGAGCCGCGGCATAGAGGCACCACAGGCCACCCATTCCTTTTCCGATCACATGCAGATTCTTCCCATCGGCATCCTGCCGGCTGGTGACGTAATCGACGCTTCGTACCACATCCTGCACTCGCATCCCCAGCAGCGACTGGTCGATATACCACGCCATGTAGGCCATGGCCGTTTCCAGATCGAAAAGTTGTCCAAACTCACTGCAACTGTCGGACGCGGGATGAGGTGGCCGGGTCTCGCCGATTCCACGGACCTCCACCGCCACAACCAGATTTCCCTGGCGGACCAGCGTATCGAGCACGCTATGCGTCAGGCCCGATCCTTCCTCTCCCTGGAATTCCATCCCGTCTTCTTCTATGCCCTGATCGTTGACATAAAGGATGGTGGGCAATACGCCGGTCGCACCATTCGGCACGTAAACCCACGCCGGAATGTAGATTCCCGGCTCGGAGAGAAACTCCATCTTGTCGATCCGATAGCCCTCACGCGGCGTTGTCACGACGTGGCGCACCTCCAGGGGCTGATCGGATTTTCGATAATGCAGCAGGCGTGCGGATTTCCGCGCGGGTTTCCTCCTGAGAGTCATTGCCGGCAGGCGGCAGGTTTGCCTGCTTCTTTGAGATGAGGGTAAAAACCGTCTCGCCCTTATGCGAGGAGCGGATTGAGCCATCCGGCGTGCAATACAAATCTTGGGGAGGTATAGATTCATAAGCCGGCTCGACCTGTGGTCCTTTGCGGTCGTAAAACCAGCGGGAGAACCAATCCGCTGTGGCCAGCCGCAATTTCGGGGTCCAGGCGTGCGGATCATCCGAAGGGACCGTGGCGAATTTTTCCGGCGCTCCGAGCTGCCGATAGCGATCCTGGACTGCCCGCGCCGCCTGGTCGAAAGCCGGGCTGTACTGCTCAATAGCAGTCAGGACGGGTCTGGGAGCTATGGCGACGTGCAGATCGATATCGTCGATTCCGTAGATTGCTGCCGGGAAAAGATTCTGCTCCACGTCGGAGGGACCAATGGGCTGCCACGGCTCGACCTTCATCGGCCAGCGATTGACCATTCCCCCTTCGATGATGGCCGCGCATCGGACTCTCTGATCGACCACGCTGATGACCTTAGTCATGGATCCGCCTCCGGAGTGGCCGGCGCACCCAATTCTTTTGGGGTCGACCTCAGACCGTGACAACAGGTAATCGATGCCCCGCATGGCGTCCCACACGCGATACTCCGTCAGGTTCTCTCCCACCAGCAATTGCAACTGGCCGGGCATGGAGTGCTCGTAGGTTGGGCTGGGTACCTCGGACACATTTGTTTCCGGGTTCCAATATTGGCGGCGCTCTCCCTGCCCGATGGGATCGTAAGCCAGCACCACAAATCCGCTCTTCACCAGAGTGATGTAGACGTTTTGATATTGAGGCAGCATTCGGGCCAGCGGATAGTGCCCGCAAGGCGAGATGATTCCCGGAAACGGGCCGTTACCCGAGGTTGGGACATAGAGATTTCCGGTTACCCAGAAATCTGGCCGGCTCTGAAACATGACGTTCTCTACCTGATAGCCATCCTTATGGATGACTTTCACCGTAACGGGATCCAGAGGGTTTTTCTGAGGAAAGCCGCGAAGCATCTGGACAGTTTTTTCGCGTACGAATGCGTTGCGCGCTTCCATGTCCGCAGCGGTTTTGAGAAGCGCGCGCTTTTGATCCCAGGCGGAGGCGAGATCGTTCTGCTTTTTCGCCAGATACGAAATCAACATGTCCGGCATCTCGTCGGCATAGGAGCGGGCAAATCCGGAACCGGACTTCGACTGCGCGATTCCATCCAGCTGAAGCAACGCCGGGCCGAGCAGGATAGCTCCGCTTCCGATCACGAATTTTCTTCTATTCACAGGGGAAGTACCTCAAATTTTGTTTTCACCACAGGATTACGCAAAGCTACCAACTCACTGCCATCATGCAGTACGCGTTGACCTTAGGAACAGTAAAGACTGCATTTCTTCCCTGCATCCGAACATTCAGCGTGCTGTAGTTCTCTGAGTCAGCCGAGTAAAGCCGTACCGTGCTGGCCGATGCTCCTTCCGGCAGTGCGCACTTCACTTCAATGTTCTCGATCGATGGACTCTGTTCGGTGTTGTAGTTCACTAGATGCACGAGTCTCCGCCGCTTGTCGGATTGCTCGACCAGATTCACTCCCAGAAAATCCGGACCCGTGACCTCAAGCGGAACGTCGCCGTGGGAACTCCAGATCACGGCATCCATCAATTGTTTCCAATTCTTCGGACGCTTCCAAAACGCCGGTCCGATGTGGAAATAAGGCTCGGCAGGCGGCAACGGGCCATCGAACTCGATCCCTGGAAGATAGACCACCCGACCCTGTCCAACCTGCTTCCGGGCGGCCGGACCTGCAACGATGGGCACACTTGATACCTCTTCCTGATACGGGGCAGCCGCAGGCTGGTTGTCGATGAGTCCGTCCAATCCCGGTTTGACTCGCAGCCGACGCCAGGAGTCGTAAAGACCTGCCTGCTCGGTGGCGATCAGCCCGCCACCGGCTTGGACAAACCGCCGAATCGAGGCGATCTGATCATCCGAAAGGCATTCGGAATTCGGAAGGATGAGAACCTTGCAAGTAGCCGGAGAAAGATCGCGCAGTTGTTCTTCGAAGATGAGATGAAATGGAACCTTGGCCTGAATCAAAGCTTGTTCCACCAGAATCGCACTTAGGCCCGCCCGCGAGTTATGGTAGGTGATCGATGGATAGGAGCGAAATACGGCTACCGACGCCACATCTTTCGTTCCCACATACAAATCTTGATTCTTGCGGTAGAAAGAAATGTACTTGATCGCTTCGGAGGAGAGCGGACTATTACCTACATGGCCAATCGTTTGATTAAACGCCAGGCTCTCCCCAATTGCAGGCTCGCTGCCCGATTGCCTGCCCGGACTTGTCGTAAAAGCGACATTCTGATATGTACGGGCCATTTTATAGGTGCGAATGGTCGTAATCAGCCTTCCATCTGCCAGGTACTCTGGTTTGGTATCCTGTTCATCCCAGAAAACCTGCGTATATGGCAGAAGCCGGCGGTGATCGTTGCCGCGGGTCCAGGGATTGTTGTGGCCGACGACACCGCCGAAATTGATTTCTATAACTACTTCGGGATTCAGGGAATGACTAAGTGCAGCCATCTGGCCTAAAGCGTCCGCCATCGACTGACAACGGTAGTCGATCCATTCCTGAAAGGCCGGGTCGAAGATGATATTCAGCTTTTCCGGAGGGTTCGACCGGTTCCACAAAGGTGGATTGACGTAATCCACGTTCTCGAATCCGAATCGAGTCTTTCCGCTGCTCCGGGGAATACTTCGTTCGCAGATACTTGCGAAATCCAGTTTTGCAGCCGTTGCAATGGCAGGAGTCGGGCTCGGCACTTAGATCGAAGTTATCGAAGTGAATAAAATCCGTCTTGACTTCCACCACCGCATATCGCACAACTTTCTTGAGATAGTCGATGAATTCCTGATTCGAGAAGCAGGGCCGGTATCGGAACGACTGCTGATATCCATACTCGGTCATGATGGGCTGACCCCATTGATCGCACTGGATCCAGCCGGTGGCGCGCGGTTCTTCGGCGAAGAAGGTCTCGTACATCATCGTGTCCCACTGGACATAGGTGTCGATCTTCATTCCAAGGCGATGGCAAATGGCCGCGGTCCGAACGGTGGCTTCCATATCCGGTTTCTCGGCCGCCATGCCGAATCCCTTATATAGGTGGGTGTGGAAGACATCCACTCCTTGGTCCTTCAGCTCACGAATCAGCTTCTCACTCTGCTCATACTCGTAGTGCTCATGAGCGTCGAGCCGCTGACCGCCGCGGCGTACAACGAAGATGTAAGGTTCGTGGTCGCCACCTGCATCGATGATTCCATTCCTGATCCACTCACCCTGCGAATGGGCTGCAGGATCGCCAAGTCCGGCTGGGGTTACCGCAGCCTGCTCGCCATAGCCATACAGGCTCCCCGCGCCCAGCTTGGCCACAGCAATCCCGCCGGCCACGGTACCCATAAAATCTCTGCGGTTCATCATCCCGTCATTCTCCCCTTATTGCGGTGACATCGTTACTTCGGCGTTCCTGATTGAAAAACTAAATCGCTTGCCTACTTCGGCGCGCCAATCCAGCCAGATGTTCTTCTAGCTCAGCTGGACTGCAACTAGACTGTAGGTTTGCAAAACTGGAACATTAAATGTAACCCTCCCGTTCCGAACGGTGTGAGGAAAGTTCGGAATCCCTGAACCGTCCGGCGTGAGCAATGAGACTCCTTTCACGTTCTTCCCATCCGGAATCTTCAGGTCCGCCATAACATCTGTCACGCGTGGAACTCTGGCGACATCGTAGTTGAGAAAGTGAACTAAGAGCTTCTTGTCCCTCTTTTGTGCGGTCACTTGGGTCACCACGGTTGGTGGTGCTTTTACCTCCAGAGATAATTGGTCTCCGGCAGCCCACCGCACAGCCTCGATTAATTCCTGCGAATTGACCGGGAGCTTCCAATATTTGCTGGTCATCCAGACAGCGCGCGGCTTTGCAATTGCCGGTTTCACCTCCGGTATGTAAGCGACCCTCCCTGCTCCGAATTGGTTCCGGATCATACCGCCTTTCACTGTCTCTTCGGTAGCTGGGCCTCGCCAGGGCGGGAGCCGAGACCCCGAAAAGGTCCTTCAACCCAAAATCCGGCTTTCTTAACCGCCTCTCCGTATAGAGTGAAGTCTGCTCGGTTGCGACAAGGCCGCCGCCATTGCGTACAAAATTTCGGATCAGTTCCAGCCTGTCATCATCCAGGCATTCCTGATCGGCTAACACGAGAACCCGGTAATTCGAGAGATCCTTCAGATGCTCGTTGTATACAATCCCGAAGGGAACTTTAGCCTGAATCAATGCCTGCCCATAAAGCATGAAACTTACCTGAGGGCGGTCATTGTTGAATCCCATGGTCGCGTAGGAGTACAACAGCGCGGCATCAGCAACATCATCCACATCCCGATATTGCTCGAAATTCTGGTGAAAGAACTTGATATAGTTACGTTGCTCCTCCGGAAAATCTTTATCTATCAGGACGCCGCTGACATCTCCTATACACTGCCTTCCGAAAGCCATGGATTCGGCCATCTGCAGAGCGCTCCCGGTAGCGGTAAACAACGTATTGTGCAAAATGCTCGCATTCTTGAAGGAACGGATTCGGTTAATCAGAATACCGTCATCAGTAACACCCGCCGGGTTCCCCTCCTCAGTCCAAACGGCGTCCATATGCGCCAGTAACTTAGGATAGTAAACACCCTGTCCCCAGATAGTGTTCCGCCCTGACATTTCCGCATGTGGGTTTGATTCCACAGCCACTTCCGGGTTGAGCTGGCGGAGAAACGCTTCCATCTCCGCATAGTATGCGTTCAATTGGTGGCACCGGAAGTCCGCCCACTCCTGAAATAGCGGATCATCGATGGTGGATAGCGGCCGGTCATATTTAGGCGGTAGAACGTATTTCACATCTGAGAAACCGAGGCGCTTTTTTAATTCCTCACCTGAATACTTGTTCCTCAGATACTCGCGGAAATCCTGAGCTGCCAGCGGATGCTGAAAAATCGCAGGCTGGGCCTGCATACTCGTGTTGTCGAAATGGATCAAGTCGGCTCTGAATTCTTTCGCTCCTATTTCCAGCACGCGCCGAATGTACTCCCGATAGCCAGGGTGCATGAAGTAGACTCTTTTGCGGAAGGTCTGATCATCATAGAAGACTGGCCTGCCCATGAAATCTGGAACGAACCACTCCTCAGCCTCGGGCTTTTCAAGCAAAAATGTCTCATAGGCAATCGTGCTGCCCACGTAAAGACCGACCTTCATTCCATATTTTCTCGCCAGGTTGGCCAATTGCTTGGAGTTTTCCAGAGACTCTCTTTCCGCCTCGATGCCAAACCCCTTGAAAAGATGCGTGATCACCATGGTCACGCCAAGGTCATGAAGTCGACTCACTGTCTCTTCAGTACATTCCTTGTTGAAGTCCTCCTCTTGCCATGTTGTGCCTCCGCCCCTCCGGCGCACGAAAAGCGGAAAGCTGTCCCAATTCCCAGCGATGACCAAAGGCATCTGGCCGAGCCAGGAGGGCCTCGGCTTTTCCTGGCCGCTTTGCTGCGGAGCTTGCGGCGGCTTCCGCCGGAAATGCTGAAAGCTTTGGAATTGCAGCCGTTGAAACACCGGCAGCCATAATGCTTATAAAGTCTCTGCGATTAATTGGCATGAGTATCTCTCTGGCCGAAATATACCTGCAAACCGCTGTGTAACTCCAACAACGTTTTACGACGAAAGTCCGGCGGATTGCGACGTTAAAACTGCAAACGCAACATAAGAGTAAGTTGGCGACCGGCATTCGAGCCGAGAGAAGGAGCGATTTGACTGGTGATCTGACCTACAGTTCCGGGCGAACTGATGTTCGCGGCCGGTAATGCGAAGTCAGGGTGATTAAACACGTCCACTGCGTTCGCTTGAAACTGAAGGCGAATGTTGTCATGCAATGTAAAGAATTTTGAAAGCGCGAGATCTGCGTTATAAACCGCAGGCCCACGCAATGTCCCGATTCGGACATTTCCGAACCTTCCAACATTTGCCGGATGCGCGCACACCGGGTCGTTATTAGGGCATCCGGGGATTTTGAAGGCAGCAGGATTGAACCAGTTGGTAATTGATTGAGTCCCAACTGGACGTGAACTGACGCCAGGTACCTTGTCAGGACGACCCCCCAGGGTGTTCGTATTGGACGAATCGAATCCAGAATAGGAAGGATCGAAGAACTGGCCTGATTGCACAAGCGCATTCCAAGCCATCTGCCAGCCCCCTAGCAGCGTCTCTGTGACGCGGGAGCTCGTATCTAAAAAGCGTTGCCCATGGCCGAAAGGAAGTTGGTAAACGGCATATCCATAAACTCGATGGGTCGGAGTGATTTCATTGGGCCCCCACTCGGCAGCCAGATCGAACTGGTTCTGGATAGGCCCACCGTAAAACGAACCCCCAGTATTTTGGGCATCGGTCAAATCTCTCGACCATGTCCATCCGACGTTGAATGTCAAATTCGTTCCAAAATGCTTGGCGATGCTCGCCTGAAGCCCATTGTATTCTTCGTCAGCACCGTTATCGAACCAGCTGATTGTGGTGAAATTCTTATAGAAATACCTACTGGGAGTAAACGGTATGGTACTCGGCGGTGGCTGATTCAAATTCCTCGCATAAACGAGGTTGACAGAGTGTGAGCCCACATATGACAAACGAAGGGCCGCTGTACCAAGCTGCCGCTCCAGGGTGAGGTTCCACTGCTGCGTATAAGGTGTCCGGAGGTGCGGGTTGATTCCAAAAGCGGTTTGAGAGGCGGTAGTTCCAGACGGCAGAAAGGGATCGGGAAAACTAAACAGCGGAGCACCGTTAGTTATCGAGTTAAAGTAAGACGCGCTGCCCGCAAAAGGTCCTCCTCCTAGATTTCTTCCAATGCCGCCATAGATTGGATTGCCATAGATTCCGTATGCCGCTCGAATAACCGTTTTGTCGTTGTTGAACGGTTTAATTGCAATGCCGATTCGCGGATAGAAGTTAAGCTTTCGGGGATTCACCAAGCCGTTTCCGGGGTAACCCACCTTGGACGCGGGGACGATCGGAATGTTCGTTGGATAGAGCGGATTGACACGGGTCAAACCATTGTTCGGCACCACCCAGCCATCTACCCCGGGATCAAAATTGGCGACAACTCCGTATCGATCATAATACGGCGCATCGTATTCCCATCGCAGCCCATAATTGAGGGTGATGTTCGGATCCACCTTGAATTCGTCCTGCGCGTACGAACTCCACATGGTACCCCGGAGGTGACGAGCAGGAGTGGGAACAACCAAGCTGGTCGTCTGTGGAATGCCCAGAAGAAAATCGGCGTAGGCATCGCCAGTGTAGATGCCAGTAAAGCTATAAGAGCCGTAGATCGTGTTGGAGAAGGTTTGTCCCCCGATCTGATCGCGGATTACATCCAACCCAAACTTCATGGAATGCCGCCCACGAGTCCAACTCAAATTATCTGTCCACTCGAAATCCGTATCGAGCGAGACGTTATTCGTATTTGGCTGATCTGTGGTGGTAAGTCCTGTGATGGTAAAAGCAGGGACAGCGAAGATGCCGACGGTAGATATGCCCTGAATGCCAAGTTGCTTAATGATGTCCGATCCAATAAGGGTCGTATGATATGCGTTCCTCTGTCGGGTAAAGCCGTAGCGAGCCTCGTTCAGTACTGTGGGAGCAAATACGTGTGTCCAGGAGACAACAGCGCTTTCAGAAGTGCGCAATTGGATCCTTTGCCCGACTGGAGGAAGGGTATTCTCATGCGCGGTCAATGGCATTCTGCGATAACTGAATCGTCCATATACCTTATCACCGTTGTGAAAGTTCTGGTCGACCCGCCCGTCGTAGTTATCGAAATGGGTGAAACCAGTCTGGGCAGCAAACTGTCCCCGCCAGTTCCCCGATTGCAGACCGGGAGGGCCGAAATTGGGGAGAGGATAGAAGTAATCCTGTACTTTTTGGGAGACGGGACTGATACGGTCACCGGGGATGATGTTGCCAGGAAAAGGATTGCCGGTAGTGGGATCGATGACCGGTGTCGACACGTCGCTAAAATTCCCGGTTCGCCACGGTGGGAGTGCTGTATTCCCAGTCACGACAACATTCGAAGCTTCTCGCGAACCTTCGTAATCTCCAAAGAAAAATGTCTTGTCTCTCCTAATTGGGCCGCCAAGGCTCGCTCCGAAATCGTTATACACTCGGAAAGGTACCTTAGAACTGAAGTAATTGCGGGCGTTCAGGCTATCGCCGTTCCAATTCCAGAATGCCGCCCCGTGAAATTGATTCGTCCCCGACTTAGTCACTACAGCGATATTTGCCGGTGTAGAAAACTCCGCAGGAGTATTCGCGAGTTGAAAGTTCATCTCCTCGATTGCGTCCTGACCCGGTTGAATCGGCCCGCCCCCGATATTGCTTTCATTCGCTGTGACTGCGATTCCATCCATGGTAGGAATAACACTCATTTGCAACACGCCGGGCACATTGACTTCGCTATTGCCTGACGTGCTGCTGGTACCAGGGTTCAGTAGTTCGTAAGAGGAAATTCCCTGATCCGCCTTTTGTCGCGAGACCTGCGGCAGTTGCGCCAAAACGCGCGCCGTCGTGACATTAGAAATATTCGTGGTTTCGGTAGATATAGCTGTCACGCCATGGACGTTCACAACAGTCCCGGTGGCGTGAGCAACTGCCAGATGAATGTTGACATTCAGAACCTGATTGGCACTCAAAGTCAGTCCGGTCGCTTCATACGGCGCAAAGCCGGAAACGGAAACCTGGACACGATAAGTTCCCACGTTCAGGTTCGGCACATTGAAGATACCGCTCGCTTCGGTAGTCACTTGCCGGACCGAACCTTGTCCCTCACTGGTAACGATCACCTTTGCCCCTGGAACCACAGACCCATTAGGATCTGTAACAGTCCCTGTAATTGATCCAAAGGTAGTTTGCGCCGCACCAGGAGAGACTACGAGGAACGTGAACACAATTCCCATCAACAGACATCCGATCCAACGCTTCATATGTGCCCCCTAATTGCAATCTCTTCTGTAGAAGTGCATGAACCGAAACAGCACCCGCTGAATTGAAAACGCTGCTTGTGTCTATTCAAAGCTCACAATTCCACGAGTTGTGCCTTGGCAGGAACTCTACTGGGGTCATGTTCCCTTGTCAAGCAAGTTTTCACGTTAATCGGGTATTTTTCTAGATACGTTTCATAGACGAAATGCTCGCCGCACAATCAAATAGCGTAGAGAGAACCTGAGCGTCAACTCGCGTTTGATCCTGATTGAGGAAGTGGCACAGCGAAAACACTGCACGCGCGGCGTTGGTCGTAAGTGGTTTACAGCTCGCGGTTCGACGCGTGGCTATGGAGCGTGGTCGTGTCCTGCCAGTCGAACGTACCTTCGCGACTGGGTAATTTATGAGCAGCCGCGTAGCGATTCCGCACGGCCTGAACCTGGTTCACCCAATCACCAAAAGGCAGCAGGAATTCTCGGTCGATGAGATAAAGCAGGCCTTCCTGGCGCCGGCGAGCGTCTTCGCTAGTCGCGGTATCGACAAATCTCTGCGGGTCACGAGCCACGTGGCGGCCGTTCGCTTCACGCACTCTCGGAAACCATGTCTTGTACCAGGTCGTTGTAACATCCTGGAGCGCCCGGTTACGTTCGTCGCGAATCCTCGCCGCCACATCAATCGCAGCATCGAGCGCTTCAACCGCTTGGGGATACCGCAGCTTTGCGGCTTGGTCTTGGGCCGTTTCGAGATCGTGGTTGATTTCATCCAATCCCTTCAACATCAGCAGGTTTTGTCGGCAAATTTTCGCAATTGAGAGATAAACTTCAAGGTTATAGCGGTTGAATTCGATCTCCGCCATATTTGTGTAGAGCAGATTCATTAATTCATCGTTCCCGGCGAGAAATTTGCCCGCCAGATTCACGCGAGAAGCATTTCCTTCCGCCCAGTTTCCCGGAAGATGGAGATAATCGGCCGTGGGCACCGGAGGCAATGGAAGCGTCTCGATATTTGGAACAAACGGACCGGTACCGTAGGAATAGCCGAATATGAGGGGCAACGCTCCCGAGGGTTCACTGTCCCAGCTGGTTGCGAAAAATTGCGCCTGCGTGCTCATCAGTTGATACAGCCGACCCATCTGGGTTGCGCCCCGGCCATAGAAGAGCCGGTAGAAGCTCGCGGCCAACTCTCCCGTATCCGGCGAGCCAGGATGCCACGCCGCTGAGGCCCCTACAGCATATCCAAGCCAGAAAGTTTCCGGATGGGGCCCGTCATCGCCCCATGCATACACTCCTGCTCCGATGATGTCAGCTTCGCTTCTGGCTGAAGTGAAGGAAATCTCATTGAAGACTTGCGACTGCCGATTTTCGGTCGCTCGGGGATGGACTTCTTCTTCCGGAGAAAGGATCGTGTTGACCGGAAACAGCGGATCGTCCGGCTGAGAGTTGGTGTAGATCATCTGCGGAATGCCATGCGCCCGGAAGGCCTTATTATAGGTGGAGCTATACACTTCCCCATTGATCAACCCTGACGGCAGCAAAGGAATGTCTTCGGGCTGCATTGGAGTTTCACCCCAGAAGATCACCTTGCGATTGTGGTCCTGCAAATAGGCTGTCGTTTTCTTTGTATATTCGACCCATACCTTACTCGCACTTCCCAATTTCTTTGCCAGCTCAGCCTCGTGACACTGGTTGTTGTCTGCTTTCCCGATGAACCATGCCTCATCGGTCGACAAATGGAAATACTGAACGCCTTTGTTGGCATTCATCAAATCCTGCTGCATTCCTTCCAGAAGCTTGTAGGTATCCGGATTAGTGGAACACATCTCGAAGGAACTCTCTGGGAATTCCCTGAGATTCTTGTATGCCGACCGCTCCAGAATAAAGCCTACATGGGCGGGACCATCCAAATAAGGGATGATCTGGACGTGATAACGCAATCCGTAACTAGTTAATTCCTGAAGCTGCGCCGGCGAAAGAGCATACGGGGCCACCAGCGCTGGAGCACTTGCATACTGGAAGTGTTCATTCAACCGGAGTGCAATCGCATTCACTTTGAAAAAGGCTGCACGTCGAACAGCCTGTTCCAGAACATCAAAATGGTCCAGGTGTCTTAGCTCGTCCCAGAATACTTCACGAAGTCTTACGTCGGGCCAGTCCACAATCCGACCCCCTGGAAGCCACAACTTGCCCTGGCTCGCCTTCACCAATTGCACCAGCGTCTCTACGCCATAGAAAAGCCCGGTGGGCGCGTTCGCGGTAATTATGATGGAACCGCTGCGCAGATCGATACGATAAGCCTGCTCTTCCAACGCGCTCTTGTTGCTATCCTGTGCCTCGCCGATCTGAACGCTTCCTGGAGCAACACGCAGCGAAATAACTCCGGCGTTCTTCCCTGCTGCAGCCAGCTTAAGATCGAACCTGTTAGCCAAATCTTCACGAAGAACCTGTGTGGAGATGTCGTTCGACGGGATGTTCTTGTCCGTCTCGAGCCGCCAACTCGAGTCAAGGGTAAAGTCACGGGCGTCTAAAGATACCTTCTGCGGCTCCGGAATAACTGTATAGCCACGGGCGAAGAGTGGCGAAACAGTTTGGGCAAGGCCCGCGAGGCAGAACCATCCGAAAACAGCAGTGATTAACAAAACCCTCATCAGATATGTCCCTTTCATTCTTACCGCTCCATCGTTGGTCGCGAGCATTTTGTCCTCACGGGAGAGCACCGTTTTTTCTGGTTGAAACAATCTTGGATTGCGATGAAGGCGGCTCAGGCACCGCGCCGAAATTGTCCCAGGCCAGATGGTAATTTCTCGTGGGGAGATGATGTGCAATAGCGAACTGATTCCGAACTGTAGCAATTGCATTCACCCAGGTTCCAAAAGGAAGAATCTTCTCCCGGTATACCAGATAGCTCATATCTACAGTTCTGTCCGTAAGATAGTCCTTTGAGTCGTCTTGTTCGTGGAGGAAGTGACGCCCATTTGCGTCTGAAACGCGGGGGAACCAGCTTTTATACCAGGTCGCTGTCGAATTCTTAAGAACTTCATTCCGTTGCTGCCAGATGGAGGTCGCAATGTCGAGCGCGTTATCTACTTCATCGATAGCTGCCTTTGGGTCTTTGTCTCTAATTTGAGAGGCCGATTCGAGATCTATGTCCATATCATGGATATCGGTGATCATCGCCAAATTCTGGTGACAGAGATCGGCGATCATGAGAAACACTTCGAGATTGTAGCGATTCAATTGCGAGCGGAGCAGGTTTTCATGAAGCAGTCCGAGTAAGACAGCGTTTTTCTGCTGTGCCTGTGAAGCCAATGAGACTCTTCTGGCATTTGCCGCCGACCATGTTGAGTTATATGCCAAGTCACTGCCCGGTGTTGGAGGTAAATGGATTGTTTGATCATCTGCTGGCTTTGGAACCTTATAAATTTCATACGAATTTCCCCAAACCGGCTTCCGTGAGTGTGACGGTCCTGTCTCCCAACTGTCCGTCCATGATTGGGCTTGCTCACTCATCAGCTGATAAACACGATCCATCTCAACTACTTTCGGTCCATAGAACAATGAATAGAACGTACTAGCCAATTCTGAAGAATTGGGCGCTCCGGGATGCCATCCTGCGTCGGCGCTGGCAGCGTAGCCCAACCAAAAAGTCTCCGCATTCACTCCCGATGGCGTCCAACCTGCATTGACTTCGCCGATAACGGTCGTGTTCACGCGGGATGAATCCAAAGAAATCTTCTTTAGGATATCGTCCACTCTTGGAACTCCGGGATTCTCCTCGAATTCATCGTTTGAAGCGCCATGCAGACGTTCACCTTCAGGCAGAATAGAATAATTGGGAAACAGATTTTCTTCGCCCTCAGTATAGGTGTAGATCATCTGCCGGATGCCGCGCTGGTGAAAGGCTTTGTCGAAAGCCGGTCCGTAAACCTCGCCATTGATGAGATACGGTGGAAGAGCTGGAATATCTGAGGTTTTCAGCGGGTACTCTCCCCAGAAGATCACCTGGCGTCCACGATCGTGCAGATAACCACCCGCCTTATCGACGAATTGGGCGAAGACCTGTCCTGCCGAGCCTAATTGCTTTGCTAGATTCTCCTCATTACATTGTGAGTTGTGAGCAAGTCCTAAGTAGTACGGCTCATCGGTCGATAGATAGAAGTACTTCACTCCCTGATTCGCGTCCAGCAAATCCTGATACATGCCTTCGAGCAGTTTGTACGATGCTGGATTTGTCGCGCAAATCTCGTAATTGTTGTCTGGGAATTCACGGAGCTTCGCGTATTCCGGATGCTTCAGAATAAAAGCAATATGAGCAGGGCCGTCCAGGTACGGTATTAACTGAATGTGATAGTGAAGCCCGTAGTTCGTGAGTTCCTGCAGTTCTGCCGGGCTGAGAGCGTATGGCTCAATCACGGCCGGAGCGCTCTTATATTGGAAATGGCCATGGAATTTAATGACGAAGCCATTAACTTTGTAAAACGCCGCCTGCCTAAGGTCGCGCTTAAGACTGTCTATCCTTTCAAGTTGATGGTTATTTTCCCAATAAATGTGTCGCAGTTCCAGATCGGGCCAGTCCTCGATCGTGCCTTCGGGCAGCCATAATGTTCCCAGCGCCGGGCGTAAGAGCTGGATGAAGGTCTCGACTCCATAGAAAAGCCCAGTGGGAGCATTTGCGATGATCTGCACCGAGCCGCTGTGCAGGTTTATCCGGTACGCCTGCTCCGCTAATTGCCCCTGACGTTTATCCAGCGCATTCCCAACCGGTACGCTTCCGGGTTCAATACGCAAGGAAAGAGTCCCGGATGAGTTTCCCGACTTAGCCAGCCGTACATTGAACCGGGTAGCAAGGTCTTCGCGCAATGTTTCCACCGCCACATCGGCGGCAGGAACGCTTTTGTCCAGCTTTACCTGCCAGCTTGGAGTGAAGGTAAAATCGTGAGCGCCCAACGAAATTTTTTGCGGCTGTGGAATCACCGTGTATCCACGAGCAAACAGTGGAGATATGGTCTGCGCCTGCCCAGCATAACAAAACAAAACGGCAATTGCTCCGATGACGAGCGACTTCATAAATGCTTCCTCAAGCAAAATCCGCAAGACTGCTTGCTACAACACACACGCGGGCTATACGGCGGTGTCACCTTCAACTCCGCCGTAGGTTCGCCCTGTCGTCTGGATTCGAAGTAGCCGCGGTTCTATCTAATCTCCCATACCGCATGTCGCCGCCTGATCAACGTCGGCGGGTTGCAACTCAGGGTTCGCGAGGATTTCAACCGCGGAAGAGCACACTGGCGGGGCCACACTGAAGTCGTCCCAGGCCAGGTGGTATTTTCTTGTGGGAAGATGATGAGCCGTAGCAAACTGGTTCCTGGCCGCGGCGATCGCGTCCACCCAATCCCCGAAAGGAAGGATTTTTTCTCGATAGACAAGATAGGTCATGTCTACAGTCCTGTCGGGAAGATGATCCTTCACATCATCCAGCTCGTGGAGAAAGTGGCGGCCATTCGCTTCCGCAACACGCGGATACCACGTCTGATCCCAGGTTGCCACCGCATTTTTCAGGGCATGGTTCCTCTCCTGCCAGATGGAAGTGGCGGTGTTCAGCGCTCTATCAACTTCGCCAATCGCTTTCTTGGGATCCTTGTCCTTGAGTCGAGATGCGGAGAGTAAGTCGAAATCCATGTGATGGATCTTGGCAATCATCGCGAAGTTCTGACTAGTTAGATTCGCGATCGTCAAATAGACTTCGAGGTTGTAGCGATTCAATTGCGACCGCTGCATATTCTCCTGGAGCAGGCCGACTAAAACGGCGTTCTGCTGTTGTGCCTGCGAAGCCAGTGCGAGTCGCCTGGCATTTTGGCTCGACCAGTCCGACACATAATTCAAGTTGCCGTCAGGAGCCGGCGGTAATGGAAGAGTCTTATCATGCGCAGGTTGGCGGGGTTTGAATATTGCATAGGATGATCCCCAGATTGGCTTGCGTGCGGTCGAGGGGATGGCATCCCAGCTATCATTCCAGAATTGGGCTTGTTCACTCATCAACTGGTAAACGCGATTCATATTGACAACTCTTGTCCCATAAAACAAGGGGTAAAAGGTACTGTTCAATTCCTCAGGACTAGGCGATCCGGGATGCCACCCTGCAGCCGCGCTCGCTGCATATCCAAGCCAGAAGGTCTCAGGATTTAGTCCGTTATCTCCCCAGCCAGCATCGATTTCACCGATGACGGTTGTGTTCACGCGAGACGAATCGAGCGAAATCTTATCCATAACATCCGGCACTCGTGAACGGCCCGGATTGTCTTCAAACTCATCGTTCGAAGGACCGTGGAGGCGCTGACTCTGAGGCAGGATGAAATAATCAGGAAATAGATTTTCTTCGCCCTCTGTCGAGGTATAGATCATCTGCTTTATGCCGCGCTGATGGAAGGCTTTGTCGAAGGGCGGTCCGTAAGTCTCGCCATTGATGAGATACGGTGGAAGTGCTGAAATATCCGAGGGTTTCAGCGGATACTCTCCCCAAAAGATCACCTGGCGTCCATGATCGTGTAGATAACCGTCTGCTTTATTAACAAAGTACGCGAAGATCTGCCCTACGGAACCTAATTTTTTGGCCAGATCTTCTTCGTTACATTGCGAGTTATGCGCCAGCCCCACATAATAGGATTCGTCGGTGGACTGATAGAAGTACTTCACACCCTTATTCGCGTCCAGCAAGTCCTGATACATTCCCTCCAGAAGCTTGTACGATGCTGGATTGGTTGCACAAAGCTCATAGTTACTTTCCGGGAACTCGCGAAGCTTTGCGTATTCCGGATGCTTCAGGATGAAAGCGATATGGGCAGGCCCGTCCAAATAAGGTATGAGCTGGATGTGATAACGCAGACCGTAGTTCGTAATGTCCTGCAGCTCTGCCGGACTGAGCGCGTATGGATCAACCACGGCGGGAGCGCTTTTATACTGGAAATGTCCATTCAGCTTGATGACAAAGCCGTTGATCTTATAGAAGGCCGCCTGGCGTAGATCCCGTTTGAGTTCATCGACGTGTTCAAGATGATGATTGTCATCCCAGTAGATGTGTCGAAGTTCCAGGTCGGGCCAGTCCTCGATCGTGCCTTCCGGCAGCCACAATGTTCCCAGCGCCGGGCGTAAAAGCTGGATGAAGGTCTCGACTCCATAGAAAAGGCCGGTGGGAGCATTGGCGATGATCTGCACCGAGCCCCTATGCAGCTCGATCCGGTACGCCTGGTCTGCCAGTTTATCCTCACCTTTATCCAGGGAATTTCCAACCTGCACGCTTCCAGGTTCAATACGCAGAGAAAGAGTGCCGGCTGAGTTTCCTGACGTTGCCAGCCGTACATTGAACCGGGTAGCGAGATCTTCGCGCAACGTTTCCACCGCCACATCGTTGGCCGGAACGCTCTTGTCCAGCTTCACCTGCCAGCCTGGGGTAAAAGAGAAATCGTGAGCGCCCAACGACACTTTTTGGGGTTGCGGGATCACCGTGTATCCACGAGCGAAGAGTGGAGATACAGTTTGCGCCTGCCCAGCAAAACAAAACAACCCAGCCATGACTCCGATGACGAGCGCCTTCATATATGCTTCCTCCAAGGTTGCGCAAGGCTTGCCATAGTAGACAAATACTACATCAGCCGTTGCATGCTATTCCGCAAGACAAGTGGATTGCGATTTTAGAAAAGGAAGTGAAGAAGCACGGTCGCTCTCCACTTCCGCAGGACTGTCTACCAGAGGAGCTTCAATGCGAGTTGAAGCTGCCGGCCAGTTTGCGCCACGGTGGATTGAATTTGACCGAACGCCCCCGAATTAGCGGTGGAGTTTGGATTGGCAAAGTTCACTTGATTAAACGTATTGAAAGTCTCCAATCGGAACTGGAGTCTATAGGATGCCGGCAATGCAAAGTCCTTCAATATCGAAGCGTCTGTATCGGCAAAAGCAGGTCCGCTGGTCATTCCTTTGGTGGAATTTCCATAAATTCCAGGTGGCTCGTCGTTGGGATTGACAAAGGCGTTTGTGTTAAAGAACTGGTTCACCTCGGCCGTTCGGCTGGGATGACTTATCTGGACCGTTTTGGCATTTTCACCCGGCTTTAGTTCCGCGGTTTGTGAATCGAAGGTTCCATCGAGCGCCACGTCCTGACCGGCGTAAAACGTGATCGGAGTTCCGCTCATGACCGACTGGATCGCTGTCACTGTCCAGCCGCTCAACAGGCTGTTTGCGACGCTATTCGAGAAATGGATCGGTAGCGTGTACAGCCATGAAACCACGAACGAATCTCTCCGGTCGAAGTCCGATGGTCCATACGATGTCTCTAAATTGAACGGATTTATAATGGTGCCACTCGAATTGTTATTTGAAATCATATCGAGCGATCTGGCCCGCGTGTAGTTCGCGAGAATGGTTGAGCCGTGCCCGAAACGCTTCGTGCCTTGAATCTCCAGGGCATTGAAGTTGCTATGGTTGTAGTTGCCATAGATGTATCCCGCTGGCGATAAGATACCTGGCTCAAACAATACGCGATCGTTCGCATTGTTTTCTGAAGGAGGAGCGCCGGTGATTGGGTCGGTGATAAATTGCGCAGGGTTATTCGGTATATATCCACCGATTTTTCTTCCTACATTCCCAACGTACGATATTTCTATCTCAGCGGTTGGAGTTATCTGCTTCTGGATCGATAAGTCGTATTCCTGATAATAGGGCAGGCGGAGATTGTTGGTTATGTAAAGGCCACTGAGCGGTAAAGGAAAGAGCGCGCAACTATAAAATGGATAGGTCGGAATTTTTGTGCATCCAAACTTGCCGACCAAGGTTGTAGGTGGATTTGTTGCTCCCGTAGAGACAAACGGATTTGCGATATTGCCGTGGAATGCGTTTGCGGTGCCGGCGTAGGGCGCGTTGATTTGCGCAAGAGAGTCGGCATTGATGGCGTTGTAGAAAATTCCCCAGCCGCCGCGAACGCTGGTTTTACCGTCTCCGAAGACATCCCATGCAAAACCGAGGCGGGGAGCAATATTCGTTAGATTGGCCGGAGAAATCCCTTTCGTGATGCCAGGATCGCCAGGAAATACAACTCCCGGGGGAGCGGTTGGATCGATCCGCGATTGGACTCCCGGCTGAATGGTAGTGAGCGCGTTATTTTTTGCTTTCCAGGGTAAGAATGGCTCGTAACGAACTCCGTAATCAAAGGTGAAACGCGGACTGACTCGGAATACATCTTGCGCATAGAAGGAATTGGAGGCTGTACGATCGTCATTCACAGCGAGCCCGAAGGCGACAGTGGTTGTATCGAAGGCGCCTAGCATGAAATCTGCCACCGGGTCTCCACTACGAACCCCATCGAAGGCAAAACTGGGCGGATAAATAAATGCCTGGTAATTGTGAAGCTTCAATATCTCGAAGCCAAATTTAAGGCTGTGGCGGCCTTTCATCCAGGAAAGGTTGTCGGCAATCTGGTAACTGACTCCCGAATATGTTGTTACGTTACCTCCTCCTAAAGTGAACTCGCCTGCAACATTCACGTTGACAGCACCCGACGGAGTAAAGCCGGTCAGATAATTTGGCAGATTGATCCCTAAGGTTGAGTTCGGAATGGTAGTACTTTCCGCGAAGCTTGAAATTGGATCGACCAGCGAAAACGTCGCCTGATTGATTACAGAAGGACTGAATGTATAAATGTCATTGATCACGCCCTCTTTTATGTTTAACGGAGCGTTTTGGCCCATATATCCGGGGATGTTGCCGCCGGCAAAAGGCATTGAAGTGCTCTCATCCAACTGGTAATAATGACCAAAAATCAGATCTTTCGAACTCTGGTTCCAATCGATCCGGATGTTCCCAAGGTTGCTCAGGATTGGACTGGACGCCAGTGAGGTAATCGTTCCGGACGGTGATTGTGGAACATATTTCAGCAGATTGACGGCCACCGGGCTGATGCAGCCCGGGTTGATAACATTCCCTGCAACACAAGGAGCGCCATTCGGCGCCGTTAGAGGAAGTCCTGTGATTGGGTCCGTCGGATCAAACAGCGTCGCGCCTGACCCAGTGAAATCCCCGCTTCTTTCCGCCGCGCTGGGAACCAGGGCTACCGTGCTTAGCGCCTGCTGATGAATGATCAGTCCCTGATAGGAGCCAAAGAAGTACAGCTTGCGACGGATGATGGGACCGCCGATCGCGCCACCAAACTGGTTTTCCTTGAGAACCGGAACATTCGGAGCGAAGTAGTCTTTTGCGTTGAGTGCGTTGTTTCGCAGGAACTCCCACACCGCTCCATGGAATTGATCTGTACCTGCCTTCGAAACGACCTCGACCTGGGCGCCTGAATTGTGGCCATATTCCGCTGAAAAGTTCGAGGTCAGCATACGGAATTGCGCCACCGCGTCCGGTGGCGGGAAGTTGAGGCCGGTATTGCGGGAGGGATTATTAAAGAAGGCGCCATCAAACGTATAGACAGCCCCGTTCGGCAAGCCTCCATTGACATCCATCTCGGGTCCGCCGCGAATGCCGTCTCCCTCGACCATCGTTTGTGGGGCGCTGACATTGGTGACTCCGGGCAGGATTCCCGCCAACGTCATGACATTGCGGCCATTCAAGGGCAGGTCCACCACACGGCGATCGTCCACCAATCCCGATAAGGTATTGGAAGTCGTATCCACCAGTGGAACCGTGCTGGACACGCGGACCTCTGTTCGCGCCGCTCCCACCGTCAGCTGCGCGTCTGCTCGCGCATTTTGAGAAACGGTCAATTCCACGTTGGACCGCACTTCCCGGCTGAACCCTTTGGCTTCAAAGGTGATCGTGTAGTGCCCGGGAGGCATCGCAACGAAATTGTAAAAGCCCTGGCTGTCGGTTGTCTGGGTACGCGTCGTGTGTTGTTCGTTCATTACGGCAGTAACGCTCGTGCCTGGCAATGCGGCTCCGGTGGGATCCCGCACATATCCGGAAATGTTTCCGGTACCCTGCGCTCGCGCCAATGGCACAAGGAAGAAAAACAGAGCAAACAGCCATACCGCTTTTTGCAGGGGCGATCGCCACGAGGCCGACTCTGAACTGGGGACATTGGAAAATGCGCCGTAAAGAAATTTGCTGCTGACCATTGCGTCTCCTCTGAAAAGCAAGCCTGAAAACTTTCTCGACGTAACCCTATTTGAGAACCATAAACGCAAATGCGGGAACATGCAATCGACGTGCACCACTGGATTGGGAAAGCGTTTGATCCGCGCTTAATGCTTTGACATTTAAAGATTTAGCAGGATACATCCCCAGTCCTCGGCGGAACTGTGATCGCTGGGTTGTCACCTACCTTACGATCATCCACCGGTTCACTGGCAAACTAACATTATGTCGAGTCCCTCTTGCAGAACAGGTAGCCACCTCGCCATACCGCTTTCTAATAAATCTGCTGTCCATATGGAGCATCGCGGAGGGATGCGAAAGCCCGATTTTGCTGGTTGTGTCATCGAGCTTATGACCAAGCCAGTACAACGCTGGAGATATGCACAACGTTGCACCACTATCCTCCCCGCCTCTCGTTTTCCAGAAGATCACTGGATTATCGAAGCGTACGCGGTCATCCGCTTGGCCGACCATCAACTTTCTGACTGAATCGATATAATTCCTGATCAGATCCCGATGTCGAAACACATCTGTCATCACATCTCCGTCCGCACTAGAGAAAAATCCTGGGGCTGCCGTGCCTGTTGGTGGAACCGGTCCGGAGAATTGCCAAAATACTGGGTAAAGCTTCGGCAATCGAGACAGACCTTCCGCTGAAAACCCTCGCTGAGCGACTGCATTATTCAAGCGAGTTTTACCTGATGCAGGTATTCAAGCGCCATACCGGGCAGACTCCCACACAATGGAGGCAAAGCAACGGTGTGCAAAGAAAAACGCTTTAATACCGGAGTTACCGGCCAGAAGTCGATCATTGTACGAATGCGTGAACCTCTCGGGTAGTGAACCGCGAGTGAGTTCGACTACAATTCATACCAATGGAAGACTACCTCTCGGGCCGATCCAACAGTGGCGGCCTTCCCCCTTGGACCACTATCTAATTTGACGGGATGTCACTCTAATCGGAGAAACCAAATGTTCAATGGATTGTTCCGCCGCACAATCACCGCTGTTTTCATATCCTTTTTTATTCCTTTGTTTGTTGCTTCTGCATCGGCACAATCGACTTCTCCCTTCTGTGCAGATTCGAACTGCGCTCCAACCCGTCAGACATTGAAAAATATTTGCGACTTCATTGTGAAGGAGAAAGCTACCTTCCCGCATATTTATGTCGGGGGCTATTACATGCGCACGCTGGTGGCCGGATACGAAATTTTCGGCGATCGCCGCTACCTCGACACCGCTATTGCGTACGGAGATTACTTGCTCGGCAAGCAAAAACCAAATGGCTTTTGGGCTACCGGGTACGGTCCGATATATCTGGCGGACACAGGAAGCGCTCTGGGCCTTTTCATTGTCCTTTACAGGCACGTTGATCATGCCCGCCAAAAGAAATATTTTGACGCGGTTCAGCGCTATGTCAACTCGATCCAAAGCGATGGCATGATTCATCCGAATGGCGCGTTTGGCACGGGCTGGAGAAATGCCGCCACGATGAGTGGTCCGATTTACGATCAATACACGTTATCGTCTGTGCTTACAGGTGCTGAGGTATTCACGTGGATGTATCACATGACGAAGCAGGACAAATACAGACAGGTCGCTTATCACGCTTTGAGGTGGGTGCTTTCCACGATGCGAAGCGACGGAAACATTCCGTACATCCTGGCGGAGGAGGGAGCTGACTGGTCCAAGCGTGGCGATCCCAAAAACGACTACCAGTTGTGGACGGCCTCGACGTATGGAACGGCTGCGTATGTCGGCGAAGGCGTGATTTCTTTTGACCTCTACTGCGGAAATCCCGCCTGGAAAGCATGGATTGAGAAGACCGTCCGACCGAATATCGAGTTTCTGCTTCGGACACAACTTCCAGACGGGACTTGGTCGAAGCTCAGCCAAAAAAGCTGGGACCGCACGCGCAGCCCTGGAATTATTAATTATCTGACCTGGTACTACGAACATGTCCATCGCGATACGCGCATCGTGAAATCTGTCCAACGGTTTGATGCCTTTGTTATCAATCCGAAGAACGGAAAATCCTATGGGCTTCTAAATGACGGGGCCGATTACGGGCCCGTGGACAAAGCCTCAGCATTCAATACGGCCACAAGTCTTACTGGCCGAGCTCTCGCGGACATCTTGTCACCAGGGGTAGACGCGAAGTGGTAAGAGGTCAAGCCCGCTTGGCCTAGCTGACGATCGCTGTGCCGGGCGGGTCTGGCAAGCTCGGGGAAAAACGCGATCAGCCGAATTCCGGCCCCGCGGCAGCCAGCAAACGTGCGGCATCACCGGGGAGCGCCGAGAGGCCAAGCGCCATGCGAGTGAAACTGCGCTGCTGACGAAAGCCCTGCGCGGCGAGCGTCGGGATCAGCGCGCCTCCTCCATCCAATACATCCACCAGAACACGACCAGATGTCCCGTGGATTGCTTTAGCCACAAGCCCAGGAGCTTCCGCTGGTTCAGCGATGACGGGGCCGATCTGCGAGGCTGTGGAGCCCTGGCGCAAAATCGCGAAGCCGTCGGTCGATTGAAACGCGAGACTGCCCTGCCGCGACAGAAAATTCTCAAGCAGGAACCGTCGATCGGCGCCAAATGCGGTTTGGTCAAGCGATGCGATGCGGTCGAGTGCAAGGTTCGCCGAAGCAGCCTCACTGCCGCCGCCATTGCCCTCCCAGCGTTCCATGGTACAGAGCGGCACGAATCCAAGAGATTCGTAAATGCTCATCGCGGCTGGTGCGGCGTCCAGCAGCGCTGCCCTTCTGCCATCGCGCAGGATCGCCGTACATGCTGAGGCAAGCCGCTTTGCCAGACCGTGACGACGCCAGTCGGCGGTGACCAGCACCATCGAAATCCATCCGAATCTGTCGCCGTAAGGAAGTGCTGCCGAAGTTGCGATCAGACGATCGCCAACCGTGAATCCGAGCACCGTTCCATGCGTAAAGAAGATGGTCCAGTCCGCCGCAATCTGATTCCACCCCGCCTCTTTTGACAGAAGCAGAGCGCGCTCAATCCAGGTAACGTCGAGCAACGTCGGACCGAGCGGGGCAGTTGTCACCGTTACAAACCCTCAAATTGGACGGGCCGAGACAATGCTCAAAACACAGCTGGTATGAGCCGCAAACGTCTCCGCGAGCCTGTTACTTTCCTGAGCTGGTACGCTCGGCGTCTTTTGACTGTAAGCGAAATTGGGCGAAGTCGCCGGTTTCGTCAAAGGAACCTAGTCCGACTTGTCCACAGGTGAAAGTGTGATCTATGACAGAAAATCGGGGCTCAGTTTGCTTGTCGAGATAGATTTTGATCGAGCCGGTGCGTACGTTGCGTACGATGCGCACATCGTGCCAGGAGTGATCCGGCAGCGCTGGCGAAGCTTCCAAGCCGGCGATCCGCCGCCGCGGTGCACCGTCCACAATGAATATGCCGTTGTGGACCGATATCTTGGTCCCGGGATTGTCCGAAAGATGGACATAGTAAAAGTGAAGCGGGTCCACATAGTTGAAAACCACAATCATCGAACTTTGGCGGCTGCGTACCTTCACGTCCATGGTAAAACTACCCACCTTAACTCCCTTCAATAGCGCGAACTGCACCGGATGTCGAGGAAGTTCAGGCGGCCGGTTGCGTTCCATATGGAGATAATGAAGATCGCCCTCCTTCAGAATTTTCCAGTCATCGGCAAACGGCATTTTCCAGGCATTCAGGCTGCCCGTGGTGAAGTTCTCCCGAATGGATACGCTAACTGGATGTGCGCCGCCGCACAACGATGCTGCCCATCCGGAAACAGCACAACATGCAAACAGACAGACGGCGACAAGTAATACGACTCGGGTACGCAGGCCTCTCGATGTCTCCATAGTGATTCCCTCGCTTCAGCATTTGCTCACGTTGTTCAATTCAGCGATGGCTATACTGCCATCGGACATATTTGCAGATATCCCGGTTACAAGCTTCCAGTTAGAGTCCACGCATACATCACACCATTGACTCCGGTCAGAACATATTGGGTTCCGTCAATTTCATAGGTCATGGGTGCGACATAATCCGCAACGCTTCCGGGCCGCGTATGCCAGAGGACATGGCCATCCGATGGATCCAACGCCAGCAGGTTACCGTCGGCATCAGCCGTGAAAAGCAGGTGTCCTGCCGTGGTCAGTATCCCAGCGCTACCAGTGCCGCGGCTGTCGTATCTCCAGCGAATTTTCCCCGTCTTATAATCCAGTCCCAGCAGGGCAGAGGTTGTGAACAACTGAAAAGATTCCCCGCCGTCGTGGTTCGTCGGGAGATTGTTCGCGCCTAGTGTCAGATACCAGAAGCTATAGCCGTCCCGGGCGTTCACGTAGAAAAGCCCGGTTTCGGGATCAAAGCTGGGCGCCATGACATTCGTGCCACCTTCCCCTGAGGCTGTCACGAGCGTGCCGTCCGGCTGCGGCTCCTTCGCCGGATTGGGAATCGGGCGTCCTTGTGCGTCGACACCCTTTGCGAAATTGGTAGGGATATAGGGTGCCGTCAGCAGATTCTTGCCGGTTATCCGGTCAAGGACAAAAAAGTAGCCGTTCCGGCTTGCCTGCGCCAGCAATTTACGTGGTTTCCCATCGAACACCGCGTCGAACAGGACCGGCGTCTGAACCGCGTCCCAATCGTGCGTGTCATGAGGAGATGGCTGGAAGTACCAGACGATCGCGCCGGTATCGGGGTTGAGCGCCAGGATCGTACAGGTGTAGAGATTGTCGCCCTTCCGCACCCCGCCCGCCATGACCGGATGGGGATTGCCCGTCCCCCAATACATTAAGTTGAGTTCCGGATCGTAGGTGCCAGTCATCCAGGCCGCGCCACCCCCACGGCTCATGGCCTTAAGATTCGGCCAAGTGCTGGCGGCCGCACTCCCAGGTTTGGGCAATGTGGGAGTTTTCCATACGAGCGCTCCCGTTTTCCAGTCCAAAGCGTAAATAAAATGAGGCACATCCAACGAATCGCCGGATGTGCCGAAAATTACCCGCCCTTTGATGATCAGCGGGGCGACACTTATGTAGTAGCCTAAATTAACGTCCGCTACTGTGACATCCCAGATTTTCTTCCCATTGCGCGCATCCAGACAGATGAGATGCGCATCCGGCGTTCCGAAATAGACCCGGCCCTTGTAGAACGCCACGCCTCGTTGTGCAAGATGGTCGCCGTTCGAGGGGCGTCGAAAATCCCAAATTTGTTCTCCCGTTTTTGCGTCGATGGCCCAGACATGATCCGGCACCGTGAAGTACAAAATTCCGTCGACTTCAAGCGGTGTCGATTTCAGCATCGCGTCGTGGGTCTGGAACGCCCATGCCAGCTTCAAGGATTTGACGTTTGTATTGTTGATCTGCGTCAACGTGCTGTAGCGCCGGCCCGAAGTATCCCCGTTAAAAACAGGCCATGAGCTGCTCACGGACGGAATGGAATCTCTTACGCCCGCGTTTTGTGCGAGAAGACACCCCCCACTCGCCAACAGGAGGATTCCCGCCACTACGCTACTTGAGCGTTTCAAGGTACGCAAAAACATTGTGGATGTCCTTATCGGTGTACTTGTGGAGCAGTTCCCGGTGTGCAGCCAGCGGATCTTCGACCTGAACCTTGACGTCCTGAAGTGGCCAGGAACGATACCACCCATCCTGGTTCAGAATCGCAACGTAAAAATGATCCAGATGAAGCAGCGTACCCGTCACCTTTTTGCCGGAAGGTAGCGACACGATGGCGGTAACATCATCGCGACGAGGATAAAGAAAACTGGCCTCCAGTGCCGCGGGGGCATACTTTTTCCCTATTCCGGCGAGATTGCCAGCGGGCGAATGGCATTTCGCGCAGCCCCCTGCTCCATTGAAATATTCCTTTCCCGCCGCGGCGTTCCCAGTGAGAAGCCGCTTTAGTGAAGCGCCAGCCCCCGAGCGATCGATGATTTCAATGCGCGCATCGAGGAACGCAATGATGTCGGAAATATTGGCCTGGGTCAACTGAGGAAAGGCTGGCATTCCTTTCTCAACGCGTCCATCGTGGATCACCGCGGCAGCCACACCGTAAAGCATGTTCGGTTCGCGCAGCAAAGGAGATTCGGTAAGATTGGGCCCGATGCCCCCCGTGGCCTCGGCGCCGTGACACATCGCGCACGTTTGTTGAAACAGGGCCTTCCCCCTCTGCACATTTTGTGCCGCCATAGAGTTCTTATCTGCCCTGGCCGCGAATGGGCCCGTGAGAAAAAACCCAAGGCAGAAGCAAAGCGGATAATGTGCAAAACGGCGGACTTGTCGTTGCCAGAGATCCATGTTGCGCTCCAAATATTCAATCCTAATATCAATTGCGCCGCGAACGCTGCGGTTTCTCTGAGGCTGGCGGGTTTAGCAGTCCAGAGCTTGCAGATAAATTCGCTCCCCGGAGCGCTGGAGTGCTTGAGCTATTGGACGAAATTGTGCAGCGACAATGCGAACAGGTAGCTCTACTTTTGCCGGCGATTCTCCTCGTCAGCGAGCAGACACGTCGGACCGATTTACCATGTCTGCGAAGACTAGCGCGTACTTGCCACCGTATTCTGCGGGAGCGCCCAGGCAAACATTACGGTCCCGCTGCTTGTAAGCACGTATTGGCGGCCGTCCAGCTCATAGGTGATCGGGGAACTTCCCATACCCGCTCCCGTGCCTGCGTGCCATAATGTTTTACCGTCAGCGGTGTCGAGCGCCAGGAGATTTCCAAAAGCGTCTCCGGTAAATGTCAGTCCGGAGTCCGTCGTCAACACACCTGCGCCTGAGCCGCCGGGACCAACCTGATGGCGCCAGCGAATTTTGCCGGTCTGATAATCAATGGCTTCGATGACGCCTTTGCCCCAGATACCGTAGTCCGCACCTGCCCAGCCGTAGGCTCCATCGGCCGGCTTCCAAAAATAGATACCATAACTCGGGTTGGCGTCCACGATAAACAGGCCAGTCTTCGGATCGACGCTGGGCGAACGGAAGTTGGTCAAGCCGCCTTCGTCGGGGGCGACCAGGCGGCCATCGGGAGCTGGGTCCTTCTCCGGATTCGGAATCGGGCTGCCATTCTTATCTACTCCCAGCGACCAGTTCACGGGCCCGTAAGGAACGCTGAGAAGATTCTTTCCATTGGTGCGGTCCAGAACGAAAAAATAGCCGTTGCGGGAAGTCTGCATCAGCATTTTCCGCGGCTGCCCACGAAAAGTTCCGTCCACCAGCACAGGAACCTCCACCGCATCCCAGTCGTGGGTATCGTGCGGCGAAGCTTGGAAACTCCATGCAAGCTTTCCCGTGTCGGGGTTGAGAGCGACAATGCTGCAAGTGTAAAGATTGTTGCCCGGCCGGGCCGAACCATTTAAGACAGGTGTAGGATTCCCCGTTCCCCAATAAGTAAGGTTGAGTGCAGGGTCATAGGTGCCGGTCACCCACGTCATGCCGCCGGTCGCACTGTTCGGAGTTCCAGCAGGTGGAGTGCTGTTCCACTGCCACTGCGTGCTTCCGGTCTCGGGATCGATAGCTCGCAGATAGCCGGTGAGATTATCCATGTCACCCGATACGCCGACGATCACATGATTTTTTACTACCAGCGGCGCCATCGTCGTCCAGTAGCCCTTGCTTACGTCCGCGATCTCCACCTTCCAGCGCACCGTGCCGTCCTTGGCGTTCAGGCAGAGAAGGTGACCATCCGGCAGCGTGAAGTATAGCCATCCCTTGTACATGGCCACGCCGCGTTGCCCGATATGATCGCCTAAGGTGGGTGGGTTTCGGTAGTGCCAGATCCTGTGCCCTGATCGAGCGTCGATTGCCCATATATTTTCAGGCACTGTGAAGTACAACACTCCATCTACCAGCAGGGGCGATGATTTGATTTCAGCACTCTGATTTGTCTGAAATGCCCATGCCAGACCGAGGTTCCCTACGTTCTGCGGTGTTATCTGCTTCAGATGACTATGGCGCCTGCCGGAGTAGTCGCCGTGGTACCCCGGCCAGCTGTCCGGCGGCGGATTCAGAAGCTCCGTGGCATCCGGGTTTTGAGCCATCAGTAAATGCGGACACGCGAAAAATGGAATTAATGCGCTGACGGTAAAAATCAATGCGTCTCGCAACAGCTTCATAACAGTTGTGACCTCTCCAGCCTTGCGTAATGCAATATCGACGCAATCATCGTAGCGTTTGCACGTAAGCCATTAAATTGTGGATGTCCGCATCCGTGTACCTGGCAAGTAACTCGGCATGGGCATTCACCGGTGCGTCGACCTTATATTTCACTTTGCTGGTGGGCCATGAGCGGTAGTTGCCACTGGCATCCTTTAACCCGACCGTAAACTCATCCAGATACGCCACCGTTCCGGTAACTTGTTGTCCCGACGGAAGAGTTACTGTCACTCGGCTGGTGGCGTCGCGGGGATAGAGCATCCTTTCCTCTAACTCCAGCCCCTGATAACGCGAAGCGACGCCGGCGAGATCGCCAGTCGCCGAGTGACATTTCGCGCATGTTCCCGCACCGTTGAAGTATTGCTTCCCCGCCTCCACGTTTCCCGTTTGGAGATCGGAAACCTCCACTCCCCTGCGCTTGCCATTTTGCGCCGAGGCATTGGCCTCCTGCGCATGGATAAAGGCCACCAGAGCGAGCATCTGCTGGCTGGTGAAAGTAAACGCCGGCATCTTTTTATCGGGCCTTCCATTCCGCACAACTATAGAGATCTTGTCTCCATTCACATCCGACTGCACCAGCTTCGACTGCGTAAGATCGGGGCCTATTTCTCCGCCTTCCGCATCCCGGCCATGGCAGAAAGCGCAGTTTTGCTGAAACAGCGCATTGCCGGCTTCGACCAGGTTTGGCGCATGCGATGCCTGAGCGCCGCCCGGGTTTCCGCGGTGACCGCCCTTCACCTGGCTGGATGAATTGCCCGAGTTCCCGGACTGCGAGTTCCCGGACTGCACGTTCCCAGACTGTGCGCCGCCGCGAAGCCGCATAGGTGAGTGCTTCCCTGCTTTGGTACGCGACGAAGATGATTGCTAACAAAGAATGCCGGAACCAGAAATCTTTTCATAATCTTGGCAACTGCTCTCATGAACCTAAAGTGGACCTATCATCTACAACGAACAACAAATGCAGAAGTTAGAAGCAGGCCGTCTATCCCGAGTACGAAATCGACTGCTATCATCCGTAATCAATGCGAATCCCTATCCGTCTGCCGGGCGGCTCCCAATAGCACTCCGAATTTCCACATCGACAGGTATGTCCCGGCAATTGCCAACATCTCCGGTTTTTCATCTGGAATGCAATTGAGTGAATCCAGAGCAGGCATGGCGACGGGCAAATGAAAATCGTATTGAAACTTTTCTTTCAGACTAGCTCGTGATTGTCGTTTCGGTCTAGTGTCCTTGCCCGGCCATCGTCGGGCGTGGATGAGACGACGTGCTTCCCTCGGTCATTCCCAGGACCCATTTTATTGCTTCGAAATACATTTTTCTGATGTCCGGGTCCTGCCACGATTCTTCCGTATGTCCAAGCGTGGAATAAAACACGCGGCCTTTGCCATACATCTTGCTCCAGGCCACGGGAAAATCGTGATCAGCGCGGTGGATGCGAGGATTGTTCGCATAATCAAGCTTGGTGGGATCGAGGCTGAGCAGTACGTTTACTTTCTCCCGGGACCAATCCTTCGGCTGGTAGATTTCATCGTATTTGACAAACTCTTTCGGAAAGTGACGCACCGCTGGAAAATTTGGGTCTTCATTGATGATCGGCGCATTAAACGTACTCCAGGGATGCTGGTCGAACCACCCGCCAATCATCTCGCCGTATTCCGGCCAGGTGTAGTTCGTATCCAGCGCCGCGTGGATTCCGACAAAACCCTTTCCATCCTCTTTGATGAAGGACATCATGTCCTGCTTCTGGCTTGCGTCCATATCAAGCTCACCGGTTGTGCTCGCAAAAACCAGCGCGTCGAAATAGTTCAGATTCTTTGCATTCCTGGGCAGATCCTTTTTGGTGAGCAGCTCGGTATCGGTTCGCATCGTCGTATCCCACAAGCCGCTCTCTTTGCCCATCGTGTAGATAGCAGCCATGGCGTCGGAAACAGAATCGTGCTCAAAACCCTTTGTCTCGCCGATCACCAGAACATGCTTCAAATGGATCTGCTTGGCGTGCGGCGGCGGGGGCACCGTGAAATCTCCTGGCGTCTGCTCCTGTGCGAAGCTCGTCATCGCAAATGCCCCGAAACCTAGCGCCGCTATCAAAACGAAAAGGAAGTTCCGAAAAGGACGCACGTGTTCTCCTCACGATGTGGAAGTCAAGCTCTCCCGAAGCAGGCTGCCTCAGGGATGGTGTTGAACCTTGGTCGTCGATAGTTTTTTCAATCCCCTCGAAGCGTGAGGACAGAAAACCACTTTTCATTCCGCCTGCAGCAACAATTTTCCTATGGGGAGAAGTTTATCTATGATTCCATGAACACGCAATCTTCGATCACCATTGGCGTCAATATACCGCGTGATGATAACTGGTACGAGTCGCGGGGAGCGTTCTAAAGTGTGCGATGCGCTCGCTGAATTCTGATTCCGTCTCGGTTCTTTGTTATTCTTTCCGGCATGTCGCGATTCCTTCTGCTGATCGCCTGTTTACTGGGCCTTGCTATCCCAACTCGCGGGCAGCTCTCTCGTCCACTGAATCCCGCACTGATCAGCAACCAGTGGCACGCAAGCTGGATAGCTTGTCCGAACGCGCCTGTGAAAGATCCAGGCGTTTTTTACTTCCGGAAAGAATTGAACCTGCCTGCCGTGCCAGCACATTTCTGGGTTCACGTCAGCGCGGACAATCGGTTTCTGCTGCACGTGAACGGCAAGTACGCAGGTCAAGGCCCGGCGCGAGGAGACTTGTTCCACTGGCGTTTCGAGACCATCGACCTCGCACCCATGCTGCATCCCGGAAAAAACATTCTCGCCGCCACTGTGTGGAACTTCGGAACCAAAGCTCCGCTCGCGCAGATGAGCGCCCGTACGGGTTTTCTGGTGCAGGGAGATACGGTTGCGGAGGAATCGGCGAACACGGGCCCATCATGGCAGGTGGAACAGGAGCACGGGTGGGGATCGGCTGAGCATGAGGAACATGCAGGTTACTTCGGTGCAGGCTTCGGAGAGCGCGTCGATGGACGGAAGCTGAATTGGGACTGGGATAAGGCGGATTCTCAGAAATCCGGCGAATGGCAGCAACCGGAAGTTCTCAGTCATGGAGCCACCCGCGGCGCTCAACTCCTTGAGACCAATTGGGAACTTGTACCGGACCCGCTGCCACCTATGGAGCATCGGCTCGTGCCCGCGGGAACGGCGGTTCGAGTCGAAGGCCTTCCTTCGTTGCCCGCATTCCCAGCGCAGCCGTTGGAAATTCCAGCCAACAAGCATGTGACCCTGCTTCTCGACAATCGAGTGTTGCAGACGGCCTATCCCGAACTAGTGGTGAGCGGCGGACGAGATGCTCAGATTCGACTGACCTATGCGGAAGCTTTATATGACGAACACGGCCAAAAAGGCAATCGCAATGAAATCGCGGGACGACACATCCAGGGCACTTCGGACAATTTCATCAGCGGAGGGGGCCAGCAGCAAGTCTTTAGTCCGCTGAATTGGCGCGCTTGGCGTTACCTGCAAATGGACGTGACAACGCAGTCGGCGCCTCTCCGGCTGGATAGCATGACGGCATGGTTCACCGCTTACCCATTCGAAGAGCAAGCAAACATCAGCGGAGACATACCGGACCTGGATCGCATCTGGCAAACAGGCTGGCGTACAGCACGGCTCTGCGCGCACGAGACATATATGGATACTCCATACTGGGAGCGCCTTCAGTACGTCGGCGACACACGCATTGAAGCGCTGATTTCCTATGTCGCGGCAGGCGACAGCCGGTTGGCGCGACAGGCCATCACCAGCATCGATGATTCCAGAGTACCCAACGGGCTGACGCAAAGTCGTTATCCCTCCTCGATGCCGCAGTTCATTCCGCCCTTCTCATTAATATGGGTGGACATGTTGCACGACTATTGGATGTATGTGGACGATCCAGCTCTTGTGCGCGAGACGCTGCCCCATACCCGCGGAGTGATCGACTGGTTTACAGCGCGCCTGCGGCCGGATGGACTGATGGGAAAGCTGAACTGGTGGGAATTTGCCGACTGGACGAGCGGGTATAAGGATGGGGTGCCGCCGCAGGAGGCAGACGGCGGATCGACATTTCTAACCTTGCAGTACATGGAAGCGCTCCGCGATGCCGCTGACCTGGAAGCGAAATTTGGCAATCCGGAGCGGGTAGTCGAATATCGAAGTAGGTTTCGTAAAGCTTCCGACGCTCTCAACCGTCTTAGCTGGGATAAGCAGTATGGACTATTCGCCGACACTCCCGGCAAGAGCAGTTACAGCCAGGAGCCCAATATACTGGCGGTCTGGCTTGATGTTGCGCCACGACCGCAGCAAGGCGCCATTTTACGCCGCCTGCTGGGCTCACAAACGGACAGGACCACGACGATCGACGGCAAGCAGGTCCCACCCATGTCGCAGATCACCTACTATTTCCGGTTCTATCTGAGCCGCGCTCTTGAACACGCCGGACTTGGAGACATGTATCTGGATGAATTGGTTCCATGGCGAGACATGTTGAAACTAGGATTGAGTACGTGGGCAGAGAAGCCGGAGCCCACGCGTTCCGACAGTCACGCCTGGAGTGCCAGCCCTAACTATGATTTGTTAACGATCGTGGCTGGTATCCGGCCTGGGGCGCCGGGATTTACGAATGTCCGCATCGAACCTCATCTTCAGAACCTAACCCATTTGGACGCTACGATGCCGCATGCGGGAGGCAATATTCACGTCATGTACCGCCGTGCTCAAAAGTCATGGCTGGCAACGATCAGCTTACCAAAAAGATTAACCGGAGAACTCGTGTGGTCTGGACACACATATACACTGCACGGCGGAGTCGAGACACTTCATTTGCCGGTGAAGTAATTATCGGCAGATTGAGCAAAGGGCAGATAGAGTTGCATTCGAGCTTGAGAGTGCGCGTGGAGCTGGGCCAACTAAGGCAGAGTGGCGGCTTGCAGGTACAGAGCAGGAACGAACCCAAGGAGGAGTAAAGAAAACAATGCTGTCTTCATCGCGGAGTTAGCGTGGTTTGTAAACTACACTAGTGTCAAATTGGGATTCCCCACTAATGTCTCAGCTGGCACAAGCGCCGAACAGATGAAGGTGCTATGAGAAATGTTGTAAACCTAAAACAGCACATGACTGCACCATCGCGTCCGCCAGGCTTCTGGTTGACGTCCCGATACGCCGAAGTCTAGTCTGGATTCGATGGATAGGCGAGATTTTGTCAAAGCGATCGTGGCTGTTCCGGCGGCTGCCAAAACCATGTTTGGGCAGACCGCAACTGCTCCTCCAACTGCTCCTTATGGAGAAAAAACATCGGCTCCCCAATCTTCTGCCCCTGCCCCAGTGCCTCCCACGCCGGAGAATGCGTCCAAGCTCGTCGAGCAGAGGCAGAGCTTCGATTTTCGAACTCAGACGATTGCGTCCACAATACCCGACGCGGTTGCGACGACCGAAGAGCACTTCTTTAATGCCAGAGAGATGGCGACGCTGCGGAAGTTAGGAGACGTTTTTTTACCTCCGCTCAACGGATATCCCGGATCTACACAGGCCTGCGCTCCGGAGTTTCTCGACTTTCTCATTAGCGTCTCGCCACCCGACAGGCAGCACACATATCGAACGGGTCTCGACCGGCTGAATGCGGATGCAGAGAAACAGTTCGGCATTTCGTTCGCGGAAGTCAATGCGGAGCAGGCGGACAAACTGATCCGGCCCTGGCTCAGATCGTGGATGACCGATCATCCACCAACAGAGCCGTTTGCCCATTTCATCAACGTGGCGCACCAGGATATTCGAACGGCCACGATGAATTCCCAGGCGTGGAGCATAGCGGCAACATCTTCCGGAGAGCGCGCCCCCGGAATAGGACTGTACTGGTCTCCGATTGATCCCGACATTCAGATGTACGTTTAGAAATAGGAGCTGGGTTCCGCATGCCGGAGGCAAAGGTTGATGTACTAATTATTGGTTCGGGCCACTCCGGCGGAATGGTCGCCAAGATTCTGACCGAAAAAGGCATTTCCTGCCTGATGTTGAACGCCGGCCCGGTGGTCGATTTTCAGAAAGATCGTGAACTCAAGCCAGCGTACGAGTTGCCCTATCGAGGCTTCAAAATGCCGGGGCGGCTTTCGCATGTCTTTCAGGCGAACGAGTTTAATGCCAATACCTGGGTCGATGAAAATGAAGTTCCATACACCTACGACCCCGGAAAGCCCTACAACTGGGTGCGGGTGCGGCTGTTCGGCGGCCGATCTCTGTTCTGGTCCCGCCAATCCTTTCGTCTGAGCGATTACGAATTTAAAGCCAAGGACCATGATGGCTTTGGCGAGAACTGGCCTATCAGCCTGGCTGATCTCGCTCCTTATTACTCCCGTGTGGAGGAAATTTTTCGCGTGAGCGGGCACCCGGATGGGTTGCCACAATATCCGGACGGTAATTTTGTCGTCGACGACTCGCCATGGTCGGCATCTATGCAGCGTTTCATCGCTGCCGGCAAGAAGCTGGGCGTTCCGGTGTGCAAGGCACGCAGCGCACTGGGCCGCGATGGTTTAGCCAGTTCCATCAATCTTCTTCTGCCCGATGCATTCGCTACCGGCAAGCTGACCGCCGTTCCCAATGTGGTCGTACGCGAACTTACCGTGGATAAAAATTCCGGGCTGGTGAACGGGGCGCTGTTCGTCGATCGCCATTCGCGGCGGGAGATGTCGGTGCAGGCGCGCGTCGTTGTCCTGGCGGCGGGATGTCTGGAAAGCACACGGCTGCTGCTGAATTCCAAACTGGCAAATTCCAGCGGCGTTCTGGGCCACTACCTGATCGACAGCCTGTACGGCCCTGGGCTCGTCTGCTCCGTGCCGGAGGCGCGCGATGGCAATTCGACCAGGGAGTTGAACGGAGGAGACGCTCTGATACCGCGCTGCCGCAATCTTGATACGAAGGCGAAAAATTTCATTGGCGGCTGGGCTCTGAACGTATGGGGAAGCGGCGGGGGCATGGATCCCCGGCACTTCCAGGCTTACGGAGCGGAACTGCAGAAAAAACTGGACAGCTACGCAGGCAGCGGCTTCACGATGAGCATGATGGGCCAGGTGCTGCCCTATTATGAGCACCACGTCAGCATCGATAAGAACGTGGTCGATGCCTGGAACATTCCGGTCCTGCACGTGGACACGCGCTATACCGACAATGAATTCAACATGGCGCGAGACGCCATAGACACAGGAATCGCGATGGCGGAAGCTGCCGGTTTCGAGGTGCTCTCGAAGAATTACGAGCCGAATCCTCCCGGTTACAGCATTCACGAGGTCGGTACCTGCCGAATGGGCGACAATCCCAGGACGAGCGTACTGAACAAGTGGAATCAGAGCCATGACATCAAAAATTTGTTTGTAGTGGACGGCAGTAGCTTTGTCAGCGCCGGTTGGCAGAACCCGACCATGACGATCCTGTCACTTTCCATGCGTGCAGCCGAACATCTCGCAGAGCAAATGCAGCAGGGGAATGTTTGATGATGCCGATAGGCCGCGTGCTTCCTCTGTTGGCGCTGACCGCCTTCTGGGCACGACCTGTTTTGCCTGCTCCGGCGATTATCGCTCCACTTGCGCAGAATTCCGCACCGGCTTCAAATCCTTCGCCAGCACAGAGCACTGCTCCGGCAACGGCCGGCACGACGGCGCAAAATGCTGCGCCAGCCCCGCCGCCGGCGCCGGTGCAGCCTATTCCGTTCAGCCACAAGCAGCACGCGGGCACTCTGAAGCTGCCGTGCGAGTTTTGCCATGCCACTTCGCGGTCGGGCGACACCGTAGCGATTCCCCAGGCTGAATCATGCATGCAGTGTCACCAGACCATCGACACCGGCAGTCCGCCCATTCAAAGGCTTGCCGTTTACGCCAAGGACAAAGCCGCGATTCCGTGGGTGCGCCTGTATGAGCTGCCTTCGTTCGTGACGTTCAGCCACAAAATTCATCTGCTGCACGGCGCAACTTGCCAGGAATGCCACGGGCCTGTCGCAGAGCGGGTTCAACTTTACAAGGAAGCTGACATATCGATGGCAGGCTGTATAAAGTGCCATCAGGCAAAGAAAGCCAGCACTGACTGCGACACCTGTCATACCCTGAATCAATAATGTTCACGGGCGAGAAGAAGCTTGGAATACATTTATCTTTGCAAGATGATTCTGAGCGGATAAAGCGAAGGAGAACTATGAAAAGTTTCGCGATCTTGCTTTCAACGGCAGCAATACTATATCTGTTGCCCTCTGCAGCCGTCGCGGAAGATACAGGCGCGGCACTATTCCAGTCGCATTGCCAGATGTGTCATGGCGCCGACGGAAAAGCAGCAACACCCACAGGCAAGGCATTCAAAGCTGTGGATTTTCACGATCCTGCGGTCATGAAAATGAGCGACACAGACCTTGCCACGATCATCACCAAGGGGAAAAACAACATGCCTGCATTCGGCACAAGATTGACCCCTCCCCAGATACAAAGCCTGGTTTCTTATATCCGGGTGCTTGAAAAACAATAGTTTTGGGTAACGCAATCGATCGAAAAGAGGCCTATGGCGATGAATTCAAGAAGAGATTTTCTGAAAACTGGTGCGGCCGCTCTACTGTACGGTTCGGCTTGCACCCGCGGCCTGAATGCAGAGCAGAGTGGCGGCACAAAGTATCTCGATTTGCCGCTTGGCCTGGAGCTTTACTCGGTTCGAGAGCTGCTGCCACATGACTACCAGGGCACTCTGAACCAGGTTGCGGCCCTTGGCTATCGCGAAGTTGAAGCGGCTGGATTTTACAAATACAGCCCGAGCCAGGTGAAGCAGGCGATGGAGAAGGCGGGTCTCCGCTGCGTTGGCGCGCACTATGGCTTCGACGTTCTCCGTGATCATCTCGACGAGACCATTGCATTCAGCAAGGCAGCAGGACTCGAATACATTGTCTGTCCCGGACCGGGTCATAAGAATCCGAATCAGAAGCGGAATCATCCCGCGAACGCGCCTGACTTCACGCTGGAAGAGTGGCGATGGAACGCTGGGCAGCTGAATAAATTTGGAGAAAAGGTGCACGCCGCCGGCTTGATTTTCGGCTACCACAATCACACCCGGGAATTTCGCAAGCAGGACGGCATTGTCCCTTACAACGAACTGATGCGCCTGACCGATCCATCGAAAGTGACGATGGAAATGGATTGTGGATGGGTCATCGTAGGCGGCGGGAACCCGATCGAGCTGCTCCACCGCTATCCAACGCGCATTTCGATGCTGCATGTCAAAGACTTCACCACAACCCACAGTCCTGATCCCGAATCAGCTCCGCCGAAGGCTTCGGAGCTGGGCCGAGGCGTCATCGATTATCGTCCGATTTTCGCAGCCGCAGCCCGGACCGGGCATATCAAGCACTGCTTTGTCGAGCAGGAGGAGTTTGACATGCCTCCAATGGAGTCGTTGAAGATAGACGCGGACTATATGCGAAAACTTCGCGCCTGAAGCCGCTGCTTGACGGTCAATAAATCTGTGCGATTATGGAAAGGCCATTCAGGGTCGGTAATCCGATATCTGGGATGCAGGCCATCGGATTATCGGGAATGTAAAAAAGTGAAGTAGTCGATTGAACGTAAATGCCTGTTGCCCGAGATTGCTCTTGGTCCGTCATAGCAATCACCATGCTCATCGTAAGTGATGATGAGCAGCGTCTGCTCCCACGCAGAAGATTGGCTCACTGCCTGCGAAGCGCAAGCTCCGTCGCTCTACTCAGGACGACAAGCTATCTCGGCCCACATCAATAAAAAAGCCGCTGTCAATGGACGTCCTTCAGTACGTCTTCCGCGTAGTAATTAACCACGTGGGCCTGGTCGCGGAGCACTTCGTAATAAGCGGTTTGCAGCAGCCGCGAACGGCTGTCGTGCAATTGCTGACGAACCATCTGCTGTACTCGTGGGTCGCTCAGCGGGTGCTGTCCGGCCGGTTCGATTGCGATCAGCTTCAGAATCATGTAGCCGAACGGCTTCTTCGATGGTCCCTGCTGCATCGGCAGCACGCCGGTGATCTGGCCGGGCTTCAACTGAGAGATGGCGGCATAGACTTCCGGGTCGGACTTCAGCCGCGACTCCGGAATAAAACCCATGTCGCCACCGCTGGAAGCGGTGTCCGGCGCTTCGGAGAAGTTCATCGCCAGTCCGGAAAAATCCCCGCCGCTTTCGAGCTGATTGTGGATGTCCTGAATTTTTTTGCGGGCCTCGGCATCATTGCGGGCCTTGCTGTTCTGCAGATTTCCAGCCCTTTGCGCAGGAACGGACGTCGCAACAATCTGCGCCAGATGATATTGCGGTTCGATTAAATTGAAGTCTGCCTTATGCAGGTTGTAGTAATTGGCGACGTCGGCGTCGGTAATGTTGATTTTGGAATCGATCTCTTTATTGATCACCTTGTTGGTGGTCATACTCAGCCAGATGTCGCGACGGACATCTTCAAGAGTGAGTCCCTTGGCCTTTAGCTGGGAGTTGAACTGCTCCTCGGTAAAAGGCGCTTTCAGTTGTGCGATCTTCGCGTCCACTTCCGCATCCGTCGCCACCAGGTGCATTTTCTCCGCCCGCTGCCGGATCACTTCTTCGTTGATCCGCTGATGCAGGATGTCGAGCCTCAGCATCGCCGCTTCATCCGCAGTCGGCTGCTGCTGCATGCTGCCGACCTTGTTCTGGTAGTACTTGTCCACTTCCGATTTCATGATCGAGTGGCCGTTCACGGCCGCCCACACATTGGGATTGGGCGTGTGCTTGCAGCCGGCGATCGCGGTCAGGAGAAGGGCGCCGGCCGCGGCGCAGAGAGCGGTCCTGCGGCCGCGATGAAGCGAAATCCTGGCGGCGCGTACAGGACAAATCCCGCGGGAGCTAAATGATTTCTGTATTGTCGTGACGTTCAAGCGATTCTCCATTTGGCGGCGGCGCGGAAACTATCTGACCGGCGCGGCAGCGGGTTTGACTGGGTTGCCTTGCGGCGGAGGCACTTCCCCCGCATCGTTAATGGCGCGATCCACGATGGTCCACAGCAAATCCTGCGGAAGAGCGCCGGTCGCCCGTTCTCCATTGATGAACAGCGTGGGTGTGCCATCGACACCGAGAGCATCGCCCTCCTTCATGGAAGCGCGGATTCCGGACTGGTCCTGCTTCGCGATGCAGGAATTCAGCTTGTCCATGTTAATGTTCTGACGCTTGCCCTCGGCGCGGGTCGCCTCATCCAGCCTTTGCAAAGCCGCAGCCGCATTCTGCTGCTGGCTATCCGGACCGGAGATTTCGCTGCCATGGCTGTGCATGTAATCGACCAAATTCCAATATCCATCGGGGCTTTGATCCGCCATGCAGTTTACATCCACCGCGGCATGCATCGCCCACGGGTGGTTGGGCAGAGGAAAATCCTTATAGATGTACCGCACCATGCCGCCGTAGTGCTGCTGGGTGGCGGGAAACAAGGCTTCGTGCATGCGCGCGCAAAACGGGCATTCAAGGTCATCGAAACTGATGATCGTAACTTTGGCCTTGGGGTTCCCGCGTATGGGGCGCCCTAGCGTCGAGATGCTTGCGGCGGCGCTCTTGGTGAGATCAAATTTTTCCAGCCGCGCCAGCGTGTTGTTGTCCGTCGATATTAGAAACGAAGTGGTTTTGTTCTGCCCCTTGCCGTCGCTGAAGGTTACGGGCAACGCGTCGAAGCCGTTGACATCGCTTTTACTCCGCTTGCCCAGGATGACGGTGTAATCCGGGGGAACATTATATTGGGTGCGAATGGTGATCTTGATTTGGCGGTCGAGCTTGGTATCAGTCGCTTTCGTGGCGGGCCCGGACTGCGCTTTACAGCCCGCTCCGGCAACCAGAAGCAAAAGCAAAAAAAAACGAGATATGCGCAACGGATTCCCCATGAATGTATGTCCTCTCATTATCACATGGGTCACGGGGCGGAGGACCAAAGGCTAGAACAGCCGCTCGGCGCGTTTCAGATTGCCGGCATTGCCGACCCCGGCCAGCGTAAAGCTGAAGCTTTCCTGGCTCTCGTCGCGGATCGGGCCGAGGTTGAAGCGCCGGTATTCCACCGTAAAGCCGCAGCAGTCGAAGTTATAAGTGGCCTGCACGGCCGAATATTCGAGCGAGTGCATATTCAAGTCCAGTCCGCCGCCGGCAGCCGCGCTCAGCCCTTGCTTGGTAAGCGCGCCGTAACCAAATAGAAGCTGCAGCTGGTTATAATTCACAAAGTTTTGCGGCTGACTCGGAGGCACGGGAATTTCTCCAACCGCATTCAGCTGGGAATGACCGAGGCTCGAAAAGAAATTTCCATTCCTGTAATTGGCGAAGACATTGCTCGCGGCTATGCGGCCGGCCTTGGTGTCATAGTCGAAATCCCATTCGAGATCGGTCTTCGAACTGGTATCCACGCGAAACCGCGAGACGATGGGGGATACGCTGCGTGGCGACGTAATGTAGGCAATGCCGCTCAAGTCGAGCGTAGTCCTGAACACATTGCGTCGACCGGGGATGACAGCACTGCCGAAGGTGGGGTCGGCAAAATACTTCTGGCCGATGAACCAGGAGAGCCACTGACGCGAAACTTCACCGCAATCCTTGTCGAGCGTCTTCATCTTCGGCGGAGTATTGACACAAGGCTTAGGGCGAAGCCTCTTCAGGAACAGCCGCTGCGTCAGCCCATATTCCACTTCATTGGTATCGCTGTACACATCGGTCGCGTCGAAGCGAGGAACGTGATTGAATCTGTCAACACCCGCCACATAGCGATAGTTCACCTCCGGCTCGATGGCGTGGCGCAATTCCACCCCGAAGTGCTTCGCCAGCCACGGTCCGGTAAAGTCGCGCTCCAGCACCGGAGGAAGTATCTCGACGTCGGCTTCGACCGCTTTGCGGTTCAGGCTTCCGTTTTCGGCGATCGGCACCGTATCTTGACCGGGCAGGACGGGAGGTGGGGACGGCGGAAGCAGCGGCTGAAAGGTGACAGGCCCGAGGCTTTGGCTGTGCGAGTAGAGTGTCTCGCGCAGGCCGAGGGTCGGCCGGAATGTCCAGCCGTCGGCAATCCACGGCATCGAGAGATGAGGAAACAGATCGAGCCGGCCAACATTGTGAGAGCGGTAAAAAGGCTCGGAGCGCGAAAGCAGGTCGTAACTGGCGGTTCCGCCGCCGACGACACCAGGCCGTCCCAGGTGGCGGTCCAATACGTCGAACTGAATGGCCGGCAGATGCAGAATGCGAATATCGTCCCCCGGTACGCTGCTGGCGAAGTTCTGGTAGCGTTCCAGATCGAAGCTGCTGGCGAGTCCATTCTTCTCATGCGTCACAAAGCCCCACGACTTTACTTCAGAAGAAACGGCCTGGGCAAAATTTTCTGCGAACACCTGCCGATAGGTGTAGGAGCTTAAATATTCGCCGTTCAGAATGGCTCGCGTGTACGGTGTCAGATCGTGGCGAGCGACGACGAGCGTATCCTGGCCGCCCTGGTTGATGTAAAGCGGAGCCAGGCCGCGGTCCTCCAGTCCCTTGTACTGACCATTCACGAGATCGTTGCCGCGGCCGCGGAATCGAAACTCAGCGCTCTGCTGAAACCCGCGCAAGGAATAATATTGCAATCCAATTGTCAGGTCGGCGCTGCGATTGATGGCCCAGTAATAGGTGTCTCCGATAACAGTGCCTTTGATCGCCGATCCGGTTTCCAGTTCCGGAATCATAAATCCCGATTGACGGCCCGAGGTGTTAACAGCATGGGTTACGTACGGCAGATACAGGATGGGATATCCAAGCAGACGGAAATTGCTGTTCCAGGCCTTTGCCGTGCCGTCCTCGACCAGAATGTGCGGGGCAAGAATGCGCCAGTGGGGATTCGGCAGCGTGCAGGAAGTCATACTGCCGCCGATCATTTGGTAGTTGTCCGGACCTGTTTTGATGAGCTCTTTTCCCGTCATCAGGAAAGGGTTCGGGGTGCTGTAAACGGTCCGGCTGCCGCCGCGCTGAATGCCCACGGATCCGATCACATCAAAGAAATCGCCGGTCTCCGCATCCAGGTTTATGAATCCGTGAGTGGCTGAGATCCGTTCGTTATCGGGTCCGCCGTCCACCTGCAGATGGCCATTCGCCACCACTTCACCGGTCTCGGAATCGTAGCTGATGTGATCGGCGCGGACCACATACTCCTTGTAATCGATTTCGACTTCGCCCCGCAGGTCGTAGACGCTGCCGCGTTTTTCCTGCTCGTTGGCGTGGATGGTGACGGGCACGCCGGTCGGCGCTTCGGGCAAGAGCTGCGCGATGGGAAGCTCCTGCTGATCTTTCGAGCTGGATAGCTCCGTTTGCAGAGTCGAACCTGCGGAATCATTTGTAGTTTGCCGCCCACGCGCCGCTGCCGATGACCCGGGGGAAGCTCCCGCATGAAGGCCGAAATGGCCAGGCGGAAACTGCTTCGTCAACGTCTGCGCCTTCATTCGCACATGACAGAACGCGAGCAGCATGGTACAGATACAAGCACGGGTTCTCATGGCCGGAACACTCTCAGTGTAAACGCTTCTACCTGACGGTAAGCTTCTCGGCCTCGACCTGTTGCTCTGGTTCACGACATTCCCGATCCACGCTTCTGCCGATGCCGCCTCTGCGATGTCAGAGGTAGAGTGTGCGATCCTGCAGTTTCTCCGCGACCCTCTCTCAGTCGAATAAAATGTCAGCGCTTGAAAACTGCGACTGCGTCTTCAGGCCTGGCTGCAGATTTCGTCCGCGTGTGTACGTGTTTTCCACTGGAATTCGCACCGATGTTGCAGCTATAACTAGAGGAGAGAGAGTGAGCACAGCCTTGTCTGCATCGCAGCATTTGCCGGCAGTAACGTCAGAAGACCAGTGCCCGGACTGGAAGCGGCAGTTAGCAGAGCGTCTGGATGCGTATCGCGCGAAGCGTCCGGACGCGATCTCCCCACTGTCTTCAAAATCGAATCCGCATGCCGATTCCCGCGCTTCAAAAATTGCGCGCTCGGTTGCGTCGCGCTATGCCGCCGCGCCGACGTACAGCGAGTTGTTGCTGGCGGCGGCTCAGGCGGAGCAGGCCGCGGCAGAAGCACAGGCCGCGCTCGCGGAACGATTGGCAGAAGATGCCCGCGTTGCGCGGGAAAAAATTGTGCAGGCGCAAGCGGTGCAGCAGCAGACGGCCGCGGAACGCGAGCAGGCGTTTTCTGGTTCTCCTGCTCACGGCCAGCCGGTCATGCCGCAGTTTGCTGAGCGTACCCGAGAAATGCATCTGCATCAGCCTGCGCCGGAGCCGGAACCGTCGTTGGAAGACCTGCTGGCTTCCGCTCTGGTCGAACCGCGCGCCTTGCTGCCGTCCAAATTGATCGAATTTCCGCGGGAACTGATCTCCGCGCAACGGCCCAAACTGCGCGCGCCGGAAATTCCCATCGCGGAGTCGGAATTCGTAACGCCAGAATTGACCCAGCTTCGCATTTTTGAAGTACAGCCCGGAGAGCTGCCCACTACTCCAACCGCGCTGCCGGAGAGTGGTTCGCAACCAGCGCCGGAAGTGGGCGTTTATCGACCGGCGAGCGAAGCTGCTGCCGGGAACACGACGGAAAATGCGCTGCAGAATCCGTCTCAAGCTGCGACCCAGGCGCCATACCGAAGCTCGATTGCGAAAAAGCTGGAATTCTTGCGGAAAGGTACTGTCGCGGGAGAAGCATTTTCGATTTCCGCCGCAGGCAATGGGATCAATCGCGCTGGAGCGAGCCGATCTGCGATTTCACCATCGAGCAGCAGCGCGTCGGGCCCACGCGAGTTCAGTTCTTCTTCTGCGCGTGCATATAAAGGATTGGAATGGGCGGCAATTTCGCTCGATGAGGAATCCAGCACTCCGAACCCGCGTACATCGCAAAGCAGTGTCGCCGACTGCCTTCCGTTTCTGACCGATCCGGCATCGATCGATCGCCGCCTGATGGCGTTTGCCGTCGATTTTGCTGCCGTAACCGCCGGATTTCTATGTTTCCTGATGGTCTTTGTGGCATCGACACCGCATTTGCCAACCGGATTGACGGCCGTCGCTCTGGGTGGCGCGGTCTATGTTTTCCTTTGGCTGCTATACCAGGCGCTGTTCTTCTCATTCAGCGGGGCGACTGCCGGGATGCTCTATGCTCGCATCGCGCTCTGCACCTTTGATGACCAGAACCCGACGCGGTCGGACATGCGGCTTCGGCTGGCGGCGTGGTGGCTGTCCTGCCTGCCGCTGGGGATTGGGTTTTTATGGTGCTTTGTCGATGAGGACAATCTCAGCTGGCACGACCGCATGACCCGCATCTATCAGCGCGCGTACTAGTCGTTACTATCTGAATCGAAATTGCTGTATCAGTTCGCATTGTCAGCGTACTCTGAAGTACCTCGGAGAGCCAATGTCCTTTCATTTTCCTGTTTCTCTGCGGATTCACCCGCGCAGCGCATTTCGTTCAGCAGGCGCAGGTTTCCTTGGCCTGCTGCTGGCCGCGCCGGTCTGCTCTGCCGCCAATCCGGCCGCCGATCACCCCGCCAAATCTCCCTGGGTTGCGACCTGGGGAGCGGCGATGGTGGCCGCGGATCCCGGGACGGCCCCGGATCTCACCGGCCAGACCTTGCGCGAGATCGTCCATACGAGCGTTGCCGGGCAACAGGTGCGGGTATGGCTCTCCAACCGCTTCGGCAGCCAGCCGCTTCACATTGGCGCAGCCCACATTGCGCTGAGCGCGAATGGAAGTACAGGCGTGAATGACGACGGAACCCCTAACAAGAGCGGCATTCAGCAGGGCTCCGACCGCACGCTGACCTTTCACCATGCGGGTTCTGTGACCATTCCTCCCGGAGCGGCGATCGTCAGCGATCCCGTCGCGCTGAATGTTCCGGCGCTGTCGGATATCGATGTCAGTATTTATTTCCCGGATCACACCATGGGAGCGACGGAACATTCCTCAGCACAGCAGATTTCCTACCGGGCGACGGGAAATGTTGTGGATGCACCCGACCTGGCGGGAAAGTCGTGGCCGCAAGAGTCCTGGTTCGTGCTCAGCGGAGTCGACGTCTCCGCGCCCGGAGATTCCGCCGTGATTGCGTTTGGAGACTCTATTACCGATGGCGCCTATGCCACGGTGAATGAGAATCATCGCTGGCCGGATTATCTGGCAGCGCGCCTGGCGGCGGATCCGAACACTAGGAAGGCCGGCGTGCTCGGCGTCGTGAATGTGGGGATCGGCGGCAATCGCGTGCTGCTGGATGGCTACGGACCGAACGCCGTCTCGCGCGTGGATTGGGATATTGTGGCGCGGAGCGGCGCTAGAGCCATGATTGTGCTCGAAAGCATCAACGACATTGGCCGGTACGTGAGCGATCATCAACCCTATGGCGATCTGACCGCGCGTCTGGAATCGGGTCTTGCGCAACTTGCCGCGCAGGCGCACCAGCACGGCATCCGCGCCTTTGGGGCGACGCTGACGCCGTATCAGGGCTGCAAGTACTACTCCGAAGCCGGCGATGCGGTGCGGCAGGCGGTGAATCAGTGGATTCGCACCAGCCATACGTTCGATGGCGTTGCAGATTTCGATCAGGCGGTGCGCGATCCGCAAAATCCGCTGCGCTTCGCGCCACAGTATGATTCGGGTGACCATTTGCACCCGAAGGACGCCGGCTATCAGGCAATGGCCAATGCCATCGATCTGAGGTTACTTGCACAGGGCAAGTGAAGTGAGCGCAATTTCTATGCCCCTCGAAGAGCTCACTTGCAATGCAAGTGAGCTCTTCATTTGAGTGCAGTTTTTCCCAATCTCACCGATTGCTGACGGTGAGTTTATGAGCAATACGCATCACGAGGGTAGCGCAATAACAACCGTTCGCGAATGCCGGAGTTCGGCATCAGACCAGGTATCCCAGATGCGCAAAGCTCACCTGGGTTCTTTCACTGTCACATAGCCTGTGCCGCGGCGATGGCCGCACCCGTGACCGCCAGGTCGTCGCTCATGGGGATGGCTTCGAGCGTGTAACTTTGCAGCGGACTCATCTTCACCATCTGTTGCAGATAGTGCTGCAGCATCTTCATATCCAGGAACTGAATATTGGAACCGGTGTAGTAGAAACGTCCGGGGCCTTCCATGTGGATGGATGTTGCGGTAGCCGCGGCCAGGCTGCGGTGCCATAGCCGGACGAACTTGGCGCAGCGTTCATCGCCAGCCTTGGCATTGGCGAAAACTTCCTCCGGTTCCATATCAAGGAAGCGCAGCCGCATGGCGCGGTGGCCCATGATCCCTTCGAGATGGCCTCGGCCGCCGCAACCGCAATATGTTTCTCCGGGCTCCAGGGTGACGACACAATGGCCGCCCTCCCAGATTCCTTCGGCATAGGGATATCGTCCATACCCGATCCCGTAGCCGATTGCCCAGATTCGGATGAAATTGTGCAGCCGGTCGTGTTTGGCGGCGACTCCGGCGGCGATGGCGTCGGCATCGTTCAAAGCCGTGACGGGCGCGGAAATGCCGGACTTGCCGAGCGTCTGACGCAACAGCTCCGCGATGCGCGCGCCTTTCAATTGCACCAGGTTGGGCGAATCCTCCACCACGCCATCGCGGACGATGCCGGGCAGCGCCAGCCCGACCGCGTCGATCGGACCGCATTCCCGGGTGGCGCGCACGGCCTGCTCGCAAACCAGCTTTACCAGCCCATCGAGTGGCATATCGAGCAGAGCGTCAACATCTTCCTGATTTTCAGGATAGTGATAAACAATTGAACATGGATTTTGCTCTTCGATCACGCCTGTTGCGATGCGCCGGGTAAGGAGGATTCCAAGATTTTTTGCCATGACAATTCCTCCTCAGTCGGATCTGGTTAGACGGTTCAACCCGTTAAATGCGGCAGCTTTATAACACTCAGCCAGGGTCGGGTAGTTGAATACGGTGTCCACGAAGTAGTCGATGGTTGCGTTCAAGGACATGACGGCCTGGCCGATGTGGACCAGCTCGCTGGCGCCTTCTCCGATGATATGAACGCCGAGCACCTGGCGGGTGTCGCGATGAAAGATCAGCTTCAGGCGTCCGGTGATGTCGCCGCGTATTTGGCCGCGGGCAATCTCACGGTAATACGCCACGCCCACTTCGTAGGGGACGTCCTCTTCGGTCAACTGCTCTTCTGTTTTGCCGATGAAGGAAATCTCCGGAATCGTATAGATGCCGTAGGGATAATATTTCGGATTGGAATGCAGGGACTCATCGCCGAAGATACGCGCCGCTGCGATGCGCCCCTGTTCCATGGAGACCGAGGCGAGAGCGGGAAATCCGATCACGTCGCCGGCGGCGAAGATGTTCGGCACTTTCGTGCGGTAGTTTTCATCGACGCTGATGCGCCCGCGAGAGTCGGCATCCAGGCCGGCGGCGGCGAGGTTCAGGTCGTCGATATTTCCCTGACGGCCAACGGCGTAGAGCAGCGCGTTGGCGGAAATTCTTTTCTTACTTTCGAGATTCGCGACCACGGTGCCGTCGGAGAGACTTTCAACGCTTTGCACTTCCTCATTCAAGCGCATGGTGACGCGGCTGTCGCGCAGGTGATAGCTGAGCGCTTCGACGATTTCCTGATCCGCAAATTCCAGCAGCTTCGGCCGTTTTTCAATCAAAATGACGCGCACGCCCAGCACGGCGAACATGCAGGTGTATTCGACGCCGATGACACCGCCGCCGACAACAATCAACGTCTTCGGCAGATCGGGGATAAAGAGAATCTGGTCGCTGTTGATGATGGTGTGGCCATTGATGGGCACTTTGGGGTTGGTCGCCGGCCGCGAGCCGACCGCGATCAACGTGTTCTTCGCTTCATAAACGCTTGATCCGCGCGAATTGGTGACGCGGATGTGGGTTGCATCTTCAAAACTGGCGGTTCCGGTCAATACTTCCACGTTGTTGCGCGAAAGCTGCGCCTCGGTGACGTCGACCTCGGTCTTGATGACGTGCTGCACGCGAAAGGAGAGATCGGCCATGGTGATCTTTTCCTTAACGCGATAGTTCATGCCATAAATGGAGCGGTAGTTGTAGCCGGAAAGGTGCAGGACGCCTTCGCGAAAGGTTTTGCTGGGGATGGTGCCGGTATTGATGCTGCAGCCGCCGACGAATTCACGCTGCTCGATCACAGCGACGCGCCTGCCCAGCTTGGCTGCGGAAATGGCGGCGCGCTGGCCTGCGGGGCCGGAACCAAGCACGAGGAGATCGTATATATCCATAGCGGGACGGAACTTCTGCTGAGCCTGACGCCAGCGGTTGCAAGGCTGGAAAAGCGGTTCCAGCCTGCGCAGGAAACCCTGGCGAAGCCGTCCTCGATCTCCAATTTCGACACTACCACAGCCAGATGCGGGTCAAACCAGCAAGGTTTCTCGAGGAGGCATCATGCCAGGAACGGCGAATGGAAGAATTGTGAGGGCGACAGTGCACGACACATGCGACTTTCGATACTCGAGTTGTTTGCAAATGCTGATAAGGTAAGGATTGGTTGATAGTCCGCATCATGTTGAAAGTTATCTCCACACACATCTTTCTGAAGCAACAGCTACGTGGCTCTCACCTGGACACCCTGGTGGGGAGCGGGGCCGACGGTATCGAAATCTTCTGCGCCAGGGAGCACTTCGATTACACGGAACGGGCGCACGTGGCAGCGATCGCGGAATGGTTTCGGAGCAATCCGGCGCGGCCGTGGGCACTGCATGCGCCCCTCCACACCGAGGCGGACAACCAGCGTGGCGGCGCGCCTGCCGTAAACGTCGTTCACGCGGAAAAATCGACGCGCATCGATTCGATGGATGAGATCAAGCGCGCGCTCGAAAGCGCCGAGCAGATTCCCTTCGCGCACATGATTCTGCATCTCGGGGAGCATCACGATAACTGGAATCAGCGTACCCTGGAGCACGCCCTGACGGCGGTCGAGCATCTGCATGCGTTCGCCAAGCCGCTCGGAGTGCAGGTGCTGCTCGAAAATCTGAACAACGGCGTGGCCCAGCCGGAGAACCTGTTGGAGACGGTCGAAACCGGCCACCTGAAAGACGTCAACTTCTGTCTCGATGTCGGCCACGCGCATCTCGGCGGCGGGATCGGCAGGGCTATCGATGTTGATGGGGCCGCGAATTCGTTCCACTCATATTCATGACAATGCGGGCGACCACGACTCTCACTTGTGGCCGGGGCAAGGAACGATCGACTGGCCGGAAACGGTGCAGGCGCTAACGGCGCTGGCCCAGCCGCCCGCGACGGTGTTGGAGATTTCCTCTCGCGTTGAAGAGTCGGGCGATGCGCTGTCGGAAAAATGCCGTTGCGCGTTTGAATTGCTGGAAACTTCGGCGCAATCTTCAAAGCAGTAAGCGTTTTGAGGTTACCGTCACCCACATAATCTGCGCCATCCCGAGCGGAACCCCCGCAACGCAAGGACGGATCCGCTGCGCTCCGGTCGAGATGACAAGCTTGCCCAAATGAATGAGTGCACGGGCGATGGCCCTGAACCGTTCATATAAGCCACGCTAGCGGACAAAACCTTACAATGGATGGGATCGGCAACAGCGATCGCCCACCATTATGCCTGAATCAACTACTACCGACCGCGACCTCCGCGCCGCTCACCACCATTGCTGAACTGGGCCGTTTTGAGGGCCAGACCGTCACGCTGCGCGGCTGGCTTTACAACCTGCGCGAAAGCGGCAAGCTGCTGTTTCCAATTTTTCGCGATGGCTCCGGAACGGTGCAGGGCATTGTGCCGAAATCCGCCGTGCCGCCGGAGGTCTTCGAGCGCATCAAGATGCTGACCCAGGAGTCGAGCGTGGTGGTGCGCGGCAAGGTGCGCGCCGACAAACGTGCTCCGGGCGGCTTTGAGCTGGATGTGGAAGATGTCGAACTTGTGCATCGCGTGCCCGAAGATGCTCCGTTTCCGATTTCGCTGAAAGAGCATGGCGTGGATTTTCTGATGGAGCATCGCCATCTCTGGATTCGCACGCCGCGCCAGGCGGCAATCCTGCGGATTCGCGCGGAGATCATGCGCGCGGCGCAGGAGCACCTCGACACCAACGGCTTTACCCGCACCGATCCGCCCATCCTGACGCCGGCGGCCTGCGAGGGCACCAGCACACTATTTCCCGTCGAATATTTTGGCGACGAGGCCTACCTGACGCAGAGCGGACAGCTCTACATCGAAAGCACGGCCATGGCGCTGGGCAAGGTCTACTCGTTCGGCCCCACGTTTCGCGCCGAAAAATCGAAGACGCGCCGTCATCTGACCGAGTTCTGGATGATCGAGCCGGAGGTTGCGTATGCCGGCCTCGACGACATCATGCGGCTGGCGGAAGAGTTCCTGAGCCACATCGTCCAGCGGGTGCTGGAAAATCGCAGCGCCGATCTGAAGGTGATTGGCCGCGATGTGGCGAAGCTGGAAGCGATCCGTCCGCCGTTTCCGCGCGTCAGCTATGACGAAGCGGCGAAGATGCTGGAGGAAGCCTACGCGCAGGGCAAGATCGAGCAGAAATTCGAGTACGGCAACGATTTCGGCTCTCCCGATGAGACCTATATCTCCTCGCAATTCGATCGGCCGGTGATGGTTCATCGCTATCCCGCCGCCATCAAGGCGTTCTACATGGAGCCGGACCCGGAGAACCCGAAATTCGCGCTGTGCGTGGATGTGCTGGCGCCGGAAGGATATGGAGAGATCATCGGCGGCTCGCAGCGCATTGCATCGTACGAATTGCTGAAGCAGCGGATTGAAGAGCACGGCCTGCCGCTGGCGCCGTTCGAGTGGTATCTCGATCTGCGCCGCTACGGCTCTGTGCCGCACTCGGGTTTCGGCATGGGAATCGAGCGGGCAGTGGCGTGGATTTGCGGACTCGATCATGTTCGCGAAACCATTCCCTTTCGCGCGAACATTGAACCGAATGTATCCGTAATAATGTCGGGCGCGACGCGAATTGCGTACAATGCAGATGCTATGGCAAATTCAAACGAACCGAACCAACCGAACAGCGAAGATCCGGACAATGAAAACGTCCGAGCGGCGCGCCGGAAAAAAGCCCGGCGATGCTGCGCGGGCATAATCCGCAGGCCATCGGCGTGCAGAGTTTGCCGGGCCGCAACATTCGCATCATCGGCGTGCCGCTCGATCTGGGCCAGTCGCGCCGTGGGGTCGATATGGGGCCGTCGGCGGTCCGGGTGGCGGGCTTGGAGGCGCGGCTGGAGGCTCTCGGCCATCATGTGGAAGATGGCGGCAACATCGCCGTCGATATCGCGGAGACGCAGAGCATTGGCGAGAAGACGGCCAAATATCTGCGCGCCATCACGGAAACTTGCACGCGGGAGGCCGAGCAGGTGCTGGAGACGCTCGCCGCCGACCAGATACCGCTGGTGCTCGGCGGCGATCATTCTGTCGCCGTGGGAACGGTATCGGGAGTGGCGGAATTTTATCGCCGGAAGAAGCAGAAGATCGGCCTGATCTGGATCGATGCCCATGCCGACATCAACACTCCGGAGACCTCGCCCAGCGGCAATGTTCATGGCATGCCGATGGCGGCGGTCATGGGACTGGGACCGGAGCCGCTACGAGATATCTTTGGCTGGTCGCCAAAAGTCGCGCCGGAAAATGCGGTGCTGATCGGGGTGCGGGACATTGACGCGACGGAGAAGGAAAATATTCGCCGCGCCGGAATCACCGAGGTCTACACCATGCGCGACATCGACGAGCGCGGCATGCGCACGGTGATGGAGGAAGCCCTTCGCGCGGCCGGACGCGGAACCGCCGGCTATCATATCTCGCTCGACATGGACTGGATCGATCCCGAAGATGCGCCCGGCGTGGGCACTCCGGTTCGCGGCGGCGCAACCTATCGCGAGGCGCATCTGGCGATGGAGATCATCGCCGATCACGGCCGGATGCTGAGCTTCGAAATTGTCGAAGTCAATCCGGTCATTGACGAGCACAACCGCACCGCCGACCTGGCGGTGGAGCTGATCTCCTCAGCCTTCGGCAAGAAGATTCTTTAGCGACCAGCGCTCAGGCCGAAGATCGGGCCGGCGCCGGTTATTGCGGCTCGGTATGGTCTTCTACATGCCGCGCGCCCTCGTCGGTCTTATGCGCTGCTTTATGCGTGACGTGCTTGGTGCCGTGCTTGGTCTTGTGCCAGACCTTTTTCGAGCCGTGCTCGACGCCATGGCCGGTGTCCCTGCCCGCTTCTGCCGTGTCGTGTCCGGCACTGTTGCATATCGTGCTTAAAGCCGGTATCGTTCTGATCCGTCTGTGCGATAACGGACGGCAGCCCCATGCAGAGTACGGAGCCAAGAAGAAGAGCGCTGAAAAATTTGTTTTTCATAGTGATTGTTTCCTGCAAATACAGATTCAAAAATCAGCCTCCGAGTTGTAGGGATCAATGATTTCTTCCTGAGCGCAGTAAGATCACGGAGCTATCCCACAACAGGTTCAACATCCGCTTCAATGTAGAAAGGCCTGCAATAGTCCGGCAGAAGTAATTCGTCATCCTCGTCTTCAGGTGTTTCAAGGAAGGCATCGAAGAGGCTCGCATATAGACCTTGCCGGCTGGTTAATCTTGCTGCCGTGCCCGGAGAAAGTCAAAGCGAAACGGAGAACAGCATTCCGCTTCGTCTACGAAGCCTGGAGAAAAGAATTCATGCGAGTCCGCGACAGCCCGGATGATGAGCGATCGCCAGCTCATCCGGAGTAGGTCCTTCAGCATCGCGGTGGCGTGGGGCAAGTTGTCCATGCGGGCCCCGACTTGCTCGCTGAAACGTCAGGAGCTGAGTCATAAGATCGTCCAGCGGTCTGCCCTGCGCAGCCGCAAGAGAGAACAGCGTCACCGAACCGCGCTGCATGTCCTCACGTACGTCCTGCAAATCGTCGCCCAATTGAAGCAGCACGCCCCACTCAAACGAAAATCGTCTTTCTTCCTCGTTCAGCCATCCGTGAGCCAGGCATGCGTCGGCGAGAACGGAACTGCCGCCCTTCGCGCAGCTCATCCGCAACACTTCGGCCTCGATGCAATCGCCAGAGCTCTTCATCTGCGCGATGCTTTCCTCCTGCGCTCGATGAATGGCCAGCAAACAATCAAAGACCTGGGGGTAGCGCGCGCGAGGATATTGTTCTTCGATCAACTGAACCAATGCCCACATCGCAGCCTCGCGATCGTCATGGGCGGAAAGCGTTTCGCCGCGCAACCGGTTCCGAAAACGCTCGCTGAACCGGAGCTTCGCCTCCGCGGGTACATCCTCGCGATCCAGATAATTGTCGCTGTACGGATAAAGCAGGCTGTATCCCAGGATCGATGGTGTGATTCCCACAGGTTCGCCGAGCAGCGGCTGCAATCCGCAGGCGGTCCACGCATTCCGGCACGCCTGAACAATATCGGCCATGCTCAAGCTGGGGTCGAACCGTCTCGCCCATCGTGCGAGCTTCGTACCCACGGGCAGGAAATCGTTGGTGAGGAGTTGAATCGTCTCCTCTTCCAGGTCCAGTGCGGTCGCCGAAAATTGCGCGAATGATGCTATAGCCCGGTTCTGTGTCTCGAGGCGCTCGGCTTTGGTGCGGGGAGCTTTTCTCGCTTCCCGCTCAACGGCTCGCAACGCCTGGTCGTACGCTTTCTCGCGCTTTTGCTGCTCTTTCAGGCAATACCGCGGACCGCCGAGCGCCGACGACGCGGCACAGCCGTTCCAAACTTCGATGGTCTGCGCGACCTGCGCCTCCACCCATGACCAGCTGTAGAGTTGCTGCATCCTGTTGAGAATTACGAAAAACCATGTGGAGCGGTTCCCCGATAAACTGCAACACGCCGTTTTTGTACACAACCCGATTCCCGGCGGGTGGCAACCGGAAAGGAATCCGGGCTTATTCGGCGAACGTCTGAGCAAGATAGAATCGAACGAAACCCTTGGATACCTCCTGCCTATTGCGACCGCGTCCGGCCTTTCGTTGCCCTGATGTTCCTGGGCTCGGTGCTTTGCCTGGTCGCGCAGGCGCAATCGACTGCGGCTCAATCGGTGTCGCCGCCGCCATCGCCCGCGCAGCCCGGCGGACGTATTTATGGGACGGTGACGGATTCCGCGGGAAATGTCGTTGCGGGCGCTCACGTCAGCCTGAAAAATGACGACTCAAAGCGCCCGTCGACGCTGGTCACGGACAAGGCTGGATTCTTCAACTTCACCGGTCTCACGGCCGGAAAGTATCAGGTCGCAGTCACGTCCGAGGGTTTTGCGCCGTGGACGGGACCGGAGATTGTTCTGGCTGCGGGGGAGTACCGCGAGATTTCGCCGATCGCAATTGCAGATCGCAGCCGCGACAACGAGCGTCAAGGTTACTGTCTCCCAGTACGATCTGGCGGAAGAGCAAGTGCATCTCGAAGAGAAGCAGCGCGTGCTCGGGCGTGATCCCCAATTTCTACGTCAGCTACGTGTGGAATGCGGCGCCGCTCAGCTCCGGGCAAAAGTTCCGGCTGGCGTTCAGGACGTCGGTCGACCCCATCAACATTCTGGGCTCCGGGCTTTATTGCGGGCATTGAGCAGTGGCAGAACGATTTCAGCGGGTATGGTCCGGGCGGCGGAGGGCTATGCGAAGCGCTTTGGCGCTGCCTATGCCGACGGCTTTATCGGCACCATGATCGGCGGCGCAATCCTGCCCTCGGTCCTGCATCAGGACCCGCGGTATTTTTACAAAGGCACCGGGAGCATCCGGTCGAGGACGCTCTATGCCATTTCCACGGTCGTCATCTGCAAAGGCGACAATGGGCGCTGGGAGCCGAATTATTCGAACGTGCTCGGCAACCTGGCCTCAGGCGGAATCTCGAACCTTTATTATCCGGCGAGCAATCGCGGAGTTCAGTTGACGGTGGACAATTGGCTTATCGGCACTGCTTCCGGCGCCATCGGCGCACTGTTTCAGGAATTTGTGGTGAAGAAGCTTTCGCGCGGGGTTCCACAGGGAGCCGCGGGCCAGCCCTGAATCTGTTTCCCTGAGAGCATTGCTGGAGCGGGTGTGCCGCGGTTACAGCGCGGAATGTTTGAGGCGGACGATACGGTACCGCACCCAGAGAATGATCGCCGCGTGGATTGCGATCGCAGTTCCCACACCCAGGACGTAATCGAAGACCGTACATTCGCCGGCGCCGGAGAGCATCCACCATGCGGCACAGCCGGCCGGCAGCAGGAGCACGACCGCGGTGACGAGACCGGGATTGTAGACGCGAAAAACCAGAGCGGCCAGGACATGCACGATGCCATTGACGATGGGCAGGAAGACGGCGATAAGGCCGAGACCGGGATGCACAAAACGCGCCAGGTAAAGCGCCGTCAGATCGACCAGCCAGACTCCACCGATGTTGATGACTAGAACGGCGTCGGGCGTGAGGGCATCGCGGCCACCGGCAAGGCGCAAATTGAGGAAGCGGCGAAAACGATCGTGATCGTGCTCTTCAACCTGGTGGAGCATGTAAATCGGGAGCTGCAGGAACACAAGAATGAGGGCCGGAGTCCATGTGTTCCGTAGAAGGGGCGCGATGGCGAGAAGGAACAGGGCGGCGGTGAGACCGGCATAGAACCAGTTGCCGCGGAGCCACGTTCGAATGGAAGCCGTCTGCATGTTCGCCACTATACGCGATGCGGCGGCGCTTTCCGTGGAAGAACCTGCGGCGGCTCCGTTAGGTTGAGAATTGAGCAGGTAAGCTGGAATTGAGGCTAAAGGAGAATGTTCGATGGCTTATGTAGCGGATATCGGGCGATATGACGGAGCGCAGTTTCGGCGGTGCGGACGGTCGGGGATGGTGCTGCCGCCGATATCGCTGGGGCTGTGGCAGAACTTCGGCGGGGCGGACGTGTTTGAAACCGGCCGGGCAATGATTCGGCGGGCATTCGACCGCGGCGTGACGCACTTCGACCTGGCGAACAACTACGGGCCGCCGTATGGATCGGCGGAGGAGAATTTCGGAGAGATTCTGCGGAAGGATTTTCGTCCCTACCGAAATGAACTGGTGATCTCGTCGAAGGCCGGGTGGGACATGTGGCCGGGGCCGTACGGAATTGGCGGGTCGCGCAAATATCTGCTGGCTTCGCTCGATGAAAGCCTGGAGCGCATGGGCCTCGAGTATGTCGATATTTTCTATTCGCATCGGCCGTCCCCGGAGGTGCCGCTCGAAGAAACCATGGGCGCGCTGGCGCACGCTGTGCGGCAGGGCAAGGCGCTCTATGTGGGGATTTCGTCCTACAGCCCGGAGAAGACGCGGGAAGCGGCGCAGATTCTGCGCAGCGAAGGGGTTCCGCTGCTGATTCATCAGCCGTCGTACTCCATGTTGAACCGGTGGATTGAGCACGGAACTGCTGGCCACGCTCGATGAGCTGGGGGTGGGCTGCATTGCCTTTTCTCCGCTGGCGCAGGGACTGCTGACGAAGAAGTATCTGCATGGCGTGCCGGAGAATTCGCGGGCGGCGGCGGGAGACTCGTCGCTTCCTACGTCGTTGCTGCACGAGGAGAACCTGAAGCGCGTGCGCGGGCTGAATGAATTGGCGCGCGGACGCGGGCAGACGCTGGCGCAGATGGCGATCGCCTGGGTGCTGCGCGATCAGAGAGTGACCTCGGCGCTGATCGGAGCGCGCAATGTGGAGCAGCTCGACGATTCGCTGGACGCGGTGAAGAAGCTTCAGTTCACGGATGCGGAACTGAAGGCCATCGACGGCTTCGCGCAGGAGAGCGGGATCGATATCTGGAAAGGCGCGCGCGAGGGGACGGAATAGTTGAAGGATTGTGCGAAATAGTTGAAGGATTGTGCAAGATAGTTGAAGGATTGTGCGAGATAGTTGAAGGATTGTGCAGTCGCCACGAGGTCGCCCAAGCAGGCCAAACGATTGATTCTATAGTGGCATGGCGGCCCTGTTCACCGCGAGAGAGGCGGAAAAGTCTGGATTTGCCTCAATCAGCCAGTGCCTGGCGCGCCTGTGGACGGTGCGATGCGGGCGCGAGGGCCTGTAGACATTCTACCGTTTTTGACCATATCTATATCCGGTTTGTGCTTCCGCGTTCCGGTGTATGGTGCTGCGGCAACGGCTCCCTGAGTAGTGGATCAGTTTCGACATTCACTCTGATTCCGCCGGATATTTCCCGCTCCCACTCAAGCCAAACCACCCCAGCGAGTAAAAATCGCTCACCGGGGACCCCGGTTCAGGCTTGAATGGGGCACCCGACAGGAGCGGGCGGAATCCGCGGTATGAACAGGCTTTGGATGGCATGAAAAACATTCAAAAAAGGCTGACTAAAATATGCCCCCCGCATCGTAATCAGGCATGTTGTTCGATTTTGGAGGGTATCCAGATGCGCGTTCCGAAATTCCTATGTGTTCTCTCGCTCGTCCTGCCCCTGGCGGGATGCGGCAACATGTCGTCCAATCCTTCAATGCCCAGCGCCGCCAGTGGTCCGGCGCCCACCGTAATGGGTGTCGGCAAGCAGATCAATGGCGTCGCCACTGATCGTTTGATCGACGTTCAATTCTCTACCGCGATGGACCCCGCCACCATCAACACGGGGACATTCCTGTTGCAGCAAACCTCGAACGGGGCCACCGTCTCCGGGGCCGTCACCTATAACGCCTCCAACTTCGTCGCTGTCTTTAAACCTTCATCGCCGCTCGCTGTCGATACCGCCTACAGCGCCACCGTTACCACCGGCGCTGCCGATGCGCAGGGCGTTCATCTTGGCGGCCAATTATGCATTCTCGTTTACGACTCGCGACAGCGGCGACTCCTCGCCGATCAGAGTCTTCGCAACTCTTCCCACAAATGGCCAGACTGACGTTTCCGTGGATACGGACGTGCGGGTGGTCTTTACCGAAGGCGCGGATCCCAGCACGGTGAATACCCAGACCTTTATGGTGAAAGACGACAGCGGGAACTCCGTCGCGGGCACCGTAAAGTACGACATCGTAACCAACCGCGCGGTCTTTAAACCTTCGGCGGCTCTTACGGCCGGCATCACGTACACGGTGACGATCGCCGGCGTGAAGGACATGGCCGGCGAACCAATGGCCGCTCCCTACAAATTCAGCTTTACGACCACGCCTGGCCCGGATCAGGGTGGGGAGCTGGTGTATGAAAGCAATCAGACCGACGGCACCATTTCCGGTTATATCTTCGACAGCAACACTGGCAAACTGACGTCCGCGCCGGGTTCGCCCTACTCCAGCGGCGTGCAACCGTATCAGATGGTCGTCAGCCCCAGCCGCGATTTCCTCTATGCCGTCATGGGACAGCAGCCTCCGGGCGTCCACGGCGCCAACTGTCTCGACATCAACACCCAGGTCATCTCGTATGCGATTGACCACAACAGCGGCGCCCTGACCCAGGTACAGCAGATCAGCCTGAACGGGTTTTGCGCGTTTACCGGCCTCGCCATCGATCCCGCAGGACACTTCCTTTATGTGGGTGAGACCGACTCGACCGATTCCGCCGGTATGATCGACGTTCTCAGCCTCGGCAACACCGGCAAGATGACGCTCGTCTCCGGGTCTCCATTTATGTCCCCGCAGACACCGACGGCCCTGGTGGTGGTTGGCAACTTTATCTATGCCGCCAACAACAACACCTCGGGGACGGATGGGCTGCTGATCTTCCAGCGCGACCCATCGACCGGCACGGTGAAGTTCGTGTCGGGAATGACCATGGCTCCGCAGGAGAGCCTGGACGTGTCCGCTGTCTCCGGCGACTTGTATTCGGTCGGGGTGAGCTCGAAGGTGATCTCCGATTTCAAGGTGAATGCCTCCACCGGGGCGCTCACTCTGAACAGCACGGTTAAACTCGGGGCGAATGGCGTCCACATCGCGATCTCTCCCCTGGGATTCTTCGCTACGGTTGCCGCCGGCAATGGGGTGAACGTTTACAGCATCGCGATGGACGGCAGCCTGACGCCGGTCGCCGCGTCGCCGTTCGACGGCGGGTCCACCTGGGTGATGTACGACACGACCGGGGCGTTCTTTGTCGCGCTACAGTCGAAGGTGCAGATCTACGGCCAGAGCGGAGAGACGGTCGTGCCGGTAGCCAGCGCGCCGAGGACCAATGCGGCTACGGTGACGATGGTGACAGACTAGGCGGTTATTTAGGGCTTCGGCCTTCCCTCGCCCGAGGGAAGGCCGGAGCAGTTCTCGCTGGATATTCGCATGCGGTGCGGGCGCGAGGGAAATTTAGACGTTCTACCGTTTTTGCCCATACCTATTTCCGGTTTGTGCTTCCGCGGCAACCGCCCCCCTGGGTCGTGGGTCAGTTTCAATACTCACTGTCTCCGTTGGGATATTTCCCGCTCCCACTCAAGCCAAACCACGCCAGCGAGCAAAGGTCGCTCGCCGGGGACCCCGGTTCCGGCTTGAATGGGGCACCCGCCGGGAGGCGAAGCTCGATTAGTGCTTTGGCCTGTTGTCGCCAGTGCAAAACCCGCCAGACCAGCTACTATGATCAATGGATTGAGGAGACACGGGTTATGCGCTTTGTTTTCGCACTGTTCCTGGCCCTCCTGGTATTTACACCGGTCCGGGTGGAATGTGCACGGCAGCACGATCATGTGTCGGGCCAGCCGGATCGGATGGGAACAGTCCAATTTGTCACGTCATGCAGTCCTGAGGTTCACGACGAATTCGATCTGGCGGTGGCAACTTTACATTCCTTTGGCTACCGGGAGTCAGCGCGGTTATTTGCAGACGTCCTGAGCAAAGATCCCGAGTGCAGCATGGCAGAGTGGGGCATTGCGATGAGCCACTACCGCGAATTGTGGGATCCACCGACTAAGGACGATCAGAGGATCGGCCTGGAAGCCGCTCAAAAAGGTCTGTCGATGAGACCGAAGACTCAAAGAGAACGCGACTATCTGAGCGCTATTCAGGGTTTCTATCAAAATGCCGGCTCAGAAAGTCACAGCGTCCGCGCCAAACGGTATGAGGTTGCAATGGAGTCGCTGCACAGTCGGTATCCGCAGGACAGCGAAGCGGCCATCTTTTACGCGCTGTCTTTGATCGCTAATGCTCCCCGCAATGACAAGACTTACACGAATCAAAAGAAGGCGACCGAAATTCTCGAACCTATCTTCCTGCGGCTGCCGCGACATCCGGGTCTGGCGCACTACATCATCCATGCCGACGATAATCCGGCGCTGGCTCAGCAGGCTTTGAATGCGGCGAAACGCTATTCCCAGATTGCACCTGACTCGCCCCACGCGCTTCATATGCCCTCGCACATTTTTACAAGGCTTGGTTTATGGGACGAATCCATTGCCTCAAACCTCGCCTCGGCCGCCAGCGCGCGCAAACAAAAGCTGGCTGGCGACGAGTTACACGCCCTGGATTACCTGGCCTATGCGTATCTGCAAACCGGGCGCATAACGGAAGCGCGCAAACTGACCCAACAACTTCCCGTTGTCGAACCGGGCGATGCGGCCAGTTATGCCGGGCTATGCGCGACAGCTGCCATACCGGCTCGTTATTGGATCGAGCGTAAGCAGTGGGGCGCTGCCGCGGCACTTACTTTGCCTTCGCAAGCCTCTCCAGGAGACGCATATGCGTCGACTCAGGCGACTCTTTATTTCGCCCGTGCGCTTGGCGCAGCAAGGCTCGGGGACATCAAGGCGGCTCGGGCAGCAATGCAACCGCTGCTGTCCTTGCGCGACGCACTCGCGCAAAGGCGACGACGATGCGGATCAGGTGAATATTCAATTGAAGATTGTGACCGCCTGGATCAAGTGGGCAGAAGGTGATCACAGTGCGGCCTTACAAGAGATGAGAACGGCCGCAACAACGGAAGATGCAAGCGAAAAATCCCCTGTCAGTCCAGGTCCCATCGCTCCCGCGCCCGAGATGCTGGGCGATATGTTGCTTTTGGCAAAGCAGCCGAAGCTCGCGTTGGGGGCCTATGAGTCGGCTCTGAAATCCAACCCGGGACGCCTCAGAGCGGAATACGGCGCCGCAGTTTCCGCCCAGGAGGCAGGACTGCAGCCGGCCGCGGAGCAGCATTACCGCGCGCTGCTCACTAACTGCAGCCACGCCGATTCAGATCTTCCGGAACTCTGCAGGCAAATCACTTTTTCGGCAAAGATTAGCATCAGTTTCGATTTCGGTCCCCAAGAAGCTCCCGCTCGCAACATGGAACAACGGCTTGCAACCGCTTGACACCTTCGGCGTTGAATTTGCTCGTGATTTAGAGGGCTGAAGCCCTGCGCTTCCACCAAAGGCAAAGGGAATGGGCTGCTCCCTAGTTTGGAAGTCCCTCAGCGGCTGAAGCCGGGATCCACCGATTCTCTCTCCCCCGGCTGAAGCCGGGGGTCTACCCGAGAGCTAAGTTTGAAAACAAACGCAGGTCCCCGTTCGACTCGCCGTCGGCTCGCTCAGGCAGGCTCTCCACTTCGGTCGCCGCAGCGATCTTCGGTCGGGATGACAAAACGATCGTCGCCGTAGCGACCGGTCGCGATGACAAAGCTGGTGATCCGTCGGAAGCTGGCCCATCCACAGCCATCTTCGTTGACTCTGGCCTTGGATTTCGTTATTCTTAAGTCCTTGCGCAGTGTTGCGTCTGGCTGCCTGTGCCTCTTCGGTACGACGGCGGCACGCAGGCGTCTTTTGGTTCACGATCCCCTAGACGCGGCATTGGTTTCGTTCTCTGCGCTCCAATGACGTGATCCACAGTGGGTTTTCCGGGGCAGTCTACCGGCGCGCTTGTCTGGGTTCGCGAAATTCGCAGCAGTTGGTTGTAGAAGGCTTTTCAGGGAGAATTTCGAACGATGTCTACTTTTGTTCCGCGTCCGCAGGACATTCACCGCAAGTGGTACGTGCTGGACGCCAGCGGCAAGACGCTGGGGCGGCTCGCGACCGAGGCTGCCCGGGTGCTGAGCGGAAAGAATAATCCGCAGTACACGCCGTATATCGATACCGGCGACCATGTCATCGTTTTGAACGCCGAGAAGATCCAGCTGACGGGGTTGAAGAGCCAGCAGAAGATGTATCGCCGCTATACCGGGTTTCCGGGCGGGCTGCGCGAGGAGTCGTTTGTGCGCCTGATGGCGCGGCGGCCGGACCGCGTGGTGGAGCAGGCGATTCTGGGCATGCTGCCGAAGAACCGCATGGGGCGGCAGATGGGGAGCAAGCTGAAGGTCTATCGCGGCAACACGCATCCCCATGACGCGCAGAAGCCGGTGGCGATGGAGCTGAACGGATAGAGATTTAACAAGCCAGGGTGTGGAATCAGAGGTCCTCGCTCCGCTCAGGATGACGATCTCTTTTAAAATGCGTTCAACAGATTTTTAGGAATACGAAGGAATTTAATGGCAGACATTATTCAGTATTACGGAACGGGACGGCGCAAGACCAGCATTGCTCGTGTATTTCTGCGGCCAGGCAGCGGCAAGATTACGGTGAACGGCCGCGAGTTTGAAGAGTATTTCGTCACTCCGACGCAGCGCATCGCGGCGCTGAGGGCATTGGTGGCAACCGACCTGGCGGCGACGTTCGATATAGTAACCACGGTGAAGGGCGGCGGGGTGACCAGCCAGGCCGACGCGGTGAAGATGGGCACGGCCCGGGCGCTGCTGGAGTACAACATTGAACTGCGCGCGGCGCTGAAGGAACAGGGTTTTCTGACCCGCGACGCCCGCATGAAGGAACGCAAGAAGTACGGACAGAAGGGCGCACGCAAGCGCTTCCAGTTCTCGAAGCGGTAAGTTGGGACGCATTGTCATCCCACCCTTCGAAGACCGAAGGATGGGGGACCGGTAATCGAGAAGCGAATCAGAGGTCCTTCGCTGCGCTCAACGAATGCGGACGTTTTTGGTCCTTCGCTGCGCTCAGGATGACGGACATCATTGAAGGGCTAACAAACAAAATTTCCCTGCGGGGATAAATCCTAACCGGCTTTGATACGCCGGCGGATGCAAATCACAAGGAGGTCGTTTGGCCACTATCACCATGAAGGAACTGCTCGAAGCGGGAGTCCACTTCGGGCACCAGACAAAGCGATGGAACCCGAAGATGAAGGAATATATCTTCGGCGAGCGCAACGGGATTTACATCATCGATCTGCAGAAGACCTTGAAGATGTTCAAGGAAGCCAGCAAGTATGTGACCGACCTGGCGCTCGACGGCAAGACGATCTTGTTCGTCGGCACCAAGCGGCAGGCGCAGGACGCCATTGCCGAGGAAGCCACCCGTTGCGGCATGTTCTACATCAACCAGCGCTGGCTGGGCGGGCTGCTGACCAACTGGACCACGGTGCAGAAGTCTGTGAAGCGCCTTCAGGAACTGGATGAGATGGCCACCGACGGCCGCTATGAGCTGATGACGAAGAAGGAAGTCATCAAGCTGGAACGCGAGCGCAAGCATCTGCAGGCGAACCTGGCCGGCATCAAAAACATGCGGCGTTTGCCGGATGCGCTGTTTGTGGTCGACTCGAACAACGAAACCATTGCCGTGAAGGAAGCCCGCAAGCTGGGGATTCCGGTGGTCGCGGTGGTGGATACGAATTGCGATCCCACGCTGGTCGACTACATTATTCCCGGCAATGACGACGCGCTGCGCGCTATTCGGCTGTTTACCTCGAAG
>CAWGME010000005.1:0-31306 GCA_963823595.1 uncultured Acidobacteriota bacterium
TAGATACGGCGCAATCAGGCGGACCAGCGCATCTGTGATCCGCCAGAGCGCCGTTTGCGCGGATCGGCGTCCGGATCACCAGGCGCGAAAATGTACATCCGGTCCTTGAGCACGTCCAGATACGTGGCGCTCAGGTCCGATGCGCAGAATTCGTTGATCGCGTGATACACGCGATGGAATTCCATCTCGTCATACCAGCGGAGAACTTTGCCGGTAAGCTCCGCGGTGCGGGCCATCATGTACTGGTCGATCGGCTGCATCTTCTCGATCGAAACTGCGTCGGTCGCCGGATCGAAGTCGTTGAGATTGCCCGGCAAAAGCGGAACGTATTGCGCAGTTTGCGATAGATGTCTTCCGCCAGCCGCTTCATCATCGGAATGCTGGCCATCACATCCTCCCGAAAGTCCACGGAGGCGACCCAGAGACGAACGATATCGCCGCCAAGATGGTCCGCAACCTCGGCGGGATAGACGTAGTTGCCGAGCGACTTCGAAAGCGCCCGGCCCTGTTCGTCCAGCGTCCATCCGGGGGTGGCAACCCGGCGATAGGGTGCCGCGTTTTTGATGCCCACCGAGCAGAGCAGGGAAGAGTGGAACCATCCGCGATACTGGTCGCTGCCTTCGAGATACAGATCCGCCGGCCAGGGCAGGCCGAAGCCGGCTTCAGCGCCCAGCACGGCCGCCTGGCTCGTGCCGGAATCGAACCAGACGTCGAGGATGTCCATCTCCTTCGAGAATTCTGGCTGCCGCAGTCCGGGTCGCGCAGGCGGTTCCCTCCGGAAGAATTTCTTCCGTCGATGGGTATGCCAGGCGTCCGCGCCTTCATTCTCAAACAGCTCGACTACGCGGCGAAAGACTGCCTGGATCGAGCAGCGGCCGATGGCATTTTTCGCAGAGGAACACCGCGATGGGCACGCCCCAGATGCGCTGGCGGGAGATGCACCAGTCGGGCCGGGTGGCGATCATGTTGGAGATGCGTTCCTCGCCCCAGCCGGGATCCCACTTCACTTTCTTGATTTCATCCAGCGCCCGCTGGCGGAAGGTCGTGTTCGAGCCATCGGGATTTTGCATCGGCGTTTCCATGCCGATGAACCACTGTTCGGTGGCGCGAAAGATGACCGGATTATGGCAGCGCCAGCAATGCGGATACGAGTGTTGAATATCGATGCGGGCCAGCAGTGCGCCGCGCGATTTCAGCAGCTCGATAATCGGTTCATTCGCATCGTAGATTTTTTTGCCTTCGTACTCCGGCAGGCCGTTGCGCAGGCGGCCTTCCTCGTCCACATTGCAGGTCGGGTCCAGGCCGTAACGCGCGCCGGTGTAGAAGTCATCCGCGCCATGCGAGGGCGCGGTGTGAACCGCGCCGGTTCCCTGGTCGGCGGTGACGTAATCGGCCAGCACGCCGAGAATGCTGCGATCGAGGAATGGATGCTGGAACGTGGCGTACTCCAGCTTGCGGCCGGTGAAGCGCGCGATTTCTTTCGCGCCTGTGATACCGCAGGTCTCCATCACGGATTGCGCCAGCGATTCCGCCACGATATAGACTTCGCCATTGGCTTCCATGGCGACATATTCAAAGTCGGGATGAAACGCCACGGCCAGCGACGCGGGCAGCGTCCACGGAGTGGTGGTCCAGATGATGGTCGAGACTTTTTTCCCTGCCAGCGCCGCGTCAAGCGCCGCCGGATCGCTGGTCAGCCGATAGCGCACGTAGACGCTGGGGCTGGTGTGCATCTCGTATTCAATTTCGGCATCGGCCAGCGCCGTGCGATCGTGGATGCACCAGTAGACCGGCTTCAGTCCTTTGTAAACAAAGCCGCGCTCCAAAAACTCAAAAAAGATCTCGAGCTCGCGCGCTTCGTAGGATTTCGACATGGTCGAATAGGGATGGTCGAACTGGCCGAACACGCCGAGACGCAGGAATTGCGCCCGTTGCAGATCGACATATTTCGTGGCATATTCGCGGCAGGCGCGCAGCACTTCGACCGGCGCGATTTCGAGTTTCCTGCGGCCCAGCTGCTCGTCAACTTTGATCTCGATCGGCAGGCCGTGGCAGTCCCACCCGGCACATAAGGCGAATCGAAGCCGGCCATGGTCTTCGACTTGACGATGAAATCCTTCAGGCATTTATTCATGGCATGGCCCAGGTGAATGGGGCCGTTCGCGTAAGGCGGGCCATCGTGCAGCAGATAAACCGGCGCGCCTTTGCGGGCGGCGCGAATCTGCGCGTACAGGTGCGACTCCTCCCAGCCGGCCAGCCGCGCCGGCTCATTCTGCGGAAGGTTGGCTTTCATCGGGAATTCGGTGTGCGGCAGGTTCAGGGTCGCCTTTAATTCCGGCCCAGCAGGCATAGCATCTCCGAAGCAAATTTGCTTGTATTCTAATGATAAATGCTCGTCCGGAACTTCTCTTCCGGCGAAACATATTCGTCCGCCAGCGTCTATTCGATACAGAGATATCCCGGAATCCTTGTGTCTCGTTGAAGCGCCAATTGCTGCCCGGAATGTCGAAGGATGGCGGGACGACAAATGCAGGGCGAATCCCGCATAATTGAATAGGCAGCAGTACCCGGCCCCCTCACCGGCGTGTTGTCCAAATGGGTAATGATGTCGAATCAGCTTCTGATACCACCCGAGATCGAGACGGACACTCCGAAGGACCTGAACCAGACGCCGCTTTGGAGCCATCTTCTCCAGGTGGAGGATTCATTCTGGCGGTCCTTTTCGGAGAATTTTCGCGAGCGATTTTTTCCGGCAAAGCAGCCCGGCGCTCCATCTGGAATCGAAGCCGGTCGCGGTCAAGGATCCCTTTCTACACAGAGCCGATCTGGGTCGGGATTTTCGACGATTTTCGCGATGTATTCTTTCCCCGGAAACTGCCTCCGCTTCAGCTTGAATCCCATGCCGTTGCGGTGCGCGATCCGCTGGCGCGCGAGCGGGACCGCAAATCCAGCCTGATTTCCATCGGGCTGCATGTGGCGGTGTTGGCTGCGATTGCCGCGTTCCTGTTCTGGCACCCGAAGAAGAAGGTGATGGTGGCGCAGGTCGTTCCGCCGGCGCATTTCAACATCACTCCATTCATGCCGTTCCAGGCAGTCCCGACGACCTCTGGCGGCGGGGGCGGAGGCGGCGACCGCGACGTGCTCCAGGCCGCCAAGGGCAAGCTGCCGAAGATCAGCAAGACGCAGTTTGTTCCTCCCGATGAGATCATCCGCAATCCCAAGCCAAAGCTGGCGGTCGAGCCGACCATCGTGATGCCGCAGAATATCAGGCTGCCGAACAACAATATGCCGAATCTCGGCGATCCCGTCGACGGTGGTGAAGGGGCCGGCCTCGAACGGCACCGGCAGCGCCGGCGGCATCGGCTCGGGCAAGAGCGGCGGCGTCGGTTCCGGCTCGGGCGCGGGCGTCGGTCCCGGGGAAGGCGGCGGATATGGCGGCGGCGTATATCACGTCGGCGGGGGAGTCACTCCGCCGGTTGCGATCTATGCGCCGGAGCCGGAATTTTCCGATCAGGCCCGCATGGCGAAATATCAGGGACAGTCGGTCGTGGAAGTGATCGTCGATGCCAAAGGCATGCCGCAGGATGCGCGCGTCGTTCGACCGCTTGGGATGGGACTGGATGAGAAGGCGCTGGAGGCGGTCAAGCAGTATCGCTTTAAGCCCGCGATGCTGAGAGGCCGCCCCGTCCCTGTCATGATCGACGTGATCGTGGACTTCCACATCTACTAGCGATCCGTGCATTTCGTTTCCGATCGCATCTTCTACCGCGGCGGCAGATTCGTTGGTGCGCACAACATCGCTGCGATTGCGCCCCCCGCCAGGCCGAAGAAGCCGAACAGCCCGAACAGTCCACCCAACCCCAGCCGCCACCGTGGTGCCTGTAGTGCGTACCAACCGGCTGCGTATTGTTCATGTTGTCCGATGGGTTGTTCGCCATTGTTCCATTATTCGGATTGTTCGGTTGTGTGGTGGTCATCGAACTTCCGTTATCGGGCGTCGTAGCCGGTGCGTTGGTTTGCGCAAACATTCCGGTACTGAACAACAAAGCCGTGGATAAGGCGAAAACCCTTATATTCATCGAATTCTCCTCTCCTACCCTTAATACGATGGAAGCGAACATAGGGGCGTTGCCCTCGCCGTGAAAACCTGACGGATGTTGTGGAGTGCTTCCGGCTGACTTTTTTATGAGATTTGCGATTTCGCGCCGCGCACCGGAAGCGAAACACATTCCGCTACGAAGCTGTGAGCGCGTCGCATGTATACGAGGGCGGCTCAAGAAAAAACTGCGGCTTGTTCCGCGCCAGTTGCGACAACGCGTCGGGCCATGCGGCGAGCTCGAGTGCTGAGTGTGCGGGCTGTTTCCGCTCCACAACACCGCGTCCGCGCGCTCCAGAAATTGCTTGGCGGAAGACTTGAAGTCGCGATTCGCCGGATCGAGCACGGTCAGATACAGGTCGGGTTTCAAAAACTGAAGAATGCTGTTCGACTCCAAAATCGCATTTGTGGCCAGGGACAGTTCTTTCCGAATGCGGGGCATCGCGTCGGCGAGCTGGCCTTGCCGGGTGCGCACCCAGAAGGACCGCACCGCGCCGGCGGCCAGAAAGCGGGCGCTGTCGGTGCCGGTCGCCGGATCGCGTTCTTCCGAAATTGCAATCGTGTGCGGGCCGGTTTCGCAACTGCAGGGTTTTCCGTTCGCGGAACAGATTCCATGGCCGAATTGCGTGATTTTGAAAGCGGTCCAATCAAACTCCGGCAGGGCCGCGATCAGGCCCGCTACGACGGAGGTCTTGCCGATATTTCGCGTATGTCCGCCGACTACAACGATCGCCATGTCGGTTACTCTTTCGCTTTCCGCGCCAGCCTGGCGAGCACTGCGAGACCCTTGAGATATTCGCGCAGCGGCTGCGCCGGCCGGCCCCAGAAAACCATTCCCTCACCGCGCAGTTTCTTTTTGCTCAGCACGCCCGCTCCTCCGCCGAGAATCACATTCGGGCCAACTTCCGCGTGTTCGCCGATGCCGACCTGGCCGCCGAGAATGGCGCCGTCTCCGACAGCACTGCTCCCTGAGATGCCGGTCTGCGCCGCAATGACAACATTCTGGCCAATGCGCACGTTATGGCCGATGTGGACCAGATTGTCGAGCTTGGCTCCCTGGGCGATGGACGTTTCTTCCAGTGCTCCGCGGTCGATGGTGGTGTTGGCGCCGATCTCGACATCGTCCTCGATCGACAACGTGCCTTGCTGAGGAAATTGTGTGTAGGCCCCGGTTGCCTCGTCGCGCACATAGCCGAAACCATCCGATCCCAGCACGCAGCCAGCATGAACGACCACGCGATCGCCCAGCCTTACTCCGGCATAGATCACCACGCGAGGAAAGATTCTGCAGTCCGCGCCGATCCGGGCGCCATCCGCGATCGCGCAGCCCGCGCCGATCTGCGTCCGCTCGCCGATCTGGACATCTTCTCCAATAACGGCATAAGGTGCCAATGGAAACACCGGCGGCAATTCGCACGTTGGAGCCGAGGATTGCTGTCGGATGAATTCCCGCGGAATGTGCTGAGGGTCGCAGCAGACGTGACGCCTGCGCGAACGCGAGCCGGGGATGTGGAACGGTGAGGAGAGGCTTGGTTGGATTTGCAATCGATGCAGCCAGTTGCGGCGTGGTCAGCACGGCTGCGGCGGGCGAGGCCAGCGCTTCCTGCAACGCGCTCTCGCTCTCAGCGAAAAGAAGCGAGGCGCCATCCGCGGTTCGCACGCTGGCTACGCGCTCGAGCCTGGGATTGTCCGCGGGAACTGGTGGGATGAGCCTGGCCTGGAGCATTTCGGCAAGCTGAAGCAGCGGCAGCATAGGGCTATGGTAGCCGAGCGGGTGAACAGACCCAGGTTAGGTTCCCACCCCGGCACGCGAAAACCGCGCGTGCCGGGGCCCCGGTTTAGCGAACCCTTCGACAAGCTCAGGGCAGGCTCCGGGGCACGCGCATTCATGAGAATTCGATGGAAATGCGTCAGTAAATCGGCGGCTCGCCCGACGGGCGCGTCTTCCATCGCCGATGCACCCAGAGCCATTGCTCGGGATAGCGCCGAATGATTCCTTCCAACGCTTTGGTGAAGAGCTGCGTATTGGCGATCGCGTCCATCTCCTCATCTCCCGTGTTCACCAATTGCAGAGCCGGTAAAAAGTGCAGGACGTAGCGATTCTCCGAATGGTCCCAGATTAAAAATCCCGGCAACACCGCCGCGCCGGTTCGCAGCGCAACGCGCGCCACGCCGGCAGCGGTGCAGGCCGCGTGACCAAAAAAATCGACGAACACGCCCTGCGGCGGGGTCATGTTGGTATCCATCAGAACGCCCACAGTCTCTCCGCCGCGCATGGCCGCAATCAATCCGCGCGCGAAATCATCTTTGTGCAGAACACGATTGCCATGCTGGCACCGAATACGGTTGACCAATTGATCGACCAGCGGATTGTCGAGGCGGCGAATCACCATGCCCATCGGATAACCCGCCAGCGAATGGTAGAAACTCGACAGCTCCCATGCGCCAATATGCCCGGTAAGCACCAGCACGCCTTTACCCCGATGTCTGCGCGGCGAGATAATGCTCCAGACCTTCATAGCGAATTAGTCGGTTTGCCTGCTTCAACGAATAGCGGGACATCTGACAGAATTCCGCCAGCTGCCAACCCAGGCTGCGATAAACGGCGCGAAGAATTTGTTTGCGTTCCGAATAAGGTTTGTTGGGGAAGGCCAGCGCGAGGTTTTCCATTCCGGTTCGCCGCAGACGCGGAACTCCGATAAAGGCGAGCCAGCCGATGCCGGCTCCGATCCTTCGGGCCACCGCGCGCGGAGGAAGGCCAAGCAGCTTTACCAAAAGCCAGACCAGCGCGAATTCCAATTTTTGGCGCATCTTCAGAGGCTGTGCCAATCTTACCTGTTCCGCGTGCGTGGTCGCTGAGGGGGGACGGGAGCGAACAATCGCGCAACCAAATCGCGGATTCGATGTTCTAATGAACGAAGATTTACGCCGCAAGACGGCAAGGAGCGGATCATATGGAGTCATGGAAATTCTGGACGGCATTTGGCGTGGGAGTGGCGGCCGGGGCCACTGTGGCGCTGCTATATGCTCCCCAGACCGGGGACCGAACCCGCCTGCAGATCAGGCGCGGGCTGGACACGGCTGGCGACCGGATACAATCGACGGCCGCCGACCTGAGCGCGAAGGCAGAACAATACGGGAAGCAGGCGGAGAGCGTGATTCGCCGCGGCAGGGAAGTGGTCGATGAGACTTTCACCCGGGCCAGCTCGATCGTGGACAACGTCGACGGATTCATTTAGATTGATTGGCAATACGGGCCGCAAGCCCGCAACCGGCCGTCATCGGCTTGCCGGACTCCGGCGCCAATTTGACGCGCTGATAAAAAGAAGCTCCGCCATGGCGGAGCTTCTTTCGTTTCGATTGGACGTTCCGGACTAGCTGCTAAAGAGCAGGATTCCCTCCGCGGTGCGCTCTTCGCCTTCACTGCCGATAGGGCGATAAAAGAGCTGGTTGTTGGCGAGGTAGACCTCAAGGAATGCAGGCCGGTCTGTGATCTGGCCGCCGATCAATGCTTCCGACAGCGGATCTTCGACATAGCGCTGCAGAGCACGACGCAGCGGACGCGCGCCGTAGCTGCGATCAGCCATGGTGCGTTCGAGGATCCATTTCTTTGCATCCTCCATCACCGAAATCGTAATCGCCTTCTGCGCCAGATTGACGTTCAACTGCTGTACCAACAATTCCATGATCTGGATCAGGTCGGCATCGCTCAGCGCCTGGAAGATGATGATTTCATCCAGACGGTTCAGGAATTCCGGATTGAAGGTGCGCTTCACCTCGCCCTTAACCAGGTCCTCGACCTTTTCGGCAACCGTGTCTTCGAGGTTGGACTGAAAGCCCAGCCCCTGCCGTTTCTGCAGATGCCGTGCGCCGATATTCGAAGTCATGATCAGGATCGTGTTCTTGAAATCGACCGTGTTGCCGAGGCCATCCGTAAGTTGGCCATCTTCAAATACCTGCAGCAGGATGTTGAAGACATCCGGATGGGCCTTTTCGATTTCATCGAGCAACACCACGGAATAAGGAGACCGCTTGACGCGCTCCGTCAACTGGCCGCCCTCTTCATAACCGACATAACCCGGAGGCGAACCGATCAGCTTGGAGACGGAGTGTTTCTCCATGTACTCCGACATGTCGAAGCGGATCAGCGCCTTGTCGCTGCCGAACAGAAAATTGGCCAACGTCCGAGCCACTTCGGTTTTGCCGACGCCTGTGGGCCCCAGGAAAAGAAAGGAGCCGATCGGCCGGTTTGGCGATTTCAAGCCTGCACGAGAGCGGCGGATGGCCCGCGCCAGTGCGGAGATGGATTTTTCCTGCGAGATGATGCGCTTGTGAAGTTCTTCCTCCACGCGCAGGAGCTTTTGTGTCTCCTCTTCTTTGATGGAGGTGACGGGAACGCCGGTCCAGCGGCTCACGACATCTTCAATATCTTCCCGCGTCACCACACCCGCGGTTGAATCATCCAGATGATACTTGTCGCGCAGAGCACGCAGGTTTTCGCGCTCCTTGCGCTCTTCATCGGAGTAAAAACGCGCTTTTTCAAACTCGTGATTCGCGATGGCGTTTTCCATGCGATGCACAATGAACTTGATGCGCTTTTGAATTTCCGTGATCTCTTCCGGCAGGGAAGTCTGGCGCAGCTTAACCCGCGCGCCCGCCTCGTCGATCAGGTCGATGGCCTTGTCGGGCAGAAAGCGATCGGGAATGTAGCGGCTGGAATGGTACACCGCGAACTGGATCGAGTCGTCCGTATAGCTGACGGCGTGAAATTTCTCATATCGATCCTTGATGCCCATAATGACTTTGACGGCGTCTTCTTCATTCGGGGGCGGCACTTTGACCGCCTGGAACCGGCGCTCCAGCGAGCGGTCTTTTTCAATCGATTTGCGATATTCTCCCGGAGTTGTCGCTCCAATGCACTGGATTTCTCCACGCGAGAGTGCAGGCTTCAGAATGTTGGCGGCGTCGAGCGAACCTTCCGCCGAGCCGGCGCCCACCAGCGTATGGAGCTCGTCAATGAAGATGATCGAGTTCTGGTTTTCCATCAGCTCCTTCATGATGGTCTTCAGCCGCTCCTCAAATTGGCCGCGATATTTCGTTCCCGCAACGATCAGCGAAAGATCGAGACCCAGCACGCGCTTGTCGGCCAGGAAGCTGGGCACATCGCCGTCGGAAATACGTTGCGCGAGTCCCTCGACGATGGCTGTTTTGCCCACGCCCGGCTCGCCAATCAGTACCGGATTGTTCTTGGTCCGGCGGCAGAGGATCTGGATCACGCGATCCACTTCCGCGTCGCGACCTACCAGCGGGTCGAGCTGGTTGTCGAGCGCAGCCTGAGTCAGATCGCGCGAGAATTCGGCCAGCATGCTGGATTCGCGATTGCGCTGCGCCTGCGGTGCGCGCTCCTGCGTGGTGCGGGCCAGTTCATCCCGGACGGTGGAGAGTCGTAGCCCACGCTCCAGCAGAATTTCCGAAGCGAAGCATTTTTCCTCGCGCAGCAATCCGAGCAGCAGGTGCTCCGTACCAATATGTTTGTTGGAGAGACGTTCGGCTTCCTCCGCCGCATACGCGAGCACGCGCTTGCATTCATTCGAAAGCGGCAGATCAACCGAGGTCGAAACCTTTTCGCGGATCGTAGTGTGCGCCTCAATCTGCTTGCGAATGGATTCAACCGAGGCATGCGACCGCAGAAAGCGATTGCTCAGCGCCTTATCTTCACGCAAGAGACCCAGCAGAAGGTGTTCCGTTTCAATGTAGGGCGAGCCAAACTGGCTGGCCTCGTAGCGAGCGAAAAAGATCACGCGCCGCGCTTTTTCTGTGTACCGCTCAAACATATTCCCCCCTTGGCTCATGCCGGTTCCGAGGTGCTGTCACCGGATGGTAAGGTACACGCCTTTAGATGCCCCAGCGCCGCCCCGGGATTCTGAAGGGGTACGCCGGTCATCTTTGGAGATACGTCGTCCGGCCAGCGGTCGTTCAGCCGGATTTCCTGCAGCCGGCCCTCGTGCAGCCGGAGTGTGCGCCCGCAATGTCTGGCGATTTCCAGGTTGTGGGTTACCAGGATGGAGGTCAGCCGATGAGTCGTATGCAGCCGCGCGAGCAGGTCGAATACAGCTTCGGCAGTACGGTTATCAAGGTTACCGGTGGGCTCGTCGGCCAGCAGCAGGCGTGGTTCAGTTACCAGCGCCCGTGCCAGCGAAACGCGCTGTTGTTCCCCGCCGGAAAGCTCTCCGGCAAGGTGGTGCGTTCTTGCTTCCAGGCCAACTTCGCGTAGCAGTTCCCGTGCCTTCGTAAAGGCGGCCTGTTTCGGTTCGTTACGCGCCAGCAGTGGCATGGCCGCATTCTCCAGTGCCGTGAATTCCGGCAGTAGGTAGTGCATTTGCCATACATAGCCAATCTCGCGATTGCGAAATGTGGCCGCCTGTCCCGCTGTGAGTTTTCCTAGCCAAGTTGAGGCGAAGTATACGTCACCGGCAGAAGGACGATCAAGGGCCGCGAGCAAATGGAGCAGCGTGCTTTTGCCGGAACCAGATTCGCCAACAATAGCGACCATTTCGCCACGGTTTACGGTTAGATTCAGATCCTCAAAAAGAACCAGCGGCTGCGACCCGCTACAGTACTCTTTCCGCAGGTTTTCGACTTTCAGAAGGACCGTGCTGTCGAAGGTGGCCGGGTTCGGCGAAACACGCGCGCCGTTTGTCCCCTCATTGGCTGAGGGAAATGGTTCGACCGCGGCGCTCGGTTCGCTTTGCATTGTCTGATGCCACCTGTCTCTATCATAGAACCCGGAGATATTGAATGTGACTCGCGCCATTTTGACGAAGGATTCGGCGAGTCGGACGTCTCAAGAGCGACATACCGGTCTGCGGTGCTGTGGGAACGCTGAAGGCGAATGTAGGCTCTTCGCTCGAAATCACAGCGCAAGAAGGGTACTCATTCGTACCGAAGCGCTTCCGCCGGCAAAATCTTGGCGGCTGAAGACGACGGATAGAGCGTCGCCAACAGCGATACCCCTAGCGAAACCAGGGCCACGATCACGCCATCCTGCCAACGTGGGGCGAAGGGCAGATAATCGAGCGAATAGACCTCCGCCGAGAGATGGATAAAGCGGTAATGTCCGCCCGCCCACGCCAGTCCATACCCCACCACAAGGCCAATGATGGTTCCGAAAATGCTGATCAACATTCCCTGCCACAGGAAAATGCGGCGCACCTGCGAGGCGCGTACGCCGTATGACATCAGCACGGCAATGTCGCGCGTTTTTTCCATCACCATCATGGTCAGCGCGATCAGGATATTCAGAGCCGCCACACAGACAATCAGAGCGATAACGATAAACGTAACCACCTGTTCCAGGCGCAGGGCGCGAAATAATTCGCGGTTCTCCTGCATCCAGTTGTTGGTCATGAATCCTTTTCCGGCGGCGTTTTCGATCTCTCGGCCAATGCGATCGGCGTGATAAAGGTCGTCGACTTTAAAGCTGATGACGGATACGAGATTCGGCTCACCGAACAGGTGTTGCACATCCGCCAGCCGCGCCAGTGCGAAGGATGAGTCGTACTGATAGAAGCCGGAATGGAAGATGCCGGCTACCTGAAATCGCTGATATTTCGGCACCAGTCCGAAGGGCGTCAACTCGCCTTGCGGGCTGGTTACCAACACCGTCGAGTCAACCCGGGCGCCAATCTGGTTTGCAAGATCGGAACCAAGCACAATCGGCGGTGGTGCGCCGTCAGTTGGCGATGCCTGGGGAGCAAGTGCCGCCGCGCTGCCTTCCTGCATGTTGTCGAGCAGGGTGCTGACGGTACGCTCTTCTTTTGGCAGAATGCCTTTGATCAATGCGCCACCGGAACGCGCGCCGCGTGAGATTAAAACCTGGCCATAGAGGGCAGGCGCTGCCGCAGTGACATGAGGCAGAGAACGCAGCCGCTCCGTCAATGCGCGCCAGTGACCGATCCCATCGCTGGCAACGCGCATCAATTCGATATGAGCCGTCGAGCCGAGCAGCCGCTGCTGCAGATCGCGCCGCATGCCGTTGGTGATGGCCAGGGCAATGATCAGCGCCGCTACTCCCGCGGCCACGCCGACCACCGAAATCGCAGTGATGACACCGACCAGGGCCTGGCGGCGTTTGGCGCGAAGATAGCGGCTGGCAATGAACAGCTCAAAGCGCATGGAATCCCTGCCTACTCAACGACAGCTTTCCCGGTCGCCACATTTCCTGCGCGGTCGATCACACGCACCGCGACTACATGCTGCCGGGGTGCGGTGGGCATCACACTGGGCGCGACCTCATCTGTCACGCGCTTCGGTACAGGCAGCGTGAAATCGTAATGTTCCTGAAGGGAATCGCTCACCTGTCCCACTGGTTCCACGTACTGCCATGGTCCCGCGTCGATCGAGCAGTAGGCGCGCGCTATTGAGGAAAGCTTCGCCTGCGCGTCGAAAGCCACGTGGATCAAATTGTTTTCAACCGTCGTCCGCAGCGGCGACAAGATGGGTGGAGTTGTATTGAGCAGAAAATGCGGGCTGTCTTTATACCCGGTCAATGCCTCGTTGGGTAGGTGAGAGGGCGCATCGCTGGCGATAACGCGCAGCGTGTATCCGCCGTCGGGGATTTGCGTCAGATCGAAGGATGCATATGTGTCGTGAATATTCCGCTGGAGCAACTGCCAGTTGGCCTCTCCGTCACCGCGATAGTAGATCGAATAGATGAGATGATCGCCGTTGTCGTCGTGAGCCTTCCACCGCGCTGTCGCCCAGTTCTGACTTCTGACTGCCAGCAGCGGCGACGGTGTCTCCTCGAGCTGATAGGAAACTTCGCTGGTCGTGCTGGGCGGGAAATTAATCTGCACGGCGGGAGATTGTGTCTCGCTTGCGCTCGCCGTTACCCGGGCGTGCAACTGCACCACAATGTCCTCGACTACCGGAGCGACATTCTGGGGAAGGTAGAAAAAGCCGACTTCATTCAAGGTCGCGCCGGGATGGAAAACCGCTTTCCACTGCAGAAACCGCGCTTTTGGCAGGGTGGCGGCGCGTGCGCCCGGCGTTACATTCAGCCAGTTGCTCCAGCCTTCCGCGGGTTGTTCTATATTTCCTACACGCGCGAACAGATCGTAGCTGCCCGAAGCACGCACCTGCGGTCGGCCCCATCGAGAAAAGAATTTTGCGTCGTGAACCTGGCTGATATACGTCGAGCCGCCTTTTTCTGCGGCTGTCGAAGAAAGCCGATACAGTTTGCCGAGATTGCTGGTGGCAACGTAAACATTGTTGCCAGCCAGGGCGAATCCTGTCGCCTGTTTGGCTTCGAGGTGCGCCAGGTCGGCATACGTTCCATCCGCCGCAATGCGATACAGATGCCCTTCATTGCCGCTGCCGGCGAGCAGACCACTTTCTCCTTGGCCCGGAGCTTGCTGCCACGCCAGCGCATACACGACATCGTGCTTCGACGCCCACAGCTCGCGCGGAGCGCCATCCGGCGCAATCTGATAGATCACCGTTCCATTGGGAATCAGGGTGCTGTCGTTGGAAGATTCCACGGAGCCGGGGACCACGATTCGGATGGTCGCCATCATCGTCGGCTCGCTGTGGACTGTCAACGGCGGCAGAGTGGACCGACCCTTGTCGCCCAGCGCGGCTACATAGAGATTGCCCTGCGGGTCGAGGGCCATGGCGGGAATTTCCTGCTTCGGCGATTCAAACAGCACGAAGCCTTTGCCATCCGGCGAGATGCGATACACCAGGCCGCGACCGTCGGTGCTCGCATACAGCGTTCCGTCTTTAGCGAACAGGAGCGAGCGAATGTGCTGTTCGCTGCTTGAGAAAAACTTCTCCGGCTGGACCGATGGATGCTTTAGATCCACGCGATAAATTGCAGCCGGTCCGCCGGTGGCAACGTATAAACGGCCGCTGGCGTCGAATGCAAGATCCCAGATGTAGTTAGGTTTGGGATCGAGCTTGCCGGGATCGAAGACCACGGTTGCGGCAGCATGGTCTTGCGGCGTTGCGTCCGGCTTGACAGCAGGGCCGTTCGGATCGATGCGGTATACCTTGCCGTTCGGCAGCGTGGCGGCGTAGAGCATTCCATCCGGGCCCATTCGCACAACCTGCACCGAGACATCCTTCGTCTCCAGCAGCTTTGTGGAAGTACCGTCCGGAGCCACCTTCAGCACCGTGGCCGGCGAGCCGGTGCCCAGATATACATTGCCGTGCTTATCCGCAGCGATCGACCAGATGGAAGAGGCCTGGGTCGTCAATACTTCCACCGCCGGCGGGGAGGTTTCGAGCCTGCCGTCACTGCGGATGGCGACGCCGTGCGGCGTACCTTTTTCAAAGCTTTCGTAGTTGGATTGTTTCCAGAGCTGCGTGCCCTGGGCCTGCGCGAAGATCGAGACGGAAAGAAGCAAAAAACCTAGAAGGCGAATCCGCATGCTGCTTTTGAGTGTACCCAAAGCAATGGCTGTGTCGCGCTCCAGATACACGCAGAAAAGAATTGGATTCCGAAAAGCACGTTCATCACGGTTGCACGTCCACCGTAATCACACGGGAGCCGCTCAGCACCAAGTCGAGGTGCTCGGAGGCAAGGGCAACGGCGGTTTCGCCGTCGATGGTAAATCCCTCGCCACCTTCGTCCGGCTGCAGTATGTTCGCCACCGACAATGGTACCGCGGGCAGGTCATGTCCATGCGATATGGCCTGCGGTACGGGAGCCAGCAGCGTGACATACAGCCGATTGGTCGGATGCAGTTCGTTCAACCGCGCGACTGTTTCCCGCAGGCTGGGCGGCGGAGCGGTTGGATTGGGAATCAGATGCAGGGTGTGATCCAGCGTGACGCCGTCGCTGACCAGAAGCCGTACCGGGCCGGGCCGCAGAGTCTCAGGCAGTCGAACCTTCATGCGCATCACGCGGGCCGGTTGGCGGTACGGATGCAGGACCGCCTCGACGGTCACCCGATCCCCGGCATGAACAGTGGGATCGAGCACGTGCGCATCCGCGAGCGTCGCCGAATGCTCTCCCGAAATTGCCTCGAGATCCAGGGAGACGGCGCGAATCGAAGGCAGCTCGCGCGGATTGCTGAAAATCCTGTCAACCCGCTGCGCAATTGCAGTTGCCGTCGTAATGCCGGATGTCTGCTGATCCCCCGCCGCGATCCAATCATCGATCTTTACGGAAGGGTATCCGGCTACGCTGATTTCACCGTTCAACCTGTAGGTGGAAGGATCGTTGTATCCGTTCGTGTCCTGCAGGGCTTGAAAGATCGTGGCAACCAGAGAGGCTGAGGTCAGGCGTGGATGATCCGCCACAGCAAAGTGGTACGTGTGCGGCTGGCCGATGCCGTGAATGGACAGGGTGACCGGAATCATATGCGCCGGCTTGCCGAACACTCCGAGGATTCCGGATTCACGATCCTCGGTAAATGATCCGATCGTCTGCGTGGTGTCGATAATCTTCATGGGACTGCTCGATGAGGCGACGGTAGTGATGACCACCGCTTTCGTCATTGGCAGAGAAATATCGCCAAAGTGGGTGATCGGATGACCGCAGGCGAGAAGACGTTTGGGATCGACATAGGTCACGGTGCAGCTGGCTGCCATATTGAAATCGCCGGAGACGATGATGGCGCTGATGGCTGAGCCGGGAACCACGGGCGCGGCATCGACTTCGTTCGGACTGGCGCCACCAAGTCCGGAGACGGGAGTCAGTCCGCTCGACGGAAGATGCTGCCGAAACAGGTCGATCGCGGTCGATGAGAAACCCTCGAAAGTCAGCGGAGTGTCGATCGGTTGCAGTGCGCCGCCGCCGGGCAACCAGCTCGAACCGGAAGCCACCGAAGCAACACTAGCCCGCGTCTCGGCAGCAGAAGCAGGCGAGCTGTTGCTATTACTTTCGCTTACTACTTCAAGTATCTGTTGAATGGGGGTAATACCCGCGATTGGCTGCTTTGTGAACTGACCGATGCGGAACCCGATGGCTCCGACCAGCTTGCCGTCGATATAGACCGGGGTCCCGCTCATCCCGGAAGCAACTCCCAAATATTCCGCCTTGCTGCCGGTCAGACGTGCCAGAATCATGTCTTTCCCCGGACCGATGGCGTCGCGCAGCACGCCGAGAATCTCGAGGTCGATCGGCTCCGGCTTACTGCCTTCAAAGACCGTGTAAGCAGTGCCATGCAGGCCGCGATGTACTTGCGACAACGGATAAATGGGCACAGAGCTAAGAGAAGCTGCTGGCCGGGGCAGCGGGGCGGCGGCTGGCGTCTGCGCCAGCACCGCCGGTATACATGCCGTCGCGAGAAGACCGGTCGCCAAGAGATAATTCCGAATGCCAGCCCAGATCACGATATGCACATCTATAGAGTAGAGCCGAAGGGTTTCTGACGGAAGGGTGGCAACGCGTGCCAGATGCGAGATTGGAAATACAACCGGACCTGCGGTACGCTTTGGCCGTATCCAGGTCATGTGCTTCTTGGCTGAGAAACAGAATGACCGCGCAACTATCAGACCCAGGAGGGGTTCATGAAGACAATGGAACTGTAAGGCTTTACCGGCGCGAGCCGCCAGAGAAACGTATTGCCACCGTGCATGCGATGTGCAAAGATGGCACTCGCGAACCTCCGGCGTTTCACACAAAAAGCCTGGCCACTTGCCGCGAGGCAGTTGGTGGGGAGGCATGCCGGTCTGCCGAAAGTTAGTGAGGGCAAATGAAAGCGAATACTAAGAAGCATGCAGCTCCGATCGCCTCCTTTATCGAAGGACTGAACAGCACTCTTCCTCAGGATCAGGCGCGGCTCAATGGAATTGGATTGATGGCGCGAACGCTCAAGCAGTTATCCGCAATGGCGCTGATTGTACTGATCGTTCCCATGGGAACGGGTGATTTGTTTGCTCAGTCAACCTACGCGCCGCAATCGCAGCAGTATCAGGGCGCACCGCCTCCTCCGCCGCAGCAGGGGGGAGCGTATTCGGACCAGGGTGCACCGCCTTCGCAGTATCAAAACGAACCGCAGCAGCAATATCAAGGCGCGCCGCCCCCGCCTCCTCCGCAGGGTGGAGCGTATTCAGAACAGGAAGGGCCTCCGCCGCAGGATCAAGGCGCCCCTCCGCCTCAGCAGGGTGAAGAGTATTCAGACCAGGGCGCCCCCCCCGCTTATCCAGGCGCTCCGCAGGGCCAGCCTCTCGATCCTCAGCAGCTGGAGCAGATGGTCGCTCCCATCGCGCTTTATCCCGATGCGCTGGTAGCCCAGGTTCTGGCAGCTTCCACGTACCCTTCTGAAGTTGTGGAAGCGGACCGCTGGCTGCAGGCGCAGGGCAATATGCCCCCCGATCAGGTGGCTGCGGCGGCCAACACGCAAAACTGGGATCCAAGCGTAAAGGCTCTGGTCGCATTTCCCTCCGTGCTTGCGCAGATGGATCGGAATATTCAGTGGACGACGGACCTGGGCAATGCTTACTACAACCAGCCGCAGGACGTGATGTCCGCCGTGCAAACAATGCGCAGCCGCGCACAGGCAGCCGGAACCCTGCGTAATACTCCGCAGCAGGTTGTCCGTGACGAGGATGGCGATATCGTCATTGCGCCCGCGAATCCAGATGTGGTGTATGTCCCGATGTACAACCCCTGGGTGGTCTACGGTTCACCGTTTGGTGTTTTTCCGGGCTACTACTACGGCCCCTCGGCTGGAGTATATTTCGGCAGTGGACTTGCCATTGGTTTTGGCGTAGGCATTGGGATCGGCGTCTATTCGCGTTGGGGCTGGGGATATCACAACTGGCACCCTGATTGGCGGAACCACGCAGTCATCTACAACCACAATAGGTATATGAGCCGCAGCCGTACGGTGTATAACCGCGGATTTAATCGTCCGGGAGGCCCACGCGGATACACGGGTGGCAGAGGAGTTTACAACCGTGGCGGCGCGTACAACCGTGGCGGCTCGTACAACCGTGGCGGCGCGTACAACCGGGGTGGCACAGTCAACCGCGGTGGTGCTGTCAATCGCGGTGGCGCGCAGACCCGCGGAGGTGAGGCAAGAGGCGGTCACTCCGGTGGTGGGGCTCCACACTTCAGTGGTGGCGGCGGTGGCGCTCACGGCGGCGGACATGATGGAGGCCGCCACTAAACCGCGGTATGAATGCTGTCGATCGCATATGCGGCCGGCTGTTAATTATCGGAAGCGTGCTGCATGGCATCGGAGCAGTGGACTCGTACCGGAGCCAGCCGGAAACAATGTTATGGCGTTTTCGGCGACTCTGGCCGGGCTGCTTCTTGGCGCCCTTAATGTTCTGCGCATTGGACGTCCCGGCGATCGTACGCTGGCGTGGATCAGTTTCGTGGGCTGCCTTGGCTGGCTGGCCGGCGTCATCGGGTTGGGCGCAGTGATCGGCAATGTGTTGGATTTTCGGGTGGTCACGATGGGGTTGATCACTGTGGTATTGGCGATCTTCAGCTGCCGCTCGGCACGCGGAACCCACTTGGCACCGTAGGACATCGATCGAAATTTGTTTCAAATGGTTCAGCGATAGAGTCGCGTTCAGGAAAGAAGGAAGTGCCATGCGGCTTACGATCTTTGGAGCAACCGGCGCCACCGGCATGGAACTGGTGCGGCAGGGCCTGACGCAGGGGCACGCACTCACCTGCCTGGTTCGCAATCCCACAGACGCGAAATTGCCTGCGCAGGTAATCCAGGTCCAGGGAGATGTGCGCGACGCGGATGCTGTAGCCAGAGCCATTGCGGGAAGCGATGCGGTTTTAAGCGCGATTGGCTCGCGCTCGCTGCGAGAACGAGGCCTGCTGGACAGCGCGAGCGCCAACATGCTTGCCGGCATGAAAGGCCATGGCGTGCGGCGCCTCATCGTCCTCGGCGCTGCGGGAGCTGGGTTGCGCACCCTCGACAGCAATCAGAGTGGTTTGACTCGGGTCGCATTCGCAATCGTCGTCCGCACGCTTCTGAAACATCCTTTTCAAGACCAGGAGGCGCAGGAGCATCACCTGCGAGCGAGCGAGGTCGACTACACGATTGTCCGGCCGCCGCGCCTGACAAACGGTCCCTACACGGGCCGATATCGAATCGAAGCCGATACTTTGCCGCCCGCGGCAAAAAGCACCGCGCGCGCCGATGTCGCGGATTTCATGCTGAAGCAGCTAAGCGATGAAAGCTTCGTGCGCCGAGGAGTCTACATTGCGCGTTGACATTTCGAGAGTCATTCTGAAGGAAGTGACGAATCCAGAGTATGTTCGCTCCGGTTGCGCTGCCATCGTCCTGTGGATTTCGCTTCGCTCAGAATGACCGGCACCTTATAACAATTCGAAATCGATTACGACGAGAACTTTTCCGAGCCTGTAGTTGGCAGCTTCGCCGCTGCCGTCAAATCGTTCATGACGGAAGCCAGTTGTTCTTGCGGGACGGAACCCTGCGCGAGATCTTTCGAGCCGCCGCCGCGCCCGCTATAGTTGCTTAGCGTCTGCCGCAATGCCGCGCCACAATCCAGATCGAGATCGTGGCTGCGCGCGAGAATGATTGTTGCCGGTTCATTTTCCGCCGTAGGTCGCCACCCGAAAACCGCGACAGTTTTTTCTCCCTGCGCAACCAGTTTGCCGGCAAGCAGCTTCGCATGAGCGCCGCTGGCGGCATCTGCCGGAGTCAGTTGCAGCCTCACCACTCGCAGCCCGCGTTCGATCGGTGTCTGACGAATCCACTCCGCAGCGCGATAGCTCGCCAACTCCGATATCTGCGCCTGAATCTGTTTTGTCGCCTGTTTTGCTTCAGCCTGCAACCGCCGGATGGCTTCCGGCACTTCCGTCAGCGCGACCGAGAGGGACTGCCCGGCTTCGGCCAGCACCTTGAAGTCGCCTCGCGCGGCTCGGGCAGCGCGCAGTCCGCAGACAAATTCCACGCGCCATCCCAGGCGTACCTTTTCCAGGCCGCGCAGGTGCAGCCCGCCAATCTGGCCAGTGGAGTGGACATGGGTGCCCCCGCAAGCATTGCGGTCGAAGGCGGGGTCTCCATGCGGCTTACCGGCAATCTGGATGACGCGCAGTTCACCTTCTCGCGGCGGAAGCTTGCGTAGTTCTCCCGACGCGAGCCAGGTCTCCGCCTGCGCCCGCGAAACGGTGCTGACCGTAACCGGCCGATCTTCCGCGATAATCCGGTTTGCCAGGTCCTCGACCTGCTGGAGTGTTCGATCGACAATGTTGTCCATCGCGAGGTCGATTGTTGAAACCGTCTCGCCTAAGTGGAATGAGGCTGTCGGCGCGCCGCAAACATGGATGAATGCGGCGGAAAGCAGATGCTGACCGGAATGTTGCTGCATGTGATCCAGCCGCCGCTCTCGATCGATGACGCCGCGCACCGTGGTGCCCGGTCCGAGCGGCTTCGCGGTGTGGTGCCAGACCTCGCCGTGCTCGTCTTCCTCCACGCCGACGATATCCGCCGTCAGCTCGGCCCCACTTCGCGCGGTCGCGACCAATTGGCCGAGATCATGCGGCTGGCCACCGCTGGTGGGGTAGAAGGCGGAGCGATCGAGGGCCACGCGCCAGAGCGACTGGCCATCCGTACGGGAAAGCTCCTGAATCTCCGTCACTACTGCATCGAAATTCGTGAGAAATGAGTTCGCGTAATACAGGCGTTCCGTCATTTTTCCCCGTTTTGTTCCGTGGGCTGAGCGATTACTGCGGGATGATGATGCCGCCCATGCGCGTGCGCCGAGGCATTGCACTACCGCGATGGTCATACTCGCGGCCTGGTGTTTTATCGGTTTCGCGGGCCGGGTTCTTTGGCGAGTCGAGATTGTTCCGTTCTATGCCCCGAATCGGTTTCCCACAGTGAGGGCAGACTTCTGGTGAATTCTGCGACATGGTTCATGCTCCTGGGCGCAACGCACGCGACCGTTAATTTTCGGCTGCATTCATTTTCGCCCATTAAACTGGATGTATGCCACCTTCCCACCCGCTTGCTTTGCCGGGCTGTCCGCGAATGCTTGTCTGCGATCTGGATGGAACTCTGCTGAACAGCTGCGGGACCATGACCGCGGTGACGTTTGAAGCACTCCGCAACGCCGTTGAGGCAGGACTTGAAATCGTCTTCGCCACGGGACGGCGGCATAGTTTCGCATGGAAAGTTCTCGAACCGGTGGGCCTTGATGGCGGCACCGTGCTGATCAGTTCGAACGGCGCAATCATCTCCACGCTGGGTGGGGAAAGATTGAGGCGCATCAGCATGCCAATTCCGACAGCCCGGCTGCTTTGCCAGGATCTCGGCAGCTTTCGCAGCTCGCTTATCTTTACATTTGAACGTATCGGGCCAGGCGCGCTGGTGGTCGAAGACCTCGAGGAGCTGCACCGCAGGATTCCGCGCTGGGTACATGCGAATGTGCAGGAGATTGAATGTGTCGTTCCGCTGGAGCGCGCCTTTGAATCCGGCGATGAGCCGATTCAGGCGATGATCTGTGGGACCTTGCAGCAGATGGAAGAGGGCATGGGGGTGCTCGACAGCAAAGCGCCGGAGGCCACGCGGTTGCGCCGGCAGTTGTCCATCCACCGCACGGAATATGCTGCGCGCGATCTTTGTATTGTGGATTTGATGCCGCATGGCTGCTCCAAAGGCAATGCACTCGCCTGGCTGGCGGGCAAACGGGGAATCTCCGCAGCGGAAATCGCCTGTATCGGCGACAATATGAATGACGCCGATATGCTGGCCTTTTCCGGGCAGGCGTTCGTGATGAAGAATGCACCTGCCGAACTGCTGGCGATGGCTGCCCGGAATGGCTGGCTGGTTACCGGCAGCAATGACCAGGATGGTGCTGCCCAGGCGATTCTGAGTATGCTGGAAAAGGCACCGAAGACAATGGCGGTGTGACGCGGTTTTGTGCGGCGGAATGGTGGGATTCAGGTTGCGGGCGGATTCGATGAAGAGATTGCAGACACTCGTGCTGGCGAATATGGCCCTGTTCTCCGTGGCGGCATGTCTTGTGCCCGCACATGCCGCTGAACGCGTGTATCTGCGCAGCGGGTCGGATGTGGTTTGTGATCATCAGAAAAATATCAGTGGGCAAATCCGGCTGTATCTTGCACCCTCCGAGGAAAGCTACGTGGATGTTTCTCCAGCCGATATTCTCCATCAGGAATTCATCCCTGCCGCTCTGGAGAAAGCAACTGTCGAACTGCCCCAGCCGGCGACGCATGAGAAAGCAGCCAGCCCGCAAGCCACTTCCGCAGCTGTAGATTTGCCGCTACTGCTGAACGAGGCCGGCGCGAAGCATCATCTCGATCCCGATTTGCTGGCCAGCGTGGTGCGCGCGGAAAGCGGCGGTCACGCTCACGTTGTGTCCCGGGCTGGCGCCCGCGGATTAATGCAGCTGATGCCGGGAACGGCGGCGGATCTGGGGGTGCGGGACAGTTTTGCGCCGGAGGAAAACGTCGCTGGGGGAACCACCTACCTGGATGCGCTGCTGATGTACTATCACGACAATGTTGCCCTGGCGCTGGCTGCCTACAATGCCGGGCCGGCAGCCGTGGACCACTATCGAGGCATCCCACCCTATGCAGAGACTCGCCGCTATGTGGCCCGTGTGATCCACGATTACAACCAGCGAAAGTTGCGGGAAGCGCGGCAGCAACCATCCCATGTTTCGCGGGAATCTACGATGGCGGCAATTGTGACGCGCCCGTGATGAAACAGCAAGAAATCCAGCAAGGACGCTGAAAATACCTGCATGAAACGAAATCGATGGCTCGCGATGGGCGTGGTCTTTGCCCTTCTCGTAATTCTGGTTTATGTCCAGTTCCGGACATTGAGAAGCTTCCAGTGGTCGGTGCTGGCGCAGGCGTTCGACTCCATCAGCTGGTGGTATCTGGCTCTCGGTACAGCGCTGATCTACATCGCCTACATCGCACGCGCATTTCGATGGAGTATTTTTCTGCGCTCCAGCCGTCCGGCAACTCCGGCGCAAATGGTTCCGGCACAGTTCATCGGCTTTACCTCGGTCGCACTGCTCGGCCGGCTAGGGGAATTTGTCCGACCGTATCTTGTCGCCAAGCGGCAGAAGCTAACCTTCACCTCTCAGCTCGGTGTATATGCCGTGGAGCGCGTATCCGATCTGCTGGCGGCGGCGGCCATCATCGCCGTGACACTCTCCGTGGCGATTTCGGTGCGCAGTCTTCCGCACCACCAGGAGTTTCGCCGCGCCGGATATGTCGGGATCGCAGCGGCCCTGCTGCTGGCACTGATCGCGGTTGCAATTCGCGTCTCCGGGCCCAGAATTGCCGCGGCAGCACATCGTGCATTCGGCGTTCTTTCCGCCAAAGCCGGCCATATGGCGGAAGAGAAGATTCTCGCCTTCAGCCACGGTCTGGATGCGATTGCCGGAGTACCCGACCTGCTGCTGGTGCTGTTCTATTCCTTCCTGAATTGGGGCCTGATCGCTGGGTCGTATATCGTCGTGGTCCATGCATTCCGCGTGCCAGAGCTGGCTGCGGTTACCCCAGCCCAGACAATCATTCTAATGGCGGCAAGCATGCTTGGATCTTTTGTGCAATTACCTGCGGTCGGTGGCGGTCCGCAGGTGCTCATTATCTATGGGCTGACGAGCATTCTTTTGGTAGGGCCGGAGGCGGCGACAGCGTGCGCGCTTACCCTCTACGTCGTGACATCTCTGACGGTGATTCCGGCGGGCCTGATTTTCGCGCGATTCGAGCATGTCTCATTGAGCAGGCTCGCAAAAGCTTCAGAGTCGGACGACGAAAAACTGGAGGAGTCCGGCGCTGCGGCAGACGGCACATGTGAAATCCAGACCTTCCAACCGTGATTGACAGCTACAATTTCAGTTTTGCAAAACTGGGAATTTTCGCCAGATCATTGAACAGGATGAAAACCATCAGCAACACGAAGAAAACGAATGCCCCCTGATAAACACGCTCTTTGAAGTGCTCATTCAAGTCGTGCCGCATGATGGACTCGATCAGCAGCATAAGAATCACTCCGCCATCGAGAATGGGAATCGGCAGCAGATTGAGCAGGCCGAGCTGCAGGCTGATGCTCGCTGTCTCGCTCATCACCGGCGTCCAGCCGGGCAGGGAAACGATATGGCCGGTTTCACGCGCAATGCCTACGGGTCCACTCAGCGTGCGGACCGACATGCGATTGGTGACGACGCGATGCAGCACATCCGCCACAAACGTCGATTGTTTGGCAAATTCGTGTACGGACTGAGAAAAAGCCTCTGGCAACGAGAGCCGCTCGATGTGAGAAGGCGACGGCTCGGTAGCGAAGCCGATCTTGTAATCTGGCTGTCCATTAGACCCCACGGTCTGCTGCGGCTGCACTGTCAACTCAAGAGGTTTTCCATTGCGCAGCAGCTGGAGCGTTACCGGACGCCCGCCATTCTGCTGCAGGTACACGATGATGGATGGCAGAGAGTGCAGCGCAGTGCCGTCCACTGAGACGATGGCGTCTCCCGCCTTCAAACCAGCTTTCGCGCCTGGCATTCCGGGCTCGACCATCGCCACTTTTAATGGTCCGGTCTGTTCGAACGGTGTTAATCCCGCGTCCTGCAGGGTAAAGTCGTCCGGATCCAAGGGCGATTTCAGGTGTAGCAGGGTGTCTTTTCGCTGGCCGTCTTTCTGTGCGACCACCGGTACGGAGTGGTTCAGGTTCAACACGGCGCGCAGCATGATTTGCTGCCAGTCCGGGTTTTGGATTTCGTCGAACCGTACGATGTGGTCGCCCGCCTGCAAACCAGCAGCAGCGGCAGCGGAATTCGGCAGGACGTAGTCGATTACGGCGGGCGCGCGAAGATAATTCGGAACTTCGTTATGACCAACGTACAAAGCCGTCATCAACAACAGGGCCAACACGAAGTTGGCCATGGGTCCGGCGACGGCAATCAGGATACGCTGCCAGCGGGGCCGGCTCGAGAGGTCGCCGGAATCGGCCGAAGTTTTTTCGGCAGGAAGTTCCTCGGCATTCGACTGTGTTGTGGCCCGCCGAATATCCGAGCCGGTGACAATAGACGGTTCTCCTCCGACTTCCCCCGCCATTTTCACGTAGCCGCCTAAAGGCAGCAGACTGATGCGGTAATCGGTATCTCCATAGCGGAAACCGAACAGGCGCGTGCCAAATCCGATGGAAAAGGTTTCCACGCGAACACCGCAGAGCTTGGCGACGGCAAAATGGCCGAATTCATGCACCAGCACCAAGATGCCGAGCAAGATCAGCATGGAAACGAGGCTTACAAGGAAAAATGTCATGCGGCTATGGGTGCATCCGTTCTTTGCATATTAGCGTCTCTGGCCAGAAGCCAGAATTTCACGGGCAGCCGCCCGGGCGCGAGCGTCCGCCTCCAGCACCTCTGCGATGGTTGCAGGATGCCGGTCCGGGGTCCGCTCCAGCACAGCTTCAATTGTACGCGGGATGGCGGGGAAAGGAATTTGTTCCGCCAGAAAGGCCTCGACCGCGATTTCATCCGCTGCATTCAGCGCGATGCAGCGCTCTCCACCCATTTCCGCAGCCTGATACGCCAGCCGCAGGCAAGGGAAGCGGGCGAAATCCGGAGGAGAAAAATCCAGCTGCGCTAAAGCAGTCATGTCGAAGGTCAGTTCAGATTGGATGCGTTCGGGATATGTGAGCGCATACAGGATCGGCAGTCGCATATCGGTGACCGAGAGCTGCGCCAGAATGCTGCCATCGATAAATTCCACCAGCGAATGGATTGTGGACTGCGGATGCACTGTCACCCGGACCGCGCCCGGCGGAAGATTGAAGAGGCGGCAGGCTTCAATGATTTCAAGGCCTTTATTCAGCATGGTGGCGGAGTCGATAGTGATCCGCTGGCCCATTCTCCACGTAGGATGCTTCAGCGCCTGCGCGACGGTGATGTTATGGAACTGATCGAGCGGCGTGGTGCGGAAAGGGCCACCCGAAGCCGTCAGCCAGATGGAGCGGACCTCCTGGGTTTTGCCGCCGCGCATACATTGATGGATCGCATTATGCTCGCTGTCGATCGGCAATATGTTCACGTTTCGGCGGCGCGCTTCCTCCATCAGAATCTCGCCCGCCGCGACCATGCATTCCTTGTTCGCAATGCCCACGGTTTTCCCGGCTGCAATCGCGGCATAGGTCGCTTCCAGCCCCGCTACGCCGACGATGGCGCTGACGACGAAATCCACCGCCGGCAGGGTGGCAACGTGAACCGTGCCGGCCGAGCCATGGACCACCTCGATACCGGTGATGCCCGCAGCCTGCAACCGCTGGCGCAACCTGCCGGCCAGAGATTCGTCAGCGAGCGAGACCGTGCGAGGACGCCAGCGCTGGCATTGCTCGAAGGCCGCATCGAGGTTGCGTCCGGCGGCCAGGCTCAGCACCGCGAAGCGATCCGGATACGCTTCGATGATGCGAAGCGTGCTCTGACCGATGGAGCCGGTGGAACCGAGAATGGCGAGATGTTTCAATGACTGCCCCAAGTCTTTCGCTATCGAAAATCCCAATATGTCTGACGGAAAAGCAGAGCGTACCACAGTACCGGCAATGCCAGCAGCAGGGCATCAATGCGATCCAGCACCCCGCCATGGCCAGGCAGCAGGGAGCCGGAATCCTTTCGTCCCGCCCCGCGTTTGATCGCCGACTCCAGCAGGTCGCCAATCTGGGCGGCGACATTCAGTAGAATTGCCAACCCGGCCCAATACCACCACCGCTCTGTGTAAAGCAGCAACGTAAAACCATGCCTGGAGAGGTGGGAGCCGAAAGCGACGAGCGCCAGCCCGGCAAGGACACTGCCCACCACCGATCCGGCCGCACCCTCCCAGGTTTTCTTCGGGCTCAGGATCGGAGCCATCCGATGGCGTCCCACAGAGCGCCCGACATAGAGCGCCACGATATCCCCGGCCCAGACCACGATCAGAAGGAATAAGAGCTGCGCGGTGCCGTTTTCCCGGGTGGTGATCAGCGGGGCCAGCACGAGCGGAAACGCGACATAGACCAGTCCAAAGAACCCGGAAGCGGCATCACGCAACACATGGTCCAGCGGAGAGCACAGAGAGCAGATTCCTAGAAACAAAAGCGCAAAAATCCCCAGTGCCGGGAACAGGAAAACGGAGAACCAATAAGCGGTTGCAAACAGAACCGCGCAACAGACCAGGACCAGCCAGCGCGGACTGCGTAGAGTGGAAGCTTCCGCCAGCATCAGATATTCGTAGATTGCCAGTTCCGCGATCGCCCATGCCACCAGCATCAGCAGCCACAGTGGACCCCAGAGAATCAGAACCAGGATCAGCGGAATCAGGACCACCGCTGTCAGAATGCGTTTCATCTGTATCTAGTTTCTCCGTAGGTGGCTAAACGCCCATACGCGCTTTTATCCCGCTGCATTCACATTATCAACGAGCGGTGAGCTGGAGAATATTTCAGCGCGTATCGAAGTGTCAGGAAAGTTCGGCAGGAATCGAATTTGAATCGGCGAGGCGGACACTCGGTAGCACGTGTGACGAAGGTCCAAGATGCATATCTCTATCGGACCAGCGCCTGCTCCGGCTCGTTTACCTTCGCGTCGGCGGCATTGGCCAAGCCGCCGAACCGGCGTTCGCGGCCCTGATATTCCCGAATTGCTTCCAGCAGATGTTTGCCGCGAAAATCCGGCCAGAACCGTTCCGTCACATAGATTTCGGAGTAGGCGATCTGCCAGAGCAGAAAGTTACTGACACGCATCTCACCGCTGGTGCGGATCACGAGGTCCGGGTCGGGCATGTGCGCCGTGTAGAGCGCGTCCGACACATTCGCCTCGGTTAACCTCGCCAGTACCGCTTCGAGCGGAAGCATGCCATCGTGTTCGGCTGCAATTCTGGAGAGGGCCACGCGCACGGCATCGACGATTTCGCTGCGGCCGCCGTAGTTCAATGCGAGTGTCAGCGTGGTTCCAGTGTTGTGCGCGGTTTGCTCGGCGGCCCAGCGCATCGTCTCCTGCACTTCATTGGGCAACTCGGCGATGCGCCCGACATATGCGATACGGACGTTGTTGTCGTTCATCCGCTTCACATTCGCCACCAGGTAGGTGCGCAATAAACGCATGAGGAAAGAGACTTCCGTCTCCGGCCGGCGCAAACTGTTCTCGAGGGAAAATGCGTAGAGCGTCAGCCAGGGAAGGTCGATGCGCGAAGCCGTCTCCACCACGTACTGGACCGACTCCGCACCCTGCTGATGGCCGAAAAAGCGCTGCAGACGCCGCTGCCCCGCCCAGCGGCCGTTGCCGTCCATGATGATGGCGATATGCTTCGGCAGCCGCTCCGGGTCGAGTTGCCGATAAAGCGCCAACTCGTCCGCCGAAAGCTCATTGAGGCGGCCGGGTACGGTGACAGGAGACAATGGACGATACCTCTACTGCTTTCGACCGTAGCATAGTGCCAAGAGCGCCTGCAAACAAGGCCCACCGGCGGTCGTGGTGTGCTGCATTGCACAGCTGATCGAAGCGGCGGTCGGTGATGAACTGCAGGCGCGCTGCGTCGATGTTTATGCGCTGCGTCGGGTTCCGCCTGTCATCTCCCGAATATGGCTCAAAACCATGGCCCGATGCAGCGGATCCAGGCCCGAGGCCCACAAGCCGATCTCGGCCAGAAAAGGGTCCTCCATCATGGTTGCGATCTCACGTTCGCGTTCGTAGCGATCGTCATGCACCATTTCGCACATGGGCACGGCAAGTGCCGTAGCGAGGCGCTGCAGTGAAGACAGCGTCGGCATGGCGCGGCCATTTTCTATCTTAGAGATATAGGTGCGCGGGACATCCAGCCGCGCGGCCAACTGGCGCTGGCTCAGGTGACGCGCATTCCGAATTTCGCGCAGGCGCACCGCGACCTTCGAGCAGCGGTTGCCCTGTGTGCGCGTGCCGAGCGCCTCAACGGCGGATGACACGACAGGTTCCGGAACTTCAATCTCCAGGGGTTTGTGGCAGCGTCTACACAGCAGATTACTGGTGCTGAACTGCACCAGACTACAGTGGTCGCAACGTAGAACCTCCCTGGAAGCAACGGGAGCCATCATGGTTGCCATAGATATTTACGGAGGCCAGAGCCGACATCCGTCGCACGCTTGAAGCGTGCTTCTTCCGATACGTTGCGGGTAAATACGGTATTTGTCAAGACAAAAATACAGGATTGCCGACAATTGCCGAAAAGAAGCCCACGAAAGCGGGTATTCCCCTGATGATGGAAGAGGGAGATTCGACATGTCCGATACCTTGCCGCCGCCGGAAACCCAAAAAGATGCGCCCACAGTCCGGCGGAAAGACCGCGCCGATGCATGGCGTCTGCTGAATGAGCATACCCAGTCTGCCAGCCTGCTGAAGCACGCTCTCAGCGTCGAAGTCTGTCTGCGCGCCTACGGCGAGAAGCAAGCGGCAGAATTGGGTTTGCCGCCAGGCGAAGCGCAGGCGATGGCGGAAATGTACGCCATCACCGGCCTATTGCATGACTTCGATTACGAAAAATACCCCTCACCGGAAGAGCACCCCTGGGTCGGGAACCGCATTCTCGCCGAGCAGGGTTGGCCCGAGGAGATCCGCCGCGCCATTCTTGGCCATGCCGAATACACCGATACGCCGCGAGTTTCTCACCTGGATAAGGCGCTGTTTGCCTGCGATGAACTCGCCGGTTTTCTGACCGCGAACGCGCTGGTCAAGCCGACGAAATCGATTCTGGACGTGAATGTTCCATCGGTCATAAAGAAGATGAAAGACAAAGCCTTCGCGCGCGGCGTTAACCGGGAGGACATCGTGAAGGGCGCGGCGGAACTCGGAGTGGACCTCGACCGGCACATTGCATTCTGCCTGGCCGCTATGCAGGCAAATGCGGATGTGCTGGGACTGGCGGGCACAACTGAGAAGATAACTCGCGCCGCTAACGAGTAAGCAGTGCGTTGGAGTTGATGTTGTAGGCCAGCAGGCGATAGCTCCCCTGTTCTTTGCGCCATCGAATTTCGGCTAAATCGATAGCAGACCTTCACTCGCCCAGAATTTCGCGCGGAGACCCTAGTTCCTGAAACAGGCAAAATCGTATTTATTCAGTCTTCCTACGCTACCGAGGTGTATATTCAGTTGATTTCTTAGGGGTTCTTTTTAGGAGGGGAAAAATGAAGAGATATTTTGCCGAACTGGTGGGGACCTTCGTTCTGGTCTTCGGTGGCGTGGGAGCCGCAGTGCTTGCCGGGAGCCACATTCACAATATCGGCATCGCTTTCGCTTTTGGCCTGTCGATCCTCGCCATGGTTTACACCGTTGGCCCGATCTCCGGCTGTCACATCAACCCCGCAGTCACCTTCGGCATGCTGCTGTCGCGCAAGATCGGCGGCAAGGATGCGGTGATGTATGCGATCGCCCAGATCATCGGCGCGATTATCGCGGCGGGCTGCGTTCTCTTTATCGCTCATGGAATGCCGGGCGGCTATTCGGCCCATGTCAGCGGTCTCGCCTCGGATGGCTACGGCGCCCATTCCCCGGGCCTTTATTCAATGGCAGCGGGCTTCGTCGCGGAGATGATTCTGACCATGTTCCTCGTGCTTACCGTGCTCGGCTCGACGGACATCAAAGCTCCGGTGGGCTTTGCCGGTATTGCCATCGGCCTGGTGGTCACGCTCGATCACCTGGTGGGGATTCCTATCACTAACACGTCGGTGAATCCGGCGCGCAGCATTGGACCGGCGGTCTTTGCCGGCGGATGGGCGGTCCATCAGCTCTGGCTTTTCATCGTCGCGCCGCTGGTGGGCGCCGCGATCGCGGCGGCCATTTACGCTGTGTTGCGTAGCCCCGATGAACTAATCTCGACGCGTAAGGCGGAGCGTGCGCTAGCAAGTGAGCAGACCGAACGCGCACGGACGGCGGGCAAATCGCTATGAGCGAACAGTAGGGATTGTCTTCCTGAACAGGCCGCGAGTAATGGCAAAGAATAGGGTAGTTCTCGCGAACCCGTGTCCTTTGCTCGCGGCCACAATCTTAACCCTCGTCCCGGTGTTCACAACGGTCAAAAGATAATTTCCCCGAATTTCCGGTCTCAGAAATTGGACATCATTGGATAGAGGAGTCTTTACGACATTGGATAGAGGAGCCTTTACGACGGCTCATCCGTGGCCGCAGAAGTCCCGATATCGCTACATCGGTTCTAACTCCAGCCGAATAATGAAGATTGTATTGTGACGATCGGGCAGGCGCGGCGCCGGGTAGCAGGTGAAGCCATCA
>CAWGME010000006.1:0-187715 GCA_963823595.1 uncultured Acidobacteriota bacterium
CCGTCGCCGCTGCTGGCAGTCAGAAGTCAGAACTGGGCGACAGCGCGGTGGAAGGCTCACGACGACAACGGCGATCATCTCATCTATTTGATCTACTATCGCGGTGACGGAGAGGCCAACTGGCAGTTGCTCCAGCGGAATATTCACGACACATATGCATCCTTCGATCTGACGCAAATCCCCGACGGCGGATACACGCTGCGCGTTATTGCCAGCGATGCGCCCTCTCACCTACCAACGAGGCATTGACCGGGTATAAAGACAGCCCGCATTTTCTGCTCAATACAACTCCACCCATCTTGTCGCCGCTGCGGACGACGGTTGAAAACAATTTGATCCACGTGGCTTTCGACGCGCAGGCGAAGCTTTCCTCAATAGCGCGCGCCTACTGCTCGATCGACGCGGGACCATGGCAGTACGTGGAACCAGTGGGACAGGTGAGCGATTCCCTTCAGGAACATTACGATTTCACGCTGCCTGTACCGAAGCGCGAGACAGATGAGGTCGCGCCCAGTGTGATGCCCACCGCACCCCGGCAGCATGTAGTCGCGGTGCGTGTGATCGACCGCGCAGGAAATGTGGCGACCGGGAAAGCTGTCGTTGAGTAGGAAGGGATTCCATGCGCTTTGAGCTTTTCATCGCCAGCCGCTATCTTCGCGCCAAGCGCCGCCAGGCCCTGGTCGGTGTCATCACTGCGATTTCGGTGGTCGGGGTGGCCGCGGGAGTAGCGGCGCTGATCATTGCGTTGGCCATCACCAATGGAATGCGGCGCGATCTGCAGCAGCGGCTGCTCGGCTCGACGGCGCATATCGAGCTGATGCGCGTGGCCAGCGATGGCATCGGTCACTGGCGCGCATTGACGGAGCGTCTGCGTTCTCTGCCTCATGTCACCGCGGCAGCTCCCGCCCTCTATGGCCAGGTTTTGATCTCACGCGGCGCGCGTTCCGGCGGCGCACTCATCAAAGGCATTCTGCCAAAAGAAGAGCGTACCGTCAGCACCCTGCTCGACAACATGAAGGAAGGCAGCGCGGCGGCACTCGCTCCCCAGGCATCGCCAACTGACGGCGCACCACCCCCGATCGTGCTTGGCTCCGATCTTGCAAACCAGATCGGCGCCAGCGTTGACTCGACGGTACTGGTAACCAGCCCGCAAGGCGAGTTGACGCCCTTCGGACTGGTGCCGAAATATCAGCGATTTCAGGTAGCCGGCATCTTCCATTCCGGCTTCTATCAGTACGACTCATCCTTCGCACTGGCGCGGCTGGCGGACGTGCAACACCTGTTCGGCGAGCCGAATGTCGTATCCGTCATCAGCTTTAAGGTCGACGACCTTTATCACGCCGACCGCATTGGCCGAGAGATTGAAAACGCCGCCGGAAAAGGATTCATGACCAACAACTGGATGCAGGAGAACCGCGAATTATTTCGCGCCCTCCGCCTGGAACAGGTGGTTACGTTTATCGTTATCGCTCTGATCGTCTGCGTGGCGGCGCTGAACATCCTGATCGCGCTGACCATGATGGTGATGGAGAAAACGCGCGACATCGCCGTGCTGATGTCATACGGCGTACGCGCCGAGCAGGTGCGCCGCATTTTCCTGTGGCAGGGAATGTTGATCAGCATTTTCGGAACCATCATTGGCCTTGTGGTGGGGTATGGACTGGCGTGGGCGGGCGGACATTACCGCTTTATCCATCTCTCGGCGGAGGTCTATTCGCTCGATTATCTGCCCTTCGCCCCACGTTGGCAGGATGGCGTGATCGTGGCCCTGGTTTCGCTAGGGGTATCGCTGTTGGCGACGCTCTATCCGTCATCTTCAGCCGCCAAGATTTTGCCGGCGGAAGCGCTTCGGTACGAATGAGTACCCTTCTTGCGCTGTGATTTCGAGCGAAGAGCCTACATTCGCCTTCAGCGTTCCCACAGCACCGCAGACCGGTATGTCGCTCTTGAGACGTCCGACTCGCCGAATCCTTCGTCAAAATGGCGCGAGTCACATTCAATATCTCCGGGTTCTATGATAGAGACAGGTGGCATCAGACAATGCAAAGCGAACCGAGCGCCGCGGTCGAACCATTTCCCTCAGCCAATGAGGGGACAAACGGCGCGCGTGTTTCGCCGAACCCGGCCACCTTCGACAGCACGGTCCTTCTGAAAGTCGAAAACCTGCGGAAAGAGTACTGTAGCGGGTCGCAGCCGCTGGTTCTTTTTGAGGATCTGAATCTAACCGTAAACCGTGGCGAAATGGTCGCTATTGTTGGCGAATCTGGTTCCGGCAAAAGTACGCTGCTGCATTTGCTCGCGGCCCTTGATCGTCCTTCTGCCGGTGACGTATACTTCGCCTCAACTTGGCTAGGAAAACTCACAGCGGGACAGGCGGCCACATTTCGCAATCGCGAGATTGGCTATGTGTGGCAAATGCACTACCTACTGCCGGAATTTACGGCACTGGAGAATGCGGCCATGCCACTGCTGGCGCGTAACGAACCGAAACAGGCCGCCTTTATGAGGGCACGGGAACTGCTACGCGAAGTTGGCCTGGAAGCAAGAACGCACCACCTTGCCGGGGAGCTTTCCGGCGGGGAACAACAGCGCGTTTCGCTGGCACGGGCGCTGGTAACTGAACCACGCCTGCTGCTGGCCGACGAGCCCACCGGTAACCTTGATAACCGTACTGCCGAAGCTGTATTCGACCTGCTCGCGCGGCTGCATACGACTCATCGGCTGACCTCCATCCTGGTAACCCACAACCTGGAAATCGCCAGCCATTGCGGGCGCACACTCCGGCTGCACGAGGGCCGGCTGCAGGAAATCCGGCTGAACGACCGCTGGCCGGACGACGTATCTCCAAAGATGACCGGCGTACCCCTTCAGAATCCCGGGGCGGCGCTGGGGCATCTAAAGGCGTGTACCTTACCATCCGGTGACAGCACCTCGGAACCGGCATGAGCCAAGGGGGGAATATGTTTGAGCGGTACACAGAAAAAGCGCGGCGCGTGATCTTTTTCGCTCGCTACGAGGCCAGCCAGTTTGGCTCGCCCTACATTGAAACGGAACACCTTCTGCTGGGTCTCTTGCGTGAAGATAAGGCGCTGAGCAATCGCTTTCTGCGGTCGCATGCCTCGGTTGAATCCATTCGCAAGCAGATTGAGGCGCACACTACGATCCGCGAAAAGGTTTCGACCTCGGTTGATCTGCCGCTTTCGAATGAATGCAAGCGCGTGCTCGCGTATGCGGCGGAGGAAGCCGAGCGTCTCTCCAACAAACATATTGGTACGGAGCACCTGCTGCTCGGATTGCTGCGCGAGGAAAAATGCTTCGCTTCGGAAATTCTGCTGGAGCGTGGGCTACGACTCTCCACCGTCCGGGATGAACTGGCGCGGACCACGCAGGAGCGCGCACCGCAGGCGCAGCGCAATCGTGAATCCAGCATGCTGGCCGAATTCTCGCGCGATCTGACTCAGGCTGCGCTCGATAACCAGCTCGACCCGCTGGTGGGTCGCGACGCGGAAGTGGATCGCGTTATCCAGATCCTCTGCCGCCGGACCAAGAACAATCCGGTACTGATTGGCGAGCCGGGCGTAGGCAAAACAGCAATCGTCGAGGGACTCGCGCAACGTATTTCCGACGGCGATGTGCCCAGCTTCCTGGCCGACAAGCGCGTGCTGGGTCTCGATCTTTCGCTGATCGTTGCGGGAACGAAGTATCGCGGCCAATTTGAGGAGCGGCTGAAGACCATCATGAAGGAGCTGATGGAAAACCAGAACTCGATCATCTTCATTGACGAGCTCCATACGCTGGTGGGCGCGGGCTCAGCGGAAGGTTCGCTCGATGCCGCCAACATTCTGAAGCCTGCGCTCTCGCGTGGAGAAATCCAGTGCATTGGAGCGACAACTCCGGGAGAATATCGCAAATCGATTGAAAAGGACCGCTCGCTGGAGCGCCGGTTCCAGGCGGTCAAAGTGCCGCCCCCGAATGAAGAAGACGCCGTCAAAGTCATCATGGGTATCAAGGATCGATATGAGAAGTTTCACGCCGTCAGCTACACAGACGACTCGATCCAGTTCGCGGTCTACCATTCCAGCCGCTACATTCCCGATCGCTTTCTGCCGGACAAGGCCATCGATCTGATCGACGAGGCGGGCGCACGGGTCAAGCTGCGCCAGACTTCCCTGCCGGAAGAGATCACAGAAATTCAAAAGCGCATCAAGTTCATCGTGCATCGCATGGAAAACGCCATCGCGAATCACGAGTTTGAAAAAGCGCGTTTTTACTCCGATGAAGAGCGCAAGGAGCGCGAAAACCTGCGTGCTTTGCGCGACAAGTATCATCTGGATGATTCAACCGCGGGTGTGGTGACGCGGGAAGATATTGAAGATGTCGTGAGCCGCTGGACCGGCGTTCCCGTCACCTCCATCAAAGAAGAGGAGACACAAAAACTCCTGCGCGTGGAGGAAGAACTTCACAAGCGCATCATCTCGCAGGAAAAATCCATCTCCGCACTGGCGCGGGCCATCCGCCGCTCTCGTGCAGGCCTGAAATCGCCAAACCGGCCGATCGGCTCGTTTCTTTTCCTGGGGCCCACAGGCGTCGGCAAAACCGAAGTGGCTCGAACATTGGCCAATTTTCTGTTCGGCAGCGACAAGGCGCTGATCCGCTTCGACATGTCGGAGTACATGGAGAAACACTCCGTCTCCAAGCTGATCGGTTCGCCTCCGGGTTATGTCGGTTATGAAGAGGGCGGCCAGTTGACGGAGCGCGTCAAGCGGTCTCCTTATTCCGTGGTGTTGCTCGATGAAATCGAAAAGGCTCATCCGGATGTCTTCAACATCCTGCTGCAGGTATTTGAAGATGGCCAACTTACGGATGGCCTCGGCAACACGGTCGATTTCAAGAACACGATCTTGATCATGACTTCCAATATCGGCGCACGGCATCTGCAGAAACGGCAGGGGCTGGGCTTTCAGTCCAACCTCGAAGATACGGTTGCCGAAAAGGTCGAGGACCTGGTTAAGGGCGAGGTGAAGCGTACCTTCAATCCGGAATTCCTGAACCGTCTGGATGAAATCATCATCTTCCAGGCGCTGAGCGATGCCGACCTGATCCAGATCATGGAATTGTTGGTACAGCAGTTGAACGTCAATCTGGCGCAGAAGGCGATTACGATTTCGGTGATGGAGGATGCAAAGAAATGGATCCTCGAACGCACCATGGCTGATCGCAGCTACGGCGCGCGTCCGCTGCGTCGTGCTCTGCAGCGCTATGTCGAAGATCCGCTGTCGGAAGCATTGATCGGCGGCCAGATCACAGACCGGCCTGCATTCCTTGAGGTCTACCTCGCCAACAACCAGCTGTTTTATCGCCCTATCGGCAGTGAAGGCGAAGAGCGCACCGCGGAGGGAATCCTGCTCTTTAGCAGCTAGTCCGGAACGTCCAATCGAAACGAAAGAAGCTCCGCCATGGCGGAGCTTCTTTTTATCAGCGCGTCAAATTGGCGCCGGAGTCCGGCAAGCCGATGACGGCCGGTTGCGGGCTTGCGGCCCGTATTGCCAATCAATCTAAATGAATCCGTCGACGTTGTCCACGATCGAGCTGGCCCGGGTGAAAGTCTCATCGACTACTTCCCTGCCGCGGCGAATCACGCTCTCCGCCTGCTTCCCGTATTGTTCTGCCTTCGCGCTCAGGTCGGCGGCCGTCGATTGTATCCGGTCGCCAGCCGTATCCAGCCCGCGCCTGATCTGCAGGCGGGTTCGGTCCCCGGTCTGGGGAGCATATAGCAGCGCCACAGTGGCCCCGGCCGCCACTCCCACGCCAAATGCCGTCCAGAATTTCCATGACTCCATATGATCGGCTCCTTGCCGTCTTGCGGCGTAAATCTTCGTCCATTAGAACATCGAATCCGCGATTTGGTTGCGCGATTGTTCGCTCCCGTCCCCCTCAGCGACCACGCACGCGGAACAGGTAAGATTGGCACAGCCTCTGAAGATGCGCCAAAAATTGGAATTCGCGCTGGTCTGGCTTTTGGTAAAGCTGCTTGGCCTTCCTCCGCGCGCGGTGGCCCGAAGGATCGGAGCCGCCATCGGATGGCTCGCCTTTATCGGAGTTCCGCGTCTGCGGCGAACCGGAATGGAAAACCTCGCGCTGGCCTTCCCCAACAAACCTTATTCGGAACGCAAACAAATTCTTCGCGCCGTTTATCGCAGCCTGGGTTGGCAGCTGGCGGAATTCTGTCAGATGTCCCGCTATTCGTTGAAGCAGGCAAACCGACTAATTCGTTATGAAGGTTTGGAGCACTATCTCGCCGCGAGACATCGGGGTAAAGGCGTGCTGGTACTTACCGGGCATATAGGCGCATGGGAGCTGTCGAGTTTCTACCATTCGCTCGCGGGTTATCCAATGGGCATGGTGATTCGCCGCCTCGACAATCCGATGGTCGATCAATTGGTCAACCGTATTCGGTGCCAGCATGGCAATCGTGTTCTGCACAAAGATGATTTCGCACGCGGATTAATTGCAGCCATGCGCGGCGGAGAGACTGTGGGCGTTTTGATGGATACGAACATGACCCCGCCGCAGGGCGTGTTCGTCGATTTTTTTGGTCACGCGGCCTGCACCGCTGCAGGCGTGGCGCGCATTGCGCTGCGAACCGGCGCGGCGGTGTTGCCGGGATTTTTAATCTGGGACCATTCGGAGAATCGCTACGTCCTGCACTTTTTACCGGCTCTGCAATTGGTGAACACGGGCGATGAGGAGATGGACGCGATCGCGAATACGCAGCTCTTCACCAAAGCGTTAGAAGGAATCATTGGGCGCTATCCCGAGCAATGGCTCTGGGTACATCGAAGATGGAAGACGCGCCCCTCGGGCGAGTCGCCGATTTACTGACGCATTTCCATCGAATTCTCATGAATGCGCGTGCCCCGGAGCCTGCCCTGAGCTTGTCGAAGGGTTCGCGAAACCGGGGCCCCGGCACGCGCGGTTTTCGCGTGCCGGGGTGGGAACCTAACCTGGGTCTGTTCACCCGATCGGCTACCATAGCCCTATGCTGCCGCTGCTTCAGCTTGCCGAAATGCTCCAGGCCAGGCTCATCCCACCAGTTCCCGCGGACAATCCCAGGCTCGAGCGCGTAGCCAGTGTGCGAACCGCGGAAGGCGCCTCGCTTCTTTTCGCTGAGAGCGAGAGCGCGTTGCAGGAAGCGCTGGCCTCGCCCGCCGCAGCCGTACTAACCACGGCGCAACTGGCTGCATCGGTTGCAAATCCAACCAAGCCTCTCCTCACCGTTCCACATCCCCGGCTCGCGTTCGCGCAGGCCTCACGTCTGCTGCGACCCTCAGCACATTCCGCGGGAATCCATCCGACAGCAATCCTCGGCTCCAACGTGCGAATTGCCGCCGGTGTTTCCATTGCACCTTATGCCGTTGTTGGAGAAGATGTCCAAATCGGTGAGCGGACGCAGGTCGGCGCGGGCTGCGCCATCGCGGATGGCGCCCGGATCGGCGCGGACTGCAGAATCTTCCCTCACGTGGTGATCTATGCCGGAGTAAGGCTGGGCGATCGCGTGGTCGTTCACGCTGGCTGTGTGCTGGGATCGGATGGTTTCGGCTATGTGCGCGACCAGGCTACCGGGGCCTACACACAATTTCCTCAGCAAGGCATATTGTCCATTGAGGACGATGTCGAGATCGGCGCCAACACCACCATCGACCGCGGAGCACTGGAAGAAACGTCCATCGCCCAGGGAGCCAAGCTCGACAATCTGGTCCACATCGGCCATAACGTGCGCATTGGCCAGAATGTTGTCATTGCTGCGCAGACCGGCATCTCAGGGAGCAGTGCTGTCGGAAACGGCGCCATTCTCGGCGGCCAGGTCGGCATCGGGGAGCACGCGGAAGTTGGCCCGAATGTGATTCTCGGCGGAGGAGCGGGCGTGCTGAGCAAAAAGAAATTGCGCGGTGAGGGAATGGTTTTCTGGGGCCGGCCGGCCCAACCGCTGCGCGAATATCTCAAGGGTCTCGCAGTGCTCGCCAGGCTGGCGCGGAAATCGAAAGAGTAACTGACATGGCGATCGTTGTAGTCGGCGGACATACGCGAAATATCGGCAAGACCTCCGTCGTAGCGGGCTTGATCGCGGCCCTGCCGGAGTTTGATTGGACCGCTTTCAAAATCACCCAATTCGGCCACGGCATCTGTTCCGCGAACGGAAAACCCTGCAGCTGCGAAACCGGCCCGCACACAATTGCCGTTTCGGAAGAACGTGATCCGGCGACCGGCACCGACAGCGCCCGCTTTCTTGCCGCCGGTGCGGTGCGGTCCTTCTGGGTGCGCACCCGGCAAGGCCAGCTCGCCGACGCGATGCCCCGCATTCGAAAAGAGCTGTCCCTGGCCACAAACGCGATTTTAGAGTCGAACAGCGTCCTTCAGTTTTTGAAACCCGACCTGTATCTGACCGTGCTCGATCCGGCGAACCGCGACTTCAAGTCTTCCGCCAAGCAATTTCTGGAGCGCGCGGACGCGGTATTGTGGAGCGGAAACAGCCCGCACACTCAGCACATCGAGCTTGCCGCATGGCCCGATCCGTTGTCGCAACTGACGCGCAACAAACCGCAGTTTTTTCTTGAACCACCCTCGTATACATGCGGCGCACTCACACGCTTCGTAGCGGAATGTGTTTCGCTTCCGGTGCGCGGCGCGAAATCGCAAATCTCATAAAAAAGTCAGCCGGAAGCACTCCACAACATCCGTCAGGTTTTCACGGCGAGGGCAACGCCCCTATGTTCGCATCCATCGTAATAAGGGTAGGAGAGGAGAATTCGATGAATATAAGGGTTTTAGCATTATCCACGGCTTTGTTGCTCAGTACCGGAATGCTGGCGCAAACCAACGCACCAGCTACGACGCCCGATAACGGAAGTTCGATGACCACCACACAACCGAACAATCCGAATAATGGAACAATGGCGAACAACCCATCGGACAACATGAACAATACGCAGCCCATTGGGACGCACTACAGGCACCACGGTGGTGGTTGGGGTTGGGTCGGCCTATTCGGGCTACTCGGTTTGTTCGGCCTGACGGGAGGGCGCAATCGCAGCGATGTTGTCCGCAGCAACGAATCTGCCGCCGCGTTAGAAGATGCGATCGGAAACGAAATGCACGGATCGCTAATAGATGTGGAAGTCCACGATCACATCGATCAGAACAGGTACGGGCCGGCCTCTCAGCATGGCGGGCTTAAAGCGATACTGCTTGACCGCTTCCAGTGCTTTCTCGTCCAGTCCCATCCCAAGCGGTCGAACGACCCGTGCATCCTGCGGCATACCTTTGACATCGACGATCACTTCCACCACTGACTGTCCCTGGTATTTCGCCATGCGGGCCTGGTCGGAAAATTCCGGTTCAGGGGCATAGATCGCAACCGGCGGAGTCACTCCCCCGCCTACGTGGTATACGCCCCCGCCATATCCGCCGCCTTCTCCCGGGACCGACGCCCGCTCCTGAGCCTGAACCCACACCGCCGCTTTTGCCTGAGCCGATGCCGCCACCATTGCCGGTGCCGTTCGATGCCGGTCCCTTTACCACCGTCGCGGGATCGCCCAGGTTCGGCATATTGTTGTTCGGCAGCCTGATGTTGTCCGGCATTATGATGGTCGGCTCAACCGCAAGCTTCGGCTTCGGATTGCGAATGATCTCATCTGGAGGAACAAACTGCGTTTTGCTGATCTTCGGCAGCTTGCCCTTGGCTGCCTGGAGCACGTCGCGGTCGCCGCCTCCTCCCCCACCGCCCGAGGTTGTCGGACTTGCCTGGAGCGGCATAAAAGGAGTGATGTTGAAATGCGCCTGCGGAACGACTTGCGCGACCATCACCTTCTTCTTCGGGTGCCAGAACAGGAAGGCGGCTATCGCAGCCAGCGCGGCCACATGCAGCCCTACGGAAATCAGGCTCGATTTGCGGTCCCGCTCGCGCGCCAGCGGGTCGCGCACCGCAATGGCATGGGATTCAAGCTGAAGCGGAGGCAGCTTCCTCGGAAAGAAAACATCCCGGAAATCGGTAAAAATGCCAACCCAGAGCGGCTCTGTGTAGAAAGGATCCTTCACCGCGACCGGCTTCGATTCCAGACGAAGGTCCGGGCTCTTTGCCGGAAAAAATCGCTCGCGGAAATTCTCCGAAAAGGATTGCCAGAATGAATCCTCCACCTGGAGAACATGGCTCCAAAGCGGCGTCTGGTTCAGGTCCTTCGGAGTGTCCGTCTCGATTTCGGGTGGTATCAGAAGCTGATTCGACATCATTACCCATTTGAACAATACGCCGGTGAAGGGGGCCGGGTACTGCTGCCTATTCAATTATGCGGGATGCGCCCTGCATTTGTCGTCCCGCCATCCATCAACATTCCGCGGCAGCAATTGGCGCTTCAAGAGACACAAGGATTCCGGGATATCTCTGTATCGAATAGACGCATGGCGGACAAATAGGTTGCGTTCGGAAGAGAAGTTCCTGACGAGCATTTATCATAAGAATACAAGCAAATTTGCTTCGGAGAAGCTATGCCTACCGGGCCGGAATTAAAGGCGACCCTCAACCTGCCGCACACCGAATTTCCGATGAAAGCTAACCTTCCGCAGAACGAGCCGGCGCGGCTGGCCCGCTGGGAAGAGTCGCACCTGTACGCGCAGATTCGCGCGGCGCGAAAAGGCGCGCCCATCTATCTGCTGCATGACGGTCCGCCTTACGCGAACGGCCCCATTCACCTGGGCCATGCCATGAATAAATGCCTGAAGGATTTCATCGTTAAATCCAAAACCATGGCCGGCTTCGATTCTCCTTATGTGCCGGGCTGGGACTGCCACGGGCTGCCGATCGAAATCAAAGTTGACGAGCAGCTGGGCCGCAGAAAACACGAAATCGCGCCGGTTGACATGCTGCGCGCCTGCCGCGAATATGCCGCGAAATACATCGATCTGCAACGAGCGGAGTTTCTAAGGCTCGGCGTATTCGGCCAGTTCGACCATCCATATTCGACCATGTCGAAGTCCTACGAAGCGCGCGAGCTCGAGATATTTTTCGAGTTCCTGCGAGCGCGGCTTCGTTTACAAGGGATTGAAGCCAGTCTATTGGTGCTTCCACGATCGCACCGCACTGGCCGATGCGGAAATCGAGTACGAGATGCACACCAGCCCCAGCATCTACGTGCGCTATCGCCTGACCAGCGATCCGGCGGCGCTCGATCCGGCACTGGCCGGGAAGAAAGTCTCCACGTCATCTGGACCACCACTCCGTGGACTCTGCCCGCGTCGCTCGCGGTGGCGTTCCATCCCGACTTTGAATATGTCGCGCATGGAAGCCAATGGCGAGGTCTATATCGTGGCGGAATCGCTGGCGCAATCGGTGATGGAGACCTCCGGCATCACCGGCGCGAAAGAAATTGCGCGCTTCCCTGGTCGCAAGCTGGAGTACACCACATTCCAACATCCATTTCTCGATCGCAGTGTCCTCGGCGTGCTGGCCGACTACGTCACCGCTGACCAGGGCACGGGCGCCGTTCACACCGCGCCCTCGCACGGAGCCGATGACTTCTACACCGGCGCGCGCTATGGCCTGGATCTAACCTGCAATGTAGACGCGGAAGGCCGGCTGCGCAACGGCCTGCCGGAGTATGACGGCAAAAGAATTTACGACGCGAATGAACCGATTATCGAGCTGCTGAAATCGCGAGGCGCGCTGCTGGCCCGCATCGATATTCAACACTCATATCCGCACTGCTGGCGCTGCCATAATCCGGTGATCTTTCGCGCGACTGAGCAGTGGTTCATCAACATGGAAACGCCGATGCAGAATCCCGATGGTTCCGCGACTACCTTCCGGGAACGAGCATTGGGCGAAATCAAGAAAGTGAAGTGGGACCCCGGCTGGGGCGAGGAACGCATCTCCAACATGATCGCCACCCGGCCCGACTGGTGCATCTCCCGCCAGCGTATCTGGGGCGTGCCGATTGCGGTGTTCCTCTGTGGGAAATGCCATCAGCCGCTGCTCGATAAAGCAGTCTTCCGTCGCGTAGTCGAGCTGTTTGAAAAAGAAGGCGCCGATGCGTGGCATACGCATTCGGCGGAAGAAATCCTTCCCGCGGGAGCCACCTGCACGACGCCGAATTGCGGCGGGCAGGAATTCTCGAAGGAGATGGACATCCTCGACGTGTGGTTTGACTCCGGCACAAGCTGGGCCGCCGTACTGGGAGAAGAAGCGGGTTTTGGCCTGCCCCGGCCCGCCGATCTGTATCTGGAAGGCGGTGACCAGCATCGCGGATGGTTCCACACTTCCCTGCTTACCTCGGTGGGCATTACGAATGCCGCGCCGTATCGTGGGGTGGCAACCTGTGGATGGACGCTCGATGAACAGGGCCGCGCGCTATCAAAGTCGCTCGGGAACTACATCTATCCAGCCGAGATTGCCGACCAGCTTGGCGCCGACATCATTCGCCTGTGGGTGGCCTCCGTCGATTTCCGCGAAGATGTGGTCGCCAGCATTCCGCTGATGAAGCGGCTGGCGGAAGACATCTACCGCAAGCTGCGCAATACATTTCGCTTTCTGCTGGGCAACCTCGGCGACTTCAACCCTGCGACCGACGCGGTTGCAATCGATCGGATGCTGCCGCTCGATCAATACATGCTGGCGCGGACGGCGGAAATTACCGGCAAAATTCTCCGCTGGTATGACGAGATGGAGTTCCACCGCGTTTATCACGCGATCACCGACTTCTGCACATCCGACCTGAGCGCCACGTATCTCGACGTGCTCAAAGACCGGATGTATATCTTCGCTCCCAATGACCCGGCGCGCCGCTCTGCGCAAACCGCGATCTGGCACATCACAGAAGCGCTGGTTCGCCTGATCGCGCCGTATCTAAGTTTCACTGCCGAAGAGGTATGGCAATATCTGCCGGCAGTGAAAGGTCGCGAAACGAGTGTGCACCTGGCACTCTTTCCGCGGCCGGAACAACTGGCTCCCGCCAATGCGACAGAAATTCTTGGCGACTGGGCACAACTGATGTCAGTCCGCAGCGAAGTCCTGAAGAGCCTGGAGGAAGCGCGCAAGGAAAAGCGCATTGGCAAAGCGCTCGAAGCGAAGGTCCGGCTGGAGATTCCGTCAGAGCTCGAACCACTGTTAAGGAAATATGAGTTCAGCCTGAAGGAGTTTTTCAACGTGTCCCAGGTTGAGCTCAGCGCGGAAGCATCGAATGCGCTCGGCGTCACCACGCTTCCCGCCGATGGAACAAAATGCGAGCGCTGCTGGAACTACTCCGTGCATGTCGGCGAGAACCAGCAGTGGCCAACCGTGTGCGACCGCTGCGTGGCCGCGCTGGAGGCGATTGGCGCCGCTCCCATGGCCGGCAGCGCAGCGGGCGGCGCGCAATGAGCGGCAGCCGCCTTCCGCAAACACGCCTGAAACTCCTGCTCATCGCCGCCGCTGTTATCGTCGCGGACCGGCTAAGTAAGCTGTGGATTGTGCGCCACATTCCGCCGGGGCAGGACATCACCATGATCCCGCGTTTCTTCTGGCTGACGCACGTCTATAACAACGGTGCCGCATTCAGCCTGTTTGCCGATACGCCTTCGCCGGACAAAGTTCGCTGGATGCTGATCGCCTTCTCCGTCATTGCGATCGTGATCGTGCTGGCGGTGCTGTGGAAAGCGGGCCGGGTCGTCAACGCCACCAGTGTCGCGCTCGCGTTGATCCTGGGCGGCGCGGTCGGCAATCTTTACGATCGGCTGGCCTCACGGTATGTCATCGATTTTCTGGCGTTCAACCTCTTCGGTTATCATTACCCGGACTTCAACGTGGCCGATTCCTGCATCGTGATTGGCGCATGTCTGCTGCTGATTGAAGTCTTCCGCGCGCCGAAAATCCTGCGCGGCGAGTAATTGCCACTTCTATTGAAAGGGCCGCCGGTGAAATTCATTCTCTGCGTGTTGCTTCTACTCTCCTTCGCATCCGCCCAAACCGCCACGCCGCCTCAACCCCTCGCGCCAACCCCTGCCCAGCCGCAATCTTCGATTTCCACTCCGACACCCGGTGAGATCACCCACATGGAAAATATGCTTCAGGACTGGCCCGATCTGGCGCGCTACCGAGCGGAAAACGCAACCTTGCCCGCCCCGGCTCCGGGGGAGAACAGGGTCGTGTTTATGGGCGATTCCATTACAGATGCCTGGGGCCACGGCAGCGAGTTCTTTCCCGGAAAGCCTTACATCAATCGCGGCATCAGCGGACAAACCACTCCGCAGATGCTGATCCGCTTCCGGCCCGATGTGATTGACCTGAAGCCAAAGGTTGTCATCATTCTGGCGGGCACCAACGACATCGCAGGCAATACCGGACCGTCTACGCCGCAAATGATCGAAGACAATCTGATGTCGATGGCCGAGCTTGCCAGGGCCAACAACATCCGCATCGTGCTGGCTTCGATTCTTCCCGCCGCCAGTTATCCGTGGAAGCCGGGGATTGATCCGGCGGATGAAATCCAATCGCTGAATGGCTGGATGCGGAACTATTGCGGGCAAACCGGCTGCGTTTACCTGGACTATTACTCGGCGCTGGTCAACTCACAGCATGGCATGAAGAAGAATCTGACAATCGATGGCGTGCACCCTAGTGCCGCTGGATACCAGGTGATGGCTCCGCTGGCCGAGTCGGCGATTGCTCAGGCGCTCGGGGCGAAATAATCCGTGCCGATGACCGTCGGCGACGAACATCACTACACCGTTAGGCCACCGTCGATGACCATAGCATGGCCAATCACGAAAGCGGCCGGATCCGAACACAACCAGACGACAGCCGCCGCGATCTCCTCGGGCTTGCCCATCCTTCCGATCGGCTCCTGTGCGATAACTCTTTCTCGCCCTTCAGCGGTGCCTTCGGTGAACCGCTGCATCATTGGGGTCTCGATGCTGGCCGGGCACACAGCGTTGATCCGAATGTTTTTCGAGGCGTAGTCGAGGGCCGCGCACTTGCTGAGGCCAATTACCCCGTGCTTGGCGGCAGCGTACGCGGCCTGCCCCTTGAAGCCTTTGACCCCAGCGCCCGACGAGGTATTCACGATGACGCCGCCACCTTGCTGGAGCATCAACGGAATCTCGTATTTCATGCAAAGAAACACTCCCCGAAGATTGATGTTGACGACGCGATCCCACTCCTGCTCTGTGAGATCGGCCGTCGCCGTCGTCGGCTGTTCGGAGCCGGCGTTGTTGAAAGCGAAATCGAGACGTCCGAACGCTTCAACTGCCTTGTCCAGCGCTGCCTTCACGTCCTCGGACCGGGTCACGTCACACCTGATGGGAAGCGACCGCGCCCCGAGTTCCTCTATCAGACGGCCCGTTTCCTGATTGCTCTCCTCGGAGCGGTTAGCGGCCACGACATTCGCGCCCTCGCGGGCAAACGCCAGCGCCGCCGCCCGGCCAATGCCGCTTCCTGCTCCAGTGACAAACGCTACTTTGCCTTTGAATCTTGCGTTGATATTCTCTGCCATCTCTTTGCTCCTCTGTGCGGCTTGTTTTCTCCTGAACGATTTCTCCTGAGGAGCAATGTGCGTCATGAATTTACCGTTGCGCTTGTCTCCCGATAAATTGCCGCTGAACGAGAAAAGCGCTCGGCGAATTCCGGATGCTCTTCCTGCCTGGGTGGCCTATTACTTCTCCATACCGGCAAAGTCGAACGTGCCCAGCAGAAACGGATGAGAAACTGGTGGCTTCGTGCTGCCTATATCCACCGGATAGGGTGAAGTTGTCAGCGTTGGAAAGCCCCAGACTTTCCCGTTTTGCAAATCCACGACGACTCTGCCGTAAACCTGGCTGCTTCCATCCGGCGCGCGCAACATCTGCACCCCGGGTTCAATAAATACCGCATATGCGCTGGAGGTGTCCGCGCTGGCTACACGTGGCGCGATATATGGCCGCACAGCAATCGCAATTAAAGCACCTGCAATCAGCAGCAGCAAAAATTTCGTGGTTTTATCTGTCTTCATTTCTCTCCTTCGATGGTCCGCCGCACGCACATTTCTCCGGCCCCATCATCCGACCCGAAAACTTTCCACACGTACGACGACCCGGTTGCCGCGTTCTAAAAAATACTAGCGCAAATGGAATTTTCCAATATGATCGGAATCGCGAGGCCAATGATCATTTGGCCTCGCAATGTTTCCTGAAATATCCGTTGATTTCAACTATGCAGACCCATTTGCACAACGACGGTTTCGGAAATAAACACCCAACCCGATTGCAGCTCATCGTATTGCTCGTCCTACAACTCGCGCTGATTGGCGTCCTGGCGTGTGCCTCGCGCCCCAAGTCCTCACAGCCAGTCTCAGCGACGGAGCCGGCTCCGGCAGACAATTCCGATCTTCAGAGCATGCTGGGCGGATCGAAAAAATCACACAAAGCGAAACGACCAGGAACTGTGCCGGGGGAAGTGGGATCTTCTCCCAACAGCGATCTGGATCAGAGCCAGGAGCAGCAGGCTTTTCAGCAGATTCTGCAGGGAGCGAAAAACGGTGGCATTCAGTACTACGTTCCGCCAAACATGACCGTAGGAACGCAGGCCAGTGTTGATGTTGAAATCTATGGCGCAAACGCCAGCGCGGAGCTAAAGAAGCAATTCCAGGCGAACGGCTCAGGAACCCTGAAGGTCATCACTCCCATGCTTGTCGAATTGAGTCAACCGGATAACCCTGGCGCCTTCAAAATCGTACCGGACTCAACGAAATCAGGAGACCAGTTCCTCCCCGACGACGGCAAGGCCGATTGGGTTTGGAGCGTTACTCCCTTGCAGGCAGGGCCGGAGAAACTCAGAATTGACGCTTACATGGTGTTAAACGCGAAGCTGCCCGACGGACAACCCATGATGAGGGAGGTCCAATCGTACACCGTCCAGGTACCCGTCAAAGTTCGGCCGCGCCTCCAGACGGTCGGCGATTTTTTCGCGACGAATTGGGATAAATTGCTCGGATTCATCCTGCCCAGCGGCGCCGGAGTAATCTTTATCCTCTGGCTGATCTCGCGGCGAAAAGGAAAGCCCACGCCCTGACCGTTGCGTCGTATAAAACCTGCACAGAATAAGAGATTGCCGTCTCCCCGCACACCTAGTGCTCCCCCACGCACCCTGTAAACTAAAGAATGCGGCATTGTGCGTTGCACGCTGTCAGCTTCTCCTGCAAGGTGTCTCCCAGATGGATCGCATTACCGTTCAAGGCGCGCGGGTCCACAACCTGAAAAATATCGACTTCGAAATTCCGCACGGCCAGTTGACGGTCGTCACCGGGGTTTCCGGGTCGGGGAAATCCTCGCTCGCCTTCGACACCATCTACGCGGAGGGGCAGCGGCGGTATGTGGAATCTCTCTCCGCCTATGCGCGGCAGTTTCTGGAGCGGATGGAGAAACCGGACGTCGACCACATTGACGGACTGGCTCCCGCGATCGCCATCAAGCAGAAAAACACCACCCGGAACCCGCGCTCCACTGTAGCCACGGCAACGGAGATTTACGATTATCTGCGGCTGCTCTACGCCCGCTGCGGAACCATGTATTGCCTGACCTGCGGCGGCGTTGTGAAGCGCGACAGTGTCGACGAAATTGCGACCGCGGTGCTCGCATTGGAAGGGCAAACACGACTGCTGGCGCTGTTTCCCGTGGTACTGCCGGAGATAGGCGAAGGAAACAACAAAGGCGCAAATAAGAAGAAGATTGCGAAATCCACAAAAAAGAGCGCGGTAAAGCCGGCCAAAAAAGATGGCATACCCGCTACAAAAGCATCCGCTGCTCTGGCTGCGTCCCAATTGGCAGCCAAAACAAATCGCTATGCCGGCGACTACGTTCCGGACACAGTCGAGCCTGAAACCGCCCCGATAGACCCGCGCAAGCAGCGCCTGGGCGAACTGCGTCAGCGCGGATTCAACCGCCTTTACCAGAACGGCCGCATCGTGGAATTTTCTACGCCGGAATCGCTGCTGGAGCTGGATTTTTCTCAGCCGCTGTTCGTGCTCATCGATCGGATCGTGGTCTCCCCGGACGCGCGGGCGCGCATCGTGGACGCAGCGGAAACAGGCTATCGCGAAAGCGGCGAAGTGATCTTCGAAATCGTGCCCCGAGCCGATGAAGGCGCCGCGCCCAGACGAATGCGCTACTCCGGGGCGTATGCCTGCAAGACCTGCAATCGCGTGTATCGCGAACCGGAACCGCCGCTGTTCTCCTTCAACAATCCCTACGGCGCATGCCCGCGTTGCGAGGGCTTTGGCAACACCATCGATTTCGATCTCGACCGGATCATCCCGGACAAGACACGCACGCTGAACGATGGAGCCGTTGACCCCTGGGTCAGGCCGAAGTACCGGCCCATGTTCGGTGAGCTGCGCCGCGCGGCAAAAGAAAAGAACATTCCGCTCGATGTTCCCTGGCAGCAACTCACACCGGCGCAACAGAACTTCATCCTGGACGGCGAAGGATCTTTTCCCGGCGTGCATGGATTCTTCGCAGCTCTCGACCGCAAAAAATACAAGCTTCATGTGCGCGTGTTTCTCAGCAAATATCGTGGTTATGCGCTGTGCCCGGATTGCAAAGGCAAGCGCCTGCGGGCAGAAGCGCGCGCAGTCAGAATCGATGGCCGCGACATCTGCGAAGTCACCGCATTGACGGTCGGCGAGGCGCAGGCATTCTTCGCGCAACTCCGCCTGAGCCCGGCGCAGATGGAAGTTGCTGGACGAATTCTGGAAGAGGTGCGGCAGCGTCTCCGATTTCTGAACGAAGTTGGACTCGACTATTTATCGCTCGATCGGCTCTCCTCGACCCTCTCCGGCGGGGAGGCGCAGCGCGTGCAGCTCGCCACTTCCCTCGGCTCGCAACTGGTCGGCGCCATGTACGTGCTGGATGAGCCCTCGATTGGTCTACATGCGCGCGATACCAGCAGACTGATCCGCATCCTTGAAGGATTGCGTGACCTCGGCAACACCATTTTGGTCGTCGAGCACGATCCCGACATCATCCGCTCAGCGGACTACCTGCTCGATCTGGGCCCCGGAGCCGGCGAACTGGGCGGCAGATTGCTGGCATCGGGCACGCTATCAGAACTGATGGAATCGCCCGACTCTTTGACTGCGAAATATCTTCGACGCCAGCTCTCCATACCATCTCCTTCGCGTCGCCGTGCGCCCGGGAATGAATGGCTGCGGTTGACCGGTGCGCGCGCGCATAACCTGAAGTCTGTTGACTGCGAGATCCCGCTGGGGACCCTGACATGCATCACCGGCGTATCCGGTTCCGGCAAGTCCACGCTGGTCCATGATGTGCTGTATCGCGCGCTGTCGCATGCGCTGGGCGAAACTGACATCCCCGATCCAACACATCTGTACGACACGCTCGAAGGCACGCGGTATTTGAACGGAGTGGTGCTGGTCGATCAATCGCCGATTGGTCGAACGCCTCGCTCGAATCCCGTGACCTATATGAAAGCGTTCGATGGCATCCGCGATCTCTATGCATCATTACCGGACGCGAAACGGCGTGGATATACGCCTGGATTTTTCTCTTTCAATGTGCCCGGCGGCCGCTGCGACGTCTGCCAGGGCGACGGTACGGTCACAGTCGAAATGCAGTTTCTGGCCGATGTCGAGCTGCCCTGCGAAGAATGCAACGGCACCCGCTACAAAGCCGGGGTTCTCGAAGTTCGGTATAAGGGCAAGAACATCCACGATGTTTTGAACATGACCGTAAAAGAAGCACTGCAGTTTTTCGCCGGCCATGTGAAAATTCTGGACCGCTTGCGCGTACTCGCCGATGTCGGCCTCGGTTACGTTCGGCTGGGTCAATCGGCTACGACTCTCTCCGGCGGAGAGGCGCAGCGCGTCAAGCTGGCGGCTCATCTTGCGAATGCCAGACCGGCTGGCAACCACAGCGCATCGAAAAGCGCGAAGAACCGGCTGCTTTATATCCTGGATGAACCAACCACCGGCTTGCATTTTGACGACGTCGGCAAACTGCTTTCCGCTCTGCGCCAGTTGATTGACGGCGGCGGATCGCTGCTGGTGATTGAACACAATCTCGACGTGCTGAAAGCCGCCGACTGGATCATCGATCTTGGCCCGGAGGGTGGCCGGCGCGGCGGAGAAGTGGTTGCCACCGGAACACCGGAGCAGATCGCGATGGTTGCTGAATCGCACACCGGCCAGTGGCTGTCGAAGACTCTTAACGCTGCCGCGCCACCCGTCCCCAACCTGGCCGCGGCGGGAGATTGATATGCGTCCCGTCCTCAGCGGTATTGTTCTGTTTGCAGTTCTACAGTGTGTGGGATGGCTGCCTGCACAAACGACGCCATTGCCGCCTGGAACTTCTTCGCCGGATGCGAATTCCGGCCCGACATCTTCTACCGATCGGGGCACGAGGACGGAAGCTCTGGTGTCCAGGGCGGAAAATGAGATTGTCAGCGGCGATTATGGAAAAGCGCTTCCGCTCTTACAAAATGCTCTAGCCATCGCGCCGGCAAATTCAACCGAGGCGGCGCGGGCGCTGTACGATCGCGGCTATGTGGAGCAGGCGCAGAATCAGGACGCAGCCGCGGAAGCGGATTTTCGCAAGGCAATGCTCGCCGACCCCAAACAGTTCGAATCCCACGCAGCGCTGGGCCGCTTGCTGGCGCAACAGGAGAAATGGGAATCGGCGCGGCAGGAACTGAAAGAGGCCGCTGCATTACAACCGGCCAGCGGTGACCATGCGCAAGCCATTGCAGGCGTCGATCGAACGCTGGCCCGGGTCGATGCGCAATTGCACGATGCCCCCGCGGCGAGCGATGCATTGCTGGCCGCTCTGAAACTGACGCCGGAGACGCCGGAAGACACTTTCTTGACGGCGCAACTGGCAGAGGACCAGGAGAACTACCCGGACGCGGAGAAGGAATATCAAAAAGCACTCACAACAGATCCGAAATCGATCGCGGCGGCCGAAGGGCTGGCACGCGTACTGATTCACGAAAGTAAATTCGCTCAAGCGGAGCCTGTATTGCAGCAGGCGCTGCAACAGCAATCGAACGATCCGGTGTTGCTCGCGGAGTCGGCAACAGCTCTCGCCGGCGAGGGGAAAACCGAAGCCGCGATTACGCAGCTCGAAGCCCTGCATCGGCAGAATCCGAATCAGCCGGCAGTGACGCGCATGCTGGCCGATCTCTACGCCGGCGCGGGAGATGCTGGCAAGGCCGACCCTCTTTATCGGCAATTGATCGCTGCCGATCCGAAAAACCCCGATCTGCTGACCGCGGCCGGTGAAAATCTGATTCGCGAACAGAAATGGTCTGAGGCTGTCGAAACATTTCAGCAATCGCTGAATCTGCAGCCGGCGCAGGGCGACGCGTGGAGCGGGCTGGCTTTCGCCGCATCGCAGAACCAGCAGTATTCGCTCGTCTTAACCGCGCTCGATCACCGCGCGCAATACCTGGCCGACGGGCCGGCGACAATCTTTCTGCGCGCGGCTGCGCTGGACCATCTGCACCATACCAAAGATGCCATCACGTACTATCGAAAATTTCTCGCCCAGGCACAAGGGAAATTTCCCGATGAAGAATCGCAGACCAGGCAACGTTTGACCGACCTGAGGAATTCGCACTGAGAATTCGCCGCGATAACAGCTGCCAAACTTCTACAATAGAATCTGGATCATCGCTCCAGAAGGGAACCTCGACTTGCCCGCATTCTCGCCAGCACTCCTCCCAATGCTGGAATTCGAAGCAGCAGAGGCATCTCAGCCACGCGCTCTCGAAAGTATCTTCGCCACCGAATACCGGCTGTTGCGTCCGCGAGCGCCCATGCCCTCGTTCGAGATCCGCTTTTATCCGTTTACCGGTGTCAACACCACGATTCGCCTCCGCGATGGCAAAGCGCTCGTTCGCTTATCCGACATGCTGGAAGGTGCGCCGGAAAGCGTGATACGCGCGATCGCTCATATTCTGCTGGCGAAGCTATACCGTAAACCAATCGAAGCGACCCACGCGAACCGCTACCGGCGTCATTTGGGAAGCGAGGCGGTCACCCGGCGTGCGGAGCAGGTTCGGCGCAGCCGCGGCAGAAAAAATGTTTTGACCGCGAGGGGCCACCATTACGATCTGGAAGAGATGTTCGAGGATTTAAACCGGCGGTTCTTCCACGGCTTGCTGGGCCGTCCGGTGCTCACCTGGAGTGCTCACTCTGCCCGGCGCCTGCTCGGCCATTATGACGCCGCGCATAACACGATCGTGATAAGCCGTGTTTTCGACCGCGCGGAAACACCCCGCTACGCTATCGAATATCTGCTGTTTCACGAGATGCTGCATTTGAAACATCCCGTGCACATGCGCGGCGGACGCCGCTGTGTGCATTCACGCGAATTTCAACTGGATGAGAAGATGTTTCCCGAACTCGAAAAAGTGAAGGCGTATCTGAAGAGGCTTTAATCAGAGCAATTATCTTTTTCGGCCTGCCGATATGCTGCCGAGCAGCAAGGCCCCGCACGCGGCGGAGAACACAGAAAAGTCAAGCGGCGCTTTGATACCAAGCGCCAGCGCCATGGCGATCCCAAACAGAAACAGCAGGATTGCACTCGCGAACGCAAACGCTCTTTGATAGATGCCGGCCAGCAACGCCAACCCGAAGACAGCCTCCGCAGCGGTAGCGATCCCGGCCACTAGAGGAACCATGGCCGTTGGTAAAAACCAGTTCAATTTTGCGACATAAGCTACAAAATTCGGCCAGCTCCCCCATGCAACGTGGGGCGCTCCCGGAGGTCCCCACAGCCCGAAGCGGTCTGCGACCGCCGACAGGAATGCGGCCGCCAATGCGATCCGCAGCGCGATGCGGGAGATCTGAACTACCCGACTACGCTGGATAAAGCTATCCTCAGCCAACGAAGCACCTCGTACCAATTGCGCAATCGACGATGCGGACTGGATAAGGCTATCCGGAAACGGTATGCACGGGGGTCTTGCGGGCACGGACCTGGGTAAGCGTTCGTGCATGGCGCTGCGCCCACACGATCAGCACCACCCCTGCAATCATGGAGGCGATGCTCGCGACCTGCGCGTTGCTCATGCCGAGATAAATGCGTGGATTAATCCGGATAAACTCCACCAGGAACCGCGCCAGCCCGGTCCATACCAGATATTCTCCGGTTATCTGACCGACCGGCTTGTCGGTCGTGCCGCGACGCCACAGATACCATGCGATGAGTAGCGCAACAATGAACTCATACACCGGCGTCGGCTGCACCCGCTGCATCGTCGGCACCAGACCATGGGGGAAACTGACGCCCCAGGGCAGCGAAGTGGGAATTCCATAGTCGCCATCGCCAGAAATCAGGCATCCCAGACGGCCAACGCCGTAGCCGACCGCGGCCGCAGGCGCGGTCAGATCCAGCATCCCCAGCGCGCCGATCCTGGCACGGCGCCCTTGCCACATTAAAACCAGAATCGCGGCGACCAGGCCGCCAAACCACGCAAATCCAGCACGATCCAGAAGCAATTCAAGCGGCACCTGCATCAGCAGATGCGGCGATTCAAAGACGTGCCACAACTTCGCTCCGACAATGCCCGCCACCGTAACCAGCGCGGTTACGTTGATCGCATCGGCATGGATGCCTTTGCGCTGGAAGTTCTTGTAAAGCACCCAGCAGCCCGATACAGCCGCCAGCCAGAGCAGAATGCCGAACGTGCCGATCGAATACTGCCCGATATGAATAAATGGGTACATGAAACGGAGTTTCCTATGATGTCAGTATAAGCGACCTCGCCACCGGCCTCGATCGGCTTCGCTTCACCGTTCGGAACATCGGCGGTACACTCCAACCTGCATGCCCGATCCGTCTACACATGAAAACTTCGAACTCTTCCGCAGCCGCGATCAGATTGACGAGCGTATCCAGCAGATGGGCGCCGAGATCAGCCGGGACTTTGCCGGACAGACGCTGGTGCTGGTCGGGGTCCTGAACGGTGCGGCAATTTTTCTGGCCGATCTCGCTCGGGCGATTACAGTAGAATGCGCCTTCGACTTCGTTTCGGTTGCGAGCTACGGAATGCAGCAGCATTCCCGCGGCGATGTCCGCCTGCTCCAGGGATTTGAAGAGAAATTAGAGAATCGGAACGTCCTCATCGTCGAAGATATCCTCGATACCGGAGCGACGCTTTGCTATTTGCGCGATTTATTGCTGGCACAAAAGCCGGCTGTGCTGAGGATTGCCGCGTTGCTCGATAAGCCATCGCGGCGCGTGGAAAAAATTGAGGCCGATTATGTTGGCTTTACCATTCCTAACCGGTTCGCTGTCGGTTACGGTTTGGATTGCGCCAATCGTTTTCGAAACCTGCCGGATATCTACTTTGTGTCAGATTACATCCAATAAAAGTAACCTACTTTTCGGTATTCAAACCCCCGACTGCGACGTAGGATAGAACAACGAAAACAATGCAGCGCGAAAATCAATTGGATTCTCAGCAATGAGTGCGTCTCTTTCGCCTTTTCTCTCCGACTCTGGCCTGGCCGAAGAATTCGATATCGGATTCGATGTCGCCGGTTTTGCCGCCGGCGCGCTTCAGGACTGGCAGAGCCTTGCCGCCACGCTGGACCAGACTTTGCTGAAGCCCGATGCCACCGCAACGGACGTGATCCAGGCCTGTCAGGAAGCCAGCCAGTATCGTTTTGCCTGCGTGGTTGTGAATCCGTGCTGGATTCCGCTGGCTTATAGCTTTCTGGCCGACGCTGGAGTGAGGTGCGGCTCTGTCGTTGGCTTTCCTCTCGGCGCGTCTCTCACCCGCAACAAGTGCGAAGAGGCGGAATCCGCGCTTCGCCTGGGAGCGCGCGAGCTGGATATGGTGCTGAATATCGGCGCGCTGAAGAGCCGCGACAATGCAACCGTCCAAAGCGATGTGCGGGCGGTCGTCGAACTGGCTCACGATGCTGGGGCCCAGGTCAAAGTCATTCTGGAAACTTGTCTGCTGACCCTCGAAGAGAAACTGCGCGCTTCGGAAATCTGCGTGGCGGCCGATGTGGATTTCCTGAAGACCAGCACCGGGTTTTCCACCGCCGGCGCCACGGTGGAAGACGTCAGTCTTCTGCGCGGTGTGGCGGGCGGCCGCTGTGGGGTAAAAGCTGCGGGTGGCATACGCTCGCTCGAAACTGTGCGCGAGATGCTTGAGGCGGGCGCCAGCCGCATCGGAACCTCGTCTGGCGTCGCCATTATGAAAAGCTATATCGAGCAGAGCCGCGGTTTTTCCTAAACCACGGTGTGGTAATCCGCCCAGGCGTCTTCCAGATCCTTGGCGAGTTCCTGCACGGGCTTGCTGCTGGGCCGCAGAATTAAAAAGGTTGCGATGGCTCCGCAAAGGCCACCTGTTATCAAAAGAAATCTGTTCATCACACTTCTCCTTCACAGTCTTGCTATTCAGCGTTTGGATGCAGTGAAGGCAACGGCGTGTTGCGCATCATCAAACGGCTGCGGTAAGCCGATCCGTCTTCATCTTTAAACAAGTCTTGCGGCTTTTATTCCGCCCCGGCGGGATCATACCTTTAGCTGCCAAAACCCGGGCGTGCACTGCGCTATCCTGAAAGCGCCACATGAGTCCCAACAAAAATAAATCCGCAGACGGAACGATCGTAGCCGACCGGCAGAAACGCGCGTCCGCTCGTAAGCCTGCCGACACTCCGGATACAGCCTCTTCCGAGCCGGCCTCCGTTCTCGCGCCCGGCCAGCGCCCCATAAAACCGGGCAATGGGATGAGACCGGAGGGAAACGAGACCGTGCTGCGCAATACCGCCGAACATCATGTTTTCGAAGGCGATTACCGTCCCGTTTCGGCCGGAGCGCCGCCTCGCGATGAGCCGCGGGTCGATTCGCTCCAGATCGATTTCCTCACCCGCCTTGCGGATGCGCTGAACACCACGCTTGACCTGCAGACGCTTCTGCATCGCGTCGCGGATCTTGTTCGCGCTGTCATTGACTACCGAATTTTCGCCATCCTGCTGTTGAACGATCGCACCAACGAGCTGCGCATGCGATTTCAGATCGGCCACTCTCCGGAGGCCGAGCGCCTGCGCATTCGCATGGGCCAGGGCGTCGTCGGCCAGGTCGCCGAACGGCGCGAAGCCGTGCTGATCAACGATGTCAGCACGCTTTCCAATTACATCGATGCGAATCCCGAGGTTCGCTCTGAACTGGCCGTTCCGCTGGTAACAAAAAATCGGGTGATTGGCGTCATCGATATCCAGTCCGAGCAGGCCGACTACTTCAAGCCGGAACATCTGCATCTTTTGCAGCTCACAGCCTCGCGCGTCGCGATTGCGGTGGAGAATGCGCGCCTGTACACGCGCATCTCACGGCAGGCGCAAACGCTCGAACTGCTGCACGAGATCAGCCGCGAACTGACGTCGATTCTGGATCCCGACGAATTGCTGCAGCGGGTCGGCACGACGCTGCAGCGGGTCATCCCCTACCAGATGTTCGCCATCTGGATGCTCGATGAAAAGCGCAACATGCTGGTCCACCGTTTCTCCATCCGGTTCGGCAAAACGAATTATGAATTTTCCGATCCCGTGCCCATCCAGCGCGGATTAATTGGAGCCGCCGTGAGCAGCCGCCAGACCATTACCGTAGGCGATGTGCGCCGCGACCGGCGCTACATCCTGGTGCACCCGGAGACACGCTCCGAGATGGCCGTCCCGTTGATCTACAAAGGCAAGGTCCTCGGGGTCCTGGACCTGGAACACACGCGACCGAATTTCTTTACCGAAGATAACGTGCACGCGGTCAGCACGCTGGCCGCGCAGCTGGCCATCGCCATTGAAAATGCCAGCCTGTATCAGCGCCTGGCGCAGGAAGAGCAGCGCCTCGAAGACGATCTCTCCATGGCGCGCAAGGTGCAATTTCGTCTGATGCCGCAAATCATGCCCGATCCGGCGCATGCGCAGCTGGCGGCGCGTTTTGTCCCGGCGCGCACCATCGGCGGCGATCTGTTTGACTTTCTGGATTATGGCGAGGGACGCACCGCAATTGTGCTGGGCGATGTCAGCGGCAAAGGAGCAGCCGCCGCGCTCTACGCCGCGCTGGTCAGCGGAATCATGCGTTCCCTCGCTGCCCAGCGGCCTTCCCCGGCGCAGATGCTCGCCACGCTGAACGAGCAACTGCAGGAGCGCAAACTCGACGCGCAATACGTCACCATGCTCTTCGCCATCTGGAATGACAACGACAGAACTCTGCAGATTGCGAATGCCGGCGCCTGTCAGCCGCTCCTCTGCCGGGCAAAAGATGTCGAGCCCATCAATGCCACGGGAATTCCGCTGGGCATGTTTCCGGATGTCCAATATGAGGAATTCACCGTCTCCACTCAGCCGGGCGATATGATCGTCTTCTTTTCCGACGGAATGATCGACGCGGAGAATGACCACGACGAGATGTTCGATATCGAACGGCTGACCATGATCCTGGCAAAAAATCGCCGCTGCTCGGCAACCACCATGGTCGCCAATATTTTGAAGGCAGTTTCCGCGTTTCAGGGGACGGTAGAGCATTTCGACGATGAAACCGTCATCGCTCTGCGCGTGACCGATTCCAAAACATCGGCTGAATGTTGAAGTCCTTTCGGCGCGTTTTGCGATCTCCGCAATCGGACCCGCAAGTCTCGACAAGCTTCAAACTCGCAGCACAAAGCGAAAACGCATATCTTCGCCGAACCACATAATGTAGTTCGTACCCCAGGCATTATTGAAAAGACTGCAATGAACGCCAGTCGAGAGATCCGGCTGTGACCTGGAAAAATTCAGCGGAGACTTCTCGCCCAGCACAATTTGCGGCGCATCCACCGTTTCCACTGCGAAGGAACCTTTTTCGTCGTGATAACGGAAATCCTTCGAGACAGCGTGCATATGCCGGCTTCCGCCGGAAACGACATCGAACGGTGACACCTGTTCGCCGGATTTATCGAGCATCCATCCTCGCGGATCGGACACGACCGGATTGAAGCTGAGCCACATCGCCTCCGGCATACGCGTTGCTGGTTTCTGAAACCAGTAAAAATTCAGATGAATTACCGGCTCTGCGTTCGGCAGCAGCAATTCCATATATATCTTTTGCGGGAACGCGGCTCGCCCGGACCGGAGAGCTTCTGGATCGCGAATTTCCATACGGGCAAGAAGATGATGTCCCTGTTCATCTTCTTTGGCATGCAATGCAGCAAGCGAGGGCAGCCAATCCTGACTCTTGGCTCCGTATCGGTCGATGTTCGGTTTCCCTAAATCCTTGTTTACCCAATCGGCGTTGAGGATGACGTAGTTCGAAAAGTATCGCGAATAATCCTGCTGCGAAAGCGTTTGATAGGAAAACAGCGCAATGGGATGAGCGGGAGAGGCCCACTCACGCCCGGATTTTTTATCGCAGAGGCGATGAATCGCGCCGGTGTCCGGATCGATCTTCAGAATGAAGTGCGGAGTTTCAATTTCCTTGCCTGCCGAAATTTCCGATGCATTCGCCAGCTGCGGCTCTTTTGCTGCCAACTCGCGTACAGCCGTCTTCCGCCTGGCTGCGAAGCGGTGCGGGCAATGCGGCGATCCCATCGAAGAGATCCTGGCGTTTCTCCTCCCAGCTAAACTCGACAACTTTATAGTTTTTGGTATTCAGCATCTCTGCCAGGTCGCGCGGAGTGTAGTGATCAAAATCCAGCCAGGTCTTGGTATCCGTTCCCCACGTGTGCTCCGCCTCCAGCAGAAGATGGCGCAGCAAAGCGATATCCGTCGCGTCTCCCACGCGGAATTTCCCCTGCGAAATCCACTCCTGACGCAGCCGGGCCACTTCGCGGTAACGCGCAAGTTTCACCGGATCGCTCGAAACGCCGTAGATCCAGGTGTCGCCAATTTCCTGGGTGACAACCGGCAGTTGGTTCCGGTGGGGCTCAACGGCGTTCGCAATTTCAGTGAGGTTGGTCGCGATGATGCGGGCATTCGGAAATCGCCGGCCAAGATCAGAATAGATTTTTACGATCTCTTCCGGCGTATGCGGACCGCTGTTGTCTCCTCGAACGACAACGGCAATGGCCAGATCGGAACCCGGCACACGCACCACACCGCTGTAGCCGTTGTGAAACATGACGACGAGAGTGGCTCCCGACAAGTCTTTCCAGACAAACAGCGGAGGAACATCGGCAACAACCGTAGCGCCGTTCGCCCCGATATCGAGAAACTTCACGTTCTCTGCCGCCAGCGGACTCACCAAACCGCGCGTATGGCCGGTCACATCGGTCATTTTCGCCCCGGTCGTCGTGCGCCCAAAACGACGGTCCAGAGAATGCGATAAAGCGATACTCCCCTGGATCATGGAAGGATCCATCATCTCCGTCTGCCAGTTGAAAGGGATGGCATGCCAGGCGATGTCGCCCGCGGAAATCGCCTGCTCCATGCGTCGACGCTCTTCGGGGGTCGCTTGCTCCAGGTATTCATAGAGCAGCCAGGAGCCTGTCGTCCAGACATAACGCTCGCTACCCGACTGACGCATATGCGTCGCGGTTTGGATCGCCTCGGGGAAATATTCCGCGAAGTATTTATGAACGACCGCGGTCTGAGTATTGATGAAACCTGCGTCGAAGTGGCACTTGAACATTGCCAGAACGCGTTTCACTCCAGGTTCCGGTGGCGATGTTTGCATCGCAAGTGGAACGCCTTGACCGAAAACAGATACACCGCCCATGGCCACTACAGACTTGATGAAATCGCGACGCCGCATGTGCACCCGGCAAACTCGGATTGAAAACCACTACGATTCTATTCTCCGATGCCATGCCCCTCGCGCTGACAAGTCAGTTCGCCAATGCGTTGTACCCTGGAACCGCCTGCGATGAAGGTGATGCAGCATCGCTTTCCTGCACTTCACGAAGCTGCTGTAGCTCGCGCGTCAGTTCCGCGCGCTCGGGCGCAGTCCTGCTCGACAACTGCAGATACGTTTCCAACTCATCCGCCGCCTGCGACTTCTGATTTGCCGCCAACAGGGCGCTGGCACGCAGCAGATGCAGCGGAGCGAAATCGGCTGGCGCTGTCAGAGCGGCGCGGTTCGCCCATTCCAACGCCTTCGCTGCGTGTTCCTGGCCGGCTTCCGCCCTTGCTAATTGGTACGCTGCCTGCCACGTCGCCCGATCCTGCTGCTCCCTGGAGTTCAATGCGTACGCTGCATCGGCATACTTACCGAGATAATTGTCCGCCGTCGCAAGAATCACCCACGCTTTTTGGTCGTTCGGATCGATACGCACCGCGTTGCCCGCCTCGTCGCGGGCTCGGCTGAACTGGCGCTGCATCAAAGCGGCTGTCGCAGCCAGTGCTTCGGCATCGGCAAATTCCGGTTCGAGTTTGATGGCGCGACGGGCATCTTCCTCGGCGGAAGCAGCCTTACCCTGATGCATCTCCCGGATCGCACGCTGGTAGATTCGCGCCGCCTTAGTTTGCGTTTTCGGTTCGGTGATTGACATGGACGGAAGCTGTTCCGCAAGGATTGGGCCCATCTGCATGGACGTTCCCGTGTTTGCTCCTGCTCCAGCGGGTTGTGCTTGTGCAAAAGAAGCACAGGTACTCCAAAAACCGATCGCCGCTGCGATGGCGACAAGAAACCAATCGATGATGGCCCTGCGCTGACGTAACATAGATGAATCCGCCTTCGTTGGCTGCTGAGCTTTGCGAGCGCAACCAACTGGTCAGTATTTCGGCGGAAACGTGCCAATCATTCAGAAGAATCGGGCCGCGCTCCATTACCATTTTCCGTATTTGGGCAACATTTCCTGAAGTGGGAATGGCTTGGAGCTGTGAACCTTGACAGGAATGTCCGGATCGACTGGGGTGAAAAACTCAAGGAGAGCTGTCCTTTGTCGCAAGCAAAGTCATCCGCTTCATCCACGCGTCTCATTTTTCCAGCAGGCAATGTGCTCGGCAGTCTGCGGCTGCCGGGAGATAAGAGCATCTCTCATCGTTACGCCATGCTTGCGGGCTTTGCGGAAGGCACTTCGCAGCTCAGTAATTTTTCGAGCGGCGCCGACCCGCACAGCACTCTCGCCTGCATGGAGCAGCTCGGTGCGCGCGTCGAACACCAGGACAACGGAACCATCGCCATCACTGGCCGTGGCGGCGAATTTGCAGAACCGAAATCGGCGCTCGACTGCGGCAACTCCGGTTCCACCATGCGAATGCTGGCCGGCCTGCTCGCGGCCCAGCCGTTCACCAGCACGCTGATCGGGGACGCTTCCCTCACCCGCCGGCCAATGGAGCGAATTCGTGGACCGCTTTCCTCGATGGGCGCGCGGGTCGAGCTCACCGACGGCCATGCTCCTGTCACCATCCACGGCGGTCCGCTGCGCGGCCTGGATTACCAGACGCCAATCGCCAGCGCGCAGGTAAAGACATGTCTGCTGTTTGCCGGTCTGCAGGCCGACGGCGTCACCGAGGTACATGAGACGGTTCATACGCGCGATCACGGCGAGCTGGCGCTGCGGGCCTTCGGCGCACATCTCACGCGAAGCAAAAACAGCGTCAGCATTCAAGGCGGGCAGAAGCTGCACGCGATCGAGGCGGCGGTGCCGGGAGACATCTCCTCCGCCGCCTTTTTTCTGTGCGCCGCGGCGTTATTTCCGGAAGCGAACCTGGTGCTCGATGGCATCGGGATGAATCCTACCCGCGCCACGCTGCTCGATGTATTACGCGGCCTGGGTGTCTCGCTGAATGTGTTGCAGCTGAGCGAACAACATGGTGAGCTGGTGGGAACGCTTCAAGTCGTGGGTACACCGGCGGGGCTGCAGGGGGCCGAGATTTCCGGCGCGCTTTCCGCGCAATTGATCGACGAATTGCCCGTGCTGGCCGCCATTGCTCCCTATACACGCGAGGGGATTCGCATTCGCGATGCGCGTGAACTGCGCGTTAAAGAGTCCGACCGGATCGCGCTGGTGGCGAGAAATCTGCGGGCGATGGGAGCGGCGGTGGAGGAGTTCGAGGATGGACTCGATGTGCCCGGCAACCAGCGGTTGCACGGCGCGGAAATCGATTCGGGCGACGATCATCGCATCGCCATGGCGTTCGCGGTGGCGGCACTGCGCGCTTCGGGAGACACGCAGATTCACGGCGCGGAATCGGCGGCGATATCGTTTCCGGAGTTTTTCGATTTTCTGGACAGGATTACGGAACGCTGATCGCACAACATTCAAATAGTTGAAGGATTGTGCGTGATAGTTGAATGTTTGTGCAGAATAGTTGAAGGATTGTGCGCGATAGTTGAAGGATTGTGCAGCGTGCAATCGGTGCTAAGTGCTTTTGCTGCAAGTGGATGAGTAAAACACCACAAGATTCTCGCTGCCCCACCGTGCGCTCAGGATGACAAACTGCCTTTAGGGGAAGGCGCTTGAAAGTTTCTGAATGTAATTTTATCAAATCTGAGGCAATCACAGCGCCGGGGTGGAGGCCCAATCTGCCAGACGTTCTCGATTCAGCAGCGTTCCATTCAACAGCGTTCCATGGATTACACCGCCAACGCCGCCCGCTCCCGTGATTAAGACTTCGCCCTGTACTCCTGCAAGCATGGGGCCATAACCGGGAACACCACCGGACTAAACAACTGATTTGATGAGGTCGAGGGCCCTTACAAAAAAATTCAATGCGATGTCCTTATTTCGAGTGTATGATCGAGTCGTTTCGCCCTCCTCAGCTACCCCCAGCGACGGAAATCAATCTTAAATTCTTTCTACTTCGGCGCGTACGCGCGCGGAAGAGAGAATTGCCGGTGAGGTGTATAGTCTTGAAACTCTTCTGTTACGTTCTCTCAATACTTCTTCCATGCGCGGTTCCCGCATTCGCAGGTGCCGGTGTCAGCAGCCAGGCAGTTGGACCGGCCGTTAGCTCGCCGGCGCCCACCGTCACGATCACCGGCTAATCCGACATCGATCACCAAGGGAAGCTCCACGGTCCTGACCGTGACTGCCACGAATGCCACATCGGTCGCAATCACCGGGACCAATGGCAGCAAACGTACGACGGCCGCAGGTGGCGGATCCATAACGGCCAGCCCGACCTCCACAACGACTTACACCGCGACTGCGACTGGATCTGGAGGGACAGCCTCGGCATCTGTGACGATCACGGTGGGAAGTGGCGGTACGTCTGGCACGCCAACCGTCACGATCACCGGCAATCCCACAACGATCACCAAGGGAAGCTCCACGGTCCTGACCGTGACTGCCACGAATGCCACGGGAGTCACAATCACCGGAACCAATGGCAGCACACGTACGACGGGCGCAAGTGGCGGATCAGTAACGGCCAGCCCGACCTCCACGACGACATACACGGCGACTGCGACTGGATCTGGAGGCACAGCTACGGCATCTGTGACGATCACGGTGGGAACGATTTCCTCGCCTATTCAACTGACGGTGATGAGCGCCGGCAGCGGCGCAGGAACAGTCACCAGCAGTCCGGCGGGGATCGACTGCCCGGGAAGCTGCACCGCCAGTTTCCCCGCTGGAACAGCCGTCGTATTGACGGCGACTCCCGACTCGGGCAGTACCTTTACAGGGTGGTCCGGCGGGTGTACGGGTACGGGAACGTGCAGTCTGACTGCCAGTGCTACGGTGACGTCGACCTTCGTGCAAGGGACGGCAGGTATCAACTCGCTCAATCACATCATATTTTTCGCCCAGGAGAATCGCTCGCTCGATAACTACTTCGGCGCGATGCGGCAATACTGGAAGGACAACGGAATTCCCGACCAGTCGTTCGACGGCCTGCCTCAGTTCAACCCGACCAGCGGCGCAGCTCCGCTCTTCGGTCCCCCTCCCGCCATCCCCGGATGCGACCCCACCAGCCCTTACCCCGGCAAATGCATTTTCGACACCAGTCACACCGTGGCCTCATTCCACATGATTTCGGTGTGCAACGAAAACACCAGCCCTTCGTGGCAGGAGGCCCATAACGACTGGGACTACACGGATCCGGTGGGCACGCGTCCGGCAAAGAATAATGGGTTTGTGCACACTGCCGCGGGCGACGCCCGCGACAACAACGGACATCCGTTCTTCGACACGGACGGCATCCGCGCCATGGGCTACTGGGACGGCACCGACCTCAACTACGACTACTTCATGGCTACCAATTTCGCCACGTCTGACCGCTTCTTCCATCCCGTAATGTCGCGCACCCAAATCAACCGCGAGTATCTCGATGGAGGGACATCCGGAGGATATGCGTTGCCGATCGGCTCGAACGCCAATGATGCGGCCAAGCTGAAGACAAAGCCGATTTTCCAGGAGCTTCAGGAAGCGGGTATCAGCTGGAAGGTCTACGTCGACCCGCAGGGCACCGGTTGTGCCGGGCCGCCGTATCAGGTGTCCTGCCTGATCAAGACGGTTGCAATTGACAGCTTTACCTATGCAAGCACCATCCTGGCGAACTATCCGGAAAAAATCGCCCTCACGTCCGATTACTACACCGATCTGACCAACGGTACTCTGCCCCAGGTCTCGGAGATCTACGCTCCATCGGACGCCGGGCTGGACGAACACGGATCCGACTCTGACTCCAGTCCAGAGAATGTCCAGAAGGGAGCGCAGTTCACCTCGCAAATCATCAACGCACTCATGCAAAGTACTTCGTGGAACGATTCGGCGCTTATCTTTACCTTCGACGAGAGCGGCGGTCTGTACGATCACGTGGCGCCGCAACCGATGCCCAGTCCCGATGGCATCCCGCCGGTCGACCTGCCCGCGGGCTACATCTGTACCGGGAAAACGGGTCCGATATGCGATTTCACATATACCGGCTATCGCATACCCTTGACTGTCATTTCCCCATACGCCAAGAAGAACTATGTCTCCCACACAGTGATGGATTCGACGGCCATCCTGAAGTTCATCGAAACGCGGTTCAATCTACCGCCCCTCACCAAGCGGGATGCGGCTCAGCCGGATATGACGGAGTTCTTCGACTTCAACAATCCGCCGTGGATGAATCCGCCCGTGCCTCCAACACAGAACCTCAGCAACCCGTGTTACCTGAACAAATTGCCCTAGGGCTTGTTCACCGAATCAAAGCGAGACAGTCGTAGAGGCTGGATCAGGGACGGAAGTTGGTCTAGCGCCGCTAGTCATCGCTGACGGGATGCGCGTTTCTCGTTACCTATTTAGCGTGTTGTAGTCCGTCGGCACTTGCGCAGCAGGAGCGTAGGTCAAGCGAATCACGTCTTCGGCGATTAGTTCGTTCGCAACTAAACGGAGCGACGGCAGAGGGCCCGAGAAAAACGGCTTGCCGCTACCAAGCACGACAGGGTGCAGGTAGAGTCGATATTCATCAATGAGACCAAGGTCGGTGAGGGCTCCAGCCAGGTCCGGGCCCCCGGCTTCAATTTCCCCAACGAGCTGTGCCTTCAGTCCTCGTATCAACGCGTCGATGTCATCGGCGACAAGAGTTGCATTGGGCCCGACCGACTTCAACGAGCGCGACACAACCCACTTTGGTTGACTGCGCCATGCAGCCGCGTATTCATGTTCTTCCGCGCCCCAGTCCGCATGGTCTTCATCCCAATAACGCATGATCTGGTACATGCGGCGACCGTACACCATGCCCGAAAGTCCGCGCACATCCTCGATGAAGTGACGAAAGAGCGCGGGGCGAGGAACAAATTTCTCGTGGTCGTGGTCGACATAGCCGTCCAGCGACTGGTTCAATGCATAGACGAGTTTTGCCAAGCTACAGACCTCCAAGCCAGATGTCAGAACACCTCTGAGGCGAGGTTACATAAACGTGAAACTCGCCGCAATGTCTTTACCGGCTGATCGCTGACGCTAAGCGCGTTTCTCGGTATTGATCCTTCGATCACTTCAGGATCGCCCTTGATTCGCGCCGATCAACGGCTGCTCGGGCGTTTTGGCAAACTCCGCGCCGCTCGTGTTTCGGCGCTGCAAAGCGCCCGTTGTTGCATCTGGGCGATGTTGTGTAGATTCGACGCATGGCGCTCAAAAGAATGGATAACGTAGGAATCGTCGTCGATGACCTCGGAGGAACAATTGATTTCTTTCGAGAGCTCGGCCTTGAGCTCGAAGGGCGGGCCACGATCGAAGGAGAATGGGCAGGACGTGTCACCGGACTTGCCGATCAGCGCGTCGAGATTGCGATGATGCGCACGCCGGACGGCCACAGCCGTCTCGAGCTCTCCCGCTTCCTCACGCCACCTGTCGTCGCGGATCACCGCAACGCCCCGGTGAACGCTCTAGGCTACCTCCGCGTCATGTTCGCCGTGGACGATATCGACGAGACGCTTGGCAGGCTTCGCAAGCGCGGTGCACAGCTCGTGGGCGACGTAGTCCGGTATCAGGACTCGTATCGGCTCTGCTACATCCGCGGGCCTGAAGGGCTTCTCATCGGACTCGCCCAGGAACTCAACTGAGCGCGATGCTCCCAGGCTATTCGAAAGTTGACCCGGATCGGTCCTCAGAAGTCGGCTTGTCGGAAGTGACCACCCCGAAATTTAGCCGAGACGAACTCGATATTGACCCACTAAGCTGATTCGTAGGAGAGATGAACGTGTCCAAGGTCCGTGTCGCAGGTTTTGCTATGTCAATCGACGGGTTCAGTGCTGGCTTGCGGCAGAGCCTTGACAACCCGCTCGGAGAGAATGGCATGGAAATCTTCCAGTGGTTCCTCGGGACTCGAACTTTCCGTGCGATGCAGGGCAAAGAAGGCGGCAGGGTCGATGTTGACGATCAGTTCGCACATCGAGCGATGGAGAACTTTGGTGCATTTATCCTCGGCAGGAACATGTTCGGTCCAGTTCGGGGACCATGGCCTGACGACACGTGGAAGGGATGGTGGGGAGACAATCCCCCGTATCACGCTCCTACTTTCGTACTGACTCACTACGAACGCGAGCCATTGGTGATGCATGGAGGAACGACGTTCCACTTCGTAACGGGAGGTATTGAGGAGGCTCTTCGCCTGGCCAGGCAGGCCGCGGGAACCAAGGACGTGAAGATTGGAGGCGGTGTGGCAACGGTACGTCAGTACGTGCAAGCCGGGCTTGTCGATTCAATCCATCTCGCGGTGAGTCCGGTCGCGCTTGGACAGGGTGAAGCGTTGCTAGCCGGCCTGGATCTACGGGAACTCGGCTTCCAAGTCACAGAGAATCGGGCGACCGAATACGCGATGCATATCGTGCTTGGGCGAGGATGAGAGCGGGCAGGTTCCAGGGCAATATAGAACGCGCTTGGTCCCGACAAGTCGGCTTCTCATTCGGAATCGGTTGCTTTTGACGAGCGCATTTGGAACCGGCGGAAGAAGAAGTACGAAACGGCCGCAGAGCACGCTGGTTCCTGCCATGGTTGTGTTGCATCGAATTTTCTTAACCGCAGGTCCCCGTTCGACTCACCCGCTGAGGGCGGGTTCGCTCAGGACAGGCTCTCCACTTCGTCATTGCTTTCCTGCCCCAGCACACAGAAAACTTGTGCTGGGGACCCGTTCGCAATGACTCCAGTCGATGACGGAATTTAACCGCGTTTTACATCCCCGGTGGGGCGGGCTGGACGGAATTGCCCGGGTTTCCGTTGCCCGCTCCCGGAGCGGGGTGCAGCGGCTCCGGTTTCGCTTCCGGCTGCGGGGCTTCAAGGCCCGGCACCAGCGGCTCGTGGGAGATGTTTCCTGTGGCCGCATCCGTGATGCTGATGTTGTATTTATCCAGCGTATCGGCCACCAGCCGGGAGAGCGCCGCGCGATCCACCGCGTAGCTCGTATGCGCGGCGATCAGATTGTCCTCGGCAGACTCCAGGTTGCGCGTCTGCGATAGCACGTTGGCAGACGTCGATGCTCCGAGATGATATTTCTTCTGCTCGGCATCGAGACTCTGCACCGCATATTGCTGACTGGCTTCGGCGGACTGCACCTGCGCGCGGTCATTTTTCAGCGCCAGCAGTTGATTCGTCACCTGCATGCGAAGCTGCACATACAGCTGCTGCAGACGCATCTGCGCCTGCCGGTACTCGATAACCGCGCGCGCCTGTTGCGCCTGCGCCTGCCGGTTGCGGATGGGCACGGTGAAATTGAAGCCCACGCCTTTGTTGGGGCCGGAACTGTTGACCAGATTTCCCAGCACGTCGGTATAGGGAATGTTGAGGCCCGGGGTGCCCTTGCAGGGATCGAAGTTGAATCCTGGAATTGTCCCGCAATGGACCAGTGGATTTTTAGCGCCTCCGATCGCCTGCGCCCCATAAAATCCGTACACGTCGAGCACCGGCAGCAGCGCATTCTTGACTGACTTCAGAGTGATTTCCTGATTCTTCAGGTTCAACTGCGCCTGTTCCACGTCCGGACTGTTGGCGTACGCCTGCTGTACCAGGTCTTCCACGCTCTTGCCCTCCTCCGCCGTCTGTACCAGCGAAACGCGGTCGGTTGGAATCACGGGAGCGGCGGCAAACGTGGGATCGTCCAGATTCCGGGCGATGGCCTGTTTGATAATCAACTGCTGATATTGCAGCTTGGTCTGGGAGGTGGTCAGGGCCTGCTGGTCGCTGGCGACCTGCGCCTTTGCGTTTACGACATCGAGCGGCGCGAGCGTTCCAATCTGCAACTGCCGCTGGTCGTCGGCCAGCAGTTGCGTCGACTGTTTTATCGCGCCTTGCTTCGCCTTTTCATCCTCGTAAGCGCTGACCAATCCCCAGTAGATGTCTTCAATCTGATCGATCGTGTAGAGCAACTGGGCGCGGAAGGCGGAGTCGGTAATGCGGCGATTGTTTTTCGTGATGGCGATGAAGCGCCCGTTCACCGTCCATCCGAACCCCTGCAGCAAATGCTGCGTAATCTGGGCATTCAGTGCGGAGGTTAATGCCGGACTGTAGAAATTGCTGAAAGGGGAGCTCTCATTGGTGGTGGAACGGTTGTTATTGAAGGTGACGGCCAGCGTTTCTCCGGGCAGAAAGCCCTGGGTGTAGCCGAAGTTGAATTCATTCACGTTCTGGTTCAACTGAAAGGAGCCGGTAATGAGATTGGAAGTCTGGGGAATATAGGCCCGCGCCAACTGCACTGTTCCGGTCAGCACGGGATCAAGCGGCTCAATGGGCACGTTCAAAGGACCCGCGCCCGCGGTGGAAAATGTAATTCCATTCGGACCGGAACCCGCGCCACCCGCGCCCGCCGAGGTGCCGCCGGGGCCGCCGCCGCCTGCTCCTGTGGTTTGAATGGTAGTGGTTGTCGGCGAGGAACTGGAGCCTGTTGCGCCGGTGGTTGCCGCCGGCGAGGCACTCGCGACCGGACTGGTGCTGCCGCCGAGCGTACCGGTCACCAGTCCGGTATTCACTCCGAGATAGGAGAGACCGGACCGCGCGCGCAAAAGATCCGTATCGGCGATGTCCAGGTTATAGCGCGCAATGGCCACATCGAAGTTGTTCTGCAAGGCCAGCATGATGGCGTCATCCAGGCTGAGATAAATTTTTCCGTCGCGATAGAGGGTATCGAGCAAGGAGGAATTGCTGAGGCGCGGCGGAGGGACTTTGATGCTGGTATAGACGGCAAATGGATCGGGAAACTGCGACTTCCCTCGCGAGTAATCATGGCTGGTCGGGCGAAGGGAATAGGGCTCGGTCGCGATCGAAGGCGAAGGGCTGGGAACGGCTATGGTCGCAGAGGCCGGAGCCGGTGCATTCGGTACCTGCTGGCCTTGTTGCTGGGGCTGCCCGGGATTTCCGGCTGCTGTCGATTGCGCGCCGGCTACGGGCACCAGGATATTCAACACCATCAGCCCGACCGCCAGCGCACCTTGCAGTTTCAGGGTGTTCACAGTTTCCCTACCTCTTCTTTCCCTTACCCGGAATCTCTCATGAGCCATCTCCCATGATCGCAGACGCGAAGCGATCCCTCTGCGAATGGCGGGCGATTTCTTAGATTTGTACGAGATTGCCACCCGAACGGTTCCGTTGACGTTCTATACCATTGGCCTGAGGAGTGGCCATCTAGCCCAAAACCCCATGTACCCTTTAACCGGATGAGTATATCGTAGCGGGCTAGTGGGTCGGTTGAACGATACGTTCCGTCAGCGGCTGAAGCCGGGATCTTCCCGCTCTCTCTCCCCGGCTGAAGCCGGGTCTACCGGAGAGCGAAAATCGATGAAGATGAACTGGAAGCTGACACTCGCGTACGATGGCACGGAATTTCACGGCTGGCAGGTACAACAAAACGACCTGGCGACTCCGACCATCCAGGGGACGCTTTCCGCCGCGATTCAAGCCGTCACCGGAGAGCGCGTGCTTCCTCAGGGCTCCGGCCGTACCGATGCGGGCGTCCACGCCGCAGCGCAGGTGGCCAGCTTCGCTCTTGCGGCTCCCATTCCCGCAGAAAATCTTCAGCGCGCCTTGAACCGCATTCTTCCCGCGGCCATACGGATCCTTGCGGCGGAACCGGCTCCGGCGGATTTTCACGCCCGCCACAGCGCCGTTGGCAAGGTCTACCGTTATCGAATTTTTCAAGGTTCGGTGTGTTCGCCATTTCTGGCGCGCTACGTCACCTGCTCGCGCTGGCCGCTGGATTTCGAAGCGATGCAAACGGCGGCGCGGGCGATCCTGGGCGAGCACGATTTCACGTCGTTCGCCGCGCTCGATCCCGATCGTGCGGCGCGGGTCAAGGATCGGGAAGCGCGTGATTCCAACATCCGCCGGATCGATGGGTCGCAGTGGGTTTCGGCGGCGCTGCCCTGCTCCTCCGTGAATCCATTCGCGGAACAGGATTTTTCCGTTAGCGAGAGCGTGGGACAGATCTTCACCTACACCGTGCGGGGCAATGGCTTTCTTCATCACATGGTTCGCAACCTGGTGGGAACGTTTATGGAAATCGGCCGCGGCCGGCTGGCGCCTTCTGCAATGGGGGAAATTCTGCATTCCCGCGATCGCGCCTTGGCAGGGCCGACTGCTCCGGCACGGGGGCTGTGCCTGGTGGAAGTGCTGTACTTGTGAAATACCCGGGGCTGAAGCCCTGCGCTTCCACCAAAGACAAAGCAATGCGGAGGTCCTTCGCTTCGCTCAGGATGACGATGTTGGGAGTGTCGGCAGAAGAAGCAAAGACAAATACAGAGGTCCTTCGCTTCGCTCAGGATGACGACGTTTGGGCTGTCGGCAGGCCTTTCATGCGATGCTTACGCTATCGATGATTTTCAGAGTGACCGCCGCCTAGCCATGCCCGATACTTTCGCCACCTCGGCCTTTCAGACGATTACCCATCTGGCGGGGCAAACTCCTGTCCATCGCGCCTTCCAGTGGTTCCATCTGCAGGAGCCGAAATTGCGCGAGTGGCATCGCTCTGTGGTGTCGATCCCGGCACCGCCTTTCGGTGAAGCAGCCCGCGCCCACTGGCTGGCGGAACAGTTCGCTTCGCTGGGCTTGAAAGATGTACACATCGATGCCTGCGGGAACGCTCTGGGGTGGATGCGTGGTGCGTCCAGTCCTCACCCGCAACACAAAGATGGATCTTTCGCCCCTGAGCGCTGCACGCTGCTTTCCGCTCATCTGGATACTGTTTTTGCCGCCGATGACATTGGAAATCCGGTGCAGGACGGCAGCCGCCTCTTCGCCGCCGGCGCAAGCGACAACGGCGCCGGAATTACAGCGTTGCTGGCGATTGCCGCCGCCATGCAGTCCGCCGGCCTGGAGCCCGCCACTGACATTCTTTTCGCGGGAAATGTGGGCGAGGAGGGCGAGGGCAATCTGCGTGGGATGCGCTACCTTTTTGCGGAATCGCCGGCGGCAGGGCGGATACGATCGGCGGTGGTTCTGGATGGCGCGGGCACGGAGACGATCGTGACCCAGGCGCTGGGCAGCAAGCGCTTCCGCATCACGCTCACCGGCCCTGGCGGCCATTCCTGGACCGATGCCGGAGTTGCAAATCCAATCCTAGTGCTGGCCAACGCGCTGGCGGCGCTGGGGCGCGTGGAGCTGCCGGCTTCGCCGCGAACCACGTGGAGCGTCGGCCATATTGAGGGAGGCACAGCCATCAACGCGATTCCGCAGCGCGCGCAGGCACGCCTCGATACTCGTTCCATCGATGCGGCGCGGCTGGTGGATCTAGAAAAAGCAATCCGCTGCGCGGTGGAAGCTGCCGTCCTCGAAGCCAACCGTCCTACCGGCGCTTCTCCCGACCACGTCCAGAACCAGCAGCTCATTCGTGCAGAGATCGTAACCATCGGCGAGCGTCCAGCGGCAGCGCTTCCAGACAATGCCGCGATTCTGACATGCCTGCGCGCGGTGGACCGTCATCTCGGCATTCAGAGTCACGCCCGGATCGCATCGACGGATGCAAATATTCCTTTATCGCTGGGGATTGAAGCCGTCAGCATCGGCAGCGGAGGCAGCGGAGGCCGGGTGCATACGCCGCAGGAATGGTTCGACGCCAGCGGACGCGATCTTGCGCTGCGGCGAATTCTGCTGTTGCTGCTGGCTCTGGCACAGGCGGATGATAGAGGCGACTCACTCTAGATTGTTTTCATCGGATACAGCCCCAGCAAACCTATGTCTACTTCGCAAAAGATGTCGCGCAACACCCTTGCCCATCTGCTGATGTTCGCCACAGTCATGCTCTGGGGAACGATGTTCGTGCTGGTGAAGGAAGCGATCGCTCTTATTCCCCCGCAGTGGTTCAATGCTGCACGCATGACTGTCGGGTTTGCCTGCCTTGCCATTGTCTACCGCGGTCAATGGCGGCAACTGACGCGCAGCGCATGGGTCATGGGCGCAGCCGCGGGGATCTGCATGGCTGTCGGATTCTTTTTCCAGGCGCAGGGCCTGCTTTATACGACGGCCACGAACTCCGCTTTCCTGACCGCGCTGGTCGTGGTGCTGGTTCCCTTATTTGCCAGCCTGCCCGGCCTGCGGCCTGCGGGCGCGGGTCTGCCGGGATGGAGCGCCTGGGCCGGCGCGCTGCTGGCCTTCGCCGGCGTGGCGCTGCTGACCACACCCGCGCACACTCCGTGGGCGATCATTCTCCGTACCCTGAACCGGGGTGATGTGCTCACCATCATCTGCTCGGTGGCACTTGCGCTGCAGATCATCGCGCTCGACCATGGAGCCAGAAAGGTTCGCTTTGAACAGCTTTCGACGCTGCAGATCGGTTTCGCCATGGTGTTCCTGACGATAGGAGCGTGGTTGACCGAGCCGCCCCGCCCGGGAGCGGTGAAGCATTTATTCTCCCCCGGCAGCCCGCTGACCAGCCCGTTCGTGCTGTTTGCCATCGCCGTGACAGGATTGCTGGCCACGGCGCTGGCGTTCAGCATCCAGACCTGGGCACAACACGTAATCCCTGCGACCAACATTGCCGTCATCTTGACCCTGGAGCCGGTTTTTGCGTGGCTGACCGCTTTTGTTGTGCTGCATGAACGGCTGCAACTCCGCGGCGGACTGGGAGCGATGCTAGTTCTCGCAGGCATTCTCTCCACGGAGATGCTGCCCCGCTGGCGCCGGCATACCCGGCAAAGCTGATCTTCTTATCCGAAGGAAAGTCGCCGCACGCTACCGCGCGATCAAATCCAGTCAAGATACCTGAATTCGCGTGATACGCTTTTCCTCCATTCCGCGTCTAACAAGGTGAGTTCAGCTGAGCCAATCGCCCGCAGAGCTTCGCGTTCATACCCGATATACTGTTTAATTGTTGTCCCACCAAATTTGCTGCATCCCTAATGAGGTTCGATCAAAACCATGAAAGTTCGGATAGATAAACTCCACATGCGCCGCCTGACCATCACCTTCGCAGTTCTGGCGACGCTTTCTGCCGGTATCCTAATCGGCTCGGTCTTCGCCCACGGGGTAGATGGAAAAGACGCGAAGGTCGATACTTCTGACGCGCGGCAGCTGCAGATGCCCAACCCCGTCAATCTTTCAACCACCTTCACCCAGATCGCAAAACAAGTCGGTCCGGCGGTAGTGAACATCAACACCGTTTCCATTCCCAAGGCCCGCCATCGTTTCCACGGCAACATGCAAGGCCCGGAGGAGAATGGGCCCGAAACGCAGGGTCCCGGTGACGATCAGGAAGGCCCGGACCAGGGACAGGGACAGGGCGGCCAGGGCGGACAAGGCGACAATGGAATGCAGGATTTCTTCAACCACTTCTTCGGCTTCGGCGGCCCGCAGGGCCAGGGTCCCCAGGGAGAAGAACCGGGTGGCGGCGAGCGCCAGGCGCTCGGCTCCGGTTTCATCGTCGATTCGCGCGGTTATATCATCACCAACAATCACGTGATCGATAAGGCCGACAAGATCTGGGTCAAGCTCTCGACCGATGCCGAAGCCGACCAGGGCCATGTGGCCACGCTGGTCGGGACCGATAAGGATACGGATATCGCCGTCCTGAAAATCAATACGGACCATCCCCTGCCATCCGTGAAGCTGGGCAACTCCGAAGGAACCCAGATCGGCGACTGGGTGCTGGCCATTGGCAGCCCGTTCGGGCTGAACCAGACCGTAACCGCCGGGATCATCTCGTCGGAAAACCGTTCGCTTCCCGAACAGGGACCCGTCGGCACGGGCGAGTTCCAGCATTTCATTCAGACCGATGCCGCCATCAATCCCGGCAACTCCGGCGGACCGCTCCTGAATATGGACGGCCAGGTGATCGGCATGAACACCGCCATTTACACCCAGTCGGCGGGCAATGAAGGCATCGGGTTCGCCATGCCCTCCGACACCGTCATCAATGTCTATAACCAGTTGATCGGACCGGCACACAAGGTGGTGCGCGGATCGATCGGCATCACCTTCCCGGCCATGATGTCGAGCGCTGTGGCCCACGTCTACGGGATCAAGAATGGCGTCATCATCAGTTCCGTCCAGCCGGGATTTGCGGCGGCCAACGCCGGATTGAAGCCGGGCGATATTATCGTCAGCATCGACGGGCGTCCCATCAAGGGCGGCAACGATCTGATTGCCGATATCGCCAATCGCAAACCGGGCACCAAGGCGACTCTCGGCTACATCCGCAATGGCCAGCAGGAGACCGCCACGGTGACCATTGCCAACCGCGCGGATATGATGGCTGCGCTCAACAGCGGAGCCTCCTCCGGCAACACCAATGGTCCGCAGCAGAGCGGAACCAGCAAGCTGGGGATGTCCGTCAGCAATATTCCGCCACAGCTGGCTTCGAAGGCCGGACTCAGCGGCGGCGTCCTTATCCGGAGCATTCGTCCGGGTTCGTTTGCGGACAGTCTCCAGGCTCTGGCGCCCGGAGAGGTGATTCTGCAGATGAACAAACAGCCGATCGCCAACGTGGACCAGTTCCAGCAGATGGCCGAACGGCTCAAACCCGGCGATGACGTGGTTTTCCTGATCATCGATCCGCAGCACCCGGACCGTGGAAACAACTACATCGGCGGAACCCTGCCATAAGAACTCGGCACGGTTAAGTCGATACAAACAAAGCAAATAGCTGGATGATGAGAGGGGCGGAGAGGATTCCGCCCCTTCCATCGCTATCTGGGGGTTCCAGGGAAGCTCTGGTGAATTTATTCAGCACCCCAGTGGCTAAAGCCATCCATAATCAGTGACTTATCCCCGGCCTGAAGGCCGGGGTCTACTGAATCTCTCAGACTTGTCCGGCCTGAAGGCCAGGATCTACCGAAGCTCTCAAATCAGTCATTTAATCAGAATCTCCCCAGGGCAAAGCAGCGTTGGTGGAGGAGGCCCGGGTATACTTGAAGTATCTGCCCCCAACCAAGATGCGTTTCATGGTTGCGATGGGCCGAATTGCGTTTATTTTGACACTATGCAGGCCCCCCGCCTAAAGCATTTTCACGTGACTGCGTTCATCCTTGCGCTGGCAATCCTGCCCGGCTCAGCCCTGGGTTGGGCGGCTGGGGTTCAGCACGCGCACGGGCATAGCACCGCCAAGAATCGGCAGACGGCCCGCCATGGGTCTCTCCATCACAGTTCTTTCCACAGTTCTTTCCGACATGGCCGCCATTCTCGGTCCAGGCACCGCCATGTCATTGTGGGTCAGCGTGTGATGGATTCCCAACGCACCATCGAGATTCAGCAGGCATTGGTTCAGGCTCATTACCTGAACGGCAGCCCAACCGGCCAGTGGGACCCCGAAACCCAGGCGGCAATGGAAAAATACCAGGCTGATAACGGATGGCAGACGAAGATTACGCCGGACTCCCGTGCGCTGATCAAGCTCGGCCTGGGGCCGAAGCAGGATGACGGCGAATATTCCACCGCGGCATCCGGAGTTTCAAAACTTTCCGATGGCGCTTCTGCCGATCCAATCGGCACCATGGCGACCTCTGAGATGCCGGCGACAACGATCCAGAATTAAAGAAGCTCTGATTCGTTTATTCAGCACCCCAGTGGCTAAAGCCACCTCTCATCTTCAGTGACTTATCCCCGGCCTGAAGGCCGGGGTCTACCCGAACCTCTCAGATTAGTCACTTAATCAGCCTTTCCTTAAGAGTCACGTTCGAGAAGGCGGCCCTTTTTTACACCACGGTATCTCTGAACCGTTATAGTTTGCGAAGCTCAACCTGAGTCTTTTCCGATGTTTGACAGCGGGCTTCGAAAACTCAGCCCAGCAAAGCGCGTTCCGCGGCCAGGAGATCGCGCATAGTTTCGCGCCGGCGAATCAGCCGATGATGCTTGCCCTCGACCAGCACCTCGGCTGCGCGCGGGCGGGAGTTGTAGTTTGAGCTGAGCGACATTCCATAGGCACCCGCATCGAGCACGGCGATCGTATCTCCGGCTGCCATCTGCGGCAGTTCCCGATCGCGTGCCAAGAAGTCTCCGGTCTCGCAAACCGGGCCAACGACATCGACCGTCACCGGCTTGCTGGTTCCCGCTCGCCGCACCGGCAGAATCGCATGGTAGGCCTGGTAGAGTGCCGGGCGGATCAGGTCGTTCATTGCGGCATCCGTCACTACAAAAATTTTGCTGCCGTTGCGCTTTTCATGGAGCACCCGCGCGACCAGCGCCCCCGCCTGCGCGATGATGAAGCGTCCCGGCTCCAGCAACAATTCGCCCTGAAAGCCGCTCAGCGCGGCGCGCACCTGCTGCGCGTATTCCTTTACCGCCGCTTCCGGGTCGAACGGCTCGGAATCCGGCTTGTAGGAAATTCCCAGGCCGCCGCCAGCATCGATGTACTGGATTTCAATGCCAAGGCTCGTCTTCAATTCTCGAACCAGTTCGCCGACCCGCCGCAAGGCCTGACCGAAAGGCTCGGCGCTGCGAATCTGCGATCCGATATGGACGCTGACGCCAATTGGGGCCAGGAATTTGCTGCGTGCCGCCCGACGATATAGCTCGTTGGCTGCCCGCATTTCGACGCCGAATTTATGCTCGCTCATGCCGGTCGAGATGTAGGGATGAGTCTCGGCAAAGACATCCGGATTGACCCGCATCGCGACCGGGGCGCGTTTGCCGAGATGCCGCGCCCGCTGCTCCAGCAGGTCGAGCTCGGCGGCGCTTTCGACGTTGAATACCAGAATCTTCGCCGCCAGTGCCGCGTCGATTTCGGGTGCCGTTTTGCCGACGCCGGAAAAGACTACCCGGCGCAAAGACGGCTTGGCAGCCTGGCGAACCCGTTCCAGTTCCCCGCCGGAAACGATGTCGAAGCCGGTTCCCAGATCGCTCAGCAAACGCAAGATCGAGAGATTGGAATTTGCTTTTACCGAATAACAGACGGTGTGGCGCAGCCCGGCAAAAGCTTCAGCGAAAAGCCGCACCCGCTGGCGGATATTTGTCGCGGAGTAAACGTAAAGCGGCGTGCCGTATTCTTTCGCCAGCCGCGCCAGTGAAACGCGGTCACACAACAGGTCGCGCGATTGTGGGCCGCCGTACTGGAAGGGGCGAACAGGAATTTCCGAGCTTTTGGCCGGCGGATTTGGTTTCAATGGGTTGGACCTGCGCCGGATTTCGCGGCGGATTCAAGATGCCGCCGATCGAGAAATTCGCCGAGGATGGCAGCCACTCGATCCGGCTGCTCCAGAGGCGCGTAGTGTCCGGCAAACGGCAGCACGTGAAACTCGGCGTTTGGAAGCTGTTTTGCGATCATGCGCATCTCCTCCGGAGTGCTGCTCTGATCTTCTCCTCCGGCAACCGCGCATACGGGCACGTGGATGGTCTCCAGCGTGGGCACAGAGTCGGGACGCGACATCAGGCCCTGCTGCACGGCCAGCATGGCGTCGAGGGTCACGGCGTTCATCATGGCGCGAGCGGTGGCGCGAATTTCCGGGTGATGCTGCCGCGCCGTCGGCCCTACGAGCGTGTCCGCCATCAGATCGAAGAATTTTCCCAGGCCATCCGGCTGCTGCGCCGAGCGCATCCACTCATTGTCTTTTTTCACGATTCGCCGGGGAGTCCGGCTGCGGCTTGCCGCAGATGACCGCCAGCGCGGCCACCTGTTGCGGAAAACGACGCCAGTATTCATAGAGCACATAGCCGCCGATGGAGCAGCCGGCAAATGCCGCGTGCCTGATCCCAGACGCCTGCAGGACAGCATGAACATCCTCGGCCAGCTTCTCCATGGTGGCCGGTCCGTTCCCCAGCGTGGACTGGCCATGCCCGCGCAGATCGATGAGCGTCAGCCGGTAACGCCCGGCCAACAGACTGGCAGCCGGCATCCAGAAGGCATGATGAGCCGGCGTGGGATGCAGCAGGATTACATCCGGCCCAGTTCCCATCGCGGTGAAAAACAGCCGCGCTCCGTCGCGTTCGATATGCAAGCGGCACTCCTCAAGAGTCTTATCCGAATGATATCGGACCTGCAGCACAAACATTTGACGGGCCGCGTTTTTCTTCGAATTGAGGATGCCGCACGAGTGATTGGGAGATTAAAGCAAAAGGACAGATACTGTGATGTGGTGAGTTGGAGTGATGTGCAGCCGTTCTTGGGGACCGGCTGCGCCAAGAGAGATTTCCTACGTTACACCTTCTGTGCTTTACTTTAGCGCGGTTGCACGTTCGGATTGGGGACGTTGGCGACAGGATTCGGGGAAACGTTGACGCCTGGGTGCGGCACGGCGAATGGAACTTCTTCCGGAATCACTAGCCAGGCGACCAGATATGCCATCTCCATGAACGGAAACAGAAAGATGGCGAAAACTACAGTGATGATGCGGGTGGCGGTTAAGTCCCATCCAAAGCGCACCGCAAACGCGGCGCACACGCCGCCCACCATGCGCAGGCCGAACGGGCGATACATGGTGTGCATGGGAGAAGCGGTAAACACATTTGCATTTGCCCGGGCGCCGCAAGTGGAGCAGAAATTCGCGCCTGCCGGTAGAGCTTGACCACATTGGTGACAAAACATGAGATTTCCTCCCAACGATAATCGCCGCCAGCTCGCCCTGTGGTGCCCAAGCTGAGCGCTTCACCGTCTATGTAACTTTATACGCAAGCCGGCGCTTGCCGGTTCCAGCGAATTCGTTCCGGCTCTTCGGGACAGCGCGGCGCATTCATTTTCCGGTGTATGGGGATTGCTCGAACTTGCTGGCCATCTGGGCCTGGCTGAAATCCGCCCCCAGCGCGACAACAGCATCATACTGCTGTTTTGCCTGGGCATGCTGGCCCAGCAGATCATACATCTCGCCTGCCCCCAGCCCCGCCCGCCGCCGCATTAAGGGCGAAGCGGTCGGTTGGGCAGCGGCCGATGCATAGGCTTGCGCCGCGGTGGCAATCTCGCGCTGGCCGCGAGCCGCTTCCGCCAGGCCATAGTAGGCCATCTCCAGATGTGGATTGGGATAATATCCGCCCGGCTTGCCGGCCTGATCGATCAGCGCCTGATACGCCGCGATGGCCTGCGTTCCCTGACCGGAATCCTTCAACAGGTTCGCCTGTTCCTGCGAGAAAAGAAAATCGTGCGGATACTGGCGGTGCAGGCCGTCCACCACCTCGATTGCCTGCGGATAGTGGGCCTCCCGCCGGAGAAAGATCGCCAGCGCCGTTCTGGCTTCGACGGAATTCAGAATCCCATCCTGGCCGACCCGGCGCAAGTCGGCCAGTCCCTTCGATTTCGATCCATGAAGGCCGACCAGTCCGGCCAGCACTTTGAAGGGAAACGACAGGCTGCCAAGCACGTAGTTATGCACGCCGACGATCAGATAGGAATCCACATACTTCGGATCGATTTTTAAAACCTGATCGTTATCTTTTCGGGCCGCCAGCGCCAGATGAAGCGCCGGAACATATTTCTTCTCGACCATCCCGACGTACACGGTCTCGAGGCTGGTGGCATAGCCGCGTGCGAACAATGCATCGATATCGTGTGGATTCGCGCGCAATCTGTCGTTGCTGAGCTGCATGGCCCGGGTGTACAGGGCCTCAACCTTGGCCGTCACCTGCGGGTCTTCGACCACTGGATGCTTGCCGGACAGAAAACCATCCTGGACATACAGCGTGGTATCGAGCAGGTCCAGCCGGTACAGCTCACTGAATACCGTGTTGTTCAACAGGTAATCGGCGGCCATGGGGTCGTCAGGATGCTCGCCGGCAATCTTCTGAAAGCGCGCCTCGGCGTTTTCATAGTCCAAGTCATAGAAATGCTGATACGCGGCCTGCACCTCCGGCGTTAAATTCAGAGGATCGGTATCGGCGCCATTCGGCGCAGTGACGACGGCGCACAACGGCGGCACCGCGGCGCACAGCAAAGCTGTCAGCACACAGAGAGACACCCAGGGGGCGAGACGCCCACGCGAGGTTCGACGTTTGCCGGATTCAGCGTGAAAACGATCGGATAGAGTCTTCCAGCATTGCTGCATCATGATTGGACGGACACTATAGTTTCGGCTTCTGTTCAGGTTGACGCAAGCTCGGTCGGACTATTATCGGGTTTCGCAGGCAGCTAATTCTGACGTGACGGCACTCCAGGAGATCCAGCCACGGCAACAAATCAGGGCACTCGGGGACGAGATCGATACCTTCACGAAGGTTCTATTTTCGAATTCAGCCTTCTCTGTGTCATTTTCATCGACTAATCTAAAAAAATAATGACACGAGCTGAGTTGTTGCGTGCCCTGATCCGCCAAGCCAAATGCAACGGGTTTGAATTTCGCAAATGGTATACGAACCGGATCATGGCGCCCTGGGCCAGTTTCGACACCTCTGTGCAAACCCTGTCCGAACAGCGGCGGTACTACGCGCTGTTGTTCGCGCATGAATTCGCCCAGGCATTCTGGCTGGAAGGCAGCAAGATGACCTTCGTGGTTCCGAACAATACATTCACCCGTATCTCGAAGGACGGCACCAGCAGAACGGTTGAGCGGAAGGGACACATCCGCCGCACTGTGTTGCCGGACGCCTGGCGCTTTCACCTGAAAAACATGGCGGTCTCCGACGACCCATTACGCTACATCCGAAGATTTCTGCTGATCGAGGAGGACCTCGGCGGCATTCAAACCATCAGCGACGAAGAAGAATGCGCAGCGGAAAACCCCAGATACATCTCCGGAGGTGGCCTGGTCAGATGACTCCGTGGAAGATTTCAATAGCAAGGAATGACGTGCCGCGACCGCATCTCGCTGCTACTTTCGATTCATATTGATCCGATGGAAATGCGCTGGAATAGAGAGGCTGCGGGTTTATCCTGAAAGAGACGTGGTTTGGCGATATCTGTAGATGATTAATAAGAATGTGCAATAAAACATGGACCGCAGTTGGTCTGCTCTATCTTTTTGCAGGCGCGTTTTCGCTCAGCGGCCAGACGCCTAGATTGAAGAGGCGCACAGTTCCAACAGGAACCAGTTCCCCCCGACCCGCCACCTCCCCCGCGGGTCCCATCACTTTGAAAGCAGCTTCCACCGCCACGCTACCCGCTGGTCTCCCCCTGCGTGTGCAACTGGACCGCCGCTACCGGATGCGTGTTGGCCAGTCGATTACCGGCAGATTGATCGATCCGGTCTACTCGGGCGATCACATCGTTCTGCCGGCAAACACGGTCGTCGATGGCACGATTTCCGGCCTGGATCCGATCGGAAAACAAACGCGGACGTGGGCGCTCCTCGATGGCGATGTCACTCCGCTGAAACAGCCTGTCCTCACGTTCAATGCTGTGGAGTTGCCTGGCGGCCGGCGTTTGCCGCTGACCGCCAATGCCATCGAACGCACGGCCGACATCGTGAAAATGGCCAGCCGGCAACGCAAGGAGTCGCTCATCGGCAAGGTCAAAGACCAGGTCGAGGCCAAGAAGCAGAGCGTCGAAGGCGTGGTTCATTCGCCCCACAAATCCGACATGGCCATGAAATTTGCTTACGGCCAATTACCCTATCATCCGCAGGACATCTGGGCCGGGACCGAGTACGATGCCGTACTTGGAAAGCCACTGATCGTTCCCGACAAGGCGCAGGAGAAGCTGCCGGTCACGCCGCCGCACGGACATATTCCGCCGGGAACGCTCGATGCACGACTGACGACGACCATCAGTTCGGCAACCGATAAAGTCGGCGATCCGGTTGTCGCGGTGCTGACGCGGCCTTATCTCAACCAATCGAAAACCGATGTCATTCTTCCGACTGGAACGCAGCTCCGGGGGGTGGTCACGCAGGCGAAACCGGCGCGCTCGCTGGATCGGAACGGTACGTTGCGCTTCGCCTTCCGGCAGATCGTGCTGCCCAGCGGGTCGCTGGAAAACATGCATGGCCAGATGACCGCCGTCGAAGGCGCGTCGGGGCAAAACGTCACTGTCGATTCTGAAGGGGGCGCGAAGGCCAACTCCGCGCAGGGAAAATTTGTGGCGCCGCTGCTGCTGGGAGCGCTGGCCAGCCATTCCTTCGATTCCGACGCGGGGGCGGCTGAGTCGGGAGCCTACAGCAACGGATTTGGAATGGTGGCGCGCATCGTTGGATTCGTTGCTGTCACGCCGGCTGTGTCGGCCGGGTTCGCCTTCTACTCGGCGGGAAAATCGATCACGCGGCGCTGGCTGATGCGGGGGCACAATGTTGTGTTCGAGAAGAACACCCGCATGCAATTGGCTGTTACCGACCGGTAGGGCCGTTGTTTATGCTCCAGATCGGCAACGCGGCTACTCTTTGACAAGTCGACTGAACTGAAAACGCTGACTGTGCGATACGCACGACGCTGCTCTTCGGTGAGAAGAAAACGGAAGACCGCGCGATCATGCCAGGCGTAGCAAATGCTGACATTTGTTGCTGCGTCGAGATTCAGAAATACAGAGATCCTTCGCTTCGCTCAGGATGACGAACTTATAGAGGTCCTTCGCTTCACTCAGGATGACGGCAATCTTATGCGCGCCATCGAGCGACGGGACAGCAATAGCATGCCTCATTCCCATTCGATCGTGCCCGGGGGCTTCGAAGTGATGTCGTACACCACGCGATTGATGCCCTTCACCTCATTCACAATCCGGCTGGACATCTGTTTCAGCACCTCGTAGGGCAGCGGCGTCCAGTCCGCAGTCATTCCGTCTTCCGAATGCACGGCGCGAATCGCGCAGGTGTAAGCGTACGTGCGCTGATCGCCCATGACGCCCACGCTTTTTATCGGAAGCAGCACGGCGAAGGATTGCCAGATCTTGCGATACAGCCCGGCTGCCTTGATTTCATCGACGACGATCTCATCGGCTTCCTGCAGAATGGCGACGCGCTCGCGGCGTGACTTCGCCCACGATCCGCACCGCCAGACCCGGCCCGGGAAATGGCTGGCGCTGCAGAATGTCTTCCGGCATTCCCAGGTCGCGACCGATGCGGCGGACCTCATCCTTGAACAGATCGCGCAGCGGCTCGATCAGCTTCAGCTTCATCGTCTCCGGCAGGCCGCCGACATTGTGGTGGCTCTTGATGGTCTGCGATGGTCCCTTCACGGAACTGGACTCGATGACATCGGGATATAGAGTTCCCTGCACCAGCCAGTCTATCGGAACCTTTTGGCGAGCCGGTCTGCTGGGCAATTCGGTGCGCCTCGGCGTCAAATACCGTGATGAATTCCGTTCCGATGATTTTGCGTTTCTTCTCCGGGTCCGCCACTCCGGCGAGCTCGGAAAGGAATCGCTCGCTGGCATCGACAGCTACCAGGTTCAGGCCGAGCTTGCCGCGCAGATTCTCCTGCACCTTGCGGAATTCATCTTTGCGCAGCACGCCGTTGTTCACAAAGACGCAGGTCAGCCGGTCGCCGATGGCGCGGTCCACCAGCACGGCGGCGACCGACGAGTCCACGCCGCCGGATAGCGCGCAGATGGCGTGACCCTCGCCAACCTGCTCGCGGATGCGCTCGACCGTGGTCTGGATGAAATGTTCCGGCGTCCAGTCCGGCGCGACCTTGCAGATGCGAAACAGAAAATTCCGCAGCAGCTCCGTTCCCTGCCGGGTGTGATGGACTTCGGGATGAAACTGCACCGCCCAGATGCGGCGGGATTCGTCGGCAATGCCGGCCACGGCGTTTGCTGTTTTCGCGGTCAGCGAAAAACCTTCGGGCAAATCGAGCGCCTCATCGCCGTGCGACATCCACACCTGCAAATTGCGTCGGCAGATCCGCGAACAACTCGGTCTGGCTGACGATTTCAACATCCGCGTGGCCATATTCCCGCCGGTCCGCGGAGCGCACGTTGCCGCCGAGATGATGCATGATGAAGTGCAGGCCATAGCAGATGCCCAGCACCGGAACACCCAGAGCCAGCACTCGCGGATCGGCAGGCGGAGCATCGGCGTCGTAAACCGAACACGGGCCGCCGGAAAGAATGATGCCCGCGGGATTGGCCTGCTGAATGGTTTCCAACGCCGTCGTGCAGGGCAGCACGACCGAATACACGTTCTGCTCGCGAATGCGGCGCGCGATCAGCTGCGTATATTGAGAGCCAAAATCGAGAATGACAATCGTGGAAGGATTCACGTGCGGCAGCGGCTTTCCTTGGAGTATTGCTCAGTGTACCGCAGGAATTTCGATGGGACTGAAGTCCGCGGCGGCAGCGGACCACAAGATCTTCTGCGATTGCTCAGGATGACGTTGTCCGGTATCTGCGCTACCAGGATCAGAATTTCCGTTGGCCGCGCGCCAGATTTCAATGAAGCCGATCACCCGCGCCACCTGAAAAAAATCCGAAGCGATGAAATACCAGATGGTCACCAGCGCCCACCAGGCATAGAGGGAGGGCCCATTGATTTCTTCCTTGAACGGCACCGGAGTGGCGCAGAAGACCATGGCCAGCACGATCAGCGCCGCTTTCACGACGCCGAGCACAAGATTGATCTCCACCAGCTTGGGACGAAGCCCATGCAGCGATCCGTGGCCGAATCGCATCGATGCCCGCAGGCTGGCGACGATCCCCGTGTCTTCGAGTAGTGCGAGCAGAGGCGCGATGCTGAACACCCAGCCGGTGACTGCCCAGAAGAAGAAGATCGCGAAAGAGAGAAAAATCGCTTTTACGAAATAGCCGACCAGATTCGGCTCCGCGCCGCCGAGCGACGACAATGCCGCCCAGTGCAGACACACAAACCAGAGAGCGAAGCTGCCGCCCAGCACCGCGATCCGAAGCAGTTGCAGGGCGGCCATCCGCCACGGCGCGAAAGGCAGCGTTGGATCGTAGTGGCGCAGCACCAGTGAGCGTCCGAATCCGGCAGCAAGCGCCCAGGCCACAGCCACGACAGGAATCAGCCATTCCGCGACGCTCGCGCACATACGGAAGCAGCACATCGACGGTCGCCGAAAGAGTCTGCGCCGCCGCAACCGTATCGATCAGCGAGAATTGATAGATGCCGGTTTTCGCCAGCGAGACCGAGGCGAGAATCCTGGTGGTTTCCCAGCACAACAACGCCAGCGCCGGAATGCCCACTCCCCATCGCCAGAGCAATTCGAGGCCGAGCAGCGAGGGCTGATGCCAGCACCGCGCAATCGTAACCAGAAATGACTGCGTGCCGCGGATCGGCCCGGATTGCGCGGCGGCAGGCCCGCGACCTGGGGCAGGCCAGAGGCTTCAGCAGGGTGAACGGACTCGATTTGGGTGGTCATCAATGGCGAATTTTAAAATTCTTCCGTAGAAATGGCTTTCAGTTGTCGTTTCTTCATCCTTAGAGCCAAAGCAGCGTTGGCGCAATCAAAGAAAACGCAGGTCCCTCGACTACGTCATTGCTCCGCAATGACTCCGCTCGGGATGACAGTTGCTTTTGTGCCACAGTATTTCGACAACTTCCTTGAATTTCGGTTTCTGAGATCGCTACAAGATATTATTACGCCTTCGACGAATGGATCCGCTGGATTCAAAAGCTTGGTAGTGGGTCAGTTTAAATGGGAAGTCCCTCAGCGGCTAAAGCCGGGCTCTACCCATTTCTCTCCCCCGGCTGAAGCCGGGGGTATCTACCCAACAGAAATGCAAAAACAAGAGAGCGGCTTCCGAAGAAGCCGCTCCTGGTCTGCCATGCTTCCGCCGCGGGTGGGTTTATTTGACGGTGGCGGTGACGACGGTCTCCAATTTCTGACCGGCGGTATTGATCGCCAGAACCGCGAAGCGGTGGCTCCCGGCGGCCAGGGTGAGAGTCGTGTTCAAAGTGGATGTCGCGCTGGTGAATTTCTTTACGCCATCCACCCAGAGTTGCATGCTTGCCAGCGTACCGGTGACGTTGCCCGCGGCCTGCACACTCACCGGCGAGGACACGGTCGATCCGTTCGCAGGACTGCAGACGTGCACCCCGGGAGAGGTCGGCAACGAGCAGGAAGAGGACCCGCCGACATTCAGAGTGAACGACTTCGATTGCAGAGAGTTGTCCCAGCCGGTGGCGAAGACCGTAATTTTATGCGATCCGGCGGCTAGCGGGAGCGAATTGTTGAAGAAGGAATAGTCGGTGAACGCGCCGGCAAACTGTTCGGCCTGCTTCTTGCCATCGGACCACACCTCGACACTGCGCATTGCCGTATCGCCCGAAGCCCCGACCGCGAAATTGACCGGCGAGCTGACACTGCTGCCCGACGCGGGAGTGCACACATTGATTCCAACGGCGGCATTCGGGGCATTGCAGGTTGGGAAATTTCCGGTGGTCGTATTCAGCAGGGTGATGATGTGATTCGAAGTGGGAGTACGATAAAAATTTAAAACAGTATTTTGCTGGCTAAAAACCAAATCCGCTTTCGTGTCCCGATTGCCGCGCAGACCGTACGCTGGATATGCGTAATAGATGTAACCTCCTGCAGGCGCAGTGAAGGTATAGATAGAATTCTCCTGGGGGCCGAACTGGCCGTTGCCCTTTCCGAAAAGTATCGACATGCTGTCGGCGTTGTGTCTGCTGGCAATCGAGCCCGCCAAACGCGATATCGGGGATTCCGTCGCCATTAAAGTCCGCGACCACCGGGGTGCCTATGGGGCAGCCGCCGGTAATCGGGACCTCGGTGCGTTCCACTGTGCCATTGCTCTGCCCGTAATAGACGGTGAAATAGGGCTCCAGATCCGGGGAGCTGGTGCAATGGTAGCAAACGTTAGCGATGCCAACCAGGTCCGATATTCCATCGCCGTTCAAGTCGGCAGCTACCAACCCGAGGTTCTCCATGCCGCTGTCGGAGTACGACATCTTGAAATTGCCGGTGCTGTCGCCCAGCCAAATCTCGAGCTCGTATCCTGCGTCTCCTATGGCACCGCCCTCGGTTACTGCTACGTCGGTCTTTCCATCGCCGTTGAAGTCGCCGGAGAGGAGGTTGATGAAGACGGCCCCTCCCCCATCCGGGTTATCCAAAATGTTATAGGTAACCGGGCCAGCACTGAAGGTGCCGTCGCCCTTCGAAAGGAAAACATTAAGGTCGTTTGTGGAGCCGGTCGGTGGTGGTCACCACGAGCAGATCGGTCTTGTTGTCGCCGTTCACGTCGGCGACTGCGAGCCCTTCTATTTGTCCGCTGACAGTATGGGCGACCGGCGCGCGAAACGTTCCGTCCCCATTTCCAAGATAAATATAGAAGCTGGAAGAATAGGTTACGGTGCACGAGGTCGAGCTTGCCGTCGCCATTTAAGTCGGCGAGCACTGCTTGAGCGGGGTTACTCCCGGTTGGGAAAGTGTAGGTGATGGGCGCACGGTAGGTACCATCGCCTTTCGATAAAAGGACGCTGAAGGTAGGTGGGGTTGCCAGCGCGACCTGTGTGGAAATAACCAAATCCTGATAACCGTCGTTGTTGAGATCTCCGATGGCGCGAATGGAACTCGAATTTAGAGTGTAAGCATTATGGGTTGAAAAGCTGGCGCTTTGAGAGAAACCGGCGAGTGGGAAAAGAAAAAGAATGCAGAAGGTAAGAAATTTGGACATGATCGGGCCTCCAAGGAATTATGGGGGATCACTTTGGCAGATGCGACGAGCGGTGGTCGGGGTTGTTTTGGGCGCGAACCCGGCAATCACGCCGCGTCGGTCGGCGCAGTCGATGTGACCGCCTTCACTACCAGATTCACCAGCTTGCCCGGCACGACGATCACCTTCACCACTTCCTTGCCTGCGATGGCGGCTTGTACCTTCGTGTCTTCCCATACACGCGCCCGCAGGTCCTCTTCGCTGGTCGCCACCGGAACCGAAATCAAACTGCGCAGTTTTCCATTGACCTGCACCGGCACCTCGATCGTATCTTCCGCCGCCAGGCTTTCATCATACGCGGGCCAGGATGCGCGCAGCAGCGGAGTTTCCTCCCCCATCAGCGACCAAAGCTCGGCGGCAAGATAGGGCGCGAAGGCCTGCAGCATCAGAACCAGATCACGCGTGATGGCGTAGAGCACCGGACTGCGGACAGCTCCCTGCGCGATGGCGCTTTCCTCCGCGGTCAGATCGTTCACCAGCTCCATAATGGCGGCGATGCAGGTATTGAAATGCCAGCGGCCTTCAAACTCCTGGGTCAGGCGGCGGATGGTCTGGTGCAGCTTGCGCAGCAGCCGTTGTTCGAGCGGCGTGAATTCCGGCGGCAACTCCTGCGCGCGGCCTTCGATCGCCTGAGGCATTGCCTGGGTGGCGAAGCGATACACCCGCGCCAGAAATCGGCTGACGCCGGCGACGCCATCCTCCTGCCAATCGAGATCGCGGTCCGGCGGCGCGGCGAAAAGAGCGTACATGCGCGTGGCATCGGCGCCGTAGCGGGCAATCATGTCGTCGGGCGAAACCACGTTGCCCTTCGACTTCGACATCTTCGCGCCGTTGTTGATGACCATGCCCTGGGTGAAGAGCCGCTCCACAGGCTCGTCGTTTTTCACCAGGCCCATGTCGCGCATCATCTTGGTCCAGAAGCGCGAATAGATCAAATGCAGAATCGCGTGCTCCACGCCGCCGATGTATTGATCGATGGGAAACCAGTATGCGACTGTGTCGCTGTCAAATGGCGCGTGCGAATTCTTCGGGTCGGTATAGCGGTAAAAATACCAGGAGGAATCGACGAAAGTATCCATGGTGTCGGTCTCGCGCCGCGCGATCCCGCCGCACTTCGGGCAGGTGACATGCGCGAACTCCGGCACACGGGCCAGCGGCGAGCCGCCCTCCTGCGTGATCTCGATTCTTCTCCGGCAGCAGCACCGGCAGCTGGTCTTCCGGCACCGGAACCAGGCCATCCTTCTCGCAATAGATCATCGGAATCGGCGTGCCCCAGTAGCGCTGGCGGCTGATTCCCCAGTCTTTCAGGCGATAGGTGATCGATGGCTTGCCGAAGCCGTGCTTCTCGGCATACGCGGCCATCTTCTGCTGCGCTTCCTGACATCCCAGTCCGGTAAATGCGCCGGAGTTGATCAGCAGGCTGTCTTCTCCGGTGAAGGGCAGCAGCGGTTCTGTCTGGTTGCCCTCCTCATCCCGCGGCTGGCGCGGCAGGACGACGATCTTCGTTTCCAGATTGTATTTTTTTGCGAACTCGAAATCGCGCTCATCGTGCGCGGGCACGGACATGATCGCGCCGGTGCCATAGTCCATCAGAACGTAATTCGCCACCCAGATCGGAATCGGCTCGTTGGTAAAAGGATTGATGGCGAAGCGGCCGGTGGCAAAGCCGCTCTTTTCCAGGTCCCCGCAGCACGCCCATTTCCCGCGCGCGCTTCTGTTCCGCCTGCATGTCCTGAATCTTCTCTGGCGAGATCCTCGCTCTCTGGCCGCGAACTCGGCTACCAGAGGATGCTCCGGAGCCAGCTGCAGCGAGGTCGCGCCGAAGATGGTATCGATCCGCGTGGTGAATACGGAGATCTTCACCGCCTCCGGCTCCGGCTCCAGAAAGGTCTCGGTCAGCTTCAGCTTGACCGGATCGAAGCGGCGGTCCGCGCCCATCCTTTTCGTCCGGCACAACGGTAAAGTCGACCAGCGCGCCTTCGCTGCGGCCAATCCAGTTGCGCTGCATGGTGCGGACTTTTTCCGGCCACTCGGGCAGCTTGTCCAGATCGCGCAGCAATTCCTCGGCATAATCGGTGGTGCGCAGAAACCACTGCTCCAGCTCGCGCTGCTCGACGGTGACCAGCTCATGCCGCCAGCAACAGCCGTCCACCACCTGCTCGTTGGCCAGCACCGTGGCGCATTCCGGGCACCAGTTCACCTTGCTGTTCTTGCGGTACGCCAGGCCGCGTTCGTACAGCTTCAAAAAGAACCACTGGTTCCAGCGGTAATAGTCCGGCAGGCAGGTGGTGATTTCGCGCTGCCAGTCATAGCTCAGACCCAGCCGCTCCATCTGGCCGCGCATGGCGGCGATGTTGCCCAGCGTCCACTCGCGCGGCGGCGTGTTGTTTTTCAGCGCGGCATTTTCCGCCGGCAGGCCAAAGGCGTCCCAGCCCATCGGATGCAGCACGTTGTAGCCGCGCATCCACATGTGCCGCGCCAGCGCATCGCCAATGGCATAGTTGCGCACGTGGCCCATGTGGAGCTGGCCGGAAGGATACGGCAGCATCTCCAGCACATAATATTTCGGCTTGCCGCTGGTGGGCGGCTCGGCGGCGTAGAGGTCCGGCTGCGCATCCCACATCAGCCTGCCAGCGCGGCTCGATCTCGGCAGGGTTGTAGCGCGGGGCGCGCTCGGTCACCGGCGCGGTTGCGGACTTACGGGGGCCTGCGGTCGCGGCCCGCTTGCTGATTTTTTTCTCGGCATACAAATTTGATTCTAAATGTCCGCAAGCGGGCGAAGAAATTTGGCTAGGATGTGCGGCAGGAGCTTCCGAGCCGGGTGGCGATACGTTACGAACCTTTTGAAGCTTCCCAGCGTCGCGGAGGACAGGAAGGCGCGATTGGACCCTGGTTTATTTTTCGCTTGACATATTCCCATATGGGAATATATATTGCATTCATGTCAAGAGCTGCGACAACCACCGATATCTTCAACGCCATCGCCGAGCCTCGGCGGCGCGAGATCCTCGCCGTCCTGAAAGACGGCCAGGACCACGCTGTCGGCGATGTGGTTCGCGCGCTGGGATGCCTCAGCCGGGGGTGTCGAAGCATCTTCGCGTGCTTCTCAAGGTCGGAGTTGTATCGGTGACGAAGCAGGGCCAGCTTCGGCTGTATCGGCTCAACGCAAAGGAGCTGAAACCGGTGCATGACTGGGTGAAAACGTATGAGCGCTACTGGACCCACCAGATCGACCAGATCAAGGAGCGGGCCGAGCGCAAGATGATGGACCGAATCGCTCGCGAGAGCCAATAAACGAATCACAAGGAGAAATAACCATGCTGATAGAAGAAGCAATCCAAACGCTGGAAATCATCAAGGACGAGCAGATCGCGGCGCCCATCGAGGTTGTGTTCGAGACCATGCTCGAACAGATAGGCCCGCTCAACACGGGCGCGGAGGGAACGCCGCATGCCCATGAAGCTGGAAGCGTGGCCGGGCGGCCGCTGGTACCGCGACCTGGGGAACAACACGGGCCATTTCTGGGGTCATGTGCAGGCCATCAAGCCGCCGACGCTGCTCGAAATCTGCGGGCCGCTGTTTATGTCGTATGCGGCTGTCTCTAACGTGCAGTATCGTCTGTCGGAGGAAAATGGCGTGACCCACCTGAAGTTCGCGCACCGGGCCATGGGCCAAATCCCCGCCGATCATCGGGAAAATGTAGGCAAAGGATGGGGCAGCATTCTCACCAGAATCCAGCAAGCCGCGGAGCGTCGAGGCGGCGCCCGCAAAGGCCGTTAAATATTTCAACGCAAATGAAAGAAGGAGCAGCGTCATGGCTACAGCGGTATTGAACAGAGTCGGCGAGGGTGGGGTCTTTCGGCAGAGCGCCGCCATCATTCACAAGGTCGTTCATCTGAATGTGGACGATATCACGCAGCAGGAAAGCCTGATCCAGCCTCAGCCTGGCGGCAATTGCCTGAATTGGGTCATCGGCCACCTGGTCTGTGTTTACGACAAAGTGCTGCCATTGGTCGGGCAAACGCCGGTCTTGGAACAGGCGCGCTTCAACGATACGATCGGGGCACGCCGGAGCTTCAGGATGGCGCCGAGGCGCTTGATCTGAAGGAACTGATGGCGGCATGGGATGAAGCGAGCAGGCGCATCGAAGCGGGGCTTCAGGGATCACATTAGAAACGCTGGATCGCCGGCTCCTTTTTCGCCCAGCAAAAATCCCGAGGAGACGGTGCGCTCGCTTCTCACGTCGATATTCTTCCACCAGGCCTACCATGCGGGCCAGACCGGTCTGCTGCGCAGAATTGCCGGGAAGGAGGGCGCGCTGCGCTAGACCGGGCTTACAGCAATTCGAGGAGCGCGCGCACATTGCGCTCCTCGTCTCCGGGCGCGTCGACGGGCGTTTCCGCGATAAACGCTGCGTGGGCGAACTTCGGCTCCTGCAGCAGCCGCCGGAACGGCTCCCGCCCGATCTGGCCTTCGCCGATGTGCTGATGCCGGTCGAGCTTCGATCCGCGCGCGGCCTTGGCGTCATTGCAATGCCAGACGCGCACGGTTTCGCAGCCGATGGTGCTTTCGATCTGCGCCAGGGTGTCGGCCCATCCCGCGTCGCTGAGGATGTCATACCCGGCGACATGGGTGTGGCAGGTGTCGAGACAAGCGGCCACGGGCGCGTGGGGGCGAAGATGCTCGATCAACTCCGCCACCTGTTCGAACGAACCGCCAAGCGAATGCTCCGCGCCGGCGGTGTTTTCGATCAGAATGTGAAATGGCGTTTGCTGCCATGGCAGGCCGTCGATCGCTTCTGCAATGGACTCGGCGGCGAGCTTCAGCCCCTGCTGGCGGGTCATGCCGCGAAAGGAGCCGGGATGGAGCACCAGGTATTCCGCGCCCAGCGCCAGCGCCCGCTCGATTTCGCCGCGCAGCGCCGAGAATGGATTTTTTGCAGACCTCGTCGGACTGGCTGCAGACATTGACCAGATAACTGGCGTGGATGACCAGCGGGCCGATGCCGAGTTCCGTGCGCGCCGCCCGGGTCTGCTCGGCGTGCTCGGCGGAAATTTTCGATGCGCGCCACATGCGCGGGCTGGAGGAAAAAATCTGAAGAGTATTCGCGCCCATCGCGGATGCCCGGCGCACGGCGGCGGCGACTCCGCCGGTGGTGGAAAGATGGACGCCGATCCGGCGAGGTTCGCTCGGCTGCAAGGTCGGATCATTCTTCATAGAGACAGGATAGAGGTCGGCGCAAACTCACGCTTGTCAGTGATATCGGATCAAATCAGAATCATTCGGAGCCGGGCGAAGAATCCAGAGCGTGCCTCGGTCTGAGGCGCGAATTCTGGATCTCACTCCGCTGCGCTCGTTCAGAATGACAATCCTATTTTTTCGCGGGCACAGGATTGGCGGCGAGGAAATTCCTCGATGCGCGCGATCTCCTCGGGCTGCAGGCGGAAGGTGGCCGCGCCGATGATTCCGTCCACCTGCTTGGCGCTGCGCGCGCCGACGATGGCGGCGGTTACCGCGGGCAGCCGGAGCGTCCACGCAATGGCGACTTCTCCGGGCGAGCGCCCGTGGGGTTGCCGATCTCCCGCAGCAGTTCCACCAGCTTGCAGGTTGCGGCTGAGCTGCGGTTCCTGGAAGCGGTGGTTGTTGCGCCGCCAGTCGTCGGCCGGCAGGTTCGCGATCCGCTCCGGCGTCATCGCGCCGGTCAGCAGGCCGGACACCATCGGGGAGTAATTGATGACGCCGATATTGTGCCGCTCGCAGTAAGGAAGAATCTCCTGCTCCACCCCGCGGTTCAGCATGGAGTAGGGCGGCTGCAGCGAGGTGATGGGCGCGATCTTCGCCGCGCGCTCCATTTGCGCGACGGAGAAATTCGACACGCCGATATAGCGGACCTTGCCTTCCTGCTTGAACTTCGCCAGCGTCTCCCAGCCCTCTTCAATGTCCGGATCGGGATCGGGCCAGTGGATCTGATAGAGATCGATCGCATCCATGCGCAAGCGGCGCAGGCTGGCTTCCAGTTCCTTGCGGAGGGAGTCCCGTTTCAAACTGCGGCTGATAGCTGCTTCCTTTGCCCAGCAGTTTTTTGTGCCAGACCATCGAGCATTTGGTGAACACGAAGGGCTTTTTCGTCCGGCCTTCGAGGGCCCGGGCGACGACTTCCTCGGAATGTCCCAGGCCGTAGATGGCGGCTGTATCGATCCAGTTGATGCCGAGATCGAGCGCGCGCTGAATGGCGGCGATCGAATCGTTATCATCCTGCGGGCCCCAACTAAACTGCCAGTCGCCGCCGCCAATGGCCCAGGCGCCGAAGCCGATGGCGGTGAAGTGCATGTCGGAGTTGCCAAGCTGCCGCGTTTGCAGCGAGATTTCCTCTGCATTTGCATAGTTTTTTGGATGCAGCTGAAGGCTCGAAAAGACGTCCGCCCATGCAGCGGCAGATCCAAAAGGAGATCGCTGCATGAGCGGATCGATCGAACAACGGTCCAGTCTTCGCAGGATCTCGTAAAGTTATCCGGCTTTTTCCAGCAGCGTGACGGAGAGATCGCGTTTCTGCACCATGTCGGCGGTGATCTCGATCTCCTTCACCTTCTTGTTGCTGGGCAGGTGGTACATCAGATCGAGCATCAGCTCTTCGAGGATCATGCGCAGGCCGCGAGCGCCGACCTTGCGATTCAGCGCCTCGCGCGCGATCGCTCCCACAGCTTCGGGGGTGAAGGTCAGGCGCACGTTTTCATACTCGAACATGCGCTGATACTGCTTCATGATCGCGTTGCGCGGCTTGATCAGAATTTCGACCAGCGCCGCTTCGTCCAGTTCGTCCAGAATGCCGATGACCGGCAGGCGGCCGACGAATTCCGGGATCAGTCCGAATTTGATCAGATCCTGCGGCTCGGTCTGGCGCAGCAACTCGGTATCGCGCAGCGATGGGACAACAACGGTCGTCGGCAGCATCCTTATCGCTGATTGCCTTGAAACCCAGCGCCTTCTTGCCGGCGCGGCGGCCAACGACACGCTCCAGACCGACAAACGCTCCACCGCAGATGAACAGAATGTTGGTGGTATCGACGGGAGTAAATTCCTGATGCGGATGCTTGCGTCCGCCCTGCGGAGGGACGTTCGCAACCGTGCCTTCGAGGATCTTCAGCAGCGCCTGCTGGACGCCTTCGCCCGACACATCGCGAGTGATGGAGGGGTTCTCGTCCTTGCGGCCAATCTTGTCGATTTCATCGATGTAGATGATGCCGGTCTGGGCGCGCGCCACATCGCCGTCGGCGGCCTGCAGCAGCTTCAGAATGATATTTTCGACATCTTCGCCGACGTATCCGGCTTCGGTCAGCGTGGTCGCGTCCACGATGGCAAACGGCACATCGAGCATGCGCGCCAGGGTTTGCGCCATCAGCGTTTTGCCGCTGCCGGTGGGGCCGATCAGCAGGATGTTCGATTTGGTCAGCTCCACATCGCTGGTGCGGGCGCGGTTCATCTGGATGCGCTTGTAGTGGTTGTAGACGGCCACCGCCAGCTTCTTCTTGGTGGTTTCCTGGCCGATGACATATTCGTCCAGAAAGGCTCTTACTTCATGCGGCTTGGGCAGATGCGCCGGCGCGGTCGTCGGCCGCGCCTCGGTCTTGTCGTCTTCCAGAATGGAGTTGCAGACGGCGACGCATTCATCGCAGATGTAGGCCCGCGGATAATCGCTCGGGGAGGAAATGAGCTTGGCCACGGCATCCTGCGATTTGTGGCAGAACGAACAACGGAGTACGTCATCGGTACCAGCGCGGGTCTTCATCTTGGTCTCCTACTCCCACTACAGCGGCCATCGACTCCGGCTCATTTCCGGTCTATGTCCGCGGCCGATCAATGATCTCATCGATAATGCCATATTCTTTCGATTGTGGCGCGTTCATGATGAAATCCCGTTCTACATCGCGTTCTATCCGTCTCGATCGGCTGGCCGGTATGCTTCGACATCAGCCGGTTGGTAATTTCGCGGATGCGAAGAATCTCGCGCGCGTGAATGTCAATATCCGTGGCCTGGCCCGACAGGCCGCCCATCGACGGCTGGTGGATCAGAATCCGGGAATTGGGCAGCGCAAAGCGTTTTCCCTTAGTGCCGGACATCAGCAGAAACGCTCCCATGCTCGCCGCCTGACCGATGCAATAGGTGACGACGTCGTTCTTGATGAACTGCATCGTGTCATAAATTGCCAGCCCCGCGGAGATCGATCCGCCGGGCGAATTGATGTACAGCTGAAGATCCTTGTCCGGGTCTTCGCCGGAAAGGAACAGCATCTGCGCGATGATGAGATTGGCGATCTGATCGTCGATCGGCGTGCCCAGAAAAATAATGTTGTCGCGCAGCAGACGGGAGTAAATGTCGTAGGCGCGTTCGCCCCGGCTCGTCTGCTCTACCACCATTGGAACTAAACCCATACCAATTGTCCCTATGCCTGCCTGTTTGCTCTGCGCTGACCGATTTTCCGGAGATCGCCTGCAAAATGCAAGCGATCCTTGCGAAGGACAGACTTACGCGGCCAGCCTGTCGAAGAGCTGGTTCACTGTTTTTTCCCTAAGTAGTTGTTCTCGGATTCTAGCGAGCCCGCCGTCATCCGTCAAACGCTTCCGTAGTGCCTCAATCGGTTCCCGTGCCTGATACGCCAATAGCTGGAGTTGCGCTTCGAGTTCCTCATCGCTCACTTCGACATTTTCCGTCTCCGCGATGCGATCGAGGATCAAAGAGCTCTTCACTTCATTCAACGCCGAATCGCGCTGCGCGTCCCGCAGCCGGGCAAAATCCAGTTGCCGCATCTGCTCGGTCGTCATTCCCTGCGCGGCCAGCGCGCGCAGCCCGCGATCGAGGCGCGCATCGATCTGCTGCTGCAGCAGCGATTCCGGAACCGGGAACTGGAAAACGCTCGACAAAACCGGCCAGCATCCTGTCCTTCGCTTCGGATTCCATGCGGCGGCGCTTGTCGTTGGCCATGTGCTCGCGCAGCTTTTCCTTGAAACGCGTCCATGGTCTCGTACTCGCCCATCTGTTTGGCGAAGGCGTCGTTCATCTCCGGCAGAATCTTTTTGCGGATTCCCTTCACTTCGACGTCATAGGCGACGGTCTTGCCCGCCAGCCGCTGCTCGGTAAAGTCCGCCGGATAGCTGACCGTGAATTCCATCTGCTGGCCCGGTTTGGCTCCCCGCAGCGCGTCGGTAAACGCTTCCACGGTATTCGGCTCCGCCGATTTCGACGGTGGCATCGTCGCCTTGCAATCGGGCTTGTCGCCGGGTCATCCAGCTTCGCCGGTGGTTGCCTCGTCGTGAATGCGCCCGGTAAATCGAATCTGCGCAAAATCTCCATCCGCCAGCGGACGATCTTCCTCGACCGGCTCCATGGTGGCGTGCGAGTCGCGAACGTGGTTCAGCTCGGCTTCAAATTCATCATCGGAGAGGGTGGCATCGGGCCGCTCCACCTTGCCCTGGTCGTAGCCGGTGATGTCGATGGCCGGCAGCGCTTCAAACGCGGCCTGGAAGCGCATTGGCTCGCCATCGGCCAGATGCAGGCTGGTCACCTGCGGCTGGGATACCGGCTGCACGCCTTCCTTCTCAATGGCCGCGCGGAACTGGGCCGGCAGCAGTTCTTCGAGCACATCCTGACGGATGCGCGTCGGCAAATTTTCTGCGGATCACGGATTCCGGAACTTTGCCGGCGCGAAAGCCGGGAATGTTGGCCTTGCGGCGATACTGCTTCACCACGCTGGCAAAGGCGCGGCTCACCTCTTCGGCGGGCACTTCCACGTCCACCTGGCGGGTGCATTCCGGGTTCAGCGTGGGGCCCGATGGCGTCGTGGCCCTCGTGGTTATGGCCGTCGTGCGGTTTGGCCAACGTGGGCGGTGTAGCCCGTCGTGCGAAGTGCTCGGCCGCTGCCTCCTGGCCGTCTGGCGTGGAGTTGGTTCAAGTTCCTGATTTTCCTGGGCGGCGGGGCCTTCCGCCTGCTCGGGTTCTGGAGTGGTAAGAGATTCTGTGGAGTTCAAAGGACTGCGCCTTCCGAGGGGTGAGCTGATTGCATTCACAGGCAAAAGGGACCCGGCAAAGGCCGGTGGGCATCGTGCGAGAGAGTGCGATTCCTATCTGCTATGGTAGGTCGTTCCAGGGGGCGGGTCAAACAGCGGAAATCTGGTGGAATGTGTGAGTTTCCCGGTTCGCGAATGCAGTTTACAAGCCCTCAGCGTTTGCCGAGGGCTTGTACCTGGTTGTTGCAATTACTTAACGGTTGCGTTGACGGCCTGTTCCCACTTGGTTCCCGCGGTGTTGATGGCGAGAACCGCGAAGCGGTGGGTGCCGGCTGCCACGCTGAGGGTCGTTTTCAGCGTGGTGCTGCTGGTTTCGGCGTATTTTTTCACCCCGTCGATCCAGACCTGCACGCTGGCGAGCGTGCCAGTCGATGGTGGAGGCGGCCTGAATGGTGACCGGCGAAGACACGCTGGCACCGCTGGCCGGAGCGCAGATGTGGACACCGGCCGCAGTAGGTGCGGAGCAGGACGTGCCGCTAACCGTCAGTGTGAAAGCCTTCTCCTGCATCGCGCCGTCCCAGCCGGTGCCGAGAACAGCAATGCGGTGGCTGCCCGCCGCGAGCGGGACGGACGCGTCGAGGAAAGAGTAGTTCGAGAACGCATGGGTGAGCTGTTCGGCGGCTTTCTTGCCGTCGACCCATACCTGCGCCGTGCGCATCGGCGTCGGCCCGGCCGTGCCGACGGAGAATTTCACTGGCGAAGTTGAGGTTGCGGCGGGAGCGCAAACTTTGACGCCCACAGCGAAGCCGCTCGCCCCACAGCCGGGGAACGCGCCGTCGCTTGTGTTGGTCAGCAGCTCGAACACGAGGTTGCCTCCATTGTTTTCGGTTTCGGAGAAGACGATATCCGGTTTGGTACCGAGGGTGGATTTGATGGCGAACGGCACCTGAATCTGCTCAAGGTTTTGATAGACCGCCTCTTCCGCGCCGAATTTTCCGGCGCCTTCTCCCAGCCTGATAGCGATGTCGGTGGGAGGGTTGCCTTCATCGCAGGGAGCGTCCGCATAAGCGATGTCATTCAGGCCATCGCCGTTAAAATCGGCAACGGCAAGACCTTGGGGGCACTGGTTGGTCGGAATCGTGCTGTAGCCGAAGGTGCGGTTGGCATTGCCGGTAAAAATCGTTAGGAGCTGAAGAAGGCCGGCGCTGTCGTCGCCATCGGATACGATATCGCTTCGGCCGTCGTTGTTCACATCTGCGACCATGGGACCACTTTCGGTGAAATGCTTGGGGTCGACAGTCAGAGAGGGAGATCCCAGGTGTCCGGCGCCATCGCCATAAAAGACCTGAACGGTGGTCCCGAGGTTGGCTGTGTCGTTATAGGTGACTGCGACATCCGGCTTGCTGTCTCCATCGAAGTCGCCGGTTAGAACGGTCCCGAGGGATTCGTTGGCTAGCGAGCCAGTGGCGGCGACGATGGTCTGCCCCTTGCTGAACGTGCCGTCACCTTTGCTGATCAAGAGTTGTAACCTGGCGGGAATCGTAAAGGTATTACTCGAATTACGAAAAATAAATTCGACGAGATCGGTCTTGCCGTCGTGATTCAGGTCTGCCGGAACCAGTGAGAAAGGTAGCTCATCGATTCCCGTGGTGTTCTTAGGGGCCTGGAAGGTGCCGTCGCCATTACCCAGAAAAACGGTTACGGTAGTGCTGTTATCCGTGCTGTTGACATTTGCGGTTGCATAGTCAAGCTTGCCGTCGCCATTGAAGTCCCCGATGGCCTGGACCACTGCGGGCAGCTTGATCGGCGCTCGATAGGTGCCGTCTCCGTTCGAGAGATACAGGTGGTCAACGCGCTGGAATCTGGTGTCATCCTCGGCCACCAGGTCTTCACGGCCGTCATTATTGAAGTCACCATGGGCGACGAGGACATATTGGCTTGACGTGATCTGGCTGGGTTGGAAAGTAAGCTGGGCGAAAGAACTGAATGGCAGAAGGGCGCAACCGAGAAGAAGCGCCGAGAATAATGTGACGAATTGTTTGACTGACATAGGGCCCCCTATGGTGGAAAGTGGATGTGAGGAGCTCCGAAACGGAAGGGGCTCCGCCATGGGGGAGAGCGACGATCCCTCTGCTTCAACGGCGACTGGCTTTCTCTCGCCTGCGGAAGCGGAGTGAGCGGATTATACATACAGTCCATACGAGTCGGCTTTTTCCATAGCGACAGATTTGCCTCCGAACCAACCCGCGCCTGCCGTTCGCTGCTCAAAAGGAAAGTCCTCGGTTGTGGCCGAGGGCTTTTCTCCAGAGTTCTTGCAGTTACTTAAACATATGTGACTTGCCGCAATGACATACGACCTCCGATAACGATGCAGATACGAGTGGACTGCGGAGGGGAAGCAGCAGGCCGAGGTGGGTACTAAGATGCATGTGCACGCAGCGCAGGCTGTATCTTCGCGCGCTATCCGATGGGAAATGCGCGAGCTATCCGATGGGAAATTTATGGTGGGCAGGCCTCAGCGACAGCCTGCCTGTCAGACCGTCAGCGGCGACCGCTTCCAGTGGAGATATGCTCTACGCCCGCCCACCTTTGAGATATCAGAAGCTGATACGTCCGGAGACCTGGACGACCCGGGGTGCGCCAACTGCATTTGGGCCGCCCGTAAGAGGATTGCTTACGAGAGCCGGCAACTGGCCGAAGGTGCCGGGTTGGGTGATGTCGACATTGTTGGGATAATCGCTGAACTCGAGCTGGTCGAAATTGGGGTGGTTCAGGACGTTGAAGGCATCGGCGCGTACCTGAAGTTGAACGCGCTTGGACGGGACCAGCGCAAAGCTCTTGGCCACCCCGGCGTCGACATTGAAGAATTTCGGGCCACGCAGGGTGTTACGGCGGCCGATCCGGAGGCCGACCGGCCCAACGAAGGCGGAGGCGGCGGCGCCGGGATCGGCGTACAGTTGCACTGCACCGGTGGGATCCACGTGCTGGTGGTGCCGCAGCGCGCCTTCGGGGCCGACGAAGATGCCGGGGGCCTCGTTGGCAAAGCCCGCGACAAAGGCGCTGCTGACGGCGGTATATGCCTGGCCGGTGTGGAAGCTGGGAATGCCGCTTAGCTCCCAGCCGCCAATCAGCTCATCGAGGTACCAGGGAATGGTGCCGCCGAATTGCTGCCCTCGCCCGAACGGCAGCGAGTAGGTGAAGTCGCTGGTGACGTAGTTGGTGACATCGAAGTCGGAGTTGCCGCGGCACTCGCGCGGGTGCACCGCATCGCAGATGAAGCCATACCCGCCAAGGGCCGGTAGATTAGCGATCACCGAAACGTTGTCGATGGAGTGCGACCAGGTGTAGTTGAAGTCGAATTGCAGGCCGTGGGTCAGGTTCTTCTGCAGGCTGACGAGCATTCCGTTGTAGCTGGAGAATCCCTTGTTGGTGTAGATGGTGTTCTCCGCGAATTGGGAGGCCATGCCAACGTTGTAGTCGAGCAGTCCGGCGCCGGCAAGCGCCTGGATGGTGTCGGCGAAGTCTCCTTTCGTGATCAGCGACTGAAGGGCGGTCGCAATGAATGAAGTGGTATTGGGATAGCCCTGGGCGACCCCGATGCCTGCCGGGAGCTGGTTCTCCCACCACGGCTGCGGCGGCAAATTGGTAGGATCGGCTCCGCTCCGCAGAGCGAGGGTAGTGTTCCCCATCGCCTCCGACATCAACTGCCCTGAGGTCTTGTCCGGGAAGTCGATCAGCTGGCTGGAGTCGGCCTGCGCCAGCAGGCGGCGGCCCAGGCGGCCGACATAGTTGATCTTGAGGATGTACGATCCCGCGAACTGGTGCTGCATGCCGAAGTTGATCAGGATCGAGTAGGGATCCTTAAGGTTGGGATCGATCATTTCGTTGAAAACGCCGTTTGCCAGACCGTACGGCGTTCCGGTGCTGTCCACATAAGGTTGGTATGGAGGCTTGGGCGGGGGGGGCGCCTTGGCCGTCGGCGGATTCGCCAGGCGGGGATCGGTGGCGAGCGAGCCGACCGGGTCGCTGCCGTTGCCGAAGTTCCCCGGCTGGTTCTGCGCGAACAGATAGGAGTACTGGGTTTGCTGATACTGTACCGCGTTGATGATGGTGCGGTCGTAGACGATGCCGATGCTGCCATTGAAGACGGTCGACGGAGCGGAACCGGGGTTGTAAGCGAAGGCGAAGCGCGGCGCGAACTCATGCGGGTTCGACTTATAGAAGCCGGGACCGTGGTTTTTTGGACCGCCGAGAACATAGGTGAAGAATGGAAGGGTGTGAGGGCCGCTGGTGCCCGCGGCGCTCTGCGCCAGGCGTTGGGAAAAGTACTTGTCGAAGCCCATGTTCTGGACCGTCTCCAGCCCATGGGTTTCGTAGGGCACGGAGAAGAACTGGTAGTTCAGACCGTAACTCAGGGTAAGGTGCGGAGTCACTTTCCATGTGTCGGCAACGTACGGCTGGGTCTGGTAGTACCGGTAATCCTCGGTGGTGCTGGAGGGCTGCGGGAGCACGCTGCCGGCGGCGTTGTAGTTGAACGTGCTGTTGACGGCGCCTACGCGCCCCAGCATGGCGGCGAAGGCGCTGTCGTAGGTGACCTGGGCGGTGGCACTGGGGGTAAGAAGATTGGCCGGGCGCAGTGTGGCGTCGAGTCCCGCGACATTGCCGCCAAGACCGATGACGTAGAGGTTGTAGCCGAGCGTGCTCTGGTCATGGGCCAGGATCCACTTGAAATAGCCCCCCAATTGGATGGAGTGGCGGCCTACCGTCCAGGTAAAGTTGTCCTTGACTTCAGGAATCGGCACATAACGAGCCTGCGAATTGCTCGGGTTGGTGTACGGGTCGTCGATCAGCGTGGTCGTACCCGTGGCGAAGGTTTCCTGGTAGATGCCCAGAGGGTTGGAAGGCCTGGGAAAGGCGTAGTCCTGCACGGTGCTGCCGTAGATAAACTGGTTGAATTTGTTGTCGCTGATCTGCCAGTCGATGCCGCCGAGATAGGCGTAGCTGCGGTCGACGAACATGGTCGCGGGCGGGAGACCGGGGAACTGCGCGGGGTCACGTACCGCATTTTCGCGGGCAACGGTGCCGCGGCCATATACGTGGATATGAGAGCTCAACACCCAGTCGACGCGTCCGACGTAATTGCTGAGATTGGTGGGCAGGGGCGAATTGAAACGAAAACCGCCGGTGTTGACGCCATCGCCATTGGTCGGGTCATTCGCGGCAGGATAGTTTTTGTGGAAGAGATCAAGGATCTGCGGGCTGTCTCCGATATGGATGGGGTCCAGCGCCTTGACCTGTGCGGGGGTCAGCATGCTGATGCAGCCTGGTGTCGTATTCTGCCGGCTGGTGAATGTGCAGCCGGGATCATTGTTGATATAGGAGACGTTGCCCGCGGTGAACGACGGCAGGGGCACGATGCGCAGCACGGATCCCTCCTGCGCGATGCGAGAATTGAAATCGTCGAAGAAGAAGAAGAGCTTGTCGTGCTTGATGGGGCCGCCAATTGCGCCGCCGAACTGGTTCCGCACCAGCTTGGGCGCGGGGGTATGGGTCTGATCGTTGAAAAAATCATTGGCGACGGTGGAGTTGTCGCGGTGGTACTCGCTGACGTTGCCATGCCACTCGTTGGTGCCGCTGCGGGTGACGAGCTGGAACTGCCCGCCGCCGCCCGGACCATTGTCCGCGGTAAAGCCGGCGGTGGTGCCGCGGAACTCCTGCACCGAATCGACCGGGGCGTTGGCGGTGATGGCTTGGAAGTTGCCGGTGGCGAAATCGTTGACATCCAGGCCGTCGACGGTAGCGTTGGTCTGGTCGACGCGCGCGCCCGTGGTCGCGCCGGACTGATCGTAATGCCGGGCTGCAGAACAAACAGCACCGCCGGCGATGCACGAACCTGCACTGGAAGATCGTTCAGCTTGGATACCTGGAAGTTATTGCCGATGCTGGCGTCCGTGGTGTTCAGGGTTACGCCCTGCGCGCTGGCGGCGACGCTGACTTTGGTGGTGGTGCCCGGGGTTAGCTTCGCATTCTCGGTCCGGGAATTGGCGACGTTGACATAGAAGTTCTTCACTTGATACGGGGAAAATCCCGGGGAGTTGAACTCGATATCGTAGCCTGGCCCTGGCGGCACGTTGGGCACCCGATAGGACCCCGCCGAGTCCGTCTTGACCGTGAACTGGACCCCGGTTGAGGGGTTAGAGAGCGCGACTGTGACACCTGGCATCACGGCTCCCAGGGAGTCGGTAACGACTCCGGTAACCGTGGCGGTTGTCTGTGCGGATGCCAGTGTGGCGCCAAGAACCAAAACAGAGAAGAAAAGAAATCGATACGCTAGCAGCTTGATCAAAACGTGATCTCCCTTGATATTTACCCCGCTGAATCCATACCCCACAGATAGAAGTAAGCAACCCAAAGTACATCCCGCGAGGCAATCGAATACGAGGCAATCAGTAGAGGTGTTCAGCAGCACGTGCCACTCAGACTTACCCAGTTCCCGGGTGAATGTCAAGAAGATAAATCCAGAATGGTTAGACTGTTGATCCGGTTTGAACGACTTGGCCGGCTTCAATAAAGGCAGGCACAATTCGCTTATTGAATCTGCGGATGCGGCGGCGTTCCCACAACTTCATTGGCCGGCTGGAAGAGTTGCAACTGCACCTTCCAGGTGACCGATTCGCCCGGGCGCCAGCGTGACCATGCCGGTATCCGCGTTATGCCACTCCGCGCCGAAAGGATCTCCGTAGTTGAACTGCGGCTCGAGCGCGATAAACGATTTGTCCACCGGGGAGTACACCTGGAATGCCTGTATCTTTGGCGTCATGGCGGTGATGCGCAGGCCATAGTTGGTCCCCAGATCGCGAATCTCCGATATCGCGTAGCCGTTGGGATCGCGCTTCAGATCGAGAAAAGTGTCGTCCACGAGATTGTCCGGCAAAGGAGCGCCCTCCGCCGGACTGAAGTCATACGGGGTGCCAATAACGGGCAGCAACCTGCCGGTGGGAAATACGTCGTCATAATTGTTCACTTCCAGCCGCGTGGGAGACGGGATGTGCAGCCGGGCGTTGGCCCTTATCCCGCTCGGCAGCTGGAAATAGGGGTGCCATCCAATGCCGACCGGCTCAAAATGCCGACCGGTGTTGGTAGCGGTGATGGTGGCTGTAACGGTGTTCTGATTCAGTGCGACGGCGATCTTCAGCTGGTTCTTGGAGAACCATTGGCCGTTCGAGGGGACATCGTAGACACCGCTTGCCTGGCTGGAATCGGGGTTCCCGGTCACATGCACGCTGGCCGCCTCTTCCGCCAGGATTTCGCCATGCATCGCGACCCAGGGGGCCCGGGGCAATTTGCCGTGCCAATTGGCCAGAATGTGCAGGGTGCGCGCGTGCCACTGGACGGTCACATAATGCTGGCCGGTTGTCCTGTCGACGGTAACCGGGCCGCGAATGCGGTTGGCAAAGGGAAAGAGAAACGCCCCGCCCATGGAAAAGCTTTCATTTCCATGCAGGTCTTCCGGTCCGCCGTTCAGCAGCTTGGCGGCCGCATCGATGGTTGGCGAGGCGAGCAGGGGGACTTCGCCTTTGCCCGGCAGGTAGGCCGTGATCTGAAAAACATTCATGCCGCGACCGGGCAGAACCGTGACACTCAGAAATTCCGGTTTGGCTCCAGTCCCGCTTTGCAGACGCCGCAGCTCGATGGCTTTTTGTCCGCCGATCACCGGCAGACGAGCCGAAGCGGCGGCCGTGGGAGAAGGTGGGGTGACGGGACGATGGGAGTGGCAGCCGAGGTTCAAGCTCAGCACTGCTGCGGCCAGTACGTTGAATGGCAAAAAACGCCCGACGCTTTTCATCTGAATGAACCCCCACAAAATTGCGAAAACCGGATGGAAGAGCAGGTGGAAATCGTCTGCACTCTTCTTCTAGTGCAAAAGCACAGATACTGTCGTGTGGTGAGTTGGATTCATATGCAGCCGTTCTTTGATGGAACGGCTGCGTCGAGAACAATTTTTCACCTTACACCTTCTGTGCTTTTGCCATCGCCCAATTTTACGCTGCACCTTTCCGTCGAAAAGAATGGCGCGATCACGGTCGATGCAGATCGTACAATTTCGATGTGGCCCGCGTGCAATCTTCGGCAGCTCCTGCAGAAATGAGTGGGCCTGCCAGCGTCATTCCATCCGGCGCGGCGCTGGACAATCTCGCTTCCCGCATCGTCGGCTGCGAGCTTTGCCCGCGCCTGCGTGCGCATTGCACCGAGATTGCCCGCACCCGGCGAGCGAGCTTACGCAGACTGGGAATACTGGGGCAGACCTGTGCCCTCGTTCGGCGACCCGAACGCGCGCGTGCTGGCGCTGGGCCTGGCGCCGGGCGCACATGGATCGAACCGTACCGGGCGGCCGTTTACCGGCGACGGCTCGGGAAATTTTTTGTATCCCGTCCTTTATGCGGCGGGCTTCGCCTCGCAACCGGTGGCGCATTCGCGCGCGGATGGCATGCAGCTGCGCGATCTGTGGATCACTTCGGTCGTCCGCTGCGCGCCGCCCGGCAACAAGCCGCTGCCTGAGGAGCTGAGGAACTGCGCTCCGTATCTGGACGAGGAAATTGCGGACCTGCATCGGTTGCGCGTGGTTGTGTGCCTGGGAAAGATCGCGTTCGATGGATACGTGGCGCATCTGCTGCGGAGGAAAATAATCGCGAGCCGAAAGGAGTTCGTCTTTCGCCACGGCGCGGAATACAGAATTCCGAATGGTCCGCATGTTCTGGCGACCTACCATCCGTCGCAACAGAACACGAATACCGGCCTGCTCACCAGCGAGATGTTTCGGGATATTTTCGAGCGCGCGAAGGTTCTGGCCGAGTTGCCGTTGTTCTAGCCAGGTAAATCTGAAGTTCGCAGCGTCATCTGGCAGCTTCAACCGCAGATCCTTCGACTGCGTTTGGCGCAAAAAAATGCGCCAAACTTCGCTCAGGATGACAGCAGCCTCTATTCAGCGAATTTTCGACCCAGGAGACTAGCGAGGAACGCGGGTGGAAGAGTTAAGCCAGCGCCTTCTCCACCGCCGCGGTCAGGAGCTTCAGTCCCGCTTCGACATCGGCGCCGAGATGCGCGCGCAGCGCGCGGCGGCCGCGCTGCTGCAGCACCGCGAGATCGCCGGCGGCCTGGGCATCGATCACCACGCCAAACGTGTACTTCTGGCCGGGGATGGCCAAATCTTCGGCGTGATCGGCCGTGATCTGGAGAAACACTCCGGTGTTCGGACCGCCTTTGTAGTCCTGCCCGGTCGAATGGAGAAAACGCGGGCCAAAGCCCAGGCACGTCGCCACCTGCTTCTTATCCCGCACGTCGTGGCGCAGCTGCTGCATGGTTTTCTCGTGCTCGCGATCGCGCTGAATGAAGCCGAGCACGGCGAAATAGTCGCTCGGCTTCAACTGCGCAAGATGCGCGCGCAGATAGCCCGGGAGATTTGGCTGGTCGACATCCTGACCGCCGTGCAGTATGGCCGCATAGGCAGGATCGGCGAACAGTTTGATCTGTCCGTCGTCGAAAATGGGCGTCTGCTCGGGCAGCTTGCCGGTCTTTTCGTATTCATCCGTCAGGCGGCGCGCTTCGATTTTGGCGGCTTCCACATCGGGCTGATTGAAAGCGTTGATGCCGATGACCGAACCGGCAACGGCGGTCGCAATCTCCCAGACAAAAAATTGCTGGCCGGCATCGTACACATCGCGCATGGTCAGGCGCACCACCGGCTGGCCAGCCTTCTCGAGCTTCTCGACGCCCGCATCCAGCTGCGCGTTGTCAGCGCCCTCCAGCCGCACATAGGCGAAGATGCGATCGTCGCCATAACAGTCAGGGGCGGCAATCTTTTCAAGATCGACCGGCGTGATGCCCTTGCCCTGCTTGCCCGTCGACTCGGCAATGAGTTGCTCGAACCACGCGCCCATGTCGTAAATGGCCGGAGAGGTAAAGAAGGTGATCTTGTCGTGCCCGGCGTTGGCTGCCGCTCCCAGGATCAGACCCAGTTGCACGCCAATATTCTTCTTCACCTGCGTGGCATGGCACAGATCGACTGCGGATTTCGCCTTGGCCAGAAGCTTCTCGACATCGAGGCCCATGACCGCCGCCGGAACCATGCCGAAATTCGACAGCGCCGAATAGCGCCCGCCAATCTGCGGGTCGCCGTAGAAAATGTGGCGGAAGCCCTCGTCCTTCGCCACCTGCTCCATATGCGAACCGGGATCGGTGACGGCGATGAAGTGTTTGCCGGCCTCCTCGCCAACAGCTTTCTTCATCTGCTCCATGAAATATGTCTTCAGGATGTTCGGTTCGAGCGTCGAACCCGATTTGCTGGAAACGATGATGACGGTCTTCTTAAGATCGACACTCTGCTCGGCGGCCCGCACCTGCGCCGGATCGGTCGAGTCCACAATCGCAAGCCGGGGAAAGCCGTCCTGCTTGCCGAACGTCTCCGCCAGCACTTCCGGGCACAGGCTCGATCCGCCCATGCCGAGCAGCAGGGCGTATTCGAAACCGGCCTGCTGGATATCGTCGGCCAGCTCCTGGAACCGCGCCAGGTCTTTCTGCTGGCGCTCAACGATGTCGAGCCATCCGAGCCACTTCGATTCATCCTCATTGGTCCACAAGGAAGCATCGCGCTCCCACAGGCGTTCAATCTTGCCGTTCTGCCAATCGGCAGCGGCGGCGGAGAAATCCTGCTCAATTTTTGCCGGAAGCGTGTAGCGAAATTCCATGGGTCGCACTCTCTCTCAGTTCTATGTCAGCATCTGCACAGGCTATTTTAGATGCAGTCGTTTATTCCCCGGTACTGGGAGAGGGCGAGTAAGCAGAATCAGCTGGTTTGGAGAGCTTGGGGTCCAGATATTGGACGAGAGTTGGGTGATGACCTGATCAAGACGGACCCCACTCAAGCCAAAGGAGGCTTGAATGGGGCACCGAGTCACCGAGGATTCGCTCGGTGGCGACAAAAAGACCCAGGTTAGCTTCGCGAACCTGGGGCACCCGCTTTATTGCTATGGGCGGATCAATCGCTTCTAGGCTCGCCGGACCAATTGGCGGACGCGGGTGCTTTGTTCGGTTATCCCGTCGAGGACCCCTTCGAGCCGGCCAAGAAGCTCATGGCCATCTTGAAGATAATCCGGAACACCGTGCCACAGTTCCTTCATGGCTTCTGGATCTTCCGCCAGAATGACCGCCGCGCCCAGCCCACAGACCGTCAATGCCGCCTTGCGACGCCCTGTCAGCAATAACACGGCTCCGGTGATCAAAGAACCCGACGCCACTGCTCGCAACCAGTTAAATTCATGTTCCATTGTGGGGTTACTCCTTATCGCAAAACTCTATTGGTAAAGAGAGATGCGCGCGCCTGCCGCAGTGTTGCGGAGAACAGGCAAAATCTATCTTCTGTAGCTGAACCTTCCGCAGATTATCGCAACCGATTCGCGTATTGCGCAAGTGTTTTCTACGCACCTCCCTTCCCTGGGCCCGGACAAGAACATCAGGGATGGCGGCCATGCCGGAAACGGATGAGGTAAATGAACAGGTTGGCAGCACAAACAGCCACACCGCCGAGTGTGAGGACGGCAGTGGAAATATCGGGGTAAACGATCGCTCCCAGGTAATGGAGCAGGAAGCTTCCGCGGTAGGGAGCGAGTCCCGCGCTGCGTTGCAGGGATTGCTCCGCCATGGTCAACGGGCAGGGCCACGGGCCAAGCTTCCACCGCGATTCCCCAAATAAGCGATGCGATGTGAAAAGCCGTCAGCCACCGATGTCCCCGTGTCCAAAAGGCGCCGAAGATCACCCAAAGGATCCAAGCCAGATGGAGGGCCAGGACAAAAATAACCGCCGTGTCGTAGAAGGCTGGCATGTCCCGTCCCACTTTCCCTTGGAAACGCTTTCATGCGGTCGGACTGAATGCCGTTCCGGAAACTTTTGTCCGCGCTCTTTGCCTTGCTGGAGCGGCTCCTGCTACGCTCAGGCGTTGGTAGTTGTTGACAGTTTCAGACAAGGAGAGTCTCGCATGAAACACAAGATTTCAGGGAATCTGTCGAACCTCGCCGGAGCCGTCCTGCTGGCGGCGGCTGTAATGGCAGCGGCGCCCCGGCTGCAGGCGCAATCGAACGCTCGTCCGGCGCGATCTGTCTCAACCGCGACACCGGCCCAGGTCGTCAACCAGCTGTTAAACATGGTCGAGCATGATATCGTTCCGCTGGCGGAAGCCATGCCGGCCGATAAGTACGACTTCGCTCCTACCAATGGAGATTTCAAAGGCGTGCGCACGTTCGGCGACCAGGTCAAGCACCTCGTCCGGGCAAACTACTATATGTTCGGCGCAGCGGCTTCGATGAAGCCCCGAACATGCCGAATATAAACGACCTGAAAACCAAGGATCAGATCGTGCAGGCGCTCAAAGATTCCTACGCGTTCGGCCATCGCGCCATCGACACACTCACCGGCGACAATGCCATGGAGACGGTGAAGCCGGTGGACGGGATCAACACCCGCGCCGGCATCATGCTGTTCGCCATTATTCACATGAACGACCATTTCGGGCAGATGGTGGAGTATGCGCGCATGAACGGAGTGGTGCCGCCGTCGAGCCGTCCTAAGGGAAAGTAGGCCAAAAAAACAGGTGCGGAGCAGAAACGTGAACTGCCATGCCCGGCGGGTCATTTGCGCTGGGCGTGGCATTCAGCTGCGGCACGATTCGCGGCGCTCTGTAGGCGCGCGCCTGCCACCTGGGATTCCTTCTTTCCTGGGAACTTCATTCTTCATTCCCCGGTCAACCTTGTTTCTTCTTTCAGCGTCTTAATACATATAAGGCTGTGTACTACGCCGCTTGGAACGGAACTGCTGAGCAATTCTGCTCTCCGCTGCAAAAGCTTTGACCGGTTTTTGTATTACAAGGAGTTCCCCAATGGTCAGTCATTGCGCAAACCCGATCTGCCACAAGCCTCTCCACTACTTGCGTGAAGGTAAGATTTTTCTCTTTTCCCGGAAAAATGTATTTGGCGACAAGTCGCCTCATCAGCTGGAACACTTCTGGCTGTGTGGAATTTGCGCGAAGGAGTGGACGCTTACGATGGAGGGTGAGGGCATCAAGTTAGTACAGACCAAGCGGAAACGCCATTCGCGCACCGGATATGCGGTCGCATCCGCAGCACCCGCATCCTAGCTGTGCCTCTGACTTCCCGGGGTTTACACCTTTGAGGCTGGGGTTATCTTTTCTCTTCTGCAGCCGCATCCGCCCTTTCCCTGGGTTGAAAACGGATCAGATTCGTAGCACCCGGCCAACGAATTGAATCGGACGCGCAGCAGGTCCTGCATCATTTTCACGCCATCTCTCAAATAGCTGATGCGAGTGCGGTCATCGTGTCCCCAGGAGACCGGGACTTCCTTGACGCGCAAGCCAAGCCGCAGGGCGATGTACAGAATCTCCGGATCGAAACCCCAGCGCTCAATCCTCTGCCGTAGAAAAATAGTCCGGGCTGCTTCTCGCCGAAACGCCTTGAATCCACATTGCGTATCCGCGAATGGAAGATTCATCACCAGCCTGGTCAACCAGTTGAAACATCTTCCAAAAAACCGCCGGTACAGTGGCTGCTCCTGGGTCTGGCGGGAACGATCCAGCCATCGGGAACCGATGGCGACATCGGCGCCATCCGCGATGGCGGCAAACAGGCGTTCTGCCTGTTCGATGGGCGCGGACAGGTCGGCATCTGTAAACATCACGATGGCGCCCCGCGACTGCAGGATCCCGTGACGAACAGAATACCCCTTGCCGCGATTTCCGGGATTTTCAATCAGCCGGAGGTTGGAGTAGCGGCGTGCAGCCGCCAAAACGATGGAGGCCGTCTGATCACGGGAACCGTCGTTCACCACCAGCACCTCTGTCGGCCAGTGCCGGGCGTTCACGCATTCCATCACGCGATCCAGGGTTGCGCCGATGCGCGCCTGCTCGTTGAACGCCGGGATTACGATGCTGTATTGAATCTGTTCCATGATGGCTGCGCGCGATGCTCCGATCTTTCAGCGGCAGTTCCCGGTGCGCCTCAGTTTTAACATTTCCCGGATGACATAGATCAATCCAAAAACCATGACGCCCATTATTGCGTCCGCAACATACGGGTGTCCGTGCGTCAGAGTGGGGACCAGGCCGCTTATAGCGGCGATACTCCCGGCCAATGCGACCACCCTTCTACGTTGCGGGCTCATCTGTCGTGGCATTCTCTCTCCAGCTTCCGGCGGTGGCATGGTTTTCGATCCGCTGGTAACTGACCCGCGCGAGTTTCCCGTGCGGGATATCTCACCAGCGGCGTCGCATGTCTGCCCCAATTATGGGCGAAGGTTCCCGTTTCCGCAATGTGAATGGATGGTTCAAAACTTCCGATGGTCATGACTTTTCTACACAGCCTTTCAAGCCGGGTTGGAGCGGCGGAATGCTACACTCGCCCGTATGGACGTGCAGACGGAGACGAATCGCGGGCATTCCTTCTGGTTCTGGCTAGGCTGGGTTGGCGGATTGTTCGTTCTTTTCGCCGCGCTGTTGTGGACGGCTGCCTGGTACACCCTGAAATCTTCCAGCAGTACTGCCACCTTCAACGGCTTCGGTTCCGGCAACATCGCGGTCGTGGATCTGAAGGGTGTGATCCTGTCCGCGGACAAAACCGATGAGCAGCTGGAGAAGTTCGCCAACGACGGCTCAGTGAAAGCGATCATTCTGCACATCGACTCTCCCGGCGGCGGGGCGGCAGCATCGCAGGAGATTTATCACGAGGTGCTGCGCATCCGCACCAAACATAAAAAACGAATCGTCGCCTCGATAGAAAGCGTCGGAGCCAGCGGCGCCTACTATATAGCCAGCGCCACGGATCGCATCTATGCCAACCAGGCCAGCATCGTCGGCAGCGTGGGCGTCATCATGGAATGGGTCAACTACGGCGATCTACTGAAATGGGCGAAGCTCAAAAGCATCACCATCAAGGCCGGCGCGCTGAAGGATGCCGGCTCCCCGACGCACGACCTGACCCCCGCCGAGCGCGTTTACCTCCAGGGGCTGACCGATAACATGCACACGCAGTTCATCGATGATGTGGCCACCGGACGCAAATTGCCCGTCCAAAACATTCAGACGATTGCGACCGGCCAGGTCTGGACGGGGCAACAGGCGCTTCCCTTGCATCTAATCGACCAGATCGGCGGCTATCGAGTCGCGCTGCTCGATACCGCGCGCGCTGTCGGCATTCGGGGCGAGCCATCTATCGTGCGGCCGCGCGAACCTCATCCGGGACTGATCGAGCTGCTTCTGGGCGCGAACTCGAAACTGGCCCTTCCCGACCCCGGGGAGGAGCTGCAGTCGATGCTCGAAAAAAGCCCTGGATTTTATTTTCTGTGGCAATAACGTCCTGCCGGAGCAATTCGCAATCTCCGGCGCGCATCCTATACTCTTGAAAGTGAAGGTGCCGACCCTATGACCAAAGCCGATCTTGTAGTGGATGTTATGCGCCTGGGTGATCTGACACGAACAGACGCGGAGACGATCATCGAGACCATTTTCGATTCCGTGGTGGCGGCGTTGCGCTCCGGAGACAAGATTGAAATTCGCGGCTTTGGAAGTTTCCGCACGCGCCAGCGCAATCCTCGCATCGGCCGCAATCCAAAAACGGGAGCCCGCGTGGAAGTGCCGGCGAAGCGCGTCCCGTTTTTCAAGCCCAGCAAGGACCTTCGCGATCTGGTGAACAATGAAACCGCGGCTGCCGGCAAGGCGCCCGCCGGGACAGCGGAGTCGCCTGATACGGTCCAGACCACTATGAAGCCGGGAATCTGTCGGAGCGTGCTCCGATGTCATCCGAGCTCGTCAAGTACGTTTTGAGCATCGATATCCGTTCACGGCAGAGAGAAGAATTTTTCCGATCCCGCCTTTTTCCGCGGTGGCCTGGGCGTCGCGCACCTGCGACAACTTCATTCGTTTGCCAATCGGGATTGAAAATTCTCCCTGAGCGACAGCCTCGGCGAGTTGCTCCAGCCTTTTCGCATCGGGCTGTGCCCATACTTCCCGGAGTTGAAAATCCTGGCCGTCGGCGCCGTCGGGTTTTCCCAATACCGTGGCCAGCACCCCGCCGCGGCGGATGTACGGCATCAGCTTGGTGATGGTCTCGTGGCCCACCGTATCGGCAATCGCATCGACTTCCCCCAGCGAGGCGATTCCCTGCTCGTCATCGATGGCAACGACCCTGTCGGCGCCCAGCGCTTCCGCCGCTTTTCGCTCCCTGGCGCGAACCCCGGCAATCACCTTCATGCCATGCTTCCTGGCGACATAGACCGCGGTTCTTCCAACGCCGCCTAGAGCACCCGTAACCAGCAAAATTTGCCCGGCTCTCGGCTGGACACCTTTTTCAATCAGCTGCACGCCGGTTGTGAGAACGAGAGGAAGGGCGGCGGCATCTTCCGTTTCCAGACCGTCGGGGATGCGCGCCAGCACGTCGCTTTTGGTAACAAGAAACTCCGCATACGCGTGGTTCACCAGGCCCATGACCCGATCGCCGGGTTGAAAACCTTGAGTGCCTGGTCCCAGGGAGGCGATTGTACCGGCGACATCGCGACCCAGAATTTCCGGCAATGGCAGCGGCATGACACTTTTCATGTCGCCCCGCCGTATCTTCAAGTCGATCGGATTGATGCTGGTCGCTTCTACCTTGACCAGCACTTCGCCCGCCTGCGGCTTCGGATCAGGCGCATCTTCATACGAGAGCTGGTCCACCCCGCCGTACCCGTGCAATAGAACAGCTTTCATAGGTCGCGCCTCCTGGATCTCTGGATGGTATGAATAATCAACGAAAGAACCGCCAGGCTCAGCAAAAGCCAGGTAACGATGCCAACGGTTAAAAAGAAGCCGCTTGCCAGACAGCCCAGGAAAAGTACGATTGCGATAACGACGAACATGATGTTCCTTCCAATGCTGCTTTCATCATTGAGCCGTGCGTTTGGAACGCCGCCGGTACACGAGAATGAAATGGATGATGATGGAGATGATCGCCAGGAACAGGAGAACGTACGTTGCAATGTGGGCGATGGTGAAAAAGAAGAAGCTCGCCAGCCACGCGAGGAAGAAAATAATTCCGATGATGAGAAACCACATAATGATCCTTCCAGAGCATTATCTGCAAAGCACCGATATGTCACTGCAATCCTTGTGATTGGAGGCGCGCTGCCGCCCGACTGTTGCTTTTCAAAGCGCTTCTCTTTCAGGGTATAGACAAAAAGTTGTCATTCTGAATGACGGGCTTTATTTGATCCGACTCCATGTAAATGGGAACTGCTTAGCGGTAGATTGCGGTGCGGCCTTCAATGAATCAATGCCGCCGTATCATTTCCTATGCCCATCGCACTTTTGACTGTGGAGATCAGGCTCGAATATGCGCGCTCGTTGAAGGACCGGCGGCAGTGCGTTCGCAGTCTCAAGGACTCGCTCCGGCATAACTTCAACGTGTCCGTGGCCGAGCTGGATGAAGCTGTCGTGTGGCAGCGGGCGACGCTCGGGATCGCCGCCATTTCGGCTTCTCGCGACTATCTGCTGGGCCAGTTGCGGCAGGTGGAGGAAGCCTGCGTTCGCATCGCTGAAAACCACGGCGCCCATGTGAGCGACAGCTTCCTGGAGTTCTTTCCGGAAGAATAAACAAGCAAAAATGATGGACCGGCGCGCAAATTTGATATCCTCATTCGTTTGACCGGTTCTGTGCGGCCCAAGCCGTCGATGGACCGATTTATACAGGTGAGACTATGCCGGAGCAACGGGGACGCACGTATCACCGGAATCGCGTGGCGGAAACGCTGCGGGAAGAAATCAGCGCCATGCTGGAAGGCCAGCTGAGCGATCCGCGCATCAGCTTCGGCTATGTCAGCGAAGTGGTGATGGCTCCCGGCGGAAAGTCCGCGCGCATCTACGTGGCCGTCGACGGGGACAGTAAGGATGAGGCGGACATGCTGGCTGGCCTGGAAGCGGCCCGCGGTTACATTCGCCACCAGTTGCTGCAGCGCATGGGCGTGCGCCACGTGCCGGATTTATTTTTCCAGGTGGACCACTCCGAACCGGTGCGCGCCAGGATCGATGAATTGCTGGGCCGCGTCGAGCGCCGCAATAAGCAGAAGCAAAGACTGGCCGCATCGCAGCAGGCAGAGACAACCAAACCGGAATGAGTCATACGGCGCCAACTGGAATGCTGGAACAACGGATGCAGCCGGAAGCCGCGGTGCTCGAGGCGGTTCGGCAGCGGGAATGTTTTCTGATCACATCCCATGCGCGGCCCGACGGAGATGCTGTCGGGTCGATTCTCGCGCTCTGGATGGCTCTGAAAGAGATGGGCAAGCACGCGGAAATGCAGCTGTACGATCGCGTTCCCATGATCTATCGCACCCTTCCGGCAGCCGACCAGATTCGCACCGCACCCTGCCTGCTGAACGGCTTCCATCCGGACGCGGTCATCCTGCTCGAGTGCGACAGCATCGAACGGTCCCGCCTGAAGGGCCTCGAAGGATCGTTCCTGATCAACATCGATCACCACACCAGCGGCCGCCGCTTTGCCGACGTCAACTGGATCCATACAGACGCCAGCGCCGTGGCCGAAATGGTGTACCGGCTGGCGGTAGATGCCAACGTCACCATCACTCCGGAGATGGCCACCTGCCTCTACACCGCGCTGCTGAGCGATACCGGCTCGTTTTGCTATGCGGGCACCGGCGCGCAGACCTTCGCGCTGGCCAAGGAACTGGTGGAGCTGGGCGCGCGCCCGGCAAGAATTGCGCAGGACGTGTATTTCAGCAATCCGGCATCGAAGATGCGACTGCTGGGCGCTGCACTGACCACGCTGAAACGCGAAGGACGCATCGCCTGGCTATGGGTAACCCACAGCGACATGATCCGGCTCGGAGCCGCGGAAGAGGACTGCGAGGGCATCGTAAATTATGCCATCGGCATCTCCGGCGTGGATGTCGCGGTATTTCTGCGCGAGCTGCCCGATCATCGCGTGCGCCTTAGTCTGCGCAGCAAGAACCCGGTCAATGTAGCAGAGGTGGCGGAACGGTTTGGCGGAGGCGGCCATGAAAATGCGAGCGGCTGCACCCTGGAGGGTCCGCTCTATTCGGCAATGGACCGCATCCTCGATGAACTGCGCCGTAATCTTCGCCCGCATGCGGTTATGGGCTTTGCGTAATTCCGGATGTAACTACACATCGCAAAGATTGGCGGCGTCGAGCAGCGACTGGTATGGATCGCCGGTGGGAAGAAATTCGTGCGCGACGTAGCCCTTGAAATTGGTCGCCACAATGCCGCGCATCACTCCGTCCCACTGCACCTCCTGAAGGTCGTTGAGTTCATGCCGCCCGGGAACGCCGCCGGTGTGGTAATGGCCCAGCCACTGGGCGTTCTCCTGGATGGTGCGGATCAGATCGCCTTCCATGATCTGCATGTGGTAGATGTCATAGAGCAGCTTCACATTGGGTGAGTCGACCGCCTGTGCCACTCCTACGCCCCACGCGGTATGGTCGCACATATAGTCCTTGTGATTGACCTTGCTGTTCAGCAGCTCCATGCAGATAGTGACGCCGTTATCTTCGGCAATTTTCTTTACGCGGTTCAGCCCGATGATGGTGTTGCGCGCACCTTCCTCATCCGACATGCCATTACGATTCCCCGAAAAAACAATCACATTCGGCACGCCGGCTTTTGCCGCCAACGGAATGTTCTGGCGAAACGCTGCCTCGGTGGCGGCGTGATTTTCCAGCCGGTTGAGGCCGTTTTTGATGTCGCCGGCACCGGCGTAACCCATGGTGCAGATCAATCCATAGCGCCGCGGAATCTCGTATTGGTCGGGATTCAGCAGATCGACGCCCTTCAAGCCGATATGCGCCGAATACGCGCTCAAATCATCCACACTGATCTTCGGATAGCACCAGCGGCAAACTGACTGTTGAATCCGGCCTTTCCGCTGAATCGCGGGGCCGCTGAGTGAGCGGGCGATTTGCGAGCTGGAGGCCAGAGCTGCGCCGGCAAGCGCGCCCTGCAACATGCGGCGTCTGGAGATAGAGGACATATCAGGATTGTATCCAGTTTTGAACTACCGGTCGGGTATCGCAAAGTTCAAGCGACAGGGGGATTCGAGCGCGCAGCGCGACTTACCATAATAGATGCGCTGACCCATTCCAGATGAAGCAACGAGCTCCAACTCTCGACGAGACTGGCACAAGCGCAGCCGATGACCTTCGGCTGGTGAGCGAAGTTCTACGCAAGGACCGCAAAGCCACGGCTGAATTTATCGAGCGTTACACGGATTGCGTGTACTCGTATGTGCGCCGCCGCCTGATGCCGCGAGCTGAAGCGGTGGATGACCTGGTCCAGGAGGTTTTTTTAGCCGCCTGGCACAGCCTGGGGAATTTCCGGGGAGAGGCGGCCCTGCAGCACTGGCTTCTGGGAATTGCGCGTCACAAGGTGGAGGAATATTACCGCAAGCGCCTGCGCGAACCGGAAATGCCAGAGCAAACCGATGAGGCCCGTCCAGAATCGATGGTTATTCCAAAATATGAAGAGCAGCTTGATCGCATAGCGAACATGGAAAAGACGTACAGCGTTCTTGCGAGACTTCCCGAGACGTATGGTTTGGTTCTACGTTGGCGCTATCTGGACCAGCGCAGCGCATGTGAAATGGCCCAACTCACGGGCAAGACCGAGAAATCGATCGAGCGGCTGCTGGCCCGCGCTCGGGAGCAATTCAGAAAGGAGTGGAAAAATGGCCGCTGATGAATGGGATGAACACCTGTCCCGCACTTTCCGCGAGACCTTCGGCTCGGCGTCGGAGGAGCGCGCTCCTTCACGGTTGAAAGCGCGCACGTATTCCGCGCTGATCCGCGCCCAGCAGGAAACGGGCGCGCTGCCAAGCCTCACCCAGAGTGAAGCGGCTGGCCATGGCCTGTGCGTGTTCGAAAAACTGGTGCAGATTGCGCCTATCCCGGAGATGGCAAAGACCCCGTTTTTTTGTTCACGCTGCCACGCGCGGATTCTGGCCGAGCATATGGAAAATGCTCCGATCTATTGGCCCAATTGCCCCTATGCGGCTTTCCAGAAACGATGAAACTGGATTCAAAAGCGAACCACGACCCCGATCAGATTCTGATAATTGGCGAGCCGGCGTTGCCCAGGAGGGGATAGCTGGGCGCTGATGTCGTTATGCTGGAGAGTTTCGCTGAAACTGTAACGGAGCGCCGTATGGCGCGCCAGCCGCACGTCCATTCCCACGGCGGACCGGAGCGGCGGCCGCACCGAAGAGAAGTGTTCCGGGGGTAGAACCGGCATGCCGCCGATTGCCGTCAATCGCTCCCGCGCGCTTGAGAATTGTACCGCCCCGGTTCCCACGGAAAGGTACGGACGCACGCGGCTATCCAAAGGTTGGAAGTAGACCAGCAGGTCGAGAATCACGGCTTTTTGCGAGCTGCTCCGTTGCTCCTCAAAGAAGGAGTTAGACACCGGCGAAGCGGAGCTAAGTGTCAGTTCATTCCGGTTCCAAATGTAGTTAGCCTGGAAACTCAGGTATTGGGCGACGTGGGCACCCGCGAAAATGTTCAGGGCAGGACCGTTCTCCGGCTTGTACAACGAAACACTTAGCCCTTGAGCTGTGGGCGCCGACCGTGCATCCGCCGAAATATCCGCTACTCCACCAATCACACCCGCGAAGGGCACAACCTGCGTCAAAGCAGGTGTCCCGCAGCATCCCCATCCGAGACATGAGACCAGAACCAATCGCGCCAGGCCGCCGCTGAGCCATGGAAGGCGGCTGAGGTTGAGTTGGCCCAAAGATCGCATGTGTATGACCTCACCGAATTCAACGCAAGGAGGATTCTATATGGCTCAACGCAATATCAACTACACCGAGAAATTTCCGCATGCAACCGGACCTGCAAGGAAGATTGGTGGAAATCACAGGGGGGATTTTCCTAAAGGGCGCGACTTATACAGCAGGAGGAAACATATATGAACTTGAGACGCACCATCATTCTCGCGATGTTCGCAGTGGGCACCGCTTCCATCGGCTATGCCCAACATAGTCAGACTGGATATGTATATACGATGACCAATGGCGTCCAAAACACGATCCTTGTGGGTCAGCGCTCGGCAGACGGCAGAATCTACCCGGCAGCTACGCCAACTGTTTCCACGGGGGGAGCAGGCACAGGCGCAAATCTCGGCTCGAGTGGGGCCCTGGCGCTCACCAAGGGTGGCCGCTGGCTGTTTGCGGTCAACGCAGGCAGCAATACGATTTCCGTATTGAGGCAGGGCCGGACGGGCCTTAAGCTGGTGACCACCGCCCCCTCCGGAGGCACATTTCCGGCGAGCGTCGCGGTAAGCGGAGATCTCGATCTACGTGCTCAATAAGGGGGCAAAAGGGGTGCCCGCAAATATCAGCGGGTTCTTCTTCGACGACGACCGCGGCGCTCTCTTTTCGATAGCAAATTCAACCCGGCCTCTGAGCGACGCCTCCCCAGTCGCGGCAGAAATCGGCTTCGACAACAGCGGCTCGCTGATATTCGTCACGGAAAGAGCGACCAACCTGATCGATAGCTATGAGATTCAGGCAGACGGCACTCCCGACGGGCCGCACTTCAATACGTCGAACGGACAGACCCCTTTTGGTTTTTCCTTCGATCCGTGGAACCACATGATTGTCAGCGAAGCTTTTGAAACTGGAAACCCGCTTCATCCTCTGCCGAACAAGGGCGCGGCTTCTTCCTATAGTGTGAACGACGAAGGAGTTCTTGCGACGATTAGCGGTTCTGTGCCAACCTTCCACACCGCACCGTGCTGGATGGTCATCACCCGCAACGGTAAATTTGCGTATACGTCGAATACCGCCAGTGGTGTCATCACAGGGTACCGCGTTCACGATGATGGGACCTTGTCCCTCTTGAATCCGACAGGCGTTTCGGCGACCACAGGCGGCGCAGCATCACTACCCGTTGACCTTGCGCTGAGCCGGGATGGCCGGTTCTTGTACGGCGTCAACGATGGGACTGGCACAATCTTCGCATGGCGGGTGCGAGCAGACGGACAGCTCACTTTCCTTCAAAAAATTGAACACGTTCCGGCCAGCGCGACCGGATTAGTGGCGCGGTAGATCGTTTTTTCCGCCAACTTCGTATCATCGACTACGCCGTTCGCAGCCGTTCTTTAGGGAACGGCCCCGAACGGCCTATTGTCGTGTATTCGAAAAGGCAACCCGCCCCTGAAATCATCCACACGTAGAGAAACTCGAAAACCGATCTATCGCCGCACCCGCCAGCTTCATCATCGCCCGCCGGTTTTGGTAGGCTGGATAGTGTTTTCGCCTGCATTCCGTCGCAGGCGGGGTCTTTAGACGAATCAGTGAAAGAAAACCTGCTCGAAAATTTGAAGCAATATCTGCCGGGCGGAACATTCTGGCAGCAGCTCACCGCCGCCATGGTGGCGGAGTTTGCAACTCTGCTGGCCTTCACGACCTTTTTTATCGGCTACGGCCTGGTGCCGTACCTGGGAGGCTCGGTTCTCGGCCTGGTCGGCGCGGACGAGCCGCGATATGCCCAGGTGGCGCGGGAGATGCTGAAGCGGCACGACTATATCACTCCCGTGCTTTACGGCAAGCCGTGGCTGGAAAAACCCGCTCTCTATTACTGGCGGGCGATGTTTTCCTTCAAAGATTTCGGCGTCCACGGCTGGTCGGCGCGAATACCTTCGGCAGAATTCGCTTTTATCCTGATCATTCTCCTTTATCTGCACATGCGCCGCTTTCGTCCTGGCGGCCAGCTTGACGCGGCCCTGATCACCGTCTCCTGCGCGGCGATCATCGGCTTCGCTCGCGGCGCATCGACAGATATGCAGATGGCTGCTCCCTTCTGCATCGGCATGCTGGGCTGGTATGCCTGGTATGAAACCGACAAGAAGTTCTGGCTGTTCGACATTTATTTTTTCGGCGGAGCGGCCACTCTCGCCAAAGGTCCAGTGGCGCCATTCATGGCCGGCTGCATCATTCTGCTGTTCGCTGCCCTGCGCAAGGAATGGTCCCTGATCCGGCGGACGATCTGGATCCCCGGCATCGTTCTGTACCTGGCCATGGTGCTGCCATGGTTCATCGCCGTCCAGCATCGCAACCCGCAGTTCTTCCGGATATTCTTCTGGCAACACAACCTGGAGCGCTTCGCCACCGATCGCTTTCACCACGCGCGAGTCTTCTGGTACTACATTCCGGTGATGGGGCTGGCGGTGATGCCGTGGCTGGCCCTTGCCTGCGGCGCCATGTGGGACGCGGTGCGGACTTCCATCGACGAATGGAAGGTGCGGCGCAATCCGGACCGTTATGTTGGCAATCCGCGGACCGGTGATGCCTTTCCGGAATTTCTGGTCCTGTGGGCGATTTTTCCCGTCGTGTTTTTCAGCTTTTCCGACTCCAAGCTGCCGGGATATATTCTTCCCGCGGTCCCACCGATCACTATTCTCTGCGGAGATTATTTGAACCGAGTACGCAAGCGCGGGCTGCGCCTGCCGATTCTGGTCTGGCATGCGCTGATGGTTGGGACACTGGTTGCCGGCGCGCTCATGCTTCCGCATATTCTGGTGCATTCCGGCGAGTGGCCGCCCGCAGGGGTGATCGCGGCGGCGGTCATGGTGGGTTTCGCGGTCGCGATTGCGGTGATGGTAGTGGTCCTCCGATTCGGGACCAGCCGGCTACGTATCGCCACTTTGGTTCCGGTAGCGTTGATTCTGGTTTTCCTGCTGGGCACCCGCAATGGAGTGCTGCTCGACCAGAAGTATTCCGCGCGCACGCTGGCCCACGAATTATCCGCATTGCCCAATGAGCCGCATCTTGTGGCGGTGTTCAAGGCGCGACGCGATGTGCAATATGGACTGGCGTTCTATCTTGACGAGCGCATTCCCAACTATCAGCATTCCGGCGTTCCCGCCCAGGCACATCTGCTGGTCGCGCAGAATTACCCGCCGGGCCCGCAGCAGGATCGGTCGAAGGCCGAACTGGAAAAGCTGCTCGCCGGCCGCGAATACGAACCGCTGTTTCTATACAGGCCGCAGGACCTGATGGTCTATAGCGTCCGTGCCCAGAGCGCTCTGCCCCAAGCAACGGCAGCTTCCCAGCCATAACGAACGGCTGCACGGGAATTGTGTAAACCACCGAATTCTTTTTTATTTTGTAGTCTTTCGATTTGCGGTATGATGCCGTACACTCGCCGAATACGGCTTTTATAGCGGTTTTCCTATTACAGTGAGGTGGCGCGAAATCCTTACGTGTATCCGTTTTTTAAGGAACGGATACGTAAGCCTAGCCGTTGCCATACAGCCATAGGAAAACCGGTCTACCTGCCGCCCCAAAATCCTCTCGTATTACTTGCTGCGAGCCGATACCCGATCATGACCTCGGCCCTGCAACTCGAATTTCTCGATCTGCGCCACTTCTCCGCCCAGCATCTGCGCCCGTTGCTGGATGAGGAAAGCGCGCTGTGGAGCCGACGGCTGCGCTGGGATTATCGCAACTCGGCCAGCCTGGTGCTGCAGTATGTCGAGTCTCATCTGCTCACCGGCTATGTGGCGCTCGATCAGGGCCGGGTGTGCGGCTACATATTCTGCGTGTATGAAGGCCACAAGGCTGTCATCGGCGACGTGTTCGCCTCGCGCGCGGAGATAGACGAGGCTGCGGCAGGCGCAGTCGAGGTGCAGCTGATCGATCGCCTCCTCGAAACCCTGCAGCACACACCCGGCCTGACCCGCGTCGAAGCACAGCTGCTGCTGCATCCGCATGGGCAGCACCGCGAGCCGTTTGAGAAGGCCGGCTTTCGCCTTTTTCCCCGGTTATTCATGACTGGAGATTTGCCCGCGTCGAATGCTTCTCAGGCAAGTCGCTCTTCTCCGCCGGACTTTATCGAGGGAATTGGCGGCGCCAGGTATCGCCACTGGATAGCCACGGATTTCGATCTGGCATCGCACGTCATCACCGATTCCTACGCCGGTCACGTCGATAGTGAAATCAACGATCAGTATCTGTCGGCCAGCGGAGCGCAACGTTTTCTCCATAACATCGTGCGTTTTCCCGGATGCGGAATTTTTGAAGAGTCGTCATCGTGGGTGCTGGCTCCGCCGAAGAACCGGGAACTTTATGCCCTTCTGCTGTGCTCAAGCGTCAGCGCCAGCGTGGGCCACGTGACGCAGCTATGCGTCATGCCGGGGTTTCAGCATCGCGGAGTAGGAAAAAAATTACTGGAGCTTTGCGCGGCCTCGCTGCAGTCACGCGGCTGCGCGGCCATCACGTTGACGGTAACCGAGCAGAACACGGCAGCCATCAGTCTGTATCAGCGGCTTGATTATCGGATGCAGCACCGATTCGACGCCATGTTATGGGAGAAGCGCGCTCAGTGATTGCAGGATGGATTAATGATGGATCAGCCACATCAACCAACTGGCGACAACCGTTCCCGGCACAAACAGGCAGAAGCAGTAAACGCCGTAGCGAACCATGGCGCGTGTCTCCGAACGCTGCGTAACCCCAAACACGATCGAAGCAAACAGCGCGAACAGTAGGACTGCCGTGAAGTGCGAGGGAGTATACATTTATCGCTTTCTCCCCAGCTTCAGGCTGTGCGCGTCGACGGCCGAAATAAAATTGAGCAGGCCGGCAACCACGATGAATTTCGTTCCGTAGTCCGCCGTAACCACCTGCACGATGTTCTGTCCCCAGCCGGCAAAGGATGACAGAAAGAAAAGCACGCCGTTCCCCAGATCGCCAATGAAACCCAGCATCTCCAGCGGGTCTCCGGTATTGGGGGCGTAGATTTTTCCATGCATCGCCAGACCCAGCGCAAACATGGAAACAATGGAGACAAACAGCAGAACAGCCCGAATCCAGCGGCCCTGCAGCAGATGGCCCAGCCCCGGCACCAGCCATCCCGCAATGAGCACGATGCCGGCGGCGAATCCCTGCGAACCGGCCTGGGATCTGGTTTGGGATACGGCCTGGGACCGCGCCGCGCTTTCTTTCACGTTGGCTTTCGTGGTGGGCATCTGAATCGAATAATATCAGTTCGCTGGCAGGCGATCAGGTCTCTGCCATTCCGAACGCAGCGAAGAATCCGGAGGCAATGGCGGCGCAATCCAAGCCGGATATTCTCTGGATTCTTCACTCCGCTGCGCTTCATTCAGAATGACCGCGACTGCGTGTGAGCGGACCAGGGTGATCTCCATCTAAATCCGCACCAGCTCGCGCTGCACCCGGCCGGTCACGCGAGCTTCTCCGGGGCGGGTCATCATATCCACTTCGCTGCGCACACCAAACTCCGGAAGATAAATTCCCGGCTCGACGGAAAAGCATGTATTCGGCAGGATCAGGCGCTCATCATGAGTTTCAAAATTATCCAGATGCGCGCCATTGCCGTGGATTTCCGTCGCAATATTGTGTCCGGTGCGATGAGTAAAATATTCGCCGAATCCGGCAGCGCGGATCATGTTGCGGGCTGCATCATCGGCTTCCCAGCCGGCAATCGGCTTGTTGGCCGCGAAGGCCCGCTCGACGATTCGAATCGCCGCATCGCGCGCCGCGGCCACAGCTTCGAAAACCTGCCGCTCGCGCTCGCCTGGGCTCCCGGTCCACGACGCCGGTCCAGGTGATGTCGTAAAAAACGCTGCCGGGCGTGTTCTTCCGCGCCCAGATATCGATCAGCACAAAATCTCCGGCCGCGATCGGCTGGGTGCGCTCCGCCGTCGGCTCGTAATGGGAGTCGGAGCTGTTGCGGTTCACGGAAACATTTGGCCCGTTGTCCCACACCAGATTTTCGCGGCGCATCGCCTCCTGCAGCCACTGGACCATGGCGAATTCCGTCGTGCCATTTGGAGCGCACGCGGTTGCCGATCTCGCGAAAGCCCTCCGCCAGAATCGGATCGAGAGCGCGCTGCGCCGCATAGTGGCTGGCGATCTGTTCTTCACTCAGCACCGCTTCAAAATGGCTGACCAGATCCGCGGAGCTGACGATTTCCTTGCCCATCCCGCGCAGTACTTCGATCGTTCCGGCATCGACCAGCGAGACATACATGATCGCGTTGCGCGGCGAGTACTGCATCGCCAGCCGGGTGGTGCCTTCGAGCATCTCGCCAGCTGCGCTTCCAGTTCCTGCCATGTTGAGTAGACGGCTTTCGTTCCCGGCAGCGGATCGAGCCTTCCCTGCTCGATGCGATGCACCAGCTTCTTCGGCTCGCCCTGCGCGGGGATCAGATAGAACCAGCGCCGGGTGATGTGCAGCGAATCGCTCAGTCCGAGGATGCGATAGGCCAGCGGATCGCGATGATGGTGATCGTAGAAAAGCCAGCCGTCGAGCTTGGCTTCCCGCAGCGCGGATTGAATCGCTTCAAGGTTCATAGGAAGGTCCGTCAGAGATGGTTGATTCTAAACTCTCTGCAGCAGTCGAACATCGCATGAGTCATTCTGAGCGTAGCGAAGAATCCAGAGGGCGATCGCGTTTTAATCCAGGCGAATACCCGCTGGACCGCCCACGAAGGCCCCAAAGCAGGAATACGGAGGCGGCCACTATTGCTACGCCGACGCTGACGAATCCAATGGTGACAAGGCTCTCTTGCCAGAACCGCCCATTGTGCCCGGCTCCCGTGATCGGAGAAAGCGCGGCAGTTCCAAAAGCAGCAGCAAGCATGGTAAAAAACCAGTTCCCATAGCTGCCGAAAAGCGCGGTCCAGTAGCGGCCGTCTTTGCGCGTGGCGATAGCCTCACGTGAATCCAGACCACTCCCAGCGCAAGCAAAAAGATGCCGTTCATCAGACCTTCCAAATGAGCGGCAAGTCCCATGCGGATGTTGGCGAAGTGGGGCTCGGCGAAACCGGTTAGCAGTCCGAGCAGGAACAAGAACATGCCATGCCACATCACACGTCGACCGGTCACTTCCATGTCATTCTCTCTTTCGTCAAGCACAGCAAGTATGGCACAGGGCGGTAGAGATTTTATTCCTCACCGATGATAGCGGGAGGCGTTGGGCTTCATGGCCAGCCCGCGAAGTACCTGAGAAAAAGCGTTGCCGGCCTTTCCGCTCAGGTGCCCCACTCCAGCCCGCTTTGGCTTGCGCGGGACATTGCGGTTACCATCACTTCATGCCCTGTCGAATACAGCGCCTACTCATCGCGTCCACTTTGCTGGCGGCTTTCTGCTTCTCGGCGGCACGCGCCCAGGAATTCTCGACAATCGAGAACAACTTCGCCCAGCATGTCACGGTGAAGAAGCTGCCGAACGGTTTGACGCTGATCGTCTGCGACCGGCCGGAAGCGCCTGTCTTCAGCTTTTTCACCATCGTGAACGCGGGCAGCGTGCAGGACCCCAAAGGCGAAACCGGCCTGGCGCACATGTTCGAGCATCTGGCCTTCAAAGGAACGCACGACATCGGCACGACCGACTACCCGGCTGAAAAAGTCGCGCTGGCCAAGGTCGAGCAGGCCTATGCCGCCTATGACGCTGAATATCGCAAGCGTGTTGGCCGCGACCCGGCGAAGTTGGAGCAGTTGAAGACGCAGTTCGATGCCGCTACGGCCGCCGCCGAAAAATACGTCGTTCCCAACCAGTTCACCCAGATTGCGGAGTTGAATGGCGCGGTTGGCGTCAACGCGGAAACCTCGATGGACGCCACCGAATATTTCTGGAGCATGCCGGCCAACCGGCTCCAGCTCTGGGCCTACATGGAAAGCGACCGCATCGCCAATCCTGTGCCGCGCGAATTTTATAAAGAGCGCAGCGTGGTGATGGAAGAGCGCCGCATGCGCATCGATTCAAATCCCATCGGCTACATGATCGAGCAGTTTCTTGCCACGCGCCTACGTGGCGCATCCTTATCGAAATCCGGGCGTGGGATGGATGTCCGACGTCAGCCAGCTTTCGGCGACGGAAGCCAACGCATTCCACAAGAAGTATCTATGTGCCCTGCGAATATCGTGGTGACGGTGGTCGGAGATGTCACGGCGACCCGGGCGCTGCCGATGCTGGAGAAATATTTCGGCAGCATCCCCACCGGCCCCAAGCCCGATGGCTCTGGCGACGATCGAGCCGCCGCAGCAAGCGGAAAAGGCGGTCACGCTGGAAGAACCGACGCAGCCTTTCTACATCGAGGGCTATCATCGGCCCGATTATCTGGATAAGGACGATTCGGTGTATGACGCGATCAGCGACATCATGTCGAACGGCCGCACCTCGATTCTCTATCGCAGCCTGGTGCGCGACCAGAAAATCGCCGCCGAAGCCGCGGGCTTCAGCGGATTCCCGGGCGAGAAATATCCCAACCTGTTCGCCTTCTATGCCGTGCCGACTCCCGGCCATACGCCGGAGCAGATGCGGACCGCAATTCATGCGGAGATCGAACAAATTGAAGACCAGGACGTGACCGACGATGAGCTTGCCATGTTCAAAACACGTGCCCGCGCCGAGCATCCTGCGCAGCCTCGACAACAACCAGGGGCTGGCGGAGGAGCTGGGCACTTATCAATTGCGCTATGGAGACTGGCGAATGCTATTTCAGCAACTGAATAAGATCGACGCGGTCAGCAAGGCCGACATTCGCCGCGTCGCCAACCAGGTGTTCACCGCGAAAAATCGCACCTATGCCATGATCGAATTCTCCCCGTCGAAGCCTGCGAAGCCGGCTCCGGAAGCGCCCTCGCAGCCTGCAAATCCAGCGGGCTCGCCAGGCAGGCCCGCTCATCCCGCCCCGACCGCCTCTTCCCCGAAAGGAGGCCGCTGATGCGCCGGCTCCTCTGCATCGCCGCGGTCGTATGTCTGTCCGCGCTCCGCCCCGGCTGCGCGCAAACCACCGCGCACTCCGGAAGCTCCGGCTCGCCCGCGCCATGGACCTCATGGAAGAACGTTCCCGATTCCTCCGCTTCCCGCGTTCCATCCGCAGCAGCCTACGCAAGATCACGCTGAAGAACGGCATGACGATTTTTCTTCAGGAAGATCATGAGCTGCCCTTTCATCAACGGTTTCGTCATCATTCGCGGCGGCTCGCGCGATGAACCCGCGGCAAAGACCGGGCTGATCGATCTCTACAGCCAGGCCTGGCGCACCAGCGGCACGGCGAAGATGACCGGCGACCAGATGGACGACATCCTGGAAGCGAAGGCGGCCAAGATCGAGACCGATGGCGATGCTGAATCGACAACCCTGACCTGGACCAGCTTCAAGCAGGACTTCGACCAGGTCTTCGGCATGGCGACGGATCTGCTGCTGCATCCGGAATTTCGCGCCGACAAACTGATGCTCGCCAAGCGGCAGGAAGACACCGGAATCATTCGCCGCAACGACGATCCCGACCAGATCGCCATGCGCGAGGCGCAGATTCTCGCGTATGGGAAAAACAATCCGTATGCCCGCTGCCGGAGTTTGCCACCGTGCAGGCGGTCACGCTTGCCGATCTGACGGCCTGGCACGCGCGCACCGTCACGCCGAACAACATCATCATCGGGGTCAGCGGGGACTTCAACACCGCGGAGATGGAAGCCAAATTGCGCGCCGCATTTGATGCGCTGCCGCGCGGTCCCGAAGTTCGTTGCCACCCCGGTCGCGTTTCCCGGCCCCACTCCGGGCGTGTATCTGGCGCAGAAAGAGCGATGTGAATCAGAGCAACGTCTGGATCGTCGGCATGGGTACGGAGCGCAACAATCCCGACTACTACGCGCTCAGCGTGATGAATACGGTCTTCAGCGGCGGCTTCGGCTCGCGGCTGTTTCAGGACGTGCGCACGCGGCTGGGCCTGGCGTATTCCGTGTTCGGCGCGTATGGCGCGGACTACGACCATCCCGGCATGTTTTATGTCGCGGCGGGAACAAAAAGCGACAGCACCGTGGCGGCGACCAATGCGATGATGGCGCAGATTCGCGATTTGAAAACAGATCCGCCGACCGCCGATTGAACTGAAGAATGCGAAGGACCAGCTGCTGAATTCCTGGGTCTTCCACTTCGACTCGCCGGAGAAAATTCTGCGCCAGCAGGCGACGCTGGCCTTTTTCGGATATCCGGCGGATTACATCGAGAAATATCGGGCAGGGATTGAGAAGGTGACAGCCGCGGACGTATCGCGCGTCGCCAACAAATATGTCCATCCTTCGAAGCTTGCAGTCCTTAGTCGTGGGCAACGCCGCGCAATTTGGCACTCCGCCGCTTTCGAGCTCTCGGCCCGGTGCATACGCTCGATATCGCCATTCCCATGCCGCCCGGAATGCAAGCAGAGCCCGACGCAATAGATGCCGCTAAACTCGCTTTCGCTTACCGCTTGCCGAATTCGGCGGCTCTGATCCATACGTTGCCATATACCTTACCGCGAGTGTGCAGGAGCAGGGCTGTTGCTGGCGACAGACGTGGTGTTCCGCACGCGCGCCGACGCGGTTTTGCTGAACCATGGCCGAGCGAACTGCATCTTCCGTTTGCTCCAGGGACGTTCTTACCGAGTCTCTGGATACACGGCGAACTATGGGGACGGCAACCCAGCGCAGGCTCATCGGGATATCTCGACTGAGAGCGATGGCCTCGACCTCCATATAGACGCCCCCGTCTCTGTCGACAAGGCGCGTCACAGTATATAGGCGCCAGATATAGCCGGAGCCCTCGTCGGGCGGCAGTTCGCGTTCGCCGCGCTCCCCGTATTTTCGAATCTCCTGCAGCCGCGTGGTATACCCGACGCCATACCAAGCCCCTGGCCCAAGCTGAACGTACGACGCCGCATAGTCGGCGTCAAAAGCGGTTTTCGACAGCACGGACCTGTTCAGGAAGCGGACGGTAAACCGGTCCCGCGGGCTCGCCGAAGATGAAGGAGCGGTGATCGCGGCGGAGTCGACGATCGTGGGCCTGTAGAACTGCTTATACTCCGGATAGTTTCGGATGATTTCCAGGACGTCTTCAGCATGAGCGCCGGGGATGAAGATCGCTCCCATCCAGTGGTGAATGAGGCCGCCCGGAACACGCTTCGGCATGTGCTCATACGCTGGAGCGACGAGGATTTGGCCGGCACGCAAGCGACGGCCGTAGCCGGGGACTGTATCCACCCAAAGGAACGGCGATTGAACATGCGTACTGATCGTTCATCCGCGCTTGTGTGACTTTGAGGTAGTCATTCCATGCCTTGACCGTCTGCTGCTTCAGGTCTGACCCGAGGGCAGGCGCTGGGGCGAAGAGGATGAAGGTGATGCTTGCACATAGAAGCAGCGCGAGTCGTGTGAAGCAGCCGGTGAAGAGTCATATCTTGTCCTTTGGCAGATCGCCCTGGGTGGAGTCGCCAAAGGCTCGCTGCAAGCGTGGAACCCTTCTCATTCGTTTGATGGACGGAGGGAGTAAACGATTCTGAGGGCAGTAAAGAATTGGTTGCGCGTGCGTTTTGCTGGACAAGTCAGAGGCCCGCATCACCTGCCGAAGGCACGATGAAACGAGAAGATTGTCTAGATGATCTCTGCCAATTGCGTCGATGCGGATTTCACCGCGGCCGGAAGATTCACGTTCGATACATGCGCCACGCCCTCGTGTGATTTCACAGCTCTGAGGCGTGCGCACGGGTGATCGGTGGCGAGTTGACGGCTGGTCGCGGTGGGCGGTTGGAGTTGGCGAGTTTGGAGGCCATCCCATCCTTCGCTCCTTTCGAGCGAAGGATGGGATGGCGTCTACTGCTTTTCGAACTTCAGCGATGCCGAATTGATGCAGTAACGAAGACCGGTCGGCTTCGGCCCATCCGGAAAAATATGGCCCGAGATGAGCGCCACAGCGCGCGCACGTCGCCTCCACCCGGCGCATTCCATGGCTGGTGTCTTCGTGGGTCTCGACAGCGTCCGGCGTGACCGGCAGCCAGAAGCTCGGCCAGCCCGATCCCGATTCAAACTTGGTGTCGGAGCGAAACAACTCCGCATCGCAGGCAACGCAGCGATAAATTCCGTCGGCATGGTTCTTGTACAGCGCGCCGGAGAATGCCGGCTCCGTTCCCTTCTGCCGCGTCACGTGATACTGGTCCGGCGTCAATTGCTGGCGCCACTCGGCATCGGTCTTTTCGATTTTTTCGGTCTTCTGTGCGCTGTCGCTCATGGATTTTCTCCTCGAACTTCAGACTATGCCTCGCCGGATGCTGGCTCAAGCACGCCGGCTACACCATGACTGTTCCACGCATTCCGTGTCCGCGACAACAGCTGCGAATGTTGGCACTGACTGGGTGGATTGGTATACTCACGATGAAGCAGCCACTCAGAAATTCTTCCACTCGTGTGCAGAATTCCCCTCCTCGGAAAATCTCCACGGCCAGGTAGCTCAGTGGTAGAGCGCAGCCCTGAAAAGGCTGGCGTCGGGGGTTCAATTCCCTCCCTGGCCACCACATTGCAGAAGAGTTACATCGGCGATGCCGGTAAAACGACGGCTGGTCACGCAAGCCACTGAGGGCTGCATGGGTCGCCGGCTAATCTCAGACGATCATGCTCTATGGCAGGTCGCTGATCTTCACCACGCTTCGTCCGGCGAACGAGACGTACAACGCCGGATCGGATGGCGTGGAAATCCAGTCGTAGTAACAATTGGCGGGCCGGCCGGTCAGGGCACCGGTATGCAGCAGCCGAATCCAATTCACGCCGTCGTTGGTATAAAAGGCCCCGCCTTGTCCGACGGCAAACCGCACCAGGGGATTCGACGGGTCGAACTGCATGTCCGTCAATATCATGTCGAACTCGTCCTGTATCCCGCTGGAGTTGTCGTTGGAGGATAAAGCAATCTGTCCGCCCCAGGTAAGCTGCGCCTCGAACAACTGGTCCACGGTCCAGGAAACTCCGCCATCGTCGGACCGCTTCACGTGATCGGTGTCAACAATGTAGATGAGGTTGCGCCGATAGGGATCGGCAAAGAACCGGAAGGCAAAATTCGCTTCCGCGCCTTGCACAAGTTTTCCTGGCACCAGGTTCGTCCACGCCGTCGCGCCTTCCGTCCATTTCCAAAGAGTGGCATCGCCGCCAACGTAAAAGACGTTGTTCTTCCAGTGTCCGCCGGAAGCTTGCACGATGCCTAGACTGGGATTCTGCAGACCGGAAGGGGGATTCGGATTGACGGGAGGGAGCGGCGGCCCTTGCAAATAGACGTTCGCTCCCTGGCCTGGCCCGGTCGCCGTGGTCAGCCATTCGTCGCCGCTGGCGATGTCCTGGATGTTTTGCGTCCGTACCAGGATCGGTTGCGTGGTGGGGTTGAGGATAAAAATGTAATCTCCCTCGGTGGGCGCACCTTCCCCCGCAAGGCCAAGAACAATGGGCCTGGAACCCCGGTTGCCAAAACCGCTGTTCGCATTCCAGACATTTGGCGCGGGCGGTCCGGGCACAATATACCGCGTACTCGTACCGGTTTCCGCCGCATTGGGAAGATTGCCGGGAGTCGTTTCGTAAACCGTGACGCTATGCGGGTTCCAGCGAGGCGTAAACACCAGGATGGAGTAGGAGCGTAGCGGATCGGCAAAAGAACAGTCGTTGTCGCCCTCGTTATATTGCAGATAGGACCAGTTCGCTCCGCCGTCCATGGAATAGTATCCGGCATTGTCACCCTGGTTGAGACATAAGGCGGGACCATTGCCCTGGGTGGACACCCCGGCAACGTTGACACATGACAAGGTATTGACGTTATGCGCCCCCTGGAAGCTCTTTCCTCCATCCGTGCTCCGGTAAACGCCGCCGTCGCTTAAAATCCACACCGTTCCTGTGCCGGGCTGGTATTGGCCGTTTTCAATTTTGGCTGCAAAATCGGGCGATAGAAGAAATCCATGCAGGTCAACGTGGACGGGATCCAAAGCCTGCCAATCGGAGCCCGAGGCAGGATAGAGCGGGGCGACGTAGGCGGCGGCAATCGCCGAATTATGATTGAACAGCCTTTGCGGACCGTAAAACAAAAGATCGCCGCGTCCCTTTTGGGTGGTCAGGAGAAACACGTGGCCGGCGTCCTGGTTGGTCGGATCCGTTAGCAGATCGGGCAGCGGAACCGAATCCCATATCGATGTTTGGTCGCCGAAGGGGAAGTGCGAGTAATCGGCCCGATACAGCACGGCTCCCGTACCCGTCCCGGTGCCGTTCTGCGCCACAAAAATCTCCAGCGGAAATCGCGGAGAAATTACCATGACCTTTGGCGTGTTGGAATTGCCGGTCCAGCCCACCGCCCCGCCCACATTCGGCTTGAGAGTTCCCTGGTCCCGCATCCAAGTGGCGCCGCCATCGAAGGAAAGAAACATTGTACTGTTGCCCAGCGCGTAGATGATCGCCGGCGCGACATCGGCGGGGGAGTTCTGCCACACCGCGACGTGATTGACCCTGGCGGCCGGACCGGTGCCCCAGGGAACCGCGTACTGGAAAGTAGCACCGGCGTCTTTGCTGATGGCCACCGAGCTGCCTACGGCCGCGTAGACCAAATGATCGCTGCCCAGCGCCCATTCCAGTTGCCCGGCGGACTCATTCGACGAAAACTGGTACACCTGCACCCAGGTGGCGCCGCCATCCGTGGAACGCCAAATGCCGCGGCTTCCGGCCGCAAGATCCTGGGCAGTGATCGCAAGAACGATAGTCCCGTAGCCGAAATTGGCGAGGACGAAATTGGAGGCGGGAAATGCGCCAGAGCCATCGTTCATCGCTGTCCATACCCCGGCGTCGCCGAAGCCGACAATGTCGGCATAGCCATTGCCCGCCAGATCGACGGCGAACCTCGGGTGCCTATCCACCTGCCAGCCCTGATCCACGCCAAAGTTCTCGAGCGCGAATCTCGCGTTTTGGAATGAGCCGTCGCCGTTGCCGAGCGCGGTCCATACGCCGAGGTCACCGAAGCCGACGATGTCTGGGAAGCCATTGCCATTTAGATCGACGACGAACCTCGGGTGCTTGTCCACCTGCCAGCCCTGGTCAACGCCAAAGTTTTCAAGAACGAATTTCGCGTCCTGGAATGTGCCGTCGCCATTGCCGAGCGCGGTCCATATGCCATGGGGTCCGAAGCCGACGATGTCCGCAAATCCGCTGCTGGTTAGTACGGACAAGGAGTCGCGGGTGCTGGTCAACCCGCCAGCCCTGCTTGTAGCAGAAGTTGGCGAGCACTGGGTTCGCGTTCGGCTCGCGAAACGTGCCATCGCCATTGCTCAACACGGTAAAAACACCGTCTGTCCCGAAGCCGATGATGTCCGCGAATCCGCTGCTGGTCAGCGGGGCGAGGAGTCGCGGGTGCTTGTCGACTCGCCAGTCCTGCTTATAGCCGAAGTTGGCGAGCACGGGTTCGCGTTCGGCTCGCGGAATGTGCCGTCGCCATTGCCCAAGGCGGTCCACACGCCGGCGTCACCGAAGCCAACAATGTCGGCGCACCCATCGCCATTTAGATCAACCACAAATCGCGGGTGCCTATCGACCCGCCATCCACCGGCCTGGTAGCGAAATTGTTAATGACTACGTGCGGGTTCTGAAAGCTGCCGTCGCCTTGCCGAGCGCGGTCCAGACGCCGCAGTCTCCGAAGCCGACAATGCCCGCGTGACCGCGTCGCGTGAGCCGTGCCAGGAAGCGCGGATGGCGATCGACCCGCCAACCCTGGGCCACCGCCATATCGACAACGCACCAGCCGCCCAGCGCACCGGGGACATCGAATTGGTCTGGTGCCGGCTGCGGCCAGGTCAGTTGTTCAAAGTTCTGGCCGCCGTCATCGGAGGCCCAGATGTTCGAATAGGAGCCTGCATACACCGTCTGTCCATCCGGCGAGCAGGCAATCGAGAGCATGCGTCCAATGACGGAACGGGCGATATCCGAAAGCCTGACGGTCGGACTTACATCCACAATTTGCGTCATGAGATTGTCCTTTCAAAGAGCGGGCGTATTATAGCATCGGATGGAAGATCGGAGCGCTATATGGATTTTATAGAGCAGATGTTTGGAATCTCTCCGGATGGGGGCAATGGTTCGCTGGAACTCCTGCTGGTCTTGAGCATTGCCGCTGCGATTGGATTCTCTGTTATGGCTTGTACCGCCGTACGGCGAACAGACGAATGCGTTCCTGCATCGAGGACAAGCCTGAACTAGCCAAGGCGGTCAACACGGTTCCTCTTTGAGCGGGAAGTCTCCTCTACAACCTTTGAAAGCCGGCAACATGGGTATCTCTCCTACGGGCGTGCTGGGTCTTCACCCCATCGTTTCTTCTCCACAAGTGCACAAATCGCCGAGTCACTCAGTGAGCGCGTTGCCCTGTTCTCGGCAACTGACACTAACTTCCGAATAGCCCCGTGATGCACGCAAAAACAGTGGTCGGCAACCTGCAGATAAGAGGCTTTAGCGAATATCACCCTGTTGGATCGATCCCCTTCTGCGCAGATGCAGGTTCCTCGGGAAGTACTCGCACGCGGCGACGTTTCGTGAGGAAAGCAAAGCCCCATTGCAGTGCGACGAACAGCCGATTCGCAAATCCGATGAGAAAGTAAATATGCACTCCTGCCCAGACTAGCCATGCTGGGAAGCCCGCAAACCGTGCGAACCGCAAATCCGCGACGGCATACGCCCTTCCGACGATTGCGAGCTCACCCTTATCCCAGTACCAAAATGGCTTCGGTTGTGCACGACCTTCGACGCGACGGCGGATGACATTGGCCACGTACCTGCCCTGCTGAATGGCCGGTTGAGCTACTCCCGGCATCACCATCGGGTTTCGCAATTTGATCCCGAGCAAGTTGCGAGCGGGAGCAACGACGTGAGCGGTATCGCCGATTACAAAAACTTCCGCATGCCCAGGCACGCAGAGATCGGGCTGGACGATGACTTTTCGAGACCTGTCCGTTTCCGCGCCGAGCCAGCGGCCTGCAGCAGAAGCGACTACTCCAGCTCCCCACAGCACAGTGGCGGCGGGAATTCTCTGGCCGCCAACGACGATTCCTTCTGAGTCCACACCTGTAACGCGAGCGTTGGTATGTATTTCGACACCTAACCTCTCAAGGTGCCGGTGCGCCTTGATTGAAAGATTCTCCGAATAAGCCGGCAGAATGCGAGGCCCTGCCTCAAAGAGGAGAATGCGAGCGGATGCAGGGTCAATATGCCGAAAGTCATGCCCCAGTTCCATGCGCGACATTTCGGCGAGTTCGCCGGCCATCTCAACCCCCACGGTTCCCCCGCCGACAAGCGCGAATGTAAGCTGGCGGCGAATTTCCTCATTTCCGGCATGTTCAATCGAAGCCATCTCCTCCGCCCGCTCGAACGCGCAGAATATTTTGGTGCGGATGAGGTCGGCATCATCGAGCGATTCAAGGCCTGGGGCGCTACCCCGCCATTCCTCGTGCCCGAAATAGTTGTACCGGATGCCCGTCGCGAGGATAAGGAAGTCGTACGGCAAGTCACCTCGGGTGAGATGAACGATGCGTTGGGCCGGGTCGATGCCCGTGACTTCATCCAGGAGCACATCGATGTTTTTCTGACGATGAAAGATGGAGCGCAGGGCGCCGGAGATTTCGTCCCCGGAAAGCAAACCCGCTGCCACCTGATACAGCATCGGTCGAAAGAGGTGATAGTTCCGCTTGTCGATCAGCGTCACACTCACTGGAGCGTTGCGGAGAGCACGGGCCGCCGATAGCCCCCCGAAGCCGCCACCGACTATGACCACACGAGGTAACATCAAGTGCACTCCACCCAACTGAGAATCATTTCGCGAGATGAGATATGACCTCTCTGATAACACCGCTGCTCAACATCGAACCGTCTCGACGTTTACCAGCGTCCTGCATGCGCGCCACCATCTACGTGGAGTACCTCTCCGGTCACCTGGCCCGCCCGTGACAGGTAGAGAACGGCATCCACAATATCTTTTACGCTTCCGATCTTTCCCATTGGCTCTAATCTCATAAGAGCATCTCTGGGTTCATCTTTGTGCATCGGCGTTTCCACAATGCCCGGAGCGACGTTGTTGAAACGGATGCCCTCTTTTGCATATTCGATTGCGAGACTCCTGGCGACTGCATTTAGACCTCCCTTGGTGATCATTGAAACCGAGCCATCTATGCCGGCAATCGGTTGATCGGCAGAAGATGCAGAGATAGTCACAACATTGCCAGATTTCTGTTTCAACATCTGCTTCACGGTTAGCTGGGTGATGTAAAGGAAGCCTAGTAGATTGGTCGATACGAGAGCATTGAAGTCCTCGATAGTAAACTCCGTGAAGGGCTTGCCAATAAAGATTCCCGCGTTGTTCACCAGGACATCGATGGTCCCGAAATGCTTGATCGCAGCTTCGACAGTTTTGGCAGCCGTCTCCCGCTTGCCGATATCCTCCTTCGCTTTTTGTTAGAATCTCCTTCGCTTTTGTGACTACTCGCAGTTTGTGGCTTTACTTGGCGGGTACCAGTATTGGAGCGCCCTTGTCCTTCACGAAGAAGACGACGAATTTCGCCGGTTTGGTTTGGCTTGCATTCCGCCCCACGACGTGGACATCATCCGGGCCTTCGTAGAAGGTCTGACCAGGTGTCAGAACCATTTGCTTTCCGCCTCTCACCTGCATCACGATCGAACCTTCCAGCACATAAATGAACCCATATGCATTGTGGCGATGTATTGGGTCCGAACTGCCCGGCGGATATTCCACGGTGATCATCAGGCCTTCTTTGCCAGGAAGGCTTGTCAGATCTTTCGACAGGAGCTGCGTTACTTTAGCCTCCTGTGCTACCAGCGTGCCAGACAGGAGAAATGCCAGTGCCAAAATTCCTTTTGTGAACGTCATAAATTAACCTTTCGCTCGACCAATGCCATTTCAATGCGTCGTGTGTATTGGTCGGTACTTCGCCGTTATGCGTAGTGCCGCACGAGTTCCTGTTCGGCGCGCAACTAATCTTCAATATGGGTGGCTGTCCTGCCGGCCGCGTGACTCGTACAAACTGGAGGCGAGTTGTGCAATCTCGTCGTGTGTAGGCGACTTCGACGGCCGGTGTACTTTCCATACCTCGCTCACCAGTTGTGTCCACGGTGACGATATCAGCTGGCTTGTTTATGACTCTCTTTCTCCTTTGCGACGCCTGTGGGCTGAGGATGCGCACTCGGAATTTGTGCTGCGGGCTGAGTGAGCCAGGTTTCGAAACGGGTCTCGCCGAGTCGTGCGTTATTGCCCGGAAGCAGTGTTCTCTCGCTGAGTTTCGCTCCAGCGTAACGCGCGTTTGGATCAGCAATGACTTCGCGGGGATCTTTGAGCGAGGCCAAGCGCCGCCGGACTAGTTCATCCACGCGGAACTGTTCCGGCCCCGCTATTTCGATAATGCCGTTTACCGGCTGACCTACTGCAACCCTAGCCACACCACTTGCGACATCCTCGGCAGCCATCGGCTGGAAAAGCACATGTGGCAATCGCACCTTTTCGCCGTCGAACGAAATGTCGGCAAGACCCTTGAGGAACTCGAAGAACTGCGTCGCATGCACGATGGAGTAGGGGATTGAAGATTCTCTGATCAATTTCTCCTGAGCAATCTTGGCGCGGAAGTAACCGCTTTCAGACAACCGGTCGGTTCCCACCACCGACAACGCAACGTGATGTCCTACCCCTGCGGCCGGTTCATAGTTGAGGAGGTTGCGAGTTGATGTTTCGAAGAACTTCAGCACTGCTGCGTCCTCCCAGTCGGGAGAGTTCGATACGTCCACGACTACCGAGGCACCTTTCAGCACTTCGGCCAGCCCCTCGCCTGTAACAGTGTTGACCCCGGTATTGGGTGCTGCTGCTACAGCTTCATGCCCGTATCCACGAAGGTCGCTGACGAGCTTTGATCCGATGAGACCCGTGCCGCCGACCACTACAATTTTCATGAGCATCTCCTTCACTCTTGCCCGACGCATTTCGAGGCCATGAGTCGCTGGTGTATTCGTTAAGACAGAACCGCCGATCGATGATTATCGATTCGCTACGACTGGCGATTGGGGAGTGGGCTTGTCGAATGTCGTTTGGCATCCGCGGACGCGGACTGCCAATACCCGGTGCTAACAGCGAAAGGGATCTTTCCGCGCCGAAGCGCCGATCCCGAAATAGCTGGCCAATAGTGAGGCGCCCAACAGGCAGAGGACGAGTGCGACCGGTTTCCAGAGGCTGACAATCACCATAGCGCAACCTCGAGGAAGAGGGGGAACCTTGCGCCTCGTGTCAATCTTAGTGCTGAAGTCGGTTGTGGAAATTCACCAGCAGCTGTGACGGTCTGGATACGACGGTTGGGACAGCGACTCCAGGTTTCGACATCATCTTCAACGATGTGACCTCCGATGCCGGCATCCGCTACCACATCTGGTACAAGGCGCGTGCTCTGAGTGTGTGGAAAGACGGCACGCTGGAATACTCGAAATGACCACCTCCTTCCGTTGGCCGCAACATAAGTCCCCGCGCGCGGGCCAAGCCCCGGGGCCGATCCTCCGGGGCGGGACTGACAGCACTCCAGGTTTTATAAATGAACTGGGACGGTACGGATCGACGGTAGATGGATCGGGATCAAATCAGCCGTCAAAGTCTTAACTTTCATCTCCCGGAAAGGGGCTTCCAGATCGCTGAAAATTCTTGTTCTTCGGTCTCAAAGTTCGTGCACGGAATTTTACATAGCAGAGGCGGAAAAGGCTGTTTTTTGGCTTTTTCAGCACCATATAAATGGCAAAGTTGTGTCGTCTGTAGGTTACGATCACCAGCACTGCATCTTCTGCGAGAGTCGTGCAGTTTGCTGGTCGATTTACTTCCTGACTTTATAAGGGGCCGCGACTCACGTTCCAGTCCCTCTGTCTGCGAAAGGATTGCACGCGAGAATTAAGGCTAATGATAAATACCAACTTGAAAGATAGGAATTGTTCAAACCATAAGGATTCCAGTTTAGTTATGGAAGTAAACAATCATAGCCGCCGCGGGTTTATTGCGATGGCCTCAGCGTCGGTAGTGGCTGCAAGTCTGCGTGCCCAACGAATCAATACAAGACTGTACTTTGTGTGCTCCCCAGTAAACGACCTGTTCAAGCTCGTTGGCTTGCCTGGGCGTGCTTTCGAAACACCACAACAAGCAATTGATGCTGCGGATTTTGGAGCGGGGGTTCTGATTCTTGCGGAACGATACCCTATTTCCGCGACGCCGTTTGATCAGGAGATGATCGATATGGCGGCGAAGAAAAAGCTTCGTCTTTATGTCGAGTATCCCGCGTGGTTGCCGGAGATGAACATCAGTTTTGAGAAGGCAGGGGTCTGGGATCGCGCTGTCATCACCTCCAGTCGTTTCGGTGCGCGACTCAAGCCGTCACGCATCGTATCAGTGAATGACTGTCATTATGTCTCCGTTTCAACGCCATATCCGGACATTGTTCTTGCCAGGGTTGCGGGTTTCGATACAGCTGTTTATGGACTGGAAAGGATCGAAACACATCCGCTTTTGTTTGAGAATTCTGCCCATTCGCTCATGGTCGCGACAACGAAACTAAGTCAATTTCAAACGGCACGATATGGCCCTTCGACGGCCTGGGTCACGATCTGGGAAGGAATTCTGCAATGGCTCAGTCGCGGCAAAGTAGTTGAGCCACTTCGAGGGGAGGCCGCAGTACGACCCTCGTATGGGAAAACCCAAGCGCTGCCGAGCGGAATCGAACGTGAATCTTTTCAACGTGGCGTGAAATGGTTTCTAAACTCACGGATCCTGATTGACCAGTCATGGCAGCACCAGGTTGGCTCGGCAAAGTTGCTGCCAGATTCTGTTGCCCCGGCGCCAGAACGCGATTGGACGATAGGAAACGGCAGCTGCGGAATGCTTGAATGCTTCAGTTCCAGAATTGACTTGCAAGGGAATCAGCCGGTTCGCTGGGCTCAGAGAGCGGATTGCATGGGAGAGGCATCCTTGACTTTCGCTCTTTCACATGCAACGGGCAGTCAGAAGTGTGGCGACCACATTGCGACGAATCTCATCAAGTTTATTTATGGTTCTTCTAGCTTGGCTGGAGGGCCGAGAGCACAGCAAACCAGTCCTTCCTTCGGCCTTCTTAATTGGGATGTTGACTCCAAAGGTCTTTATTACGGAGATGACAATGCTCGTTGCTTACTTGGAATAATAGGTGCTGTCGGATTGATCGGAACATCTGAGTGGGACAAGAACATCCTGCGCACGATTCTAGCGAACTTTCGTACTACGGGGGCATATGGATTCCGCGGAGATAAGATCAGAGAGGCGGATCTCCAAAAAAATGGCGTTCATTATTATCAGCGGAGAGAGCTGAAAGACTCTGACGCTCATTTTGAGGCGTATCCATGGGCTCTCTATCTTTGGGCGTATGCAAAGACTGGCTATAAGCCACTTCTTGACCGGACCGTCATCGCGATCCGCGAAATGATGGGCGCTTATCCCGATGCTTGGCGTTGGATATACGATTTTCAGCCGGAGAGGGCGCGGATGCTGCTTCCTCTCGCTTGGTTGGTCAGAGTTCAGGACAATTCGGAGCACCGTGGTTGGCTCCGGCTTATCGCAGAAGACCTGTTAAAGCATCAAAATTCTACGGGGGCAATCCTGGAAGAGCTCGGCCAGAAAGCGAAGGGGAGTTGTGGTCCCCCTGCCTCGAATGCCGAGTATGGAACGGAAGAAGCATCACTCATCCAGGCGAATGGTGATTCAGTCTGTGATCTTCTTTACACATCTAACTTCGCTTTCCTCGGCTTGCACGAGGCGGCCGCTGCCACAGGTGATCAATACTACAATGCCGCCGAAGATCGTCTTGCCCAATTATTGTGCCGAATCCAAATTCGATCAGACGAGCACCCTGAACTGGACGGGGGATGGTTCCGTGCCTTTTCTCCCGCTATCTGGGACTACTGGGCGAGCAATTCAGATTCAACTTGGGGGGCATGGACAATAGAGTCGGGATGGACTCAGGCCTGGATAACCAGCGTGTTAGGGATGCGATCAAAAGCAGTTTCCCTATGGGGTCTCAGTGAAAAGAGCAAAATCAGCGTACAGATGGATAGCGTTTTACACGAATTGGCTTCATCAGGAGGCATCTAAACATATTTATTATCTATACATATGCATATGTCATCAGGAAAATCATCCATGCTGCGCTCCCTGCCGCTGGACAAGAAGCTGAGTACGCCCCTTTATCTGCAAATTGCAGATGGCCTCCGCAAGCTTCTTCAAAGTGGAGCTTATACTCCAGGATTTCTGCTCCCAACTGAACGCGAATTATGCGAATACTACGATGTGAGTCGTATGACCCTACGGCAGGGGATCGGGTTGCTCGAGCGCGAAGGCCTTGTCAAATTACGACGCGGCGCCGGCACCTATGTGGCACCGAATCGGCTGGCGAAACAACAGCAGGAATTCAGAAGCTTTACTGAAGAGATTCGCTCACGCGGAGGAAACCCTCGAGCGCGACTGGTTTCGTTTGATCTTCAAGTGCCGAGCGAGGAAGCACGCCAGTTTTTTCAACTGGCAACGGGGCAGAAAGTATTCGTGCTCGTTCGTGTACGCCTCGATGGTGAAACGCCAATTTCGCTGGAACGTGTTGAGATTCCGGAAGTACTATGTCCCACTCTCCCGAGCTACAACTTCGAACAAGATTCACTTTATCGCGTCCTCGTGGAGGATTTTGGGTTTCGCCTCGAGTCTTCTATCGATGAAATTTTTGCACGAATGCCAACAGTTGCTGAAAAAAAACTCTTGGAGATGCCTCTAAAAGTTACGGTTCTGGACATACACCGACGGACGTTCACTGATGGCGGTCAAAGTCTTGAACTCGCTCGATCAGCTTTTCGTGGAGATCTGTACAGCGCCATTGTCCATTCACGTCGGCAAAGGTAGAGAAAGACAGAACCGTCTATAGAAGTACGGCTAATCATCGGAATGATAGTTGCCAATGCACCATCGCATGGGATTGCTGGCGCAATCACGTTTGGGATGTTGGGGACTCCGGAGCAATCTGCTTTGGCTATTGTGTATGGCGCCGCGACATCAAGACTGGGAATTCTCGGTCCACCGATGGGATGGCCACTCAGCTTTCCGGAGGTTTACTTGTGGCAGCTCTATGAGAGTTTTGATGAACGAATGGCAGCACACAGGTAGGCACTTAGTCCGACAAATGGCAGCCGGGCCAGTTACGCTGTTGATCGCAACTATTCTCTGCTCATATTCCACCGAGGTAGGCTCATGAGTGCCCGGAACACCAGGCTGGAAATGCTCAAAGGCCATCTAATCGTGTCGTGCCAGGCTTCGGATGGTGACACGTTTCGGGATTCCGTTCTGATGGCACGCTTTGCTCAAGCGGCGTTGGCGGGAGGTGCAGTCGGCCTTCGTGCAAATGGTCCCGGAGATATTCGTGCGATCAGAGCAATAACAGGTGCTCCCATTCTAGGAATTCACAAAGAGCTACAGAACGACGGCAAGATTCTGATAACACCATCCTTTGAACGAGCGAAGGCTCTTGTCGAGGCAGGCGCAGATATTCTGGCACTGGATGTAACCGCACGGGGACAACGTTTCGGGGCCAGAGAGTTATTATTGCGCATCCGAGCCGAACTGGGTGTTCCTGTTGTAGCTGATATCGCGACCGTGGAGGAAGCGCTACAAGCGATCGTTGCTGGAGCCGATGCTGTCTCATCAACACTGCGAGGATATACCGAGGATACTGCGCACATAAATAAATTTGACCCAGCATTTATTGCAGAGCTTGCTCGTGTCGTAAGCGTGCCTGTCATTGCCGAAGGACGTATTCAGTCCCCTGAGGATGCCAGGGCCGCCATTAAATCAGGGGCATCTGCTGTTGTTGTCGGCAGTGCTATTACGCGTCCTCAAGAAATTACAAAGCGATTTGCCATGGCGGTGGAGCACGAAGCCACTATGCTCCAGCAGGAGCAGCATTTTCTGGGCATTGATCTTGGAGGGACATACACTAAGTTTGGCATCGTCTCCTCAACGGGGAACGTTTTATTCGAATCGAGCCTTCCCACACCGGCGAAATCTGGCCGATTGGCAGTATTAGATCATTTGGCATCTGTGGCTAAACAACTATTCATGCGCAGCAACGAGTTGAACTATAAACCTCTCGCCCTTGGAGTTGCGACAGCAGGGTGGATAAATACAGAGACCGGCACGGTCGCCTATGCAACCAATAACATACCTGAATGGTCAGGTACACGAATCGGGCAGAGATTAAGTGAAACGGTGGGGATTCCGATCGCTATAGAAAACGACGCAAATGCTTCGGCATTGGCGGAAAGTGTTTTCGGTGCAGGGCGCGGCTTACGAAATTTTGTATGCATAACTCTCGGTACGGGCGTCGGCGGAGGTTGTTATATAGATGGCAAACTGAACCACGGAGCGCATTTTCTTGCTAATGCTATAGGGCATATCAGCTTAGTTCCAGATGGGCTTGCCTGCACTTGTGGACAACGCGGCTGCCTAGAAGCGTATACAAATGCGGCTGCATTATTGCGCTACGCGGAAGCGCATTTTAGTGACGCTGGAAAATTGATTGCAGCAGCTAATGCGGGCGATTCTGCCGCGGTCTCGGGCATACGCAAGTATGCTCACTATCTGGCATATGGGTGCTCAACAGTGCTCAATTTACTTGATACTGAGGCTTTGATTCTCTCAGGAGGACTCGTACAAAATAATCCACTCCTGATTGAAGAGTTACACAAAAATCTCAGCGAAATGGTATTTGCTTGGGAAAAAAGGAGTTTATCGATTTTAGTTTCACCTCTCGGCTACAATGTTGGCATAGTTGGGGCTGCCGCTGTGGCAATGAAGATGTTGGTAGATACGATGAGGAGTCAGGCAGGAACGAATTGATTTCATGGGACTATGAGATTCGCAGGGGATTTGTTGCCTTTGTGCTTTCGATGGGTGATTGCATACAACAGTAAGGCGAAACCGACGGCTAAGCTTGTGGCTGCTACATAACCGGGAATAAGTTCGAATACATAGCCTAAATTGCTTCTCGGTGCAAACAGGGCACGCGACAGACACATCGCCCAGATTCCGGTGAAGACCGAACGGTTGGCAAGGGACCAAACCATCAACTTACAGCATGTAACCTAAAAATCAGCGATCCGATCGCCAGTGCTGCAATGCCGCCCGAGAGATATAGCTCCAGCATATAGTTGGATCCGGTTCCGGCACCCGTGTCCGTGGCGCTGCCCACCTGATTCACCGTAAGGATGCGCTCGAGGGTAGCTGGCATTCCCCTGAGACCCTCATAATCGACGGTGCATAGATATTTCCGTGTCAGCTTCATCCATCCTCTTGCCACGGCGAGTAAGGCAATTGGCACGATAGCCTCGGCCACGAAGAACCGCCCATAATGCAGAGCGATGAAAGCCCGCGGAAGAATCATCAAGGCGCATACCGCGATAATTCGATGCATTGCTCTCGGTCTTGTCTTGACCACGCCAAGAAACAGCAATCCGAAAAACAGGTAAGGATAAAAAATGGCTTGCGCGGCAAACGGAAGACCTGCGGACGAGCCGTACGCACTGCCGCTGAGAGATTTGGCGTAATATCCGCCTATTACAATCACCGGAATGGACAAGATCGCTATCGCTATATAGGAGAAACTCTCCACGATATCAAGGACGCGACACGATACAGGCTTAATTCGGAAACAGGCAATAGGCATTCGGTGCGCAGATAAATAGATAACCTTGGCTTTTCGTACTGCTGATGATTGCAGACGTCAGCACAACCGCAGTTGCGTCGTGGACCACCGCCGCATTCTTCTGGGTTGCCGGATCGGTGTTCGCGCGCTGGGCCAACTGTGTTCGCGGCCGAATTACCGACGCCGAGATTGTAGAGCACACGTGTTATAGGTGGCGCCAGGATACGGTGGGTAATATATTTTTTAATTTGTGCGTTATTGCACAGACAGATTTATAGCTTGATCTATAAATTCACCGTAGGCCACTGATTCGGCCTGCGGCCACTGATTCGGCCGGAATCGGGTAGTCCACTAAACTTCGTTACTGGTTGAAAACCTGTGACGCCCCAGATTGAGGACGTCAGAGTAGGGATCGCGACCCCCCTGCTGTGACGGTGGTATGAAAACGACAAGTGAGTACCAGGACGTCCTTAGCCCTGTTTCTTTTCTCGGGTCAAAGGGCGAACGGTCACTTGTCTTCAAAATGGGGGAATTTATACAGATTTTGTTTTTGAAAGGGACATGACAATGAAGGCTTTCATGGTAGGAATCCAGATGTTCAGAGAATTTTTCGCGAAGTTATGTCCGGTCGCATTATTAGGGTGTTTCTTACCGCCGCTACATTCCACTCAGCATCGGCCCAGACGGCGCCCTCGCTGGGGACGGCACAAAGTTTTGCGGTGCTCGGCGCCTCGACTGTGACCAACACCGGTCCGAGCGTTATTACGGGAGACCTGGGTGTCAGTCCGGGCACGGCGGTCACTGGGTTTCCTCCCGGAACCGTGGTGGGCGGGTCGATCCATGCAGCGGATGCCGTGGCTTTGCAGGCGCAGGCTGATAACACCACTGCCTATAACGACCTTGCGGGCGAAGCATGTAATACGACCTATGGGGTTCCAACGGACATCGGTGGGTTAACGCTCGACTCGGGCGTTTATTGTTTTTCATCCTCGGCCGGATTGACGGGAACGGTCACCCTGGACGGACAGGGAAACCCCAACTCCGTTTTCGTTTTCAAGATCGCGAGTACTCTGATCACGGCGAGCAGTTCAAGGGTGCTGCTGATCAACGGCGCTTCAGCATGCAACGTGTTTTGGCAGGTGGGCAGCTCCGCGACGCTGGGCACCAGCACGAACTTCGTAGGAAATATCCTTGCACTTACAAGCATTACACTCAACACCAACGCAATCCTGTCAGGAAGAGCCCTGGCGCAAAATGGTGCAGTAACGCTGGATTCTAATATTGTTACCGTCTCCACCTGCGGTGGGATTACTGTCGTTCCACCCACGCTCAACAAGGCCTTCAGCCCTGCTAACATCGCGGCCGGCGGCGTTTCGACACTTACGATTACGTTGAGCAATACCGACGGCAACGCCGCCACCCTGACGGCACCATTGATCGATAGTTTGCCAACCGGCGTCACGATTTCTAGCCAGGGCAGCACCACGTGCGGAGGTACGCTTGCGGCCACTACGGGCAGCTCGACTGTGACCCTGACGGGAGGCTCGATTCCGGCCGATGGCTCCTGTACTGTGACGGTGAATGTGACCGCGCCCAACGCGGGGACTTTCATCAACTCACTGGCTGCCGGCGCATTGGAGACCAGCAACGGTGCCAATGCAGCACCGGCGGTTGCTACCCTGACGGCCAACGCCCCTGGCAATGCTCCGCCTACAGTGAACAAGTCCTTCAGCCCGGCCATCGTTCTCGCGGGCGGAGTTTCGACGCTCACTCTAACGTTGAACAATCCCGCGGCTGTGGTTGCCGATCTTACTACGCCGTTCACCGACACGTTACCAAGCGGGTTGGATGTCTCCGGCAACGCCAGCACCACATGCGGCGGATCACTTGCGGCCGCTGCAGGCAGCTCCAGCATTACTTTGACCGGGGGCTCCATCCCGGCTGGTGGCTCCTGCACCGTAACCGTAGACGTGATCGCAGCCGGTGCCGGCAACTATTTCAACAGCTTGCCTGCGGGCGCGCTACAGACAGGCAACGGCAGCAATACAACCCCGGCGGTCGCGACTTTGACCGTCAATGCCGCGCCGGTTATCGCCCCTACACTCGGTAAGGCTTTCAGCCCGGGCACCGTTACCTCGAACGGAGTTTCGGCACTTACCATAACCTTGAACAATCCTGACGCCGTCGCCGCGAATTTGATAGCACCACTGACAGACCAGTTGCCCAGCGGAATACAGGTCTCCGGTAACGCCATCACTACCTGCGGCGGGGTGCTTACCGCGGTCGCGGGTGGCTCCAGCGTTGTTTTGACCGGGGGCTCCATCCCGGCTGGTGGCTCTTGCACAGTTAAGGTGAATGTGATCGGACTGTGCGCCGCAGGCACCACATCCATCGTCACCGCTGCCAAGGTCAGCGCTTCTGCAGTCGGCACTTCCCCGGTTAGGCCGAACTGGGTGTCAGCCAATCAATGTACGTTGATCAACTCCATATCTGCCGGAGCATTACAGACCAGCAACGGCAGCAACTCAGCCCCAGCCAACGCGACGTTGATCGTCAACGCCACGCAGGCTAATGCGCCTGAGCTCCTCAAGAACTTTGTGCCGGGCTACATTGTAGCGGGTGCGAATTCTACTTTAACCATCACCTTGTATAACACCGCTGGACAAGTGACGAGCCCGACGGCGCCGCTCACAGACTCGTTTCCGAGCGGCATGACGGTCTCCAGCATCGCCAGCACCACGTGCAAAGGGACGGTACAAGCCATCGTAGGGGGGACAAATGTGACCTTGACCGGAGGCTCAATCCCAGCGTATAGCACCTGCACCGTGACGCTGGGAGTGACCGCACCATGCACAACCAGCGGTCAGTGCACGTACATCAACACCCTCGCTGCCGGAGCACTGCAGACCGGCTTCGGCACCAACAGTCAGCCGACGAGTGCGACTCTCATCGTCACCCCGGCTCCGGTTGTCCCACCACCCACACTCCTGAAGACCTTTTCACCCAGCTACATTGCTAAAGGCAAAACTTCGACTCTAACCATTACGTTGAGGAACCCTGCCGGTAAAGCGTCCAGCCTGACTGCGTCGCTCACAGACTCGTTTCCGAGCGGCATGACAGTCTCCGGTAGTGCCAGCAACACCTGCAAAGGGACGGTAACAGCCAGCAGGGGGAGTTCGAGTGTGACCCTGAGCGGAGGTTCTATTCCTGCCTATGGCTCCTGCACGGTAACGGTAGCCGTGACCGTGCCACGCATGGGCACATTCATCAACTTGCTGCCTGCCGGAGCATTGCACACCAACCAGGGCAACAGCACCCAGGGGGTGAGCGCAACCTTGAACGTCAGTAACTAGCACTCGGCAGAACTTTGCATCACCATTCCAGAAGATTGAATCTCTGGAATGGTGATGTTTTTTTTTGCAAAAAAGAGTTTTCCCCGAAAGCCCAGATCACGAGTCTATTTTCTGGATTACGAATATCCGGTTGCGGCTCGGCAGAAAGCTGGAAAAGGGAAATACCACATGGACTATATGCAATGCTCTGCGCACTACACCGGCTACAATGCGGTAACGCTTGATTTCCCAGTAGTTAACAAGTCTTTTCAAAGCTGAAGGGAATGGCCAACGAATTGCACTTACACCGTTTCAGTACGGGCCTGCGCGTTCACACGCGTAGCTCCTGCACAATGCACTGAGGCCCATATCAGGAGCAGCTTACGGAGGAGTGAGCTCAATGACTGGATTAACGAGAACGTTAGATAAATTCGATGCCATCACTTTCTTGAAGAATGCTGGACTAGGACGGAAGATCGTTCGATTGAAGCCAAAAGAGGCTCTCTTTTCGCAGGGCAATCCGGCCAATTCCATTTTCTATCTTCAGACTGGTCGAGCGAAACTGACGGTCGTATCCAAAAGTGGTAGAGAGGCTACTATCACGCTGCTCTCCGCTGGCGACTTTGCTGGGGAAGAGTCTATCGCGGCGGTGCATGGCTCCCATCTGGCGACTGCGACTGCCATCACCACTTGCACAGCGCTGAAGATAGATCGAGACACGATGCTGCGTGTCATCCACGAGGAGCATTCCTTATCCGACCTGTTCTTGGCATTTCTGTTGGCCCGGAGTTTGCGGATTCAGGCCGATCTTGTCGATCAGCTTTTCAATAACAGCGAGAAGCGTCTAGCCAGAATCCTCTTGCTGATGGCAGAATTTGGCAAGCAGACCGAACCGGAAACACTGATCCCGCAAATTACACAGGCGACCCTGGCGGAAATGATCGGGACGACCCGGTCTCGCGTGAACTTCTTTATGAACCGTTTTCGTAAGCTCGGCTTCATTGAATATAACGGCCGTATACGGGTCCACAAATCGCTGCTCAATGTAATTCTGCACGACTAATGTCGTGCTGCAGCCCACGTGTTTGCGCTATCAAGCGAGATCTGTTTACCGCCGCAATCGGTGAGCATCATGCACGGTCACGTTCTCAAGTCTGCATTTTATTTTTCATACACGGTCATCAGCACGGAAAGCATAGGTATCCTCTGGCCTCTGGGAAGCTGGGTCGAACTGCGCGAAATGTCGTATTAGTTTGTTCAATACTACGGCAGGAGTTAGCTGAGTCTTGAAAATAACCTGGGTGGAAGCTGGAGGTTTATTGGCAGTTATTCACGAAACGGAATTTTCCTGACATGGGATTAGTAAAGGGAGGGTAAACGATTCAACTTATGAGCAACAATTTGATTGGAGCCATGAAAAGGCTGAGGTGGGGAGGTTCAATTCCCTTCCTGGCCACCACAATCTAAGGGCTTATTAGCAAGTCGTCCAAGCCGCATATGCGAAACCAGCGGTAGCCGTACGGCTCAAACAGGATGCGGTGCTTGCCATTCTTTCCGGGATAGCTATGGTCCTCGGAAAGAAGGTTTACCCAGGTGCACTTGTCATCGTCCGATCGCAGTGAGAGAACAACCTCACGAGGCTCTGCACTCAAGTTGTGCACAACCAGCACGGAATTGCTGCGCCAGATATAGCGGATGGCTAAAACCTTGGGGGTTTTCGTGGGAACAAATGAAAAATCGCCCCACCCAATTTCCGGAACCTCTTTCCGCATGCGAATGATGCGTTCCATCCAGTTCGCAAACGAGTTAGGCTCGCGACGCTGGGCGGCTACATTCACGTGTTCAAAGCTGTACGGGCCTTCGCTGATCACCGGCAGGATGGGTTCGGCACTCTTCGTGAAACCAGCATTCGGTTCATTGGACCACTGCATTGGCGTGCGGGCGCAGTTCCGCTCCGGCAACCGGAGATCGTCGCCCATTCCGATCTCGTCACCATAGCGAATCACCGGAGTTCCAGGCAGGGTCATCATCAGACTGTAGGCGAGTTCCAGGCGCCGGCGATCTCCCTGCAACATGGGCGCAAGGCGGCGGCGAATCCCGCGCTGATACAGCTGCATGTCCTTTTCCGGACCGAATGCCGCAAACACAGTTTCGCGCTGCTTATCGCTCAGCCGTCCAAGATCAAGTTCGTCGTGATTGCGTAAGAACTGCCCCCATTGCGCGGTGGCGGGACGGGGTTTTGTATCCTCTATCGCTTTCACCAGAGGCCGGGAGTCGCAGCTGGCCAGAGCAAAAAACAGATGCTGGTTGACTTCGAAATTGAACATCATTTGCAGCCGCTCCCCGAAATCTCCGAAGTATTTCAGGTCGGTGGCCGGCAGAACATTGGCCTCGCCAAGAATAATCGCTTCGCTCTTTCTCCAGGACAGGAATTCACTGAAGGTCCTCAGCATGTCATATTGCTCGCGGGGCTTGCTGACGTCGGCGCCTTTCTTCGAGATGACGAAGGGAACCGCATCCATGCGGAAGCCGGAAACCCCAAGCTGCAGCCAGAACCCCATGATCTTTAGAATTTCCTCCTGCACCTCCGGGTTGGAGGTGTTGAGGTCCGGTTGAAAATCGTAGAAGCGGTGAAAGTAGTAGGCTTTTGCCGTCTTCTCGTAGCTCCACGTAGATTTCTGGACGCCAGGAAATACCACTCCTGAGGCAGCATTCCTGGGCTTCTTTGCCGACCAGACATACCAGTCTCGATACCTGGAATGCGGGTCACGGCACGCCTGCTTGAACCAGGGATGTTCGTTGGAAGTGTGATTCACGACCAGATCGATGAGAACGCGCATCCCGCGCTGTTCACATCCATGGGTAAATTCGACGAAGTCTCCCAGCGTTCCGTATCGCGGATCTACGCCGTAATAATCGGCTACGTCATAACCGTCGTCTCTATAGGGAGAGGGCTGAAAGGGCATCAGCCACAGCGCTGTTACTCCCATGCCCTGCAAGTAGTCCAATCGGCGGATAAGCCCTGGAAAGTCGCCGATGCCATCACCATTGGCGTCCATATAGGTGCCAATGGATAAGCAGTAGATAATGGCGTTCTTATACCAAAGGTCGCTGATCATGCAAGCAAGCTTTCATTCTCCGAAATAACCTTCAGGGGTACTTGCTTAGATGCCGGAGTTGAAATGAAGGCAGCGCGCTTATCATCAGGAATGGCAATGGCTCAGGGAATTGGAGCGACTTCTGCAGCGCCTTGATTTCCTTGGCAGCCTGGCGTCAATGCGGCCCGGATTTCACCAACCTGTAGGCTGGCGAGGGTCATAACCTTAGGCTGGATTATCTGAATCTGAGATATGATAGGCCATGATGCTCCAAAGCAACGGTCTGCGAAGGATAATGTTCCTGTTGTGGGTGGCCTTGTTGCCGGCTTGGATGCTCGGTTCCCCGCGTTTCGCCGCGTGGGCGCATATCGGGCAAAGCGCTTCGGCGGTATCCTCGGTTCGCCCGAACTGGATTGCGCCCTGCTCAGAAACTGGTTCGCATCTGTCACGGGAAAACGGTGATCTCCAGGCCTACCTGCAAAGTCGAACCCAGGATGTCGCATCCACTCCTCATCGTCGGGTGCATCGCCGATTAGGGGTTGAAACCGCTTCAACGCATCTACATCCATTCTTTCTTCAGGTCGCCAACCTGAAGCGACGTGAATGAACATTTTCCGTCTCCCGAGTCCCTTCAGCCATCCGGGCGTTCGCCTCCTTCACTCTGATCCATTCCAGGATAGAAGCTCCGTCTTTTCTCCTGAAGTGCGTTGTACCGGGATACCCGGCGGCGCAGTTCTTCCAGGAGGCCTGGCATTCCTGGGAACTTCGATACTCTCGGCGATCTATCCATCCTGCATGTCGCAAGTTTTCGGGTACACCGAGCTGAATCTGACGGAGAATCGTAGTCCACTGCGTGGACGAGGTACTGCCGCCGTTGTCGTGTCTGGATAACTGGACGTTTGGTTGTGATGTAAGCGTGGTTGTGATCTAAGCGGAATAACTCCGTACGCGGGAGGAATTAAAAGCAAATCTTATGAAGGTTTTTCCGGTGGAGGTTAAAGCGCATGCTGATGCGAAGTAGAAAGACGCTTTATGCTCTGGCAGTTGTTGTCTTTTGTCTGCAGTGGCTGTCCGCGAGGGCGCAGCAATCCTCCGCGCCCGGCGCAAGGGTCTTTACTGTTCAGGAGGCTGTCGATTATGCGCTCGCGAACTATCCCTCAGTACGCGCGTCTCTGGAGCAGTACAACGCAGCTAAAGCAAATGTCGGACTTGCGGAAACGAATTACATCCCTCGCCTGGACAGCGTCTGGCAGGGGGACCGCGGCTCACGCGAAAGCGTACTGGGTGTGTTGCTGCCGCAAAGCCCGAACATCCTTACGGGAACGCAGGGAAGCGTGACACCTCATTCCTACCGTCCATTCTGGACCTCCGGCGCGGGCGTTCTTCTGTCGTGGGAGCCGTTCGATTTTGGCTACCGGCGCGCGCAGGTTCGCTCGGCGCAGTCCACGGAGAGCCGGACCGCGGCTCAGGTCGAACTCACGCGGCTGGGAGTTGCCGCCGCCGTTGCCGAAGCGTCGCTGGCTGTGCTGGCCGGTGAGCAGCGGGTCAACGCCAGCCTCGCTGACGTAAACCGCAGACAGGTGTTCGCGAGATCCGTGCATGCTCTGGTGGACGCGCATCTGCGTCCCGGAGCCGATGCTTCCCGCGCCGAGGCAGAACTGGCTGCGGCCAGAACGCGGCTTATTCTTGCTCAGCAAGCCAGCGAAGTGAACGGCGCGGCGATTGCAGCGATCCTGGGTGTGGCGGGGGCCAACATTCAGATCAAAACGGGTCCCTTTCTCCAGATCCCGACCGAGCAAACCTGGGCCGAACCCTCGCTGGCAAACCATCCTGCAGCAATCACACAGGAGAGAAGGATTCAGGAAGCCAGCGCGCGGATCAGCGTCCTCAATCACGCGTTCTATCCACATTTCACGACCGAGGCATTGGTCTCGGCACGCGGCAGTGGACAAAGTTCTACCGGGAAGACTGCGCCCGGGCTGAATGGACTCGGCTTTGATGTCTATAACTGGGAAGCGGGCCTGACTGCCTCCCTCGACCTGACCAGTATCGCGGCCATTCACGAGCGGAAAAAGATCGAATTCGCCAATCGGTATCGCGAGGAGGCGCTTTACGCGCAGACCATGCAGACACTGACCGGCCAACAGCAGGAGGCGCTGGCACAGCTTACCGGGGCACGGCGAGTAGCGGAGAACACTCCGACCGAGCTTGAGGCTTCACGCCAGAGCGAAGCTCAGGCTCTGGCACGCTTTCATGCCGGGCTGGGAACAATCGTGGATGTGGCGGAGGCGCAAAGTCTGCTGGTCCAGGCGGAAATGGACGACTCGCTTGCCCGGCTCAGCATCTGGCGGGCGCTGGCGGGTCTTGCCGCGGCACAAGGAAATTTGACGCCATTTCTCACCACGGTCAAGAGCATGCCCACGGGAGGATTCTGATCTATGTGGCTTGTCCATGCAGCCCTGCGGCGTCCCATTACGGTTCTGGTCGCGGTCATCGCCATCGCGCTCTGCTCGATTCTTGCGGTCCTCCGCATGCCGGTGGATATTTTTCCCAACCTCAACCTGCCCGTGATTTATGTGGCTCAGCCCTACGGGGGAATGAGCCCGGCACAAATGGAAGGCTACCTGACCTATTACTACGAATCCAACTTCCTTTACATTGCGGGGCTGGAGAGCGTGGAGTCCAAGTCGGTGGAGAATTTCGCGCTGTTGAAACTCTCCTTTCTGCCCGGCATAGATATGAATCAGGCGTTGGCGCAGACGGTTGCGTACATTGAGCGCGCGCACGCATACATGCCGGTGGGGACCGTTCCGCCCTTCGTATTGCGCTTTGACGCCGGTACCGTGCCGGTTGGCTATGTGGTGTTTTCAAGTAAAACGCACAACGTGGATGAGTTACAGGACCTCGCACTGAACCGCGTGCGGCCGATGTTTACGACACTGCCGGGCGTATCGTCTCCCGCCACCTTTGGAGGAAGTTCGCGAACCATCGTCATTCATGTCGACCGCGACAAACTGAACAGCTATCGCATGTCCACCGGTGAAGTGGTCAAGGCACTGCTTTCCGGCAATGTGATTGCCCCCTCCGGAGATGTGCGGACAGGCGGCCTGGACCGCATCACGCCTATGAACGCGGTGGTGTCGGATATCAAAGGTCTTGCCAATCTGCCGGTACGCACGGGCTCCGGGCCAACCGTTTTTATGCGTGACGTTGGCTGGGTAGAGGATGGCAGCGACATCACCCTTGGGTACGCACTGGTGAATGGCCGCAGGACTGTGTATTTGCCCGTGACCAAGCGCGCCGATGCTTCCACGCTGGCGGTGGTGAACCAGGTGAAAGCCAACCTGCCCAAGTTTGCCAGTGTGCTTCCCCCGGACGTTCAGGTCAGCTATGAATTCGACCAGTCCGGCCGCGTGAGAAGGTCGCTGGCAGGCTTGGTCTGGGAAGGCGCCATTGGGGCATTCTTAACGGGCCTGATGGTGTTCCTGTTTCTGCGCGAATGGCGAAGCTCCTTTATCGTTGTCGCGTCGATTCCCTTCGCGTTGATCGCCGCAGTCGTCTGCCTGTGGCTTGCCAACCAGACGATCAACATCATGACGCTAAGCGGCCTTGCCCTTGCCGTGGGCATTCTGGTGGACGAGGCCATGGTCGAGATCGAGAACATTCACCGCAACCTCCAGCTGACCGACGATGTGCCGCGGGCCGTGCTGGAGGCAACTCGCCAGACGATCGTGCCGAGGTTTCTGGCCATGCTTTCCATCCTGGCCGTCTTCGTTCCGTCATTTCTAATGGTGGGCGTAACGCGGGCGTTGTTTGTGCCATTGTCGCTGGCGGTGGGCTTTGCCATGATCGCATCCTATCTGCTCTCCAGCACGTTCGTGCCGGTCATGTATATCTGGCTGAACCGGCGGATGCACAGCAATGAAGCGGAGAGCGCGGGGCGCAGTCGATTCGATCACTTCCGTGATCGTTATGTGCATATCATTGAACGGCTGCTACAGCGGCGAGGACTGCTGGTGGGGTCTATGTGGTGCTTTCGGCTGCGATCATTCTTCTGCTGGGACCTCAACTGGGCCGCGAGATATTTCCCCATACTCCCGAAACCCAGTTTCAACTGCGGCTGCGTGCGCCGTCGGGCACCCGGATTGAGGTGACCGAGCAGATCGCACTGAAAACCCTGGATGAGATCAAGCGTCTTGCCGGCCCCGGTAACGTCGAAATCAGCATTGGATACGTGGGCACGTATGCTCCAAGCTATCCGGTGAATCTGGTCTATCTGTGGACGAGCGGACCTCAGGAGGCCGTGCTTCGCGTTCAGCTGAAGCAAAACGCCCACATTCGTATCACACCGCTGCAGGAGCAGCTGCGCCAGGTGCTTAAGCGCGATTTTCCGGACACCGCGTTCACCTTCGAGTCCGGCGATATAGTCCAGCAGATCATGGATTTCGGTTCGCCGACCCCGATCGAAGTCGCCATCCAGGGCTTCAGTTTCTCTGCCGATCATGCATACGCGGATAAATTGCGGGCGGAGATGGCAAAGATCAGTCATCTCCGCGATCTGCATTACGGGCAGCCGCTGCAGTATCCCAGCCTGAATATCGATATCGATCGGGAGAGGACAGGTCAGCTTGGGCTTACGATTGACCAGGTGGCTCGGTCGGTGGAAACGGCCACATGGTCCAGCCGATTCGTTTCCCGCAATTTCTGGCAGGATCCGGTGACCGGGGTGGGATATCAGGTGCAGGTAGAAGTGCCGCAGGATCAAATGAAGTCGATGGACGATCTTGCCAGTATTCCCCTGATGAGCGGCGGGGCCGCAAACCATCCCAACCTCGGGGACGTGGCGCATCTTTCCTACGGACAGGTAACGGGAGAATTCGACCGTTACAATATGGAGCGCATGATTTCGCTGACCGCGAACGTGGAAGGCGAGGACCTGGGGCGAGCCGCCAGCCAGGTGGAAGCGGCAATAAAGCGGGCCGGCCCTCCGCCGCGCGGGGTGGAAGTCCACGTCCGCGGACAGGTCGTGCCGATGCGGCAGACGTTCTACTACCTCACGTTTGGCCTGCTGCTCGCGGTGGTGGCGATCTATCTGTTGCTCGCCGCCAACTTCCAGTCCATGCGCCTGGCGCTTGTCGCGGTTTCCACCACGCCCGCGGTGATTTGCGGCGTGATTTTCATGCTGCTTCTGACCGGGACCACGCTGAACCTGCAATCGTTCATGGGTGCGATCATGGCCCTCGGTGTTTCGGTGGCGAACTCAATTCTGCTGGTGACCTTCGCCGAAGAACACCGGCGCGCCGGCACCTCGTCTGCCGCGGAGGCAGCCATTTTCGGCGGCAGAACACGACTGCGGCCGATCCTGATGACCAGCATTGCCATGATCGCCGGGAATGGTGCCCATGGCACTCGCCCTCAGCGAAGGTAGCCACCAGACCTCACCGCTCGGGCGGGCGGTGATCGGAGGACTGGCGGCTTCGACGCTGGCGACCCTGTTTATTCTGCCGGCTATTTTTTCATTGGCCCAGGAGCGGGCTACCAGATCCTCGGCATCGCTCGATGCTACCGACCCGAACAGCCCCTACGCCTCCGAGGCAAGCAAAGGAGAACGAGCTTGACAACAACATGCCTGACCAGAGCACGACGCTGCCAATCGGTCGAAAATTTTCCCGGAACTCTGCTGATGGCAGCGGCGATTGCGATCGGTCTGACGGTCTGTGGCTGCACTACCGGTCCAGAGAAAGCTTCCGCGGCTGCCGCAGTTTCGCAGGCCCCCGCGCCAATCGCCGTTGAAACTGTGAAGGTCATCTCCCGCCGGCTGAACATCACGATTCCGCTGCCCGGCGAGCTGCAGCCGTACGAAGAGGTCAGAATATTCCCAAAGGTGAGCGGGTTCGTTCAGTGGATCGGCGTCGATCGCGGCTCGCAGGTAAAGAAGGGACAGCTTTTGGCGATACTGGTCGCCCCGGAAATTGTTGCGCAGAAATCCGAAGCCCAGGCGAAGGTATCAAGTGCGGAAAACCAGCGCATCGCGGTCGAAGCAAAACTGGCTGCCGATGAGAGCAGTTGGGAACGGTTGAAGGACGCCGCCCGCACTCCGGGCGTCATCTCGGATGAAGAACTCGAGACTGCGGAAAAGGCCGCTGAGGCCGACCGGGCCCGTGTTGTTGCTCTGCGAAATACCGCCGACGCCGCGCGGGCCAGTCTGCGCTCCGCTGAGCAAATGCAGGGTTATCTTCGCATCACCGCCCCGTTCGATGGCGTCGTGACCAAACGCAATGTTCACCCTGGGGCGCTGGTCGGTCCCGGCGCAGGATCGGGACCCCAACCCTCCATGTTGCGCATTGAGCAGGTCTCTCATCTGAGGCTGATCGTTGCCGTGCCGGAATTGTATGTGGCCGACATTCAGAAGGGATCAAAGGTGAGCTTCACAGTTCCGGCTTTCCCGGGACGCACCTTTAACGGAACCATCGCCCGGCTTGCCGATTCTGTCGACGTATCCACACGCACGATGCCAGTGGAAATGGATGTGTGGAACCCCGGCCTGGAATTGCATTCCGGGATGTTTCCTCAAATCAACTGGCCGGTGCGCCGTCCGCAGCTGACCCTCTTTGTGCCGCAATCTGCAGTGGGCCGCAATATGGAGCAGAGCTACGTGGTCCGCGTTCGCAACGGCGTGGCCGAGCCGGTAAGTGTCAAAACCGGAGGCACGATGGGCACGATGACCGAAGTCTTTGGCGGACTCGAAGCGGGGGATGAAATTGCGCTTCGCGCCATCGATGACCTGCGCCCCGGTACGGCTGTATCTGCCCATCTGGTTGACCCTGACCTCCACTGAAATGCTGCAGTAAAACTGCCATCTCTCGTTTACAGCTGCGAGGGGGCGGCTGCTCTGTGACGGAGCGCGTGTTACGATGCAGGCCATGTCTCGGTTGCACAGGGCCGCGGTTGCGATTCTTCTATTTCTCTGCGCTGCATCCGTGGCGTGGTCCCAGGCTCCGGGCGCGGAACAGGAACTCGCCGATCGCTTCCCCGCCCGCCAGCAGCGTGGTCGTGCTGCATGCCGCTCATCTGCTCGACGTCGAGCGTGGAGCGCTCGTCACTCCGGGCGAAGTGCTGGTGCGCGGGAATGAAATCGCGGAGGCCGGCACCTCCGTGTCTCATCCGGCGGGAGCGCGCGTGCTCAACCTGGGTGACACGACACTCATGCCGGGGATGATCGATGCGCACGTGCATCTGTTTCTTCATCCCGGAGCGGAAGATCTCCAGACGGTGATCGAATCTGTGCCGCAGCGGACCATCCTGGCGACGCTGGCCGCGAGGGCCGATCTGCTGGCCGGCTTCACCGCCGAGCGCGACATGGGAACCGAAGGCGCAGGCTCGGCCAGCACGGCGGTGCGCAACGCCATCGACACCGGACTGATCCCCGGGCCGCGCATGCGTGTCAGCGCGAATGCGATCAGCATTCTGGGCGGACATGAGGACGCGATCCACTTCAACCCGGCTGAGCACATCTCTTCTAATGCAGACTATGCCAACAATGCCGATGAACTGGTCGCGACCATCCGCGAGCAGTTGAAAGAGGGCGCGGACTTCATCAAGATTTATCAATCGGGCGCCGACCGCCTGATGGATGGACGACTCTCGACACCATACCAATATACGGAGGCGCAACTGGAAACCGCCGTGCACGAGGCGGCGCGGATGGGCACGCTCGTCGGCGTGCACTGCATGGGAGAACCGGGGGCGCTGTATGCGGTTCAGGCTGGGGTTGCGTCAATCGATCATGCTTATCAGCTCAGTCCGGAGACGATGCAGATCATGCGCGAGAAGCGCATTTATGCGGTGCCTACGTTTGCCATCGGCGAATACTTTGCCGATCACGCCGACTCGCCTTCTGCCGCGGCAGACGAACGCGCCATGCAGCGGTTCCACGCAGCGGAGTTCCGCAAGCAGCTCGCTGCCGGCGTTCCCATGGCGGTCGGCTCCGACGTGGGGCCGTTTCCGCACGGTACGCAGGCGCGTGAGCTTGAACTGATGGTGCAGTATGGTATGCCTGCTGCGGACGTGTTGCGCGCGGACCTGCTCAACGGAGCGCGATTGCTCGGCTGGCAAGGAAAAATTGGCGAGCTGAAGTCTGGGTTTTATGCCGATGTGATTGCCGTGCCCGGCGACCCGCTCACCGACATATCAGTCGTTACAAAGGTCCGGTTCGTGATGAAGAATGGGGTCGTGTACCGCGATGATGCCGATCCATCTCAGGTTGTAGAGAGGATGCAATGAATCATGTTCAACGGACAATCCGCATTTGCATTGCGGCGTTTGTGTTTGGGGCAGCCAGCATGGCGCTGCTTGCACAAGTTGCTCAATCAGGCGCTCAGATGAAATCCTCTGGCGATGCAATCACGCGCCAGGCCGCGCCGCACCACTGGGCCGTCGTGCTTCACGGCGGCGCTGGAGTGATCGATCGCTCCTCGATGACCGCGCAAGCCGAGGCCCAATATCGGGCCGGCTTGAAACAGGCCATCAGCGCCGCGGGCGCGGTGCTCGACAAGGGCGGCTCCGCTATGGACGCGGTGGAAGCGGCGATCAAGCTGCTGGAAGATAATCCGCTCTTTAACGCCGGCCACGGCGCGGTCTTCGCCGCCGACGGCACCATCCAGATGGATGCCGCCATTATGGACGGCGCAACCATGCGCGCCGGCGCGGTTGCGGACGTGCGGCATACGCGTCATCCGATTTCGCTCGCTCGCGCCGTCATGGAGAAATCTCCGTACGTCCTGCTCACCGGCAGCGGCGCGGATGCTTTCTCCGCCCATGTGGGTTTTCCTCAGGTGCCGCAGAGTTACTTTTTCACCGAGCGGCGCTGGGAGTCGCTGGTGAAGCAGCTTCAGAAAGAAGGCCTGCCGGTTCCGCCTCGTCCCCAGGGCGCGCCGCCTGCGCCTTTGAAACCGCTGGCTTTTTTCGAGACTCCCGAGAACCATAAATTCGGCACGGTGGGTGTTGTTGCGCTGGACCGCACCGGCAACATCGCCGCCGGCACTTCCACCGGTGGCCTCACGGCCAAACGCTGGGACCGGGTCGGCGACTCGCCTTTGATCGGAGCGGGCACCTATGCCTCCAATCAGTCCTGTGCGGTTTCGGCTACTGGAACGGGCGAATACTTCATCCGCTACACCGTGGCGCGTACCATCTGCGCGCTCGTCCAGTACAAGGGCATGCGCCTGCAGGATGCGGCGGATGAGGTGGTGCAGCACCAGCTCGTCGCCACCCATGGAGACGGCGGAGTGATTGCGCTGACTCCCGACGGACAGCTTGCCTGGAGCTTCAACACGCCCGGCATGTTCCGCGCAAAGCTGGTGCAAGGGGGCACACCGGAGATCGCCCTCTATCGCGATGAGCCATAAGGCGGCGCCATTTGCCGGGCGAGTGGAAGGAACAAGTATCTGCGGAAGCCGATGTTCTCTGGATTCTTCGCTGGGCTCAGAATCACGGGCTCTTTCTGAGTCCACTACACCGGAATAAGAACGTGCCTAACCTGCGCATTCGACATAAATACATGAAAAAATAAAAATTCCGATCTTCGCATAGAGTTCTTGAGCCGGTTCTACGGCGGATTAGAAAGCAACGGGTATTTCCATCGAGATGACAACCAGCACCGCAAGTCGGAACTCCACGCCATCTCCGCGTTTCTTCTATGGATGGTGGATTGTCGCCGCGGCCTTTCTCAACCTGTTCTTTACCGTCGGACTTATCTTCTATGGTTTTCCGGTATTTTATCCGGCATTCGTGGCCTCGCTGGGGTTTACGCGCGCTCAGGTGACGCAGGGTTTTCTGCTTGGCACGCTGGTCGTCGGCCTGCCCTTTGGCTTGCTGGCGGGGGCATTGATCGATCGCATCGGCACTCGGTGGGTGATTTTATCCGGGATAGCATTTGTCGGCCTACCTCTCGTCCTGATGGGCCACATGACCCGACTCTGGCAGTATGAAGTGCTCTGTATCGTGGAGACGGTGGGTTACGTGATGGCGGGCCCGATTCCCAACCAGGTGCTCGTCTCGCAGTGGTTTCAACTACGCCGTGGGCGGGCCATGGGCTATGCGTACCTGGGGCTGGGACTGGGCGGCGTGGTGGCTCCTCCGACGATGAATATCCTGATTCGAAATTTCGGATGGCGCTCCGCCCTGGAATTCATCGGCATCCTGATTATGATCGTGCTCTTTCCGATAGGCATCTGGATCACGCGCTCCGCTCCGGCGGAGCGGGGTCTGCGGCCAGATGGACTGCCGCCGTCTTCCCTGGAGCCTGGGATTAGCGGCGAAGTGCCGTCCAGCGGAGTCGCCGCCGCGGTGCGCACCGCCAATTTCTGGCTCATCATTCTGGGAGCGAGCCTGATTCTGGGCGCGGTCAATGCTGTGATCCAGCATTTTATTCTTGCGTTGAAGGATCAGGGCTATTCGACCACAACCGCCGCGCGCTTTCTTTCGGTCCTGCTCGCTTCGAGCCTGGGCGGCAGAGTGCTGGTGGGCTATCTCGCAGATCGCTTCAGAAAAAAGAACACGATGGCGCTCTTCTATCTGCTGCTCGGCGGAGCCATTCCTTTGTTATGTATCACGCACCAGCCTTTGGCGGCGCTGGCTTTCGCCGTGGCCTTCGGCTTTTGCATGGGCGCCGACTACATGTTGATTCCACTGGTAACAGCGGAGTGTTTCGGCATCGAGTCGCTGGGAAAACTGCTGGCCCTGATCATTATGGGATATACCATCGGCCAATGGGTCGCGCCATGGATCACTGGAAGAATTTTCGACGCTACCGGCAGCTATGTGCTGGCGTGGGAAATATGGACTGCGGCAGGCCTGTTGGGAGCGGCGGCCATTTATGTCATTTCGGTTCCCTCCCGTAAGGTGAATGCCGGTCAGATGGCAGAATCGCTATCTCAGAGTCCGCGCATTTGATCCAGCGGCAACATGGCTTGAAGATGAATTAGGCGGTCACGTGGAAGAATCGTCCGGGTTGCGCGAGCCGATGAGGAGAACAATTGCAGACATTAGCAAATAAAAATTCTATCCAGGATGTCGCGGAGCTCGAGGATCTTTTGAGCGAGCCGACGCCGGCGACCATCGAAGCCATGGCGGCGCTGGAAGGCGATATCGTCATTCTCGGGGTCGGCGGAAAAATGGGGCCGACGCTCGCCCGTATGGCGAAACGAGCGTCCGATCTGGCCGGTGTTTCGCGCCGCGTGATCGGCGTCGCCAGGTTCTCAACAACCGGACTGGAGAAGCATCTGCAGTCCTGGGGCATCGAGACTCATGCATGCGATCTGCTTGATTCGCGCTCCCATGCCAATTTGCCCGACGCTGCCAACGTGGTGTACATGGCCGGCATGAAATTCGGAGCCACCGGCCAGGAGCCGCTGACCTGGGCGATGAACAGCTTTCTACCGGGGCTGGTGAGCGAGCACTATCGCGATAGCCGCATCGCAGCGTTTTCTACCGGGAATGTATATGGCTTAATTCCGGTAGGGATTGCGGGGTCCCTTGAAAGCGATCCGCTTTATCCGGTAGGTGAATACGCCCAAAGCTGCCTGGGACGAGAACGAATTTTCGAACACTTCAGTCGTGTAAACAAGACCAAAATGTCGATCCTGCGGCTCAATTACGCGACCGAGCTGCGCTATGGCGTGCTGGTCGATGTGGCCCAATTGGTTTTTTCCGGGCAGCCTGTGCTGCTGTCGACCGGGTACCTGAATGCGATATGGCAGGCCGACGCTTCGGCCATGAGTCTGCAGTCGTTGCTCCATGCTTCGACACCTCCGCTGGTGCTGAACATTGCCGGGCCGGAGCTGTTGAGTGTGCGGCGCATCGCGGAGGCTTTCGCGGAATGCTGGGGCAAGCCCGTGCGGTTTGAAGGCTCGGAAACCGGAGATGCCCTTCTCTCCAATGCGCAGAAGGCCTTCCAACTTTTCGGTTATCCGCACGGTCACCGCGGGACAAATGATGACATGGATTGCCGACTGGGTGGAGCGTGGCGGCGCGAACCTTAAGAAGCCTACGCATTTTGAAAATCGCGACGGGAAATTCTAGGAGAACCAACGATGGGGAAAAGACTGGATTCCAGAATCGGCAAAGCACTGGCACAAGGCGCCGTCATCCCTGCTCATCCGCTCGCGCTTACTTCGGAACGCCGTCTGGACGAGAGACGCCAGCGGGCATTGACCCGCTACTATATCGCCGCAGGCGCCGGAGGTCTGGCGGTCGGCGTTCACACCACGCAATTTGCCATTCGCAATCCGCGCATCGGGCTGTTCGAGCCGGTTCTGAAGCTGGCGGCGGAGGAGATGGACCGCGCCGACCTCGCCCGCCCGGAACCGTTGATCCGGATCGGAGGCATTTGCGGAGATACCGCACAAGCCACGCGGGAGGCACAGTTGCTGGCCGATCTTGGTTTCCACGCCGGCCTGTTGAGCCTGGGAGCACTGAACGCCGCCGACGATGAAGCGCTGCTCCGCCACTGCCGCGCTGTGGCGGAAGTGATCCCGATCGTCGGATTTTATCTGCAGCCGGCCGCGGGTGGCCGCCTGCTTTCATTCGGGTTCTGGCGCGAGTTCGCGGAAATCGAAAATGTGGCCGCCATCAAAATCGCGCCTTTCAACCGATATCAGACGCTCGATGTCATGCGGGCCGTAGCAGAATCCATGCAGCCGATCCCGCTGTACACCGGCAACGATGACAACATCGTGATGGACCTTGTGACGCCGTACCGCTTTTCGGTCAACGGAGAAAGACGGGAACTTCGCATCGTAGGCGGCCTGCTGGGTCACTGGGCGGTGTGGACCCATCGGGCGACACAGCTGCTGCGCGAATGTCACGACATCGTTGCCAGGAAAGAGCCTGTTTCAGCGGAGCTCCTCGGCAGAAGCATCGAAATTACCGATTCGAATGCGGCCTTCTTCGACCCAAGCCATCATTTCCACGGCTGCATCGCCGGTATTCATGAGGTGTTGCGGCGGCAGGGATTGCTCGAAGGTATCTGGTGCCTGGACCGCGATGAAAGCCTCAGCCCGGGGCAGAAAGAGGAGATCGATCGGGTCTATGCAGCCTATCCCCATCTCAACGACGACGATTTCGTTCGCCAGGGACTGGATCAATGGCTGAGGCCGTGATGTTGCGACAGGAGGCACTTCATGTCACTTACAAGAAGAGAACTTTGTGTGCTGCTGCCGGCGTTGATGGCAGCCGCTCCGGGCTATTCCGCGGAAACTCGAACCGGAACCGACGCGGTACTGAAATCGGCAATCTACGATTTCAAAAATTGAAGGTCTACAAAAGCTCCGGAGACAACTACATTCCGGTGTTCGAAGGCGAGACTCACACCGGAGTCCATATCACGCTGCATGAGACGGACCTTGCCCCTGGCGCGGTGGCACATCCTCCGCACCATCACTCCGGCGAAGAAATTTTTATGGTTCGCGAAGGCACTCTCGAAGTAGAGATCGAGGGCAAGCGTTCGCAGGTGAGCCCCGGCTCGGTCGCGTACATCGCCTCCAATGCCGAGCATGCGCTGCGCAACACAAGCAAAGATTGGACCCGCTATTTTGTGTTCCTGCTGGGTTCGGAGGCTTCCTAGAGAAACGTTATTCCAATGATCGTTCTACTTCCGCCGGAGGTCGAATGAGCAGGAACACAAATATGGTCGCCAGCACAGGTAAAAGTCCGGCAGCAACGAAAGCTGGCCGGTAGGAAAATCGATCGACCAGAATACCCACCAGAATCGTAAACCCCGCGCTAACCAGCCCGGCCGCCAGCCCGCTCAGCCCGGTGACCGAACCAACCACCTCCTGCGGAAAAAGATCGGACGGGAAGGTAAGTCCCATCGTCGACCAGCTTGCGTAACCCCAAAGCGCAACGCAAATCAAAGCCAGCGCAAGGTACACGTTATGCACGCGGGCTGCAGGGATGCCGGCCAGAATCGGCAGACAGCTCACGAGGCATACCCATTTGCGCGCGCGCACCACAGACAACGCCACGGCGAATGCAGTAGCCGGAAATCCAGCCGCCGGTAAAGTTTCCAATATCGGCCGCGATAAAAGGGATCCAGGCAAACAGCGCGATCCGCTTCAGGCTGAAGCCGCGCGCATCGCTGAGATACTGCGGCAGCCAGAACACATAGAACCACCAGATGGGATCGGTAAGCGCGCGTCCAAGAACAATGCCCCAGAGATTGCGATTCCTGCCCAGGCGGCGCCATCGCGCAAGACCTCGATCGGTCGACAGCAGACTTCCGCCTCGCGGCCCGCTTGAATCAGAGCAACTTCCTCCGGCGTCACGCGAGGATGGCGATCCAGCGGATGATAAACCCGCAGCCACACCGCCAGCCAGACAAACCCCAGCATTCCGGAAGCTGCAAATGCCCATCGCCATCCGGCAGCCAACGCAATCAAAGGAATGACCAGCGCCGCCAGCGCTCCGCCCACGCTGGAGCCGCTGTCGAAGATCGCCACCGCAAGGCTTCGTTCCTCGCTGCGGAAACCATTCGGCAACCACTTTGCTGGCTCCGGGCCAGTTGAAACCCTCTCCGATTCCCAGCATGAATCGAAAAAATGCGAAGCCGAAAACGGAGCTGGCAAGGCCGGTGAGAATATTCATCACCGACCACCAGATTGCCGCTATCGCCAGGCCGATCGCGGCTGCCGACAGCATCCAGAACAATGCCGCCCACCAGCCATGTGATGGCATAGGAAATCTGAAACGATCCGAGGATTTTCGCAAGATCGGTGTGCGTCAAATGGTATTGCGCCGTAATCATCGGCGACAACACGGAGAAACTTTGACGGCTGATGTAGTTGGTGACCGTGGAAAAGAACAGCGTCCAGACAATCCACCAGCGTGTTTTACTCACGCGTCCAGATCGGCCTGGACAGCGTAATACCGGGCTGCGCGTTGCTTCAATCTTCACCTCTGCACTGCGCTGGTAAAGCGTGCTTCGCATGCATCAACGACTAGACGACTGGATGGTCGAGAATTCTTCTCGTTCTTCGGATCCCAGTAAAGCTTCTTCCCGGTCCGATACGATTGCGCCGCCATGATCACGACAATGGCGTGGGAGAAACCATTGTCCACCGTAGCATTCGGCTGCTTTGCGCGCCTGCATCGCCGTCAGCCAGTTCATCAGGTGATGGGCATCGTCGTCATCCGGACCGTTGGAGCTGGGCGGCGGCGCGCCGGGAACCTGCACCACCTTCTCGTGATCTCCGGCCGGTGCGATGATGGGAAGCTTCGTGTAATCCACCGATCCGTCGGATTCGTCTCTGCCGCCCTCCTTGCTGACCGCAAAGAAGGATGCGCCCTCGCCGCCATGGTTCGCGATGGTGCCATCGCGCCCCTGGATGCGCGAAAAACTCCGATAGCTATTTCCGAAGGTGGTTTTGTAGGTATACAGAAATCCCTTCGGATAGGTCACCGCGGCGACACAGGTATCCGGATTTTCGCGGCCGTCCTTCCACACGAAAACGCCGCCGTTGGCCACCACACTTTCCGGATAGGCCTCGTCCGTCCAAAGATGGACAAGATCGCTGCCATGGCTCATCCACTGATCGAAAATGCCCGACGAATAATCTTTATAGAGCCGAAACTCCAGATAGACATGGGGATCGAAGGGGCGGTACGGTTTGCCCAGCAGCCAGCGATTCCAATCGGTATCCTCTTCGCGAAGCTCCGATTTTCGACCGTATAGCCACTTCTTCCACTCCATGTTCCGGTCCTGCTCCATCGCGTTCGGTATCGCCGGTGTCGTGCTTCGACAAATCTCCAGCGCTCCTCGTTGACGTTCCATTCCTGCTCGATATGCACCACCTTGCCGATGCGCCCGGAACGGATAAGATCCCGCACCGCAAGTTGATACGGCTGGGTGCGATGCTGCGATCCCATCTGGACCACCTGCTTCGACGCTTTCACGGCATTGCGCGCGGCGATCGCTTCCGACAGCACGTTGGCAAACGGTTTTTCGACATAGCAATCTTTGCCCGCCTGCACCACTTCAATGCATAGCTTGGCGTGTTGGAAATCGCCGGTGGCGATCATCACGCCGTCGATATCCTTGCGGGCCAGCATGTCTTCGGAATATTTGTAGGATTGCGGATCGAGGTTGAACGCCTTCTTCACCTGCGCCGCTCGCCGCTCCCGGGCCTTGCTCCAGATATCGCAGACCGCGACCGTTTCCACCGGCATCTGTTTGGAAGCGAGCTGCGTCATGTGTACATGACCATGGCTGCGCGACCCGCAACCAAGCTGCCCCAGCCGGATGCGATCGTTCGCGCCCAGGACGCGCGCGTAAGAACGGGCATCCATTCCGGCCGCGAGCGCCGCTATGCCGGCCTGCTTCACAAAAGTGCGGCGGTCGATCCCCTCGCCTGTCTCAGTCGCCATGTTTCGCTCCCGTTATTTAAGACTTCACTGTTTAGGCAATGTCATCACTGGATTTTTTATCCGACTACCGTTTCCCATCCAGTTCCGCCGCGGATTCCTGGTCCAGATAGACGGTCGCATCCGGATGCGTGCGCAGAATGGTCGCCGGACACGCGGTTGAAATCGGATCTTCAATTGTCCGCCGGACAATCTTCGCCTTGCGCGGGCCGGGCACGGTTACGATCAATTTCGGCACCCGGAACAACGTTGGAATGGTGAGGGTGATCGCCCGCTCGGGGACATCCTGAAAACTCGCGAACCAACCCTCCGCCGCCTGCTGCTGGCGGCAAGCTTCATCGAGCTGCACAACCTTCATGTCGACGGGATCGTTAAAATCGGCGACATCCGGATCGTTGAACGCGAGATGGCCGTTTTCACCGATGCCCAGCAGGCAGAGTTGCGGGTTGGCGGAACGCAGTTTCTCCGCATATTCACGGCATTCGCGTTCAGGATCGGCCGCGGTTCCGTCGACCTCGGAGAATTCCCGCATATGAACACGCTGCGTCAGTTTTTCCCGCAGATAGCGGCGGAACGATGCCGGATGATCCGGCGCCATACCGATATATTCATCCATGTGAAAGCCGCGAATTTTGCTCCAGGGGAGCCCCGGGATCGCAACCAGCGTCCGGAGAGTTTCGATTTGCGAAGCGCCGGTAGCAAAGATGACGCCAAACTCTTCCTTATTGCGACCCAGCTCCCGCAGCGCCGCCGCCGCAGCTTCGGCTGCCGCTTCACCCGCCGCCTCACGGGTCGGGTATATTTCCAGCTTCAGATTTCCCGCATGAAACCGCTCGATATTTTTCACTCCAGTTTCCATCTTCCCTCCGCTTGTTATATCTTCTCTGTTGTGTGGACCGCATGCGCCGTCTATGTCCGAGGAACGGACACACACACATCCTTCCATTCGTTCCAACGGCTAAGAACGAATCCTTTGTTCCCGAACTATACCAGCAGACAGCGCCTGTTTGCTATCGATATTGGTATTATTTCATGTTCCGCGTGAAATATTTCGCCGGTCACCTCACCCGATCAGGGTAGATTTACACAGATTTGAGGATCAAGACCATAGCGGGCGCCAACTCGACGGAAGCGGCGAGCCAGCAGCGCGGTTTATTCTCCCTTCCGCGGACATCGACTCGATCGCTGTTCTGACGGCCAGATGGATACTCTCATCGCTCGGGAACCCGGCACTAGAAATCCTCAGTATCGATCGCCGCCTGCAAGTGCCGCAATACGTTGAGAGGTGAACATCAGCATCGGGGGCAAGGGCTTCCAATTACCATAAGAGATGAAATGAGTGAACCGCAGTTCCCCATCCTCGCCGAGCAGAAACAAGTCCATGCCCATGAATCTTTTTCCGCGCAACGGGAACTCGAAGCCGAACTCCGCCGATCTGTGCGCGGAGAAATCGGGTTCGATTCGGGCAGCCGCTCTCTTTACTCGACCGACGCTTCGCACTACCGTCAGGTGCCAATCGGCGTCATATTTCCTCGAGATACGTCCGATGTAGAAGCGGCCGTCGCTGCCTGCCGCAAATTTGGCGCTCCGATTCTGTCGCGCGGCGGCGGCACCAGCCTGGCCGGCCAATGTTGCAATATTGCCGTGGTGCTGGATTTTTCGAAGTATGTCGACCAGATTCTGCATCTCGACTTCGACCGTAAGCAGGCGCGGGTGCAGCCCGGCATTGTGCTCGATCGCGTGCGCGAAGCCGCGGAAAAAGGGCATCTGACGTTTGCTCCCGACCCTGCCACCCACAACCGCTGCACGCTTGGAGGCATGATCGGCAACAACTCCTGCGGCGTCCACGCGCTGATGGGCGGCAAAACCGTCGACAATATCGAATCCATGCGCGTGCTGCTCTACGACGGCACGGTGCTCGAAGTGGGTGCGACGGATGAAGATGAACTGGCGGGAATTATTGGCGCGGGTGGGCGGCGCGGAGAAATTTATGCCGGCCTCAGAAAGATCCGTGACCGTTACTCCCGCCTGGTCCGCGAGCGCTTCCCCAGGATTCCGCGCCGCGTCTCCGGGTACAACCTGGACGAACTGCTGCCGGAAAACGGCTTCCATGTCGCCCGCGCCCTGGTGGGCACCGAGGGCACATGCGTCACCGTGCTCGAAGCCACGCTGCGGCTGATGCACAGCCCGCCTTGCCGCGCGCTTGTGGGTCTCGGCTTTGCTGATGCATTTATCGCTGCGGACCACGTCCCCTCTCTTCTGCAACACAAACCCATCGGCCTTGAAGGATTCGACGCCCTGATTGTCGAGTTCATGAGGAAAAAAAATCTTGTCGTGAACGATCTTTCTCTGCTGCCGGAAGGTCGCGGCCATCTACTTGTAGAGTTCGGCGGGGAAAGCCGGGAGGAGGCTGTCGCGCAGGCCCAGGTAATGATGGAAGCCGCGAAAAAGTTTTCGCCCGCGCCCCATGCGCGCCTCTATTCGCCGGATGAAGCGAAGCGCGTCTGGGCCGTGCGGGAATCAGCGCTGGGGGCGACCACTTTCGTTCCCGGCCAGCCGCTTCGCTGGGAAGGCTGGGAAGACTCCGCGGTTCCCGTCGATCAGCTGGGCGCATACCTGCGCGATCTTTTCGCGGCCATGGAGCCGTATGGCTACTCCACTCCTATCTATGGTCACTTTGGTCAGGCCTGCATTCATCTGCGCTACAACTTCGATCTCGAAACCGAAGAAGGCATCCACAAATACCGCCAGTTTATCGATGAAGCCGCCGACATTGTGCTGGCGCATGGAGGTTCGCTCTCCGGCGAACACGGCGACGGCCAGTCCAGGGCGGCGCTGCTGCCCAAAATGTTTGGCCCGGAGCTGATTCACGCATTCAATGAATTCAAGGCCATCTGGGACCCCACCAACAAGATGAACCCGGGCAAACTGGCCGATCCTGTCGCTCTCTATCAGCCGCAGGACAATCTCCGCCTGGGAGCCGGATTCCAAACCAACAACGTAAAAACGCATTTCCAGTTTCCCGATGACGGTGGTTCTTTTTCGAACGCCACCCTGCGATGCGTGGGTGTTGGTCTCTGCCGCAAGGAAGAATCTGGAACCATGTGCCCCAGCTACATGGCCACGCGTGCCGAGGAGCACTCGACCCGCGGGCGCGCGCACCTTCTATGGGAAATGCTGCAGGGCGAATTGCGTCCTGAAGGCTGGGAGAGCGATGCCGTCAAGGACGCGCTGGAACTTTGCCTTTCCTGCAAGGCCTGCAAGCATGAGTGCCCGGTCAACGTGGACATGGCGACCTACAAGGCCGAGTTTCTGTCGCATTACTACGAACACCACCGCCGTCCGCTTCATGCATACGCCTTCGGCATGATGGATCGCTGGGCTCATCTCGCCTCCTCCGCGCCGGGGCTCGCAAATTTGCCGGGACAACTCCCTTTGGTTCGAGACCTGATCAAGTCGGTCATCGGAATGCCGTCAGAGCGAACCATTCCGCGGTTTGCCGAGCAAAGTTTTCAGAGCGGTCTGCGTTCGCGCAGCTCCTGGCATCATCGAAGAAAAACAGCGGCGCACTCTTCCCGTCCCGCTGTGCTGCTGTGGCCCGATACCTGGAACAACTATTTCCATCCGCAAACCGCGCAGGCCGCGTGGCAGGTTCTGGATGACGCGGGATTTCAGGTCGAAGTCCCTAAAGGACATCTTTGCTGCGGCCGGCCGCTTTACGATTTCGGCATGCTGGATCGAGCGAAGAGTTATTTGCTGCACGTGCTCGACAAGCTGGAGCCGCAGTTGAGGTCGGAAACGCCCATCGTTGTCCTCGAGCCGAGTTGCGCCAGCATCTTCCGCGATGAGGCGCTGAACCTGCTGGCGGATGACCCGCGCACTCAACGGCTGGCGCGGCAGACGTATCTGTTAAGCGAATTCCTGGTGAAGAAGGCGAAGAACTACAATCCGGTCCACATCGCCGGCAAAGATATTCTGCTGCACGGCCATTGTCATCAGAAGCCGTTTATGGCGGAAGAGGTTCAGCTGTTGAAGAGCGGGGGCGCGACTGTCAATCTGCTTGATTCCGGATGCTGCGGAATGGCCGGCCCATTCGGCTTCGAGAAGGATAAGTATGCTGTCTCGACAGCTCTGGCGAATCGAGTTCTGCTGCCCGCGGTGGAACGCTCCGCAAAAGAAACACTGATTGTTACAAATGGCTTCAGCTGCCGCGAACAAATTTCGCAGCTCTCGGATCGGCGCGCCATTCATCTGGCCCAGGTACTTGCCGGCAATCATTGAGCCGTAAGAAAGATGAAGACCTAAGCTTCTTTATGGAATCTGTTCCTGCGAGCTCGATGGATAGAGAAGATTTATCATGAAGAAGCGAGCTATTGACTCAAGACCGCCATGGCCACAGCCAACGAAATCCGACTGAATGACTATAGCCTGGTAGGGGAGGACACTGTCCTCGCCATCCAGAAAGGCCTGGCCGAAGCCACCTGGTATACCTCGCCCGTCCCGCGCGAAAAAATGCGCGAACTGCTGCAGCGCAGAGATGGGCCGGCCATTCGCGATACTGTTCTCTGGTTCACTCTGCTGATAGCGCTGGGTGTGTGCGGCTATCTTCTCTGGGGAACATGGTGGGCCATCCTCCCCTTTATGGCGTATGGGGTTCTCTATGCGTCAAGCTCGGACTCGCGTTGGCACGAGTCCGGCCATGGCACTGCCTTCAAGACCGACTGGCTGAACAACACTCTTTACGAAATTGCTTCATTTATGGTGTTGCGGGAATCCACTCCCTGGCGCTGGAGCCACACTCGCCACCACAGCGATACCATCATCGTCGGACGCGATCCGGAAATCGCCGCGCCGCGGCCGCCGAATCTGGCCCGAATGGCCGGTTTCTTTTTCAATCTGCAGAACATCGGTCCCTATCTCCAGCACATCCTGCTGCACTCGATTGGGCGGCTCACGCCCGAGGAGAAGACGTACATTCCGGAATCGGAGTACGGCAAGGTCTTTCTTCGCGCACGGATTTATGTGGCCATTTACCTGGCCGTGATCGGGTTGGCGATTTATTCGCGCAGCATTCTGCCGCTGATGTTCATCGGCCTGCCCAACCTGTACGGCGCATGGCTGGCGCCGCTCTACGGCTTCACGCAGCACGCGGGCCTGGCGGAAAATGTACTCGACCACCGCCTGAACTGCCGGACGGTGTATATCAACCCGATCCACCGTTATCTCTACTGGAATATGAACTACCACGTGGAGCACCACATGTTTCCCCTGGTGCCCTACCACAATCTTCCCCGGCTGCATGAGCTGGTCAAACCCGACATGCCGACGCCGTATAGCGGATTGATTGAGGCGTGGCGCGAAATTGTTCCGGCTGTACTCCGGCAGGTAAAAGATCCGGCGTACCACGTCAAGCGCAAGCTGCCCACGCCAACCTTCCCGACCGATGCGCCGCCTACATCACATGTCTTTACCGCGAAAGGCGCGCCCAGAAATGGCTGGATCGAAATCTGCGCCAGCACCTTCCTGCGAAATGAAGATGTCATCCGCTTCGACCACGACAAGAAAACCTACGCCATCTATCGCACCGCGGAGGGTACTCTCTACGCCACGGACGGCATCTGTACCCACGGGAATGCTCACCTGGCGGACGGATTCGTCAAAGGCAAACTGATCGAGTGCGCCAAGCATAATGGACGATTCGATATCACCGACGGCTCTCCCCAACGCCTGCCGGTCTGCATCGCGCTCAAGACCTACAAAGTTCGCGAGCACGATGGGAAGATATTCCTCGACCTGACTTCCGCGGGCGGGTGTGGCGTCCGCAATCCGGCAACCACCTACAAATTTCGCGTGGTCAGCAATGAGAACGTTGCCACCTTCATCAAAGAACTCGTTCTCGAACCCGTACCTGGTTCACCGCTGCTTGACTATCAGCCCGGCGATTACATCCAGATGGACATTCCCGCTTATGGAGAAATTCCGTTCCATCAAATCTCCGTCTGCGAGCCCTTCGCCGACGTATGGAAGACGCAACATGTGTTCGACTTTCGCGCGGAGAATGGTCTCCCTGTCCGCCGCAACTATTCACTGGCGACGAACCCGAAGATCGACAAGCAGCTTCGCTTTAACGTGCGCATCGCTACGCCGCCGCGCGGCCAGGATTGCCCTGCCGGAGCGGGCTCCGCATACGTGCATGCATTGAAGCCCGGCGATACGGTCACAGCCATCGGGCCGTTCGGCGATTTTCATATCAAAAATACTGACCGGGAAATGGTTTATCTCGGCGGGGGCGCCGGCATGGCGCCGCTGCGCGCGCATCTCTCGCATCTCTTTGAAACCGAGAAAACCACTCGCCGCGTGAGTTTCTGGTATGGAGCACGGTCGCTGCAGGAGATCTTTTACCAGGATTATTTTGAGGATCTCGCGAAGAAATTCCCCAACTTCAGCTTCCACCTGGCGCTCTCCGAACCGCAGCCCGGTGACAACTGGCAATCGTATACCGGCTACATCCATGAAGTGCTGCAGGACCGGCATCTCGCCGGCCATCCCGATCCTGCCGCGATCGAATACTATCTTTGCGGTCCGCCCGCGATGATTCAAGCTGCATTGAAAATGCTGGACAGCCTGAACGTGCCCCGAAACCAGATCGCCTTCGATGAGTTCTGAGCGATCCGCGGCGGAGCCATTCTAATATCCCGCGGCATTCACGCGATTTTCCAGCGGTTCTCCTGCGAGATAACGGCGAACCTGCGCCGCTGCGAACTGGTATCCACGCACAATAAAACCCGCCACGGAACCCGCGACATGCGGCGTAATAAAGCAATCGGGCGCCGACCAGAGAGGATGGCCTTTTGGCAGCGGTTCGGGACTCATCACATCCAGCACGGCACGGATGCGTCTGGCATGCAATTGCGCCAGCAGCGCATCCGTATCAACGACAGGCCCGCGCGCAGCATTGATGAGCAAAGCTCCGGGCTTCATCCGGCCCAGCATCTCGGCATTCATCATCCCGCGCGTCTCCGGTGTAAGCGGAACCAGCAACACGACTACATCCGCTTCTGGAAGTATCTTCCCCAGATCGCCAATCGCCGAAACACCCTCTCTCGCCGATCGTGCCACACGAAGCACCTCCACATCGAAGGCTTGAATCAGGCGCTCGACTTCTGCACCGATGCCGCCGTAACCGACGATGAGAACCTTCTTGTTCACCAGCTCATCATTCAGAATGCGATACGGAAGCGGTCCGTATTCGGATTGATTCTCCTCGCCTGCCGCGCTCATTTCCATCGCGGACGCTCCCGGCAGGACCTGACCATCCCAGAACTCTTCACGCTGACGATCGCGGAATTCCGGGAAACGCTTCAGGCTGGCTAAAATGGCGCCTATCACCCATTCGGCAACCGGCGTGTCATGGATGCTCTGACCGTCGCAAAGCACGATATCCTTCGGCAGCCAGGGGACAATCCAGTCCACCCCGGCAACCAGACACTGCACCACTTTCACGCCTTTGATGTGCTTGGAACATGGGCGTGGCCAGCCAGCCAAACATCGGCGGAATCCAGAATTCTATTTCGACGTCATCATCCAGCCGGTCTGGAAGACGGATAATCTGCGTGTTTTCGTGGGGAAAATCCTCGATTAAAGTCTGAGGAATGCCTTCAGGTAGACCGATACGCACCATAGGCCGATGATAGCAGCGACATCCAGGCACTCCGCTGCAGCCTCGCCGATGGCTTTTTCATTTCGCAGTTGCGGCGATGGAGGATACTAGGGATACAATCTCTCACTCGCGAACCTCGGATATCCCGGCCTTCATTGCCGGCGTCTTATTCGAGCAAGGAATTGTATGAAGAAAACGTGTGCGCAAATCACTGCTGTTTTGACTCTCGGCCTGGCATCTCTCGTTCAGGTAGTGGCACAAACCCACCGGGTGCAGCACCCGCCATTACTCGATACAGGTTTTCATCAGATGTACAACCTGGAATTCCCCCAGGCGCACGCTACGTTCGCCAGGTTTATGGCGGAACATCCGCAGGACCCGATGGGGCCGGTTTCGAACGCTGCCGCCTATCTTTTTTCCGAATTCAACCGTACCGGCGTGTTGAGTTTCGCTCTTTTCACCAACGACAACAGTTACTTGCACCATAAGACCGTTGCCGATCAAACCGTGAAACAGGCATTCGATGCGCAGTTGGATAAGGCCAACCAATTGGCCGACGCCATTCTGGCGAAGAATCCGCAGGACGCCACAGCATTGCTGGCGAAGACGCTGGCCTACGGACTTCATGCGGACTACACCTCGTTAATCGAACGCAAAGACCTGGCTGGATTTGAGTACACAAAATCCGGCAGCGTCTACGCGCATAAACTTCTCGGTGTCGATCCCCACGCATACGACGCCTATCTAGCGGTAGGAATGGAGAATTACATTCTAGGTCTGAAGCCGGCGCCGGTCCGGTGGATTCTGCATATGGCGGGTGGAGAAACGAATAAAGTCCTCGGCGAACAGGATCTTGAACTGACCGCATCCCAGGGACACTATCTTGCTCCGCTGGCCAAATTGCTGCTCGCTGTGGCTGCCATCCGGGATAAGGACAAGGCGAAAGCACGGGAGCTGCTCTCTGCTTTGGCCAAGGAATTTCCGAACAATCCTCTGTATGCGAGGCAGCTAGCCAAGATCGGCTGAGCGCAGTTGAAATGCAAAAAGGGGGATCACTTGCATTTTGCAAGTGATCCCCCCTTTTGATGCTTCAGCGTGTCTATGGAAGGTAATAACGGAAGGAGGTCCAGAAGGCATTGTCAACACCCCTGGCGCCCCCGCCCGGATTCGTAGTGCCGCCGTCGCCCGACCAGATATCCCGCTCGAACCGGCTGTACTGGATTCCCTGACGGAGCTTCCCTTTCGACCCAGCGTAAAAGTTAAACCAGTACCCCAGGCTGAGCTCCTGCACATCCTTGTTGTTGCCGCCGCAATGCGCCGGAGTGGACGGTGAGAATCCGACGGCGCCATTTACCGTGGATGTACCCGGCGTCGGCTCGACATTGCATCCGGACATGTCGGTCAACGGCGAACCGTATCCCTCGCTGCCGAAATAACGGCGTCCGATATAATCTCCGCCGTAGTTGGACCAGATGTTCAGGCGCTTGGTCGGGTTGAATTCCAGCGTGGCCAGTGCGGAGAAGCCCCGCAGCGGCGCAATCTGGGCGTCAGGATGGAGAGTAATATCGGCGATGGTCGAGCTGCCGTACCGCCCCACACCCTGGCCCCACAGTCCCTTCAGTCCGATCGTCACTTTTTATCGAATGGCATTACACGCGCCGCCGCCGCCGATGCCGCCGGCTACCGTGGTGTCGTTGTAGGCGCCAGCAGCCGAAGGCGTTGTGGCGCCGGCATTCGGGTAAATGCGGTCGCGGAAGAAGCGTCCCAGGCCGAAGACTTCATAGTGCCCAAAGCCCGGCTCGAAGACCGCCTTCGCGACCAGATCGGGAGCCCGGTTGAAGGAGTAATTCGCTGTGGGGTTGTAGAGACCACCGCCCGTTCCCGCCGAACCGATCAGCAGGTTGGTAGGCAAGCCGCTGCCGGCCGGATTCAGCGTTTCGGCATTTTCAAGCGAAGCGCCCAGCCAGACCTTGTTGTTCATGTCCTTGACCACACGCAGCCCATACTGCCGCGTCCAGTTGAAGCCGGCGGTATATTGCGGGTCAATGGTGCTGGGAAGAATTTCCGTGCCGTTCAACTCGCCGTTCGTGGTCTCTGTCACCAGCGACCACATCTGTCCAGCGGAGAAGATCCAGCCGCTGTTCATCGCCACACTGCCCCAGAGCTGACGCTGGCGGACAACGTAGCTGTTGGATTGATTGTTGTTGGAGGTAATGCCGGTGCCGAGCCAGTCCATCTCGTAGTAGCCGGTCAGCGTCATGTTTGGCAGCTTGCCAGTCGCCTTCAAGGCGATGCGGGACTGACGGGCGGAACCGTAGAACTCGCTCATCTGGGCCTCATCGGAATGATCGAGCGGAACGCCGGTGAATGCAGTATTGATGCCTCCGCCCGTAGCCGCGCTGCGGTACACGGTCGCGGCTTCAATGAAGCTGCCTGCAGGCGAAATCGTAATGCCCTTGTAGTTAATCTCGTCCGGGTGCAGTACGGCCTTTTTCAGGTTCTTCTGATCCTGCTGCACGATGGACAAGCTCTGTTTGGATTGCTCCGTATCCGATTGAATACCCTGCACTGCCTGCTGCAGATTGGTATAAGCGGCATTACTCTGGGTGCTGTTCTGCGTAGCCGAAGCGGCCTGGGATTGCGCCTGCGCGGCAGTCTGTTGGGCCTGCTGGGCCGCATCCTGCGCCTGCTGCAATTGCTGGTCACGCGACTGTAGCTGCTGCTTCAGCTGGTCGATCTCCTCCTGCTGCTGCTTGAATTGCTGCCGCATCTCCTCAATCTGCGATTCGATAGTCGATGGTTTGCGGCGAGTATGTTTCCTGCGCGCTGTCGCCGTCGTTGTGCCTGTATCTGTTTGTGCAAACCCTGGCGTTGCTGCCGCGGGAATCGCCGCCATACAGCACGCGAGGATCATAATTTCCAGCTTCTGCGATCGATGTTTCATCCGGCCTCTCATTGTGGTTTTGGGACTTCATGAAGCGCTCTCGCCGTGCTGCCAGCCCATCGCCGGACACACTTCAGGCGAATGAGCCGGGCAACACTGCGAGCAGTCTGACAGCGCAAGATGAATATCCTAAAAATACACGATGAAAGAAAGATGAATTCCCTCCCGGGGTCGCGGAAAAGACGTTTCAAATTCATCGATGAGTTCGTACGCGCGGGCTGGAGATTCAGAAGTTCTTCAGGTGCCGGGCGTATAAGGTAGCTGTGGGTTCAGGTAAAGCCGGTATCAAGAGTTTCCTCAGGGGAATTTCCGATGAAAAGAAATAAGACGAATGTGATCTGGCGTTCAATGTTTTGCTTCGCAGCTTTGGGTCTGCTGGGCGCAACTTCATTGGCCCAGACACACCGGTTCCGCGTGGAACAGACCTGGCACATCGGCGGCGATGGTGGATGGGACTACCTGAAGACCGATCCCGGCGCGCACCGGCTTTACATCGCCCGCGGGAATCGCGTGCAGGTCGTCGACACGCAGAACGGAAAACTGATCGGTGAAATGACCGGCATGGGTGGGGTGCATGGCGTCGCGCTCAACTCCAACGGAAAATACGGTTACATCAGCGATGGCAAGGCGGGCATGGTCCGAGTCTTCGATCGCGCAACGCTCAAGGTAATTGCCAATATCCCGGCGCAGCAAAATCCCGATGCGATCATCTTCGATCCCGCGACCCAACGCGTCTTCGCCTTCAACGGACGCAGCAACTCCGCAACTGCCATCGATACCCGCACTAATCGCGTCCTGCGGACGATTCCATTGCCCGGCAAGCCGGAGTTTGCACAGGCCGACGGAGCGGGAAACGTTTACGTCAATATGGAAGACAAAAACCAGATCGTTCGCATCGATTCCAGAAATCTAAAGACGACGGCGACCTGGTCGATTGCTCCGTGCGATTCCCCCAGCGGACTCGCCATCGATCGCGCGAACCATCGTTTGTTTTCCGTTTGCGACAACAATGTCATGACGGTGCTCAATACAAGCAACGGTCATGTCGTGGCGACGCCCGCAATCGGCAAAGGACCCGATTCCACACGCTACGACGCCACGCGGCATCTGGTCTTCAGCCCCAACGGCGAAGACGGCACCCTCACTGTGATCCGGCAGAACTCGCCCGACAGCTACACGCCGGTGCAGACTTTGACGACCCAGCGGGGGGCGCGCACGATGGCGCTCGACACGACGACGGGGACCATCTACCTGGTTACAGCGAAGTTCGGACCACGGCCGGCGGCCACGCCTGGCAATGTGCACCAACGCCCCGCAATTCTGCCCAACAGCTTTGTCGTTCTGGTTGTCGGGACGAAATAAATCTCAATCGGCCTCTGCTGCGCCGCCGTTCGAGCGCACCGCTCTGGCGGCGAACGGCATCTTAATGGAAAATGATCCTTGCGCCGCTCTTCGTGCGCTCATATCTATGAAAATTGCATTTCTTGGTCTCGGAAAAATGGGTGTCCCACTGGTGAAGGTTCTTCTGCGCGCCGGACATGCCGTGACGGTATGGAATCGCACGCCGAAGGCGCTCAAAGAGCTTGGCATTCAGGACGCGGAGCTTGCTCCCTCGATTACCGCGGCGGTATCCCGCTGCGAAGTTGCTTTTACCATGCTGGCCGATGATGAAGCCACTGAGGAGGTCGTGTTCGGTCCCGGAGGCATGATTGCCGCGCTGCCGCAGAATGCGATTCATGTTGCGCTCGGCACGCTGGGCGTACCGCTTTCGCAGCGCTTGGCGTCGAGTCACGCGGAAGCCGGGCAGCGCTACGTCGCCGCTCCCGTTTTCGGACGCCCCCACATTGCCGCGGAGGGCAAGCTCTGGATCCTTGCCGCCGGCGACAAGGAAACCCTCGAACGAGTTCGCCTGATTCTGGCGGTGATGGGGCGCGGACTCACAATCATCGGCGAAAAGCCCTGGCAAGCGCACGCGGCCAAGCTCGCCGGAAACATGCTGATGTATTCCATGATTCGCTCCCTGAGCGAGATCTTCGTCTTTGCGTCCGCCCAGGAAATCGATTTGGAGCTGTTTCTCAAAACCGTCAGTGAAGCGCTGTTCCAGCCGGCCTTCTCCCTGAATTACGGCCGCGCCATGCTGCATCCCGCGCAGCAACCCGGGGCGACGGTTCAACTGGGCGTGAAAGACACAAGGCTGTTCCGCGAAGCGGCGGATGCGGCGGGCGTTCATCTGGGGATGGCGAATTATGTGCAGGAACAACTGAACGCCGCCATCGAAGACGGGATGGGCGAGATGGACTGGACGGTCGCCCAATATCGCATGGCGGAAAAAGCCGCGAACAAAAATTCTTCGACAGATTCTTATAGTCACTCTGAACAACGTGAAAAATCCAGAGGATGATGGCTGCACATTCCAGACGAATATTTTCTGGATTCTTCGCGGAGTTTACCCTGAGCGAAGTCGAAGGGCTCAGAATGGCATCGAATTTGAATGACAAACCTCAAATTTTATCTATGAAACCGCGGTAGAATTCCGCGGATTGGAGAATCATGCCGCAGGCTCCTAGTACTGCAAACGCACAACACCGCAACGATGAATCCGGCAAAATTGTCTTCATCACCGGCGCCAGTTCGGGCATTGGCGCAGCCTGCGCGGAACGGTTCGCCCGGACGGGAGCGCGGCTGGTGCTGGCCGCGCGGCGCGAAAATCTGCTCCAGGAAAGAAAGGCCGCGCTGACGGCTGCCGGAGCAGCCGACGTGCATACAATTTCATTGGACGTTCGAGACCGCCGGCAGGTTCAGTCCGCTATTGATAACCTCCCGCAGTCATGGCAGGCAATCGATATCCTGCTGAACAATGCCGGCCTCAGCCGCGGGCTCGAGAAGGTGCACGAAGGCAGTATCGAGGACTGGGAGGAGATGATCGACACCAACGTGAAGGGCCTGCTGTATGTGACCCGCGCCGTACTTCCGGGCATGGTGCGGCGGGGCCGCGGTCACATCGTGAATATCGGCTCGACAGCCGGCCACATGGCCTATCCGAAGGGGGCGGTGTACTGCGGCACCAAAGCCGCCGAACTCCGCATTACCGAGGGGCTGCGGCAAGACCTGCTGGGCACGCCGGTACGCGTCACCACCATCGACCCTGGAATGGTGGAAACTGATTTCAGTAAAGTGCGTTTTCACGGGGACGAGGCGCGCGCCGCCAAGGTATATCAGGGGCTGACGCCGCTCACTCCGGAAGATGTGGCCGATGCCGTCGTATGGGCCGCGACCCGGCCCGCGCACGTCAACATCGCGCAAGTGATTCTGACCAGCGTGGACCAGGCGAATTCGATACTCTTCAACCGCCAGCAGAGCTGACAGCAATTGCGCCGGGTAGTTGACAATTTGCGCTACCTGAAAACTCAGCTCAGCTGCTGTAGCTCGGCTTCCACTTCTTTCAGAGCCGATTGCAATGCCGCGCGCCGGATCGGATGACTGGTTTTTTCCGCCAGTATTCGCTCGCGCTTCAATTCCAGCAATTGCCGGGCGCGTATCTGCACTGCCCCCGTGGCGGTCACTTCTTTCCTGGTGACTGCTTTAGCAGCCTCCGCCCGTCGCTCCAGTTGCTGTTCCACTTGCTCTTCCGCCGATTTACTTTCCCATCCTCGAGCCATATATACAGAGTAGCGGATTCCTCCGCGAATCACACCCGCCAAATTGCACATCTGGTGAAACAGGCAAGGTTGTAGAGCGGTTTTCCTATTACTGTGAGGTGGCGGGAACTTCTTACGTGCATCCGTTCTTTAAGAAACGGATGCGTAGGCCTGGTTCCGCTACGATACACCTATAGGAAAAGCGGTCTAGCATCGAAATGTTAGAGGGGCGTGACATGCGTGCGTTTCAGATTTCGCAATTCGGGCTCGAACATCTCGACCCGGTGGAGCTTCCCACTCCCGTTCCCGGCACAGGTGAGGTGCTGGTGCGCGTGCGCGCGGTTTCGCTGAATTACCGCGATCTGCTGATGGTTCGCGGCCATTACGATCCAAAGCTGCATCTGCCGCGCATTCCTCTTTCCGATGGTGCGGGCGAAGTGGTCGAGATTGGCGAAGGCGTCACCGGCTTCCGCCCTGGAGATCGGGTCACCGGAGTTTTTCTGCAGAACTGGCAGGAAGGAGCTGCCTCCGCCGCCAAATCCCGTGGCGCGCTCGGCGGAGATGTCGATGGCATGCTCGCCGAATATGTCGCGCTGCCGGAGAATGGGGTACTCCACTTCCCGGAACATCTCAGTTACGAAGAAGCGTCGACACTGCCCTGTGCCGCTGTGACTGCGTGGAACGCGCTGTTCGAGGCGGCGCGGGTGAAGCCGGGCGATACGATTGTGATCCAGGGCACCGGCGGCGTTTCCATCTTTGCGCTGCAGTTTGCCAGACTATGCGGGGTGCGCGTGCTCGGCACCTCCAGCAGCGACGAGAAGCTGGCAAAGGCAATGCAGCTTGGGCTGGACGCTGGCCTGAATTACCGGCAGCATCCCCGATGGGCGGCCTGGGTGAAAGAACAAACGCAGGCCGAAGGCGCGGATGCAATCATCGAGGTGGGCGGATCGGGAACGCTCGCCGAATCGATGAAGGCGGTCCGGGTGGGCGGAACAATTGCCCAGATCGGTGTACTTTCGGGAGTCGAAGAAAAACTTTCCGTTCTCCCAATATTGATGCGGCAGATTCGAATTGCCGGAATCTATGTCGGGTCGCGCGCCATGATGGAGGCGATGAATCGGGCCATCACCGCCCACCGGCTACAGCCTGTTATCGACAGGATCTTTCCGTTTGACGAAGCACCCTCCGCCTACCGATATATGGAAAAAGGGGAGCATTTCGGAAAAGTGGTTCTCTCTGTAAGTGTGAAATAGATTTCACATTTTGTTGCCGCGGATAATCCCTTGGCAGGTAACCATTTTCTCTTTGCTCTGCAATATCAACAACTTAGAGCGACTGCCCCGGGCCGCTGCATCCACTTCGATTCGACATACCTTTGGCAGAACAACTGCATCTACAGGTGTAGCGATTTCCGTGACTCAAGACGGAAAATGCAAATGGGAGGCCTGGTATCTACGGCACCTCCGTAGCATGCCTAAGGGGTTCATTTATGTCTTGGATACGCGCAATTTCCGATTTCTTTTATGAAATATTCTTTGGTTGCAGTCACGGCAACCTGACGCGTCCCTTCACGCTGCAAGCCTATAGCTATAAGGTTTGCCTGGATTGTGGAAAGCAATTTCCCTATTCGGCGGAGCAGATGAGGCCCTTGCATTCAAGGGAAATAGCCATGGCGAAGCCAAAACTTCCTGAGCTGGTTCCTGTCGCGGTCGCCTCTGGATTTTCAGAAAATGAGGATTATCGCCGCACAGAAGCCGTTGCCTGATTCCGGTCACCCGACATACTTCCACAGTTCTCTGCATTGCGGTGTTAGACCAGTTCCTGCTGCTGTAGATGGCAGGCGGTCCTTATGTGCATCCATTGTTTGATGAAACGGATGCGCGTGCTTTCTTCCGCTGGTATACACCTGCAGGAAAACCGGTTTCGTGCGATCGGGCGGTTTCGTTTGCGGAAATCAGCCGACAGCCAGGAATCTGGATTCCGTCCAGGCCGGCGACATTTCGCTCATCCCTTTTCCCCATCGATGGGAGTCGATCTTTGCCGGCAGCGGCGTCCGCAGCACAAACTGCGCGAAGCTCATACCGGCGCGCTTCGCCAGTTCTGCGGTGTCGGCAAACGTTTCCTGCTGGTCGACGGCGGGCCTGCCGGTGAATGATCCCAGGATATGAATTCCATGGTCTTTAAAGGTCTGGAGTTTCCTGGCTAACGGATCGCCCGACAGGTCAAGATTCCTGGACACGGCCTTTAAATCTTCCGCAGTGTCCGAGTCCACTTCCAGGACCACGCCCTGAATATGCGCTTTGCGCATGGCATCGAGATATTCAATGTCCTCGGCGGCATCCAGGCCAACCTGGGTAAAGAACACCATATCGCCGGGCAGACTGCACAGCTTGATCATCAACTCGAAACGCTCTGCACGGATCTCCCGCAATTCTTTCAGGAGAGCCGTATTTCCCTGCTTCTCCGCCAGGCGGAGATCTTCGTTGCAGGCCGGGTAGAAATTGTCATCCGCCAGCGCGATGAAGCGGAACCCGCGCCGGTAAAGATCCATGATCTCGCCCACGATCATGTCGGAGGTACGCAGGCGGGGACTTTGTCCGTCACTGCGCCAATCCAAGAACAAGGGAGAATCGTGGGGACAGCCCCGCACGGTCTGGATGGAAGCCCACAGATATTTGTCGCATGGCGCCAGGTCCCAGCGCGCCGCCACGAACCGATCGTCAGCAACGCGACCTCCATCGTAGATGTCCGGCGCCTCGCCCGCTATCAGATCGGCGATTACTTTTGCCCAGATTGCGTCGCCGTCGCCCTTCACCACGGCATGCGCGCTGCCCATTTCGAGCGCTTCGTCAGGATATAGGGTCGCGTGAACTCCGCCGTAAACGACGTAAGCGCCGCGCTCGCGGGCTAGTCGTCCCAGTTCCATTCCGCGAACGGCATTGCTGGTATGAATCCCAATGCCGACTACGTCACCGGAGTGCACACGCTCCAAATCAAAACGCTCTAAAGTTTCATCGGTGATAACCGGATCGCCATATTGCGCAGGCGTAGCCGCAGCCAGCACGTACAACCAGCGGGGCGTGATCACGCCAATTCCAAATGATTTATCGCTAGGGTTAACGAGGTGAACCTGCATCTACGGAAAATCCCCTGGGCTCTCTATCCACACTACCAGCATTCGTGATGGTGGATAAAGTTGTTGCGGCTCTCCCGCTATGATGTGCCCTTGGCAATGAGATGCGTTCCCATCGCCTCCTGTTGGCGCGAATGCTTCCGGGTATCCGAAGAAAATTCGAGTGGCTTCGGAAACCCGCAAGAGAATGGCGCCGCGGAATGATTTCCACAGCGCCAACAGTGAAGCTAAGGTGGGAACGCAAGACGCGTATCACCAGCCCGCGACTCGCCCTCTAAAGGATCGGCAACAGCACCTTCGGAGCATAGCTCTCGGGCATTTTCAATTCCGGCATGGGCTTGGCGGAAAACAGTTTGCGGCAGGGGATCGCCAGCCAGCGCGCCATGCGCGTCGCTTTCTGGCGGCGTGCGCTATCGGTAGAAATGCCGGTTTTGGCATACATCTGCCGATACAGCTTCGAAACGAACAGAAACGCCAGGCGGCCCCGCAGAGTCGGCACACACCGGGAGCGCTTCCAGATTTCCGGCAGGCTATAGAAGTCGTCCCAGACGCCCTGGGTGCGCTCGCGGATTTCCTCCGAGGTCATGGTTCCGTGCGGGCTGAACATCTTGGGCCTGATCGCTGCTGGAATCAGCCAGTGGCGGGTGATCGGAACTCCACCCACGCGCTCGCAGTCCTCGCCCTGGTTCTTCTCCCAGCGATCGAAATCGACCGTGCCCGGAAAGGGCGTCAGCATCACGAACTGGGCAAAGGTGATATCGGCTTTCTTCGCCAACTCGGCGGTGGCGGCGAAAGTATCTTCACGGTCGGTTGGAAGTCCAAAGATAAACGATCCCAGCACGTGGACGCCATGTTCCTTGAATGTCCGCAGCCTTTTCACCAGGTTTTCGCCGGAGAGATTGAAGTCCTTGAACACCGACTTCAGCCCCTCTGCCGTTGCCGATTCGACCCCGACCAGCGCGCCTTTGATGTTCGCTTTCCGCATGGCATCCAGAAACTCAGTATCCTCACCGGCTTCCATCGTAATCTGCGTGTAGAACACCATATCCCGGGGAAGCAGCGCCAGCTTGCGCATCAACTCGAAGCGCTCGGCGCGAATACCTTCCAATTCCTGCACGCGAGCGGTGTTGCCCTGCCGCTTCGCCAGGCGAAGATCCTCCAGGCTTACGGGATAGAAATTGTCATCCGCCAGCGCGATGAAGCGAAACCCGCGACGCCGGAGATCGACGATTTCCCCCACGATGATATCGGAAGCGCGCGAACGCGGTTTCTGACCATCCGTGCGCCACACCGAACAGAACGAGCAATGTTTGGGGCAACCGCGAACCGTTTGCACGGACGCCCACATATATTTGTCTCGCGGCGCCAGATCCCATCGCGCAGGCAAAAACTCATCTCCCGCAATGCGGCCGCCGTCGTAAATGCGCTGCGCTGTTCCGGCGATCATGTCGGCGATAACCTTCCCCCAGACCACGTCACCATCGCCTTTGACCACGGCGTGGGCGCCTCCGAGTTCAAAGGCTTCTTCCGGATACAACGTGGCGTGAATGCCGCCATAGATGACGTGCGCTCCACGCTCCCGGGCGATGCGTCCAAGTGCCATGCCCCGTAGCGCATTGCCGGTATGGATACCGATGCCGACCACGTCCCCCGGCTCGATCTGATCCGGCTTCATCTGTTCCAGGGTTTCATCGGTGATTACTGGGTCGCCATATCTGGCGGGCGTGGCAGCGGCAAGAACATACAACCAACGGGGAGTAATAACGCCGATCCCAAACGAGGAATCGCTGGGATTAATCAGATGTACGTGCATCTACGAGGAACTCCTTTTGCTCCTGCTGCCGACGAGCAACGGAAGCATTGTTCAAGGACTCGAACACCGTGAGCCTGTAACAAGCCTACCACTCGTATTCTGGTTCCCCTTCATTACTGAACGGGTTCTCCGCGGAGCAGCGAAACATAAAGAGTCTGCACAACACACTCTGAGATCGCGGCACACTAGATGCGATAAGGCTCTTACCGCGCCGCATCTCCTCCCCACTTGAATTGCAGGCCGGAGCGGAAATTGAAAGGCAGCCCAGGAAATCCAAGGACCTGCTGAGAATGCTGGCTGAGCAGATTGTCCATCACGGTATAGGTGGAGAGATGCCGATTCACGCGGTAATTCGCCGTAAGTCCAAGGTCCTGATACGCCGGATCGAGATTCTTATTCGGCAACAGCAGCGAGGTACCGCCTTTGGCATCTGTCAGATAGGTGCTGTCATCGCGTCGTCCGACGAACGTTCCTGTCATCTGCACATACCAGCGCGGGCGAGCGTAGATGGTGGTGAAGTAGCCGGAGTGCGGCGCGCGCCGGAAAGGCCGCTGTCCGACCAGCGGCGAGTACGCGCCGATAGGAATGTTTGGATATTTCGGGTTGAATGATGGGGATGAATTATCGCTCGAAAAAGACTTCTGCACCTTCGCATTCAGCGCCGTGTAGCCGCCGCGCGCATACAGATGTTCCGATATGCGGTACTCTGCGCTGGTCTCAACACCCTGAGCGCTGTAGCTGAGCGAGTTGAGATACGCGCCATAGGATGTATTGGCAATCACCCGTTCGACGGCTGGCGGAACGCCAAGCGGCAGCAGCGCCGGGGCATCGACAAACTCAATCTGGTTGGTGAACTGATTCTGATAGTAACCGCCATGCAGCAGCATCCGCGTGCCGAGCACATGCTGATCCACACCCGCCTCGTAGGTCTTCGTCTGCTGCGCCCCAACCGGCGAGATATGATTCTGCGCGATCAACTGCTGCCCATTCGGAAGCGAGGCCAGCACGTCATAGATCGAGCCACGCTGCTCGGCGATGGTGGGCTCCAGAATGCCCTGTGAATAGTTGAACTGCACTTTCGTGCCGGTCAGCAGTCCCGAGGCCGCGGGCTTCGCCAGATAATAGGCTGCCGTCGCATGGGGAGTAGGCTGAAATCCGAAAACGGAATACTTCGGCAGATCGGCGCCCGCGCTGTAGTAGAGGCGGTTCCCTAAGTTGCCGGAGGTCTGCGCGATATAGTCGTAGTTTCCGCGATGTGCCGACTGCGGAACATAATCGTACGCCGTATACCCGCGTTCATTCTCGTAGCGAAATGCCCCCAGGACCACGAATTTGTCGCTGGCTTTGTAGCTGGTCTGTCCAGAAAAAAAATCGCGGTTGGTCAGAATCCCATCGGTTCCCGGATAGGTGTTGCTGGCGCAGGAATAAAAAGCCTGTCCGCTGGCGCTGGTTCCGTTCGCTCCGCGAATCGTTACCGGAGCACCCAGATACTCCGGCGCTCCCGGATTTCCAATGCTGTCATAGCAGTTCGTATTGGTAGGCTTGATCGTCAGAATCCCCGCAGGCCCAGGATCGGTGTTCAGCGAGCGCAGCCGCACCAGACCATACTGCGCAACTGCATCAAGCTTGTCGCCCTGCTGATGTTCAATCGTCGCGCTGCCGTACAGATCGTGTTCTTTTAAGTACTGCACGTCGGGAATGCCGTAGAACAGAATCGCGTTCGGCTCCCCGGTTGCCGCGGACACGCGATGCACCGTGGCGCGGATTTGCGTAGCCGGCGAGAGTGCGTATCCCAGGTTCGCCACCGAAGTTCCATTGTGATACGTGCTGTTGGGGTAGCTGTTGGAAGTGTCGATGCGAGCGAAGTCGCCAAAGTAATCGAGCGCTTTGTGCGTGCCGCCCAGCGAGGCTTCCTGGTGATACGTTCCGAAGTTGCCGGCATCGATTGCGTACTGCAGCAGCGGCTTCGATGTTGTGCCGCGGGCCGTCGTCAATGCCACCACGCCGGCGGATGCATCGGCCCCATAGAGCGCACTGTCCGGGCCGCGATAGACTTCCTCCTGACTCAGACCGTTCGCCGACAAATACGCGAAATTCACCGCGCCGCCAATATCGTTGATCGGAATGCCGTCCAGCAATACATCGGTCGAGTTCGAATTGCCTCCCATTTCAAACAGAGAAGTTGCGGCTCCGCGCTGGCCGGTGGTGGTGAATTGCAATCCGCTTACCTGCCGCAGCACATCCTGGATAGCCAGCGCGTGGGGATAGAGCGTCTGATCGATAACGGTCGTTGAAGCGCCTGTCTGCGCCTCCGGCGTGGGAACGCCGTTCGCCGTCACCGTGACCTTCTGCTCCAGCTGGCCGAATTGCAGCGGTACATCCACGTGCGCGGGCTTGCTTGCCGAGACGTAAACCTCGGGGCTGGTGGTGACGTTAAAGCCGTTGGCGATCACCCGCACAACGTAACGGCCCGACCGGCTGACGCTGATTGCATAATGTCCGCGGCCATCGGTGTGTGCATGCACACCGAGCATGATGCCGTTGACCGTCAATATGTCGATGCGGGCGTTGTAGACCGCCGCACCCAGCGGATCGGTCACAGTTCCCTGCACGGTGGGCTGCGCCTGCGCGCGCGCAATCGACGGAAACAGGAAAAGCGCGAGCGCCGCAATCGAAACAGCGCAACGGAGCGTCAGCCGGCAGCGCCGGCGAAAAATTAACTTTGCCAAAGCCATGAACAATCCCCTCGGATATGGTGGCGTGAAGCCGGTCTCCTGACTTTGCGCATCCTCAAGCTGGGGCCGCCTTCCCAGACTATTCGTCCAGTGGCTGCAGATTGCCCTGCCCTGCTCTTGAGCAGTTTTCCTGTTACTGTGCATCGCAAATATCCCAGCGATGTCGTTTTTCTTGAGGAAAAACGACGTTGAGATCTTCGCGTCGATGTACACCTACAGGAAACTGCTCTCGCGCATTACAGTTACGGGGTAGTGGCGGATTTGCACCGCGCTTCCCGAACACTTCACGTATGTGTTGGACGTTTACGCCTGCCGCATCGCACCATGGCAAACGCCGGAAGCCGCGCCCTCTTCATCAGGAAGAACGCGCTGCCTGGTAACCTTCATACAATCAGGAATGCGGGCACCGCCGCGGTAACGGCGAAGCGCGCGCTCCTTCGGTCCTCCCAACGAGACCGAAAGACAGCTCGAGAAGTGACCCTGGCCGGTCTCCTGACTTGCGCTTCCACGAGCTAGGCGTCACCTTCCCAGACTATTCGTCCAGTGGCTGCTTGCCGCCTTGCCTTGCTCCTGGAGCAGTTTTCCTACAGAAAACTGCTCTCCGCGCTTACAGTTACGGGGTAGTGGCGGAGTTGCACCGCGCTTCCCGAACACCAAGGGCTATTGAGATATATAGCGGGATCGAATCGGGCCGTCAAATCTTCGGCCGAATGAGAAATACGAGCGGCAGGTATCAGGAATACGGGTGACCCAGGTTGGCGAAGCGAACCTGGGTCTTTTCATCCAGCCGTGTCACAAACAGTTCGTTAATGCAACGTACAAATCCGGCGCCCGGAGCTTGCCCCGGGGCTGGTCGAAAGCCTGCCTGACCGAGCCGCAGGCGAGTCGAACGGGGCCTCATTTCTGCGAGGCATGTACAGCGTCGCCGATCCGGTGTGCAACAATTTGGCCTTTAATCTTGTCATACACTCCTTTCGGCAGCACACCCTTTTTCACCAGTTGATCTTTCGAATTGTAGGGGCGGTTAGCGATAATTCTTTTCGCATACACATCGCCGATCCCGGGAATGGCCTTGAGCTGGCTTTCTGTCGCCGTATTGATGTCGACAGGTCCACTTTGAGAGTTCATCGCCGACATGCTGGAATTTTGCGGCCGCCGCAGCTGGAGAAAGCGCCCACGTCCCCGGCGCCACCGCGAACGTAAGGGCAAGACCAGCACCGCAGAGCAGCTTTGTAAATCGACTTCGAAAGTTCATAATTCCTCCGTGCAAAATCGAATAGGATTGCTGTACGTCCAACACGGTAGTCAATCCCATGCATTCTGGTCAATAACACCTGTGTGCATTGAAAAATCGACTACCCGACGAAGAAACGTACGTTGGAGCCGACAAAATGACCGAGCAAACTCCCGCGCATTCCTCGCGCGATCCCCAGACGCCGGGCCGGGCAAGGCCCGCGGCGACCGGCAATCAGCAACCTGTTTTCGCGCAGCCGCAACCATCTCCCGATCCGACAACCTTCAGGAATCCTGTAACAGATCAGAGCGAGAAAGAGCTCGCTAATCTCGAACCTGTTCCACAGCCTGCCGGCGGCCTTGTGGAACCGATTCTCACGCTTGCGCAGGTCTATGGAACTGCGGGCGACCAAAAGGTGCAGGAGATCGAGCAGGCGGGACAGATCGTCTTCCACTCCGTCGGGGATACGGGCAGCGTGAAGGGACCCGATACGCAATCTCTGGTGGCCGACAAAATGGTCACTGACTTTGATGAGGCGAACGCCGCGGATGTACCGTCGTTTTTCTTCCATCTTGGAGACGTGATCTATTATTTCGGCGAAGGCGCGTATTACTACGACCAGTTTTACGAACCCTTTCGGAATTATCCGGCGCCGATTGTCGCTATACCCGGCAATCACGATGGCGTTATCTACCCGAAGGATCCCGCACCCACGCTGGATGCGTTTCTCCGCAATTTCTGTGCCGGCAGCCCGGCCCCATCACCGGATGCCGGAGGACTTTTGCGAACAACAATGAGCGAGCCCGGAGTGTATTTCACGTTCGATGCGCCATTTGTGCGCGTCCTGGGACTCTACAGCAATGTGCTGGAAGATCCTGGAGTGATTTCTGGCCAGGGCAATACAAATTCTCTCGACAACCGGCAGATTACGTTTCTTACCACGGCGCTGAAGCGTGTGAAAAGCGAGAATTACACGGGGGCTGTGATTATCGCGGTGCATCATCCTCCGTTTACCGGCGGCTCAGTCCACGGAGGAAGTCCTCAAATGCTTGCAGATATCGATAGTGCTTGCACCGCCGCGGGCGTTTGGCCACACGCTGTGTTTTCCGGACACGCGCACAATTACCAGCGCTACACGCGGATCGTGAACAGCATGCAAATCCCCTTCCTTGTCGCTGGGTGCGGCGGACATTCGCCGTTATCGGCAATGCGTGGCACGTACCGCACGCCCTACAAGATTGACGACACGCTGACTTTGGAGAGTTACGACGACACAAATTATGGTTATATGCGCGTCATTGTGAACGCGACTTCGATGACTGTCGAATTTCATCCGGAGAGCGACGGCGGAGTGACGAAGACTCCCAATGATAGAGTCACGGTCAATCTGCAGACGCGTGCGCTCAGCTAGTTCCCGTCGGGAATATTAGGGGTGTGCTTGACACCACGACGTCTTCTTTTTATCCTCAATTCATGCCGTTTTGCCCGCTCCATCGCCATCACCACCATCATGCCCACGTGGCGAACGTGTCGGCGGCGCATTCTGAGCAGATTTCCTAAGCAACAAACAAAGTTCAGAAATTTCAGGCCCGCTGATGCGAATCGCATCCAGTGGGCTTTTCATTTTCAACGCGCATCCATGAAGGACGACTCACAATGAACACGGAAACTCTCTCGCCGGAAAAAATATCGATCGATTTCACCAAGCTCGACGGACTTGTTCCCGGCATCGTGCAGGATGCGGCCACCGGAGAACTGCTGATGCTCGGCTTTCTCAACCAGGAAAGCTATCGCAGGACACTCGAAAGCGGCTTTGTTACCTTCTGGAGCCGCACCCGCCAGAAGCTGTGGATGAAAGGCGAGAGCAGCGGCAACCGCCTGCGGATCGTCGAAGCCTCCACCGATTGCGACAACGATACGCTGCTGTTCCGCGTTGCTGTCGAGGGCGACGGCCTGGTCTGCCATGAAGGAACGGTCAGCTGCTTCACCAAAAAAATTCCTATCCGCACCACGAATGAAAGCGAGACCAACGCATGAGCCAGAAGCTTCGGCTTGGAATTCCCAAAGGCAGCCTGCAGGATGCGACCATCGCGCTGTTCGAGCGCGCCGGTTGGCGCATCTTCGCCAATGGCCGCTCCTATTTTCCGGGCGTCGACGACCCGGAGATCGAATGCATGCTCATCCGCGCACAGGAGATGGCCCGCTATGTGAATCACGGCGCGCTTGACGCCGGGCTGACCGGCAACGACTGGGTGACGGAAAGCGGGCTCGCCGTCCAGACCATCGCCAGCCTGACTTACTCCAAGCAGAGCCGCCAGAAGGTGCGCTGGGTGCTTGCCGTTCCGGAGGATTCGCCTTACCATCGCGCGGAGGACCTGGCCAACAAAATCATTGCGACGGAACTTGTCGAAGCAACAAAGAAATATTTCGCCGGAAAGAATGTTCCCGTCCAGGTGGACTTTAGCTGGGGCGCGACCGAGGTGAAGCCTCCCGTGCTGGCCGACGCCATTGTGGAAGTGACCGAAACCGGAAGCTCGCTGCGGGCAAACCGTCTGCGGATTCTTGAAACTGTCCTCGAAAGCGAGACCCAGTTGATCGCCAACATCGATGCATGCCGCGACCCATGGAAGAAGCAAAAGATCGGCAACATCGCGTTGATGCTGCAGGGCGCCATCGCCGCGCAAGGCCAGGTTGGCTTGATGATGAACGTGCGCGCCGCCGATCTTCCGGCGATCCTGGGCGTGCTGCCCGCATTGAACTCGCCCACCGTGTCGCAGCTGAGCAAATCCGAATGGGTCGCGGTGAATACGATCCTCGACGAGCGCTCGGTGCGCGACGTGATCCCACGGCTGAAGGCCGCAGGCGCTACAGGCATTGTTGAATATCCACTGAACAAAATTGTCTTTTAATGGAACTTCTGTCACAGACATGAAGCTGATACGCACCTACGGAAAAAACGCGAAGGAAGCCGAGCGGATTTTGCAACAGATCGAAAACCGCTCCGCCGCCGCCACTTCCCGGCTGGAACCTGCCGTGAAGCGCACCATTGCGTCCGTCCGGCAAGGAGGAGACACCGCGCTGCGCAAATTGGCGGAGCGCTTGGACGGGCTCCAGCCCAATGCCGCTCTCGCCGTTAGCCAGGAAGAGATGACGGCCGCCTGGGATCAAACGCCGGCCGAGCTGCGCAAGGCGATGCGGATAGCAGCTTCGAATATTCGCCGCTTTGCGCGGTGGCAGATGCCGAAGCAATGGGTCAGAAAGTCCCAGGGCGTCCTACTCGGCCAGAGATGTCTGCCGCTCGCGTCCGTCGGTTGTTACGTTCCCGGTGGCCGCTATCCGCTGCCGTCCACACTATTGATGACAACGCTGCCCGCGCAGGTGGCCGGCGTGGAGCGTATCGTCGTCGTTTCTCCGCGACCCGCCAGAGAAACACTTGCGGCCGCGCACCTGGCCGGGGTGAAGGAATTTTTCCGCATCGGAGGCGCCCAGGCCATCGCCGCGCTGGCCTATGGCACTTCCACCGTTGCACGTGTGGACAAGATCGTCGGGCCGGGCAATCTCTACGTGACCACGGCGAAGAAGCTGGTTGCATTTGATTGCGGCATTGACATGTTGGCCGGTCCGACAGAGATTATCGTCGCTAGCGCAAACGGCAATCCTCGATGGATCGCATCCGACCTGGTGGCGCAATCCGAGCATGATCCAGAGACTTTGGCCATCCTCATTACCGATAACGCGGAGCTGGCGCGGCAGACGGCCCGCGAAGTGCAGAAACAGTCTGCCGAAAATCCCATAGCAAAACGAGCTCTTGAGAAAAGCGGCTTTATTTTCCTGACCGGCAATCCAAAAGAAACTGCGTCGGTTACAAATCGCCTTGCCGCCGAGCATGTCACGCTCGACACCGAAAAAGACCTTCGCTGGGTCCAGCACGCCGGCTCCATCTTCATCGGCTCACATACCCCGCAAAGCATGGGCGACTACATCTCCGGGACAAATCACGTGCTGCCGACAGGTCGACTTGCCAAAGTCCGCGGCGGCTTGAGTGTCCACGATTTTCTACGGGTCGTCACCACTCAGGAATACACACCGGCAGCGCTGGCGCGGCTTGGACCGGATGCCGCACGGTTGGCCGACGCGGAAGGGCTGGCCGGACATGCGGCATCGATTCGTATTCGCTCCGACGCAAGCGATGTTCCTGTACGAGGAGCCGCGAAATGAAGATCACCCCGACACTCGAAAAGCTGCGGCCTCGTGCCGCCGTTGTGCAGATGCATGAATACCATCCTCCGCTCGCCGGACGCGATGGCCTGCGGCTCGACTTTAATGAAAATACGCTGGCGCCGTCTCCTCGCGTGCAAGCAATGCTGCAACGAATTTCCGCCGACAGCCTGACAAGATATCCGGAACGTCAGCACGTTGAGGCGATCGCCGCACGGCATTTCGGACTCTCGCCAGAAGCCGTGCTGCTGACCAATGGCGTCGATGAAGCGATCCACCTGGTCTGCGAAACGTATCTCGAGCCGCAGGATGAGGTCATCGTCGTCACGCCCACGTTCTCGATGTACGCGCTCTACGCGGAAATGACTGGGGCAACAATCCGGTCAGTCCAGGCCGACAGCACGCTGCAATTTCCGTACAGGCAAGTACAGCAGGCGATCCATTCCGGCACCCGGCTTATCATGATTGCTTCACCCAATAATCCGACAGGCGCCGTTGTCGAATCGGAACTTCTTCTCGAGCTGGCTGCGTCCGCTCCGCAAGCGGCTCTGCTGGTGGACGAGGCTTACTACCATTTTCATGGCGACTCGGTGCTGAAGGAAACATCCACTGTTACAAATCTGTTGGTGGCTCGCACCTTCTCGAAAGCCTATGGACTCGCCGGGCTCCGAATCGGGCTGCTTGCCGGACATTCGGAAGCCATGCGTTTCGTTCGCAAGGTCAGTTCGCCATACAACGTGAACTCCATCGCCCTCGAATGCCTGCCGGAAGCGCTGGCCGACGAAGCGTATATAACGTGGTATGCCGAGCAGGTTTTTAAGAGCCGAGTGTTATCGGAAGAGACACTCAAAAAGTTGAAAATATTTTATTGGCCGAGCCACGCAAATTTTATTCTGATGAAAATTGGCAACCAGCATAAAGCCCTGGTAGACGCCATGCGTCGCCGAGGCGTTCTGGTTCGTGACCGCAGCGCAGACCCGGGTTGCGATGGTTGCGTCCGCATTACGCTTGGCACTCTGGAACAGACGCAGCAGGGGCTTGAGGCACTCGAAGATTCACTTAAGGAGATTGCATGGCAGCCCGGCAATTAGCGCGACGCAGCACGGTGCAGCGCCACACGGCGGAGACGAAGATCGACCTGAAACTTACCGTCGATGGACAGGGCCGATATCAAATCCAGACGGGGATCCGATTCCTCGACCACATGCTGGATTTGTTCGCGCGCCACGGCGGCTTCGATCTGTCGCTGGTTTGCCAGGGCGATCTCGACGTCGATCAGCATCACACGGTCGAGGACATAGGGATCGCGCTCGGCGAGGCATTTTCGCAGGCGCTAGGCGATAAAAAAGGCATTCTCCGGGCTGGATATTTTCTAATGCCGATGGACGAGACCCTGGCCGCGGCAGCCATTGACCTGAGCGGGCGCGCGGCCTGCGTGATCGATACTAAAGTTCGCGTGCGAATCGTCGGCGATCTCCAGACCGAATTGCTGCCGGACTTCTTCGAAGGCTTTGCCCGCGGAGCACGCGCGAACGTCCATCTGAAAGTGCTGTACGGCCGCTCGAATCATCACAAAATCGAAGCAATCTTCAAAGCGTTCGCACGAGCGCTGCGATTCGCCTGCTCCCGCGACCTGCAATTGCGAGCTATGCTGCCAAGCACGAAAGGATTGCTCTAGTGGAGTACGCCCGATGAACCAGCCGAAAACGGTCGTCATCGACTATCAGGTAGGAAACCTGAATTCCGTCTGCAAAGCGCTTCGTGCGGTGGGTGCTGATGTCCAGGTGACAACCCGCGCCGATGATCTGCGCGATGCTGGACGCATCGTGTTGCCGGGAGTTGGCCATTTCTCTTCCACGCAAACTCTGCTGGCAAGCGGAATCGGCGATGCCCTGCGGGAGAGAGTCACAAACGGCGTTCCCTTCCTTGGGATTTGCGTCGGCCTGCAATGGCTGTGTGCCGGCAGCACCGAATCTCCAGAGACCCCGGGCCTGAGTATTTTCCCCTTTATCTGCGACCGCTTCCCTCCCGGCATCAAATCCCCCCACGTTGGATGGAACTCACTTGAATTGACTGGTGAGTCCCGTCTTCTCGAAGGCCTGCCGGCTACTCCGTATGTCTATTTCACTCATTCTTATCGTGCACCGGCGATAAATGAAACAACCGCGGTTACAGATTACGGCGGAGAATTTTCCGCCGTCATCGAACACGGCAATTGGATGGCGGTCCAGTTCCATCCGGAGAAATCCGGCGCCATTGGCGCGAAAATCCTGGAAAATTTCCTGAAGGTTCCGGCATGTTGACCCGCCGCATCATCGCCTGTCTCGATGTCTCCGCCGGCCGCGTCGTGAAAGGCGTTCAGTTTGTCGATCTGAAGGACGCCGGCGATCCCGCGGCGCTTGGCCGTTCGCCACGCGGAGGGTGGTGCCGACGAGATCGTCTTCCTCGACATCACCGCAACCCATGAGAAACGCGCCCTGCTGCTGGATGCGGTTCGCCGGGCCGCGGAAAAAATCTTTATTCCGCTAACGGTGGGCGGAGGAATCCGCTCGCTCGACGAAGCGATGCAGGTCTTCGATGCCGGAGCAGACAAGATCAGCATCAATTCCGCCGCACTGGCCAGGCCGGACCTTATCGCAGAAATCGGTGCTCGCTTCGGAGCGCAGGCCGTAGTGGTCGCCATCGATGCCCGGCGCGGCAACAATCCCGCAGAGATGGCGGAAGTCTACGTTAGCGGAGGCCGCAAAGCGACCGGGCGCGCCGTCGTCGAGTGGGCGCGTGAGGCCGAGAGCCGCGGTGCTGGAGAGATTCTGCTGACTTCCATGGACTCCGATGGCATGCGCAGCGGCTTCGATTGCGAGTTGACCGCCGCTGTCAGTGAGTCAGTCCAGATTCCTGTAATCGCCTCCGGGGGCGCGGGAAACGTGGAACACTTTGCCGATGTTTTTCACCATGGACGGGCCGACGCTGCCCTGGCGGCCAGTATCTTCCATTTCGGCGTTTCGGATGCTCGAGCCTTGAAGCAGCAGCTATTGCTCCTGGGATTGCCGATGCGCTTGCCCTGCTGAGATGTTGCCGCTGATACTGGAAGGATGGAGATTGATTTGAGGTTGGCATGCTGATTCCTTCGATCGACCTGATGGGCGGTCGTGTTGTGCAACTGGTGCAGGGCGAGAACCTTGCGCTCGGCTTTGATGACCTTGATTATTGGGTTGATCGATTTGCCGCGTATCCTCTGGTCCAGTTGATTGATCTGGATGCGGCGAAACGCCAGGGGAATAATCGCAAGCTGATCGAATCCATCGTTCAGCGGCTGCCCTGCCAGGTGGGTGGAGGAATTCGAAGCAGCGCGGACGCGCGCGATCTGCTCGAGATGGGAGCCAGGCGCGTCATCTTCGGCTCTTCTTTTTTTCACGGCGATCATCGAATTGAACCGCGCGAGCGGCGCGAATGGCATCTCGATTCCAAGTCTTGTGCGGCATCAATTCGCCGAAGAGCTTGCCTCTACTCTCGGCATGGAACACCTGGTTTTTAGCGTCGATACCAAGGATGACAAGGTTGCGGTCCGGGGCTGGCGAGAGCAGATTGCACTGCTTCCGGAGGATGCGATGCGCGAGCTCGAACCGTTCTGCGGCGCATTTTTATACACGCACGTCGATACGGAGGGCACAATGTCCGGATTTCCGATGGAGGTCGCGCGCAAGCTTCGCCACCGGACAAAACGCCAACTGATCGTCGCCGGCGGTATACGTTCTCAAAATGAAATTGACGATCTGGATGCAATGCAGGTGGACGCCGTCGCTGGAATGGCGATCTACACCGGCGCCATGCATGCCTGAAACCGCCGGGCTCGCTTGAATTCGTCAGTGTTCGCCCCAGAATTTCTCCCTGCTGCTACGACTCCGATACGCGACAAAGAATTCCGCCACGCCACGAACTCCGATGTTCAGTCGAAACAACGCTCCCGCATCTTTTCCATTTTCCCTCGGGTTATCTCCGCCTGCGGTCGTGACATAGATGTCCGATAGATCCGACCCGCCAAAGGTCAGGCTTGAAACCTTCTTCGCCGGGAACTCGATTCGGCGGTCCTCGCGGCCATCCGGCGTGTAGCGAATGAGACAGCTGCCATCCCACTGCGCCGACCACAGATATCCTTCGGAATCGATGGTCATCCCGTCCGGAAATGCCATCGTCCTCACGGCTCTTCACAAACAAGCGCCTGTTGCTCAGCGACGCCAGTCCGCTCGTCGAAATCAAATACAGTAATTTCTCTGGCAAATGAATCGGTGTAGTACATCTGGTGCCGGTCCAACGAAAATGCCATGCCATTGGAGCATTGAATTCCCTCCGCCACCACGGTCAGACTTCTATCCAAATCAAGCCGATAAAGCCGCCCCGTTGGGACGGCGTAGCCATCGTGCCGCAGAAAACACGTCCGGCAGGATCCGCAATCACATCATTGAAGCGCGATTCTCTCTCTTCCGGAATTTCCGAAACAATGGTGGTCAGGATCGCCCTGCGACAGCCGGCAGATTGCGCCCCGCGCCATAAACAGCAGAAGGGCGCCATCATTTTCAATCGTGAACCCGCCTGCAACATCCCCTTCGAAGTATTGCTCGTGTGTATTCGCCGCATGGGTCATAGCGAAAAATGCGTCCCTGCGGGATATCGCACCAGTAAAGCCGCTGATCGATCGGATTCCACAAGCGGATTCTCCCCGCAATGGCAATGGTAGTTCGCAACTACTAGCGCTTTCGGCTGCGGAATGTTACTCATGCGATCATGTCCTCCTATCGGAAATAGCTTCGCAGTCCACAACGACGTATGGCCAGTAGCATTGTTGCCGGCAGCTGCCGCTTTTTGGTTCTGCTACCATGCAAGAAAAGAATAATGGAGGAAGGGTTCGCGGTGGACTTTGAAAAGCTAAAAACATTTCTGGAAGTTTCTCAGCAAGGTAGCTTCTCGCGCGCCGCCGAGAAGTTGCGGGTGACCCAGCCGGCAATTTCCGCCCAGATCCGTTCCTTGGAAAAAGAAGTGGGAGCGACGCTCTTCGATCGCAAATCCGGCAAGGTCAGCACCACAGCGGCCGGCCGAGTTTTCGAACCTTTCGCGGAGCATTGCCTCCAGTGCTACAGCCATATCGTGATGACCGTGGCGGACCTGCACAGTTCGCCGCGCGGCGCTATCTCCATCAGCGCGAATGAAACTACCTGCCTCTACGTATTTCCCAAAATATTCGCTCAATTCAAAAAGCAATGTCCGCGCGTCGGCCTGGGCATCGTTCGCGCCGAGCGTGCCCGCACTTTGGAAGCGGTTTTAAAGCGCCAGGTCGATTTCGGGGTGATATCGCTGCCGCTTGAAAGACCCTCGCCTCAAAGTGAACCTGGTGCATAAGGATGAGCTGGTGCTGGTAGTTCAACCCGCCACCCGCTGGCACAACGCAAGACCATCAAGATCGACGAACTGGTTCCGCTATTCTCTATTGCTGCCAAAGCAAGGCCGCCAGCGGGAGCAGATCGACGGTATCTTCCGGATGCATGATTTTCAGCCGAAACTGGCGATGGAGGTCGATTCCGGAGAGTTATTGAAACGGCTCATCATCGCCGGCCTTGGCGTCGGATTTCTTCCCCAGATCAATGTCGCGGACGATGAGAAGGCGAATCAGTCTGGCAACCATTCGAATCGAAGGAATTCGCCTTGCGCGCGACCTGGCGCTTATCTTCCACAAGGAAAATGTACTCACTCGCGCTGCACAGACATTTCTCGATATTGCTACTGCTGGCCAGCGGGCGCCAGAGGAAGATCGGGAATAATAGCCCCTAAGAAGCCGGAACCTATCGTTCCAAGTTCCATGTTGACTTACAGGGCAGACTCTCCGCGGTCCTGATTTCGGATGCGAATCGCATCCTCCGCTTTATAGAGAAATATCTTCCCATCGCCGATGACCCCGGTCGACGCCGCCTTGATGATGGCATCGACAACTGTATTCACCCGCGCGTCGGGAACAACCAGCTCCAGCCGGACTTTTGGTATCAGCCCAACCTCGTACTCCTTGCCGCGATAGGTTTCGGTATGACCTTTTTGCCTGCCATGCCCTCGCGCCTCGGAGACGGTCATGCCTTCTATGCCGGCTTCAACCAGGGCGTCTTTCACAGCATCGAATCGATTTGGCCTGACGATCGCTTCTATCTTAGTCATGATATCTCCGTATGAATTTGATTCTACTTATGCGCGAACTATCGGGCTCCATCGGTAGAGGCGCCTCCGGGAGATCCCAGGGACGAAATCACATACTCCGGATAAGCTGAAATACCATGCTCGTGCAGGTCAAGGCCATATAGCTCGCCTTCCCTCGAGACACGCAGTGTTCCCGTAAGGTGAACCAGATACATAACCAGCATTGCGATCGCAAAGGTGGAAAGAGTTATGATTGCGCTTCCTATGAACTGCGCTTTCAGAAGACTTGCACCGCCGCCGTAGAAAAGCCCTTTCAAAGGAGTGGAGTTATCCGCTCCCGTCGGCCCGGTGGCGCCATACTTACCCACAGCAAACAATCCCAGTGACAACGTTCCCCATATACCGCAGAACCCATGCACCGGGACTGCCCCGATCGGATCGTCGATGCGAAGCCATTCCAGCAGTTCAACACCGAGGACCACGACCACGCCCGCGATGCCGCCCAGGATGATGGCGCCTGCCGGACTTACCCAGTAACAGGGACAGGTAATAGCCACCAGGCCGGCAAGAAAGCCGTTGATGGTGAAACTTATGTCCCATTTTTTGCTGAAGGTATATGCATAGGTCATCGCCGTCAGTCCGGCGGCGCAGGCGGCGAGAGTGGTATTGGCCGAAATGCGTCCAATGCCTTCGAAATCCATGGCCGACAGAGTGCTACCAGGATTGAAGCCATACCATCCAAACCATAGGAGCAACCCACCGGTCGCCGCGATTGTAAGATCGTGAGGCATCATGGGACCGCCGCCATCCCGTTTGAATTTGCGGCCAATTCGAGGACCAAGCACAATCGATCCCGCCAGAGCGATGATGCCTCCGATCGTATGAACGACTGTGGAACCGGCAAAGTCGTGAAAGCTTTGGCCAAGTGCCGGCAGAAAGTGACCCGTACTTCCCATCGCCGCCAAAAAGCCGTCCGGACCCCATGCCCAATGGCCGAGGATGGGATAGATGAAGCCGGAAACCGCGACGCTGTACAGTAAGTCGCCGACAAAACCGGTACGCCCGATCATCGCGCCAGAGGTAATCGTCGAACAGGTATCGGCAAATGCAAACTGGAATACCCAGAAGGCAAGAAAAGCAACTCCCGTACCTTCATATGTAACTGGCGCATCTTTCAGGAAGAACCAATGATATCCAATGAAGCCATTGCCGTGGCTGAACATGAAGGCGAAACCGATGGCATAGAAAAGAATGCCGCAGAGGCAGGTGTCCACGATGCATTCCATCAGCACATTTACGGTTTCACGGGAGCGGCAGAAGCCGGCCTCGAGCATGGTAAAGCCCACCTGCATGCCAAACACCAGGAAGGCCGCGATCAGTGTCCACGCCGTATTCAATGGGTTGATCACATTGGAAGCTGTCACCCCGGGCGTATCCGCGGCGAATACTGCCGAGAAACACCATTGAGAAATGAGATGAATTGTCACCAGGACCGCAGTAACTCCCGCTGCTTTTCCGATCAGCAGGAGCGCTCCGTACCGCCGCCATTCGGAATCCCTCAGACGGCTGCCAAGACGGGCTGTTTTTCGCACCAAATTAAGATTCGTCTCTGAATAGGAATTCAAATGCATTCGAGCGCTCCTTCTGGATATTCATGCAGTTTCGACATGTCACACCGATCGACAGATAGATAGCCGGCGCATGCAGAGAACCTGGAGGACAACTTGTCGTGGTAGCTGTAACCTACACACTTTCTTCCGCAGGTTTCAAGGGATGATTATCCCTGTAAATTACTTTTATCGGATTCATAAGAATCCGTTGTAGCGTGGGCCGTGCGATCGGACCTCTCCACAATCCGTCCATCGTTATAAGTTATGGCTCGCATAACTTTTCTAGTGAATGTTCGCGTTTCCCAATATCTTCTTAACTTCCCAAACAATGCGTGTTATATAAAGGCTCAACAATTGTCAATTTGTTTGAATTCCTGAACACGACAATTCTGGATGCCGCTCCAGAACTTCTGCATTGGCATCCCAACGACTGGGACTTCTGAGTGGAAGGAAGATACAGGTAAATGCCAACGGCACTTCAGACTGCTCTTGCAGTTATTCTGATTGTGATTTGTGCGCGATTCTTTCCTGCCGTCGCGGGCGCGGCCCAAACTTCTGATCAAAGCTCCTCGTCGTCGGCAGTTCCCAGTACAGCGACTATCTCGCCACCGGTTCCGGCAGATGCTGCGCCTCTTCCTTCGCCGGCAATGACCGGCCCTCTAACGGCCCCATCGCCGATCCTGTTCGATGCCGGTCCGTTCGGGAAGTTAGCTGTAAATGGAGTTCTGAGCGGCTTTGGCCTGTGGCAGAACAATCCCGGCCGTACCGACCAGGGAGCCGGCGCTGATATCAGCAACGGACAGATCGTTCTGCAGAAAACTACCGGCGTGACGCAGTTCTACCTACAGGCCGGCGCCTACACCCTTCTCTCTTTGGGAACGTCGATCGTTTCCACCTCGAACACAATCACCGATTATTACGGAGCATTGCCTGTCGCCTATTTCAAGCTCGCACCGACGAACTCATTTGCATTCATGGCCGGGAAACTTACTTCATTGCTGGGAGCGGAATACACATTCACCTTTGAAAACGGAAATATCGAACGCGGACTCTTGTGGAACCAGGAAAATTCCGTCACTCGTGGCGTGCAGTTGAACTATTGTTATAAGAAGCTAAGCGCATCGATGGTCTGGGGAGATGGATTCTATTCCAATCGCTGGAACTGGATTACAGGCGCTTTGACTTACACTAGCCCGGCGAATAGTCTGGAATTTGTGGCTGGAGGGAACCTGGGTCACACCAGGTATGCAACAATAGCCTCGCCGGGGTATCAAAATAACAGTTCCATTTACAACGTGATCTATACCCATACGGCGAAACTGTGGACGGTCGAGCCCTATTTCCAGTACACCTATGTTCCAGCCTATCTTCCAGTCGGGGTAGAACGCGCGAGCTCGACACAGGGAGAAGCTATTCTCGGAAGCTACAAATTGCCGCATCATATGTCTCTGGCCGGCAGGCTGGAATTTATATCCAGTACAGGGAGCGTGCGCGATGGGTCTGCTAATCTTCTGTATGGACCGGGAAGCAATGCCGGTTCGGTCACCATCACTCCCACCTATCAAAACAAGGCATTCTTTACGCGCGGAGAAATTTCCTACGCTCGAACCGGAAGCTACACACCAGGAGATGCATTCGGCCCGCACAACACCGGATCCTCACAGGTGCGAGGATTGGTGGAAGCAGGGTTCTTGTTCTGACGCTTTCATCGCCGAACCAGCGGGGCTGCTCAGCGAATCAGGTTATCTCGATGCAGCCCCGACCAGCCGATTGTCTCCCGTTACCTGCTCCGTACCGAGATAGCGATTCACCGCCGCAGCCGCTTTGCGGCCTTCGGAGATAGCCCACACAACCAGCGATTGTCCGCGGCGCAAATCGCCGGCGGCAAACACGCCTTCCACGGAGGTCATGTAGTTTTCATCGGCCGCGACATTGCCGCGCGCATCGAGTGTAACTCCCAGCTGCTCGACCATTCCCTTGCGAACCGGACCCATAAATCCCATCGCAAGAAGCACCAGATCGACATCCAGAACAAATTCACCGCCAGGCTCCGGCACGAACTTCGGCGGTGCGCCCACGCGAATTCCGTGCAGCTGTTTCACATTGCCGTGTTCATCGCCGGTAAACTTCGTCGTGGCGACACTCCAGTTGCGATTCCCACCTTCTTCGTGCGCGCCCTCGATGCGCAGCTGCATCGGCCACAAGGGCCACGGCGTCAGCGGCGAGCGCTCGTTGGGCGGCGTCGGCATAATCTCAAATTGCTCAACCGATACGGCCTTCTGGCGATGGCATGTCCCCAGGCAATCCGCGCCCGTATCACCGCCGCCAATAATGATGACTCGCTTTCCAGCCGCTGTAATGGCCGAGCTTTCCGGCACCATGTCGCCCTCGCAGCGGTGATTCTGCTGCGGCAGAAACTCCATCGCAAAATGAATGCCCTTCAGCTCTCGACCAGGCACGACGAGATCACGCGGCTGCTCCGCGCCGCCAGCCAGCAGTACAACATCGAAGTCGCGCTGCAAATCTTCGACGGGAACATTCTGTCCCACATGCGCGCCGGTGACGAAGACGACTCCTTCGGCCTGCATCTGTTCCAGACGCCGATCGAGGATTGTCTTTTCCAGTTTGAAATTGGGAATCCCATAGCGCAGCAATCCGCCAATGCGATCGGCTTTCTCGAACACCGTGACATCATGGCCGGAGCGGCGCAGTTGCTGGGCTGCTGCCAATCCGGAAGGCCCGGATCCGACGACAGCCACCCGCTTGCCCGTCAGGAAGGCGGGCGGTTCCGGCTGAACCCAGCCCTCTTCAAACGCATGCTCGATAATATTTTTTTCGATCTGCTTAATCGTGACCGGCGGCGCGTTGATGCCGAGAACACAGGCCGCCTCGCAGGGCGCCGGACAAATCCTTCCGGTAAACTCGGGAAAATTGTTGGTCGCGTGCAGCCGCCGAATCGCTTCCTTCCAGCGGCCGCGATACACCAGATCATTCCAGTCAGGAATAATGTTGTTGACGGGGCAGCCGGTATGGCAAAAAGGCACGCCACAGTCCATGCAGCGCGCGGCCTGCTCCTGCTGCTTTTCTTCGGGAAATTCCCGGTAGATTTCAAACCAGTCATTCACCCGTTCCGCCACCGGACGCCGCTCCGGCAACTCGCGCGAAAATTCCATAAACCCGGTCGACTTACCCATGCTGCACCTGCCCAACTGCCCGCGCCGCCGGCGAAGTCTCCCTCGTGGGGAACTGCAATTTCTGCCGCTCCCGCAGCACGCGCTTGTACTCATGCGGAAACACTTTGACAAACCGCGAAAGACTCTCTCTCCAGTTGTCCAGAAGCCAGCCCGCGCGCGGGCTTCCGGTCAGGTCGCGATGCCGCGTGATCAACGCTCGCAGACTGAAGATATCCTGCGTCTGATCGAGCGGCTCCAGATCGACGGAAGCCTGGTTGCAGCGCTTCTGAATGAAAGAATTTCCCTCGTCGAATACATACGCGATTCCGCCGCTCATGCCGGCGGCGAAGTTGCGGCCGCAGGAGCCGAGCACGACCACTACGCCATTGGTCATGTACTCGCAGCAGTGGTCACCCACGCCTTCAACCACCGCGGTCGCCCCGGAATTTCGGACCGCGAAGCGCTCGCCCGCCATCCCGTTTAGAAATAGTTCGCCGCTGGTCGCACCGTACAGGACCACGTTGCCGGCAAGAATGCTTTCTTCCGGCAAAAAGCTTGAATTGCGCGGCGGATAGATGGCAATTCTGCCGCCGGACAAACCCTTGCCCACATAGTCGTTGGCTTCGCCTTCCAGCGTGAGCGTAACCCCGTTCGGAAGAAATGCTCCGAAGCTCTGTCCCGCGGAACCATTGAAGTGGAAGCGAACGGTGCCGTCGGGAAGACCAGCCGAGCCATACCGCCGCACAATTTCTCCGCCCAGCATCGCGCCGACGGTCCGGTGAACGTTGCGAATTGGCAACGAAGCTTCCACCGGCTGCCGATTTTCCAGCGCCGGGCCGGCAAGTTCGATCAGCTGATGATCAAGCGCCTGCTCTAGTCCATGATCCTGGGCCTGCGTGCAATGGCGCGCCACCCGGGCCGGAAGCTGCGGGCTGTAGAGAATCGATGCCAGATCGACGCTGCTTGCCTTCCAGTGATCGACCGCCGGTCGGGTGTCAAGCATGTCCACCCGGCCCACCATCTCGTCCACGGTGCGGAACCCGAGCTTCGCCATATACTCGCGCACCTGCTCGGCGATAAAAAACAGAAAGTTGATGACGTGTTCCGGCGCGCCCTGGAAGCGCTTGCGCAACTCCGGGTCCTGAGTCGCAATGCCGACCGGACAAGTATTCAGGTGACATTTGCGGATCATGATGCAGCCCATCGTGATCAGCGGCGTGGTTGCGAAGCCGAACTCTTCCGCGCCCAGCAACGCGGCGATGACAACGTCCCGCCCGGTCTGCAGCTTGCCGTCGGTCTGCACGCGAATGCGGCTGCGCAGATCGTTCAGCAGCAGCACCTGCTGCGTTTCCGCCAGCCCCAACTCCCACGGCAGCCCGGCATGTTTGATGGAACTCAATGGCGACGCGCCGGTTCCACCGCTGTCTCCACTGATCAGCACCACATCGGCATGGGCCTTTGGAAACGCCCGCCGCAACCGTGCCCACGCCGACCTCCGCCACCAGCTTGACTGCAATGCGAGCGCGCGGATTCACATTCTTCAGGTCATAGATCAGCTGCGCCAGATCTTCAATCGAGTAAATATCGTGATGCGGCGGAGGAGAAATCAGCCCCACTCCAGGAATCGAATGGCGGATGCGCGCGATGTTCTCATCCACTTTATGGCCGGGCAGTTGCCCGCCTTCACCGGGCTTCGCGCCCTGCGCCATTTTGATCTGCAACTCGTCCGCGTTGATCAGATAATTTGTGGTCACGCCGAAGCGGCCGGAGGCCACCTGCTTCACCGCGCTGCGGCGGGAATCGCCATTCGCATCCGGAATAAAGCGAGCATCGTCTTCCCCGCCTTCTCCAGTGTTCGATTTTCCGCCGATGCGGTTCATCGCGATGGCAAGCGTCTCGTGCGCCTCCTGGCTGATGGACCCGAAAGACATCGCGCCGGTCGTGAAGCGTTTGACAATCTCCTTCGCCGGTTCCACCTCATCGAGCGGAACAGGCGTGCTCGACTCCTTGACCTTCATCAGACTGCGCAGGGTGCACATGCTGCGGCTCTGCTCATCGATCAGGTCGGTGTATTCCTTGAATGTCTTCGCATCTCCGCTGCGCACCGCATGCTGCAGTTTGCTGATCGTCAGCGGATTCATCAGGTGGTATTCACCCTCCGTACGGTAGTGATAGCTACCGCCCACCGCAAGGTCCGCCTGCGAATCGCTCAGTGGAGCGAAGGCATACTCATGTTTCATCTGCGCTTCGCGCGCCAGCACTTCAAGGCTCACGCCTTCCACCCGCGACGCCGTCCCTTTGAAATACGTGTCCACAAGATCCTGGCTGAGCCCGACCGCCTCAAAGACCTGTGCGCCGCGATAGCTCTGCAGCGTGGAGATGCCCATTTTGGAGAACGTCTTCAACAGACCCTTATTGATCGCTTTGGTGAAATTCTTGACTGCCGTATCGGGAGTCACTCCATTGGCCAGATCGCCGCGATGCGCCAGATCGCGCAACGAATCGATCGCCAGATATGGATTGATCGCGCTCGCGCCAAAGCCGATGAGCAAAGCGAAATGCATCACTTCGCGCGGCTCGCCCGTCTCCAGGATCAACGCCACCTGGGTCCGCGTCTCCTCGCGCACCAGCAGGTTGTGAACCGCGGCCAGCGCCAGCAGGCTGGGGATGGGCGCATATTGCGCATCCACTCCGCGATCGGAAAGAATCAGCAGCGTGTAACCGGAGCGCACGGCCAATGACGCGCGCTGGCACAGCTCGTCGAGAGCGCGCTTCAACCCCGGCTCACCATCCTGTGCGCGGAAGAGCGCCGGAAGCGTGGTTGCCAGCAGATCGCCGGTTGAAATGCGGCGCAGCTTTTCCAAATCCCGATTGGTAAGGATCGCATGCGGCAGCTTCAGCGTGTGGCAGTTCAGCGGCTTCTCTTCCAGAATGTTCCGCTCAATCCCGATGTAGCTGATCAGCGACATCACCATGTCTTCGCGGATGGGATCGATCGGCGGATTCGTGACCTGCGCAAACAGCTGCTTGAAATAGTTGAACAGCATCTGCGGGCGGTCCGAGAGACAGGCCAGCGGCGTATCCGTGCCCATGGAACCGACCGGCTCCTCGCCTTTGCTCGCCATCGGCTCGAGGATCATCTTCAAGTCTTCTTCGGAATATCCGAATGCGCGCTGCCGCCGCAGCATGGTGTCATGGTTCGACCCATGAACGCGCGACGGCTCCGGCAGCTGCTCGAGCGTGATCTGATTTTCTTTGAGCCATTCGCCGTAGGGTTGACGCGCAGCCAGTTCGCGCTTGATCTCCTTGTCGGAAATGATGCGCTGCTGCACGGTATCCACAAGGAACATCTTGCCCGGCTGCAGACGGCCTTTCTTCTTGATGTCCGCCGAAGGAACATCGAGCACGCCGGCCTCCGAGGCCAGCACCACGATGTCGTCCTTGGTGATGAGATAGCGTCCCGGCCGCAGTCCGTTGCGATCCAGCGTCGCGCCGATTACCCGGCCATCGGTGAACGCGATCGCCGCCGGCCCATCCCATGGTTCCGTGAGAGAGGCATGATATTCGTAATACGCCCGCTTCTCGGCCGCCATATGCGGATTGCCGGCCCACGCCTCCGGGATCAGCATCGTCATGGCATGCGGCACCGAGCGGCCGGACTGAAACAGCAGCTCCACCGCATTGTCGAAGGCGGAAGAATCGCTGCAGTCATTCTCGACAATGGGAAACAGCTTCGCCATGTCATCCCCAAAAAGAGGCGATGCCAGAATGGACTGCCGCGCATGCATCCAGTTCACATTTCCGCGCAGCGTGTTGATCTCGCCGTTGTGCGCGACATATCGAAACGGATGCGCCAGCCGCCAGCTGGGAAATGTGTTCGTCGAAAACCGCTGATGCACCAGACAGATCGCGCTGACGACCTCCGGGTCGGCCAGCTCGCCATAAAAATTCGCAATCTGCGGAGCCAGCAGGAGTCCCTTGTAAACAATGGTGCGCGAGGAGAGCGATGGAATATAGAAGAAATCCTTGCCGTCGATATCGGCGGCTTCAATGGCCGCTTCCGTGCGCTTGCGGACGACATAGAGCTTGCGCTCGAACGCATCCTCATCCATGCCCTGCGGCTTACCGACAAAAATCTGCTGGATGTAAGGCTGCGATGCGCGCGCGACGCGGCCAATCGCATTGCCGTCGCAGGGCGTGTCGCGCCAGCCCAGAACCGTCAGGCCTTCTTCGCGAATGATCGTCTCAAAAATGCCTTCGCATTGCAGACGCGGCAGCTTTTCGACCGGCAGGAACACCATGGCCGCGCCATAAGCGCCCGGCTCCGGCAGTTTGAAACCCAGCAGCGCGCATTCCCGCGCAAAAAATTTATGAGGAATCTGGATCAGAATGCCGGCGCCATCGCCGGTCTCGGAATCGCAGCCGCACGCGCCACGATGCGTCAGGTTGATCAAAACCTCAATCCCCTGGCGGATGATCTCGTGGCTCCGCTCCCCGCGAATGCTGGCTACAAAACCCATTCCGCAGGCATCGTGTTCGTTGCGTGGATGGTAAAGCCCCTGTGCCCGGGGCAGGCCGGTCGCGGTTCTGTGATTCGTCATTTGTACCTTCTAGTTAGCCGACGGTCGTCAAAGCTGGGTCATGAGATATTCCTGTCCAATAACGGCCAACGCATGTGGTTATAAGACGGATACCTTTACCGGAGATAGATAGTTTACCTCAGACTGCCATCCGCGATACAATCGCCGCCCCCGGAAAGATGATGTGGAAATCACGGTACGTAGATGTTCAGTCACTCGGCGGAAGCTACAAGCATTCGTTGTCAAGCAACGTTCTGAGGAATTGCCATGCTGAACAACGCCGGGGTTTCACGGCTCATCGGGAGATGATCGGAACATCCGAGGCGAACCTACGCCTTCGATCGCGCCCGGAGCATGGGCGCAATGGGATTGTCGAACCGGGTCAGGAAATGGGCAGGTCTTCGATCGGCCAGTTGTTGGTGGGTGCTGGAGGAACGGATGGAAGCTCCAGCACGGGAACGGCAGCCTCACCGCCAAATCCTTCCTTGCGCACCCGCAGATCGTAGTAGCAGAGCGCGATCCCCACTCCAACAATGGCAAACACAATCGCGTTGATCACATTTTCAACAATGTTGATCGCCACCGAAAGCGCAGCAGGAATTGCCGGGGTCGCCGTCAAATGCGCGCCCAGGTGGTGCAGTGCTCAGCAGCAGAATCGGCACGGCTGATAGCCATGATCGCCGCCCAGATCACAAACACCACGACATACAGCGCATACAGCCTTCCCTTGCTGCCGCGGGTCAGATGAATCGACCGGCGGATGGCGTCGATAACCGGCAGGTTTTCCGCAAGAGCGGCCGGGATCGATAGGGCATAGCGGGCCGCCAGCCACAAGAAAGCACAGAGATATAAGACAAAAAAAGCCAGAACAAAAATCCCCATCAAGACAATAAATACTGGAGATGCCCCATGTACCAGGCCGAATCCGCTCGCCGCGCCGCGATGACCCATACCAAAGATCAGCAGGACCACCCCGAAGGGAATCCCAAGCACCAGGTAGAACAGCACCATATACCCCAGGCATCTTAGAAACACCAGGATGGAAATCCCAATCAGCCGTCCAGCCTGTTCCAGCGCCAGCTTCCACGCCTCGCCCACCTTCATCGAAGCGTTGGCCAGTCGCGCCCGCACTGCCAGAAAAAGCGCCCCCTGCACCACTTGCGTAAAAACAAAGATCAGCAAAAATCCGAGCAGGTAAATCGGCGTCAGAAACAACAGCCTCGCGATGGCGGCCCGCCCGCCCGCGGCGTGGCCCATAAAAAGTCCGCTCGCGCCCGTTATCCCTCCAACCACGAGCTCCACCGCCAGCAGCACCAGCACAATTCCAAAGAACAGCTTGGAGTTTTCGCGCAGCAGGGCAAAGGTCCGCTCAAACATCTGGCCTACCGTCATCGGGCCATATACATTCGATCGCGATTGATTTGGAAGCATAGTATCGGCCATGGTATTTTCTCTGGGCGAAGCCTAGCACACCTCCACGGCGGTTGCGAAGGAAAATCTCCGGACCACAAAAATCCAGGCTGGGTGGCCCACTCAAGCCTCTTTTGCTTGAGTGGGTCCTAAGACCTATCGAGTCTTCGCCAGTTCATTCAGCGAATAAATCTCAATCGCCCCGTCATGGAGAACCGCCAGGCGAGTTCCATCCGGAGAAAAATCGGCATTCTTTCCTGCCGTGTAAACCGGCGTCGTACGCAAACTGCCGATCAACACTCCGGTCGTCGTGTCATAGATATCGATAATCTCCGCATCGATCGCCTTGCTGTTCAGTGGATCGAGCGCCGCCAGCGGATGCGTCGCATGCAGCCATTCGATCGCAAAATGAGCGCCATTTCGCGTCAGCAGGAATTTTGGAAGATGACGATCCTCGGCGACAGGAATTCGCCACAGCAGCAATCCGGTCATATCGTAGCCTTCTAAACTCACCTCGTCCGCGGCGGAACACACGCCCGCGATAAGGATGCTGTCGCTGACCGGAGTCAACCTGGGTTTGCATGGCGAATGGATGGTGGCCATCTTCCGGTCACTTCCCTGGAACAACCGCAGATCGGTTGTCCAGTGATTCTCCGGGCCAACCAGCAGCCCCAGCATTCCCTGGTTCGTAATCGCAATCGCTCCCGGTACCGGGAGATGGGCGCGCGCAATCACATGGAGCGGATGAATGCCGATAAAGTCGGCATCGACCTTTTGCGCCGGGCGTTCGCCGGGCCCCAATACCGATTTTTTTGCCGGCGCCTTTTCGGTCTCTTGACTGTCCTTTTCGACGACCATCACCGAGCCGTCCGGCGAGAATCCGATTTCCTCAATCCAACCGCCTGCATCCACCAGCGGCCGCGGGTTCAGCGCGGAGTCGAGAATGTCGAGTTGGGTGCAGCGGCGCAAAAGAAACTGCCCGTTGCCCAGCCCCCACAAATAATCTCTGAAATCGAAAAGCTCCCACTCCGCCTGCTTCTCCACCTTCCCCGAAGGAATGTCGAGAACCACGGCCCGCACCATCCGCTGCACATTCGACAGGGCACATTTCTGATCGCGCTGCAGCAGACCGCCGATATTGAATGTAAAAAGCAGATGGGTTGCATCGATGAAGTGCAGCTCAACCATCGCCTCGTAGTCGAACTGGGGCAACTCCCCCGGCACCATGTAGCCCAGACCGGCGACCGGAATTTTTGTCTCCGGCTGGGCGGCCTTCGCGTTCTCTTTCGCAGTTTTGCGAGCCGGCCGCTCGCCATGCAGGTTCGGTACTGCAAACGCCAGCACCAGCACACAACAACCGAGAAACGTCAGCCGCGGAAACCCGCGCTTCTCATCCCATCGCAATCGTTCGTGACCGGGCATTTTCTCTTTTCGGGTTGACTTCGCTTCTTTGCTGGTTTCCGATGGTAAGGCACGCATCATCTACAACAAGTTACGCTTTCCTGAGGAAAGGAACCAAGCTCCATGGCTCTCCAGAAATTTCTGCGTTTTCTCCTGGCCCTATCGCTGCCGCTCACCACCGGCGCATTCTGCGTCTCCGCTGCAGGCCAGAACACCGCCCCAGCGGCGCAAAAGGCAGAAACGACCAAAATCGCTCCAATTCCCGGCTTCGATTCCAGCGTCATGGACACCAGCGCCGACCCATGCACGGACTTCTATCAGTACGCCTGCGGAAAATTCGCCCAGAAATATCCCATTCCCGCCGATCAGCCCTGGTTCAACCCGTTCGTGAATCTCGATGAGTACAACCGCCAGCTACTCCACGGCATTCTGGAGCAGGCCGCCAAATCCTCGCCCAGCCGCTCCGCGAACGAACAGAAGATCGGCGACTACTACTCGAGTTGCATGGACACGGCGGCCATCAACGCCGCCGGTCTGAAGCCTCTGCAGCCGGAGCTGGAACGCATCGCTGCCCTCAAGAACAAGAAAGAGCTGCCCGCCCTCATCGCCCATTATCAGAAGATCAGCGTCAAGGCGTTCTTCGATCTCGGTTCCATGCAGGACTATAAAGACGCGACCCGGGAAATCGCCGTCGTCGACCAGGGCGGGCTCGGCTTGCCCGAAAAGGACTATTACCTCCGCACCGATGCCAAAAGTGTCCAGGTGCGCCAGCAATATGTGCAGCACCTGGCTAACATGCTCCACCTCTACGGCGAGCCGCAGGCCAAGGCCACAGCGGATGCAAACGCTGTTCTCGCTTTTGAAACCTCCCTTGCAAAAGTCTCCATGGGGGTGGTCGAGCGCCGCGATCCTTACAAGACCTATCACATTGAAACCGTCACCAGCCTCGCCGCCACCGATCCAATCCTCGATTGGAGCGCCCTTATCCGCGACTCCGGCGCACCCCCCATCACCACCTTGAATGTAGCCAGTCCGGCCTACTTCCAGGCGCTCAACGGCATCATCGAGCAAACCGATATGACAACCATCCGCAATTATCTGCGGGTGCATCTGCTTGACTCCTTCGCCTCGCGCCTTCCCAAACAGTACGACGATGAAAACTTCAACTTCTACGGCCGCCAGCTCTTCGGGGTTCCACAGATGCAGGTGCGCTGGAAGCGCTGTGTTTCCGCCACCGACGCCGCGCTTGGCGAAGCTCTGGGCCAGGTCTATGTCGAAAAATATTTTGCCGGCGACAGCAAACAACAGACCCTGGATATGGTGAAGGCCATTGAAGCCGCCATGAACAAGGACCTGACCACGCTGAGCTGGATGACGCCGGAAACGAAAGTCCAGGCCATTCAGAAACTCGATCTGATCACCAACAAAATCGGGTATCCCGACAAATGGCGGGATTACTCCAAGCTGACCATTGAGCCCAACCAGGCGCTCCAGAATTCCATCCGCGCCCGCCAATTTGAAGCCCAGCGCCTGCTAAACAAAATCAACAAGCCGGTGGACAAGAACGAGTGGGATATGTCCCCGCCGACCGTCAACGCCGATTACGATTCCAGCATGAATGACATCAATTTTCCCGCCGGCATTCTGCAGCCGCCCTTCTACAGTCGTTCCCAGCCGCAGCAGATCAATTACGGCCATATCGGCGCCGTCATCGGTCACGAGCTCACCCATGGCTTCGACGATCAGGGCAGCCAGTTCGACGGGCACGGCAATCTGAAAAACTGGTGGACGCCGCAGGACAAGAAACAGTTCGACCAGCGCACCGAATGCATCGCCAATGAGTACAGCAGCTTCGTCGCCGTCGGCGATCTCCACGTGAACGGCAAGCTCACGCTGGGCGAAAACACCGCCGACAATGGCGGCATCCGCCTCGCCTACATGGCCATGGAAGCCTACGCCCACCAGCACAATATGGATCTGTCGAAAAAGATGGGCGGCTATACCCCGGAGCAGCAATTCTTCATCGGCTATGCCCAGAACTGGTGCTCCAACGACCGGCCCGCCTTCGTCCGCCTGCTGGTGCAGACCGATCCGCACTCGCCCAACCATTTCCGCGCCAACGGCGTCATCCGCAATATGCCGGAGTTCGCGACCGCCTTCAGCTGCAAAAAGGGCCAGCCGATGGCTCCCGTGGACCGCTGCCGCGTCTGGTAGCAGAGCT